>CAVPQJ010000009.1:0-17127 GCA_963707525.1 uncultured Actinomycetes bacterium | reverse complement strand
ATCCGCAGACCGGGCTCGCGATCCGCGGCGCGTGAAGCCGCTCGAAGGACGCGAGCTCTGGTTCGCCGGAGGCGCGCAGGACCTCTACGGCCCTGACACGCTGCGAGTCGTCGGCGAGCACGTCCGCGAGGTCGCCGCCGCACTCGAAGGCTCGGTCGACATTCCGGTGCGCGTACGCGACTGCGGTGTCGTCGTCTCCCAGGAGTCGATCCGGCGGCTATGCCTCGACGCAAATGCCGACGACGCGTGCGTCGGGCTCGTCGTGTGGATGCACACGTTCTCGCCGGCGAAGATGTGGATCGCCGGTCTGTCGTCGCTGCGCAAGCCGCTGTTGCACCTGCACACGCAGTTCAACCGCGAGCTGCCATGGGCGGAGATCGACATGGACTTCATGAATCTCAACCAGTCGGCGCACGGCGACCGAGAGCTCGGATTCATGCAAACGCGGATGGGTCTCCGTCGCAAGACGGTCGTCGGGCACTGGGGCGATCCCCTGGTGCTGCGCCGCGTCGGGGCGTGGACGCGCGCCGCGTGTGGCGCGCACGAGCTTCGGCAGCTGTCCGTTGCACGCTTCGGAGACAACATGCGCCACGTCGCCGTCACCGAAGGAGACAAGGTCGAGGCGCAGCTCCGTCTCGGTGTGGCCGTGAACGGCTACGGCGTCGGCGAACTCGCACGCGCGGTCGACGACGTGGCTGACTCGGAGGTCGATGCGCTCGTGCTCGACTACTCGGAACGCTACGACGTCGTCCCTGCGCTGCATGGAGAGCGGAGCGCGTCGTTACGTGACGCCGCCCGGATCGAGATCGGTCTCCGTGGGTTTCTCGACGCCGGCGGGTTCCGCGCGTTCACCGACACGTTCGAGGATCTCGGCACGCTGCCGCAGCTGCCGGGAATCGGCGTCCAGCGCCTGATGGAGAACGGATACGGCTTCGGCGCAGAAGGAGACTGGAAGACCGCCGCGCTCCTGCGCGCCGCAAAGGTGATGGCCGCCGGTCTCCCGGGCGGAACGTCGTTCATGGAGGACTACACGTACGACTTCGGCCCATCCGGCGGCCGCGTCCTCGGCGCGCACATGCTCGAGGTCTGCCCGTCCGTCGCGGCCGGTCGTCCGTCATGCGAGATCCATCCGCTTTCGATCGGCGGTCGCGGCGATCCCGTGAGGCTCGTCTTTACCGCGCGTCCGGGGCGAGCCGTGAACGCCGCGCTCGTCGACCTCGGCGATCGCTTGCGGCTGCTCGTCAACGAGGTGGAGGTCGTCGAGCCGGAGCAGCCGCTGCCCAAGCTTCCCGTTGCGCGCGCGCTCTGGCGCCCGCTCCCCGATCTCGCTACGGCCGCGGAAGCATGGCTCGTAGCCGGCGGCGCGCATCACACCGTCCTGAGCGACCAGCTCGACACGGAGATGCTCGCAGATTTCGCCGAGATCGCCGGGATCGAGCTCGTCGTCGTCGACGCCGAGACGCGCATGCGGGATCTCGGCCGCGAGCTGCGCTGGAACGCTGCGTATTACCAGCTTGCCGGACGCTCCTGACGTGTCGGCCGGCCTCCGTGCGCGCGTGGTCGCGGCGAACAACGCGCTCGTCGATGCCGGCCTCGTGGTTCTCACCTTTGGGAATGCCAGCGCGGCCGATCGCCGCGCGGGGGTGGTCGCGATCAAGCCGAGCGGGATTCCCGCCGGCCAACTCCTGCCGCGCGACGTCCCGGTGCTCGATCTGGAGACGGGCGTGGTGGTCTCCGGCTCGGCCCGGCCGTCTTCTGACCTACCGACGCATCTCGTTCTCCTGCGTGCCTTCGACGGGGTCGGTGGCGTGGTGCACACGCACTCGCCGTTCGCGACTGCGTGGGCGCAGGCGAGGCGCGACCTTCCCTGCCTCGGCACGACGCACGCCGACCATTTCCACGGCGCCGTGCCCGCGACGCGCCTGCTCACGAGCGACGAGATCGAGGGCGACTACGAGGAACGGACGGGGGCTGTCATCGTCGAGACGTTCGCCGCGCGTGGCCTGGATCCGCTCGCAATCCCGGCGGCGCTCGTCGCAGGGCATGGCCCGTTCGTCTGGGGAGCGTCGATCGAGCAGGCGGTCGAGAACGCGATAGCGCTCGAGTCCGCTGCAGCATCCGCCTTCCGCGCCCTCATGCTCGCCGATGTCGATGCGATCCCGGAAGTTCTGCTCACGAGGCACTTCGGCCGCAAGCATGGAGCGGGCGCCTACTACGGCCAGCCGGCGTGACCGTCGCGCTCGGCATCGACTTCGGCACGGCGTCCGCGCGGGCGGTCCTCGTCGACTGTGCCGACGGGACCGAAATCGGCGAGAGCGTGCACGAGTACGAAAGCGGCGTCATCGACGAACGGCTACCGGCGCCGGACGCGGACGTCAAGCTCGAGGACGGCTGGGCGTTGCAGGATCCGCGCGACTACGTCCGGAGCCTGCAGGCTGCCGTGCCGCGGCTTCTTGCAGAGGCCGGCATCGCGCCTGCGTCCGTGGCCGGCATCGGGATCGCCTTCACGTCGTGCACGATCCTGCCGACGCTCGCCGACGGGACGCCGCTGTGCGTGCTCGACGATCTCCGCCGCGAGCCGCACTCTTGGGTGAAGCTCTGGAAGCATCACGCCGCTCAGCCGGAGGCGGATCGCATCAACGACGTCGCGACCGAGCGCGGCGAGCCCTGGCTCGCGCGCTACGGCGGACGGATCTCGTCGGAGTGGTTCTTTGCGAAGTCGCTGCAGATCCTTGGCGAGGCGCCGCACGTCTACGACCGGGCAGAACGGATCCTCGAGGCCGCCGACTGGACCGTGTGGCAACTCACGGGCGTGGAGAGGCGCAACGCGTGCACGGCGGGCTACAAGGCGATGTGGTCGAAGCAGAACGGGTTTCCGTCATCGGCATATTTCGCCGCGCTCGATCCGCACTTCGAGCACGTCGTCGACGACAAGATGTCGAGGACGCTCCTGCCGCCGGGGGCGAACGCCGGCGGGCTGTGTGAGCGCGCGGCCGCGTGGACGGGACTGCTCCCGGGTACGCCGGTCGCGGTCGCGAACGTCGACTTTCACGCATCGGTCCCGGCCGCGGCGGTCACGCGACCCGGAACGCTCGTGATGATCATGGGCACGAGCAATGGGCTCCTCCTGCTCGGCGATCGGGAAGCCGAGGTGGAAGGGATGTGCGGCGTCGTCGAGGACGGCGTTCTTCCTGGGCTCTACGGCTACGAGGCGGGCCAGTCCGGGCTCGGCGACGTCTTCGGCTGGTATGCGCGCCATGTCGGCCACTCGCATGCCGAGCTTGCCGAAGACGCGGCGAAGCTGCAGCCCGGCGAGTCCGGGGTGCTCGCGCTCGACTGGTGGAACGGCAATCGCTCCGTCCTCGTCGACACCGATCTGAGCGGGCTGATCGTCGGGATGACGCTCGCGACGACGGCGCCGGAGATCTACCGTGCGCTACTCGAGGCAACCGCGTTCGGCACGCGCGTCGTCGTCGAGGGCTTCGAGCGGGCCGGCCTTCCCGTCGACGCTCTCGTCGCGTGCGGTGGGCTTCCCGACCGCAACGAGCTTCTGATGCAGGTGTTCGCGGATGTCACCGGCCGCGAGATCGCGGTGGCGCGCTCGCATCAGACTCCCGCGCTCGGCGCCGCGATGTGGGGTGCCGTCGCCGGCGGTGTCTTCGACTCGATCGTCGAGGCGTCCGAGCACATGGCGCACTTGCGCGACGCGACCTACGTTCCGCGCACCGAGCATCTCGCCACCTACGACGCGCTGTATGGCGAGTACCTTCGTCTCCACGATCTCTTCGGTCGCGGCGGTGACAACGTCATGCGCCGTCTGCGATCCATGCGAGAAAGGGCGGTTGTTGTCGCGTGAAGACTTCTCTTGGTATCTGGGAGTACGCGCCCACGAGCTCGCATACGCAGCGTTAGGATCCTGACATGCCCGAGGTGCACGTGTTCATGGCGGAAGGGCGGACAGACGAGCAGAAGGCCGGGATGATGCGCGACATCACACGCGCGGTCGTCGACAATCTCGGTGTTTCTGCTGACATCGTCACCGTGCAGATCATCGAGGCGCCGTTGACGCACAAGATGAAGAATGGCCAGACGTTCGCGGAGCGAAGCGTCAGTCCGTGACGTCGAGCGACGCGAGGCGCGTCGCTGCCTCCTCGGGGAGGACGTCGTTGAGAAAGAGCCCAGTGACCGTTTCGACGCTCGCGCGGATTTTCGTCGCGCCTCGGCTGCGTAGGAGTGGAAGGAACTCGAAGGCGAGATGCCAGTCGGGCTGCTCGTGTGGGGCCTCTTGCGCGACCATGAGGTAGGGCGTTTGACAGTCGAAGAGCAGGTCGAGCCGGCGGGCGACCGCGCCTAACGCGTCCGCGAGGTCGATCTGCTCGTCCGGGTAGAGGTCGGTGAGCCGTCGCAGGCCGTGCCGGCGGCCGCGCACGGCGACCTCATATGGCCAGTGCGCTGCGTACGGAACTGCGACGGCGAAGCTGTCGTTTGCCAGGATCTCGCGCGCTGGGGCTTCGCCGACGAGGGCGCACCCCAGACAGGCTGCATGCTCGACTCGGTACGCGCCGTGTGCGCGTGCTCGGGCCGCCGCTCGCGGAGGCAAATGGTCGAACGCGTAGATCTGGCCGTGCGGATGGGCGAGCGTCGCACCCGCCTCACCTCCACGGTTCTCGAATATGAGCACGTACTCGTGTCGGTCGTCCGACCACAGCTCCCGGGATCGATCGACCCACATCTCCACGACACGCGCCGTCTCGATCGGCGACAACTCTCCGAAAGAGACATCGTGTCGCGACGTGTACACGACCACCTCGCATCGACCGTATGAGGGTTCTGCCGGCTGCGACGCCGGGGGCGGCTCTGACATGAGCGACGGGAAGCGGTTCTCGAAGACGGCGCAGTCGTATGCGAACGGCAGCTCGAGGCCTCCCGGGCACAGCGGGCACGCGCTCTCCACCGTCTCCGGGCTCGAGTCGAGCGGGCGGAGATTCCGCGCCGGTGAGATCACGACCCACTCGCCCGTCAGGACGTCGTAGCGCTTGTGGATGCCCGCCGCATCGACCGGTGCAACGCCGAGTTGCGCGCCGTCGTCGAGCGATCCGTATACGAGGACGCGGCGGCCGTCGGGATGCATGAGGCGGTGGCGCTGGAGGACGGTCATTGCATCGCCGCGCCGTCGACGGAGGCGAGCACGTATCCGTTCGCCTCCCGGTTCGATCTCCTGCGATAGTCGTCGGCGACCGCGTCGCACAACGCCGGCGCTTCCTCGACCTGGGAAAGCGCGACGATCGAGCCGCCGAATCCGCCGCCTGTCATCCGTGCCGCGATCGCACCGTGCTCATACGCGAGATCGACGAGCAGGTCGAGCTCGGGTGTCGAGACCTCGAAGTCATCGCGAAGGCTCGCATGCGCGTCGCGAAAGAGCTCGCCGAGTGCGGCGAGATCGGGGCCGTCGCGGCGCTCGAGCTCCAGGACGACGCGTCGTACGCGCTCGTTTTCGGTTACGACATGGTGCAGGCGTCGCTGCGCAACGGCATCGGTCGCACCGGCAACCGCCCGCTCGACCTCGTCGCGCCGCGCCGCGTACCCCGAGCTCTCGAGACTGTGGCGTACGCCTGAATCCACGACGACGATCGCGACGTCGTCCGGGAGTGCTACGTAGCGGTACTCCTCGGTGCGACAGTCGAGGAGCAACGCGTGTCCGCGGCGGCCCAGGAGCGAGGCCGCCGGATCCATGAGCCCGCAGGGAACGCCGACGGCGAGGAGTTCGGCCCGGCGACACAGGCGGGCGAGCTCGAGCGGGTCGACCGCGAATGCCGCCGCCTCGCAGAGCGCCCGCCCGATTGAGACCGTGAGCGCGGCCGACGAGGAGAGACCTGCGCCGATCGGCACGGTCGAGGCGATCTCGGCGTTGAGGCCGATCGCCGGTCGGCCGTGCTCGCGCAGGAGTCGCACCACGGCGGCCACGTAGCGGCCCCAGCCGCTGTCGACCTCGGAGGAGCCGTCGGCCGCGATGTCCACCGTGTCGCGAAAGGCTTGGGACCGAACGCGGACGCCGTCCTCCCGTGGCCGCCAGGTGACAGTGGTGCCGACGTCGACAGCGACCGGGAGCACGAGCCCGCCGGTGTAGTCGGTGTGCTCGCCGATCAGGTTCACGCGCGCGGGAGCGAACACGGGCATCCTTGGCGATAATACGTCATATGAATTGGTTACCCCGTTTCGGACGCACCGCGCGGATGCTCGTGCTGCTCGTCTTCGCCGCGTTCTTCGCCGGCCCGCTGCTCTGGCTCTTGCTGGCGCCGACGAAGACGGGCTACCAACTCGCGACCGAGTGGCCGTTCGCCTTCGGCAGCCTCGGCACCGTCGCGCGGACGTGGCGCGAGCTCGACGGCTTCGGCTTCGGCGACCACCTGTTCCGGCGCTGGATGGAGAACTCGCTCGTGTACGCGTCTTCGGCGACCGCGCTCGTCCTCGTCACGGCGATTCCGGCCGGCTACGGGCTTGCATTCGGGCGCTTCCGCGGCCGGCGGCTGGTGCTGGGAACGACGATCGTCGCCATGACGATGCCGGTGACGGCGCTCGTGCTGCCGACCTTCCTCGAGCTGAACGCCCTTCACCTCCTCGGGTCGGCGCTGACCGTCGTCCTGCCGTTCGCGTTCTTCCCGTTCGGCGTCTACCTCGCATACATCTATTACGCAACCGCGCTGCCCGCCGAGCTACTCGACGCCGCGCGCGTCGACGGCTGTGGCGAGTGGGCGACCTTCAGTCGGATCGCGCTCCCGCTTGCGCAGCCCATCGTGGCGCTCGTCTTCTTCTTCAGCTTCGCCGCCGACTGGACGAACTTCTTCCTGCCGTACGCCATCCTGCCCGACGCCTCGCAGTACCCGGTCGAGGTCGGTCTCACCGATATGTTCGTAGGAGGCTCGAAGCCTCTGCTCGCGCTCGCTGCCCTGATCGCCACGGCGCCGCTCGCAATCGTCTACGCGGTCTCACAACGCTGGCTCGTGCGCGGGCTCGTCAGCGGCGCGAGAACGGGATAGCGCACGGTCTGCGCGCCGCTAGCCGCCTCCCGTCGTGGTCGTGGTCGTGGTCTGAGTCGTGGTCGGCGTGGTGGTCGACGTTGTTGTCGTTGCGTCGGTGGTGGTCGGAAGCGCAGACGAGGTCGTCGTCTCCTCCGTCGTCGGTAGAGGTGTCGGTGCGTTGTCGGTCGTTGTGGGGAACGTCTCCGTTCCGAACGGCGTCGTCAGCGTTGTGGTCGTGGTCAGTCCCGTCGTCACCTGCTTACTTGTCTGTTTGCAGCCGGCGGTGGCGCGCGCGTCCGCATAGCTGCGGGCGTATTGGAAGCGTCCGCACCAGCGCTGCCAGTTGAGCAACGACGCGTCTTGCGCGAAGCCGCTTGCCGGTGTCCCATGAAGCGCCGAAGTGACGAACCCGCGCCAGATCTCGGCAGGGAATGTTCCGCCGAAGACTTGGATGCCGTGCACGTGCGTCATGGGGACTCGCGCTTGCGGGTACCCGATCCATACAGCTACTGCAAGATCCGGGGTGTAGCCGTCGAACCACGCGTCCGCGAGCGAGCTCGTCGTTCCCGTCTTTCCGGCTGCCGGACGTCCAGGATTGGCTGCTGTGCCGGTGCCGTGGGCGATGACCTCTTGGAGGACCTTCGTCACCTCGTCGGCCACGGCAGCGGGAATCACGCGCCGGCTTGCGTGCGGCTCCCAGGAGCGATCGACGTGGCCGTCGCCGAGAGTGACGGACGACACTGCGTAGGGCGGGCGGTAGACGCCGCGGGCGGCGATGGTCGCATATGCGGACGCCATCTCGAGAGGAGATACTGGATTGACGCCGAGCCCGATCGTGTCGACGGGGCGCAGAGGCGATGTGACGCCCATGACGTGCGCGGTCTTGGCGATGTTCGCGTCGCCGAGGTCGAGCGTAAGACGGACGAAGACGGTGTTGTCCGATTGCGCGGTCGCTTGGTCGATCGGCGTGCGTCCGGTGTACGTTTTGGTGTCGGTCTGTATCTCGTACGGGTTGTCGGCCGGCCCGCGGAAGGGCGCCGAAAGGTACGTCGTCGTGAACGGATCGATGCCGCGAATGATCGCGTCCGTGAGAACGAACGGCTTGAAGCTCGAGCCTGCTTGGCGCCTGCCCTGGACCGCGAGGTTGAACTGATAGTTCGGCTTTCCAGGCACGATGGACGCCATCGCCTTCACCGCGCCGGTGGCCGGGTCGATCGCAACGAGCGCCGAGGCTGGGTCGGTCGATCGGTTGAGCGTCGTGCGAATCGTGCGCTCGGCGTCCCGCTCCCAGCGCCAGTTCAGCGTCGTGTGAACCGAAAGGCCTCCCTGGCGAACAGTGGCCGCGCCGTACCGTGCTACCAGCTGCTCGTAGACGTAGTTGACGAAGAACGACTCCGGCGGCTGCTTCGCGAGGGCCCCAGGCTTGAGCCCGAGAGGAGCGGCGACGGATCGACGGTAGGCGGCGGCATCGATGTCGCCGTTCGCGAGCATTGCCTTCAAGACCTCTGCTCGGCGTGCTTTCGCATCTGCTGGATCGCGGAGCGGGTCGTATGCGGTCGGTGCCTGTGGGAGCCCCGCGAGAAGCGCCGCCTGCGGCAGTGTCAGATGCTTCGCCGATGTCGAGAAATACGTCTCCGCTGCAGCCTGGACGCCGTATGCCTGCTGCCCATAGAAGACCGTGTTGAGATACGCGTCGAGAACGCGAGCCTTCGACCAGCGCCGGGCCAGGTGGTCGGCGAGGCAGCCCTCCTCGAGCTTGCGAGCGAACGTGCGCTGGTCGCCGAGATAGAGGTTCCGCACGAGTTGCTGCGTGAGCGTCGAGCCGCCTTGGGCGAGGCTTCCCGAGCCCACGTCAGCGGCTGCGGCGCGGAGCATGCCGATCCAATCGGTGCCTCCCTCGTGAAAGAACCTTCGATCCTCGACCGCGACCGTCGCCGCCTGGACGTTCGAGTCGATCCGGTTGAGCGCGACCGCGGTGTGGACGACAGGCGCACCGAGGGTGGCGAAGCGCACGCCGTCGGCCGAGTACAGGTACGACGAGCGACCCGGTCCGTGCGGCTGAAGGCGGTCGATGTTGCACGAGACGAAGAAGTACGAGCCCTCGCGGTGTATCTCGAGTGCGACGGCGCCGACGACCGCGGCCGCGACGGCGACGATCGAGACCGCCCACTTCCGCCAGCGCGGCCAGTGAGCGAGCGGCCCTTCCCATGTCTTCCATCCGTCCACGCTCTGTGCAACGGACGAGCGGCCGAAGAGGACTCTCGAAGCCGCGCGGTTTTCGTCCCGTCCTCCGCGGGGAGGGGACCGCGGAGTGCGGCTTCGACTCACGCGGCATGTATCGCTCGCCGCCTGCGGACTCATGCTTGCCGCGGCGGCTGGCGGATTGACGGCGTCGGCGGTCGCCGACGTGGTCTTGACGACTCCGTCGATAACGACGACGCCATCAGCCTCGACCACGACGGTGACGACTCAGGCTACGACGACTGCTCCGCAGGCATCGACGTCGACGACGGTCGCGACCTCTACCGTCGCTGCGGCGCCGTCGCCCGCCGCTGTCACACATCGGGCCTTCGCGAGCGGATGTCCTGTGACCGCGGCAGCGTTGGAGCTACCCGGACGATTGCCGAGTCTGATCGGTCCAGTAACGACGGCACCCGGCGACGCGGCCACCCTCAATGTTCTTCGCTATCCCGCCGCCGGATGGGTATTCGGCGCAGCCGACGTCGACGTGTCGGGCGGGGGCTGCGGAGGCGGCTCCGCCGGCGCGCGTGTGTCGATCACGTCCGTGTCCGTGTTCGGCCACGCGCTCTCCGCCAATGTGATCACACTCACGGTCGGAGAGCACGGTGCGCGGCTGATCGAAGGGCTCCGCGTCGGAGGCGCGCGCGTTTCGGCGACGTCGATGCGATGGCTCCCGCTCGAGCGCTGGGGCGAGTGGAAGCTCGGCGGCCTCGGTCCTGCTCGAGCCGCCCTGGCAGTCCGGCTGCTGCGGCCACATGCCGGGCTTCCGGCAGGGACGGTTCTGCTCGTTGCGGCCGCGGGCTCGAGGGCTCCTGCGGTCCTACGGAATGCGGTTGCGAAAGCTCGGAGGCGCGCCGGAGCACGTCACGGACGGTCGGGTCGACGTCCGCTTCACGTCACACCACCGCTCACGGGCGGCGCCAAGGTCTTCCCCGTCGTCGGCGCCGAGGCGTCCTTCGGCGACACCTACGGCGCGCTTCGCAACGACGTAGCCGGTAGTTGGCACCACGGCGACGACATCTTTGCCCCGCTCGGAACGCCGGTCGTTGCCGTCGCCGACGGGACGATCAACCGCGTCGGCTGGAATCAGGTCGGAGGTTGGCGACTGTGGGTGCGAGATGAGGGCGGCGACGAGTTCTATTACGCGCATTTGTCCGGTTTCACGCACGACGATCTTCACTCGAAGCACGTGCGCGCCGGCGAAGTGATCGGCTTCGTCGGCAACACGGGCGACGCGATCGCGACGCTGCCGCATCTCCATTTCGAGGTTCATCCGCGATCGCTTCTTCATCTCGGCTATGACGGCGCCGTCGATCCGACCGGGTATCTGAACGACTGGCGTCGCATCCTCCACGTGGACGCTCCGAAGCCGGCACATCCCGCGCTTCCGACTCAGCCTGCGCTGCGTGTAGAGGCGCAGCACGTCTGGCGCGAGCTCCTCTCAGCTCGCCATCTCGAACAGCATCGCACTCCCGAGACGCGTTCGTCAGTGCTTCCTCTTGTCGCGCTGCGTAATCGACTCTTTGGTGCTCCGGTGCAGAACGCGGCGCGACCAAGCCATTTCTCGGCCGCCGCTCCATGGCTTCTCATCGTTCTGCCGCTCGCACTGCTCGGCGCTCTTGCCGCCGCGTACTTGCGTCGGCGTAGCCGTATCCCAACGCGGATCGGGCCCGTTTGATCGCCATGGTTATCGCGATGCTGCTGTCGAGCGTGGCGCTTCTTGCCGCGATGGCTCTCTCACTGGCGGTGCGCGCTGCTCGTCTGAACGCAGCGCGAAGCCCGACGTCATAGGCGGCGAGGTCGAATGGCTGCGATGAACGTGGCCGTCATTGCGCATGCGGGGAAGTCGATGGGAGGCGGTCTCCCTGCGCTTCGTCGCGCGCTTTCGGCGGCAGGAGTGGCCGATCCGTTCTGGTGTGAGGTTCGAAAGAGTCGGAAGGCGCCGGCCCAGGTTCGGCGCGCGCTCGAGCGGGGGGTCGAGACCGTTTTCGTTTGGGGCGGCGACGGCATGGTGCAGCGAAGCGCCGATGTGCTTGCCGGTTCCGGCGTCGCCCTCGCCGTGATCCCTGCCGGGACGGCGAATCTGTTCGCGAAGAATCTCGGGATCCCCGCAGAGATCGAGGCCGCAATTGCCATCGGCCTGCACGGCGAGCGCCGCCTGCTCGATGTCGGACGCCTCAACGGCGAGCGCTTCGCCGTGATGGCGGGCGTGGGCTTCGACGCGATGATGATTCGCGACGCGGGTGACGGCGGTCTCAAGGAGCGGCTCGGACGAGCGGCATACGTGTGGAGTGGTTCCGGGAACCTCCGGGTGAAACCGTTTCGCGCCAAGATCGAGGTCGACGGCGCCGATTGGTACAAGGGCGACGCGAGCTGCATCCTGGTCGGCAACGTCGGCAGGCTCGTCGGTGGCGTACCGGTCTTTGCGGATGCGCGTCCCGATGACGGAGAGCTCGACCTCGGTCTCGTCACGGCAGAAGGTCTGCTCGAGTGGGGACGTGTGCTCGCCCGCACCGTCGTTGGAAAGCCAACGGCCTCGCCATTCGTGCAAACGACAAGGGCGCGATCGGTGAAGGTGACGCTGAAGCGCAAGGTGCTGTATGAGCTCGACGGAGGCGCACGAGCCAAAGAGAAGTCGTTTACGGTGAAGACCGAACCCGCAGTGCTGAAGGTGTGCGTGCCGAGCGAACGCGTTTCCGGCGTACTCGATTCGGTGAAGTGACCCTTGTGGGCAAACGCTATGAGCGTGCTCGTCGTGCGCTGACGGTGACCCGGGTCGCACGACGAAGCGGCATTGTCGGGGTTCTCGCCGAGATCGGCGTCGTAGGGAATCGCGAGGCGACGCGTGAGCAGGCCAGGAACTTTCGGCGTGCGCTGGAGGAACTCGGCACCACGTACATCAAGCTGGGCCAGCTTCTGTCTTCGCGGCCCGATCTGCTCCCCGACGTCTACATCGACGAGCTCGCCCACCTCGTGGACGACGTACCTCCGGTGCCATTTGCGGACATCGACGCGGTCATCCGCGCTGACCTCGGCGACGACGTCTTCGTCCGGATCGACCCGGAGCCTCTCGCGGCCGCCTCGATCGCACAGACGCACCGGGCGCTCACTGCGGACGGCTTGGAAGTCGTCATCAAGGTGCGCAGACCCGGCATCGTCGAGCAAGTGGAGCTCGACCTCTCTGTGCTTCAGGCGACGGCTCGTCTGCTCGAGAGTCACTCGTCGACTGCTGCGTTGTTGCAAGTGGAGGCGTTGGTCGACGAGCTCGACTCTCACTTGCGCCAGGAGCTCGATTTCACGGAGGAGGCGCACAACGCCGAGTTGATCGCAGGCCTGATCGAGAAGTACGACAAGCTGACCGTTCCCCAGGTGATCCACCCCTACGTCACCGAGCGGGTCATGGTCCTCGAATGGATTGACGGGCGCAAGATCGATGCCGATCACGGGCTCGAGGCCGAGCTCGCCGCCGAGCTCGCGCGCCAGTTCTTCAGCGCCTACGTGCTTCAGGTGGTCGTCGAGGGCGTCTACCACGCGGACCCACACCGAGGGAACGTGCTGTTGACCGAGGATGGTCGACTCGCGCTGCTCGACTTCGGCCTGCTCGGCAGGATCGACGAGGACACCAGGAGCGGACTGTCGTTGCTGCTGCTCGCGATCGCGCAGAACCGCGCGGACGACGTCGCCGACCTGATCATCTCGCTCTCGCTCACGGGTGCGGACGCGGATCAGCCAGGCTTCGTCCACGAGGTGCGCCGCAAGCTGCCGCGCTTCCACCATCGCCCGCTGTCGGGTATCCACGTGGGCGAGGCGCTCGCCGACCTGCAACGGATCGCTCTTGCGCACAGGATTGCCCTGCCGACGAGCTTCGCACTCGTCGGCAAGACGCTCGCTCAGGCCGATGCCGTCGCACGGGTACTCGATCCCGCGATGGACCCGATGGCTCTGCTCGAGGACGAGTCGCTCGACGTGATGCTCACCGAAACGGAGCGTCGCCTCGAGCCCAACCGTCTCTTCGCATACCTGTACACGCAGCTCGATCCGCTGACCCGTGTTCCGCGCCAACTCGGGCACGTCCTGAGCGAGCTCGAGCAGGGCTCGTTCAAGATGGGCATCGTTCCGATGGGGCTCGGCGAATTGCAGGCCAACCTGCACTCGGTCGCAAACCGCGTTGGCGCAGCCATCATCGTCGGAGCCCTGCTGCTCGCCTCAGCGCTACTCGCGCGTGTCCACCGATTCGAGTGGATGGCGTTCTCCGGCTTCTGCCTTGCGGCCCTCGTCGGCCTCTACATGCTCTGGAAGGTCATCCGCTCACCAGGCGAGCTGTAGGCCCTCTCACTCCGGTCTGATGGGCGCGGCTGGGATCGAACCAGCGACCCCTCGCGTGTGAAGCGAGTGCTCTCCCGCTGAGCTACGCGCCCGGGAAATCAAGCTTAGCGGGGACTCGGCGTGCGCTCAGTCGTCGCTGAAGCACGACGAAGGCGCCGGCGCACGCGCACGCGCCGAGCACGAACGGGAACCAGTCGCCGGTCGCGCCGGCGATCGCGCCGCCCGCCGCCGGGCCGGCGACGGCGCCCGCCGCCCAGCCGACGTTCATCAGCCCGAACGCCATCCCTTGCGGCAGGCCGACCGCCTCGGCGCCGTCGGCGAGGAGCGCGAACGCCGTCGTGAACAGCACGCCGTACGCCATCGAGGCGAGGACGAGCAGCGGCACGTAGCCGAACGGGCGCACGCCGGTTGCGAGGCCGAGGGAGAGGACGGTCGCCGCTGCGAGCGCGATCAGCGTCGGCAGCAATGGGCCGCGGCGGTCGCTCATCCGTCCCGCGAGCGGCGCCTGCACCGTCTCGAGCCCCGCGCCCGCGAGCCACACCGCACCGATCGCGGCTGCGCCCCAGCCGGCCGCGGCGAGATGCAACGGTGCGAGCACGCCGAGGACGCCGAACAGCACCGCGCCGAGCGTCATGAGGAGCATGCCCGTGAGGAACGTTCCGTTCCGCACAGCGCGTACCATCGCCGGGAAGTCGGTCGGCTCGGAGGGCGCGGGCTCGAGCCGCATCGCCCACACGATCAACACGATCGAAAGGCCGGCGAGCGTCGCGAACACGGGCGCGCGCCCGGCGAGCGCGGCTGCAGCACCGACGACCGGGCCGAACATCGCGCCAAAGCTCGCCGATCCCATCGCAGTTCCGAGCATCTCGCCTCGTCGTTCGCGCGGCGTCGCGCCGAGCAGCCACGCGAACGCGCCGGCCCAGGTGAAGCCGCTCCCTGCGCCCTGGAACAGGCGTGCCGCGAAGAGGGTCCAGAAGTCGCCCGCGAAGGCGAAGCCGACGCCGGCGAGGCCCATCGACACCAATCCGATCAGGACGGCGCGCCTCGGCCCGAAGCGCGTCGCCGCGAATCCACCCGCGAACCCGGCGACGAGTGCCCCGGCCGCATAGGCGGCGACGAGCACGCCGGCGCGTCCCTTCGACAGCCCGAGCTCGTGCGCGAGGTGGGGCAGCAGCGGCGTGAGCGCCGCGTAGAGCATCGTGTCGACGGAAATCAGGACAGCGACGAGGAGCACGAGCCGGCGCATTCGTCCGAGGCTATCTACGCTGGGCGATGTGACGATCGGCCGCCGCCGCGCCGTAGAAGAGGGCGTGAACGCTGCTTCGATCGAGGCACCGGCCCTCGGCGCACGCACGAGCTTCGACGAGGTCGTCGCCGAGCAGCTCGACGCCGTGTACGGCTACCTCGTCTACCTCACCGGCGACCGGATGGCCGCCGAGGATCTCACGGCGGAAACGTTCGAGAAGGCGTTTCGCACGTGGCGCCGCTTCGACCCGCGTCGGAGCTCGCCGCGCACGTGGCTGTGCAAGATCGCGCACAACGTCGCCGTCGACTGGTTCCGCGCTGAGGCTCGAAGACGGAAGCGCGAAGACTCCTACGCGCAGGATCAGGATCTCGTCGCAGAGTTCGGTGACGACCTCCCGGGCCCGATGGAGGAGGCGCTCCGCGAGCTCTCGCCCGCCGAACGTGAGGTCGTCGCGCTGCGCGTCCTGCTCGAGCTCGACGGCCCGACGGCCGCTCGCGTCCTCGGCATCAGCCAGACGGCGTGCTCGACGCGATTGAGCCGCGCACTGAAACGACTGGAGGAGAAGGTATGACCGTCGAATCCGTCCTGCGTTCGCACGCGCCCGTCGCGCCGCCGCAGCTGCGCACGCGCGTGCTCGCACTCGAGCCGCGGCGCGCGCCATCACGGCGACTCGTCCTTGTGCTCGCCGTCGCGCTCGTCATCGCGGTCGCGGCCGCCGTCGTGCACGCCCTCGTCTCGTCCAGCCCGAAGCAGGAGACCGCTCTTCGGAAGCTCGCGCCGAAGGCCTTCGCGACGGCCGGGGGCAGCGGCGCCGCCGTGCAGCGCGGCGCCATCCCCTCGGTCGGCGGCGCGGCCACGCGCCTGCAGCGCACGGAGGCAACGCTCGACGTGCGCGTCAAGGACGTCTCGTCCGCGACAACGCGCGCGACGCAGATCGCCACGTCGCTCGGCGGCTACGCGCAGTCGGTGAACTACAGCTCGGGCGGCACGGCCTTCCTCGAGCTGCGCGTCCCCGCGCAGAACGTGAAGGCGGCACTTGCACGCCTCGAGAGCCTCGGGACGATCGTCTCGCAGAATCTCTCGGTCACCGATCTCGAGCACGACCTCCAGGTCGAGTCGCAGGAGATCGCGCAGCTGCGGCGCACGATCGAGGCGCTCACGACTGCGCTCCGCAGTACGTCGCTTCCCGACGCGCAGCGGGTGATCCTCCAGATCCGGCTCGCGAACGCGAAGCGCGCGCTCGCGCAGGGTGTGGACGCACGTGCCGGGACGATCGCGTCCGGCGCGAACGCAACGGTCTCGCTCACGCTGAGCACGAAGGCAGCTGTCGTCCCGCTGCCGCACCACCGCGGCCGGCTCGGCCGGATGGTCCACTCCGCCTTCGGTTTCCTCGGCCTCGAGGGCGCGATCGTGCTCTACGCGCTCATCGCGATCAGCCCGTTCGCGCTCCTCGGCGGCCTGCTCTGGGGCCTGCGCGGTGCGCACCGCCGACGCGTCGAGCGCCTCGTGCTGGAATAATCCCGGGCATGCTGCTCGCGAGTCTCTCGACCGGCCACAAGATCGGCCTCGCGGTCGTCGCCGCGGTCTTCATCGCCTTCGCGCTCACGTCGTCGCTCGTCATCCCGAAGCGGAGGCCCGACTTCCCTGGCAAGAACGGCCTGAGCGTGTTCGTCATCGCCGCCGTGTTCCTCTTCGCCTCGATGCTGAGCGCCGTCTTCTTCTTCGGCAAGGAGAGCGAGGCGAAGGGTGCGAGCGAGACCGCGTCGGCCGTCACGGTGAAGGCGACCGAGATCGAGTACAAGATCACGCTCTCGACGCACAAGGTGCATCACGGCGTCGTCACGCTCGTCGTCAAGAACGCCGGCAAGATCGCGCACACCCTCGCCGTTCAGGGTGGCAAGCACACCGCGAGCATCGCTCCCGGCAAGACGGTGAAGCTCACCGTCACGCTGAAGGAAGGACGATCCACACGCTGTACTGCACTGTGCCCGGTCACCGCCAGCTCGGCATGGTGACCAAGCTGACGGCGAGTTAAAGCGCGCCGGTGTCAGACACCGCTCGCGTGTCTGACGCCGGAGAACAAGAAAGCGGAGAGGGCGGGATTTGAACCCGCGAGGCACCTTTCAGCACCTACGCGATTTCCAGTCGCGCTCCTTAGGCCACTCGGACACCTCTCCCTGCGGGTAGATCAATCGACGGAGGGGGAGGGATCGGAACCCTCGATCCGCCTAACGACGGATAACGGTTTTCGAGACCGCCGGCGGAATTCGACCGCTCTGCCACCCCTCCAGCGGA
>CAVPQJ010000008.1:0-163152 GCA_963707525.1 uncultured Actinomycetes bacterium | reverse complement strand
GGAGAAGCAAGCGGCGCATGACTTCGACCCAACACTATGGTTCGTCGTTCGCGAAGGTGACGAGATCGCCGGGAGTGATCCGCAACGATCCGGAGCGAAACGGTGGTGACGTTGGCGCGATCGGTGTGCCGCGAGCATGGTGCGGCAAGGGGCGTCGGGCGGCGCTGCTCCTGCCCGGACCCTTGCGGAGTCTACTCACGCGGTGTGACGCGCGAGACGCTGGTAGTCGACGCGGAGAGTGCTGACCGGCGCGACGTGAAGCTGTACGAGAGCTGGGGATGACGAACCGAGAACTGCAGCGGTCGTGTACGAGAAGGCGCTGCATGAGCATCCTGCGCGCAAGACGTGTCCCAGCTGCGCGGGACGCTCACGGCCGTCTGCGATCGGCCCGGAGTACGAGGTCCACTCCTGTGGAAGATCGTTGCCGCTGGGCTCGTGCGCGTGCCGCGGGCGTGGGGAACCGACGAGCGTGGCCAACTGATGCGCAGCCGCCGCCACGCGGCTCGACCATCCCGAGGCGCTCCGTCGTCGGAGGGGCTCGCCGCGCGAGACGCTCTGTCGCCGTGCCGAACCTTCCGGTGCGCCCGCTGACTCGGCGGCTGTTGCTGCTCGCACATCGGGCGCGGTCGAAGGGCTTGCGCCCGCCATGAACGGCTCGGCATCATCTGGTTCGACGCGCACGGCGATGTCAACACGCCGGAGACGTCGCCGTCCGGTAACGAGTGGGGCATGCCGTTGCGCATGATCATCGACGGCGGCGCGGTCGATCCGCGAGACGTTGCGCTCGATCGGCGCGCAACCTGGATCCGCCGGAGGTCGAGTACATCGCGGCCGTCGGTATTCGCGACGACGCGCAGGCCGTGCTCGACCGGGTCGACTGCGTCTACGTCGCGATCGATGTCGACGTCGAGCCGAGCGAGCTGGCGGTGTCCATGCCGGAGCCGGGCGGCCCACCGTGGCCGATCTGGAACGGCAGCTCGCGCCGGATCCGCGAAGGCGGCACTGGTCGGTCGGCGCCGGCCTCACCGGGCTCGCGCCCGAGACGGACGTCGAGAAGCTCGAGCGCCTGACGACGGCCCTGGACTCGATCGCGCAACTCCGGACCGACGGGGCAGGTCTGAGCCAGCGCCGTGGCCAAAATCGACGTTTCCGTCGAGACCGACGACAAACCTGCCCCGCCCCCGACGCACCCTGAACACCTGTCCGAGCTGCCGATTCGGCACTATCGCGACGACGAGCCGAGCAGGCACTTTGGGTCTGCGCACACTGCGGACCACCTTCCGATGCGCGCCCGCGCCCGGATTGCCTGGCTCGCCGACGAGGGCTCTTCGTGGAGGAGGCCTGCGCGATCTCCACTCGAGGACCCGCTCGGCTTCTTCGATCTCCGCCCCTACACCGAGCGGCTCGCCGAGGCGGAGATGAAGACCGGCCTCGCGGACGCGATGGTGATCGGCCAGGCGGCGCTCGACGGCCGCCAGTGCGAGCTCGCGATCATGGACTCCGTTCATGGGCGGCTCGATGGGCAGCGTCGTCGGCGAGAAGTTCCCCGCGCCTGCGATTCCGCCGCCGCGCGCGGCGTCCCGTTGATCTCCGTCACGGCTCGGGCGGCGCGCGAATGCAGGAGGGAATCCTGGCGCTCATGCAGCTGCCGAAGACGGTCGCGGCGGTCGAGGATCTCGACGATTCCGGGCAGGCGATGATCAGCGTGATGGCGCACCCGACGACGGCGGCGTGCTCGCGAGCTTCGCGACCCTCGGCGATGTCCTGCTGGCCGAGCCGGGCGCCCTGATGTCGTTCGCAGGCCCGAGGGTCGTTCAGCAGCTGACCCGCGAGAAGCTCCCCGACGATTTCGGCCTCGCCGAGCAGAACCTCCGCTTCGGCAACCTCGACGCGATCGTCCCCGCCCGGAGCTCCGCCCGACGCTGTCGAAGCTGCTGAGGCTGTTCGATGCCCCCGTCTGAGCATGAGCTGCGGCTGCGCGAGCGGCTGAGTAGGCTCCGCAACATGCCTTCGCTCGGCGGAGCCAAGCTTTCCGGCGAGCTCGAACGGCTCCAGCGTCAACTCGACCGCATGGGTGAGGAGCCCACGGACGAGGAGATCTGGCAGTCAGTCGAGCTTGCGCGCCATGAGGACCGGCCGTACACGCTCGACTATGTCGAGCGGCTGCTCGACGACTGGTTCGAGCTGCACGGCGACCGGGGCCGCGCGGATGACAAGGCGATGATCGCCGGCCTCGGCAAGCTCGACGGCCGGACGGTCGCGCTCGTCGGGCAGCAGAAGGGGCGAGACATCCAGGAGCGGGCAGACCGCCGCTTCGGCATGTCGAACCCGGAGGGCTACCTCAAGGCAATGCGCGTGATGGAGCTCGCGAACCTCCACGGCTTCCCGGTGATCTCGCTCGTCGACACTCCCGGCGCGTACCCGGGGTGGCGGCAGAGCAGCACGGCCAGGGCGGCACGATCGCCGCGTCGCAGGCCGTGATGGCGCGCCTGACCGTCCCGACCGTTGCGTGCGTGATCGGCGAGGGTGGTCAGGGGCGCGATCGCGATCGCGCTCGCCGACCGGGTCCTGATGCAGCAGAACGCGATCTACTCGGTCATCTCGCCGGAGGGCTGCGCGATGATCCTCTGGCGCGACGCCGGCCAGGCGAAGAAGGCGGCCGCAGCCTTCAAGCCCGACGCCGCCCACTGCCTCGAGCTCGGCGTGATCGACGGCATCGTCCCGGAGCCGCCGGGCGGGGCGCATACGATACCCGACGAGGCCGCCCGGCTCCTCGGCGACGCAATCCGCGAATCGCTCGACGAGCTCGTGGACGTCCCCGGTGACGAGCTCCGCCGCCGCCGCAGGGCGCGTTTCCGCTCGCCGGCGTCTTCGCGTAAGATTTCAGAGAGCTTTGCGGAGGTTCTGGACAGTCCAGACGACGGATGTCGACACCGTCCACAGGCTTATCCCCCGCTGGACCCCTAGTCGAAACTGGGGCTGATACGACTCGAGGCCGGCAAAGCCGGCCCCGAGGATCGACCCCCCCGCTGGGTGGAGAAGACTACGAGGCTCCTTTCACGGCGTCCCGGAGTCCAAACCAGGCTAAAAAGGCGTCGTGAGCCCTTCGAAGCTCGGCGAGTACAACCGCAAGCGCGACCCGAAGCAGACGCCTGAGCCGTTCACGTCGAAACGCAAGGGGACGAAGGATCCGATCTTCGTCGTGCAGCGCCACGACGCGCGGCGCCTCCACTACGACTTTCGGCTCGAGCGCAACGGCGCGCTCGCGTCCTGGGCGGTTCCGAAGGGCGTGCCGCTCGAGCCGGGACAGCGCGCGCTCGCCGTCCACGTCGAGGACCACCCGCTCGACTACGCGACGTTCGCGGGCGAGATCCCGAAGGGGAACTACGGCGCCGGCACCGTCGAGATCTGGGACAACGGCACGTACGAGCTCGTCGAGGAGAAGCCCGACGGCGGGCTGACGGTGCGTCTGCACGGCAAGCGGCTCGAGGGAACGTGGACGCTCATTCCGGCGCACCTCGACGGCAAGGAGCAGAACTGGCTGCTGATGCGCAAACGCGACGAGACTGGCGCGTGGCCTCCGTGAACGACTACAAGCCGATGCTCGCAACGCTTGCGCAAGAGCTGCCGACCGGCGACGACTGGGTGTACGAGGTCAAGTGGGACGGCTATCGCGCGCTCGGCTACGTCCGCGGCGGTGACGCGCGTCTCGTCTCGCGCAACGGCAACGACCTGACCGCGCGCTTCCCGAACGTCGCGAAGGCGCTGGCGAAGGCGGCGCGTTCGCCGGAGTGCGTCGTCGACGGCGAGGTGTGTGCACTCGACGAGAACGGCCGGCCGAGCTTCTCCGCCATGCAGCAAGGGAAGGCTTCTACGCCGCTCGTCTACGAGCTGTTCGACGTGCTCGAGGTCGACGGCGTGCCGGTTGTCGATCTGCCGCTCTTGGAGCGGCGCGAACGGCTCGAGGCGCTGATCGACAAGCGGCAGAAGACGGTGCAGGTCTCCGGGTTCTTCGACGACGGGGAGGCGCTGCTCGAGGCTGCGGCCGAACAGGGTCTCGAGGGCGTGATGGCGAAGCGCCCGGCCTCGCGCTACGCCGAGGGCAAGCGCACGCGCGACTGGCTCAAGGTGAAGACGCACGGTCGCCAGGAGTTCGTGATCTGCGGCTGGACGAAGGGCCAGGGACGGCGTGCCGGACGCTTCGGCTCGCTCGTGCTCGGCACGCTATCGCGGCAACGAGCTGTCCTGGGTCGGGAACGTCGGCACCGGCTTCAAGGAGCGGGACATCGACGAGCTGCTCGCGAAGCTCGAGCCGCTGCGCACCGACACGGCGCCGTTCAAGGAGATCCCGAAGATGCCGAAGGTGCGCAAGGGCGACGTCGTGTGGGTGAAGCCGAAGCTCGTGTGCGAGGTCGAGTTCGTCGAGTGGACGCATGACGGTCATCTGCGCGCGCCGTCGTTCCAGGGGCTACGCGACGACAAGCCGGCGCGCCGAGGTGCGGCGGGAAGATCCGGTCGAGGCGACAGGAAGGGCGCGTCAAGCTCTCGAATCTCGACAAGGTCTTCTTCGCGGACGAGGGGATCACGAAGGGCGACCTGCTCGACTACTACCGCGCAGTCGCTCCCGCGCTCGCTGCCACACCTGCGCGACCGGCCGTTCACGATGCGCCGCTACCCCGACGGCGCCGACCGGCAAGGCGTTCTTCCAGAAGGATGCGCCGTCGCACATGCCGGAATGGATCCCGCGGTTTCGCGTGGAGGTCTCGACCCGAGAGTCGCCGCGCCGCAAGAAGTGGATCGAGGCGCCGATCGTGAACGACGAGGATGCGCTCCTCTGGATGGTGAACATGGGCTGCATCGACATGAACACGTGGTACTCGCGCGTCGACAAGCCCGACCGGCCGGACTTCGTGCTCTTCGACCTCGACCCGTCGGCGGATGTTGGCTTCAAGGAGACGGTGCAGGTCGCGCTGATCGTCAAGCAGGCGCTCGATGCGCTTGGTCTCGTGTCGTTCCCGAAGACGTCGAGCGCGGACGGCATGCACGTGCTCGTTCCGGTGGAGCGGCGCTACACGTTCGACGACACGCGCGAGTTCTCGGAGATCGTCGCCGGCGCGATCGCGCGCACGCACCGCGGGCTCGCGACGACGGAGTGGTCGAAGGCGCGCCGCCGAGGCGTGCTGATCGATTCGAACCAGAACGGCGAAGGCAAGACGATCGCGTCGGTCTATTCGGTGCGTCCGCGTCCGGGCGCCCCCGTGTCGATGCCGCTGCGCTGGGACGAGGTGAACGAGAAGCTCGACCCCGCGTCGCTCACGATGGACGTGGCACTCGAGCGGATCCGCAAGCACGGCGATCTGTTCGAAGGCGTGCTGACGACCCGGCAGCGGCTCGACAAGGCACTGAACGCGCTGCGCTGACGTCGCGATTGCGTGACGGTTCTACGACGGTGCCTGGCACCGTGACGGATGTGTGACGCCGGTCGAAACGCAGTTGCTTGCTCGCGGGCGAAGCGCAAGGCCGTGACGGTTCTGTGACGGGGCCAGGCCCCGTCACGGCTGTGTCACGCCTTCGTGTCAGTTCCCCTCCCCCAGTCGAGGCGCTCCGGCTGGCCGAGCATCCCCAGCTCGACGACGTCTCGGCGGAACAGGAGGGCGACCGTCCAGTCGACGACGACGCGAAGGCGGCGCTGGGTGAGCGGCAGCTGGTACAGGTGATAGCTCCGCGTCACGAACCAGCCCGGGAAGCCGCGGAGGCGTAGGCCGAGCACGTCGGCGATGCCTTTGTAGCGGCCGAGCGTCGCGACCTGCCCGAGCATGCGGTAGCCGTACGGCTCCGGCGTGCCGGCGATGTTCTTCGCCAGGCGGCGCGCCTGGCGGAGCGCGTGCTGGCAGGTCGGCGGGTCGGGCACAGAACTGCGCGTGTTCGGCACCCGCGCGCAGTCGCCGAGCGCCCACACGCCTTCGTGGCCGCGGACGCGCAGGAACTCGTCCACCTCGACGCGGCCGCGGTCGTCGAGCGGGACGCCGAGCTCGCGCAGAAGCGGGTTCGCGCGCACGCCGGCCGTCCACACGAGCGTGCGCGTCGGGATGCGCGTGCCGTTCCCGAGAACGGCCTCCTCGCCCGAGATCGACTCGAGCGTCGTGCCGACATGGATCTCGACGCCGCGCTGCGCCAGCTCGCGCGCGGCGTACTCGCCGAGACGCGACGGGATCTCCGGGAGGATCTTCGGCGCTGCGTCGACGATCGCCCACCGCCGCGGCGTGTCACGCAAGCGTGGGTAATAGCGCAGCGCGTCGTCGACGAGATCGGAAAGCTCGGCGAGCGCTTCCACTCCTGCATAGCCGGCGCCGACGAAGACGAACGAGAGATGTGCGCGGCGCGCCGCCTCGTCCTGCTCGGCGTCCGCTGCCTCGAGCTGACGCAGCACGTGGTTGCGGAGATTGATCGCGTCCGCCAGCGACTTGAACGAGAGCCCGTGGTCGGCGAGCCCCGGGACGGGAACCGTCCGCGGAACCGCGCCCAACGCGAGCACGAGCTCGCTCCACCGCACCGTCCGCTCGCCGTCATCGGTTCCGATCGTCGCGGTCCGAGCCTCGAGGTCGACAGCAACGACATCGCCCAGCAGAAGCTCCGCGTGTGGGCACATCACACGCAGCGGCACGACGGTGTGGCGCGGCTCGAGCGTTCCCGACGCCGCTTCGGGCAGGAGCGGCGTGTAGAGCATGAAGTTCTCGCGGCTGACGATCGTCGCGCCGCGCTTGCCGAGCAGCCGCGCGACGTACGCCCCGGCGAACCCGCCGCCGAGAATGAGCACACCGCCTCGAGCGTCGCGCGATTCCATCGCTCCCTCTATCTAGCATCCCTGCGATGCACAGGCCACCGGGCACGCAGAAGCCTCGCCGTTTCCGTCCGCGCTTCCACTGGGAGCTGCTGGTCTGCGGCGTCCGCGGTCACGAGCTGATCGGAACCGACGCGGCCCGGCTGCGGCCCGAGGACGCCGTCGTCGCGCGGGAGGAGGACGGCATGCGCTGGTACCGGTGCGTCCGGTGCGACTCGTGGATCCCGCTGCCGCCGCCGTGCAGTCCCCACGCGCGACACGCCGCCGCCTCGCGACGAGATCGAGCTGCCGCTCCGCGGCAAGGCGCTGCGCGATCGCGTCGTGCTGCGCATCATCGCGATCGACCGCGCCATCCACTTCGTCGTCCTTGTCGCGCTCGCCGTCGCGGTGTTCCTGTTCGCGGCGCACGAGGTTCGGGTGCGCGACTTCTTCTACCGCATCGTCAACGCCGTCCAGGGCAGCTCGACCGGCGCCGGCGCACGCCTCCGGCCATGGATTCCTGCACACGCTCGAGCATCTGTTCACGTTGAAGTCGTCGACGCTCTACGCAGTCGCCGCGGTCGCGGCGATCTACGCCGTGCTCGAGGGCGTGGAAGCGGTCGGGCTCTGGTACCAGAAGCGCTGGGCCGAGTACCTGACGTTCATCGCGACGGTTGCGTTCATCCCGTACGAGATCTACGAGCTGACGCGGACCGTCTCGCCGTTCAAGCTCGTCGCGTTCCTCCTGAACGTCGCGATCGCCGTCTACCTGCTCTACGCGAAGCGGCTGTTCGGCGTGCGAGGCGGAGGCGCGGCGGAAGAGCGCGAACGCCGGCACGACGTCGGCTGGGAAGCGCTCGAGCGAACCGCGCCGCCTAGCCGAGGGCGGCGAGCCGGCCCCGTAGGAACTCGCGCTCGGTCTCGCTCGGCGCGAGCACGACCGCTCGGGCGTAGGCCTCCGCGGCGTCGGCGGGCCGCTCCAAACGGCGCAGCAGGTCGGCTCGAGTCGCGTGGAGAAGGTAGTAGTCGTCGAGGCCCGCGATCGTGTCGGTCGAGTGCGAGCCCTGCCTCCGGCCCGTGCGCCATCGCGACCGCAACGGCGCGATTCAGCTCGACGACCGGCGAAGGCGTGAACTCGAGCAGCCGGCTGTAGAGCAGCGCAATCTGCGGCCAGTCCGTCTCGTCGTCGCTGTGCGAGCGCGGCGATCGCAGCCTGCAGCTGGTACGGCCCGGGCATGCGAAGGCGCGAGCGCGCGCTCGAGAGCAGCGCGGCCCTGTGCGATCTCGTCGTCGTCCCACAGCGCGCGATCCTGATCCTCGAGGAGCACGAGCCGCCCGTCCGGCGTGCTGCGCGCATCGCGGCGCGCGTCCTGGAGCAGCACGAGTGCGTGCAGACCGTGAACCTCCGGCTCGTCCGGCATGAACGTCGCGAGCAGCAGCGCGAGCCTGATCGACTCGGCGCAGAGCTCGCGCCTGACGGGCGGCCCGTAGCCCGCGTTGAAGATGAGGTAGATCGCCGCGAGAACCGTGCGCAGCCGCTCGGGCAGGAGGTGCTCCGGCGGAACCTGCAGCGGGATGCCGGCGTCGCGGATCTTGCGCTTGGCGCGCACGAGCCGCTGCGCGAGCGTCTGCTCCGGCACGATGAACGCTTGCGCGATCTCCGGCGTCGTGAGGCCGCCGACGAGGCTGAGCGTCAGCGCGACCTGCGCCTCCGCGGCGAGCGCCGGGTGGCAGCAGGCGAAGATCAGCTCGAGCCGCTCGTCGGGAATCACTGCTTCCTCGTCGTCGGGAATCTGCTCCGCGCGTGCGAGCAGCTGCGTCTTGCGCGCGAGCGTCTGCTCGCGGCGGATCCGGTCGATGGCGCGGTTGCGCGCCGTCGCCACGATCCAGGCACCGGGGTTCGACGGCGTGCCGTGTGACGCCCAGCGCTCCGCAGCGATGACGAACGCATCCTGAACCGCGTCCTCGGCGAGATCGAGATCGCCGAGGACGCGGCCGAGAATTGCGATGCAGCGCGCACGCTCATCTCGATAGGCGCGGGCGAGCGCGTCTATTCGCGGTACTCCGAGTGCTCGCGAACCGGACGGATCTCGATCGTCCCGCTCTGTGCTGCAGGGATTCGCTCCGCCCGTGCGATCGCGTCGTCGAGTGAGTCCGCCTCGATCAGGCAGATACCCGCCCAGCTGCTCGCGCGGCTCCGCGAACGGCCCGTCCTTGACCACGGTGTCGCCGTTGCGAACGCGCACCGTCGTCGCCGTCGAGTCCCAGACGTCGTCCTCGCCGTAGATGAGCAGCAGGTACTGCACGCTCAGCGAACGACGACCGGCCGCACCTCGACGGTTCCGCCCATCCGCGCCGACGGGATGCGCGCGGCGATCTGCTCCGCCTCCTCGCGAGGAGTCGGCGTCGATGAGGTAGAAGCCGCCGAGAACCTCCTTCGTCTCCGCGAAGGGGCCGTCGCTCACGATCGACTTGCCGTCCTTGACGCGCACGCTGCGGGCGGTGTCGGCCGGCTGGAGCTGTGAGCCGCCCGTCGTGTTGGGCAGCTCCGAGACCGCCATGTACTCGCCGTAGATCGACTTCATCTCCTCGTCGGAGATGTCCGTCCACTGGGCCGGGTCGTCGTAGATCAAGAGCGCGTACTTCATGGTTTGGCCTCCTTGGAGTCGCTGTCGGGAGTACGACGAACGGCCTAGCTCGATTTCGACATTCTGCTCAGGAGCGTCAGGGCTCCGTGCTTGTCGAGGTGCTCGTTCAGGTTGCCGCACTTCGGGCTCTGGACGCAGGAGGGGCAGCCGTGCTCGCACGGGCAGCCTTCGAGCAGGCGGACGGTGTCGGCCACCCAGCCTTCGAACTGCTCGAACCCGCGCTCGGCGATCCCGACGCCGCCCGGGTGCCCGTCGTAGATGAAGATCGTCGGCTGCCCGGTGTCCTGGTGGATGTTCGTCGAGAGCCCGCCGATGTCCCACCGGTCGCACATCGCCCAGAGCGGGAGGAGCGCGATCATCGAGTGCTCGGCCGCGTGCAGCGTCGAGATGAGCGTCGGCATCTGCTCGAGGCCGTCGAGCTGGCGCGGGGTCGGGATGTACCACACCGCTTCCGTCTCGAAGACGCTCGGCGGCAGGTCGAGGTCGACCGTCGCGATCGTCGACTGGTCGCGGATGCTCTTGCGCTGGTAGGCGACGACGCGTTCGGTCACCGAGACACGCGTCCGAACGTGAGCTCGAGCCCAAGCCGTCGCTCCGTGCGCAACGGCTGCTCGATGTCGGTCGACGTGTCCTTCTTCACCTGCGTGTACCAGTCGCCGGTGTGCGGCTCGACGACGGCGTGGCGCGCGATCAGGTCGAGCTCCCGCACGAGCCACTGCTCGCCCGAGTGGAGATAGACGGCGCCTTCGTGCACCGTCGAGTACGCCCGCTCGCGCTCGACGATGCCGAGAACGCTGCCGGTCGCTCCGTCGATCACCGTGAACGCGTCGGCGCTGGCCGACCGCAGCGGCGTCCGCGCAGCGGGGTAGTCCTTCCCGGCCCAGACCCAGCCGTGCTTCGTGTGCTGAAGGTCGGGAACGTGCGGCGCGCGCTCGAGCGCCTCGTCGCCGAGCGTCTCGCGGTCGGCGTCGTCGACCGGAGCCTCGAACGCGGCGGACGCGACGTGGCCGTCGAGCACGCGCGGATTCGCGTGGTCGAGAATCGCCGCCTCGACGCGCCGCTCGAGCAGCTTCTCCGGCTCGCGCATGAAGTACTGGTCGAGCGCGTCCTCGGAGGCGACGAGCACCGCGAGTCCGTGCCCGCGGCGCCCGGCGCGGCCCCACTGCTGCCGCAGGCTCGCGATCGTTCCGGGAAAGCCGACCGAGATCGCGCAGTCGAGGAGGCCGATGTCGATGCCGAGCTCGAGCGCGTCCGTCGCGGCGACGCCGAGCAGCTCTCCCTCGACGAGCCGGCGTTCGATGTCGCGTCGCTGCTGCGGCGTGTAGCCGGCGCGGTACGGAGCGAGCCGCTTGGCGGTCGCAGGGCTCGACGCGATCGGCCGTCATGCGGTGAATCAGCTCGGCCTGCTTGCGGCTCTTCGCGAAGCAAATCGTCCGGAGGTCGCGCTGCACGAGCTCCGCCATGATCCGCGACGCGTCGCCGAGCGAGCTCGCGCGGATTCCGAGCTCGGCGTCGAGGAGCTCGGGATTCCACAACGCGATCGTGCGCTCCGCGCGCGGTGCCGCGTCGTCGCCGATCGTCGTCGCCTCGACGCCGAGCAGCGCGTGCGCGAGCTCGCCGGGGTTGGCGATCGTCGCGGAGGCGAGCAGGAACTGCGGCTCCGATCCGTACACCCGCGCCATGCGTCTCAAGCGGCGAAGCACATTGGCGACGTGCGAGCCGAACACGCCGCGGTACACGTGCGCCTCGTCGACGACGACGTAGCGCAGGTTGTGCAGGACGTCGGCCCACAGGTCGTGTCGCGGCAGGACGCCGATGTGGAGCATGTCGGGATTCGTGAGCACGAGGTTCGCCCACTTCCGGATCTGCCAGCGCCGCTCGGTCGGTGTGTCACCGTCGTAGATCGCGGCGCGCACGCGCGGCACGGCGAGCGTGCCGAGCGCACGCGCCTGGTCCTGCGCGAGCGCCTTCGTCGGATAGAGATAGAGCGCGCGGTTCTTCGGCTCGCGCGCGAGCGCGTCGAGCACCGGGAGGTTGAAGGCGAGCGTCTTGCCCGACGCGGTGCCGGTCGTGACGATCAGGTTCTCGCCGCGGCTGCGCGGCCTCCCACGCTTCGGCCTGGTGGACGTAGAGCTCGCTCGATGCCCTGCCGCGCGAGCGCCTCGCGCACCTTCGGGATGCAGGTCGGGAGGGAGCGGCTCCGTGCGCGCGGCGTGCGCCGGCGTCGTCGTCAGATGGGCGAGCTCGTCGCCCTGGAGAAGGTCCCCTAGGCGGAGCTCCATACGGAGCCATCCTGCCCGACGAGCACGAGCTTGCGCGCGGCGATTCCGGTGAGGTCGGCGCCGTCCGGCGCGACGACGGCGTCGAACGGCTCCGCGCGGCGGCTCTGGCGAGCACGTCGCCCGCGCGCTCGCGCGCGCGGTCGCGATACGCCGGGTCCGGCTCGACGACGACGACCTCGAAGCCGGCGAGGCGGAGCAGCGGTGCGTGGATGCCCGCGAAGCCGAGCTCGAGCACGCGCGCCGGGCGGCTCGCCCGAGCTCCTCGAGGATCCGCGGCGTCGCGCTCGCCGCGAGCGCAGGCGGCAGCCGGCTCACTCGTCGCGGAGGACGGCGATCGCCCAGACGGCCGAGCGCGAGCGGCGCCGAGCGTGAACGCCGCCGTCACGAACGTCGACCCGTGGAGGAGGGAGGCCGCATGCCAGATTCCGACGAGGCCCAGGAGGGCGACGAGCCGCACTCTACTGAATGGTGGGCTGTTAGCCTGACGACACCGGGGTGCCGCGCTCGCGGCTGAGAACAGACCCGTCGAACCTGATCCGGTTAGTACCGGCGAAGGGAGCGTTTTTGACCATTCCACGCGCGCTCACGATCGCGACGTCCGACTCGGGCGGCGGCGCGGGCATCCAGGCCGACCTGAAGGCGTTCGCCGCGGCCGGCGCGTACGGAACGTCGGTGCTCGTGGCGCTGACCGCGCAGAACACCGTCGGCGTGACCGCGATCCACGAGCTGCCGCCGGCGTTCGTGCGCGAGCAGCTCGACGCCGTGTTCGGCGACATCGGCGTCGACGCCGCGAAGACGGGGATGCTCTTCTCGCGCACCCTGATCGAGACCGTCGCCGACTACCTCGAGGAGCACCCGGTGCCGCTCGTCGTCGACCCGGTCATGGTTGCGAGCTCCGGCGCGCAGCTGCTCGAGGACGACGCCGTCGATGCCCTCGTCGGCCGACTGTTCCCGCTCGCGACCGTCGTGACGCCGAACCTGTTCGAGGCCAGGGCGCTCACCGGTCTCGATGCGCCGCGGCGCGAGCTGGCGGAGCGGCTGCACGAGCTCGGCGCGCCGCGCCGCGATCGTCACCGGCGGGCACGGCGACGACGCGATCGACCATCTCTTCGACGGCAGCGAGCACGTCGAGATTCCCGTCGAGCGGCACGACGTCGCGGCGACGCACGGCGCGGGCTGCACGCACTCGGCCACGCTCACCGCCCTGCTCGCGCGCGGTGAGAGCCTCGTCGACGCCGCGCGCGGCGCTGCCGCCGCCGCGTCGCGTGCGGTCGCGCAAGGGCTCACCGAGATCGGCTCCGGAGAAGGCCCGGTCGACGTCCTGGGGGTGAGAGACACGATGAGCTCGGCCGGAGCGACGCTGCGGGCGATGCGCGAGCAGAAGCCGCTCGTCCACCAGATCACGAACTACGTCGTCATGAACGAGACGGCGAACGCGACGCTCGCGCTCGGCGCGCTGCCGGTGATGGCGCATGCGGGCGAAGAGGTCGAGGAGATGGCGCGCATCGCGTCGTCGCTCGTCCTCAACATCGGCACGCTGTCGGAGCACTGGGTCGAGGCGATGCTGCTCGCGGGCGGCACTGCGACGGCGCGGCAGATCCCGGTCGTGCTCGATCCGGTCGGCGCCGGCGCGACGGAGTACCGCACGGCGACCGCGCGCCGCATCCTCGAGCTCGTCGACGTGACGGTGCTGCGCGGCAACGCGGGCGAGATCGCGACGCTCGTCGGCGCGCAGGCGGAGGTTCGCGGCGTCGAGTCGATCGGGCACGGCATGGAGCCGGCCGAGCTCGCGCGCGCCGCGGCGCGCAGTCTCGGTGTCGATCGCGTCGGTGACCGGGCCGGTCGATCACGTGAGCGACGGCGAGCGCGTGCTCGCGGTGTCGAACGGCCACGCGCTGCTCGCGACGGTCACCGGCACCGGCTGCATGTCGAGCGCGATCACCGGCTGCTTCCTCGCCGCGAAGCCGGGCGAGCCGCTCGAGGCCGCGGCCGAGGCGCTCGCTGCGTTCGGTGTCGCGGCGGAGGATGCAGCGCGCGGCGCCGAAGGCCCGGGGACGTTCCACGCGCGGCTGTACGACGCGCCTCTACGCGCTCGATCCCGACACGCTCGACGGACGCGTGCGGATCGAGGAGCTGTGAGGCTCGACGAGGCGGGCGAGTTCGGCCTGCTCGCCGAGCTCGAGCGGCGCGGGCTCGCGCAGGGCATCGAGCACGACGCCGCGCAGATCGACGGGCTCGTCGTGACGCAGGACGCGCTCGTCGAGGGCGTGCACTTTCGTTTCGATCTCCTCTCGTGGCGCGATCTCGGCTTTCGCGCTGCGGCGGTCAACCTCAGCGATCTCGCCGCCTGCGGCGCCGATCCGCTCGCGTTGATCGTCACGCTCGGGTTGCCGGGCGAGACGCACGTCGCCGACGTCGTCGAGCTGTACGAAGGACTGAACGAGCCGGGTGTTCCGGTGCGCGGCGGCGACACGACGCGCGCGCAGTCGGTGCTGCTCAGCGTCACGGCTCTCGGGCGAGCGGAGCGCGTTCCCGGGCGTGCCGGTGCGAAGCCGGGCGATCTCCTCGTCGTCACCGGGCCGCTCGGCGGCGCGGGCGCGGCGTTCCGCGTCGGGCCGTCTCGTGCGCCCGCCGCTCCGTCTGGACGAGGGGCGGCGGCTCGCGCGCGTCGCGAACGCGATGCTCGACATCTCCGACGGCCTCGCCGTCGACGCCGCGCACATCGCCGCGCGCTCCGGCTGCCGTGTCGCGATCGAGCTCGAGCGCGTTCCGCTCGCCGACGGGCGCGATGGTCGAGGACGTCGGCTTCGGCGAGGACTACGAATTGCTCGCCGCGACGCCGGACCCGCTCGACTTCACCGTGATCGGGCGCTGCGAGGAAGGCTCAGGCGTCGTCGTGACCCTGCACGGCGAGCCCGTCGAGCTCGCCGGCTGGGAGCACTTCGTCTAGCCAGCTTCTCGAAGTGCGCGAGCGGGCGGATGCCGACGACCCGGCCGCGCGCTTCGCCGCCGGCGAACAGCATCACCGTCGGGATCGAGAGCACCTCGTAGCGCGCCGAGATCTCGGGGTAGTCGTCGATGTTCAGCCGCGCGACCGGCACGCGAGCCTCGATCTGCTCGAGCACCGGCTCGAGCGCGAGACACGGGCGGCACCAGGGCGCCCAGAAGTCGACGACGACGGCCCCTCGCGCGATCGCGTCGTCGAACGTCGCCGGCTCGAGCTCCCTCATGCGCGGGATGGTAGCCCCGTTTCTCACAGCCGGCCTCTCAGCGCCGCGAGCCGAAGCCGCGGCACGTTCACGACGGCCTCGAGGAAGATCGAGCGGCTCATCTTCGACACGCCCTCGGTCCGGTCGGCGAACCGGATCGGCACCTCGACGACCGTTGAAGCCCTTGCGCAGCGTGCGGTACGTCCCCTCGATCTGGAAGGCGTAGCCCTTCGAGTGGATCGCGTCGAGGTCGATCGTCTCGAGGACGCGGCGCCGGTAGCACTTGAACCCGCCCGTGAGATCGCGAATGCGCACGCCGAGGACGAGCCGCGCGTAGAACGAGCCGCCCCAGGAGACGATCCGCCGCCCGATCCCCCAGTTGGCCGTGCCGCCGCCGGGCACGTAGCGCGAGCCGAGCGCGAGGTCGGCGCCGGCTTCGCACGCGGCGATCAGCCGCGGGACGTCCTTCGGATCGTGGGAGAAGTCGCAGTCCATCTCGAGGATCAGCTCGGCGCCGTCGTCGAGCGCGCGGCGGAAGCCGGCGAGGTACGCGGGGCCGAGGCCTTCCTTGCGCTCGCGGTGCAGAACGGAGACGAAGTCGAGCTCGGCCGCGAGCCGGTCGGCGATCTCGCCGGTGCCGTCGGGCGAGTTGTCGTCGATCACGAGCACGCGCACGCCGAGCGGCTCGAGCGCCCGCAGCATCGCCTCGAGGTTCTCGCGCTCGTTGTACGTCGGCAGGCAGACGATTGCGTTCGGCACGAACTCGCAGGCTACGGGAAGACCCTGAGCGCGTAAGATCGGTGCGTGGCTGCGCTCCGCCCAACGCCGACGTGGCGGACCAGTTCGACCTGCTCGCCGACCTGCTCGAGCTCGAAGGCGCGGAGTCGTTTCGCGTGCTCGCCTACCGCCGCGCCGCGACGAGGATGCGCGAGACGTCGGGCTCGGTCGCGCAGCTCGCGCTCGACGGGCGGGCGAAGGAGCTGCAGGGAATCGGCAAGACGATCGAGGAGAAGATCGTCCAGATCGTCGAGCAGGGCGAGATCGAGGCGCTCACGAAACGCAAGGGCAGCGTTCCGCCCGACGTCGTCCGCTTCATGCGCCTGCCGGGGCTCGGGCCGAAGACGGCGGCGCGCATCTGGCAGGAGCTCGGCATCTCGACGATCGACGAGCTGAAGGCCGCGGCCGAGGAGGAGCGGCTGCGCACGCTGACCGGCCTCGGCGCGAAGAGCGAGGAGAAGATCCTCAAGGCGCTCGCGTTCCAGGCGGAGAACCCGGACACCGGCCGCCGGCTGCTCGGCGACGGGCTGCCCGCGGTGCAGGCGGTCGTCGCGGTGCTTGCGCGAGCATCCCGCCGCCGTGCACGTCTCCGAGGCGGGCTCGGTGCGGCGGCGCAAGGAGACGTTTCGCGACCTCGACATCATCGCGACCGCCACCGATCCCGCCGAGCTGACCGCGTACTTCACGCAGCTCCCGTGGGTGGTCGACGTCGTCGCGCACGGCGACACGAAGGCGACGGTGCTCTCGAACGACGGCCTGCGCTTCGACCTGCGTGTCGTGCCGCCCGAGTCGTACGGCAACCTGCTGCAGCACTTCACGGGCTCGAAGGATCACAACGTCGCGCTGCGCGAGGACGCGGTGCGCCGAGGGCTCTCGATCTCCGAGTACGGCGTCACGACGGTCGAGACCGGCGAGGTGTTCAAGGCCGAGGACGAGGACGCGCTGTACGAGTTCCTCGGCTATCAGCCGATTCCGCCGGAGCTGCGCGAGTCGAGCGGCGAGCTCGAAGCGGCCAAGCGCCGCGAGCTTCCGGAGCTCGTCCAGCTGAGCGACCTGCGCGGCGACCTGCACACGCACACGCACTGGTCGGCCGACGGCAAGAACACGCTGGAGGAGATGGTCGTCGCCGCGCTCGAGCGCGGCTACGAGTACTACGGCGATCACCGACCACTCGCACTACCTGCGCGACGGCCGGCTCGCGCAGCAGCTCGAAGAGATCGAGGAGATGCGCAAGCGCTATCCGAAGCTGCGGATCCTCGCGGGCGTCGAGGCGAACATCCGCACGAACGGCGAGGTCGACGTGCCGGAGGAGGAGCTCGCGCGCCTCGACTGGGTCGTCGCGTCGGTGCACAACGCGCCGGAGAACCGACCGACCGAGCGCGTGCTCGAGGCGATGCAGAACCCGTACGTGGACTGCATCGGGCATCTCACCGGGCGGAGGATCGGCACGCGCGGCCCGCGCGACGTCGACGTCGAGCGCGTGATCGCGGGCGCGCTCGAGGCGGGCTGCTTCCTCGAGATCAACGGGCAGCCCGACCGGCTCGACCTGCGCGACGTGCACGCGCGCGCCGCGAAGGAGGCCGGGCTGAAGCTCGTCGTCAACTCCGACGGCCACCAGATCCGCGCGCAGAACTACGTCGAGCTCGGCATCGGCCAGGCGCGGCGCGGCTGGCTGACGAAGGACGACGTCCTGAACACGCGCACCTGGAAGCAGCTCGACAAGCTGCGCCGGAAGCGCCCGTGAGCTTTCGCGACGACGGGTACGCGGCCGTCGACTGGGCGGCGCGACTATCTCGACCGCGTCGGCGACCTGCCGGTGCTCGCGCAGGTCGCGCCCGGCGAGCTCTCGGCACGCCTGCCGGACGTCGCCGCCCGAGCAGGGCGAGCCGTTCGCGAACGTGCTGCGCGACCTCGACGAGCTGATCGTCCCCGCGCTCACGAACTGGCAGCACCCGCGCTTCTTCGCGTACTTCGCCGTCACCGCGTCCGAGCCGGGGATCCTCGCCGAGCTGCTCGCCGCGACGATGAACCAGGTCGCGCTGAACTGGCGCGCGTCGCCCGCGTCGACCGAGCTCGAGCTGCGGACCGTCGACTGGGTGCGGCAGCTGCTCGGCCTGCCCGACGGCTGGCACGGCCACATCGAGGACACCGCGTCGACGTCGACGCTCGCGGCGTTGATCGCCGCGCGTCACGTCACCGGCCGCAACGTCGTCGTCTGCTCGGAGCACGCGCACTCGTCGGTCGAGAAGAACGCGCGCATGCTCGGCATGGAGCTGCGCAAGATTCCGGTGGACGACGAGCTGCGGCATGCTCACCGACATCGCGCTCGACGACGTCGCCGCCGTCGTCGCGACCGTCGGCACGACGTCGTTCGCATCGGTCGATCCGGTCCGCGAGCTGGCGGAGCGTGCGCAAGAAGGCCGGCGCGTGGCTGCACGTCGACGCGGCCTACGCGGGCTCCGCGCTGGATCTGCGAGGAGGAGCGCGGGTCGCAGGACGGCGTCGAGCTCGCCGACTCGCTCGTCGTCAACCCGCACAAGTGGCTGATGCTGCCGATGGACTGCTCGCTGCTCTGGACGTCGCGGCCGGACGAGTTCCGGCAGGCGTTCTCGCTCGTCCCGGAGTACCTCCGGACGCCGGAGGACGCGTACGCGCTCTCCGAGTACGGGCCCGCGCTCGGCCGCCGCTTCCGCTCGCTGAAGCTCTGGGCGGTTCTGCGCTGCTACGGGGCGGAGGGGCTGCGCGCGCTCCAGCGCGAGCACATCCGGCTCGCGCAGCTCTTTGCGGACTGGGTCGAGGACGATCCCGACTGGGAGCTCGTCGCGCCGCAGCGGTTCTCGCTCGTCGTCTTCCGCCGGAACGGCTCGGACGAGGAGAACGAGGCGATCGTCGAGCGCGCGAACCGCAGCGGTGAGATCTTTCTCTCGCACACCAAACTCAACGGCCGCTACGTGATGCGGCTGGCAATCGGAAACGCGCGCACGACGGAAGACGACGTGCGACGCGCCTGGGAGGTACTACGCACATGATCGTCACGACGATGAACGACATTCCCGGTTACGACGTCGAAGAGGTCTTCGGCGAGGTGATGGGCCTGACCGTTCGCTCGCGCAACATCGGCTCGCAGTTCGGCGCCGGCCTGAAGTCGATCTTCGGCGGCGAGCTGAAGGGCATGACGAAGGCGCTCGTCGACAGCCGGCACGAAGTGATGGACCGCATGACGGGCGAAGCGGAGGCGAAGGGCGCGAACGCGATCATCGCGATGCGGTTCGACACGTCGGAGATGGGTCAGAACTGGACCGAGATCTGCGCCTACGGAACCGCCGTTCGCGTGAAGAAGACGTTCGGCTAGCGGCGGCGTAGCAAGTCGAGGAACTCCCCGGTGCTGCCGAGCACGAGCTCGGCATGCTCGGCGAGCAGCGTCGGCGACTCGTCGGCGAGCACGGCGACGCGCACCTTGTGCTCGAGATCCTCGACGGCCCGAAAGGCGTCGAGATCTGTCGTGTCGTCGCCGGCGACGAGGACGCGCGTCAGTCCTGCGCCTTCCAGCAGGTGCAGCACCGCCGTTCCCTTGTTCGAGCCGACCGGCGGCAGCACCTCGAGCAGCTTGCGGCCGAAGCGTGAGACGAGGCCTTCGTCGTGCGCGGCCTGTGCGAGCGCTTCCAGCTCGAGCACGGCGGCGCGCTCGTCGGCGTGATGCCGGTAGTGGAACGTGACGGTCAGTCCTTTCAGCTCGATCTCGGAGGCAGGCCAGGGTGCGGCCGATGCGAAGTCGGCGATCTGCTGCCGCCAGCGGTCGGCTTGCCGGTCCAGCTCGAGCCCGTGCGAGCCGACGTACACGATCCCGTCGACCGCAACGCGATCGCGCACGTCGTCGCCGGCCCGTCCGCTCACGACGGCGACGAGCGCGTAGCGCGTCGACGAGGCGCGCCAACTCTGCGCGCGTCTCCGCGGGCGGGTACGCATCCTCCGGCCGGTCGACGATCGGCGCGAGCACGCCGTCGAAGTCGAGGAACAGCGCGGCTCTCTCCCGGCGCCTCCTTCAACTGACTCAACAGCTGGTCGACCAGCGCGGGCGTGGAAGCCACCCTCGTAGCATAGGCCGGTGCGCCTGGTCCTGATCGGTCTCGTTGCCGGCTTCTTCAGCGCGCTCTTCGGCGTCGGCGGCGGAGTCGTGATCGTGCCGCTGCTTGATCCTCGCTTGCCGGTGGGAGATGCGACCCGCAACCGCGACATCGCTCGCCGCGATCGGGATCACCGCGACTGCGGGCGTTGTCACGTATGTCGTGCACGGCGAGGTCGAGCCGGTCTACGCCCTCCTCGTCGGGATTCCGGCTGCGGTCGGCGCCGCAGGCGGCGCGACGTTGCAGCAGCGCGTCCCCGTGCGCACGCTCTCCTTCCTGTTCGCGGCGCTCCTCGTCGCGATCGCGATCCGGATGCTCGTTCAGTGACGTACGCGCTCGCGGTCCTGCTCGGCCTGGTCGCCGGCGTCCTCGCAGGGCTCTTCGGCGTCGGCGGCGGCATCCTCTTCGTGCCGACCCTGACCTGGCTCGGCCTGACGCAGCTGCATGCCGAAGCCACGTCGCTCCTCGCGATCATCCCGACGGTGCTCGTCGGGGTCTGGCGGCAAAATCGAGTACGGCAACGTGCGGTGGCGCGCCGCTGCCGTGATCGGCGTCGCCTCGATCGGAGCGGCGGTCGGTGGCGCCCAGGTGGCCGAATCGCTGCCGGAACACGTGCTGCGAAAGCTCTTCGCCGTGCTGCTGATCCTCACCGCCGCGCAGATCGCGTGGCGGGCGCGGAGAAAGCAGCCATAATTCGGGCGATGACCGAGAACGACGAGCTCTGGATCCCGCTGGTCGACGAGCCGATCGGCTCGATCGTCCAGCAGATCGTCGACGAGAACCCCGAGATCGCGGAGCTCGTCGAGTCGCCGCACCGCATTCTCGCGTTCCGCACGTTCGCCTACATTCGCTGCGGGCTCCTGCTCGGGCAGCTGCTCTTCGATCACGACGTGCCTGACTACGACGGTTCCGAGAGCTGGATCGAGGCGCTGCTGAAGAACCCGGCGCATCACGAGGCGCTCACGAACGAGGTGCGGAAGGTCGCGCAGGAGATCGCCGCCGATCCGAAGTACGCGGACGACGAGCCCCTCGGCCCGGACGATGCGGCCAGAGCCCGTTTTCGCGAGTTTGCCCGCGAGCAGCTCGGAAGATAGGCCCGCCATAATGGGAGACGGTGCGCCGCTCCTCTGCTGATCCCGGCCCTGGCTGCTGCCTGCGCGTTCGGCCTCACGGCGTCGGCCGGCTCGGCTGATCGCTCCGCGGGGTCGATCGCCCGCGCTTGGGCGATCAAGGTGATCATCCCCGGCCAGCCGAGCGCGGGCACGCGCGAGCTCGACGCGCCTGCGGACGCGGTTGCGTTCGACGGAGCGTTCTCGTATCCCGACGACGGCTCGATCGTGACCGCGAGCTCCGTCACGACAAGCGTGACCGCGACGAGTGGAACGCAGGCGAGTGCCGGCGCAACCTCGCAGGTCACCTCGCTCACGCTATTCAAAGGCGACATCGTCGCGGCGTCCGTGACGGGCGAGGTGCACACGACCGCGGGCTCTGCGAGTGCGTCGGGAGACACCGGTGCGACGGGATTCACGCGACCTCGTCGATACTTGGACAGCCCGTGACGCCGACGGCGAACCAGCAGATTCAACTCGGCGACTGGGGCTACGTCATCGCGCTCGAGCAGAAGAGTCAGCTCCTCGACAAACCGACCCCGGGTCACCACGACATCGTCACTGCGCTCGACGTCTTTCTCACCGCCGATCACGGCGGCCTGCCTGCGCAGAGCGAGATCCAAATCGGCTACGCCGAGGCAAATTCGCAAGCCAGCGAAGCTGCGCCGCTCCCGAAAGCTCCATCGCTGCCGACGACCACGAGTGCGCGCCCGAAGGAGCCTCGCTCGAACGGCCTCCCTCCGATCCTCAGCCGGCCGCAGACCGTCACGCCGAAACAGAACCCGCAGGGGTACGTGTTCCCGGTGTACGGCGACTCGTCGTACTCGGACACCTACGGCGCGCTTCGTGGCGATGTCTCCGGGGGCTGGCACCACGGCGACGACATCTTCGCTCCGCTCGGCGCCCCGCTCCTCGCGGTCGCGCACGGCACCGTGTTCTCCGTCGGCTGGAACAAGGTCGGCGGCTGGCGCCTGTGGCTGCGCGACGACAAAGGCTGGGAGTACTACTACGCGCATCTCTCGGCGTATACGCCGCTTGCGGTGAACGGCGCCGTTGTGAGCGCCGGCGACGTGCTGGGGTTCGTCGGCAATACCGGCGACGCCGAAGGTACGCCGTACCATCTGCACTTCGAAGTGCACCCCGTCGGTCTACTTGGCCTCGGCTACGACGGAGCGGTCGACCCGACGAAGTACCTCGACGCGTGGAAGCATCTGCAAGACGTGCGCTTCGACACGGTCGCGGGATGGACGCCGGCGAACGCGGCGAGCGCGCCGAAGGCGGGCGCCATCCTGTTGCAGAGCTCCGACATCTCGACCGCTACCGGCCTCGACCCGAAGTCGTTGCAGCGCGCGATGGCACCGACGGCCCAGGAAGGAGAAGGCGGACTGCTGCTGCCGCAATCGCAGCAGCCCGCCTCGAAGCCGGTGGTCGGAGCAGGCGGCTAGCTGCCGCCGTTGCCGGACGCGTTCCCGCCCTGATACGTGAAGTCGTCACCGCCGCCGAACACGCGGCTCGACAGCCACTTGCGGGTGGACTCCCCGGTCACGGGGTTGAAGAGGACTCCGAGCACGATCCCAAGGAAGAGCAACATGCCGTTCCGGCTCTTGTGCGGCTCGGCTCCCTGGACGCGGTTGGCGGCCTTCCGAAGATCGGCGATCGTCGACCGCAGCTCATCTTGAATGTCCTTGTCGGTTGCGACACGCGTAGCCACGCCTGATACGCCGCGTTTGCCGATCAGCTCGTCGTAGATCGAGCGCGCCGACGCGTAGGCGCTCCGCAGATTGTCGCGCAGCTCCTCGTCGTGAAGCGCACGATCGACGTACGGTTTGACATTGCCGGCCGCGTCCGAGACCTTGTCTTTCGTCTTGTGCATTCGCGGTTCCTTTCGGTTGCTGGCGGGGGCATTCCTACCCCTCGCGCTGCTTTGCATTCTTTCAGCCTGTGGTGGTGGAACGAAGACCCACCCTGTTTCGACACGGGTGGTCCGCGGACAGGGCTTCAGCTTCTCCGCCCCCGCGGGCTGGAGCACGAGCCGGACGCCGCAATCCGTCACCGTGAGGGGCGGCGGATCCCGGGTCTCGGTCACAACCTACACGCTGCAAAAGCCCTACAGTCCGGCGCTTTTCGCGCCTGCGGCGAGGGAGCTGGACGGGGTCGCTTCAAAGCTCGCGGCGGCGGCAGGCGGGACGCTCAGCCAGAAGGAGACGCTCACTGTCGCCGGCGAGAAGATCCGGGCCTACCGCTTCGGCACGATGCGGATCGGCTTCGTGCTCGTCGGCAAGCGGGAATATCAGCTCCTCTGCGAGAACGCGGCGGCCGGGGCCTGCGCGCTCCTGTTCAAGAGCTTCACCGTGTCTTAGCAGCCTGCTTGATCGCCGACGGCGTCCTCCGGGTCGCGCCGTTGCCCGTGCCGTCGAAAGCCACGTCGAAGACCTGCTCGATCGAGTCGACGAGAACGAACTCGAGCTCGCGGCGAGTCTCTGCGGGCAGGTCGTCGAGGTCGACCTCGTTTTCACGGGGCAGGATCACGCGCTTCAATCCGGCACGCTGCGCCGCGAGCACTTTCTCGCGGAGGCCGCCGATCGGCAGTACCTGACCTGTTAGCGTGATCTCCCCCGTCATCCCGACGTCGTCGGAGACGGGCGTGCCGCGAACGAGCGATGCGATCGCCGTTGCGATCGTGACTCCGGCCGAAGGACCGTCCTTCGGCACTGCGCCGGCAGGGACGTGCACGTGCACGTCGTGATCGGCGAACCACGTCTCGGGTATGCCGAGCGCGTTCGTGTGGGACCGCACCCACGAGAGCGCGGCCTGCGCCGACTCCTGCATCACTTCACCGAGTTGGCCGGTGATGTGCAGCCGTCCTTTGCCGGGATATGCCTGAGCTTCGATGAACAAGATGTCGCCTCCCGCAGCGGTGTACGCGAGCCCGGTCGCGACGCCGGGATCTGCCGTGCGGCGGCGCACCTCGCCGGAGAAGCGCCGCGGGCCGAGGAACGTGCGCACACGCCGTGGGTCGACGCGAACCTTCCCGGCGAAGCCTTCCGCCACTTTGCGCGCGGCCTTGCGGCAGAGATCCGCGATACGCCGCTCGAGCCCGCGCACGCCGGCTTCGCGTGTGTACTCGCGGATCACGAGCCGGAGTGCATTGTCGGAGACCGTGAGCTGCTCCGGCTTCAGTCCGTGCGCTTCGACCTGCTTGGGCACGAGGTAGCGCTTGGCGATTCCCAGCTTCTCGTCCTCCGTGTAACCGGAGAGCGAGATCACGTCCATGCGATCGAGCAGCGCCGCGGGAACCGTGTCCGTCGTGTTCGCCGTGCAGATGAAGAGCACTCTGGACAGATCGAACGGCAAGTCGAGGTAGTGATCTCGGAAGCCCCTGTTCTGCTCGGGGTCGAGCACCTCGAGCATCGCGGACGACGGGTCGCCGCGCACGTCAGATCCCATCTTGTCGATCTCGTCGACGAGCAAGACCGGATTCATCGACTCGGCGTCACGCAGTGCGCGGATGATCGAGCCGGGCATTGCGCCAATGTATGTACGCCGGTGGCCGCGAATCTCCGCCTCGTCGCGCACGCCGCCGACGGAGAGCCTTGCGTACTTGCGCTCGAGCGTGCGTGCAATGGATTGTCCGAGCGACGTCTTGCCGACGCCTGGCGGGCCGACGAAACAGAGAATCTGACCAGACGGATCGTTGCGCAACTTCGAGACCGCGAGGTGCTCGATGATGCGGTTCTTCACCTTCTCGAGATCGTAGTGGTCCTCGTCGAGGATCTCCCGCGCGCGTACAAGATCGAGGTTGTCGGTCGTCGTGACGTTCCACGGCAGCGTGACGATCCAGTCGAGGTAGGTGCGGATAACGCCGTACTCGGCGGCAGCCGCCGGCAACCGCTCGAGCCGGCCGAGCTCACGCAAGGCCGCCTTCGCGATATCCTCCGGCAGGTCGAGCGCCTCGAGCCGCTCCCGCAGCTCCGCCATCTCCGCCTGCTCCGGATCGGATTCGCCGAGCTCCGCCTGGATCGCCTTCATCTGCTGCCGCAGGAAGAACTCGCGCTGGCCTTTCTCTAGCTCCGACTGCACCTGGGACTGGATCCTCGTCCCGAGCTCGAACACTTCGAGCTCGCGGTTCAGGATCAGCGACACTTCGCGCAGGCGGGCGTCAACGCTCACGAGCTCGAGCAGGTTCTGTTTCTCCTCGGTCTTCAAGCGCAACGTCGACGCGACGAGGTGGCAGAGCGCGCTCGGGTCGTCGACGTTCGCGGCCGCGAGCTGCAACTCCTCCGGAAGGTATGGCACCTGCGCGATGATGCGCGCGAAGAGGCTTTGCACGTTGCGAGTCAGAGCTTCGACCTCCTTCGTCTCCTCGAGCTGATCGGGCTCCTCGACGAACTCGCCGATGAGATACGGATCGCCGAGCACGCGACGCTCGAGTCGAACGCGGCGGAGACCCTGCACGAGGACGCGCAATGTCCCGTCAGGGACGCGAATCATCTTGTGCACGACGGCAGCGGTCCCGATCTCGTAGAGATCGTCCCAGCCGGGCGTCTCGGCGTCGTCGTTCTTGACGGCGATCAGCGCGAGCAGCCGGTCGCCTCCGACGACGTCGTCGATCAGCTTGATCGAGCGCTCCTGTCCAATCGCCAGAGGCGTCATCGACTCGGGGAAGACGACCGTCTCCTTCAGCGGCAATACCGGCAGCCGTGCGGGCAGCTCGTCGCCGAGCTCCTCCGCGTGCTGCTGCTGCTCGGCGCTGACGACGACTTCGTAGTCGGGCTCGCTCATCCGCGCTTCACCTCGATCGGCGTCGGCGCCTGCGCCGTCTCGAGTGGCGCGATCGGCAGCACGACCTTCAACATCCCGCGCTCGTACGTCGCTCGAGCTCTCGTCGAATCGACGTCTTCACCAAGCTCGACCCGGCGCTCGAAGACGCCGTACTCGATCTCCATTGCCTGATAACGCGCGCCGGGGACTTTCGGGCGCTCTCGCGTGCCTCCGATCACGAGCAACCGGCCCGAGGCCGACACTTCGACCGACTCCGGGTCGACGCCGGGAAGCTCCACGACGACGTGAAGCACGGGCGGATCGTCGGTACGGAAGCAGTCGCACTGGGGCCGAAAGCCGCGGCGGAACCCTGCGAAGCCCGGCACCTGCCAGAGGTCAGCGAAGAGTTCCTGGATCTCGCCCTGGAGATCGTCGAGGTCGCGCTTGCGCCCGGTCATCTGTTTGCCCCCTACCCGTTCCGGGCGTGCGCAAGCACCGCCTCGCTAACGCTTTCCTTGCACCGCCGACACGGACCCCTCACGTCGCGGCTCTACAGTCGTCTCATGGATACGAGCGGAAGCGGGTTGCGCCTCATCGTTGCCTTCGTCGGCGTCCTGACGGTGCTCCTGCTCGTCCTGCCCGTCCACTAACGGTCGATCCTCCCGGTGCCAGGCACCTGAGGTGCCTGGCACTGCTTTTCTGGCTTTACACTCGCCCAGATGAAGGGAGTCATCCTCGCAGGCGGCTCGGGTACGCGGTTGCATCCGCTCACGCGGATCACGAACAAGCACTTGCTTCCGTTGTACGACCGCCCGATGGTCACCTATGCCGTCGAGGCGCTCGTCGGCGCCGGCATCGACGAGCTGATGCTCGTCACCGGAGGGACCCACGCCGGCGAGTTCTTCCGGCTGCTCGGGAACGGCCATGACTACGGCATCGACCGGCTCTTCTACGGCTATCAGGAGGAGGCGGGCGGCATCGCCGATGCGCTCGCGCTTGCCGAGCGGTTCGTGGCGCGCGACAAGGTGTGCGTGATGCTCGCCGACAACATCTTCGAACGATCGCTGCAGCCGATCGCCGAGAACTTCGAGCAACAGTCGAAAGGTGCACGCATCGTGCTCTCCGAGGTCGCAGAGGACGAGCACCTTCGTCATCTCGGCGTCGCGGTCATGACCGGGGATCGCGTAACCGAGATCCTCGAGAAGCCGGAGTCGCCGCCGTCGCACTTCGCGGTAACCGGCATCTACTTCTACGACGATCAGGTGTGGGATGTCCTGCCGACCCTCGAGCCGTCGGGTCGCGGGGAGCTGGAGATCACCGACGTGAACAACTGGTATGTGGGTCGCGGCGAGATGGAGGCCGACGTCGTCGACGGCTTCTGGGGCGACGCGGGCGAGTCGATCGAGGCGTACTACGAGGTGAACGACTTCGTGCGCGGTACCCACGGATGAACGTCAAGCGCTTCCCGCTCGTGCGGCACGAGGACGACCGCGGCTGGTTCACGGAGCTGATCCGTGCGAGCGTACTGCCGAAGCCGATCAAGCAGGCGAACCTGTCGCGGTCCCGGCAGGGAGTGATCCGCGGCCTGCACTACCACGAGCGTGGGCAGGACGACCTCTTTGTCTGTCTGGACGGCATGGTGCGCATCGTCGTGCTCGACCGCGAGACCGGCGAGGTCTTCACCGAGGACATCGGAGACGACAACCCGGTAGCGATCTACGTGCCCGGGGTGAATGCGCATGGGTACGAGGCGCTCACGGACTGTCTTTTCGCGTATCTCGTGACCGAGGAATACGACCCCGTCAACCCGGACGAGCACGGCGTTCCCTGGGACGACGAGCGCGTTCGCCACGTGTGGAGCACGCAATCGCCGATTCTCTCGGCACGCGACGCGCCGTCGTAACCGGCGCAGGCGGCCAACTCGGCACCGCGCTGCACGAGACGTTTCCGACAGCTCGTGCGTTGACGCGAGCCGACTGGGACGTCACGTTGCCGGCGCCGGATCTCGGCGACGTCGATCTCGTGCTGCACGCGGCGGCCTGGACGGACGTCGACGGCGCGGAGGCGAGCCCGCAGGATGCCGCTGCCGTCAACGTCGGTGGCACGCAGAACGCAGCCGCTCTCGGCGCGCCACTCGTGGCGTTCTCTACCGACTACGTCTTCGACGGAACGAAGCGCACTCCGTATGTCGAGTCCGACGCGCCGAATCCGCTGTCGGCGTATGGCCGGACCAAGCTCCATGGCGAGGCGGCTGCCGGCGAGGGCGCGTGGATCGTTCGCAGCTCGTGGCTCTTCGGGCCAACCGGAAAGAACTTCGTCCGGACGATGCTCGCGCTCGCGCGCGAGCATGATGAAGTCTCCGTTGTCGACGATCAACGAGGCTCGCCGACGTACGTCGGTCACCTCGCTGCAGCGGTTAGCGAGCTCATCGAGCTGCAACCCGGCATTTGGCACGTAGCCGCGGCCGGCGATTGCACCTGGGCCGAGTTCGCCGAGGCGATCTTCGAGGAGGCGGGCATCAAGTGCCGCGTCCGGAAGATCACGACCGTGGAGTTCGGCCGGCCGGCGCGGCGCCCCGCGTATTCGGTCTTGCGCAGCGAGAGGCTCGGTGCGCCGGTGCTGCCGCACTGGCGTGACGGTTTACGTGCGTGTCTCGACAGGCTGCTCTGAGAGCTCGCACACGCCGAACGCCATCGCTCGTCCCTCCCATTCCGTCTCGCCCTCGATGCGAAAGCCGATGCGTCGGAGTACCTCGAGAGCTGCCGCATTGTCCGTCGCAGTCTGCGCCGTGACCCGGTTGAAGCCGGCGTCGAACGCGGCCCGCAGAATGGCGGCCGACGCTTCGGTCGCGTAGCCGCGGCCTTGCATGCGCGGGACTATTCGACAGCCGAGGTCGAGCTCGCGTCCGCCCGCGATCGTCTCCCACTGGAGCCCGGCGTCGCCGATCGCTCGTCCGCTCTCGCGCTCGACGAGCGCCCAGAGGCTCATGCCGTCATCGCGCTCGAAGAGATCGACCTTCGACCGCACCCACGCTTGGGATTCTGCGAGCGTGCGTGGGATGCTCGCCGCGCCCGCGAGAAATCGCATCGCCTCCGCATCCGAGTAGAGCTCGTGCAGATCGCGCGAATCCTCGAGGCGCAGCTGCCGGATGAGCAGTCGCTCGGTCTCGATCGGCAAACGGATCCTCGCCACTAGCCCGACCGCTTCAACTTCCCGTGCTTCTTCGCGTAGTGCTCGCCACGCTTGAAGACGGCGATCCCGACCGGGATCGCGAACACGGCGATGATGAGCAGCGGCCAGACGTCCGCCCACGCGAGACCGGCGCCGTTCACGATCGATGCGCGGTCGCCACGCAGGGCATACGTTGCGGGCGACACCTTCGCGATCGCCTGCATCCAGCCTGGCATGACAGACACGGGGTAGTAGACCCCCGAGACGGCCAGCATCATTCCCTGCGCGACGAAGCCGAGCTGTGCGCCCTTCTCCGGCGAGATGAGCGGGAGCACCGCGGTCATCATCCCGATGCCCATGAACGACACAGACGCGATCGCGAGCAGCGCGAGCGCGGCCGCGAAGTTCGCGTCGGGCATGTGGATGCCGATGAATGCCGCCACGACGAAGAACAGGATCGTCGCCCGGATGAGTCCGTAGAGCACGGCAAACGCACCCATGCCGAACAGGTGCGTCGACCGGGAGAGCGGCGCCATGAACGTGTACTCGATCGTCCCCTCCCAACGCTCCCAGGCCACCGTCTCCGTGACGAACTCGAAGATGATCCCGAGGAACGCCCAGATGACCGCGCCGACGAGCAGCTTCGTCGCGAGCCCGTTCTCTTGCGCAGCAGAGAGTCCCACGGAGCGCGCGATGAACACGATCGTGAGCGTGTTCGCGATCGTCCAGACCATGAACGCGACGTCCCAGAGGAAGTAGCGCTTCGTGAGATAGACGTTCCGCTCGACGATGCCCCCGAGCCCGATGAGCTCCTGGCGCACTGTCGCGAGGTGTCCCGCTCTGGCGCCGGCCAAGCCGGCGCCTCCGCTCCCTGCGGGCTCCGTCGAGCCTACGCCCGCGGCGCTCATCCGAACACCTCCCTGTATTCGTCGTCCTGGTCGGTCTCTTCTTCGAAGGTGCGTCCGGTTGCGGCGAAGAACGCCTCCTCGAGCGTGTCCACCCCGTACCGGCGCTTCACGTCCTCAACCGGCTCGAGGAAGAGCAGCTCGCCGCGATCCAGCAGTCCGACGCGGTCCGCGAGCGTCTCCGCCTCTGCCATGTCGTGCGTGCAGAGGAGGATCGTCGCGTCGTGCGTCACGCGAACCTCCCGGATGAACTGCTGAACCTCGAGCTTCGAACGCGGGTCGAGCCCGGTCGTCGGCTCGTCGAGGAGCAGCAGCACAGGCGAGGTCAAGAGCGCGCGTGCGAGCGCGACCTTCTGCTGCATGCCGCGGGAAAGGTTCTCCATCGACTCGCCGCGCCGGTCCGCGGGGAAGCCGACCTTCTCGAGGATCTCCGGGATCGCGGTGCGCGTGACCGACGGCGGCATGCCGTAGAAGCGCGCCGCGTACGAGAGGTTCTCGGACGCGGACATCTTCTTGAAGAAGCTCGCCTCGACGGAGACCCGATTCACGAGCTTGCGGATGATCTTGGTGTCGTGGAACGCGTCGTGGCCGAAGATGCGTGCCTCGCCGCCGTCGTTGATCAGCAGGGTCGAGAGCAGGCGGACGAGCGTCGACTTGCCCGAGCCGTTCTGGCCCAGGATTGCGACGCACTCGCCGCGCGCGATCGCGAACGTGACGCCGTGAAGCGCCGGCATGCGGCGACGGCGCGCGAATCGGCCCGCTTTCCGGTCACGCCGTCGGAACTCCTTGCGGAGATCCGTCACTTCGACCGCCGGCACGTCCCGGCGGACGGACAGAGCTAACGCTGTGGGTTTTGCAAAGGTCGACATGCTGCTCCTTGAGAAACGAAAGGGAAACGAAGAACGGAAACGCTCGCGCTAAGGCGGCGGGCGGACCTAACGTCCGCGCGACTGAGCGAGCTTCCGATTCACGTTCCAGAGCAACATGGCCGCCGAACGATACGCGTTCGTGCGGCCGACGTCAACTTGTTTTTACGCGGCGCGCGGCGGCTCGTCGTCGGGTTCGCGATCGTCGTCCTGCGGCTCGAGCCACGCAACAATCTCCGGCTCGCGCAGCAGCAGCTCGACCACGGTGCCGCCGATCTCCTCACGCTCGGTCATGTGTCCTCCTTCACGTCGTGGATCACGAACAGCGGCCCGCCGGTCATCGAGTCGTGACGCGACTGCGCAGTGAGCTGTTTCAGGTCGGGGTACTCGACGACCTCCGGCGAGACGCGGGTGCCGGCGACGACGTACCGAACGCTCTCGTCCGTGTCGTTGCGCAGCCCGTGCGCGCCTTGAGGGCCGGGCGGGAAGCTGACCACCTCGCCCTCGTCGAGCTGCCTCTCGCCATCGGGCGTTCGGAGCGTCGGGCGGCCGCGGAGCACGAAGAGCAGCTCGTCGGAGCCGTGATGGGCGTGATAGATCGCCCACTTCCCGGCGTCGAGCTGGTACACGGTCGCGCCGAGAAACGGCCCGCGCGGGACGAGGCGCCGGGACTTCGATCCCCCGCCGGACCAGTCCTCGTCGTCGTCCCATGTGTCGTCCCAGATGTTCATGGGGAGACTCTTGCAGACAAAGAGGCCATCTTCTGTCATCTTTAAAGAAATGCGCGCCACCCGGCTCGTCTCCCTGCTTTTGCTGCTCCAGACTCGCGGGCAGCTCACCGCGGCCGAGATCGCCGGGCGGCTGGACGTTTCGGTCCGAACCGTCCACCGGGACGTCGAGTCGCTCGCTGCGGCAGGCGTACCGGTCGACGCGGTGCGAGGCCCGGCCGGTGGCTACCGGCTCGCCGGCGGCTATCGCACGCGGCTCACGGGGCTGACCGCCGACGAGGCTGAGGCGCTCTTTGCCGCCGGGATGCCTGGGCCTGCGGCCGAGCTCGGTCTCGGCGGCGAGCTTGCGGCTGCGCGACTGAAGCTGCTGGCTGCGCTGCCGCATGAGCTTCAGGAGCGGGCGACGCGGGCGTCAAGGCTCTTCCACCTCGACACGCGCGGCTGGTTCCGCGCCGAGGACACGGGTTCCGCACCTGCCGGCGCTCGCGGCGGCTGTCTGGCAGGGCTGCCGCGCTCGGATTCGCTATCGGGAGGGAGGCGACGTCGTCCAGCGCACGATCGATCCGCTCGGTCTCGTGCTCAAGGGCGGAGCGTGGTATCTCGTCGCGCGCCGCTCAGCGGGCATGCGCGTGTACCGCGTCTCGCGCGTCGTTTCGGTTCGCCCGCTCGAGCAGAGCTTCGAGCGGCCGTCCGAGTTCGAGCTGACCGCCTTCTGGGAGCAGTGGTCGCGCTCCTTCGAGGAAACGCTGCCCCGCGTGCAGGTCACCGTGCGGGTGACGGAGGACGTGCGACGCTGGCTCCCCGGCGAGCCGCGGGTCGACGAGAACGGCCGCGCCGTCATCGCCTTCGCGCACCTTGGCGACGCGTACCGCGAGCTCCTACGCTTCGGCTCGCAAGTCGAGGTGCTCGAGCCCGTCGAGCTCCGCGAGCGGATCGCAGCGACGAGCCGTGACGTCGCCGCCATGTACGGTCGCTAGGTGCCGTCGTTGTCGACCTACGCGCTGTTCGTCGCCACTGCGCTCGCGCTGCTCGCGATCCCCGGTCCCGCCGTGTCTGTACGTCGTCAGCCGCAGCATCGATCAGGGACGTCGCGCGGGGTTCGCCTCCGTCTGCGGGATCTTCACCGGAACCGTCGTGCACGTCACCCTCGCGACCGTCGGCCTCTCGTCGCTCGTCCTCGCGTCGAAGATCGCGTTCGACGCCGTGCGGTACGTCGGCGCCGCGTACCTCATCTTCCTCGGCGTACGCCGCTTGCTGACGCGCCACGTCGAAGAGGATCCGGAGGGCCGTGCGCCGCGCACGGCGCGAGATCTCTACACGCAGGGGCTGATCGTCAACCTGCTGAACCCGAAGACGATCGTCTTCATCTTCGCGTTCATCCCGCAGTTCGTGGACGTGAACGCCGGCCACGTGTGGCTGCAGATCCTGCTGCTCGGCCTCACCTTCGCCGGGCTCGGCTTCGCGAGCGACAGCCTCTACGCAGTCGTCGCCGGCACTGTCGCCGACCGCCTACGCGGGACGCCGCTCATCGCACGGGTCGAGCGCTGGTTCGGCGGGACCGTTCTGATTGGGCTCGGAGTCGCAGCGGCGATCGTCGCGCCGCACCGCTCGAACTAGTCGCTCCACCACCCCTGGAGCATCTCGGTGTCCTTCGCGAGAGGTGCGCCGATCGCGAGTAGCTCGGCGCCCTCGGGACCGCCTTCGAAGTTCCGCGTCGACCGTCACCGGGGACGCGGATCGCGTCCCATTGCTTCAGCTCGACGATCTCGTCGTCCAGCTTCAGTCGCGCGCTGCCACTGAGCAGGACGTACACCTCTTCCTGCTCGCCGTGCTTGTGCCCGAACGGAATGCGGAAGTTCGGCTCGAGCCGCTGGTAGCTGAGCCCGAGGTTCGACAGCTCGAGCGAGCCGGCTGCAAAGCGCGCCTCCAGGCCGTCGCCCATCCCGAACTTCTCCGCCATGTTCTCGACCTGCTTGAGGTTCTTAACCGTGTAATTCGTCATGCCGCGATCTTGACAAATCAGCCGACGGACCCGCTATGGTCTTGCACAGGACGCCCGCCACCGCTGGTGGGCGCCGAGGCAACGAGGCCTCACGACTTCCACGTCGTGGGGCCTTTTTTTGTGGTCCAGCGTGCCCCAAAGGAGAAGACATGGCAGACATCGAGAGAGAACTGCGGCACTACCTCGAGGGCGACGTCGAGCCGCGCGCTGCGCTCGAATGGTCGCGCGAGACGAGCGCCGCCATGGTCGACCTGAAGTTCTGCGACCTGCTCGGTACCTGGCAGCACGTATCGCTGCCCGTCGGCTCGCTCGACGAGTCCGCGTTCGACGAGGGCCTCGGCTTCGACGGCTCCTCGATCCGCGGCTGGCAGGGCATCGAGGAGAGCGACATGATCCTCATGCCCGACGCGTCGTCGGCGCTCCTCGATCCGTTCACCGAGGTGCCGACGCTCTCGCTGCTCTGCGAGATCGCGGAGCCGACGACGTACGAGCCGTACAACAAGGATCCGCGGCGGCTCGCGAAGCGCGCCGAGGAGTACCTGCGCTCCACGGGTATCGCCGACACGTGCTTCATCGGCCCGGAGTGCGAGTTCTTCGTCTTCGACGAGGTGTCGTACACGAGCAGCGCGAACGAAGCCCGGTACAAGGTCAACTCGTCGGAAGGCCACTGGAACTCCGGCGATCCCGGTCTCGGCTACACGATCCGCGAGAAGCACGGGCTACTTCCCGCCGGCGCCCCACGACACGCTCCACGACCTTCGCACGCGCATGGTGCTCACGCTCGAGCGGCTCGGCGTGCAGTGCGAGTTCCACCATCACGAGGTGGCGTCCGCGGGCCAGTGCGAGATCGACCTGCGCTTCCAGAGCCTGACGCGCATGGCCGATCAGGTGATGCTCTACAAGTACGTGATCAAGAACGAGGCACTGAGGGCCGGCAAGTCCGCGACCTTCATGCCGAAGCCGATCTTCGGCGACAACGGCTCGGGCATGCACTGCCACCAGTCGCTGTGGAAGGAAGGCACGCCGCTCTTCGCCGACAAGTCGGGGCCGGCCGGGCTCTCGCAGCTCGCGCGCGCGTACGTCGCGGGTTTGCTCGAGCACGCGCCGGCGCTGCTGGCGCTCTGCGCGCCGACGACGAACTCGTACCGCCGGCTCGTGCCGGGCTACGAGGCGCCGGTCAACCTCGCGTACTCGTCGCGGAACCGCAGCGCCTGCATCCGCATCCCGACGTACAGCGAGTCGCCGAAGGCGAAGCGCATCGAGTTCCGCTGTCCCGATCCGACGGCGAATCCGTACCTCGCGTTCTCGGCGATGTTGATGGCGGGCCTCGACGGGATCGAGCGCGGTCTCGATCCGGGCGAGCCGTCCGACTTCGATCTGTTCGAGGACGACCGCGGCGTCAAGCAGGTGCCCGGCTCGCTGGCGGAGGCGCTCGACGCCCTCGAGGCCGACCACGCGTTCCTGACGAAGGGCGGCGTGTTCAGCGAGGACCTGATCCGCACGTGGATCGACTGGAAGCGCGAGAACGAGGTCGACGCGGTGCGGCTGCGCCCGCATCCCATGGAATTCGCCCTCTACTACGACTGCTAGCCGAGCGCGTTGTGACGACCCTCACGCGCATGGAGATCCGCGACCTCCAGCCACTGGACTGGCCGGAGGTCGCGCGGATCTACGAGGACGGCATCCGAACGGGCAACGCGACGTTCGAGACGGCCGCGCCGTCGTGGGAGCGGTGGGACGCGCGCACTCGGCGATCCGCCTTGTCGCGGAGCTCGACGGCAAGACCGCGGGCTGGGCTGCGCTGAGTCCGTCGTCGGACCGCGACTGCTATCGCGGTGTCGCGAAGAACAGCGTGTACGTCGCTTCGTGGGCGCAGGGCAAGGGTGTCGGACGCGGCTTGCTCGACGCGCTGATCGCCCGCTCCGAGGCGGAAGGCATCTGGACGCTCACGGCCGGGATCTTCCCGGAGAACAAGGCGAGCGTTCGGCTGCATCTGGGTTGCGGCTTTCGTCTCGTCGGCGTGCGCGAGCGCCTCGGCGAGCTGAACGGCGAATGGCGTGACGTCCTGTTGTTCGAACGACGATCGGAGGTTGTGGCGATGACGAAGGTCGAGACAGTTGTCATACGCGAGCGCATCGAGACCGTGATCGACGCCGTGGAGGAGGAGACGGGCCACGTCGGCGTCACGGTGATCGAGGCGGTCGGGCACGGGCGTGAGCGCGGCGTCACGCACGAGTACCGCGGGCGCGTCTTCGAGTCGCGCTTCTTGCCGAAGGCGCTGCTGATCTTCGTCGTCGACGACGCCAAGGTCGAAGCGGTCGTCGCAGCAATCGCGGCTGCCGCGCACAGCGGCAACGAATCGGGAGATGGGCTCGTCTGGTCGACGCCCATCGAAAACGTCACGCACAACCGAACGGGTTTGCGCCTGGAGGAGGTGGAAGTCGGATGATCGCAGCAGCAGCCATCGCGAACAACGATCTACTGATCGCGGCGAGCACGATCTGGGTCGTTGTCACGGCGGTCCTCGTCATGTTCATGCAGGCCGGCTTCGCGTTCCTCGAGGCAGGTCTGACGCGCATGAAGAACGCCGGTCACATCGCCGGCAAGAACGTGCTCATCTTCGGTCTCTGCTCGATCGTCTACTGGATGGTCGGGTTCGGGATCGCGTTCGGGGACGGCGGCTGGTTCAGCGGCACGGCCGGCTTCTTCCCGTCCGTCAACTCGATGATCTCCGTCGGTCAGAAGCCGTTCGACTTCTTCACGGAGATCCCGGGAGCCGCCGGCTATCTGTTCGAGGTCGTGTTCGCGGGCGTGTCGCTCGCGATCGTCTGGGGCGCGATGGCAGAGCGCGCGAAGCTCTGGGTCTACTTCGTCTTCGGGATCTGGTTCACGATCACGTACTCGATCGTCTCGCACTGGATCTGGAGCCCGCACGGCTGGCTCTTCGCAAACGCGGCATGCAGGACTTCGCCGGCTCGACCGTCGTGCACTACCAGGGCGCGCTGGCCGGCCTCGCCGGAGCGTTGATCCTCGGTCCGCGCATCGGGAAGTTCGGCAAGGACGGCCGTGCGAACCCGATTCCGGGCCACAACATCCCGTTCGCAGTCCTCGGAACGCTGATCCTCTGGTTCGGCTGGTTCGGGTTCAACCCGGGCTCGACGCTCTCGGTCGACTTCGGAGGCTTCGGCTACTTCGGCTACGTCGCACTGACGACGAACATCGCCGCGGCCACGGGCGCCGTGACGGGGATGGTGATCGCGTGGCTCAAGCTCGGCAAGCCCGACATCTCGATGATGCTGAACGGCGCGCTCGGCGCACTCGTGGCGATCACGGCGGCGTCAGGCTTCGTCGCGCCGTGGGCGGCGATCGTGATCGGTGCCGGCTCCGGTGCGATCGCGGTGTTCGGCGTCATCTTCGTCGAGCGGATCGGCATCGACGACCCGATCGGCGCAGTCGCCGTGCACGGCATGTCGGGCGTCTGGGGCACGCTCGCCTGCGGGCTCTTCGCCGTACCCGATCCTGTCGTCGAATCTCGCCACGGGCACGAAGGGTCTCGTGTACGGCGGGGGCTTCCACCAGCTCGGCGTGCAGGCGCTCGGCCTCGTCGCCGTCGGCGCGTTCACCTTCGGAACGTCGTTCGGCTGCCTCTGGGTGCTGAACAAGATCTGGGGCATCCGCGTCGCGCCGGAAGTCGAGATGCAGGGTCTCGACGTGCACGAGCACGGCATGTGGGGCTATCCCGAGTTCTACATCCCGGTTCCCGGCGGCTACGGCACCGAGAGCCACGGGCACGTCGGCAGCGGCGGCCATGTTCACGCACCGGCGGGAGCAACTGCGCACGCGATCCAGGCGAACGCCGGTGACGTCGCCATGACGTGCACGTGCGTGAAGCCCGTGCCGGTCGAGCGTGCGACGCGCAAGGGCGCCGCACGCACGGAGTGCGCGGACTGCGGCAAGCAGATCCGGTTGACACTCGGGAAGGGGCGGCGCTTCGGCGCCGTCCCTTCTCAGCCCACGTAGATCGGGCTCCCCAGCGGCACGCGCGGGTAGAGATCCTCGACGTCCGGGATCGTCATCCGGATGCAGCCGTGTGAGGCCGCAGTGCCGATCGACCACGTGTCGACGGTGCCGTGGATGCCGGCGCCGTCGAAGAAGCCGAGCCAGCGCGCCTTGATCGGGTCGTCGGGACCGGGCGGGATGATGCGGCCCGCGAGCGCGCCCGCCCACGAGCTCAGCGGCACGTGCCAGGACGGGTTGATCTGCTTGTCGTTGATCGTGTACTCGCCCGCCGGCGTCTCGAGACCCGCCCGGCCGACGGCGATCCGGTAGGTCTTCGCGAGCTTGAGGTTCTTGTAGAGCCGGAGCGTGAACGTCTCGCGGCTGACGAGGATGTAGGTGCCGTAGTGCCGCGTGAGCGTCGACGTCCACCAGCGAGGAGCCACAGACCTCGTGGGCACGGCGATCGTCCGCTGCCCGTCGAATGACAGGAGCGCAGAGGTGAGCGCGCGCTCGAGCATCGGACGCTTCACTGCGAGGCCGGGCCGGGACGGGACGATGCGGAGGCCGGTCGCGAGAGGCGTTCGGCTGGACACGCGCGTTGTGCGCCGGACGGTCGATCGCGCGCGCGATGTGGTCGACGACGCGTCTCGAGGTGACGACGGGAGACGGCGCCTTGCAGCGGGATCGTCTCCTGGAGTGGCTGTCCGCCCACGTCGCGGAAGAAGCGGTGCGCGAGGCCTCCGCTGCGCGATGTCTGTACGCGGCGTCGACCATCTTCGCGACGTCCACGTGCAGCCCGGCTTGCGCTGGGCGGACCGTGAACCGGCGCGACTCGTAGACGATGTGCACCGGCTCGCGGAGGCGTTGCGCCAGGCGGGCCTCGATCAGCTGCTGAGCCTCGGCGGCGTGGAGCCCGCCGACGTCGATGCCGGCGATCTGCACCCCGACCGCGATCACGTCCGTGCGCGTGGAGTCGAAGTAGTAGGCGTACGCTCCGCCCGCCGACAATGCGATGCCGCACACGGCGAGCAGTGATCCACCAGCGACCCACAGGCGACGATGCATTCCTCTGTGCGTTGTACTCCCCTCGTGCGACAGAGCGCAATCCCCCGCTACGCTCGCGGGCGGTGCGGACACAGTTCGTCGACTGCCGGTGGGAGCTCGGCGCGCCCGGCCGGGGGCGGGAGCTCTACCTCGCCGGGCACATTCCGGGCGCCTCGTTCCTCGACGTCGACGAGGACCTCTCGGATCTCTCGGTGCCCGATGCCGGGCGACATCCGCTGCCCTCGGCGGAGGCGTTCGCGCTCGCGGCCTCGCGCGCAGGCATCGGGCCGGGCGTGCTCGTCGTCGCCTACGGGACGATGGGCGGAGCCGAGCGGCTCTGGTGGCTCCTCCGGCACTTCGGCCACGACGACTGCGGCGTGCTGATCGGCGGTCTCGACGCCTGGGGCGGCCCGCTTCGCGCGGGCGACGAGCAGATCGAGCCCGCCGACTTCGCTCCGCGCGAGCGCTCCGGCGACACGATCGCGGCGGACGAGATCGCCCGCCGTCTCGCCGACCCGACCTTGCGGCTCGTCGACGCGCGACCTGCGTCTCGCTGGCGCGGCGAGCCGAACCCGATCGACGATCCGCCCGGCCGCATCCCCGGGGCGCTGAGCGCGCCGTGGGCCGAGCCGCAGCCGGAGCTGCCGGACGGCGACCTCGTCGCCTACTGCGGCTCCGGTGTCTCCGCGTGCGTCGTGCTTCATCGCGCGTCGCTCCACGGCCGGGAGGGGAGGCTCTATCCCGGCTCGTGGAGCGAGTGGTCGAAGCGGGGCCTGCCGCTCGAGCGGAGCTAGGCGGCCTCGTAGGTGACGGTGACGGTTGCGTCGACCGTCTGCGTGCCCGGCTGAATCGGGACACCGGCGGACGCATCGGCCTTCTGCGCGAAGGGCATCGGTGGAAGCTGCGCCTGCCCTTCGCGATCGTCTGCACGCCGCCGAGGGTGAGCCCGCGCGGCGTCCGCGAGCGCCTGTGCCTTGGCATGCGCCGCCGCGACCGCGTTCTTCAGCGCGTCGCGGTACTTCGCGTCCTGATCGGAGATCGAGAGGTTCGGCCCCGAGACGCCGTCCGCGCCGGCACCGACTGCGGCATCGACGATCGAGCCGGCCTTGGCGATCGTCGTCTTCACCGAGACCGAGTTCGACGCGGTGTAGCCGATGATCTGCGTGCCGTCCTGGTTCGTCTGCGGCGACAGCGAGACCTGGCTCGTCTGGATGTCGGCGTCCGCGACGCCGGCGTTCTTGAGGGCTGCGGCGACGGCTGCCGCAGCAGCGGCGTTCTGGGCGAGCGCCGCCTTGGCGGTGGCCGCCCGGGTGTCGACCGTGAAGTCGAACCCGGCCTGGTCGGGAACCGTCGTCACCGAGCCGTCGCCGGTCACGGTGATCGTCTTCGTGGCGGTCGTGCCGGCCGCGTGGCCGAAGTGGGGCTGCGCGACGCCGGCGACGGCCGAGGCCAGCAGCAGGACGCCCGCGAGGAGGAGGATCCAGCGAAGTCGCATCATGTGGGAGATACGGCGCCGCACCACCGAATCGTCACATGGGTGGCGGACGGTTCAGGCCGTCGCGGTCGCCGTGCCGAGCTTGCCGAGGTAGGGCGTCCAGCCGTGCGGGATGCGCGGCGCAGCGAGCTTGATGAAGAGCACCGGTTGCGGCGGGCGCGGAAGCGTCTTCAGCTCCATGCCGACCTGCTCGAGCGAGCGGTCGCCCTTGCGGAGGTTGCACGGGGCGCAGGCGGTGACGACGTTCTCCCAGATCGACTCGCCGCCCTTCGACCGGGGGACGACGTGGTCGAGCGTGAGCCGGCCGTTCGTGGTGCCGCAGTAGACGCAGCGCCAGCCGTCCCGGGCGAAGAGGGCCCGTCGCGAGATCTTCCGCTGGATCGCCCGGGGCACCCGGACGTAGTTGAGGAGCCGGATCACGTGGGGCCACACGAAGGAGCCGGTGGCCGACCGGAGCGGCTGGTCGAGGTGCTCGATGACCTCCGCCTTGCCCTTGTAGAGGAGTACGTGGGCGCGCCGAACCGTGCACACATTCAGCGGCTCGTAGCTGGCGTTCAGGACCAGAACCTGCTGCACTCTGCCGTAAAGGTACCAGCGGAACCCGATTTGAAGACATGCCCCGGTGTCAGACACCGCTTGTTGATTCGCCCGTGCTGCGCACGTCGCCTGGTCCGAACGGAACACGACCCGGTGTCAGACACGAACAATTCGGGTGGAAGTCGTGACGGAGGCTACGTGGCCATGGCCCGCTCGACTGCTTCGAGCTCCTCGGGCGAGAGCGCGACCGAGGCGCGGCCCTGGTCGAGCTCCTTCACGTAGATCCGGGCGTAGTCCCGGCCCTGGATCGCGCTCAGGACGACGCCGGTGCGGGACGAGTCGAGCATCGCGACCGACGCCGACTGGTGGCCGCCCGAGTTCTCGTAGGCGTCGTAGCGAACGATCGCCGTCTTCGACACCGTGTCGTCGACGCGGCGGTCGATCGTTCCGAGGGCCGCGCTCATCTCGTCGACCGCCCGATGCAGGTCGTCGATGCGCGCTTGCAGCGAGACCGCGAAGTCGACGAGGTCGTCCTTCCCGCCGCCGAGCAGGACGAGCTGCGCCTTCCGGACGCGGCGCAGCGCCAGGTAATGCACGAGAGTCGTCGAGCAGGGCGACGGCCGCCGCCGCGGCGGCGCCAAGCGCGATCCAGCCGGCAGCCGAAGAGCTCAGGTGCATCGGCCCAACGCTACGGCAGCGTGAAGAGGACGGTGTAGGTCGCCGAGTTGTTCGTCGTGAAGATCTCGCCCGCGACCGGTGCGACCTCGACCTTGATCGTCGACTGGTTGCCGTAGGCCGTCGTCGGCAGGTCGCTCGAAATGCCGGTGAAGTTCACCGTCTGTCGCTGGGCCGGCAGGATCAACGGGATCTTCTCCTGCTTCTTGATCGGCTTGCCGCCCGCGTTGACCGTGAGGTTCACGACGACGTTCGGCTCCTGGAAGTTGCCGGAGTTCTCGACCGTGACGATGAACGCGAGCGAGCTCGTGACCTTGATCGGCGTCGCGGTGCTCGTCGACAGGTCGATGCCCTGCGGGAGCGCTCGTACGGAGATGAGCGCGTCACCGTGCTTGCCGCTCGGCGTGCCGCCGGTCGACGCGCCGCCGAAGGTCGTCGTCAGGAGGACGTTGAACGAGCGGGCACTGACGAAGTCGCTGTTCGAGAGGAAGTGCGAGCCCGGGATGACGACGCCCTTCACGCCCTGATCCTTCAGCTGCTGCGTCGCCGGGATGCGGTACAGCTGCTCCCACACGACGTCGCTCGCCGTCAGGAGCTGCCCCGCGTTCGCCAGCTTTGCGATCGTGACCGTCTGGTTCTTGGTCGTCAACGTCGCCATGGTGTCGCCGAGGCCCGTGAGCCCCTTGTACCGCAACTCGATCGCATCGATCAGGTTCTGATGGATCGCGCGCAGCGGGCCGGGCGGACGGATCTGCTGCGCTTGCACGTAGGCCTGCTGCTCTTGCTGAGCGAACTGCTGCAGCTTGTTCTCGAAGTCGGACTGCTTCGTCGACGACGTGAACGCGTTCTCGAACTCCTTGCCCAACGCGCGATCCGCGGTCGCGATCGCCTGCACCTTGTCCGCGTACGCCGTGTACTCGCTCTGCTTGCTCTTCCCCTGGCACGAGCCGACCCAGAAGACGAGGCCGACGACGATCACGATCGCGATCGCGATCAGGCCGACGAGCCGCGCGAGGGGCACGAGCCCGGTCGGCGTCCGCATCGGCGGGCGCGGCGGCCGCTCGCCGCCGCCGCGGCCGCCGCCGCGCTCGAGCCGCGGCAACCGCCGCCGCTGCGTCGCCTCGACGGTCTCGGGCTCGTCGAAGAAGTCGAACTCGATGTTCTCGTCGTCGTAGGTGCTCATAGGCTCGCCTCGGTCCAGCCGAGGATCGGGCCAGACTGTATCCCGACGCACGCCTAAAGAGGAAACACCCCTCCGGCCGCCAACGAGTCCAGACCCATGTCCAATGCTGCGCTCGCGTTCGAAGGCGCCGGGCTCGTCCTCGACAGATACCGCCCGTTGCGCCCTCTGGGGAGCGGCGGATCGGGGTCGGTCTGGCTCGCCCGCGACGAGCAGACGGGGCTCGACGTCGCTCTCAAGATCGTTGCCCGGGAGGGCAAGGCCGCCGCGCGGGCCGAGCGCGAGGCTGCGGCAGCCGCCCGCCTTCGCCACCCGAGCTGCCTCAGGGCGTACGCCTTCGCCCGCGACTCGCGGCACGTCTACATCGCGTACGAGTTCGTTCCGGGCCAGACGTTCCGAGAGGCCCTGCGCGCCGGCGAGCTGAACGATCCACGCGCGATCGAGGCCTGCGCCCAGATCTGCGACGGGCTTGCCCACGCCCACGCAGCCGGGATCCTGCACCGCGACGTGAAGCCCTCGAACGTGCTCCTCGCAGACGGCGACCGCGTGTCGGTACGGCTGCTCGACTTCGGGCTCGCGCGCATGGCCGAGGCCGAGACACTGACTGCCCAGGGCGACGTGCCGGGGACGCTCGCCTACATCTCGCCGGAGCGGCTGGCCGGTGAGGACGCGACCGAGGGCTCCGATGTCTGGGCGGTCGGCGTCATGCTCTGGGAGTCGCTGTCGGGCCGGCATCCCTTCTGGCAGACGTCGATGCTCGACACCGCGCGTGCGATCGAGCAGGGAGCGGAGTCGCTGGCGACGCTCCGGCCGGACCTGCCGAAAGCGTTGATCCAGCTCGTCGACCGGGCGCTGTCGCTCAACCCGGCGCGCCGGCCGTCCGCGGTCGAGCTCGCGCGCTCGCTGCGGGGTGCAGCGGCACCGCGGCACAAGCCGAAGGCCCGCAGCGTAAGTCGCGCGCTGCCGGAGCAGGCAGCTCGTGCAGGCGCCGCAGTCCTCGCGGGCGGCTTCGCCGGGTGGACGGCAGCGGAGCTGCCGTTCTATCCGAGCACCTGGGCGTTCGTCTTCGCGATCGTGGCGGCTTCAGTCACGGCGTTTCGCCCGCGACTCGGCTTGGCCGTCGCGCTCGCCGTGCCGGTGCTGCCGCTCGGGAACGTCTCGCTCGGCCTCGCCGTGCTCTACAGCGTTCTCGCCGTCGCGTGGATCGTCCTCTGCTGGCGCGAGCCCCGCGGTGCACTGCTCTTCGCGCTCGGCCCGATCCTCGCTCCTCTCGCGTGCGCTCGGTCTCGTGCCGCTCGCGGCCTCCGGTCTACGCGCCGGTCCGCGGCGTGCCGCACAGGCCGCTGTCGCCGTGCTCGCGGCGAGTGTCGTCGCCGGAGTGCGCGGCACCGCGTCTCCCGTTCACCGGAGCGCAGGCGCCGCTCGGAGTCGGCGTGGCCGGGTCGACCGGCCCGCTCGATGTCGCCGGCACGCTCATGCGGGTCGCCGGCGCTCATCCGGCGCTTCTGATCGAGGCTTTGGCGTTTGCCGCGATTGCCGTCGTCCTGCCCTACGCGCAGGCTCGTGGCCGGTGGGGGGCAGCAGCCCTCGGCGCGGTCATGATGGCGGTCACCGTGCTCGCCGTGCCGTCCGCACAGGCCCTGCCGCTCGTCGCCGCCGCCTGGCTGACCACAGCCGTTCTCATGGTGCGCGCCGAGCGCGTTGCATGACTGCCCCTCGGGGGTAATGTCCTCCCGCACGCATGGTCCTAAGGGCAATCGAGCAAAAGATCGAGGCGCTTTTCGAAGGCGTATTCGGGCGTGCCTTCCGCACCAACGTGCAGCCGGTGGAGCTGGCGCGGAAGATCGCGAAGGAGATGGACGACCACCGCACGGTCTCCGTCTCGCGCGTCTACGTTCCGAACGAGTACACCGTCTTCCTCTCGACCGCCGACCGTGAGCAGTTCGAGGGCTACGAGAACTCGCTGCTCGCGGAGCTCGAGGAGTACGTCGCGGAGCACGCGAAGCGCGAGAACTATGCGCTGCTGACGCCGCCGAGAGTGCTGCTCGAGACGGACGACGACCTCGCGCTCGGTGAGTTCGGCATCGCGACGCGGATGGTGCAGCCGAAGCGCAGTCAAAGGGAGGCTGACGCGCCGGCCGGCGAGGTCGAGTCCGGCGCGACGATGATCTACAAGCCGAAGGTCGCGCAGGCGACCGAGGCGGCGTCTGCCGAGGATCTCGGCGTCGAGCGCGAGGTGGCGGTGCTCACCTGGGATGGACAGACGAAGCGCGTCGACAAGCGCCGGATCCTGCTGGGGAGGTCGCGCGAGTGCGACATCCAGGTCGAGGATCCGAACGTCTCGCGCCGGCACGCGGAGCTCCGCCAGGAAGGTGCGTCGTACTGGATCGTCGACCTCGAGTCGACGAACGGCATCGAGGTGAACGGGCGGCGCGTCAAGCGGGCGAAGCTCGAGTCGGGCGACAGCTTCACCGTCGGCTCGACCGAGATCACCTTCACGACGGAGCGGGAATGATTCTCGGGAGCACCAGCTACCAGACCGTCCTACTGGCGCTGAAGATCGCGTTTCTCGTCCTGCTGTACCTCTTCATCTGGCGCATCGTGCGCACCGCCGCGACCGACATGCGGCTGCCGCAGGAGAGCTTCATCCTTCGGCCGGCGCTGGCCGGCGGCGCAATCGAGAAGGCGATTCACCCCGGACGGCTCGTCGTCGTGCACAGCGAGGTTCTCAAGCAGGGCGAGGAGTACGAGCTCGAAGCAGCGCCGCTCACGATCGGCCGCGCCGGACAGAACGACGTGTCGATCGACGGCGACGAGTTCGCCTCGGCGCGGCACGTTCGCATCGAGCCCCGCCGTGACGGCGTGTGGGTGAGCGACCTCGGTTCGACGAACGGCACGCACGTGAACGGTGTCCGCATCGACCGGCCTCGCAAGCTCGTCACGGGCGACGTCGTGCGGGTCGGCGAGACCGAGCTGAGGTTCGAGGAATGAGTGTGGGAGCCTTTTCCGCAGCGACCGACACCGGCCGCAAGCGCCGTCGCAACGAGGACTCGTACGTGATTGCGCCGCCGCTCTTCGCGGTCGCCGACGGCATGGGCGGCGCGCAGGCGGGAGAGATCGCGTCGAAGCTCGCAGCCGCAGCGCTCGAGGACACCGATTCCGGTGCCCTGTCGGGTGAGGACCGCGTGATGTCGCTGATCCAGGAGGCGAATCGCCGTGTGTACGAACGCTCGAACGAAGATCCGAACGCCTCGGGGATGGGAACGACGATCACCGTCGCGCTCGTCGAGGACAGCGGCGTGACGATCGGGCACGTCGGCGACTCGCGCGCGTACCGCTACCGCGAGGGAAGCATCGAGCAGATCACCGAGGATCACTCGCTCGTCAACGAGTTGATGAAGAGCGGCAAGCTGTCGCCCGAAGAGGCGGAGACGCACCCGCAGCGATCGGTCATCACTCGTGCGCTCGGAACCGATCCGGACGTGGACGTCGACTCCTTCACGGTCGAGGCGCATGTAGGCGACATTTTCCTGCTGTGCTCCGACGGGCTGACGACGATGGTCGACGACGACGACATCCTCGGCGTCCTCGAGCGCTACCACGACGATCTCGATCGCGCGACGAAGTCACTCGTGTCTGCGGCAAACCGCGGCGGGGGCGAAGACAACATCACGGTCATCGCGTTCGCGATCTCGGATGGCGGCGAGACGGTTCGCATGCCAACCGTCGACAACGAGGACACGATGGAGAACGTCATCCCGGCGCCTTCCGTCGACACGATGGTGGTGCCGCCCGATCAGGTCGAGCACGTGTTCGTCGAGCCCGGCTCGCCCGAGGCGGAAGCCGTGACGCGGCGCGAGCCGATCAGCCCCGCCGCCCGTGTGCGTCTCGTTCTCGTGATGCTCGCTCTGCTCTCGGTTGCTGCGGTGCTGCTCGTCTGGGGGCTCGTGCGCTGACCGACGGGCTCTCGAACAGGAACCGCGAGCTCCTCTACCTCATCGTCGTTGGCCTGCTCACAGCGGCCGGCTTCGCGAGCGTCTACATCGCAGACAAGTCGCGGATCTCGGGCGGCTCGCTTGCGTATGCGCTCTTCTTCTTCGGGCTCTTTCTCATCGCGCACCTCGTGGCGCGCTTCACCGTTCCCCATGCCGATCCGTACGTGCTGCCGATCGCGGCGCTGCTCGCGGCAGTCGGCGTGACCGAGATCTACCGGCTCGGTCCGAAGGACGCGTTCCGGCAGGGGACCTGGGTCGTGATCGGCGTCGCCGTGTTCGCGCTCGCGCTGCTGGGGCTTCGCCGCGACTTTCGCGTGCTCGAGAACTACAAGTACCTGTTCGGCCTCGGCGCGATTGCGCTTCTCTTCATGCCTCTGCTCCCGGGAATCGGACTCCGCATCAACGGCTCGCGGCTCTGGGTGCACCTCGGCCCGCTGCGCTTCCAACCGGGCGAGCTCGGGAAGATCGCGCTGATCATCTTTCTCGCCGCCTACCTGCGCGAGAAGCGGGAGGTTCTCGCCGCGGGACGGCTGAAGGACTGGGGGCCGCTCCTGGTGATCTGGGGCATGGCGATGCTCGTCCTCTTCGCCACCGACGACCTCGGCAGCGGGCTCCTCTTCTACGGGATCTTCCTCGGCATGCTCTACGTCGCGACCGCGCGGATCGCGTTCGTCGCCGCGGGAGTCGGGCTCTTCATCGCGGGGTCGTTCGCCGTCTACCAGGGCACGCCGCACGTGCGCGAGCGCGTCCTGAACTGGATTCAGCCCTGGACGACCCACAAGATCTACTGCCCGCTGAGCGGCCAGCCGGCGCTTCGCCAGGACTGCCAGAGCTACCAGGAGGTCCAGTCGCTCTACTCCATCGCCCACGGAGGCATGGGCGGGACCGGGCTCGGCAGCGGCACATTCCTGAACGCGAGCGGGCACCAGATCATCCCCGACCTCAAGACCGACTTCATCTACTCCGCGCTCGCCCAGGAGCTGGGGCTGATCGGTGCAGCGGGGATTCTGCTCGTCTACATGGTGTTCACACTGCGCGGCTTCCGCGTGGCGATCTTCGCCGGTGACGGCTTCTCCAAGCTGCTCGCCGCAGGCCTGACCTTCGGGTTCGCCCTCCAGACGTTCATCATCGTCGGCGGCATCCTGCGCGTGATCCCTTTGACCGGAATCACGTTGCCGCTCGTCTCGTATGGCGGCTCCAGCATCCTCGCGAACTTTCTCGTGCTTGCCGGGTTGATGCTCGTCTCCAACCGTGCGAACGCCGAGCTGGCGGGCGCACGATGAACCGTCAGCTGAACCGCCTTGCCGTCGCTTCGATCGTGCTGCTCGTCGCGCTCGTCGTCGCGACGACGTACTGGCAGACGTGGGCGTCCGCGGGGTTGCAGGACAAGCAGGACAATGCGATCCAGCGCGTCGTGCAGTTCAGCATCGCGCGCGGGCTCATTCAGGGCGCCGACAAGAAGGTGACGTTCGCGACCAACACGAAGCAGAACGTCACCGGCGGCGAGACGATCTTCCATCGGAAGTATCCGCAGCACGGTATGGCTGCGCAGACCGTCGGCTACTCGACCGAGTCTCGTTCGCAGTCCGGGCTCGAGCGATCGATGAACGACTACTTGACGGGCGCGAACACGAACTTGAGCGACGCCTTCAGGCACATTCTGGACCGGCTCGGGAATGCGACCGTCCATGGCAACAACCTGGAGCTGACGATCCGCCCCGGTGCGCAACGGCTCGCGCAGCAGCTGCTCGGCAACCGCTGCGGCGCCGTAGTGGCGATGAATCCGCACACGGGCGCCGTCTACGTGATGGCCTCGTCACCGACGTACGACCTCAATCTCATCGACAAGCCGGGCGGGTACGCGAAGGTGCTGAAGATCCGTGGCGCGTGCGCCGGCGCTTCCGCGCTCCTCAACCGCGCGACGCAAGGCCTCTACACGCCTGGTTCGACGTTCAAGATGATCACCGCTGCTGCCGCACTCGACACGGGTGCGTACAAACCGGATTCGAGCTTCTACGATCCCGGCTACTGCACGGTGTACGGCCAGCCGGTCTCGAATGCGGGCAACCCGGACCAGGGCGGTCGCGAGGTGTTCGGGCACCTGAATTTCGTGACCGCGTTCCAGCACTCGGTCAACTCCGTCTTCTGCAACATCGGCCTGAAGCTCGGCGCCGGGACGCTCCTCTCGTACGCGAAGAAGTTCGGCTTCTACAAGACGCCGCCGCTCGAGACGCCGGCGAACGAGCGTGCGCCGAGCGGTCTCTATAACGGCAGCCACCTCTTCAACCCGAAGGATCCGAACAAGGTCGATGCCGGGCGGCTCGCGTTCGGGCAGATCAACATGCTGGTGACACCGCTGCAGATGGCGATGGTCGCCGCCACCATCGGGAACGGCGGCGTCGTGCCCAAGCCATATGTCGTCCAGAAGATCACCGCGCACGACGGGACGACAGTGCGGACCGCGAAGCCGGGCAACCTCGGTCGTGCGATCAAGCCCGAGACTGCGGCGACGCTGACCCAGATGATGGTCGCCGTGACCGAAGGCGGCACGGGCAATGCCGCCGCGATTCCGGGGATCCACGTCGCCGGCAAGACCGGAACCGCGGAAACCAACGTTCCCCACGTCTATACGGCGTGGTTCGCCGCCTTTGCTCCCGCGGACAATCCCCAGGTCGCGATCGCCGTCGTCCTCGAGCAGCAGCTGAACGGCTTCGGCGGCGTGGTCTCGGCCCCAATCGCGAAACAGGTCATGCAGGCCATACTGGCCCGCTGATCGCCCGACTACCCTGTAGAGGACCCCGTGGCCGTCTCGGACACGCTCATCGGAACACTCTTCGACGGTCGGTATCAGGTCGTGCGCAAGCTCGGCGCCGGCGGGATGGCGAACGTCTATCTCGCCGAGGACCAGGAGCTCGGCCGGCGGGTCGCGATCAAGATCCTGAACGATCGGCATGCGGGGGACGAGCAGTTCGTCGAGCGCTTCCGTCGCGAGGCGAAAAATGCCGCGGCGCTTTCGCATCCGAACATCGTCTCGATCTACGACCGCGGCGAGGCTGAAGGCACCTACTACATCGCGATGGAGTACCTCGACGGTCGGTCCCTCAAGGAGCTGATCGTCCAGCGCGGTCCGGCGCCGGTCACCGTCTCGGTCGAATACGCGCGGCAGATTCTCTCTGCACTGCGCTTCGCGCACCGGCACGGCATCGTGCATCGCGACATCAAGCCGCACAACGTGCTTGTCGACGCCGAAGGTCGCGTGAAGGTCACCGACTTCGGCATCGCGCGCGCAGGCGCGTCCCAGATGACCGAAGCCGGTTCGATCGTCGGCACCGCGCAGTACCTCTCGCCGGAGCAGGCGCGCGGAACCGATGTCGACCAGCGTTCCGATCTTTACTCGCTCGGGATCGTCCTGTACGAGCTGCTCACCGGCTCCCTTCCCTTCAACGGCGACACACCCGTCGAGATCGCGATGAAGCATCTTTCGACGATTCCGGAGGCGCCGTCCTCGAGGCGGCCCGAGGTTCCGCGCGACCTCGACCTCATCGTCACGCGCGCCTTGGCGAAGGACCCGGATGATCGCTATCAGAGCGCGGAGGAGATGGATGCCGATCTCGAGCGCTTCCTCCGTGGAGCCGCGGTATCGCCGGTTACCGAAGAGTCCGCGACGCAGATCATGCGCGCACCCACCGGCCCGCTCGCCGCGACTGCAGCGACCATGATCGCGCCGCCCCGGCGTGGGACCGGGCTCGCGCCCCCGCCGCCGCCCGTCTATTACGACCTCGAGGAGCCCATCCATCGCCGTCCGGTGTGGCCGTGGATCGCGGCGCTCCTATTCGTGATCGGCGCCGGTATTGGCGGCTGGTTCCTGTACACGCAGATCTCGAACAAGCTCAACTCGACCAAGCCGATCGCGGTGGGGCTGTACCTCAACGTCCCCGAGCGTCTCGCGCGCGACAAGATCAAGGCCGACGGCTTCGTGCCCGTGGTTACGCATCACGCGAGTCGCAAGACGGACGCGGGGCTCGTCTTTCACCAGGATCCCGTCGCCGGCACGCGCATCCCGAAGGGGAACAAGGTGGCGATCCTCGTCTCGACCGGCCTGCCGAAGGCGGTCGTTCCGTCGCTCGTCGGGCAGCAGTCGACCGCAGCTGCCTCTGCGCTCACGGCGGCGCATCTCGAAGCCCGACGTGCACGGGGTCAATTCGGACAAGCCGACCGGCGAGGTGACAGCGCAGGATCCGCCGGCCGGGACGAAGCTGACCGTCGGCCAGTCGGTGCGGATCAACGTCTCGAAGGGTCCTCAGCCGATCGCCGTTGCGAGCGTGCTCGGCCTGCCGATCGACCAGGCGACCTCGACGCTGCAGGCGCAAGGGTTCCAGGTCAGCCCACGCTTCGTCGACAGCTCGCAGCCCGCGAACACCGTGATCGCCCAGAGTCCCAAGGGCGGCGAGTCGGCGGGCAAGAACAGCATCGTCTCGTTGACGGTTTCGAAGGGGCCGAAGACATCGACGGTTCCGAACGTGACGAGCTACGACGTGGGCACGGCCGAGCAGACGCTGCAGGCGTCGGGCTTCCGCGACACGATCGTCTACCAGCAGACGACGGATCCCGCCCAGGACGGCGTCGTCCTCGACCAGTCGCCGAAGGGCGGCTCGCAGCAGCCGGCGAAGACGGTCGTGACGCTGACGGTCGGCCAGCTCGTGCCCGCCACGGACACGACGACGACGACCCCTTGAGCCGCCGGCTCCGCGTCGCGCTGCTCGCGGGCGGCCGCTCGAGCGAGCACGACATCTCGCTGCTCTCGGCGCGCTCCGTGCTGGAGGCGCTCGATCCCGAGCGGTACGACGTCGTGAACGTCGCCATCGGCCGCGACGGCCGGTGGAGCCTCGACCCTGGCGGACACGCCCTGGTGTCAGACACCGGGACGGGTCCGGCGGAGACGCTGCCTGTCCCGGCGGAGGGTGGAACGCTCGCGGCGCTCGGCGCCGTCGACGTCGTGCTGCCGATCCTGCACGGGCCGTTCGGCGAGGACGGGACGGTGCAGGGCCTGCTCGAGCTTGCCGGCATCCCGTACGTCGGCGCCGGCGTCGCGGCGTCCGCGCTCGCGATGGACAAGGATCTGTTCAAGAAGGTGCTGCGCGACAGCGGCGTCCCCGTCGCGCGGCACAACGCGATCCGCCTTGGCGATCCTGTCGAGAACCCGTTCGGCTACCCCGTGTTCGTGAAGCCGGCGCGTCTCGGCTCGTCGGTCGGCATCTCGAAGGTGCACGACGCGTCCGAGCTCGGGCCTGCCGTGGCGCTTGCGCGGCGGCACGACGAGAAGGTGCTCGTCGAGGAATTCGTCGAGGGCATGGAGGTCGAGTGCGGTGTCCTCGGCAACCGTGTGCCGCCGCCGGTCGCGTCGCTACCGGGTCGCATCGACACCCTCGAGCACGAGTGGTACGACTTCGACTCGAAGTACGACGCGGACGGAATGCAGCTCGTCATCCCGCCGGAGCTGCCGCAGGAGACGATCGAGCTCGTTCAGCAGCGCTCGGTCGACGCGTTTGTGGCGTGCGAGTGCGAGGGCCTCGCACGGGTCGACTTCTTCGTGCGCGCGAGCGACGGCGAAGTGGTCGTCAACGAGCTGAACACGATGCCGGGCTTCACGGCGACGAGCGTGTACGCGAAGCTGTTCGAGGCGTCAGGCGTGTCATACGAGGAGCTCGTCGATCGTCTCATTGCGCTTGCGCTCGAACGGCATGAGCGACGGGCGTCGCTCGAGTACTAAGAACGCGCTTTCACTTCGTTCACGTGGGCGGAGCTGTTCGGACCGAGATCCGTGATCCACACCTCGTAGTACCTGCCCGCTGTACCCCTGAGCGGAAAGACGGCGCTTCCATTGATCGTCTTCGGGGATGAGTCCTGCGTGAACGGTCCCGTCGGGGACTCTCCGACTCTGATCTGCGCGGTGAAGCCTGGCGTGTCGGTCGACACGGTCATCTGCTTCAACGCGACGCTACGCGGTGCGCTCAGCACGACGCCGACGCCGGGCTTGCCGAGCCCGTCGTTGTAATGCTCCGTCTGCCAGTAGGTCGACGGGTTGCCGTCCGCGGCCTTCGGTGCGTCGGCGTTGTGCTCCACCTTGTTGTTGCCGAAAGGATCGTCCGCGCCGATGCCGCTCAGCGCGACGACGGCTCCGCCGGCGGTGGGAGGAGCCTTCGACTTGCCCTTCGAGCCACCCAGCGCGAGGATGCCCACGACGATCGCGGCGACCGCGGCCAGGGCAAGAACCACGTACAACGGCAGGCGACTCCGCGTCGCGCGCACGCGCTGCGGGCGGCTCTCTTGCAGTACCGGGCTCTGCTCGATGAATGTCCGCTCCGCGTCGGGCACGTCGAGCTCCGCGAGGCACTGCCGCAGCTCCCAGGCGAACTCGTCCATCGTCGGGAACCGGCGCATCCGGATCCTTCTCCATGGCACGATCGACGGCCGCCGCGAGCCTGAGCGGCACGTCGGGTCTCTTCGCGAGCAGATCGGGCGGAGGGTCGTTGATGTGCTTCATCGCGACGGCGACGAAGTTGTCGCCGGGGAACGGCACCTCTGCGGTCAGCAGCTCGTAGAGAACCACGCCGAGCGAGTACACGTCGGTGGACGGCGTCGTGGCCTTGCCGCTTGCTTGCTCCGGTGACAGGTAGTTGCTCGTGCCGAGGACGGTGCCGGTCTGCGTCATCCCGTGCTCCACGTCGAGCGAGCGTGCGATACCGAAGTCCGTCACCTTCGCGTCACCATCCGGAGTGAGCAAGACGTTCTGCGGCTTGACGTCGCGGTGCACGAGGCCGTGCTCATGGGCGAAGGCGAGAGCGTCGGCGATCGCGAGCGCGAGCTCGACTGCCCGACGCGTGGGAAGGGGCCCGGTCCGTTCGACGAATTGCTTGAGATTCTCGCCGTCGATGTACTCGAAGACGATGAATTGCTGGCCACCGTCCTCGCCGCGGTCGATCACGGTGACGATGTGAGGGTGGGACAGCTGCGCGACGGAGCGGGCTTCGTGCCGGAACCGCTCGACGTACTCCTCGTCGTCGGCGTAGTGGGGGTGCAGCACCTTGAGCGCGACGTATCGCTCGAGGAGCTGGTCGCGGGCCCGATACACGGTCGACATCCCACCTGTCCCCACGAGCTCCTCGAGCTCGTAGCGCCCGGCGATCACCTCACCGGGCACGGCGCCGGCAGCGGTAGAAGGTGAGCGCGGAGCCACGGACATAGAACGCGGTAACCGCCGAAGCGGCTACGCGAGAACCGCTTCGAGCGCCTCGTCCCAAGTGGCCAGCGCCTCGTCCAGCTCGGGATCGCTGATCACGAGCGGACAGAGGACGCGGATGCAGTTGGAGTGGACGCCCGCCCGCAGCAGCAAGAGTCCGCGGTGGGCGGCCTCCTCGGTCACCCGAACCGCGAGCTCGGGCGCAGGCTCCTTCGTCGCGGGATCCCGGACGAGCTCGATCGCGAGCATCGCGCCGAGGCCGCGCACGTCCCCGATCTGCGGATGGCGGTCCTGCCATGCCGTCATCCTGCCGCGGATGGTCTCGCCGATGCGGCCGGCACGTTCGACCAGCCCTTCGTCCTCGAAGACGTCGAGGACTGCAAGGGCGGCCGCCTGCGCGACCGGATTGCCGACATACGTTCCACCGACCGCGTTGTCCCCGGGTGCGTCCATGATTGCGGCCTTGCCCAGGACGCCCGAGAGAGGCAGCCCTGCGGCAATCGACTTGGCGACGGTCATCAGGTCGGGCTCAACGCCGAAGTGCTCGATCGCGAACATGCGCCCCGTGCGGCCGAATCCGGTCTGCACCTCGTCTGCGACGAACACGATGCCCTCGCGGTCGCAGATCTCGCGCACGCCTTGCACGAACTCGAGCGGCGGAACGATGAAGCCGCCCTCGCCTTGCACCGGCTCGAGCACGATCGCTGCGACCGTCTCGCGCGCAACCTGCGTCGTGAAAGCGCGCTCGATTCCCTCGAGCGCGTCGGCTGCGCTGACGCCGCGGTACTCGTTCGGAAACGGCACGCGATAGACCTCCGGTGCAAACGGTCCGAACCCCGCCTTGTACGGGTGCGTCTTCGAGGTCAGCGTCAGCGACAGCAGCGTGCGGCCGTGGAACGCGCCTTCGAACGCGATCACCGCGGGTCGCTTCGTGTAGGCGCGCGCGAACTTGACCGCGTTCTCGACCGCTTCCGTGCCGGCGTTGAAGAAGGCTGCCTTCGCCGGTCCGCTGAATGGGGAGACCGCAAGCAGCCTCTCGGCGAGCGTGACGTACACCTCGTATGGAACGATCGTGAAGTCGGTGTGGAGAAACTGCGCTGCCTGCCTCTGCACGGCCTCGACGACGCGCGGGTGCGCGTGCCCGACGTTCAGGCAGCCGACGCCGCCGGCGAAGTCGAGAAACGTATTGCCGTCGACGTCAGTGAGCGTCGCGCCCCGCCCCTCTGCCACGACGATCGGCAGGTAGACGGAGAGCGGCTCGGCGACCACACGCGCCTTCCGGTCGAGGATGGCGCGGGACTTGGGGCCCGGGACCTCGGTCTGAAGGCGGATTGCGCGCGTCGCGGCCATGGCCGCCCACGATAGCCGTGCCCTACAGCTGCGGTGCCGGCACGGCGGGAAGCGGCGGTGGCGGGCCACCGTGAAGCGCCCGGGACGTGTAGAGCCCAGAGGCGTTCCAGAGCATGAACCCGCCCGCGGACATGGCGCGCGCCGAGGAGATCTGCGCCGCGACGTCGGCGAACGTGTACGTCCGGCCGAGCGAGAAGTCCTGGAGCCACGGCACCAGTAGGGCCTTGCTGCCGTCGAGTTGCGCACGGAAGTCGCGCAGCGAGTCCAGGACGGTCGTTCCCGGTGCCGCGTCAGGATTCGGGAGGTTGTACTCACCGGAGCGGTAGTGGGACGGGTAGGTCATCGGATAGATCGCATCGACGACCCGGCTGACCTGCGCCGGGTACTGGCCGATTCCGAGATCGTGGGTCGCCGACAGTCCGAACACGTCGGCCGACACGCGCACACCGAGGGGATGCAGTCGTGACGCGGCGTACGCGAGGTACGCGGCGATCGTCGCCTTCATCGGCTGCGGATGCGCGCCGGGGTAACGGATGATCGAGAGGTCGCCGTCGCTCGGGAAGCGCGTGTAGTCGAACTGAATCTCGTCGAAGCCGGCCTTGGCGGCTGCGACGGCGACATCGACGTCGTACTTCCAGGCGGCACGCGAGTACGGGTTGAGCCAGGCAAGGCCGCCGTTCGTGTGCCAGAGCGATCCGTCGCTCTTGTGAATCGCCAGCTGCGGGTGCGCGACCGCCGTGATCGGGTCCTCGAAGCTGACGACTCGCCCGATCAGGTAGATGCCGGCTCTGTGCGCCTGGGCTGCGGCGGCCTTCGCGTTGAAGTACGGGCGAGCGGCGCCATCCTTCACTGCCATCGCAGGCGCTCCCCTGATGAACGAGACGTTGCCGCTCTCGTCTTTCACATCGACCTCGAGCGTGTTGAGGCCGTCCTTCTTGAGCGCGAGGTACTGCTGGAACTTCCCGGGCAGGCTCATCAGCGGCCCGGTCACGTGCACGCCACGGATCTCATCCGGCAGGGTCGACCGGAACGGGCTGGCCGGCATCGCGGAGCGCACCGGGTTCAATACGACGATCGCGGCTCCGGCCGAGCCGGCGAGCAGCTTCGTGAGGCCGAAGAGCGCGGCTGCGGCGAGCACAACGAGCAGGGCGACTGCGGTCAGGCGGCGGCGCCTAACCTGGCGCTTTCGCAGTTCACGCCGGACGCGTCGAAGCTCGCTGTAGTCGATATCCGAGGCGATTGCCACGAGGGTCCGGAATCGTAACCCCTAAACTCGCCCCGTGGTCCTCTCGGATGCGACGATTTCCCGGTACCTCACCGAGGGCCGGATCGAGATCGACCCCTACGACACCTCGCTCCTCCAGCCCTCGAGCGTCGACGTGCGGGTCGACCGTTTTTTCCGCGTTTTCCACAACAACCGCTACCCGTTCATCGACGTCAAGGTCGAGCAGGAGGAGCTCACCGAGCTTGTCGAGGTGGACGGTGAGCACCCGTTCGTGCTTCATCCCGGGGAGTTCGTGCTCGGGTCGACGCTCGAGCGCATTCGGCTCCCCGACGACCTCGTGGCGCGACTCGAGGGCAAGAGCTCGCTCGGCCGACTCGGTCTACTCATCCACTCGACGGCCGGCTTCATCGACCCGGGGTGGGACGGGCACGTGACCCTCGAGCTCTCCAACGTCGCGAACCTGCCGATCACGATCTACCCGGAGATGAAGATCGGCCAGATCTCGTTCATGCAGATGACCGAGCCTGCGGCGACGCCGTACGGAGCGGCAGGAATCGGCTCGAAGTACAAAGGGCAGAAGGGTCCCACTCCAAGCCGCTACTTCAAGAACTTCGAATGACCGTTCTCGTCACCGGCGCCACCGGATTCGTCGGCCCGCACGCGGTGCATGCCCTTCGGGCGCGCGAGTTACCGGTACGCGCGCTCGTCCGCGATCCGCAGCGTGCCTCACGGCTCGCGTCGTGGGGCGCCGAGCTCATGCAGGGCGATGTCACCGACCTCACGTCGCTGCGCGCCGCAGTTTCGGGCGTCGACTCGATCGTGCATCTCGTCGCCATCATCAAGGGATCGCGCTGCCGAATTCGAGCGCGTCATGGCGCAGGGAACGCGCGACCTCGTCGCCGCGGCGCAGGAGGCCGGCGTGCGCCGGTTCGTTCTGGCGAGCGCGCTCGGTCTGAACGAGCGCTCGAGGGACGCCGTTCCGTACTTCGCGGCCAAGTGGGAGATGGAGCGTGCGGTCAAGGAGTCCGGGCTCGAGTACGTGATCTTCCGGCCGAGCTTCGTCTTCGGCAAGGACGGGGGCGTGCTACCGACGTTCGTGCGGCTCGCACGATTCGCGCCGGTGACGCCGATCGTCGGCCCGGGCACGCAGCGCATGCAACCGATCTGGGTCGAGGATGTCGCGGAGTACTACGCCCGCGCGATCGATCTTCCGGCTGCGGCGAACAGGACGTTCGAGATCGGCGGCCCCGACGCTCCGACCTGGAACGAGTTCTGGGACCGGTTGAAGCGCGCCGTCGGCGCCCAGCCGTCCGTCGATCCACGTGCCGTTCTCCGTGATGCGTCTGCAGGCGGCGCTGACCGAGAAGCTTCCCGGCGCGCCCGTGACGCGCGACCAGCTGACGATGCTCGAGCTCGGCGACAACGTCGTGACGGATCCAGCCGCAGTCGACACGTTCCAGCTGCCGCTCGTTCCGCTCGACGAGCAGCTCCGCAGAGCGGCGCTGTGACGCGCGGCCTCGTCTACGCCGAGGCCGGTACTCGTCCAGCCGTCGAAGAGATCACGCTCGACGCGCCGGGGCCGAACGAGGTGCAGGTGCGCGTCGAGGCGTGCGGCGTCTGCCACACCGACCTGCACGTCGTCGAGACGGGCGGGTGGGGCATGAAGTTTCCGATCCTGCTCGGCCACGAGGGCGCGGGAGTCGTCGAAGACGTCGGCGAGGGTGTCGTATCGGTCAAGCCGGGCGATCGCGTCGTGATCGCCTGGCGCGCACCGTGCGGGGATTCCTGTCGCGCGTGCAAGCGCGGCGATCCGCGTCGCTGCTCGAACAATCTGCGCGCGAAGCGCCGCATGCACCGCGCCGTCGACGGCGCCGTGCTGAATGCGGTGCTGCGTTGCGGTACGTTCGCCGACCGCGTGATCGTCCACGAGGCGTGCGCGGTGAAGATGCCCGACGAGCTCCCTGCGGAGCAAGCGTGCCTGATCGCCTGCGGGTTCTCGACCGGCGCCGGCGCCGCGCTCTGGGCAACGCCGGTACAGGAAGGCTCATCGGTCGCCGTCATCGGGTGCGGCGGCGTCGGCCTCGCGGTGATTCAGGGCGCTCGGCTCGCAGGCGCAGCTCGCATCGTCGCTGTCGACGTGCTGCCCGAGAAGCTCGCGCTTGCGGCCGAGCTCGGCGCGACCGACACGGTCGACGGCTCGACCGGCGAGGCGGTCGCGCGCGTCCGCGAGCTGACCGACGGCGTCGACTACGCGTTCTCCGCCATCACATCGGCCGCCGGTCTCGTCGACGCGGTGCGCATGTGCGCCTACGCGGGGACCGCGACCCTCGTCGGCGTGCCACCGCCGGGACGCGCGCTCGACATCGACCTCGAGCGCGACCTGTTCCACCCGAAGGTCGCGATTGCGCGTCACGCATGGCGGCGACACGATTCCGCAGGAAGACTTTCCGTTTCTCGCGCAGGCGGCGCTCGACGGTCGCCTCGACCTTCGACCGTTTCGTGACGAAGACGATCTCGCTCGACGAGACGCCGGACGCGCTCGACGAGCTGCACGCCCAGACGGGCGTCAGTACCGTCGTGAAGCTCTAGCTCTTGCCGAACGACGCGCGCCGCTCGGCGTCAGCCGGGTCGACGAGGTGGCCGTCGCGCTCGACGTAGCCGTCCTTGCCGCCGACGACGAAGACGACCGCGTCTTCGTCGAACGGATTCGAGAGCTTGCGCGGCGTCGTCGACTCGCAGTGGAAGAGGCCGCCTTCGCCGAGCTCGCGGGTCTCGCCGTCGACCTCCACGAGCACCTTGCCGCGATGGACGAAGTACAGCTCGTCCTGCGTGTCGTGGTAGTGGAGGATGCCGTCGTAGCCGGGCGCGTAGACGAGGGCGTTGACGCCGAACGCCGAGACGCCGAGCGGCGCGCGAACCTTGCGGAATCCGTAGCCCTCGCCCAGCTCGTCGAGGGAGGAGAACGCCGGGCTCATTCCGAGGAGCAGGCCGGCGGAGGTCTCGGCGAGCGGGAGCCGGCCGAGCAGCTCTCCGAGCTGCCTGTGCTCGGCGTCCGAGAAGTTCGAGCCGAAGAGCTCGTCGATGTCGGCGCGATGCGAGGCGGAAGCCTCCTCGAACTTCGCCACCCCGGCGCTCCGTCAGCGCGGCATAGGAGACACGGGCGTCGCTCGCGCAGGCCTTCTTCTCGACCCAGCCGCTGCGCTCGAGCCCGTCGAGCAGCCGCGTGATCCCCGAGGCCGTGAGCAGCACCGTCCGGGCCAGATCGACCCGCCTGAGTGCGCTGCTCGGGCGCGAAGTAGAGCTGCACGAGGACGTCGTAGTCGCTGAGCGTCAGCCCGTGCTGGGCCTCGAGGCGCGCCGAGAGCTGCCTCGTGATTGCCGCGTGGGCCCGCAAAAACCGCACCCAGGGCTCCAGATCGGGCGTAAGCGTCACTTGTGGGCTCAATACTTGACGTGTCAAGGTTTCCTCGCTAAGATCGTTGATAGCTCAAGTATACAGACAAGCGTTTAGGAGGCAATAGCCACTATGTCAACCGTCATCGAGAACACCAAGCAGTTTGCACCGGCCGGCAGCTGGACCGCCGATCCGGTTCACTCCCACGTCTCGTTCGAGGTCGGCTACGCCGGCGTCAACACGTTCCGCGGCAGCTTCAACGACTTCGCCGCGTCGCTCCAGGGCGGCGAGCAGGCCACCCTCGAGGGCACGGCCAAGGTCGCGTCGATCGACGTGAAGGACGAGCAGCTCAACGGCCACCTGCAGACGCCGGACTTCTTCGACACGCAGCGGTACCCGGAGATCGCCTTCAAGGCGACCGAGCTCCGCCGCCTCGAGGACAACCGCGTCGAGGGCAAGGGCGAGCTCACGATCAAGGGCACGACCCAGCCGATCGAGCTCGAGGGCGTCATCGCCGGCGAGCCGTCGACCGATCCGTTCGGTCGCGAGCGCCTCGGCCTCAAGCTCGAGAGCTCGATCGACCGCACGAAGTACGGCGTCAGCTGGAACGCGCCGAACCAGAGCGGCGGCGACTACGTCGGCAACGACGTGAAGCTCATCGCCGAGCTCGCGTTCGTCAAGGCGGAGGCCTAGTCATGAGGATCCTGGCCGTATCCGGCAGCCTGCGGGCCGACTCGTTCAACACGAGCCTCCTGCGTGCGGCGGCTGAAGCTGCGCCGGAGGGTGTCGAGGTCGAGCTCTTCGACCCGTCCGGCCTCGCGGCTCTGCCGCTGTACGACCAGGATCTCGACACCGGCGACGTCCCGCAATCGGTCGAGCGCCTGCGCACTGCGTGGGCCTCGGCCGACGCGATTCTCTTCGCGACGCCCGAGTACAACGGCTCGATTCCGGGCGGTCTCAAGAACGCAATCGACTGGGCCTCCCGGCCCCGCCTGGAGGCGGCGCTGATGAACAAGACCGTCGCCGTGGTCGGCGCGAGCACCGGGCAATTCGGCGCCATGTGGGCGCAGGCCGACCTGCGCAAGGTCCTCGGCACCGCCGGCGCTCGCGTCGTCGGCGACGAGCTGCCGGTCACACACGCGCACGAGAAGTTCGACTCGTCGGGGCGCCTGCTCGACGGCGAGCTCTTCGAGCGGCTGCGGCTCCTGCTTGGAACGCTTGCAACGGAAGCGATTCCAGCTCCCGGCCCTGCCGTCAGGGTTAGCGCATAAGAAAGGGGCCCCTTACGGGGCCCCAATCCGGTAACCAGCTCGTATTGGTAGAGGCGCTTCCTGCTCCGGCTCGGTAGTTGGCCGGGCGGCGCGAAACGCGTCGTCCCCTACGCTGGCTAGGCGATTCCCCGTAGGTCCCGGGGACGCACCTCTACCCGCTGGTACCTCCACTGCCCGTACTTGATGAAATCACTCCCGGACCACCTCCTTTCCGCGGTTAGCTCATATATAGCAATCAGCGCAGGACGACGCTCAACTTCTCGGGTCTCTGAGACTTTCGACCTCGTCCCGCACCCAGCACGTCGCGAGGTGGTCGTTCACGATGCCGCAGGCCTGCATCGCCGCCCAGACCGTCGTCGGCCCGACGAAGCGGAAGCCCGCCGCCTTCAGCCGTTTCGACAGCGCCTGCGACTCGGCCGTCTGCGCGAACCAGTCGGCAGTCGTCCGCGGCGTCGCGTAGTTCTCGGGCGCGAACGACCAGACGAGCTCCTGCAGCGGCGTTCCCGTCCTCGCGCAGCTCGAGCACGCCGCGCGCATTCGCGATCGTTGCTTCGATCTTCCCTCGGTGGCGGACGATGCCGGCGTCAGCGAGCAGGCGCTTCACGTCGCGCTCGCCGAACCGCGCGACGGCGTCGGGCTCGAAGTCCGCGAACGCCCGCCGGAAGTTCTCGCGCTTGCGCAGGATCGTCAGCCAGGAGAGGCCGGACTGGAACCCTTCGAGGCACAGCCGCTCGTACAGGCCGCGCTCGTCGGTGACGGGCCGGCCCCATTCCTCGTCGTGGTACGCGACGTAGAGCGGGTCCGTCGCCGGCCAGCAGCGGATCGGCTCAGCCGACGTCGACACGCACGATGCCGTCGACGATCTGAACGGGATAGGTCTCGACCGGCTCGTAGGCCGGGAGGGACAGCGGCCGCCCGCTCGAGAGCTCGAACGCCGATCCGTGGCGCGGGCAGACGACGGTGCACGTCTCCTCGTCCCAGTCGCCCTCGCACAGGGGGCCGTCGTCGTGCGAGCAGCGATCCTCGATCGCATACAGGTTGCCGCCGCAGTTGTAGACGCCGACGAACGTTCCGGGCGCGACCGTGACGAGCTTGGCGGAGCCGGGCGGAAACTCGTCGGCCGGCGCGACGTCGAACTCGGCCACTAACTGAGTTCGAGCTCGTCGAAGCCCGCGAGGCCGTCGGGCAGCGGCGTGCCCTTCGCCTTGTGCAGCGCGACCTTCAGCGTCGTCAACCCGAGCAGCGCGCACTTCAACCGGACGGGTGTGAGCGGAATGCCGATCTCCTCGAGCAGCTCATCCTTCTCGAGGCGCGCGACGTCGATCGCCTTGCGACCCTGCACCATCTCGGTGAGCATCGAGGTTGCCGCCTGGGAGATCGCGCAGCCGCGACCGGAGAACTTCACCTCGTCGATCGTCTCGCCGTCCTCGGCGAACGCGACGTAGATCGAGACCTCGTCTCCGCAGAGCGGGTTCTGCCCTTCGGCTTCCGCATCCGCGTCCTCCATCACGCCGTGACCGCGCGGGTTCTTGTAGTGATCCAGGATCACCTCGCGGTACATCTGGTCGAACTCGTTCACGCAAACACCTTACGCACCGCGTGCAAGCCGTCGACGAGCTGGTCGATCTCCTCTCGCACGGTGTACAGGTAGAAGCTCGCACGATTCGTCGCGGCGACGCCCAGCTTTTGCATCAGCGGCTGGCAGCAGTGATGACCTGCGCGAATGGCGACGCCCTGCATGTCGAGGATCTGGGCGACGTCATGCGGGTGGATGCCGTCGACGTTGAACGACACGATGCCTGCACGCCGGTCGGCAGGCGGCCCGTAGAGCGTGAGACCGTCGATCTCGCCGAGCCGCCCGAGTGCGTAGGCGGCAAGCTCGTGCTCGTGCGCCTCGATCGCATCGAAACCGATCGGCGTTGAGGTAGTCGATCGCCGCGCCGAAGCCGACCGCTTCTGCCATCGGCGCCGTGCCGGCCTCGAACTTGTGCGGCAACTCGCCCCACGTCGTCTTCTCGAGCCGCACCGAGTTGATCATGTGCCCGCCCGTGAGGAACGGCTCCATCGCAAGCAGCAGCTCGGTCCGGCCCCAGAGCGCGCCGATGCCGCTCGGGCCGCACATCTTGTGCCCGGAGATCGCGACGAAGTCGGCTCCAAGTCGCCTGAACGTCGACCGTCATGTGCGGTGCCGACTGCGCGGCGTCACACACGAAGATCGCGCCCTGGTCGTGCGCCCACGAGACTGAGCTTCTCGACCGGGTTGATCGTCCCGAGCGAGTTCGACACCTGGTTCGTCGCCACGACCTTGATCGCGTCCCTGCTTGGCGATGGCGTCGAGCGTCGAGAGATCGAGCTCGCCTTCGTCGGTCAGCGGGATCATCGCGAGCTTCGCGCCGGTGCGTCCGGCGATGTACTGCCACGGGACGAAGTTCGAGTGGTGCTCGAGCTCGGTGACGACGACGAGGTCGCCGGGGCCGAGGTTCGAGAGGCCCCACGAATACGCGACGAGGTTGATCGCCTCGGTCGCGTTGCGCACGAAGATGATCTCCCGCACGTCGGGTGCGTTCACGAGCGCGCGCACCTTCTCGCGCGCAGCCTCGAGGGCGGCCGTTGCTCGCTCCGCGAGCACGTAGACGCCGCGGTGCACGTTGGCGTACGACGTCGAGTAGAAGCTCGTCATCTCGTCGAGCATCTGACGCGGCTTTTGCGAGCTCGCCGCCGAGTCGAGGAAGGCGAGCGGCTTGCCGTGGATCAGCTGCTCGAAGATGGGGAAGTCGGCGCGGAGTGCGCGCGCGTCGAGCTTCGCCTGGCTCGTGGTTACCGCCACGAGACCATGGTACGGATTAGCGGACGTGGAACGAGGCGCCGACGTAGCCGGGCGCTGAAGCCTTTCCTGAGCCTGCCGGAACCTGCGCCGTCCCGGACGAATTCGCATGGATCGTCCGGCCGCCGATCTTGAAGACCGCCGTCGGCACGCTGAACCCGTCGTCCAGCGCCTGAACGAACGCGCGTCACGATCTTCTTCTTGCCGACCTTCTTCAGCTTCCTGGTCACCTTGACGGAGAGGCCTGGTTGCGAGCGCCTGCTGGATGAGGTTCGAGCCCGTGTTCACGAGCACCTCGACCGTCCCGGGGTTGCCGGCGATCCCTGCGGCGGACACCTGGTACATCGTTCCGGTCACGGGGACGGAGACGGAGGCGCCGAAGTGCTGGCCGTGGCTGCGGGAGCGCGCCGCGTGCACCGCTCCTCCACCGGTCCAGACGATCCAGAGCTCGTCCTTCGTGTCGACCGTCAACGCCATGTGCGGGTCGCCGCCGACGAAGGAGCCGCGGAAGTCGACGCCGTCGCCTGCCGGTGAGCCGCCGCGAAACGGGACGACCGTGACGCCGGTGGCGGGATCTGCCGGGCGGCCACGCCATGAACGTCGTACCGGAATGGTCAGCGACGAGCGGCACGCGGTCGATGTGCTGTCCGTCGGCTTGAGCGCGGTCGAGTCGGCGGGACTGAGGTCGGCGCCGAGCTTCTCGTAGAGGAACGTGCCGTCGGGGTCGGCGTTCGAGTAGAACGCGACCTGAGCGAGGCCGGTCGTGTCGACCGCAAGCGACTCCGCGTAGCCGCAGCACCGCGGAAAGACGTTCTTCACGCTCTCGCCGTTCAAGCCGCGGAAGACGTTGACGAAGCCGGTGCCGTCCTGGGCGAAGTACGGGCGTGCCGTCTGGTGCGACCGCCGCGGCCTGGACTGGCCCGGTCGTATGCGACTGCGTCTGGATCGGACCGGTCCATGTCTGGCCGTCGTCCGTCGACGTCATGCGTGCCGACGCCCTGCGCGTTCGGGAAGTAGAGCTGGATCGCGCCGTTCGGCTGCTGCACGAGCTGTGTGCGTCCTGGCACTCGGATCGCCCGACACGATCGCCTTCGCGGCGCCGTTGTTCCGCGACACGGAGATCGTGCCGCCGACCGGGGAGTCCCACGAAGCGAGCTGGCTCCCGGCCTGCGTGACGATGATCGACGGGACGACGGTATTTCCGACGCCACCCGTCAGCGTCGTCCACGCGGACGCCGCAGGGGCGAAGCCGAGCACGGCGATGACGACGGCGAGCGAGCGCACATTTCTGACGATGCCAGGAGAACCACCGTCCTTCAAGCACTGCGGCCGCTGTTAATGCGGCATTCACATGGGCTCTGGCAGCATCCGCGGATGCGTCGGGGCGCCTTCCTTCTGCTGCTCGGACTCCTGCTGCTCGCAGGGTGCGGCGGAGGCTCCCACAAGGCCACGCAATCCGACCCGCCGAAGACCGCCACGGGCTGGAGATCCCGTTCGTCGAGTCGCGACGATCAAGCGCCTGGTTCCGGTCGCCGCGGGAAATCTTGCGAGCGCCATTCAGGACGCCGCTGCGGCGCCGTACGCCGGAGGAGCCGTGCTGCTCGGTGGCCTGACGTCGGCGGATGTGTCGTCGGACGAGATCGTCACCGCGACGCGCGCCGGCTCGCAGCGCGTCGGGCGAATCCCGACGGCGTTGCACGACTCGGCGGCCGTCAAGATCGGGCGTAGCGCATATCTCTTCGGCGGTGGCACCGCGACGACGCAGCTCGACACCATCTGGATGGTCGACCCGGCGACCGGCGCCGCACAGGCGGCCGGTCACCTGCCGACCGGAAGCTCGGACCAGTCCGCGGCGGTCATCGGCCGTACGGCGTACATCGTCGGCGGCTACACGGGCAGCACGCGCTGGCTCGACACCATCGTCGCGTGGAGCCCGGCGGGAGCGCTCGCGTTGTCGCGCACCTTCCGCAGACGCTGCGCTACGCAGCGGTGACCGCCGCCGCAGGACGCGTCGTCATCGCCGGGGGCTCCCTCGAGAACGGCACCGCGAGTGACGCGGTGTACGCGTTTCTGCCTGCGACTCGCAAGGTCGTCCGGATCGGCCGTCTGCCTGCCACGACGACGCACGCAGCCGCTGCCACCATCGGTACCACGGCGTTCGTGATCGGCGGCCGCGGCGCATCGGTCGGGACGCCGACCGACCGGATCGTCGCCGTCGACCCGGTGAAGCGCACGGTGCGCGTCGTCGGGTCCCTCGGCCGGCCGCTCTCCGATCTCGCCGCCGTCAGCGACCCGCGCGGCATCTTGCTCGCCGGCGGTCACGACGCCTCCGGAACCGTCTCGTCCTTGACCGAGCTCGTCCCGTCGACACACGCCGCCCGTGTCGCGCAGACGGTGGTCAAGAACGTCTACGCGGCCGACCGGGTCGGAAACTTCAGCCCGGCGGTTCGGCACGCGCTTCCGTACGTCTACGTCCCGAACAGCAGCAGCGGCACGGTCGACGTGATCGACCAGCGCACGTTCAAGGTCGTCGAGCATTTCGCGGTGGGAGCGCTGCCGCAGCACGTCGTCCCCGGCTGGGACTTGAAGACGCTGTACGTCACGAACGATCTCGGCAACACGCTCACGCCGATCAACCCGAATACCGGAAAGCCGGGTCACACGATCCCGGTCGACGACCCGTACAACATGTACTTCACGCCCGACGGGCACTACGCGATCGTCGTCGCGGAGCGACTTCACCGGCTCGACTTTCGCGATCCGCACACCTTCAAGCTGCGTCACTCGCTGTCGGTCCCGTGCTCGGGCGCCGATCACATGGACTTCTCCGCAGACGGGAGCTACGCGATCGTGAGCTGCGAGTTCTCGAGCCAGCTGCTGAAGGTGAACATCGCGGCGCAGCGGGTCGACGGCGTGTTGACCCTGCACCCCGGTGCGGCACCGCAGGATGTGAAGCTGTCGCCGGACGGGTCCGTGTTCTACGTCGCCGACATGAACTCGAACGGCGTCTGGCTCGTCGACGGCAGCACGTTTCGCGTGCTGCGGTTCATGCCGACCGGCGCGGGGGCGCACGGCCTCTATCCGAGCCGTGACGATCGGTTCCTCTACGTGACGAACCGCGGCGAGGGCTCGATCTCCGTTATCTCGTTCGCGACGCGGCACGTCGTGAAGAAATGGCACATCGCCGGAGGCGGCAGCCCCGACATGGGGAATGTCTCGGCCGACGGCAAGATCCTGTGGCTCACCGGACGGTGGAACGGCGTCGTCTACGCGATCAGCACAACGAGCGGCCGTCTACTGGCGAAGATCCCGGTCGGCGCAGGCCCGCACGGGCTGTGCGTGTGGCCGCAGCCCGGGCGCTACTCGCTCGGGCACACGGGCATCCTGCGTTAGCGCGCGAAGACGGCCGATTCCCAGACCAAGCCGTGCCGCTCGCGGCGGTCGAGCCGAAGGCCGTGCGCTTCCGCTGCCGCCACGATCGTCGTCACCGGATGCACGTACGTGCGAAAGCCGCAGCGCGTGAGCCGGAGCCAGACGTTGATCATGCGCAGGCCTGCGCGAATCAGCACGCGCTCCTGTGGATACGTGAGCAGAAGCGTTCGCTGCGTGTGTTCCGCCGCCGCATCTACGAGCGCGTCGACGTCGGGATAGCAACAGACGACGCGATGGAGCACCACGACGTCGTGCGCCTCGAGCTCCGCCGTCACGAAGTCACCGACGCGCCGCTCCACGCGATCCCCGAGGCCGCGCTCCGCGATCAGCTCGCCGGCCGCGTCCTCGTAGCCACCGGAGAGCTCGACGTTTGTCGCGCGCGCGGCTCCCGCTTCGAGCAGCTCGAGGTCGATCGCGCCGATCCCTCCGCCGACGTCGAGCACGCTGGCTCCTTCGACGTCGCCGGCGAGCCTGACGAGCTCACGCGAGGTTCCGCTGAGACCGCGTTCCCGGTAGCGGCGCAGATCACGCGCGGCCGACTTCCGGCTGAAGAGTCTGCGGTAGTCGATGGGATCACAGCAGCATGCCACCCAGCGAGCTTACGGCCTGAGCACGTGCTCGCAATCGCGAACGACGTCGAGGCGGTCGACCTCGGCGGTGTCGTTGCCGGGGCCGCAGTCGATCACGTCACGGAAGCCGTCGCGTGCCTCGATGCGGTCGTTGCCGCCCCCGGCCTTGATCGTGTCCCGCCCGGGGCCGCCTTCGAGTAGGTCGCGGCCGTTGCCTGCGGTGATCGTGTCGTTGCCGGGACCGCCGAAGACCGCGTTCGAGCCGGGGCCGGCTGAGATCGTGTCGTTGCCGCCATTCCCTTCGATGCGGTCGTTGCCGGCCCCGGCGAAGATCCGGTCGTTGCCTGCGAGGCCGCGGATGATGTCGGAGTACCCCGTGCCATTCAGGACGTCGTTCCCTGCGGTGCCGACGAAGCGGCACAGATTCGTTCTCCGGCGATCGCGCTGCGGCGTATCCGGATTGACGACGTAGATTCCCCAGCGTCGGCACTCCTGTCCCGCCGCGTAGGCAATCTGCGCGCCGGTCGGCGACCAGCGCGGCGGCGTGATCGGGTGCACGTCGTCCTCGATCTTCTTGACCTTGTTGCCGTCGAGCGTGTCGACATAGAGCGCGTACTGGAATTGCGTCGCGCCTCCGGGGACGTGCTGGCGGTCGCTGATGAATGCGAGCCGACTTCCCGTCGGCGACCATTGCGGGAAGCGCGAGTTGGAGCCGAACGCCGTGACCGCGTGCGCGTTCTGCCCGGACGAGTCCACGAGCCAGATCACCCAAGACGGCCCGTCGCCGCGCTCGAACGCGATCGTCTTCCCGTCGGGCGACCAGCTCGGGTTGACGGCGTCGGTTGTGCCGCCGAAGACGATGCGGGAACCCGAGCCGTCCGCCTCCACGATGCGCAGTCCCTCCGCCGTTGCGAGCACGATCTCGCTGCCGTCGGGCGACCACACCGGGCCGGCGCTATCCGCGGACGGTCGGCCTGTCTGACCGAAGAGCTGCCGCTCGTGCGCAGCCGTGGAGTCCGAGACGTACAGACTGCCGTCGCGGAGGTAGGCGATGCGCCCTCCGTCCGGCGACCAGGTTGCCGAGGTCGCGTTCATGTATGCCAGCTGCCGGCCGTCACTCGCTTCGACGATGGTCGCACTGCCGGATTCGACGAGCAGCTCCGTCCCGCCGGGCCGCCACCCGCGCGGCACGCCTGGCCCGACCCAGGCGGTGGGCCCGTGGCCGGCGGCAGCTACGCCCACCTCGTTGAAGCCGCCGGTCTCACGCTGGAACGCGACCGTTCGCGCGTCCGACGACCAGTACGGGTTCGAGTCGTTTCGAAGGTGCGTCTTGGGCACGTCTGCCCGTGCGAGCTGGCCGGCGACAACGAGCACCGTCACCAGGCCGGCGACGACCAGCGCCAGATGCCGTATCACACGGCTCACGGTACGGACGCTCCGTCAAGAGAGGATTAAGCCTTTGAAAGGACATCCGGTACAGTCCGCCGCCAATGAGCAGCGAATACATCTACACGATGTACAAGGTCGACAAGTTCTACGGCCCAGAACGTCAGGTGCTGTCGAACATCTCCCTGTCGTTCTTCCCGGGCGCGAAGATCGGCGTGCTCGGCCCGAACGGGGCCGGCAAGTCGACAGTCCTGCGGATCATGGCCGGGCAAGGAGGAGCCGTCGTCCGGCGTGGCCGAGCTCGCGCCGGGGGCGAGCGTCGGGCTGCTCGAGCAGGAGCCCTGGCTCGACGCCAAGCGTGACGTGCGCGGCAATGTCGAGGATGGCGTTCGCGCGCTGCGCGACCTGCTCGACCGCTTCAACGAGATCTCGACCGCGTTCGCGGAGCCCGACGCGGACTACGACGTGTTGCTCGCAGACCAGGCGAAGGTGCAGGACGCGATCGATCGCGCCGACGCCTGGCAGCTCGACCAGCACATCGATCACGCGATGGACGCACTGCGCGTGCCCGAAGGCGATCGCGACGTCGCGACGCTCTCCGGCGGCGAGCGACGCCGCGTCGCGCTCTGCCGTCTGCTGCTCTCCGCGCCGGATCTCCTGCTGCTCGACGAGCCGACGAACCATCTCGATGCGGAGTCCGTTGCGTGGCTCGAGCGCTTCCTCGCGGACTACAAGGGCACCGTCGTCGCTGTCACCCATGACCGGTACTTCCTCGACAACGTGGCCGGGTGGATCCTCGAGCTCGACCGCGGCAAGGGGATTCCCTTCCAGGGCAACTACACCTCGTGGCTCGAGCAGAAGCAGGAGCGCCTCGCCGTCGAGGAGAAGCAGGACTCGGCGCGCAAGCGCACGCTCGCGCGCGAGCTCGAGTGGGTGCGCATGAGCCCTCGCGCGCGTCACGCGAAGTCGAAGGCGCGTCTCGGTGCATACGAGCAGATGCTCGCCGACGAGCAGAACTTCAAGCTCGACAAGGTCGAGATCCACATCCCGCCGGGGCCGCGGCTCGGCGACATCGTCATCGAGGCCGAGGGCGTCCAGAAGGGGTTCGGCGACAAGCTGCTCGTCGAGGACCTGACGTTCTCGCTTCCCCCGGCCGGCATCGTCGGCGTGGTCGGCCCGAACGGCGCCGGCAAGACGACCCTCTTCCGGATGATCGCGGGCGAGGAGAGCACGGACGGCGGGGTGCTGAGGGTGGGGGACACGGTGCAGCTCGCGTATGTCGACCAGTCCCGCGCCGATCTCGCTCCGGCGAACACCGTCTGGAAGGAGATCAGCGGCGGCCACGACAACATCGTCCTCGGCAAGCGCGAAGTGAACTCGCGGCAGTACGTGTCGTGGTTCAACTTCAAGGGCGGCGACCAGCAGAAGCGCGTCGGCGATCTATCCGGCGGAGAGCGCAATCGCGTGCACCTCGCGAAGGTGCTCGCCAGCGGCGGCAACGTGCTGCTGCTCGACGAGCCGACGAACGATCTCGACGTCGACACGCTGCGCTCGCTCGAAGACGCGCTGCTCGACTTCGCCGGCTGCGCAGTGGTGATCACGCATGATCGCTGGTTCCTCGACCGCGTCGCGACGCACATCCTCGCGTTCGAGGGCGATTCGCAGACGACGTGGTTCGAGGGAACCTGGGGCGAGTACGCCGAGTGGGTCACCGAGACTCGCGGCGCCGAGGCGCTCGAGCCGCACCGCATCAAGTACAAGCCGCTCGTTCGGGCGTGACATGAGCCTGCTCGACCGCGAGGTCGCGGCGTTCAACGTCGGTGTGCGCACGGGCGACTGGGTGTCGCTCGCCGAGCTCTTCACCGAGGATGCCGAGCTCGAGTTCGTCGGCATTCCGGCCGGACCGTTCCGAGGTCGTGCTGCCATCGCCGAGGCGTACCGCGCGCAGCCGCCCGACGACGAGATCGTCGTGCTCGAGGATCGCGGCGATTCCGCCGTCTACGCATGGTCGCTCGACCCGGAGCGTCCTGCAGGAGAGCTGCACCTCGAGGAGCGCGACGGCGCGATCGCGCGCCTGCGTGTCCTGTACGAGACCTTTACCTAGGGCAGGCGCGGCGACCAGAGCGCCGAGAGCACGCCCGCGAGCACGAGCAGGCCTGCAGCTCCGATCAGGAACCAGTCGGTCACCTCGACACTGCCCGACCTGCGGCCGAACGTCGAGCCGAGCGCCGAATAGGCTTGCTCGACGGCTCCGGCAGATTTCGCGCGGAAGAACTTGCCGCCCGTGCGGTCGGCGATGGCGCGCAGGGTCGTCGGGTCGGGGGCGAGACCGGGGCGCCCGAATCCGCCGCCGCCACCGAAGCCTCCGGGAAAGCCGCGCATCGTCGTGTTGCCGGTCGTTCCGAGCGCAACCGTGTACACCGGGATGCCGGCCGCCCGCGCCTTGTCGGAGCCTTCGCGCGGCGTGAGGGTGCCGCGAGTCTGGTGTCCGTCGGAGAGGAAGAGGATCGACACGAGCGTGCTGGCCGGACGCGGAGCAGCTGTCACGTAGGCGGCGAGCTGCGACGGCGACAATGCGGTGACGGAGTTGCTGGGCAACCCCGCGGATCGCAGGCCGACTCGTACTGCAGTCGCGATCGCGTCCCCGATCGCGGTCCCTCCGAAGCCGCGGAAGTAGCCCGCGTCGTCAACCGCCTGCCCGACGAGTGCGTGGTCGGTCGTAGGCGGCGTTGCGACTTGCGCTTCGCCGGCGAACAGGACGAGGCCGACCTTGAGACGCGACGGCACCTTGGCGAGGAACGTGTGCAAGGCCCGCTGCGCTGCGGCGAGCCGTGTCGGCTTGACGTCCTGTGCCTCCATCGAGCCGGAGACGTCGAGGACGAGAACGACGGTGGCATTGTCGTTCGCCACGAGGCGGTGCACGTGCGGACGCGACAGCGCAGCACACAACGTCGCGAGCGCGAGCAGGAACACGCCGGCCATGAGCCAGCGCCGCCACGGACGGCCGGTGGCGACGACGGAGGCGAGAACGTCGACGTTCGTGTATCGCACTGCGTACTGCATCCGCCGCCGTGTCGCCAACCGGTAGGCGACGATCGCGGCCGGAATGAGCAGGAGCGTCAGGAGCAGGAGCGGGTGGCCGAAGGTCATCTGGCCGCACACACGAGGTCGAGTTGTACGACGGCGTTGTGGCCCGCGATCGCACGGGTCGCACGCACCGTCAGCTTCACGCGTCCTCCGTCCACGCTCTGCACGACCTGGACCGAGCGTGCAAGCGAGAGCCGACGGCGGGATGTCACCGAGGAAGCCGACTGCGTGCGTTGCCGCCACGAGGCGCTCGTTGCTCGCGCAGCGCTTGACGTAGTGTCGCGTCCGGCCTGGTTCTACGACGATGTTCGTCACGTGGCGGATGCTCGGCGTCCCGGGCTTGAAGACGTGGTAAGCGGTCGGGGTCCGCTGGCCGCCGCCGGACGCCGGTATGCAGCCGATGTGCGGCCGGAAGCTTGCTGCCGGATCGCTGCCGCGCACGAGCCGCCCGAGGAAGATCGCCTCCTTCGAGGTCGTGATGCCGGGATTCACCGGGCTGCCGAGGTTTCCCACGAAGCCGATGTCGATGCCGCGGCTCGAGAGCTCGGCGTCGAGACCGCCCACGATGAAGCGTTTCGGGCAGGCGAGCTGGAACTCGATCTGTCCGGGTGAGGCGAGCACCCATGGGCCGGCCACCGGGACGCACACCTGAAGGCCGCGGCACTCGGTGGTCGCGTACGCGGGTGCTGCGACAACCGCACAGGCGGCCGTGACCGTGGCAAGGAGCAGTAGCCGCCTCACGGAATCGGCCTCTTGAACCAGAACTGCGGAGAGGCCGCCGCCGAGAAGCAGCAACACGATTCCGCCGCCGGCGAAGACATCCGTGATCTGACGGTTTTGCGTTCGGTGCCCGATTCGTGTTGCGAGCTTCTTGTACACGGATGTCAGCGCCGCGCTCGTGCGCGCCCGGAAGAACTGTCCGCCGCTTGCTTTCGCGACCTGCTGCAGCGTGCCCGGGCTCGGCGGTACGCGAATCTGCTCGGAGTAGCCCCCGACGAGCTTGTTCGTGACGACTCCGTTCGGCGTGCCGACCAGCACGGTTGACACCGGAATGTGCGCGGCTCCTGCTTTGCGGGCTGCGGCGAGCGGCGCCGTCTGTCCTCCGTCGCGCGCGCCGTCCGAGATGATGAGCACCGAGGTCGGCGGCACGGTGCCGTCGCTCGTCCTCTGCCGGGTTCCGAGCCTTGTCGCGAGCGCGATCGCGTCGCCGATGGCCGTGCCTTCGCTCGGGGAGAGGGACACGAGCGCGTCGTGTGCGAGCACGCGGTCGGTGGTCGGCGGCAGCGCAACGAAGGCGCGCGTGCCGAAGCCGACCACGGCGATGCTGTACTCGGCCGGCACCTTGGCGAGGAACGCATCCGCCGCCGTGAGCGCAGCGTCGAGACGGGTCGGCTTCACGTCTTGCGCTGTCATCGAGCGCGAGACGTCGATGGCGAGCACGACGGTCGCTTCCTTGCGCGGAACCTTGATGTTTGCGTGCGGACGCGCGGCGCCGAGAATCAGCGCGACGAGCGCGAGCAGAAAGATCCCGAGCGGGATCGTGCGGCGCAGTCCGGGGCGGCCGGACCGACGAGATTCGGCAGCAGGGCCGGCGACGAAAAGGCGGCGGCTTGCTGCGCACGCCGGCGCTCCTGCAGGCGCCAGAGCACGATGAGCATCGGCACGACGATCAGCGCGATCAGCGCGAGAGGACGGGCGAAGCTCATCGGCGCGCTCCGAGGAAGGCTGCAAACGGACGGAGCCAGTCACCCGACGTCGAGAGCACCGCGTGGGGCACCGCGAGAGCCGACAGAACGCGCGCAACGCCGCTCCGCTCCTCCTCGGCCGCGTGCGCGAAGCGCTCGCGCAGCGACCGGCTGCGCGTGTCGACACGCACCTGGCGTCCCGTCTCCGGGTCGACCAGCCACAGGTCGCCGACGTCCGGCAGCTCCTGCTCGCGTGGATCGCGGATCTCGACGGCGAGTACGTCGTGCCTGCTCATCAGCTGGAGCAGCGGCTTCCGCCAGTCGAGTGGCCCGCGAAAGTCGGAGACGACCACGACGACACCGCGTTCCCGCGCGATCGCCGCCGCGCGCGAGATCGCCTTGCCGAGCGACGTCGCTCCGAGCTGTCGCTGCTCCGGTTCCCGCTGCAGCGCCTCGAGCAGACCGAGCAGCCCGGCGCGTCCCTGGTGCGGCGGCAGGGTGACCGGGTTCGAGTCTCCGAAGGTGAGCACCCCGAGGCGGTTGCCGCGCCGCGTCGCGACGTGACCGACAGCGATCGCGACGCCGTCGGCAACGTCTGCCTTGCGCCGGTCGCGCGTGCCGAACTGCATCGACGGCGACGTGTCGAGCAGGAGCCAGGTGACGAGCACGCGCTCCGCGAGGTTGACGCGGACGTGCGGCTCGCCCATGCGAGCAGTGACGTTCCATTCGATCTTGCGCACGTCGTCGCCCGGGACGTACGGGCGCACCTGTGCGAGCTCCACGCCCTCTCCGTACCGCGACGAGCGGTAGTCGCCTGCGAGCAAGCCCTGCAGGCGGCGGCCGACCTCGATCTGGAGCGCGCGGAGCGCCTCCGCCGGCAGCGGGCCGGGCCCGGGACGATCTGGCGTCGCCGAGCGGAGAAACGGCCCGGCGTTCACGGCCGCGACAGGCTCACCTCCGGCACGGGAACCGACGCGAGCACCGAGTCGAGGATCCGGTCCGGAGTGACTCCTTCGGCGAGCGCCGTGTAGCTGAGCACGAGGCGGTGGCGGAGCGCGTCCTTGGCGAGTGCACGCACGTCTTCGGTCGTTGCGTAGTCACGACCGCGAATGAGCGCGAGGGCGCGCGCGGCCTGCGTGATGCTGATCGGTCCGCGGGGGCTCGCGCCGAACGAGATGTACTCCGCGTGTTCGGGGCCGGGCTCGCGTGTCGCCTTCGCCAGCCGGACGGCGTAGCTGATGAGCGCCGGATCGACGTAGACCTCGAACACCTGGCGCTGCAGCTCCTTCAGCTCGTCGAGGCTGAGCGCCTCGCGCAGCTCCGGCGCGGCGGTCAACTGGCGTTGCACGATCGTCAGCTCCTCGTCGTGCTCCGGATAGTCGATGAGGATCTTGAGCATGAACCGGTCGACCTGCGCCTCCGGCAGCGGATAGGTGCCTTCCGACTCGATCGGGTTCTGCGTCGCCATCACGAGGAACGGATCGGGCACCGGGTAGCGTCGTGTGCGCGATCGTGACCTGGTGCTCCTGCATGACCTCGAGCAGCGCCGACTGCACCTTCGCGGGCGCGCGGTTGATCTCGTCGGCGAGCAGGAAGTTGCAGAAGACGGGACCGAGCTCCGTCTCGAACGTCCCCTGATCGGGCCGGTAGACGCGCGTGCCGACGAGGTCGGCCGGTACGAGGTCGGGCGTGAACTGAATCCGCGCGAAGGTGCCGCCGAGCACGCCGGCCGTCGTCTTGATCGTCAACGTCTTCGCAAGGCCCGGCACGCCCTCGATGAGGAGGTGTCCCTGCGCGAGGAGGCAGACGAGCACCCGCTCCAGCATCTGATCCTGGCCGGCGATGACGCGCCGGATCTCGAAGAGCGCCTGCTCGAGCCGCTCGCTTACCTCGGCCGGTTCCACTTCTCGTCTCCCCTCGTCGCTTGTTCCCTAGATTCTGCAGGCTGACTCTAAGTTCTGGGTGAGACCACCTTTGGATTCAAGGTATCGCCGCTATAACGACCGTGATGCGCGCTCTCGCCGTGATGGTCGCGGCCCTGGTTACGGCCTGCCCTGCGGCTGCCGGCGGCTTTCCGCGGTTCGGCGGCGGGTGCTCTCGCGCTGATTTTCAAAGCGGGAGCGCGGTTGTGCGAGCCGAATTCTGCCGGGCGCCGGGCGGTCGTGGCGCTGCCGTCGTTGTCCTGCACGGGTGCGGCGGCTTCTCGACGTTCGACCATCGACTCGCGACGAGTCTGCCCGGGTACGGGATCGCGACGCTTGACGTCGACTACTTCGGGCCGACTCCGCCGTCCGGCACGAAGGGATTCTGCAACCACCCGGGAGCATTCGATTCGGCGTTCCCAGTGTGGATTCGTGTTGTTGACGACGCTGCGAAGAAGCTGGGTTCACTTTCGGGTGTCCGCCACGTCGGTGTCGTCGGCTGGTCGCTCGGAGGAGGTAGCCGTCGCCGCAGCGTCCGGGCCGCCGAGCTCTCGCCCGTTTCAGGCACTCGCCGGTTTCTCGACTGGTTCGTTCGGCGCTGCATCGACCGCATCCCTCGAGCCGCCGACGATCCTTCTCTCGGCGGGCGGACCGACGCGATCCCGCTTGCGGAGACGCTTCCCCTCTATCGCGCGCTACGAGCCGCGAAGGTGCCGAGCCAGCTGTACGTCTACCCGCACGGGTCGCACAATTGGCCCGGCCGACAGGGCACGCTCGGAATCGAGCACGCCGCCGCGTTCTTGCGGCGGTACCTGCGCTAGGCCTGGCGGGATGCGAGCCTCGAGCGCGGCCGTGACGGCCTCGCGCACGGGCTCGAGCTCGATCCGGTCGAGCACGTTCTGGAAGAAGCCGCGCACGACGATGCGCTCGGCCTCGGCGCGGGGCAGGCCGCGCGACATGAGATAGAAGAGCTGCTCGCGGTCGACGCGGCTGACGGTCGCGCCGTGGGTGCAGCGCACGTCGTTCGCCATGATCTCGAGGCCCGGGATCGGCACCGCATGCGCCGTCGGGCTCAGCATCAGGTTGCGGCACTCCTGGTACGCGTTCGTCTTCTGCGCGTCCGGCTCGACGCGGATCATCCCGCGCCACACCGCGGTCGCGTTGTCCCTCAGCGCGCCCTTGAACGCGAAGTCCGACTCGCAGTTCGGCGCGATGTGCTCCTGGAACGTGTCGTAGTCGAGATGCTGCGTGCCGTCGGCGAAGTACGCGCCGGTCACGCGCGACGTGGCGCCCTGGCCGGTCAGGTCGTTCTGGATCCGCGTCTTGCCGCGCTTCGACCCGAAGCCGCCGGCGACCCAGTCGAGCTCCGCGTCACGCTCGACGCGCGCGCGATGCGCGGCGAAGTGCCACGTCTCGGTGGAGAGGTTCTGCAGCGAGACGTACTCGAGCTTCGCGTTGGGCTCGACGAAGAGCTCGGTCACCGCGTTCGAATACGCCTCCGTCGTCGGCTCGGGCGACGCGTACTCCTCGATCAGCGACGCGCGCGCGCCTTCTTCGGCGACGACGACGAGCCGCCAGAACGTCTGACCCGTGACGGCGATGCGAACGTACAGCGGCTTCTCGAGCACGAGGCCCTTCGGCACGACGACGAGCAGGCCGTGCTCCCACATCGCCGCGTTGTGTGCCGCGAACTTCTCGTCCCAGCCGACGAGCGAGTACAGCCGCTCGTAGTCCTCGGGCAGCGGCTCGAAGCGCACGCCTTCCGGAAGCTTCGAGAACTCGATGCCGTTCTGCGTGACCGACGCGTAACCGGCCACGTCCAGGTCGAGCATCGTCGTGACGCTTTCGTCACGAGGGCAGTGTCCCCGGTTCGAACCGTAACCCTCCGGGTCGAAGCCCTTCAGATCGGTGAAGCGCCAGTGCTCTTCGGTCGTGTCGGGGATCGGGAGGCTGCGGTAGGCCTCGAGGGCCTCCGCGTTAGCCAACCGAACCTTCCATCTGCAGCTGGATCAGCCGGTTCATCTCGACGGCGTACTCGAGCGGCAGCTCCTTCGTGATCGGCTCGACGAAGCCGGACACGATCATCGCCGACGCCTCCGACTCGGAGAGTCCGCGCGACATCAGATAGAAGAGCTGCTCTTCGCCGATCTTCGACACCGTCGCCTCGTGGCCGATGTCGACCTCGTCCGCGTCGATCTTCATGTACGGGTACGTGTCGGAGCGCGACTCCTCGTCGAGGATCAGCGCGTCGCAGACGACCTTCGACTTCGCGCCTCGCGCGCTCTTGTCCACCTGGAGCAGGCCGCGGTAGCCGGCGCGGCCGCCGTTCTTCGAGATCGACTTCGACGTGATCACCGACGTCGTGTTCGGCGCGACGTGGACGCACTTGCCGCCCGCGTCCTGGTGCTGGCCCTTGCCCGCAAACGCGATCGAGAGCACCTCGCCGTGCGCACGGTCGCCCATCAGCCAGATCGCCGGGTACTTCATCGTCAGCTTCGAGCCGAGGTTCCCGTCGACCCACTCCATCGTCGCGTCCTTGTAGGCGACGGCGCGCTTCGTGACGAGGTTGTAGACGTTGTTCGACCAGTTCTGAATCGTCGTGTAGCGGCAGCGTGCGCCGTCCTTCACGACGATCTCGACGACCGCGCTGTGCAGCGAGTCGGTCGAGTAGATCGGCGCGGTGCAGCCTTCGACGTAGTGCACGTAGGCGCCCTCGTCGACGAGGATGAGCGTCCGCTCGAACTGGCCCATGTTCTCGGCGTTGATGCGGAAGTACGCCTGCAGCGGCATCTCGATCTGCACGCCCGGCGGCACGTAGATGAACGAGCCGCCCGACCACACGGCCGAGTTGAGCGCGGCGAACTTGTTGTCGTTCTGCGGAATGATCGTCCCGAAGTACTGGCGGAACAGATCCTCGTGCTCGCGCAGCGCCGTGTCCGTGTCGAGGAAGATCACGCCCTGCTTCTCGAGATGCTCCTGCAGCTTGTGGTAGACGACCTCCGACTCGTACTGCGCGCCGACGCCGGCGAGGTACTTCTTCTCCGCCTCGGGGATCCCGAGCTTGTCCCAGGTGTCCTTGATGTCGGCCGGCAGGTCCTCCCACGAGTTCGCCTGATTCTCGGTCGGCTTGATGTAGTAGAAGATGTTGTCGAAGTCGATGTCGCCGAGATTGCCGCCCCACTCGGGCATCGGCCGGGCGAAGAAGTAGTCGAGGCTCTTGTGGCGGAACTTGCGCATCCAGTCCGGCTCGTTCTTGTGCGACGAGATCGCGTCGACGAGCTCGTGCGACACACCGCGGCCCGACTTGAAGAAGTAGTCCTCGGTGACGGAGAAGCCGTACTTGATCGCGTAGTCGGAGCCGATCCCCTGCGACGATCTCGGTCTCGGTCTGGGCCATTACGCGTCACTCCCCACTGTCGCCGGGATGAAAGGGTCATACCCGTCGGCTTCAAGCTGCTTTGCGAGCTCGGGCCCGCCTGACTCGACGATCCGTCCGTCCACGAACACGTGCACGTGGTCGGGAGTGATGTAGTCGAGGATGCGCTGGTAGTGCGTGATCACGAGTGCGCCCATGTTCGGGCCGACGAGCTCCTTGACGCCGCCCGCCACGACGCGCAGCGCATCGATGTCGAGACCCGAGTCGGTCTCGTCGAGCACCGCCATGCGCGGCTTCAGCATCGCCATCTGCAGGATCTCGACGCGCTTCTTCTCGCCGCCCGAGAATCCGTCGTTGATGTAGCGCGACGCGAGCTCGCGGCTGACCTTGAGGCGATCCATCTGCGCGAGCAGCTCGGTTCGAAACGCCGGGATCGGCATCGGATCCTCGACGCCTCCGTTACGCGCCTTGCGCACGGCGTTGATCGCGCTGCGCAGGAAGCTCGTCACCGTCACGCCCGGGATCGCGTGCGGGATACTGGAAGGCGAGGAACAGGCCGCGCTGCGCGCGCTCGTCCGCCGCCATCTCCGTCACGTCCTCGCCGTCGAGCAGGATCTGCCCCTCGGTGATCTGGTACGCCGGGTGGCCCATGATCGCGTAGGAGAGCGTGCTCTTCCCGGAGCCGTTCGGCCCCATGACGGCGTGCACCTCGTTCAGGCCGACCTCGAGGTCGACCCCCTTGACGATCGGTGTGCCGTCCTCCAGTGCGACGTGCACGTTCTCGAGCTTCAGTAGTCCCACTAAGTCCAGTCCTTCTCTAGGAAAATGCGGGCTTTCGCCCGGCACAAACAGCTACCCAAGTCTAGCGGAGGATCACCGCCCCAGGACCGCGCGCACCCGGCAGCTCAATGGATCCTGCGACGACACCATTGCTTAACCCGAATCCCCCTGGCACTCCGATGGAAACACGCTAGGCTGAATCTCATGCCAGGTTGGATCTCTCCGTGGGAGCTGCTGCTCCTTGCACTCGTCGTCCTCCTCGTCTTCGGACCGAAGCGGCTGCCTGAGATGGGCCGGTCGCTGGGCAAGGGGATGCGCGAGTTCAAGACCGCGATCACCGGTAAGGACGAAGACGACGACCGGCACGAGCTGTCGGCGCCGCAGCCACCGGAGACCGTCGCTGCATCCACTGCTCCCCGCGAGCACGACACCGTCTAAGCACCTATGAAGCGGCTGCCCCGGCGCCTTTCGCACGGCGAGGAGGCGACGCTGGTCGAGCATCTCGGCGAGCTGCGCGCGCGGATCGTCGTCTCGCTGATCGGCATCACGCTCGGATTCATCGTCGCGTACGCGTTTCACGCGCATCTCGTGAAGTGGCTCGAGGACGCGCTCCCGGCCAACCACCGCAGGCTGACCACGCTGAGTCCGGCCGAGCCGTTCCTCACGTCGATGTGGATCAGCCTGTATGCCGGCTTCCTGCTCGCACTCCCGGTCGTGCTCTACCAGGTGTGGTCGTTCTTCGCCCCCGCGTTCGAGCAGAACACGCAGAGGATCGTCGTCGGGCTCACCGCGTTCGCCGCAGTCCTGGCCGCCGGCGGTCTCGCCTTCGGCTACTTCGTTGCGCTGCCGGCGGCCGTGCACTTCCTGACGAACTACGACTCGAAGCTCTATTACATCCAGATCCGGGCGCGCGACTATCTCTCGTTCGCCGCAGTCGTCCTCTTCGCCGTCACGATCGTCTTCGAGGTGCCGATCGTGATCCTCGGCCTCGTCCGGATCGGGATCCTGAGCTCGGCGAAGCTCCGCCGGAACCGCCGGATCGGCTACGTCGTCGATGGCGGCGATCGCCGTCGCGCTTCCCGGCGTCGACCCGGTCACGACCACGATGGAGATGATCCCGTTGATGCTGCTCTTCGAAGGCTCCATCTGGCTCGCGGTTCTCCTGGAACGCCGCCAGGCGGCGCCCGCCGAGGCGCTACTCTGATCGGCCGATGGCTCGCGCAGCGGTAAAGGCAAAGCAGGCTCAGAAGAAAGCGGCGCAGCCCACGAAGTCTGCGCCTCGGCGTCAGGGCCGGCGCAAGCACGCCGGGGGCGGCAATCCGAATCAGCAGCTCTTCTTCATGCGACTGCGCCGGAAGGCGAAGCCGGCGTATCTCGTCCTCGCCGTGCTCTTCGCCGCCACGTTCGCGCTGCTCGGCGTTGGCTCCGGACAGAACGGCGGACTCGATCAGCTGTTCTCGGGCCTGAACATCTTCTCGAGTGGCGGTAACCCGGTCTCGAAGGCGCAGAAGGAGATCAAGGATCATCCGACCGTCGCCAAGGGTTACCGAGATCTCGCGACGGCGTACGAAACCAAGGGCGACACGGTGAACGCGATCACCGCGCTGCAGCAGTACACGACGTACAAGCCAAAGGCGGCTGCGGCATTCAGCGAGCTCGGGGGATTGCAGATGAGCCAGGCGCAGTCCTATCCGGACGTCCTACGAGGCGGCAACCCAGGCGCGCCAGCTTGCCGCGCCGAGCGCGTCGTTCCTGCCAACCGGCAAGCTCGGGCAGGGAATCGGTGCGAACCCGATCGAGCAGGCAGCGGCGTCTCAGGTCGATGCGTCCGTGCAAGTCCTCCAGCAGCAGACGCAGCTTGCGTACACGAACAGCGTCGCCTCGTACCAGAAGGCTGCAACGCTCCAGCCCAACGAGTCGAACGCCTGGTTCACGCTCGGGCAGAGCGCCCAGACGGCGGGCGACGTCACGACCGCCGTCAAGGCGTACAAGCGCTACCTGAAGCTGAACCCGAACTCGACGTCTGCGGCCCAGATCCGGCAGCTGATCAAGTCGCTCTCGCCGACGCCGTCTGGTTAGACTCCCCGCGACACCGAGCCGGGGGGACGCATGAACTTCGACATCAAGACGGAGCAGCTCAGCGGCGACTCGTATGTCATCTCGCTGGCAGGCGAGGTCGACCTCTACACCGCGCCGGAGTTCAAGCAGCAGCTCCTCGAGGTGATCGGTCAGGGCGGTAAGGAAGTGGTCGTGGACTTCACGAACACGACGTTCATCGACTCGACAACCCTCGGCGTCCTTGTCGGCGGGGTGAAGCGGCTTCGCTCGAACGAGGGCCAGCTCTCGCTCGTCTGTAACGACCGGAACATCACGAAGATCTTCGAGATCACCGGCCTCGACCGCGTCTTCACGATCTATCCGACCCGCGACGAGGCGGTCTCGAAGCTCGGGACGACGGGCAGCGCACCCCCGGCGTAGTGCGGCGCGCTCTCCCGCTCCTTGGCGCACTGCTTCTGCTCGCCGGCTGCGGCACGGGTGGGAAGGCTCCTTCGACCGGCGGCGACCAGGCCAACGGCGCGAAGCTCTTCAAGTCGACCTGCGGCGGCTGCCACGTGCTCGCGGCCGCCGGTTCGCAGGGCACAACGGGCCCGAACCTCGACGACGCCTTCTCGGGCTCGAAGAAGCAAGGCTTCAAGCTGAGCACGATCGTGAACGTCGTGCTCGACCAGATCCGCGAGGCCAATCCGCCGATGCCGAAGAACCTCGTCAGGGGCCAGGACGCCGTGGACGTCTCCGCATACGTCGCCGCCGTCTCCGGCCAGGGCGGAAGCGCGGCGCCGCCGTCGGCGCTCGGCACTGACGGAAAGACGATCTTCAAGTCCGAGTGCGCGAGCTGTCACACCCTGGCAGCGGCGCAGGCGACCGGCACGATCGGCCCGAATCTCGATCAGCTCAAGCCGCGCTGAAGCCATCGTCAAGCACCAGGTCGAGGTTGGCGGCGGCGTCATGCCCGCTTTCAAGGGCAAGCTCAGCGCTGCGCAGATCGCCGCTGTCGCGAAGTTCGTCGCGTCGTCCGCGGGCAAGTAACGCCGTGCGCGTACGACGCGCCAGGCTCGACGACGCCGCGGCAATCGCGGACGTGCACGTGCGCACGTGGCAGGCGGCCTACGAGCACGTGTTCGGCGCCGAGCGGCTGACCGGCGTGACGGTCGAGCAGCGGCTGCCGATGTGGCGGCAGATTCTGCAGAGCGCCGAGCAGACGGCGTTCGTCGCAGAGGACGAAGACGGCGACGTCATCGGCTGGTGCACGGTCGGGCCCAGCCGCGACGAGGACGCGGACGGCGAGCTCTGGGGCATCTACGTGCTGTCGGACGCGTGGGGTACCGGCGCGGGCACGGCGTTGATGGCGGCCGGCGTCGAGGCGCTGCGCGAGTCGGGCTGCCGCGAGGTGATCCTCTGGGTGCTCGAGGACAATCCGCGTGCGCGCCGCTTCTACGAGCGCGAAGGCTGGGTGCTCGACGGCGAGCGCAAGGATGACGAGTTCCTGGGCGTCGCCGTGACCGAAGTGCGGTACCGAAGGGGTCTGACCCCGAAGGGTCTGACCCCGCTTCGGCTACGCCCGGCTAACGGGAATCGTCACGCGGCTGCGAACCTCTGCGGCCATCGCCTCGTCGCCCGCGACGACGATCTCGTCGGCGCCGAATGTCCGTAGCGCGTCTTCGACCGCGAGGCCGACATTGTCCGCACCGATCTCGCCGCGCGCGTTGGGGAGGCTCGCGGCGAGCCGGTTCGCTGTCGCTTCGGCCTCTGCGCGCCGGTCGTCGACCGCGCCGGTCAACGCCTCGACGGTCGAGGCGAGCGCCGGGACGACGACGACGATGTCCGTCGCGGAGTGCGCGACCTGCACGGAGGTTGTTCCAGGTGCAGCGACGACGAGTACGCGGTGGGTTCCGCTCGGCGTCTCCGACTCGAGCCTCGGCGCTGAATCCGACGCGCCGGGGACGGGTTCCTGCATCAGCCACCAGACGATCCCTGCAACGGCGACGATGGCGGCTGCGACCCCGAGCCAGGTGTTCAGATAGGCGGCGCCGACGATCACGAGCGCGCCGACGATCACGGCGATCAGGAAGCGGAACGCCTCCGCCTCGCTGCGCAGCGGATTGCGCATCAGAGGATGTAGACGGTCATGTAGACGACGATCCACATGATGTCGACGAAGTGCCAGTAGATCCCGCCGATCTCGACGCCGTGATGATGCTCGGGCGAGAAATGCCCACGGAAGGCGCGGATCGTCATGAAGAGCAGGATCGTGAGCCCGACGAAGACGTGCGCTCCGTGCAGGCCGGTCAGGCAGAAGAAGATCGTCGCGAAGGCGCCGTCGCCGGTGTTGAAGCCGATGCGCGAGTACTCGATCGCCTGCGTGATGAGGAACGTCAGGCCCATCAGGAACGTCAGCAACAAACCGGCGCGCAGACCGAAGACGTTGCCGCGCTTGATCGACTGCAGCGCCCAATGCATCGTGAACGACGACGTCACGAGGATGCACGTGTTGATGAACGCGACGTAGACCGGGAGGTGGAACGGAGGCGTCGGCCACGGCGTTCCGTTGACGACGCGCACGAAGAAGTACGCGGTGAAGAACGCGCCGAACAGCATGATCTCCGACGCGATGAAGAGGAACATTCCGAGAATGCTCGGCGACACGCGCGAGGAGTAATGCGGCTCCGGCGGGTGCTCCTCCTCGTGGTGGTGGTCGAGCGGCTCGGCGTGCGAGTAACTCGCCACTACGCCGTCACCTCGACCGGAGCGTCGACCTCGACGTGCTCGACCGGCACGTTCGTGTCCGTGCGCAGCCGTTGCACCAGATCGCGGCGGAGCCAGCCGGAGCGCGCGCCGGGGAACGTCGAGACGATGATCTCGTCGACGCGCTCGTCCTCCATTGTCTGGCGTACAGCCGCATACGGATCGGGATGCGAGATCTGGCCGTGCACCTCGAGCCCTTCGCTGCGCAGGAGCGATACGGCGCGCAGCAGCCGCTTCTCCGCGTCCTCGTAGCTTCCCGCGGCGTCGCCCTGCGGCGAGATGATGAGGAAGCTGGCCGGCGACGACGCGGCTCGGGCGCGAATCGTCTCGAGCAGGGGCTCGCCGAGCACGGTTTGGTTGGCGACGACGAGCACGTTCGCCTGGCCGCGCTCTGCCTCGACGTCGACGACCAGGTGCTCGAAGGGACGCTTGCCGGCGACGCGCCGCATCTGCTCGACGGCGTCGCGGCGAAGCCAGCCGGACTTCTGCTGCGGGTGCGTCGAGACGATGATCTCGTCGGGCTCGAGCTGGTCGATCGCGTCGCGCAGCGCAGAAACCGGATCCGTCTCGACGACGACGCCGGTCGCAGGGACATGGTCCGAGCGCAGGAGCTCGAGCGTCTTGTCGAGCCGCCGTCGCGCCGCAGCACGCCGCGTGTCGTAGTAGACGACGTAGCCCTGGCGCGGCTGGTTCACCGGTGCGAGCACCGTCACGCGCACGTCTCCGCTCTTCGCCTTCTCCTCGATCAGGTCGACGAGCGCCTTCGAGACGACCGTCTCGTTCGCGACGACGAGAATGTGCCGCTCGCTCATGTCACGCCGACTTCCTCTTCGGTCTCACGCGCGCGTGACGGCGCGAGAATCGCGTGCTGCGCACCGGGGACGCCGTACTCGTACGGCGAGCCGACGACCTGCGGGATCTCGGTGAAGTTGAAGATCGGCGGTGGCGAGCTGACCTGCCACTCGAGTGTGAGCGCACGCCACGGATTCGACGGGGCGATCGGCCCGCTTCGCCAGCTCGTGATCACGTTGTAGAGGAAGATCAGCGCCGACGCGCCGAGGCCGAATGACGCGAGCGAGATGAACATGTTCCAGCCGGCGAACTTCGGCAGATAGTCGGAAACGCGCCGTGGCATTCCTTGGACGCCGATGATGTGCATCGGGAAGAACGTGAGGTTGAAGCCGACGAACGTCAGCCAGAAGTGCAGCTTGCCGAGGCGCTCGTTGTACATGCGTCCCGTCATCTTCGGGAACCAGTAGTACATCCCGGCGAAGATCGTGAACACCGACCCGCCGAACAGCACGTAGTGGATGTGCGCGACGATGAAGTACGTGTCGCTGACGTGGATGTCGATCGGTACCGCACCCAACATCACGCCCGACAGCCCGCCGATGACGAACATCGACAGGAAGCCGAGCGCAAATAAGAAGGGCGTGTTGAAGTGGAGCTTCCCTTCCCAGATCGTCGCGAGCCAGCTGAAGATCTTGATGCCCGTCGGGATCGCGATCAGCAGCGTGGTGACCATCATCGGCACGCGCAGCCACGACGCCATGCCGCTGACGAACATGTGATGCGCCCACACCGAGAAGCCGAGGACGACGATCGCCATCAGCGAGAGGGCCATGAGCCGGTAGCCGAAGATCGGCTTCCGGCTGAAGACGGATATGACCTCGCTCATGATCCCGAAGCCGGGCAGCATCATGATGTAGACCGCCGGGTGCGAGTAGAACCAGAAGATGTGCTGGTAGCCGAGCGCATAGCCGCCGTGACCCGGCTCGAAGAACGCCGTGTGCATCACGTGGTCGAACATGGAGAAGAACTGCGAGCCGGCGATGAACGGCGTCGCGATCACGACGAGCAGTGACGTCGTGAAGTTCGCCCACACGAGCAGCGGCATGCGCCAGAAGGTCATGCCCGGCGCGCGCATGGTGATGATCGTGACGAGGAAGTTGAGTGCGGTCATGATCGACGACGCTCCGGCCCACTGCACGCCCTGGTTGAAGAAGATCGCGCCCAGCGGCTGGTGCGTCGAGCACAGTGGCGCGTAGCCGGTCCAGCCGCACGCGAACGCGCCGCCAGGGACGACGAACGAGAGCAGCATCATGAGGCCGGCGATCGGGAGCAGCCAGAACGAAAGCGCATTCAGGCGCGGGAACGCCATGTCGCCTGCGCCGAGCATCAAGCGGAACGGCGAAGTTCGCGAGCCCGGCGAAGGCCGGAATCACGAACAGGAAGATCATCAGCGACGCGTGGACGGAGAACAGCCCGTTGAACGTCTGCGGATCGAAGAACTGGATTCCCGGTCTCGCGAGCTCTGCGCGGATCAGCATCGCGAGGAATCCGCCGGCGAAGAAGAAGAAGATCGTCGTCGCGAGGTACTGGACGCCGATCACCTTGTGGTCGGTGTTGACGCGGAAGTAGTCCTTCCAGGAGCGCGCGCCGTGGCTCGAGTGGTCCTCGGGCCTCGTCGGGCGGCCGAGCGCGTAGTGCGTCCAGTAGTCGAAGGTGCCGATGCCGGCGAGGAAGCCGATCGGTGCGGCGACGAGGAACGACACGAGCACGATCGGAGGCCAGTACCAGAGCGGCTGCCAGTTCCCCCACCAGCGGAGGATGAGCACGATGCCGAGTCCGATCGCCGCGAAGAAGACTGTCATCCAGGCGGCGCGAATCCAGCCGGGGCCGAGCAGAAGCCGTCGCGCCGTCCCGTGCTGGACGGGCGGCGCTCCGTGAACGTCGTGTCCGTTGGCCGTCGTTGCAGTCACGTGCTGGTGCTCACCCCTTCTTTGCTCGACTGGATCAGATACTGGACGAGCGCGTCGAGCTGTGCCTTTGGCAGGCTCGCGAACGGCGGCATGACGTTCTTCGGGAAGCCCGGCTGCGTGTAGGCATTCGGATCGACGATCGACGTGCGGATGAACTGCTCGAGCGGCTGATGCGCCTGCGCGGCCCACTGCGGCAGCTTGTCGAGGTCGGGTCCGACCTTTGCGCTCGCGCCGGCGGCTGTGAGCGTGTGACAGGAGCCGCACGGCTGGTTCTTGAAGACCGCTGCGCCGGAGACCGCGGTGTTCGGCGACGTCGTCGCCTTCGTCTGGCCTTTCAGCCACGTGTTGAACGCCGCGGGCGTCATGACGATCGCCTGGGTCCGCATCGTCGCGTGGCCGAGGCCGCAGAGCTCGGTGCAGATGACGTCGAAGGTGCCGGTCTTCGTCGGCGTGATGTGCAGCGTCGTGTGCAAGCCCGGGAACCGTGTCCTGCTTCTGACCGAACTCCGGTACCCAGAACGAATGGATGACGTCGAGCGCTTTGAACGACAGCAGCACGGAGCGGCCGACGGGCAGCCTCAGCGTCCCGGTCGTCAGGTTCTTCGCCTCCGGATACTGGAAGCTCCAGGCGAACTGCTGGGCCGTGACGTTGACGTGCAGGACGTTCTTGCCGACAGCGTCGTCACGAGAGAGCACGATCGCGCTGACGATGCCGATCGCGATCACGAGAACGGTCGGAATGAGCGTCCAGACGATCTCGAGCCCGGTGTGGCCGTGGATCGGCGGACCGTCTGAGTCGTCGTCGGGTGCCGCCCGGAACTTCAGGATCGAGTAGACGAGCACCGCGACGACGAGCGAGAAGATCACGATGCAGATCACGATCGTGAACCAGAAGACGAAGTCGATCCGGCCGCGTTCTCTCGAGGCGTCCGGCGGAAGCCATGTCGGGAGGACCGCAACCGCCGTAGCGATGCCGCCGGCAACGATGCCGATCCCGAGCAAGGCGAGGATGGAGCCCCTTCGCATCCGCGCCGGAGCCTATCGAAACGCTTTCCCCGCCCCGGCCGGGACCCGCAACCGGAAATGGGACTTCTCCGTTACGGGAAGGACACCCCTCGCTCGGCTATGGAGTATCGAAGAAGGGAGACGTAAAAATGGGTCTCGGAGTTGGCATCTTTCTCACGGCCGTCGGCGCGATTCTCGCGTTCGCGGTATCGAAGACCGTCTCGGGCGTGAACATCCACACGATCGGCTGGATCCTGATGATCGTCGGGATCGTCGGCGTCGTGTTGTCGATGATCTTCTGGTCGTCCTGGGCAGGCCCCGGCTACTGGAGCAATCGCCGGCGCACCACGGTCGTCGAAGACGGCCCTCCCGCGGCGCCGCCGTACTAGACCGAGAACGTTCTGATGGAGTGACGCGGGGGCCGAGAGGCCCCCGCTCTCTGATCTCTTAGCCCGCGACCGGCAGCTCGAAGGTGAACGTCGAGCCGCGCCGCCCGTCGGATGCGACCCAGATGCGGCCGTGCATGCGCTGCACGAGCTCTCGGCTGATGTAGAGACCGAGGCCGGTGCCGCCGACTCCGCGGGTCAGATTCGGGTCGAGACGGAAGAACTTCTCGAAGATGCGAGCCTGCTCCGCCGGCGGGATGCCGAGGCCCTGATCCTCGATCCGGAAGCGGACGCAATGGCCGGACTCCGACAGCGCGACCCGGACGCTGCCGCCGTCGGGGGAGTACTTCACCGCATTGTCGACGAGGTTGGTGAGCACCTGGCGCAGCTTGTCGGGATCGGCAGCGACGGCGGGAAGGCCCTCCGTCGCGTCAACGACGAGCTCGACATCCCCGGGTGCGTGCGCGCGCACGGAGCTGACGACCTTGTTCACGAGCTGTGAGGCATCGCAGCTGACGATTGCGACGCCCATCTGGCCCGAGTCGAGTCTGCTCGCCCACAGGATGTCGTTGACGATGCGCGCGAGGCGGTCGGCTTCTCCCGAGATGACGTCGAGCAGCCCGGTGCGCTGCGACTCTTCGAGGCGCACGTCGTTGCGTTGCAGTGTCAGCGCTGCGCCATAGATCGCTGCGAGCGGCGTCCGCAGCTCGTGCGAGATCGTCGAGACGAAATCGCTCTTCAACTGCTCGACCGCTCGCTCTTCCGTCATGTCGCGGAACGCGTAGACCGTTCCGCCCGGGAACTGCACCGCCGAGATCGAGAGCCAGCGCTCGTTGCCTTTGACCTCGACCGGCAACGTCTCTGCCCGCCGTGCGACAGCCGTCGGCTCAGTGGCCGCGGTGATCCGGCTGCTCACGGTCTCCCAGTCGGTGATCAACTCGTCGACGCGGCGACCGATCGCCTTGGTCGCCTTCACGCGGAACGTGTTCGCTGCCGCGGGATTCCAGAGGCGGACGATTCCGTCGCCGTCGACGAGGAACACGCCGTCGTTGACGAACTCGAGACCCTCGGCTGCGTGCGCGCGAGCCTCGACTTCCCGATGCAGAAGCGCGTTGTCGAGTGCGACGGACGCGCGCCGCCCCAGCTCGATCGCCAGCTCGAAATCGGACTCCGTAAATGCGGGCTGCGGCGGAACCGAGCCGAATGTGATCGCGCCGAACGTTCGCCCCCTTGCAGTCAGCGGGACGACGATCCCGGATTCGTTCCCCAGGTCGTGGATCGCCCGCGTGTGCTCCGGGTCGTGGGCCATCGACTCTGCTTCGGCCTGGACATCGGGGATGAACTGTGGCTCACCGGTCCGGATGGCCCGTTGCACGGGATGCGCCTCGACGGTCGGCGGATACTGCTCGCGCAGGTGAATCATCACGTCGGTCTTCCTGGGATCGAGATGGCGTGCGCCGACGCAGCGAAGGACGCCGTCCTCGTAGAGGTCGACCGTCACGTGGCCGGCGAAGGTTGGCACCGCCAGCGCCGCCAGCGCCGCCAGCGTGCGCTCGACGTGGAGCGTTTCGTTCAGCATCTCGCTGCCGCGACTGAGGAAGCGGAGCCGCTCCTCCGCGATTTTCGTCTCGGTCACGTCGTGGATCACGCTCACGGCGAGTACGACGGTTCCGTCCCCGCCGTAAACGGGATTCGCGCGGACGACTGACCAACGCTCCTCGCCCGTCGCGCGAATGCGATACCGCACGAGCTCCTCGGACGACTCGCCCCGGAGGGCCCGCCTGCCGGGGAGGTCATCCGGGTTGATCGCGTTGCCGAAGGCGTCGAGCATGTCGAACCGTGCGAGCGTGTCGGTTCGGTTGTTCGCGAGGAGATCGGCGGTCGACTCGAACCCGATGGTGCGCGCTGCGGCATCGTTTGCGTAGACAAGGCGTGCGTCGGGTGACTGCACGATGATGCCTTCGTCGACGGTGCGCATGATCGTCTCGAGTTGCTCGCGCGAGTCCCGCAACGCGATCCGCGCTCGCGTGCGCACGACCGCCGAGGCAATGTGGTTGGCGATCGTGCGGCAGAGACGGATCTCGCGCTCGCCCCATTCGCGCGGCTCGTCGTGATAGAGCATGAACTTGCCGAGCAGCCGGTCACCGTGCACCAGCGGCACGAAGGCGAGCGCCGAGATCCCCTCTGCGCGGACGGCAGCCTCGAGCTCAGCGTCGAAGCCGGCCGCGGCCACATCAGCGACGAGCACCGGCCATGGATCGACGGCGTCGGCGTCCCACGGTGAGTGGCCATCCGTCTTTGCGCGGTACTCATCCGAGAGGCCGCGCCACGCGTGGAACCGCATGACCTCGCCCTCGTCGTGGAGAAGCACCGCCGCACGGTGCGCGCCGGTTGCCTTCAGCAGGGTGTCGATCGCTTCGTCGAACAACTCCTCGAGACTCGTCGCCCGTGCGATCGCATCCGCAACGCGATACATCGCGTCGACTTCGCCGACGCGCTCGCGTAGCTCCTCGCGTTCGCTCACGTCGCGTGCCGTCCCGAGAACGTAGGCGACCTTGCCGTTGTCCCCGTAGACGGGTGTGCCGGTGGTCTCGACCGAGACCCAATGACCGTGAGTCGTGCGCAGGCGCGCGGTGATCGCCTCGACTGCGGCGCCGGACAGCACCTGGGCCATGCCCCGTGCGCCCCGCTTGGCGTCCTCGGGATGGACGAGCTCGAGGATGGGCGTACCGACGAGCGCGTCGGGGTCCCAGCCCGTCATCGTCCGCCACGAGGGAGAGGCGAAGACGATCATCCCGGACGGGTCGAGCACTGTGATCAGGTCGTGCGTCCGCTCGAGGACGAGCTGCTGGAACGCCGCGAGGTAGACGAAATCGTCGCCCGGTGCAGTCGCAAAGGACTCGGTCTCGCTCATGTCACCCCCGCCGACCGAATGGTAGTCACAGTGTGCACAACCTTTTCAGACTTGCAAAGCCCGCGCCGCGCCCGACCAGCGCGGGCGCGGCTCACCCCGCATAGTCGATCTTGCGACAGCGCGCGCGAGCATTCCCGCGAGCAGGAAAGCGCAGCGAAGCGGAGCGGTGCGAGGCGGTGCACCGCGCCAGCGGTGCGGTGAATATGGGCCGTGGAGGAATCGAACCTCCAACCTTGGGATTAAGAGTCCCCTGCTCTGCCAATTGAGCTAACGGCCCGAAGCGGCGGCCATTGTAGCCTCGTTCCCGTGCGCGTTCTCTCGGTGGTCGGCAACCGTCCTCAGTTCATCAAGTCGGGGCCGTTGTCGGTCGCACTTCGCGACGTCGGCATCGACGAGGTCGTCGTCCATACGGGGCAGCACTGGGATCCGGCGATGTCCGCGGTGTTCTTCGAGGAGCTGGCACTGCCCGAGCCTGCCTACCGCCTGGACCTGCGAACCGCCGATCCCGCGGCGATGGCGCCGGCGATTCACGAGGCGATCGAGACCGAGCGGCCGGACTGGGTGCTCGTCTACGGGGACACGAACTCGACGCTCGCCGGTGCGGAGGCGGCGGGCGCTGTTCCCGTCGCGCACGTCGAGGCCGGGTTGCGCTCGTTCGATCTCTCGATGCCGGAGGAGCGGAACCGGATCGAGGTCGACCGGCTCTCGGCGCTCCTCCTCTGCCCCGACGAGCGCTCGGCGGCGCAGCTCGCCTCGGAGGCAGTCAGCGGGCGGCGCGAAGTCGTCGGCGACGTCATGGCCGATGCGACGCGGTTGTTCCTCCCGATCGCGCGAGAACGTTCGGTCCTTACGGAGGACGAGTCGTACGCCGTCCTGACCCTGCACCGCGCGGCGAACACCGAGCCGGAGCAGCTGCGCCGGATCGTCGCTGCAATCAACGCGTCGTCCTTCTCCTACGTCTTTCCCGTCCACCCGCGCACGCGGCAGGTGCTCGAGGCGGGCGGCATCGAACTCGGGCCAAACGTTCAGGCGCTCGAGCCGCTCGGCTACCTGGAGATGCTCGCGCTCGTCGCCGGGGCAACCCGCGTCGTGACGGACTCCGGCGGCTTGCAGAAGGAGGCGTACTGGCTGCGCATCCCGTGCGTGACGCTTCGGGCGAACACGGAATGGGTCGACACCGTTCGCGCCGGCGCCAACACCCTCGTCGACCCGGCCGCGCCCGAGGGCCTCGAGGCCGCGCTCGAGGCAGCCCGCTTCCCCGAAGACGCCCCGCAGCTCTACGGCGATGGCCACGCGTCAGAACGCATCGCCGCCCTACTGAAAAGTTAGTGCACCCGACCGAAAACTCAGCGGCTTCCCGGCGGCGTCTCGGCGCCCGTGGCCGCGTCCTCGGGAGCCCCGATAGCACCGCTATCGAGGCTCCCTGCGTCCTTGCCACGAACGCCGAGCCACTCGCCGGATAAACCACTGAGTTCACGGTCGAATGCACTAGGCTTGCGCGCCGTGTCGTACGACGTCGGAATTATCGGAGCGGGCTACGTCGGGCTGCCTCTATCTACCACCTTCGCGGAAGCGGGCTGCCGCGTGCTGCTCGTCGACGTCGTGAAGCCGACTGTCGAGGCGCTCAATCGGGGCGAGAGTCACATCGCGGACGTCGAGAGTGAGCGCCTGAAGCCGCTCGTCGACCAGGGTCTGATCCGCGCAACGACCGACTACGCCGAGCTGAAGGAAGCCGAGGCGATCCTGATCGCCCTGCCAACGCCGCTCTCCCGCCAGCGCGAGCCGGATCTCTCGATCGTCGAGGCGGCGGCCCGCGGGATCTCGAAGGTTCTTCGTGAGGGCCAGGTTGTCGTGCTCGAGTCCACGACGTGGCCGGGGACGACGCGCGAAGTGCTGCAGCCGATTCTCGAGGCGGGCTCGGGTCTGAAGGCAGGCGAGGGCTTCCATCTCGCGATGTCACCGGAGCGCGTCGATCCCGGCCGCGAGGACTGGACGACGAAGACGACGCCGAAGGTGCTCGGCGGGATCACGCCGGAGTGCACGAAGCACGCAGCCGACGTCTATCGCCGCGCGGTCGACACGATCGTCGAGGTGTCGACGCCGGAGGCTGCAGAGCTGACGAAGCTGCTCGAGAACATCTTCCGCTCCGTCAACATCGCGCTCGTCAACGAGCTTGCGCAGCTGTGCGACCGGATGTCGATCGACGTCTGGGAGGTCGTCAATGCCGCGGCGACGAAGCCGTTCGGCTTCATGCCGTTCAGTCCCGGCCCGGGCCTCGGCGGCCACTGCATCCCGATCGATCCCTTCTACTTGACGTGGAAGGCGCGCGAGTTCGGCTTCTACACGGAGTTCATCGAGCTCGCCGGCAAGGTGAACGAGGAGATGCCGTACTTCTGCCGCTCGCTCGTCTCGCAGGCGTTGAACCACTCGAAGGAGATGGCGATGAAAGGGGCGAAGGTTCTTGTGCTCGGGGTCGCCTACAAGCCCGACATCGCTGACATGCGTGAGTCGCCTGCGTTGAAGTTGATCTCGCTGCTGCACAACGCCGGCGCCGACGTCGCATACCACGATCCACACGTTGCGTCGTTCACTGAGAACGGGCTGCAGATGGACTCGGTCGATTACGAGCCGAGTGCCTACGACTGCGTCGTGATTGCGACGGACCATCATTCGATCGACTACGCGCAACTCGTCGACGACGCGAGTCTGATCGTCGACCTCCGTAACGCGACCGGCGCTAAAGGCACCGCCTCGGACAAGGTCTTCAAGCTTTGATCGGCGTTGCGGGCCTGGGCTACTGGGGCCCGAACCTCGCGCGCAACTTTGCCGAGCTGGGCACCCTGACCTGGCTGTGCGATCTGGACGAGGAGCTGCGTGCGACGTTTGCTGCGCGGTACCCGAGCGCGCGGGTGACCGACTCCTTCGAGGCGATGCTCGCTGACCCGGAAGTGCAGGGCGTCGTCATCGCGACGCCGGTGCCGACGCACTACGCACTCGCGAAGCAGGCCCTCGAGGCCGGCAAGCACGTGCTCGTCGAGAAGCCGCCGGCGATGCGCGCGGCCGAGATCGACGAGCTCGTGACGATCGCGACCGAGCGCGACCTCGTCCTGATGCCGGGTCATCTCCTGCTGTACCACCCTGCGGTCCGGAAGGTGAAGGAGCTGATCGACGCCGGAGAGCTCGGCGAGGTGCTCTGCGTCTACGGCAACCGGCAGAACCTGGGCATCGTACGAACGAACGAGAACGCGCTCTGGTCGCTCGGTGTCCACGATCTCTCCGTGATCCTGTACCTCCTCGACGAGGAGCCGGCCGACGCGATCGCGCACGGTCGCGACTTCCTCACCGAAGGCGTGGAGGATGTCGTCTTCTGTTATCTCCGCTTCCCGAGCGGCAAGATCGCGCACATGCATCTGTCGTGGCTCGACCCGCACAAGATGCGGCGGCTCACCGTGGTCGGCCGCGAGAAGATGGTCGTGTTCGACGACATGGAGCTCGAGCGCAAGGTGACGGTGTACGAGAAGGCGCCGTGGAAGCGCGCCGAGACCTACGGCGAGTGGCAGACGCGCTCGGGCGACATCTACATCCCGAAGATCGCGACCGACGAGCCGCTCAAGCTCGAGTGCCAGGAGTTCCTGCAACTCATCGCGGGCAACGGTGACCGCCGCAAGGTCGCCGAGGACGGCGCCCGCGTCGTGCGGGCGCTCGACCGCCTTACGGCCTCGTTGACGAATGCGTAGGCTCGACGGAGCATTCCAAGGAGCGGAGGTACCGGCTTTGCCGGTGCCGGAGCGGGACCTTGGCTGAGATTCATCCGACCGCGACGGTGTATCCGGGGACCGTGCTCGGCGAGGGCGTGCGGGTGCTCGAGAACGCCGTCGTCGGCAAGCAGCCTTTGCTCGGGCCGAAGTCGACGGCGAAGCGCGAGCCGCTGCCGCCTGCGGAGATCGGTGACGGCACGATCGTGTCGACCGGCGCGATCGTGTTTGCAGGAGCGAGGATCGGTGCCGCGTGCATCCTCGGTGACCAGTCGTGCGTGCGCGAGCGCGTGACGATCGCCGATGACGTGGTCGTGGGGCGGGGATCGCTCGTCGAGAACGACACGACGATCGGCAGCGGGACCCGCATCCAGGCCGACGCGTACGTCACCGCGTATTCAACGCTCGAGGAAGACGTCTTCATCGCTCCGTGCGTCGTGACGACGAACGACAACTTCATGGGCCGCACAGAGCGGCGCAAGGAGCTCATGAAGGGGCCGACGATCCGCCGCGGTGCGCGAATCGGCGGCGGTGCCATCCTCTTGCCTGCGGTCGAGATCGGCGAAGAGGCGTTCGTGGGCGCGGGAGCCGTCGTAACGAAGGACGTTCCACCGCGCAAGGTCGTCGTCGGCAGCCCGGCGCGCGTTCTGCGCGACGTGCCCGAGGACGAGTTGCTCGAAAATCGCTAGGGCAAGCCGGGCGTCACTTTCGCGAGGCTCAGCGTGTACGGGCCGAATCCCGGTTTGACGATCTTGACCTCGACGTAGTACCAGCCACGCGCCGGCGCCGTGAACGTCACGTGCTGCCGCCCGCCCGGAGAGGCGGACTGCGCCGCACGCTGGCCTGCCTGGTTCGGCGACTCGACCGCCCGCGTCCCGGGCCTCCAGAGGGTGAGCTTCACCTGTGCTCCCGCCCAGCTGCCGTTCACCTTCGCCGTGAGGCGCTCGCCCGGGCCGAGGGCGACCCGGTAGACGTCGACGGGATCGTCCCAGTAGTCGAGCGTCGCCGTCAGGCTCGACGTCTTCCCCCAGAGCGTGTGCGCTTGCGTCCCGGCATCGTCGTTCGTCTCGAACTTGTCGGGCACCGGCAAGGGCGCGGCCAGCGCAGCGACCGCCTTGGCGACGTCCACACGCCCCCAACCGCTGTACGCGTCGCGCAGCAGCGGGCACTTCCCACAGCCGCTCGCCGCGTTCACGTCGTCAGCCGTGTGCTCCAGGATCGTCGAAACCTGGTCGTTGGTGAGCAACGGATTCAGCGCGAAGAGAACAGCAGCGGCAGCGGACACCTGAGGCGCCGCGAACGACGTGCCCTCTGGGTTTACGTAGTCGCTGGACCCACAGTCGGAGAACCCCTGGTCGGTGCAGAGCGGCCGTTGTGCGGTGAGCGCCAGCGGATACGTGGAAAAGATCCCTTCGCCGGGAGCTGAGATGTCATTGAAGACCGCGTCGCGGTCGGAGAAATCGGCGACGTTGCCCGAGCGCGTCAGGGCACTCACGCCCATCACGTGGGGCAGGGCCGCCGGATAGTCCGCAAACGGCCACGGCTCGGTGGGGGCCTCGTCAGCGTTGCCGACCGCTGCGACGAGGACCGCGCCCTTCGCATACGCATACGCGATCGCGCTGGCCTCCCGTGACGAGTAGGTGTCGCGATTCAGGTTCACCGGATCACGCACGCCGCCGAGGCTGAGGTTGATCACGCGGGCGCCGGAGTCGGCGGCCCAGCGAATCGCCGCCGCCTCGGCCTCGAGCGGGATCTGGCCGTCGCTGCTGCGCACGACTTTCGCGATGAGCAGTTGCGAGGTGTACGCGATCCCCACGATCCCCTGGGCGTCGAGGTTCGCGGCGATGATGCCGGCGACGAACGTCCCGTGTCCGTCGGTGTCGACGCACGGGTCGCCCCCGACGAAGCTACGCGAGTCCGCGATACGTCCCTGGAAGTCCGGCAACGAGCAGTCGACGCCCGAGTCCACGATCGCGACCTTCACCGGAGTGAGGGTGGTGGGCGGCAGCGCCCACGCATCGAAGGCGTGGTCGTCCTGGAGATACCATTGCTTTGCCGCGAGCGGATCCGTTGGTGTGAACGCTGCCGCTTGCGCGACGACCGCGAGCGCGGTCACTGCCACAGCAAACAGCGGGAGGACGCCGCGCATCAATGCATCATGACCTGGGGCGGCGTCGTGCCGGCCGTGTAGCCCGTGGCGGGACCGACCGACACGCGAAAGGTCCCACCGGATGCGAGCGTCACGGGAATTGAGAACGTGCCGTCGGCGTTGACGACTCCCGTCTGCGATCGTCAGCCAGGTCCCGTCGGGGTTCTGCTGCTGAACCTGTACGGGGGCTGCCGGGAGCGGCGGCTGCTCCGAGCCTGCGACCGCCGTGGTCGTGAACGTCGTCACCTGGACCACCGGAGCGACCCGGATGCGCACGAACGCCGCGGCAGCGGTTCCGGTCGCGAGCCGGTAGTCGGTCGTGATCGTCGGCGTCTGCGTCAGCTTGAGGGCACCGGCGGAGACGGGGCCGACGGATTGCCACGTCCCGCCGAGCGGGCGCTGCTCGAGTGTGACGCTCGACACGCCGCGCACCGTGCCGGCGAGGGTGAGCGGCGAACCGTATGCAACCGGGGCGCTTGGAACGGGTGCCGACAGCGACATCACTCCTACCGTGAACCACGTCGAGCGCAACCCGATCGCCGATCGGAGCGTTGTCGCGGGAACCGTTTGCGGCGTGAGCGGCGTCGAGAGATTGAGCTTGCCGACGCGTCCCGCGGCATTCGCCACCGTTGTCGCGTCGGTGATCGGCCCCGTCACCTTGAGCGCCTTGCTGATGGTCTGCGCGGTGACCGGCACCGGGCCCCAGTTGTGGTACGGCGAGATGTCGTCGTACGGGTCCGGTACGGAGACGAGATACGGCAGCGCTGTCCCGGTCCAGTCGGCGCTCGACTCGGTCTGTCCACCCGAGGTCGAGCAGAAGAACGTCGTCGCGACCTTGTCGCCGAAGAAGAGCGTCTGACCTTTGGTCGCGGTGACGGCCGCGGTTGTGGCGGCCGATTCGTTCGAGAGTCCGAGGTACATCTGGCTGCGGGTGTCGGAGTAGGCGTCGTACGGCGCGCCGATCTTCCTCGTTGCGAGCGCGTATGAGCGTGCTGCCACGGCTTGCGCGGCGAGCGCCTGCGGAGCCCAGGACGAAGGCATCTCCGACGGCACGACGCCGTAGAGGTATTGCTCCAGCCCGACGATGTTGATCGCGCGGAGCTTTCCGTCCACGACATCGACCTGGATCTTTCCGCGATAGGCGCGGTTGAGTGTCAACGCGCCGCCCGGGCCGGGAACAAATGTCAGTGGCGCGCTCAGTGACTGCCCGGCGAGCTTGAGCCCGGTTCCGAACGTGACGGCGCCTGCAGGCAGCGCGAGCTGGCGCCCCGCTCCGTCCTTTACCGTGAAGGGGGCCTCGGAGGAGACGGTGACCTTCTTCTTGCGATCGGCCAGCAGGACGCGGAATGTCGTCCCGGGCGCCGCCCGGAGGGTCGTTCCCGGGTAGTAATGGGCGAGGATCTGCTGGAACGACGCGCCGTGCTGGGCGTAGCCGAAGGCCCCGTACTGGCTCATCCCGACCCCATGGCCCCACCCGTGACCCGAAAAGACGAAGAGCGCGCCCGATCCGGCCGGCGCCGTGAAGCAGGTCGTCCCGGTGCAAACCGAAGCCCCGTTTGCGGCCGTCGCAAGGCCGGCCGCGAGCGTCGCGGCAGCGAGAAACGGGAGAATCGAGCGACGCAGCATCTTCAGCTCCACCGACCCCGCCGAGCGGGGATCCAAGCTAGCAGAGCTATTTCGACGTGGCCGGTTGATTTCTTCCTCCCGACGGGAACCCGCACGCGATGGCCGTAGGCGCGGGGGTGTTACCCGAGCGGTACACGGGTGCCCAGCCGATCGGGCGGGGTGGCATGGGCGAGATCTTCCGGGCGACGGACACGACGCTCGGCCGGGCGGTGGCCGTGAAGGTGCTCGCGGAGGGCTACGCCCAGGACGCCTCGGTGCGGGAGCGCTTCACCCGCGAGGCGCTCGCCGTCGCCCGGCTCTCGGGCAACCCGAACATCGTCACGATCTACGACGTCGGCGAGCACCGCGAGCGGCCTTTCATCGTGATGGAGTACCTCCCGGGCGGCTCGCTCGAGCAGAAGCTCCGTGCCGAAGGTGCACAGACGCCGCGACAGTCGCTCGAGTGGCTCGAGCAGGCGGCGAGCGCCCTCGACGCAGCGCACCGCGAAGGGGTTGTTCACCGCGACGTGAAGCCGGCGAACCTGCTGCTCGACCGGTACGGCCACGTCCACGTCGCCGACTTCGGAATCGCGAGTGCGGCCGGGCTCGGCTCGCTCACGCAGACCGGCACGGTGCTCGGCACAGCGTCCTATCTCTCCCCCGAGCAGGCACAGGGTGAGCGGACGACGCCTGCGAGCGATCTCTACTCGCTCGGCATCGTCGCCTTCGAGCTGCTGACCGGGCGCCGCCCGTTCGAGGGCGACAGTGTCGCAGCGGAGGCGCTGGCGCACGTCACGGGCGTTGTCCCGCCCGTGCGCGAGCTGAATCCGGCGCTGCCGTCGGAGCTCGACGCGGTGTTCGCGAAGGCGCTCGCGAAAGATCCCGCCTATCGGTTCGGAAGTGCGGCCGAGTTCGTCGCGGCGCTGCGTCAATCGCTCGAGGAGGCTGCAGGTGCGACCGCGATCATTGCGCCGGCTTCGTTGCAGACGGCGGCGACGCGGCAGCTTCCAGCGCGCGCGCGTCCGCGGCGAGCACGTCCCGGCTGGCTTCTCCCTCTGCTCGGCCTGCTTCTCGCGGCCGGCGCCGGCGGCGGCATCGCGGGGGCGATGCTGGCCGGAGGGAACGCGAAGCAAACGGTCAAGACCGTCACGACCGCGGGAAAGACGGTTGTCACGACAGCATCGACACCGACATCGACACCGACATCAACACCGTCGGTGCCGTCGACCGATCCGGCCGCGCTGAACAACCAGGCCTATGAGCTGATGAAGCGGCGGAATTATCAGGCCGCGCTGCCGTTGCTCCAGCGGGCGGTGCGGGACTTGCAGGGTGGGAGCGACCTCACGACTGCGTACGCCAACTACAACCTCGGCGTGACGCTGATTGCGCTAGGGCAGTGCAGCGCAGCGACGCCGTATCTGCTGACCGCACTTCAGATCGAGCCCGACCGGCACGAGGTGACCGATGCGTTGAAGACCGCGCAGCACTGCGGCGGCGGCCACGGCAAGGGCCACAAGAACGGCAACGGCGACTAGACAGCCGTTGCGTTTGCGAGACGCTCGGCATATTGCTGCGCGTAGTACTCGCGGTACTCACCCGACTTGATCGGCTGCCACCAGTCGCGCTGGTCGCGATACCACTGCACGGTCTCGCGCAGGCCATCCTCGAACGGCGTCTGCGGTTGCCAGCCGAGTGTTCGCAGCTTCGTCGTGTCGAGGGAATAGCGGCGGTCGTGGCCTTCACGGTCTGCGACGCTGCGCAGAAGTGAGCGATCGGCCTCTGTGAGCGCGAGGATGCGCTCGGCGACGTCGATGTTCTCGTGCTCGTCCCCGCCGCCGACGTTGTAGATCTCGCCGGGCTTGCCCTCGCGCAGCACGAACTCGATGCCGGCGCAGTGATCCTCGACGAAGAGCCAATCGCGCACCTGGCGTCCGTCTCCGTACAACGGGAGCTGCCTCGCCGTCCAGAGCGTTCGTGATGAAGAGCGGAACGAACTTCTCCGGGTACTGATGCGGCCCGTACGTGTTCGAGCCGCGCGTGATCGACGCGTCGATCTCGAACGTGCGCACGTACGCCGGGATCAGCAGGTCGCCCGCTGCCTTCGCGGCGCTGTACGGGCTCGATGGGTGGAGCCGATCTGCCTCCGTCGAGGAGCCGCCCGCCTCGAGGTCGCCATAGACCTCGTCGGTCGACACCTGCACGAGTCGAGCGCCGGACTCGCGAACGTGCTCGAGCAACACCTGGGTTCCGCGAAACTCTGTCCGCCCGAAGTCCTCCGCGGTGAGGATCGAGCGGTCGACGTGGGTCTCGGCTGCAAAGTTGACGATCGCCGCGCAGTCGCGAGCCGCGCGCTTGACGTCGGCCGGCTCTGCGATGTCGCCCTCGTGGAACTCGACGTCCTTCGGGAGATTCGCTCGGTTGCCCGAGTACGTCAGCTTGTCGAGCACGACGACCTCGTCGCCTGCGCGCAGAAGCCGCTTGGCGAAATGTGAGCCGATGAAGCCCGCGCCGCCTGTCACGAGAATGCGCATTGCTCGTTAGGTTAGTGCGAGGCCGCCGGAAGCACACGGGTCAGCCGTTTCGGCATCCACCAGTTCCACTCGCCGAGCAGCCGCATTGCGGCCGGGACGATCAGCAGCCGCACGAGCGTCGCATCGAGGAGGATCGCAACGCCGAGGCCCGTGCCGAGCTCTTTCAGCGAGGGCGCCCCGGCAACGACGAAGGCGAAGAAGACCGCGACCATCACGAGCGCGGCGCTCGTGATGATCCGGGCCGACCGAACGAGCCCTTCGGCGACCGCGCGCTCGTTGTCTCCGTGCACGAGCCAGCGTTCACGGACCCGCGTCAGCAGGAAGACCTCGTAGTCCATCGACAGACCGAAGGTCACCGCGAGAACGAGGGCGGGAACGATCGTCTCGACGTAGCCGGGCGAGTTGTATCCAGCCCAGTCGAGCCAGCCCCACTGGAACACCGCGACGAGCACTCCGTACGCAGCGCCGACGCTGAGCAGGTTCATCAGCACAGCTTTCAGCGGCAGGAGGACACTGCGCAGAAGGAGCAGCAGAACGACGTAACACGCCGCGAGGATGACGAGCAGCATCTTCCAGAGGCCGCCGAAGATCGCGTTCGTCACGTCCAGGTCGAAGACCGTGCTTCCGCCGATGACGGCGCCGCCCCCCGCGGTGGCTTGGATCCTGTGGACGACGGCGCGCGCTGCTGCGGACTCAACGGGTACGGAGAGCGTGGCGTCGATCAGCCACCGCGAGCCGTCGATGCTACGCACGGGCGGCGCGACATGCGCGATGCCTGGAATTGTCGCGAGCTGCGCCGCGATCGTGGCGTCGGTCGTGAGCACGTGCACGGGAGCGCCAAAACCGGTGCCGGCGATCGCCTGCGCATGTTCGGTCGCAACGCGTACCTCGGCTCCACGCGGCAGCTCGTCGAGGCCCCGGTTGAACGTCTGCATCCAGAAGAACGGGATGGAGAGGACGAGCATCACGCCGGCGCCCGCGACGAGGCCGGTGACAGGGCGCCGCATGACGCGCCGCGCCCAGCCGCTCCAGAACGCGTCGCTCCCTTGCTCGGTCGTCCGCCACGGGAGCGGAATGCGGAGCCGGTCGACACGCGTTCCCACCACGGCGAGTAGCGCGGGCAGGAGCGTGATCGACGCCAGCATCGAGATGCAAACGACCACGATCGCGCCGACGGCCATCGACCGCAGCGCGTTGACGTCGATTGCGAAGAGCGCGGCCAGCGACACGGCGACGGCGGCGCCACTGAAGACGACGGCGGTGCCGGAGCTCGTCATCGCTCGCTCGAGCGCCTGATCCGGGTTCGCGCCTTCGTGCAGCTCACGGCGGAAGCGGCTGACGATGAAGAGCGAATAGTCGACCGCGACGCCGATGCCGATCATCGACGCCATATTCGTGACGTAGATCGAGATCTCGAACGAGCGCGAGAGCGCGTAGATCACCGCGCCGCTCAGGAACACCGCGGCGAAGCCGAGAGCCAGCGGTGCGGCGGCGGCGACGAGCGTCCCGAAGCCTGCGAGGAGGATCAGCAGGATCAGCGGGAATCCGAGCGCTTCGCCATGCGCAAGCTGCTTCTTCGAGACGCTCTGGAAGTTCGACCAGATCGCTGGTTCGCCGATCACGCGCGTCTGAGCGCTCGACGTGGTCTGCACGACTGCGCGGCGCAGGCGCGTCGCCTCATCGATGGCGTTGGAGCTTTTGCCGAGGTACGCGACCGGGAGAAACACCGCACTTGCCCGGACGAACGGGCGCCCCGGTCGAAGTTGCGGTTGCGCGCGGACGATCTGCCGAACGGCTGCGACGCGCGCGCGGGCGCCGGGACCGCTGACGAGCACCGTGAACGCCGGCGGAATTGCGTTGGGCCAGTCAGTTTGAAGGGAGTCCGCAACCTGGAGCGACGGGCTGCCGGGCACCTCCCAGCCGCCCCCGGAAAGAAAGTCGTTTTGGTGAAGCGAGAACCAACCGCCGGCCGCGAGTAGCGCGACCCAGACCGCGAAGACGGTCCGGCGCCGCTGCGATACGAGCCCGGCGAGCCGCCCGAGAGATCGCTCGACCATCCTTACGAGGGTAGCCGTGCCGAGACCGTAGACTCCGTCGCGTCGAGCGAGGAGGAGCCATGGCGCAAGTCGAGAGCAAGAACAGAGCGACGTCGGATCCCGGAGCGCGCAAGGACGTGCTCAAGGAGATCAAGGAGCGAGGCATCGAGGATGTGCTGCTCTGGTTCACCGACCTCGAGGGGCATCTGAAGAGCTTCTCGATCACGATCAGCGAGGTCGAAGGTGCGCTCGACGATGGGATGGGCTTCGACGGCTCGTCGATCACGGGCTTCAACGCGATCGAGGAATCCGACATGGTCGCGATCCCCGATCCCTCGACGTTCCGCGTGATGACCGACGGCCTGACCGGCCGGATGATCTGCGATGTCGTCACACCCGACGGCAGTCCCTACGACGGCGACCCGCGCTTCGTGCTCCGCCGCGCCCTCGACCGCATGGAGGCCATGGGCTTCGACACGTTCAACGTGGGGCCTGAGGCCGAGTACTTCCTCTTCAAGGACGAGAAGGGCACCGAGACGCTTGATGAAGGTGGCTATTTCGCGCAGACGACGATGGATGCCGCGACGACGATCCGCCGCGACACGATCCGCGCGCTCGAGGGAATGGGAATCCCGGTCGAGTACCACCATCACGAGGTCGGCCCGTCCCAGCACGAGATCGACATTCGCTTCACGAACGCGCTCGACATGGCGGACTACATGCTCACCTACCGCCTCGTCGTGAAGGAGGTCGCAAAATCGCACGGCTTCCATGCGACGTTCATGCCGAAGCCGCTCTTCGGCGAGAACGGCTCAGGCATGCACACGCACCAGTCGCTCTTCAAGGACGGCCGCAACCAGTTCTTCGACGAGAGTGACAAGTGGCACCTCTCCGATGTTGCGAAGGGCTTCATCGCCGGCCAGCTCCGCCACGCCCGGGAGATGTCGGCCGTTTTCGCGCAATGGGTCAACTCGTACAAGCGGCTCGTGCCCGGCTTCGAGGCTCCCGTGTACGTCGCCTGGTCGATGCGCAACCGATCGGCGCTGATCCGGATCCCCCTGTACAAGCCGGGGTCGGAGCAGGCAACCCGCGCGGAGCTCCGCTGCCCCGATCCTGCTTGCAACCCGTATCTCACGTTCGCGTGCCTCCTGCACGCGGGCCTCGACGGGATCGAGCAGGGCTACGAGCTGCCGGAGCCGATGGAGACGAACCTCTACCACCTCACCCCCGAGCAGCGGCGGGAGCGGGGAATCGTCTCCCTGCCCGAGACGCTCGGCGAGGCGATCGACGTCTTCTCGCAGTCGGAGCTCGCGAAGAAGGCCCTCGGCCCGCACATCTTCGACCGGTACGTCGAGCTGAAGCGGAAGGAGTGGGACGAATACCGCGTACAGCTCACGGACTGGGAGATGAAAAAGTATCTGGCTGTTCTCTAAGTAACGTCCGAAAGTGCTGCGCACTTTCGGCCGGGTGAGGCACGAGACCAAGTACCGCAGGTGCGCTCCGGCCAGAGCGCGGTCTGGCCTCCGCGCGCGGAGGCCGCGCGACCAAGGGCCAAGAACGACCACGAGCCGCCTAAAGCGACTCGCGGTCGGCCGTCAGTTGGGCTCACCTCCGCAGGTGGCGAGCCGAGCCGGATCATACGACGGCCGGGTCGCTAAAGGAAGCTGCGGATGTTCTCGCGGTCGACCCGGAGGCCGATCACGCCGCTGGTGCCGTCGATCTGCTCGATCGTGTCCGCAGGAACGAGGCGGCGGCGCCGCGAGAAGAGCCCGGACTTGACGGAAAGCGCGTCCGGAACGTCGGGAGCAGTGCCGTACATCGGGCACTCGACCTTGCCGACGAGGCGACCCTGCCGATCGGCGACGATGTAGCCGGCAGTCCGGCGGAGGTCGATGGCAAGTGCGCTCATGTGCCTGACGCTATCCGCGCCGTGCAAGGAAAATACCGGTCAGGCCGTAAAAGGTTTGTTAGGCCTGCGGGGTCACGGGTGCTCACGTACATCGCTAACGCTCGAGATTCGCGGCCGGATACCCCTCTCCTCCGTGCCCTCCCCCGTTTGGGTGTCTCTCATCACCCGAAACGGGCCGACATTCCCCCCTGAAACGAGGTACCGCGAACGAGGGCCCCCCAATGCGCTGGAAGCGAAAACGGAATAGATATCTGCTCGCCGCGGTTGCGGCAGCCGTCGTTGCGCCTGCCGCGTACGCGTTCACCGCCGCGAACACGGTGCCCAACTCGAATGCAGGCTCCGGGGCCGGCACGATCAGCGGTTACACCGTTTCGAGCGTCGCGTACACGCTGAACGCCACGAATCCGCAGAACGTCGACCAGGTTGCATTCACGATCTCGCCGACGTCGGGCACCGTCAAGGTGCAGGTTGTTTCGGGCGGGTCGTGGTATGCCTGCACGAACTCAGCTGGGAGCGTGACCTGCGCGACGACCTCGCCGCAGGCGACCGCAGCGAGCGTGAATCAGTTGACCGTCGTCGCGGCCCAGTAACGGCGATGAGGCGCTCGCTCCGCGTGGCATCGCTCGCCGCGGTCCTTGCTGCGGCGGCAGCGGCCTGGTTCTTCCTCGCCCCCCTCCAACTCGGCGGCTCGACCTCCTACGCGGTCGTCTACGGGTCGAGCATGGAGCCTCACCTGCACCGCGGCGACCTCGTGATCCTTCGCAGCCAGCCTGCGTATCAACGCGGCCAGGTCGTCGGCTATCGCAGCCACGAGCTTCACCGGAACGTCCTTCACCGGATCGTCGGTATCCGCGGCGGCCATTTCCTCTTCAAAGGCGACAACAACGGTTTCCTCGACCCCGAACAGCCGCTGCGGAACCAGCTCTTCGGCCACGAGTGGATCGTCCTGCCGGGCGTCGGCAGCTTGCTCGAACGGCTGCGCTCGCCCCGCGGCGCTGCAATTGCCGCCGGGCTCGGCGTCCTGCTCATCCTCGGCGGCGGCTCAGGTGCGGGAGTCCGCAGGCGTCGCCGCCCGGGCTCTGCGCGCAGCGCACCCGCTCAGCCCCCGGCGGTGAGTTCGCCGGCGCCGCGCCCCCAGGCACGGCGGCAATCGACAGCGATTGCGTTCGCGCTTGGGCTCGCCGGGACGTCGGCAGTCCTGCTGGGCGTCGCCGTCGGTGTTTCCGCCGCGCGGCAGCCGACGCACCGCACGGTCGCCGATCGGGGCTTGTACGTCCAGCGCGGTGCCTTCTCGTGGTCGTCGCGTGCGCCGGTCGGCGCGGTCTACCAGTCGGCGTCGCTCCGTCCGTCCGACCCGGTCTTCCTGCGGCTCGTCCATTCGCTCGAGGTGCGATTCAGCTACCGCATCCATTCTGCGCTCCCCTCCGGATTCTCTGGATCCGCAGGGCTCGATGCGCTGCTCTACGACGGAAACGGCTGGCAGCGCCGTCTCGTGCTCGCGCGCGACCGTCGCTTTCGCGGGAACCGGGTCGCGCTCAGCGGCAAGCTCGATCTGCAGGCCGTGGAAGACGCTGTGCGCCGGTTCGAGGCGCAAACCGGCGTGCACAACGCCGTCTACCGTCTCGATCTCGCATCGCACGTGCGCGTTCGCGGTGTCGCCGGCGGTCGTCTCGTCCGCGACACGTTCGCACCGTCGCTCTCGTTCGACCTCGACGAGCTCCGTCTACAACTCTCGCGTCCAACTACCGGCGCGGCTCCGCAGGCACGCGTGCAGACCAAGGTCGCGACCGGGTCGCGGACCATTCAGTCGACTGTGGCCTTCTTCGGTGTCCGCGTCCGAGTGGCAGTGGCGCGCCGCCTGACGGTCGTCATCGTCGGCGGCGGGATCGCGTTCGTGCTCGTCGGCTGGATTCTTTTCCGGCGGCGCCGGCGCGACGGCGAGGTCGCCGAGATCGAACGGCGCTACGGCGACCTGATTGTCGCGGTGGAGGCCGGCATGCGCAGCCCGGGCTCGGAACGCCGGGTCTCGACGATGGAAGCGCTCGTCCGCATCGCCGAGCGGTACGACCGGCTCGTGCTCCATGAGCAGCACTGGGGCGGCCACTCGTTCCTCGTCGACGACGCCGGCCTCGTCTACCGCTACGACGTCGGAACGCCGCCGGACGCGACGACCGAGATCCGGTTCGACGAGGCGCACCGTCTTCGCAACGGTCGCCTGAGCGCTGCCGACTGATGACCTACAGCCCCGGGCATCTGGTAGCAATCGCGGCCGGCGTAGTACTGCTCGCGCTGCTCGCGTTCGCGTTCAGCGCTTCGAACACTGTCCCGGCGTCGCACGCAGGCCAGTCCGCGCGGCCGATCGGCGCCCAGGACATCGCCCCGCCGCAATGCGCCGGGATGGGCCTCACGACCGTGGTCACGAACGGCGCCGGCACTGCAGGCAACGATCTCGTCCTCGGCACGGCGGTCGGCGAGACGCTGAACGGCAACAACGGCAACGACTGCCTCGTCGGCGGCGGCGGCGACGACTTCCTCAAAGGCGGCAGCGGCACCGACGTCTGCATCGGCGGCGGCGGCGCGAACGAGAAGTTCAACCAATGCGAAACGACGTACCCGTGACGTCCCCCAAAAGGGGGTTCGGAATACCCGGATCCCGACCGAAATCGTCCCTCGAAGGAGTTACCCACATGACAAAGCCCTCCCTCCACATCCGTCTTCTCCTCGTCATCGTCCTCGTCGTGCTTGCAGCAACCGGCGCCTACGTCTTCACGGCGTCGAACACCGTCCCGAACACGAACGCCGGTTCAGGGTCGGGCTCGATCAGCGGCTACACCATCTCCGGTGTTGCCTACGGCCTGAACTCGACGAACCCCAACAACATCGACACCGTCTCGTTCACGATCGCGCCTACGACTGCCGGCACCGTGAAGATCCAGGTCGTGAGCGGCGGCACGTGGTACACCTGCACGAACTCGTCCGGCAGCGTTTCCTGCGACACGACCGTTGGAACACAGGCGACGGTCGCGCCCGCGAACCAGCTGACGGTCGTCGCGACGACGTAACGATCTGAAGACATCCGCTTCCCAGCAACGGCGCCCCTTCCAGGGCGCCGTTGCTCTTACGATGGCCGGATGAACGCGCCCGAGCGGCACCTACGCCTCCTCACGGAGACGACCGCCGCGGTCAATTCGACGCTCGACCTGGAAGAGGTGCTCCATCTCGTGGCCGAGAAGGTTGCGGACGCCCTTGGAGCCGACGCCTGCTTCGTCTATCTCTACGACCCCCGCGCCGACGAGTTGATTCTGCGCGCCACGCACGGGACAAACGTGGACGAGATGACCCGGCGGCCCCGCATGCGCCCGGGCGAGGGCATCACGGGCAGCGCCGCGGCCGAGCGCGCCCCGGTGATGATCCCGTCAGCCGCCCACCTCGACCCGCGTTTCAAGCAGTTCCCGAACCTCCAGGAGGACGAGTACGAGTCGATCCTCGCGGTGCCGATCCTCGTTCGCGGAGAGGTGCTCGAGGGAGCGTTGAACGTGCGCACCCGGGAGCCGCGCGAATATCGGCAGGACGAAGTCGAGCTCCTCCAGGCGATCGCCGACCAGGTCGCGCAATCGATCGTGCATGCACAGCTCTACGCGCAGGCTCAGCGACGCGTTGTCGAGCTCGAAGCGCTCGCACGCATCTCCGAGGCGGTCTCCGAGTCGCTCTATCTGGAAGAGTCGCTCGAGTCGATCGTGAAGACCACGATGGAGGCGGTGAACGCGACCGGCGCGGCGCTTGTGCTCGAGGACGGCCGCATCGCCTGGCCGGAGGGGCGCTCCGGCAAGCACGCCGTGCGCACACCGCTGCGCTGGAAGCGGCGCCAGATCGGCGAGCTCGTCGCCGACCGCGACACGCCCTTCTCCGAGGACGACAATGCGCTGCTCGAGGCGATCGCGCACCACGCGGCCGTCGCGCTCGAGCATGGACGCGCCGTGATGCGCGGCGTGTTGGCCCAAGAGATTCACCACCGCGTGAAGAACAATCTGCAGACCGTTGCGTCGCTACTTCGCCTGCAGTCGCGCGCCGAGGGCGTCGACCCGCGCGAGGCGCTCGAGCACTCGGTCAACCGGATCCTCGCGATCGCCGCAGTCCACGAGGTGCTGACCGAGCAGCGCGACGAGGACGTCGAGCTTGCGGACTTGATCGACCGCCTGCGAGCCTCGATCGTTCAGGGCGTTGGTGCAGGCCGCGACGTTGCCGCGTCGCTCGAACCGGTTTCGCTTGCGGGCAACCGCGCGACTGCACTTGCTCTGATCTTCACCGAGCTGCTGCAGAACGCGCTCGAGCATGGCGCGGGCGCCGTGCGGATCGAGCTCGCGCATCGCAACGGCGACGTCGTGCTCGCGATCGCGGACGAGGGCGAGGGCGCCGGGGATGCGGCGGCCGGCACCGGGCTCTCGATCGTGCGCGCGCTCGTGCGCGACGAGCTCCAGGGCAGCTTCGAGCTTCGCCGGGACGGTGGCACGCGTGCTGAGGTTGTGTTCCCGGCGTGAGCGCGCCGCCGTATCGACGCGAAGGCGCGCACGCGCTTTGGCATGTCAGCGAAGACGCGACAATCGAGCGCTTCGAGCCGCGCGACGGACGTGTGTGGGCGATCGACACGCGTCACGTTCCGCTCTACTGGTTCCCTCGCGACTGCCCGCGTGCGACGTTTTGGGCGGTGGACGAGACGGCGGATGACGATGTCGACCGTTTCCTCGGCGGCGACCGGACGCGCCGCGTCCATGTGATCGAGCCCGTGTGGCTCATGCGAATGCACGACTCGCTGCTTCATACCTACCGGTTGCCGGATGCGACGTTCGAGCCCGAGGACCGCTACTGGATCTCTCCTGTCGCCGTCGAGCCGATCGAGCGAGTCGAGCTCTCCGATTTGCTCGCGCTGCACGCCGACGCGGAGATCGAATTCCGGATTGCGCCGCAGCTGCTCGACCTCTGGGACCGCGTGATCGCATCGACGCTCGACTTCAGCGGCATCCGGCTCCGGAACGCGACACTTGTGCAATGAGGATCCTCGTTGCCGAAGACGAGACGATCATCCGTCTCGACCTGCGCGATCTGCTCGAGCGTGCGGGCTTCGAGGTGTGCGCCGAGGCGCGCGACGGCGAGGAAGCGGTTGCACTGGCGCGCAGCGAGCGTCCGGATCTTGCCATCATGGACGTCAAGATGCCGCGGCTCGACGGAATCGAAGCAGCCCGGCGCATCCTCGAGGAGAATCCGATCCCGATCGTGATGCTTACCGCCTATGGCCAGGAGGAACTCGTCTCGCGCGCTGTCGAAGCCGGTGTCTTCGGTTATCTCGTCAAGCCGTTCCGCGAGCAGGATCTTCTGCCGGCGATCCATGCCGCGCGAGCGCGCCACGACGAGCTCCAGGCGCTGCGCGCGGAAGCTGAATCGCTCACCGAGGCGCTCGCTGCGCGCAAAGTGATCGAGCGAGCGAAGGGCCTGTTGATGGAGAAGGAGAACTTGAACGAGCAGCAGGCGTTCGAGCGGTTGCGGAAGGCGAGCCAGGTGTCGCAACGCCCGCTGAAGGTGATCGCGGAGGCCGTCGTCGCGACACTCGGAGGCGGCGATGACTGAGGATCACCCGAATGCAGCTCTGACGCGCCGCGTGTTCGGCGCGTTCGGCAAGGACGCGAAGCAGATCTCGGCGGCGCTGACGCGCGACATCGTCTGGCGCGTTCCGGGGAGCACCGCGATGAGCGGGGAGTACCGCGGCCGCCGCGACGTCGTCGAGTTTCTTCGCCGCACCGGGCTCGAGACGAACGGGACGTACGGCAGCAAGCTGCACACCGTCCTCGCGAACGACGTCTGGGGGCTTGCCGTCTATCGCGCCTGGGGAAGGCGAAACGGCATCGACCTCGACGTCGAGCAGGCGTTCGTCATCCGCTTCGAGGACGGCCAGTGGAAAGAGGTCACCGCCGTTCCGCTCGACGCCGCGTTCGATGCATTCTGGGCCTGAGTCTTTCGATTCGCCCGACGTCCAGGCGCTCGTCGAGGCGCAGCAGGAGGAAATGCGCGGCCGATACGGCGGCGTCGGCGACATCGGACCGGTGCGTGAGGCGCACATGTTCGAGCCGCCGGACGGGGTGTTCCTCGTGACGCGCGTCGACAGCAGTGCCGTCGCGTGCGGGGGTGTCTGCCGCTTCGACGATGCGCGAGCGGAGTTGAAGCGCATGTACGTGCTGCCTGCAGCGCGTGGTACCGGGCTGGGGCGGCGCCTGCTCGAGGCCCTCGAGGAGGAGGCGCGGCGGCTCGGGTACGCGGGGATCGTCCTCGAGACCGGCGACCGTCAGCCTGAGGCGCTCGGCTTGTATCTGTCGGCGGGCTACGGGCCGATCCCGTGTTACGGCGTGTACGCCGCGCGGGCTCTGAGCATCTGCTTCGAGAAGACGTTGTCTAGGTAGACGCCTGCTCGAAGAGCTGCTCCCAGCGGGTGAGCAGCGCCTGCAGCGCGTCGCGGCTCGCCTTGTGCGCCGCGAGCACCTCGACGTTCGTCCAATCCGCGGCCAGCTTCTGCTCGATGTCGGCGACCTGAGACTCCCGCTCGGCGATCTCGGCCTCGAGCCGTTCGAGCTCGCTCGGCCGCTTCGCGCGCGGCTTTGCCGGCTTCGCCTTCTTCTCCGGCTTCGGCTCCGGTGGCGCGGCTGCGTGTCTCGCCCGCTCGTCGCGGCGGCGCAGCATCTCTGCCCAGCCGCCTTCGTATGAGTGCAGCTCGCGGTCCTCGATGGCGAGAGTCCGCTCGGCGATCGCGTCGAGGAGTGCGCGGTCGTGCGACACGAGCAAGACGGTTCCGGGAAATGCCTCGAGTGCCGCTTCGAGCGCCTCGCGGCTTTCGAGGTCGAGATGGTTCGTCGGCTCGTCGAGCACGAGGAAGTTCGCACCGGAGGCGACGGTCACGGCGAGCGCCAGCCTGCGACGTTCGCCGCCCGAGAGCACCGCGACCGCTTTCTCGTGCTCGTCCCAGCCGGAGAAGAGGAACTTGCCGAGCAGATTCTGCGACTCGGCGCGCGAGAGGCCCGTCATCGACTGCACGCACTGCAGCACGGAGCCGCGCGTGTCGAGCTCCAGTTCCTGCTGTGAGAAGTACGCCGCTTCGACGCCGTGACCAAGGTGCGTACGCCCGGAAGCTGCCGCGCGGCGTCCGAGGATCGTCTCGAGCAACGTCGTCTTGCCGGAGCCGTTCGGGCCGACGAGCGCGACGTGCTCGCCTCGCTCGATCGCGAACATTGTGCCGCGGAGCAGCACGCGCTCGCCGATGTGAACGGCGAGGTTGTCTGCTTCGATCACCGTTCGACCGCTGCGCGGAGGCTTCAGAAACTCGAAGCCGAGCGTGCGTTGGCGCCGTGAAAGCAGCGCGATCTCTGCGTTCGCGTCTTGTCGCTCTTTCTCCAGTCGCCCGATCTGGGTGAGCTTGGCCTGCGCCTGCTTCGCCTTCGACTTCTTGTAGCGGAAGCGCTCGACGAAACGCTCGAGCCGCACGAGATCCGCCTGCACGCGATTGGCATCCTTCTGCGCGTGCACCATCCGCGCCGCCTTCTCGCGGCGCCACGCGTGCCAAGGCCCGGGGAAGAACGTGCCGCGACCGCCGACGACTTCCAGCGTCGCGGTTGTGACCGCCTCGAGGAACCAGCGGTCATGCGCGACGAGAATCACGGCGGCGTCGAGTGACTGCAGTTCACGCTCGAGCCACTCGAGACTGGCGACGTCCAGGTGGTTCGTCGGCTCGTCGAGGAGCAGCAGGTCGGGATCGCCGCCGAGTGCACGTGCGAGCGACGCGCGCGTCAGCTCACCGCCGGAGAAGGTGCGGAGCGGGCGCTCGAGGTGCTCTTCGGCGAACCCGAGGCCGCGCAAGCACCGACGTGGCGTGGTCGCGCCAGCCGTAGCCGCCGGCGTGCTCGAGCCGCGCCTGCGCCGTTGCATACCTGTTGAGGGTCGCCTGATCGTGCGCGCCGCCGGCCATCGCCTGCTCCAGCCCTGCAAGCTCCTCCTCGAGCTTCACGAGGTCGCGGGCGCCGGACAGCACGTATTCGCGCAGCGTCACGTCCTGCTCGAGCGGCGGCCGCTGATCGTGCAGGGCGACGCGCGTCCCTTTCTGGAACGCGAGCTCGCCGCCGTGCACCTCGGTCTCGCCTGCGAGCATCCGGAGCAGCGTCGTCTTACCGGCCCCGTTCGGGCCGGAAAGCGCGACGCGATCGCGGCGCTCGACGCTGAAGGAGACACCGTCGAAGAGCACCGAGCCGGCGAGCTCCTTGCGCAGGTTGGAGGCGATGACGACTGCCATTGCTCCCCAAGGGTAGATTCGCCGCGTGGCGACCGTGCTCGCGCTCGATGTCGGCTCGTCCTCCGTGCGCGCGCAGGGCTTCGACGATCGGGCCGAGCCTGTCGACGAGCTCCGTAAAGAGGAGTACCAGGGCGGCGATCCTGAAGAGATCGTCCGTCTTGTCCGCAAGGCGATGGGCGGCCGGGACGAGGGCGCGGCCGCCATCGGGTCGTCGTGCTTCGGCCATTCGCTCCTGGCGCTCGGTGCGGATGGCAAACCGCTCACGCCGGTCCTCGGCTGGCGGGACACGCGGAGCTCCGGCGCTGCCGATTGTCTCCGTCGGCGCGTCGACGCCGATGCGGTGCACGCGCGAACGGGCGCGTACCTGCACCCGAGCTTCTGGCCCGCGAAGCTCGCCTGGCTTGCCGAGACCGACCCGGACGTATTCCGCAGCGCGGCGCGGTTCGTCTCGTTCTGCGACTATCTCTACGAGCAGCTTCTGGGCGTTGCGCCTTCCTGCAGCCTCTCGATCGCCTCCGGCACGGGCCTGCTCGATCTCAACGAGCAACGCTGGGACGCCGAGTTGCTCGAGATCCTGTCCCTCGACGAGTCGCGTCTGCCGCGCATCTCGGGCGACCCGCACGGCACCTGGTATCCGGCGATGATCGACGGCGCCTGTTCGAACCTCGGCGCCGGCTGCACGGGAAAAACGCGAGCCGCCCTGATGGTCGGCACCTCAGGGGCGCTTCGGATCCTGTACGAGACCGAGCGTCCGCGGCCGCGGCCCGGCCTCTTCCTCTACCGGCGTCGACGAGCGCCGCGTCCTCGAGGGAGGCGCGCTCTCCGACGGCGGCAACCTCCACGCCTGGCTGAACACGACGCTCCCTGCATCCGAGGACGGCCTCGGCGAGCGCGACCCGGATGACCACGGGCTCACGTTTCTCCCCTTTCTCGGCGGCGAGCGCTCGATCGGCTGGGATCCGGACGCCAAGGGCGTTATTGCCGGGCTGACGTTCGACACGACTGCGCGCGACATCCACCAGGCGGGACTCGAAGGCGTCGCATTCCGATTCGCGGCCATAGCCGACCTCCTGCCCGAGCTCGAAGAGGTCGTCGCGACCGGTGGCGGCCTGCTCTCCGATCCCGTCTGGATCCAGATCATGGCCGATGCGCTCGCCCGGCCTGTCACCACATCGAAGATCGAGGAAGCGTCGCTCCGTGGCGCGGCGGTCGCGACCCTGGAGCGCCTCGGCCACCAGGCGGCTGACGCACCGCTCGGCGAGGTGTTCCATCCGCGGGAGGAGAGGGCAGACGCATATCGTTCGGCCCGGGAACGCCAGCAGCGTCTGTACGAGGAGCTTCATGCCCAAGACTGATATCGAACAGCTGTCGATCAACACGATTCGCACGCTCGCGATGGACTCGGTCCAGCAGGCGAACGCAGGACACCCGGGAACGGCGATGGCGCTCGCGCCGCTCGCCTACCTCCTCTACACGGAGGTGATGGATCACAGCCCGGCGAATCCGCAGTGGCCCGACCGCGACCGTTTCGTCCTGAGCGCGGGGCACGCCTGCATCCTCCAATACAGCACGCTGCACCTCTCGGGCTACAACCTGTCGCTCGAAGAGCTGAAGCGCTTCCGCCAGTGGGAGTCGCAGACTCCCGGGCACCCGGAGGTGCATCACACCCCCGGCATCGAAGTGACGACCGGGCCACTCGGTCAGGGGTTCGCGAATGGGATCGGCTTCGGCATGGCCGAGCGGTTCCTCGCCGAGCGCTACAACCGCCCGTTCGACGAGATCGTCGATCACCGCGTCTACTGCATCGCCTCGGACGGCGACCTGATGGAGGGCGTGTCGAACGAAGCTGCGTCGCTCGCCGGAAATTTCGGTCTTGGCAAGCTCGTCTACTTCTATGACGACAACCACATCACGATCGACGGCACGACCTCGATCTCGTTCCGAGAGGATCGAGCCGCCCGGCTCGAGGCGCAGGGTTGGCACGTGCAGTACGTGGGCGACGCGAACGACCTCGGTCTGCTGCGCGACGCAATAGCGAACGCGCAGGCGGAGACCGACCGTGCCTCGTTGATCGTCGTCCACTCGCACATCGCGTACGGCGCGCCGCACGCAGTCGACACCGCAAAGTCGCATGGCTCTCCCCTCGGCGAGGAAGAAGTGCGCGCGACGAAGGAAGCGCTCGGCTGGGATCCGGACAAGAAGTTCTACGTTCCCGACGAAGTGCGCGAGCACATGAACGTCACAGACCGCGGCATCGCGCTCGAAGATGCGTGGCAGCGGAAGTTCTCCGCGTGGTCGGCGAAGTATCCGGCGTTGCGCGAGGACTGGGACCAGGTGCACACCGGCAAGCCGCGCCCGGGCTGGATCGAGGCGCTGCCCGAGTTCGAGGCCGGCGAGGAGCTCGCGACGCGGGATGTCGGGGCGAAGGCGATGGAAGCGTTCAAGCGCTTCACGCCGACGATGATCGGCGGCGCTGCAGATCTCGTCGAGTCGACGAAGACGGAGTTCAAGGGCGGCGGTCTCTTCTCCGCGACGCATGCCGGACGCAACATCCCGTTCGGCATCCGCGAGCATGCGATGGGCTCGATCGTGAACGGGATCTCGCTCCACAACGGGATGCTGAAGCCGTACGGATCGACGTTCCTGATCTTCTCCGACTACATGCGCCCGGCCGTGCGGCTCTCGGCGCTGTCGAAGCTGCAGTCGTTGTGGGTGTGGACGCACGACTCCGTCGGCCTCGGCGAGGACGGGCCGACGCACCAGCCGGTCGAGCACTACGCCGCGTTGCGCGCGATTCCGTTCCTCTGGTTCATCCGGCCGGCCGACGCGACCGAGACCGTCGGTGCGTGGAAGGCAGCGCTCGAGCGAGAGGACGGCCCGGTCGCGCTCGCGTTGACGCGGCAGAAGGTGCCGACGCTCGAAGGCACGCGACGTGACGGTGTCGCGCGCGGCGCGTACGTGGTCTGGGAAGTCGGACGACGCGAACGGACTTCCCGATCTGATCCTCATTGCAACCGGCTCCGAGGTGCACGTCGCGGTTGACGCCGCGAAGCAGCTCGACGAGCAGGGGACGCATGCGCGCGTCGTTTCGATGCCGTGCTGGGAGCTGTTCGAAGCGCAGCCGCGCGAATACCGAGACGAGGTGCTGCTGCCGGACGTAAAGGCGAGGCTCTCGATCGAGGCCGGCGTCGGGCTCGGGTGGAAGCAGTGGGTCGGCGACGAAGGCGACTCGATCTCGATCGAGCACTTCGGCGCGTCGGCACCGGGCAACACTCGTCCTGGAGAAGTTCGGCTACACCGTCGACAACGTCGTCGCGCGGGCGTTGGCGTTGCGCACGCGCGTCTCCTGATGGCCGACGAGCCATGTCTCATGCCGGCAAATGCCCTGCAAACGGTGTCAGACACCAATGTTTCGTGAGGAAGCCGTGACAGTTCTGTGATTGTTGGCGTTGCGTTTGACCACCGCGGGGTGCACTTGCGCGCGCAGGTGCTCGCGGAGCTTGCCGCCGGGCGGGCACGAGATCGTCGACCTCGGGACCGACACGGATGCGGTGCGGATCGACTACCCGGACAAGGCCCGCGAGCTCGGTGACGTGATTCACGCCGGCGACGCTGAACGGGGCGTGCTCGTCTGCGGCTCCGGCGTCGGGGCGGCGGTCGCCGCCTCGAAGATGCGCGGCATCCGGGCTGCGATCTGCCACGACGTCTACTCCGCGCATCAGGGCGTCGAGCACGACGACATGAACGTGCTCTGCCTCGGGTCCGAAGTGATCGGCCCGAGCCTCGCCGTCGAGCTTGTCCGCGCGTTCCTCGGGGCACGATTCAACGGCGGCGAGCGTTACGTCCAGAGACTGAAAAAAGTTGAAGCGATGGAAAGGCAGATGAGCAATGGCTGAATCGAACCTGCACAAGCTGAGCAAGCGCGGCCAGTCGGTCTGGATCGACTCGCTCTCGCGCACGATGCTCGAGTCCGGCGAGCTGAAGCGGCTGATGAAGGAGGACGCAGTCGTCGGCGTCACGACGAACCCGACCATCTTCCAGAAGGCGATCTCGTCCGGCGACGCCTACGACGAGCAGATCAAGGAGCTGCTCGCGGAAGAGACGGATCCCAAAGAGATCTTCCTGCAGCTCTCCGCCCGCGACGTCGAGGCGGCGCTCGATCTCTTCGCGAAGGTGCACGAGAAGAATCCGCAGGACGGCTTTGTCTCGTGGGAGGTCGACCCGACACTTGCATACGACCGCGAAGGCACGTTCGACGAGGCGATGCGGCTGCACGCCTGGCTCGACCGGCCGAACCTCTACGTGAAGATTCCGGCGACGAAGCCCGGTCTCGGCGCGATCGAGGACTGCATCGCACACGAGAAGAGCATCAACGTGACGCTCATCTTCTCGCTGCAGCGCTACGAGGAAGTCGTCGAGGCGTATCTGCGCGGTCTCGAGCGGCTCGTCGCATCGGGCGGCGATCCGTCGAAGGTGCACTCGGTCGCGAGCTTCTTCGTCTCGCGCGTCGACACCGAAGCGGACAAGCGTCTCGAGGCGATCGGCAGCAAGGATGCGCTCGCACTGCGCGGGAGACTCGCGATCGCGAATGCGAAGCTCGCCTACGAGCACTACCGGCAAGCAGTTCTCCGGCGAGCGCTGGAAGTTCCTCGAGAGCAAGGGCGCATGGCCGCAGCGCTGCCTGTGGGCCTCGACCTCGACCAAGAATCCGGAATACCGCGACGTCATGTACGTCGAGGAGCTGATCGGCCCCGACACCGTGAACACCATGCCGCTGGAGACGATCAACGCGTTCCAGGATCACGGCGAGGTGCGCGGCGACACGGTGACCGAGAAGGTCGGTAAGGCACACAAGCTGCTCGCCGAGCTCGCGAAGGTCGGCGTCGACTACGACGACGTCACGGAGACGCTCGAGCTCGAGGGCGTGCAGAAGTTCGCCGACTCGTTCACCGAGCTGCTCGACGGCGTGCGCGCGAAGCGAGGAGAGCTCGCGCCGCGTGACCGACCGTAGGGAGCTCATCGACCGGATCTGGGAGCGGGACCCGACCGTCTGGACCGCCGCCGACGAGGCGAAGTGGCTCGGCTGGCTCGACGAGCCGCGCCGTATGGGCGAGCGTGTCGTCGAGCTCGAAGCGTTCGCCGACGCGGTCGCCGACGAGGACTTCGACGCAGTCGTGCTGCTCGGCATGGGCGGATCGAGCCTCGCGCCGGAGGTGATCCGCCGGACGTTCCGCGTCGAGAGCTTCCACGTTCTCGACACGACGCATCCGCGCGCGATCCGCGCGCTCGAGGCGTCGATCGACCTCGAGCGGACGCTCTTCATCTCCGCGTCGAAGTCCGGCTCGACGCTCGAGACGCGCTCGCACACCGACTACTTCTGGGAGAAGACCGGGAAGCAGGGCTCGCGTTTCGTTGCGATCACCGATCCCGGCTCGGAGCTCGAGCGCGTCGCGACGGAGCGCGGCTTTCGCCACATCTTCCCGGGCGAGCCGACGATCGGCGGCCGGTACTCCGCGCTCTCTCCGTTCGGGATGGTCCCGGCGGCGCTCGATGGGAGTCGACGTCGCGAGGCTGCTCGCGAACGCAGACCGGATGGCCGAGATCTGCCGAAAGGGCGACGGCAATCCCGGCTACGAGCTCGGCCGTTCGTTCGGTATCGGAGTGGCAGGAGGGGCGCGACAAGATCTGCATCGCCGAGACCGACGGCGGCTTCGGTCTCTGGGCCGAGCAGCTCATCGCCGAGTCCACCGGCAAGCAGGGCAAGGGGCTCGTGCCCGCGCCCGGCGAGTCGCCCGACGGCCCCGACCGCCAGGCCGCGCGACCCGAGATCGCCGACCCGTACTCGCTCGGCGGCGAGTTCTTCCGCTGGGAGTTCGCAGTCGCCGTCGCAGGCGTCTACCTCGAGATCAATCCGTTCGACCAGCCCGACGTGCAGGCGGCGAAGGACAAGACGAAAGAGGTCCTCGCCGCCGGCAAGGAGCCCGACGTCGAGCCGGAGGGATCGATCGAAGAGCTGCTCGCGCAGGCACAGGAGAGCGACTACGTCTGCGTGCAGGCGTTCATCGAGCCGAGCGAGCAGAACGACCGGCGGATCGCCGATCTCGTGCAGAAGCTGCGCCGCCTCAGCGGTCTCGTCGTGACGCACGGCTACGGGCCGCGGTACCTCCACTCGACCGGGCAGCTCCACAAGGGCGGCCCGAACACCGGTCTCTTCCTGCAGATCGTCGACGATCCGGGCGACGAGCTCGCGATCCCGAACCAGCCGTTCGGCTTCCGCCGCTTGATCCGCGCGCAGGCGGCGGGAGACTATGCGTCCTTGCAGGAGCGCGGCAGGCGCGTCGCAGAATCCACCTGGAGGAGATCTAGATGCAGCTCGGAATGATCGGCCTCGGACGCATGGGCAACGGCATGACGGAGCGCCTGCGCAAGCACGACCACGACGTCCGCACCTACGACCCCGCCGTCGAGTCGCGCACGGCGACGATCGCTCGAGGAGCTGAAGTCGCAGCTCGACGCCCCCCGCGCGTTCTGGATGATGGTTCCCGCGGGGAAGATCACCGAGGACGTCTTCCAGGATCTGCTGAAGCTCGCCGAGAAAGGCGACACGATCGTCGACGGCGGCAACTCGAACTTCCGCGATTCGCAGCGGCGCCATCGCGAGGCGCAGGACCATGGCCTGGACTTCATCGACGCCGGCGTCTCGGGCGGAATCTGGGGTCTCGAGGTCGGCTTCTGCCTGATGGTGGGCGGCGGCGAGCAGGCCGTGCGGCGACTCGAGCCGATCTTCAAGGCGCTCGCCCCCGAGGAGGGCTACGCGCACGTCGGCGCCTCGGCGCGGGCCACTTCACGAAGATGGTCCACAACGGCATCGAATACGGATTGATGCAGGCGTACGCCGAAGGGTTCGAGATCATCGAGCACTCGGAGTTCGACGTCGACATGCACGAGCTCTCCGGCATCTGGCGCTACGGGTCGGTCGTGCGGTCGTGGCTCCTCGAGTTGCTTCACACCGCGTTCGAAGAGCACGGCAACAAGCTCGACGACATCGCTCCGTACGTGGAGGACTCGGGCGAGGGACGCTGGACGATCCATGAGGCGATCGCGGAGAACGTCCCGGCGCCCGTCATCTCGGCTGCGCTCTTCGCACGCTTCGCCTCGCGTGACGAGGAGAACTTCGCGGCGAAGGTCGCGGCTGCCCTGCGGAACCAGTTCGGCGGTCACGCGATCAAGGCGATGGCGGAGGCGGAGGGCTCGGACGATCCGAGGTCGCACTGATGGCTGCGACCGAAGACCAGCAGCTGGAGAACCCGCTCGAAGTGGGGCTCATGCTTCGGCGCACGCCGGATCCGTGCGCGCTCGTCATCTTCGGCGCGTCGGGCGACCTCACGCACAAGAAGCTGATGCCGGCGCTCTACGCGCTGATGCTCCGCCGCCTGCTGCCTGCCCGCTTCGTCATCGTCGGCGTCGCGCGCACCGAAGGCGACGACGATGCGTTCCGGAGCGACATGAAGGACGCGGTGCAGAAGCACGCGCGCGACGAGTTCCGTCAGGACATCTGGGACGAGCTCGCGCAGAGCATGCACTACGTCGCGACCGACTTCGCGGACGAGGGCGGCGAGAGCAAGCTGCAGGACCTGCTCACGAAGCTCGACAAGGAACAGGAGCTCGGCGGAAACCGCGTCTACTACCTCGCGGTTCCGCCGCCTGCGTTCCCGACGATCGTCGACACGCTCGGCAAGCACCGCACCGCGACCGGCTGGACGCGGCTGATCGTCGAGAAGCCGTTCGGCCACGACCTCGAGTCGGCGCGCGAGCTCAACCGCGATGCTCTACGAGCACTTCGAGGAGAACGAGATCTTCCGGATCGACCACTACCTCGGCAAAGAGACCGTGCAGAACATGAACGCGCTCCGGTTTGCGAACGGCATCTTCGAGCCGATCTGGAACCGCCAGTTCATCGATCACGTTCAGATCACCGTTGCGGAGTCGATCGGGATCGAAGGCCGAGCGGGCTACTACGAGCAGCGCGGGCGCGATTCGCGACATCTTCCAGAACCACCTGCTGCAGCTGCTCGCGCTGACGGCGATGGAGCCGCCGATCGACTTCACGGCGGAGTCCGTGCGCAACGAGAAGGTGAAGGTGCTGAAGGCGCTGCACACGCCCGGCCCGAAGTCGGTTGTTCGCGGGCAGTACGGGCGCGGCTTCGTCGAGGGCGAGGAGGTGGTCGCGTACCGCGAAGAGGAGGGCGTTGCGCCGGACTCGATGACCGAGACGTACGTCGCGGCGAAGCTCTACGTCGACAACTGGCGCTGGGCGGACACGCCGTTCTACGTGCGCATGGGGAAGCGGCTGGCTCGGCGCGAGACGACGATCGCGATCCAGTTCAAGCGTGCTCCGCACCCGCCGTTCGGCGAGGTCGCCTCCGAAGGCCTGCGTCCGAACGTGCTGCTCGTGCACGTGCAGCCCGACGAGGGCGTGTCGCTCGCGATCGGCGCGAAGGTGCCGGGCCAGGGCATGACGATCCGCACCGTGCACATGGACTTCCTGTACGGCGGCGCATTCCGGACGAGCCTGCCGGAGGCGTACGAGCGTCTGATCCTCGACACGCTGCTCGGCGACGGAACGCTGTTCACGCGCGCCGACGAGGTCGAGGAGCAGTGGCTGCTCGTCGACTCGATCGTCGCAGCGTGGCAGCGAGACCGTCCGAGCTTCCCGAACTACGCCGCGGGAACGTGGGGGCCGCCGAGCGCCGACGACCTGCTGCACCGAGACGGCCGTTCCTGGCGGCGCCATTGAGCGCGCCGGCAGTCGTCGAGAGCTGGGACGGCAAGGACGTCAAGCTCGGCGAGGTCGAGGCCGCGCTGGCGGAGCTGCGGGGCGCGACGGCGTCTTCCGGCGGCCCGCCGAACATCCGGACGTCGGTGATGACGCATATCGCGTGGGTGCCGGAGGAGTGGCGCGATCAGGCGCAGAAGGCACTCGCAGGGATGGCCGAACGCCATCCGTCCCGCACGATCCTGCTCGGGCCGAAGCCCGACAGCAAGAACCGCATCGATGCGACGGTCACGCTCGAGTGCTACACGGTGCCGGGTTCCGAGCGGAACATCTGCTCGGAGATCATCGCGCTCGAGCTGCACGGAATGCGCGCGAAGGCGCCGGCGTCGATCGTCGAGCCGCTGCTCATCACGCGATCTGCCGGTCTTCCTCCGCTGGCGTGGCGAGCCGCCGTGGGGCTCTCCGGAGCTCGACCAGATGGTCGGCGCTCACCGACCGGCTCATCGTCGACTCGACGGAGTGGGAGGACCTGCCGTTTCCCTACACGCATCTCGTCGAGCTGTTCGAGCACACCGCGGTGTCCGACATCGCCTGGTCGCGCACGTCGCGCTGGCGCGCGCTGCTCGCATCGCTCTGGCCCGACATCGCGGACGTCGGCACGATCCGCGTGCACGGCACGCAGGCGCAGGGGCACTTGCTCGCCGGCTGGCTGCGGTCGCGGCTCGGGCGCGACGACATCGTGCTCGAGGTGGACGAGTCCGAGCGCCTCGAGGGAATCGACCTCGACGGGAAGCCGGCGTCGTTCCCACCGGGCGACCCGCCGTCGCCGAGCGACGTGCTCTCCGACGAGCTCGACCGCTTCACCCGCGACCCGGTCTACGAGGCCGCGGTTCGCGCGATCCGTCGTAAAGAATCGGGGCAGTCCGCGCGTCGTACTGATGATGCTCGACGAGCTCGAGGTGTTGTACCGCTCCCGGCTGCCGGAGTTTCGCCGGGTTGCCGCCGGAATCGCGGGCGACCGCGAGCTCGGTTGCGACGCCGTGCAGGAGGCGTTCGCGAGCGCCGTGCGCAAGCGCCGCAGCTTCCGCGGCAGCGGCACGCTCGAGGCGTGGGTCTGGCGGATCGTCGTCAATGCCGCGCGCGATGCGCGCCGGCGCAGGCCCGCGCTCGCCGAGCCGCACGAGGCGTCGTCGAACGGGCACGCACCGGTGCTCCCGCTCGATCTCCTGACCGAGCGGCAGCGCGAGATCGTCTTCCTTCACTACTACGCCGACCTCGACTACGGAGCGATCGCCGAGGCGCTCGCGATCAGCCCCGGCACGGTCGGCGCGACACTGAACGCCGCGCGGCAGACGTTGCGCAGCGCACTCGAGGAGGTGCACTGATGGACGACGTGCTCGAACGCGTATGTTCCGCGCATCGACGAGCCGGCGGACTGGGACGACGTTCTGCGCCGGGCGAAGCAGCACCGCCGACCGCGGCGGCGCCTGCTTGCGGTCGCGGCGGTCGTTCTCGCAGCGTTCATCGTCGCGCCGGCGCTTGCCGTGATGCTCGGCGACCGCGGTGTGCACCTGCCGAGCGGCGCCGACCGCAGCAACGTCGTCGTCGTCATGCAGCCGACGACGGGGCGCGTGTTGATCGAGGTTGCGCCGTGGAAAGGCCACGACGGGCTTCTGCTATCTCGTGCTGCTGCGTCGTGCCGGCTGTGTTCCCCACAAGGCGCGTGGCACTGCGGTGATGTGGCCGCCGCTCTTCGGCTGGTCGTTCGATGCGCGCGTGCGAACGGGAACGGCGACGACGATCGCGGGCAAGCACGTCCCGTTGACGGTGCAGCACTTCGGTGGCCGCATCGACGCGACCCTCTTCCTGATCCGCGATCGGCTGCCGCGGCTACTGCGCAGTGTGGTGCTGCGCGACGCCTCGGGCACGGTCGTCGCGCGCGTCCACGTCACGCACTGAGCGCGGCCAGTACCTCGTCATGCACCAGCCCGTTCGTCGAGACGATCTGCTCTCCGAACTCGGCGAGCCGTCCGCCGGCCTCGGTCACGATCGGCTCGAGCGCGGCGTAGTCCCAGAGCTCGAGCTCTGCATCGACGGCAGCATCGAGCGCACCCTCGGCGACGAGCACGTGCTGCCAGAAATCGCCGAGACCACGCGCATGCCAGACCAGGCGCTCGAGCCGCACGAGGTCGCGCCCGTAGGTGCACGAGACGGTCGCGTCGCTCAGCTTCCCGACTGCGGAGACGCCGATCGGCGAGCCGTTCGCCCACGCTCCTTCGCCGCGGGCCGCCCACCAGCGGCGTGCCGAGCGCGGGCGCCGAGACGACGCCGCACACGAAATGGCCCTCGCGCTCGAGCGCGATCAGCGTCGCCCAGACCGGGATCCCGCGCAAGAAGTTCCGCGTGCCGTCGATCGGGTCGACGATCCAGCGGATGTCGCCTCCGTCGTCGCCCTCCTCCTCGCCGAACACGCTTTCACCCGGCCGGTCGCGCGCGACGCGATCGCGCAGCATGCGCTCGGTCGCGCGGTCGGCGTCGGTGACCGGCGTGAGGTCGGGCTTCGTCTCGATGTGCAGGTCGCGCGCGCGAAAGCGCGGCAGCGTCAGCGCGTCGGCGGCGTCTGCAAGCTCGAGTGCGTAGGCGAGGTCGGCGTTCACACGCCGACAGTACTTACGGAACGATCTTGAACTTGCGCTTCTTGACCGCGGACGGCGCGATCTTGAACCTCGGCGGCGCCACAACGAGCTGCTCCGGCTCCGACCAGCTCATCTGCTGCACGCCGGTGGGGAGGTTGTAGTCGATGCCGCGCACGCGGTAGTACCAGGTTCCTGCTGAGAGCGGGAGGACATCCGAGGTCGAGAAGGTCAGGAAGCCCTTCACCTTCGACCGCGGGTCGATCTCGGGCTTGAACGGATACGCGCGCTTGCTGTACTGCACCTCGTAGATGTCGGCGTTGAAGGCCGGCGTCCAAGCGATCAGCGGCTGACCGTAGAACTTCGACGTGTGTGCGGCCGATGTGAGCCGCCCCGTCGACGAAAGGCCCGTTGCGAACGGTGACTGCGCGCTCGTCAGCGAGGGCTCGCTCGAGATGCCGAGGCGCTGCGGCGGTGTCGCCGGGTTGGCGCAGACGTCCTGCGCGAGCTCGGCATCCACATACTGGATCGAGCCGCCGGCGAGGACGACCGGAGATCCGATCGGATGCGCGAGCGTCGTCGCTGTTCCGATCGTGATCGCGCCGGATCCGACCGCCGTGATCGTGCCGTTGTCAACGTTGGGCGCTGTGCCGATCGAGATCGTGTCGCCGACGACGAAGCCGGTCGTGTCCAGCACCGGGATCACGGTCGCTCCCTTCACTGCGCCCGGCGAGGCGACGACGGTACCGGTGCCTGCGCCGACTGCGGCCACCGGCATGACGGTCCAGTAGTAACCGCTCTGCGGCCAGTCGACATCCCAGAGGGACACCGGAGGACCGAGATTGCCGGACACCGTGATTCCCTGGCCGCCGCCGGCAGAGCTGCTCGAGCCGCCGGCGGCTCGGGTCGGTGGTCGCCCCGGGGGCCGAGGTGCCCGGGAACGCCGGAACGTCACCGGGAACGGCGGTCGTCGGCGACGCCTGAGGCTGCTGCTCCGCCGGCGTCAGCTTCTGGCCGTCGAACGTATAGCTGCTCAACTCCTTGCCGTCGCCGAGGTAGCTGTTGCGTGCGGAGGTGAGTCCGGGACCGTCCTGCGGGAGTGAGAGCGTGCCGTTCAGGCGCGGCGCCCAGGCAGGGCTGCCGACGACGGCACCCGTGTAGACGAGGTTCAGGCACTGCCTGTCGGTGAAGACCTCGACGCGGTAGAGCTCGACGGTCGCGCCGTACGAGGTCTGGTTCCCCTGCCACAGGAAGGCGGGCGTCATCTCATGCGCCGGCGATCCGGAGCTGCCGTTCGAGAAGACGTCGGAGACCGTTCCGATCAGCCGGATGGGGCCGGTCTGCATCGGCGGGTTCGACGAGCTGTAGATCTGGCTCCACGCTGCGGTCTGAGCGACCGGCAGTCCGTTGACGCGCTGCTTGAACTGGTCGCCGCGAACGGCGCGCACGCGCCAGCGCACGGTGCCGGTCCATTTCGCGCTCTGATGGAGCGTGTAGAACTCGCGTTCGTCCAGGACGTTCGTGCGTACGTACTCCATCTTGCCGGTGTCGATCAGCCAAACCTGGTAGCCGTCGGCGCCCGAGATCGGCGTCCAGCGGAGCAGGCCGGGGTAGCTCGGCAAAGGCGTCGGCGGAGGCGGCGGCGTCACGTCGAACCGGAACGGTGAGCTCCATGGCGTCGAATCGGTTCCGAGATCCGCCCGGACACGCGCGTACAGCGAGTCGCTGATCCATGGCAGCGTCAGCGTTGGCGCGGCGACCGGCGTTGTGAGTGTCGAGTCGCTGTAGACGATGCCGTTGTCGCGGAACGTGCTGCTGAGCGAGAGCTGGAACTGATAGGTGCGCGCGCCGGGAACGGGGTTCCAGGCAAAAGACGGCGTTCGCGTGAACGACGTGTCTCTCGGCTCGTCGGCGCGCAGCAAGAAGCCGTGCAGGCCGGTCGGCGAGGAAAGGGCTGCCGAAGAGGTCGTCGCGGTGGCCGCGAAAACGGCAAGGGCAAGCAGAGATGCGATGCGAGCAGAACGCACGGTCATCCCTCTAATTCGGCATACGAAGGGCCGCAGCCGTCCCTCAAATGGGGGATGCGAGCAGTGTTCCGGCCGCGAGAACGCGGGCATCGTCGCCGGGACGCCCAATCAGCTGCACCGAGGCCGGAAGACCATCTTCTGCCGGGCCACACGGGATCGCGAGAGCGGGCCAGCCGAGGCAGTTGAACGGATATGTGAGCCGGATGCCGCGGCCGCGCAGCTCGCGTTCGTCCGCGGTCGCAAGAGGCGCCACGCAGGCCATCGTCGGCGTGACGAGGAGGTCGAGCCCGTCGAACGCCTCATCGCAACGCTCGCGGTACTCCGCCCGGAGTCGCTCGGCGGCCCGAACCTCGCCGTCGGTCACCGTGCCGCAGAGCTCGAGCTTCCAGCGGATCGACGCGCCATAGTCGTCTGCGTACTCGGGGTAGAGGCTCCGGTGGACGTCGGCGACCTCGCGCATGAAGAGCTTGTTCTCGTCGGGGTCCGGAAACGAGAAGTCGACGACTCGGCTCCGTGGAAAGCGCGCGGACGCTTCGCTCACCCGTTCGCGGACGAGCGGATCAGCCTCGCCGAGCCAGGCGATGCCCACCTCGAGCTCCTCGAGCGACTCGATGACCGCCGGCTCGAAGTCGGGTACGAGCGCCTGCATCAACTCGACGCAGCCCGCGACGGTCGACGCCATCGGGCCGACGTGGTCGTAGCTCGGAGCGAGCGGAAAGCAACCCTCGGACGGAACGAGCCCATACGTGGGCTTGAAGCCGACGACGCCGCACCAGGCTGCGGGAATGCGGATCGAGCCGCCGGAGTCGCTGCCGAGGGCGAGCGCAACGTCGCCCGCCGCGATCGCTGCTCCTGAGCCGCCGCTCGAGCCGCCGGCGAGGTGCCCGGGGTACCGGGGGTTCGGCACGGTGCCAAAATGCTCGTTCTGCGACGAGATCCCATAGGCGAATTCGTGCAGGTTCGTCTTGCCTGCGACCCCGTAGCCTGCCGTCTCGAGACGCGTGACGCTCTCGGCGCTGCGTGTCGGCATGTGCTCGGCGAAGAGGATCGAGCCGTAGGTCGTCACGAGACCTTCGGTGTCGAGCAAGTCCTTGATCGCGACCGGCACGCCCGCGACCGGACGTTCCGGTCGGGCGAGCCAGACTGTCACGAAGGCGACTTTACTTGCGGCGCGGCTTGGCCTTCGGCGCGAGCACGCTGATCGAGCGCGTGACTGCCTGGCCGATGGTCGTGCCGTTCGGTGAGACCGGTGTGAGCGTGAGGAGCCTCCCTGCGGATGCCGAGCGGCGGAGCGCGCGGAGCATGCCGGTGGGGAGCTTGAAGCGAACGTCGTTGTTGCCGGCGCGGATCGCTGCCGTACCGAGCACGACCGAGCCGATCTTGGCCTGGATGGTGCCCTCGCTCCCCGACTGGACGATCAGGCGCAGCCGGGTATCGACGCTCGAGAGCCTCAGGATTTCCGGCCCGAAGAGGACGAGCGTCGGAGCAACGTCGGCCGCTGTCACTTGAATCACGGGAGTGGTCGTTCCGACCGGGTCCGGAGGGTTGGAGGGCGTCGCAACACTGGTCGGGTCGACCGACAGCGTCGCCTTGACCGAGAAGTCGGCTGCGTCAACGCCCGTCGAGGCGTTCGGCAGTGAAAGGAAGCCTCTCGTCGTCGCATACGTGCACGTGTCCCACGGCAGCGACGCCGTCGCGGTGTTGCCGTTGACTGTCAGGGGGACCGACGGGTTGCCGGCTGCGTTCCACCAGAAGACGGGCTTCGACAGGGTGCCCGCAGGCATCCCTACGGTCAGCGTCATCGTCGCGGAGTAACAGATGTGCGAGGCGTCACCGTCGCCGCGTGTGAACTGAATCGTGCGCGTCGACAGATGATTGACGGGGACGAGAACCTTGCCGAGATCTCCACCCTTGGCTCCGGTTTGCCAGGTGACGTAGATCAGGGGGGTCTGACCCTGCAGCGCGGAGAGGCTGTAGCCGCCGATCAGATCAGCCTGCGTCCAAGCGTTGTACGTGTCGGAGAGCGTCGTGCCTCTCGCCACGAGCGCGTCCGAGACTGCGGCGATCGCAGTTGGAGCGCCGGCCGCGCCGCGGGCGAAGACGTCTTGCACGAATCCGACGCCGTACTTCTCCATGACGTACTCGAAGAACGGCCAGCGTGAGTAGCCGTTGTTCGCGTAGTCGTCGGACAGATCGCACATGTTCGTGCCGATCGGGTCGCGGCAGTCGAGCGACATGTCCGCTGGGCCGAAGAAGGCTCCGCCGCCGAACGTCGTGTCGTACCCGTCGACGCGGTATCCCATCCACTCGGCGCTGCCCTCGAGCAGCCAGTAATCCGAGAGGTTCGCGGGCAGCCAGGTGGCGAGCTGGATCGTGTGAAAGAACTCGTGCGCGATCACGTGCTGGCTGAATGCGACCGCGGGTGTGCTGCCGTCGAGCACGATGTAGGCACTCGAGGTCAATCCCGCCGGGTTGTCCGGGATGGTCAAGCCAAGGGCGCCGACCTGCGAGAGGTCGGCGACGTAGATGTCCGTCTTGAGGTCGCCGTCGTCGAGGGGCGCGGGAAAGCCGTCTGTCACGACCTCGGCGGTATACGCGCGCTCCGCGAGCGCGGCGATGTCTCCCGCCGTTGTCTGCGTGATCGCCCAGGTCGGAAAGTTCTGGACGTCGCTCTGGTAGTGCACGACGAAATGGGGCGTGCTGAGCGTGAACGGAAGGACCGGGCGCGCGGCCAAGGCAGGCCCTGCCAGCACGGCGGAGCCCACCGCAACGGCGGCGAGCAGCACAAATCGGCGCAGATACCGCATCCACCGCTGAATCGGCTTCCGCGGGCAGTTCCTTTAGGGCTAGTCGAAGTAGCGCTAGTCGAAGGCGAGTACAGGAGCGCGATGCCGAAGGTGCCCGCGAAGAGCACGCAGAAGACCGCGAAGAGCATCCAGCCGAGCCGGACGTTGCGCCGCGCGAGGTCGGGATCCATCACAGAACCACCGTGTCGACGGCCAGCGCCGCAAAGAGAAGGGCCAGATAGAGGAGCGAGTAGTGGAAGAGGAAGGCGGCCCGGCGCGGCGTGATGTCGCGGCGGAGACGTTCGGCGAGCCAGATGAAGCCGGCGCCGAGCGCCAGAGCCGCGGCCAGATAGAGGAGACCCGCAGATCCCCAGGCCCAGGGCAGGAGCGTCACGCCGACGAGGGCGGCCGAGTAGAGAACGATCTGGCGTGCCGTCTCGCGGTCGCCACGCACCACCGGCAACATCGGCACGCCTGCTGCCTTGTAGTTGTCCTTGATCAGGATCGCGAGCGCCCAGAAGTGCGGCGGCGTCCAGACGAAGACGATCACGAAGAGCAGGAGCGCCGCAACCGTGAGGTCGCCGGTGGCGGCGGCCCAGCCGACGAGCGGAGGGACTGCACCGGCTGCGCCGCCGATGACGATGTTCTGCGGCGTGGAGCGCTTCAGCCAGCGGGTGTAGACGAGGACGTAGAAGAGGTTGCCGATGAGCGCAAGCACTGCGGTGAGCACGTTGACCGTGCTGGCGAGCAGCACGAACGAGAACGCGGAGAGCGCCAGGCCGAACTCGAGTGCGCGACTCGCGCTGACCCGACCGGAGGCGACCGGACGGCGCTTCGTTCGCTCGCCCATGAGCGGGTCGATGTCGCGATCGAGTACATGGTTGAGCGCGCTTGCGCCTCCGCAGGCAAGTGCAAGGCCTCCGATCGCGGCGATTGCCGTGGTTGTGCCCGGCCATCCGCGTGCGCCGGCGATCATCCCACAGAAGCCGGTGACGAGCAGGAGCGACATGATCCGCGGCTTCGTCAGCGCCACGTAGTCGTGCCAGGAGCCCCAGGGCACGCGCTCGCCGCGGAAGGTCTGCACAGTCACGACGAGCAGGGCGGCGAGGGCCAGGGCAGCAAGCGCGACGTGTGCGCCGCGAGTGGGGAGTGCGGCCGCGGCGGCGACGAGCGCGGAGCTTGCGAGCACGGCGGGCACGAGCTCCCGGTGCGCGAGCCATGCAGATACGAGGAGGGCGGCGAGCGGCGGCGCCACGAGAGCCGCGAGCAGACGGTGTGTCGCACCGAGGTGCGCGGCGCCGGAAACGACGGCAAGCAAGATCCCGCCGGACGCGACGAGCGCGCACGTTCGAAGCCACGGACCGGCAGCGACGCTCGTCATGTCTCCTCCGCAAGCTGGCGGCGCAAGTCGCGCAGCGGGCGAGCGCTCGTGACATATGGAACCGTGTCGAAGTTCTCGGGCGGCGGAGGCGAGGTGGTGTACCACTCGAGCGTGTCGCCGAGCCACGGGTCGTTCGGCGCCCGCTTGCCGAGGTGCAGAATCTGCGTCCGGTAGATGTTCGCGGCGAAGACGAGCATGCCCACGAGCATGATCCCGGAGCCGATCGTCGAGATCAGGTTGTAGGTCTCCCACAGACCACCATGGTGGTACGTCCAGATCCGTCGCGGCATTCCGAGCAGCCCGAGCATGTGCTGCGGCAGGAACGTCACGTTGAAGCCGACAAAGGTCAGCCAGAAGTGCCACTTGCCGAGGCGCTCGTCGAGAAGCCGGCCGAACATCTTGGGCCACCAGTAATAGAGCCCACCGAACACGCCGAACATCGACCCGCCGAACAGCACGTAGTGGAAGTGGGCCACGACGTAATAGGAGTCGTTGACCTGCCAGTCGATCGGGAATGCGGCGAGGAAGATGCCGGAGAGGCCGCCCATCGTGAAGAGCGCGATGAAGCCGATCGCCCACAGCAGCGGCGTATCGAAGATGAGGTTGCCGCGCCACATCGTGGCGATCCAGTTGAAGATCTTCACCCCCGTCGGCACCGCGATCACCATCGACGAGATCATGAAGAACGAGTCGAGGCCGATCGGCAGCCCGGCCGTGAACATGTGGTGCGCCCACACGAGCAGCGAGAAGAACGAGATCGCGAGCGTCGAGAACGCGACCGCCTTGTAGCCGAAGATCGGCTTGCGCGAGAAGACGGGCAGGATCTCCGAGATCATTCCGAAGACGGGCAGCACCATGATGTACACCTCGGGGTGCCCGAAGAACCAGAAGACGTGCTGGTACAGCACCTGGCTCCCGCCTTGCCCCGGTAAGAAGAAGTGGGTGTACCCGCGGCGGTCGAGGAGGAGCATCGTCGAGACCCGCCGAGAACGGCGGCAGGACGACGACGAGCAGGATCGCGTACGTCAGGATCGACCAGATGAAGAGCGGCATGCGCATCCAGGTCATCCCGCGCGCGCGCATGTTGAAGATGGTCACGAGGAAATTGATCGCGCCGGTGAGCGACGAGATCGTGAGGATGTGCAGCGCAAGGATCCAGTAGTCCTGGCCGTGACCGGGGCTGTACTGCGCCTCCGACAGTGTCGGATACGACCACCAGCCCGCGCGCGGCGCCCCGCCTGACGCAAACCACGCGCCGTAGAGCACGATGCCGCCGAGCAGGAACGTCCAGTACGAGAACGCGTTCAGACGCGGGAACGCCATGTCACGCGCACCGATCATCAGCGGAACGAGGAAGTTCGCAAAGCCGGCGAGGATCGGCACGACGACGAGGAAGATCATCGACGTCCCGTGGAACGTCATCACCTCGTTGTACGAGTTCTTCGTCAGGAACGTTCTCGTTCGGCACTGCGAGCTGCGCGCGCATGAGCAGTGCAGCGATGCCGCCGCCGCCGAAGAAGACGAGCGCGGTGCAGATGTACATGATCCCGATGCGCTTGTGGTCGACGGTGACGAGCCAGCTCGCCACCTTGCCGTCCTTCCACGTCACCGGATACACAGCCTCGGATCTAGCCGCCACTCGTACTCGCTCCCTTGTAGATGTGCGACTTCGTGTAGTCGAGTAGCGCCTTCATCTGCGCGTTCGTCCAGCTGTCGCCGACCGGCGGCATCAGGCCTCGCCCGTTGCGCACGATGGCGTCGAGACCCGTCGCCTGGGTGAGCAGCGAGTTCTGCGAGAGGTTCGGGCCGTAGCCGCCCTGGCCCTGCATCCCGTGGCACGTCGCGCAGGCGCCCTGGAACTCGGCGCGGCCGAGCTCGCCGCCTGCTGTCGCGCTGACGTACGTCTGGTAGTCGGCGTCCGTCGTTGCGATCACGCGCGCGGCCATCGCCTCGTGGTAGATGCCGCAGAACTCGGCGCACTGGCCGTAGTACGTGCCGGCGCGGTCGGCCTTGAACCAGATGTGGTTCGTCCTTCCCGGGATCGCCTGGATCTTCCCGCCGAGCTGCGGGATCCACCAGCTGTGCACGACGTCGTACGACTTGACGGTGAGCAGGACGACCTGCGCCGGCCGGCACGTGCAGGTCGTTGATCGAGCGGGATCCGTTCGGATAGTCGAACTGCCAGTAGAACTGGTGGCCCTCGACCGTGATGCGGATCGGGTTCGCCGCCGCCGGGGCGTCGGAGATGACGGGCAGCTCGTAGAAGACGACGATCCCGATCACGGCGAGGATGACGACGGGAATCACCGTCCAGATCACCTCGAGTCGCGTGTGGCCGTGCACCTGGGCGCCGTCGTCCGTGCGTGGGCGGCCGCGGCTGCGGTACTTCCAGATGAAGAGCACGAGCGCGCCTTCGACCGCGACGAAGATCACCGACGTGAACGCGAGCACGACCCAGTAGGCGGTGTTGGTGCGATGCGCGTTCGGCGAGTGGGCGAACTCCGGCGTGAAGCCCCCGTTCGCGGCTGCCGCGACTCCGGCCGTTGCCAGGACGGTCAATGCCACCACGACGACGCACCAGAGCTTCCTCCGCACCCGACGGGCATTCTATGGAGGTGTCCTCGCGCTCGCGGATAGACCTGCCTGCTCACGTGCCGAACGACTTCGAGGTGTACGTCGGCGGGTTGCAGCAGGCTCGTGGCGTCGATTACGAGGTCATCGGACGCATGCTCGTCTTTCCGCGGCCGATCGCGCAGGAAGGGCGCCTCGGCTTCTGGCGCTGGGCGGCGATGTGGCTCGGTGTCGCCGGCTCGTACCGCAAGCACGAGACGGTCGACGTCGTCTACGAGGTCGGCGGGCGGCGGCGTGTCGAGACCGGGCTCGTGCCGGAGCCGCTGGACGAGGACTAAGCGGCCGCGCGACGCAGCTGGGCGACGCGCACGAGCTCGTGGACCGCGTACGGAAGACGTTGCCCGGACGGAGCGCGTACGCGCGCTTTGAAGTCGACGGCTCCGTTCACCTCGGAGACGACGAAGCCGTCGCCGAGCGGGAGCAGGTCGATGCCGAGGAGATCGCCGCGGATCGCTGCTGCAGCCTCGAGCGCGAGCGTCTGCGCGAGCGGCGGCGGCGCAACCGGCTCGCTGCGACCGCCGAGCGCGACGTTCGTTCGCCATTCGCCCGGTGCCGCGACGCGGCGGGCCGCGCCGACGACGCGGCCGCCTGCGACGACGATCCGCAGGTCCCAGCCGAGCGGCGGCACGAGCTCCTGCGCGAGGACGCCCTGCTCCGCGAACCACGGACGCTGCGCGAAGTGCGCGAGCTCGCCGGTCGAGCTCGTCGGCGGTCGGGCAGAGCACGACGTCTCGTCCCCAGCTGCCGAAGCGCGGCTTCAACACGACGGGCAGCTCGGGCGCCGGTGACAGCACGCCCTCGGCGATCAGCCAGGTGCGCGGATGCGGCACGCCCGCGCGGCGCAGGATGCGCGCCGTCAGCAGCTTGTCGTGTGCCGCGACGAGTGCGGACGGAGGATTGAGCAGCACGACCCCGCTGACCGCGAGCTGCTCGAGCTCCTCCGTTCCGCGCTCGACGCCGTCGAGCTCGTCGCGGACGTCGAGCCGCCCCAGCGCGATGTCTCCCGGCTCAAGGGTTCGAAGCGCATCGCGCGGAGGCAGCACGGTTGCCGGCAGACCGAGCGAGGCTGCGGCGCCGGCGAGCGCATAGTTCGTGTCGCTCGGCCGATGGGCGACGACGGCGAACTGCATGGCTCGAATGCTGCGCGCCGCGGTCTCGCGCGTGGGCGTCGAAGTGGTGAAGCGCTGGGTTAGCTCTTGGGTACCGCTTCGAGCTTGTAGCCGACGCCGTAGCGCGTCTGGATGAACGTGTGGCGCGACGCGGGCCGGTCGATCTTCTCGCGGAGCCGCCGGACGAAGACGTCGACGGTGCGGTCGCGGTGCGACTCGCGGCGTCCCCAGAGCTTCTGCAGCAGCTCGTCCCGCGTCGACACGCGGCCGGTGTCGAGTGCGAGCTGGTAGAGCAGCCGGAACTCCGTCGGCGTCAGCTTTGCGCTCTCACCGTCGACGTAGGCCTGCACCTCGCGCGGGTCGATCCTGAGCTCCTCGATCTCGATCGGCTCGCCGCGGGGCGCCTCCTCGCGGCGGATTCCTCGGCGCGCGGCGGCGCGCACGCGTGCGACGAGCTCCTTCATCGAGAACGGCTTCACGAGGTAGTCGTCGGCGCCGATCTCGAGCGCGTGGACGCGGTCGTGCTCGGTCCCTCGCGCCGACACGACGATGATCGGCGTGCCGATGCCCTCGGCGCGCACGGTCTCGATCAGCTTCCAGCCGTCGAGGCCGGGCAGCATCAGGTCGAGCACGCAGGCGTCCGGCTTCTCGTAGCGGAGCCGCGCGAGCCCCTGGTCGCCGTTCGCGACCCAGACCGCGTCGAAGCCGGCAGCGCCGAGATGCCGCGCCATGCCCTGCGCGATCACCTCGTCGTCCTCGACGATCAGCACCTTCGGCATCGCTGTCATTATCGAGCCGGGGCGGTCTCTGACGGGTCGATGGAAGGTGAATGGGTGGTGAAGGGGTGGTAACCGACGAAGAGCGCGTCCAGGCGCTCGTGGCCTCGCTCGCGGAGCCGGTGGTCGTGCTCGACAGCGAGCGGAGGCTCGTGGCTGCGAGCCCGGCGGCGGTCGTCCGCGCTCGGTGACGCCGTGCCGGGGCGGCGGGTCGGCGAAGACGTCGGCGGCGCGCTCGTGCTCTTCGTCGGCGACCTGCCCGAGCTGTCGGCGTATCAGGAGCTGCGGGCCGGATTCACCGCGGCGGTGTCGCACGAGCTCCGCACCCCGCTCGCGCGCCTGCTCGTGCTGCTCGAGACCGCGACGCTGCCCGGCGCCGACGTCGACGAGCTCGTCGAGCAGGCGCGGCAGGAGATCGAGTCGACGCGCGACCTGATCGACGACGTGCTCTTCCTCGGCGAGCTCGAGACGGGCCGTGAGGTCGTCTCGCTCGGGCGGACGCGTGCGCTGCCGGTGCTCGAGGAGATCGCCGCCGCGTACGCCGACCGTGCCGCGCACGCGGAGGTCGCGCTCGAGGTGTCGGGCGGCGCCGAGATCGAGCTGCCGCTCCGCCCGCGCATGCTGCGCGTCGTCGTCGAGAACCTGATCGCGAACTCGATCCGCTACGCAGGGCCGGGCAGCACCTGCCGCATCAGCGTCACGCAACGAGGCCGCGACGCCGCGGCTGACCGTCTCCGACGACGGCGTGGGCGCGTCACCGCAGGACGTCGAGCGTCTGTTCGAGCGCTTCTACCGCGCCGACACGGCGCGCTCGTCGCGCGGCACCGGGCTCGGGCTCGCGATCGTGAAGCACATCGTCACGTCGGCGGGCGGCTCGGTCGAGGCGCGCGGCAGGCCGGCGAGGGCCTCGAGATCGTCTGCCGCTTCCCCAGCTCGACGAACATCTTCTCCCGTCAGAGCTTCGAGAGCGCCCAAGGCGCGTGTCTAACGCGGCGCGAAGCGCGTGTTAGCCACGCGCGAACAAAGCGAGGCGGGGATGCCGAAGGCACCGCCGCCAGCGCGGGGCAGGCAACTCGTCAACAGCGTTCTTGGTGGCATGGCCTCCCACGCGCGGAGGCGAGACCGCGCGCTCGCCGCAGCGCACGCACGCTCACGACTTGCGACGGACGAGGAGGGGGCTCGTGGGGGAACCATGGGTTCCCCCACGGTTTCAGCCGAAGCGGCCGGTGACGTAGTCCTCCGTCCGCTTGTCGGACGGAGCGGTGAAGATCTTCTGCGTCGCGTCGTACTCGACCAGCTCGCCGAAGCGCTGTCCTTCGTCGCCGCGCGAGATCGAGAAGAACGCCGTCATGTCGGCGACGCGTGCGGCCTGCTGCATGTTGTGCGTGACGATCACGAACGTGTACTCGCTCTTCAGATCGCTCATCAGCTGCTCGATCGCCGGCGGTCGCGATCGGGTCGAGCGCCGACGCCGGCTCGTCCATCAGCACGACGTCCGGCTCGACGGCGATCGCGCGCGCGATGCAGAGCCGCTGCTGCTGGCCGCCGGAGAGCGAGAGCGCGCTCGCCTTGAGCCGGTCCTTCACCTCGTCCCAGAGCGCGGCCTGCGTGAGCGCGCGCTCGACGCGCTCGTCGAGGCCGTCCTTCATGCCGAGCACCTTCAGCCCCCAGGCGACGTTGTCGTAGATCGACTTCGGGAACGGGTTCGGCCGCTGGAAGACCATGCCGATGTGCCGGCGGACCGCGACGGGATCGACGTCCTTCGCCGTAGATGTCCTGGCCGTGGTAGGTGATCGTCCCCGTCTGCGTGAAGCCCGGGATCAGGTCGTTCATCCGGTTGAGGCAGCGGATGAACGTGCTCTTGCCGCAGCCCGAAGGCCCGATGATCGCGGTGACGAGGTTCTTGTAGACGTCCATCGTGACGTCCTTGATCGCCGGCTTGCCGCCGTACAGCGCATCGAGGCCGTCGATGTTGAAGATCCGCTCGAGCCGCTCGCGTGGCGGCAGCGGCTGCCGTTTGGTCTCGACGCGCACGGCGGGCTCGATCGTAATCGACATATCGGGATCCTCCATCATCGAGAAGTGCTGAGCTTGCGCCGGCTCCGGGTCGCGAGCCAGCGTGCGACGAGGCTGGTGAACGAGGATGAAGATCAGCAGCACGAGAGCGGCGGCCCACGCGCGCGCATGATCCTGGGGATCGGCGCGACTCCGAGAGCTCGAAGATCGCGACCGGGAACGGTCTGCAGCGCGTGGTGCGGGTTCCAGTTCAGCTCCGTGCCGACGAGCGACGACGTGAAGAGAAGCGGCGCGGTCTCGCCGGCGACGCGCGCGACCGCGAGCACCGTGCCGGTGACGATGCCGCCGATCGTCTGCGGCAGGACGATGCTGAGCGTCGTGCGCCAGCGCGCGACGCCGAGCGCGAGGCTCGCCTCCCGAAGCGAGTTCGGAACGAGGATCAAGCACCTCCATCGTCGAGCGCGCGACGAGCGGGAGCATCAGGCACGCGAGCGCGAACGACGCCGCGTACCCGCTCTGCCCGTGTCCGAGCACGAAGAGCCCGTAGACGAAGATGCCGATGACGATCGCCGGAACGCCGTTCAGCACGTCGAGCGCGAGGCTGACGACGCTGCGAACGGCCGCCGGGGCGAACTCGATCAGATAGAGCGCGACGAGGATGCCCGTCGGGAGCGCCATCAGGGTCGCGATCGCGACGATGACGAGCGTTCCGGCGAAGGCATTCGCGAGTCCCCCTGCCTCCGGTCGCGAGGAAGCCCGTGGCCGGTGTCTTCGTGATGAGGTCGAGGTTGAGCTGGCTGGCGCCCTTTTGCGCGACCGACCACACGATGAGGACGAGGAAGCCGACTGCGATCGCCGCTGCGAGCCACGCAAGCCCTTCCATCAAGCGGTTCGTTGCGCGACGCCGCGGCAGGTTGACCGCGTGCATGTCCGGCGCGCGTGATCCCGTGCGTGCTCATCCGAGACCGCCACGGTTGAGGCCGACGCCCTGTCGGCGCGCGACGCGGCGAACGATCCACTGCGCCGAGACGCTCGCGAGCAGCGAGAAGACGAGCAGGATCAGCCGAGATAGATCAGCGAGTGCTCCTCGAGGTTGGTCGCGGCGCCCTGGTAGGACGACGCGATCTTGCTCGCGAGCGTGTCGCCGGTCGAGAAGAGATTCCAGTGGATGCCGACTCCGCCGCCGATCACCTGCGTCACCGCGATCGCCTCGCCGATCGCGCGCCCGAGGCCGAGGATCAAGCGCCGCAAGGATGCCACCGCGCGCGTACGGAAAGATGACGCCGCGCACCATCTCCCAGCGGGTCGTGCCGAGCGCGAGCGCGCCTTCTTTCAGCTCGCGCGGCACGCCGAGGAAGAGCTCGCGCGTGATGCTCGAGACGATCGGGAGGATCATCATCGTCAGGACGACGATCGCCGTGAAGATGCTCGATCCCGTGCTCCCCGGCGGCCCGAAGAGCGGGATGAAGCCGAGCGCGCTGTGCAGTGCCGGCTCGACGTGCTGCGCAAGGATCGGACCGAGCACGTAGATGCCCCAGAAGCCGATGACGACGCTCGGGATCGCGGCGAGCGTCTCGACGAGCGAGGTGACCGGCGCGCGTAAGGCGCGCGGCGCGAGCTCCGTGAGGAAGAGCGCGACGCCGATCGCGAGCGGCGCCGCGAGCGCAAGCGCGAAGAGCGACGTGACGCGGTTCCGAAGAGGAAGCTCGCCGCGCCGAAGGCTTCCCTGCCCGACGACCGGGTTCCACACGACGTGCGTGACGAAATGCAGGCCGAACTTCGCGATCGCCGGCCTCGCGCCTTCGACGACCTTCCAGGCGATCAGGAAGACGAGCACCGTCGCTGCGGCAGCCGCAAGCCCGGCGACGAGCTGCAGCGAGCAGGTCGCCGAAGCGCACCCGCCGCCCCGTGAAGGGGCGGCGGGTTGCTTCAGGCGTGAGCTCGGCGGAGGACATCCGCGTCCTAGCTCTGGATCTTGGTGATCGCCTTCTCTGCGACGACGAGGACACCCTTCGGGATCGGGACGAAGCGGAGCGGCGGCCGTGTACTTGCCTTCCTGGCCGTGCGTCACCGCCCAGAAGAGGAACTTCCTCAGGTCGGCCGCCTTGCTCGTCTTGAGGGGCACGATCACGTAGGTGTAGGTCGAGATCGGATACGCGAGCGGAAACTTCTTCGGCGGGTTCACGATCGAGAGCGCGTTCGTCGTCGCATCAGGCTTCACGTCGCTCATCGCGGCGGCCAGGATGCCTCTCGCTCCCGGCGTCGCGAACTTGCCGGAGCGGTTCTTCATCGCGAAGTAGCTGAAGTGGTTCTTCAGCGCGAACGCAACGTCGGCGTAGCCGATGCGTGCCGGGAGTCTGCGCGACGAGCGCGGAGACGCCGGCGCTTCCCTTGCCGCCGACACCGACGGGCCAGTTGACGCTCGTGCCAGTTCCGACCTGCGACTTCCAGGCGGGGCTGACGCTCGCGAGGTAGTCGGTGAAGTTGTACGTCGTGCCCGAGCCGTCCGAGCGGTGGGCGATCGTGATCTTCGTGCTCGGAAGGTTGACGCCCTTGTTGAGCTTCTTGATCGCCGGGTCATCCCACGTCGTGATCTGACCCATGAAGATCTTCGCCAGCGTCGGACCGTCCATGTGCAGGAGGTTCTTCACGCCGGGGAGGTTGTACATGACCGACGTAGCGGCGAGCGCCCATGGGATCTGAACGCAGCCGTTGCAAGCGTTGAACTGATCGGGGGACAGCGGAGCGTCGCTCGCGCCGAAGTCGACCGTGCGGCCGGTGATGGCGTTGATGCCGCCGCTCGAGCCGATTGCGCTGTACTGCAGCTCGTAGCCGAGCTGGGAACCGACGGCCGGAATCCACGTCGTGACGAGCGGGGAGACGAAGGTGCTTCCGGCGCCGCTGATCGTGGTGTCCGTGTGCTTGGCCGGCGACGCGCCGGCCGTCCCCACTGCGGCGACCGCGATCAGCGCGGTGAGCGCAGCAAGGGCCAAAATGCGTAGGAAATTTGCCGGACTTCGGCATGGTTGTCTCTCCTCCTCTGGGGTTCGAGGGGCAAGGTACGACCGGCCTCGGGAGGGTGGGATACGGGGCTGTACCGAAGTGGTGACGAAGTGGTGACCCACCCTGAAAGGCCGACATTCTTCGCGTGTACGGTGTCGTGAATGGCGATCGACGAAGCCCTGGATCGGGTCGAAGCGCAGCTCCAGGAGGAGGGCCAGCGGGTCGTTTCGGCGGTCCGCGGCGCCATGCGGGCGCTCCAGGAGCGCGACGTCGAGCTCGCCGACGAGGTGATCGCCTTCGACGACGAGATCGACCAGCTCTTCCTCGCGATCGAGGGCTCGATCCAGTCGCTGCTCGCGCTCCAGACGCCGGTGGCGCGCGACCTGCGGCTGCTGCTCGCGATGATCCACATCAACCTGCTGCTCGAGCGCAGCGCCGACGGCTGCGTCACGATCGCGAAGCTCTCGAAGCTCGTCGCCGATGCCGACCCCGATCCCGCGCTCGTCGACGTGCTGACCGAGATGGGCGACCGCGCGGAGGAGATGATCCGCGTCGCGCTCGACTCGTTCTCGAAGCGCGACCTCGCAGGCGCCGAGAGCCTCGTCGAGCTCGACGAGCTGATCGACCGCGCGAACCGCCGCTTCGTCGAGCGGCTCGTCGACGTGATGGCCGAGCCCGCGCTCCGCGAGTGGGGCCTGCGGATGGTCGTCGTGGCGCGGACGATCGAGCGCATCGGCGACCGCGCGGTCGACATCGGCGAGCAGACCGCGTATCTGCTCACGGCCGAGTTCCGCGAGTTCACCGACGCCTCGCACCCGACCAGCTCCTAGACTTCCGGCGATGAGAATCGCCGTCTCCTGGCGATCCTCGCGATCGTCGTCGGAATCGTGCTGATCGCGATCGCGATCGTGTACTGGGCCGAGCCGGCGAAGCTCGCTGCCGTCGTTCTTCCCCGGCCACCAGGCGGGCTCGAGCCACCACCACACGAAGCACGGCATCGCGGCGTTCCTCGTCGGGCTGGCCTGTCTCGTGTTCGCGTGGTTCAACACCGGCGGCCCGCGGACGTCGCGCTCCGCCTAGGGCGCGGATGCATCCGATCTCGTACTTCCAGGGCGCGATGCTCGGGCTGCTCCAGGGCGTCTCGGAGCTCTTCCCGGTCTCGAGCCTCGGGCACAGCGTCATCCTCCCGAGGCTCGTCGGCTGGCACATTCACCAGAACGACAAGTTCTTCATCACGTTTCTCGTCGCGACGCATCTCGCCACTGCGCTCGTGCTGCTGTTCTTCTTCCGCCGCGACTGGGCGCGGATCGTCAAGGGCCTCGGACGCTCGCTTCGCGACCGCGGCATCGCGCCCGACGACACCGACGCGAAGCTCGGCTGGCTGCTCGTCGTGGGGACGATCCCCGCCGGGATCCTCGGCTTGCTGCTCGAGCACAAGCTGCGGAGCGTGTTCGCGTCCGCACAGTCGGCCGCGATCTTCCTCTTCCTCAACGGCCTGCTGCTCTTCGGCGCCGAAGCGCTGCGGCGGCGCGCGCCGGAGACGGCAGAGGACGACGACACGCGCATCGCCCGTCAGGTCGGCTGGCGCGACGCATCGATCGTCGGCTCGCTCCAGGCGCTCGCGCTGATTCCCGGGCATCTCGCGCTCGGGCGTAACGATGGGCGGCGGCCTGCTCGTCGGCCTCTCGCACAAGGATGCGGCTCGGTTTGCGTTCTTGCTGGCGACGCCGATCATCGGAGCGGCCGCCGTGCTGAAGCTGCCGGATCTCGCCGGGGCAGACGCTCGCGGCGATACGCGGCCCGGCGCTCGTCGGTGCGCTGTGCTCGGCGGTGACCGCCTATCTCGCCGTGCGCTTCCTGATGCGCTTCTTCGAGACGAAGACGCTCGTGCCGTTCGCGATCTACTGTCTCGCGCGCCGGCGCGGCATGCGCGATCTATTTCGCCGTCGCGTAACCAGAGCTCAACCGGACCGTTACCCGAATCGTCACCCCAGAAGGGATCTGGGACGGGAGTATGGTGATGCCTCTCAGATGGCCGCCGTTCGCGCAAAAAAGCGTGCGGCAGCTGCGGCCGATCGACTGATCAACCGCGAGCTGTCGTTCCTCGACTACGACGCTCGCGTCCTTGCGCTCGCGCAGGATCCCGACCTGCCGCTGCTCGAGCGCGTGAAGTTCTGCTCGATCTTCTCGAACATGCTCGACGAGTTCTTCATGATCGCGGATCGCCGGCCTGAGCGGGCAGGCTGCCGCCGGGATCACCGTTCGCTCGCCCGACGGCCGCACGCCGCAGCAGACGCTCCGCGAGGCCCGGGAGCGGGTACTCGAGCTGCATGGCCGAACAGGCGCGCGTGTGGTCGCGGGAGCTCTGTCCGGCGCTCGCCGCCGAGGGCATCGTCATCTTGCGCGTCGAGGACCTCTCGGAAGGCGAGCTGTCCGAGCTCGAGCGGCGCTACGAGCGCGACATCTATCCGGTGCTCACGCCGCTCGCCGTCGGGCCGGGGCAGCCGTTTCCGTACATCTCCGGCCTCTCGATCAGCCTGGCCGTCTTCGTGCGCGATCCGGAGGACGGGGAGGAGCGCTTCGCGCGCGTCAAGGTGCCCGAGGGCCTGCCGCGCTTCCTCCCGGTCGGCGAGGGCGGCGACCGCTTCGTGCCGCTCGAGCAGGTGCTGTCGCACTTCCTCCCGTCGCTCTTCCCGGGGATGGACGTGCTCGAGCGCTCGGTCTTCCGCGTCACGCGCGACGCCGACTTCGAGGTCTCGGACGAGGCCGACGACCTGCTCGAGGCGGTCGAGCTCGAGTTGCGCCGCCGGCGCTTCGGCGAGATCACCCGCGTCGAGGTGTCGGCTCGATGTCGACCGCGATGCGCGAGCGGATCCAGCAGGGCCTGCGCGTCGCCGACGATCTCGTGTATCCGATCGACGGCACGCTCGACCTCGCCGACGTCTCCGAGCTGACGAAGCTCGACCGGCCGGACCTGAAGGTCGACGACTGGATCCCCGTCGGCCGCCCGCCGCTCGCGCTGCTCGACGACGGCGCGCAGTTCGCCGCGATTCGCGCCGGCGACCTGCTCGTCCATCATCCGTACGACTCCTTCGCCGCGAGCTTCGAGTCGTTCCTCAACACCGCTGCGTCCGATCCGAGCGTGATCGCGTTGAAGTCGACCGTGTATCGCACGAGCGACGACACGCCGCTCGTTCCGGCGCTGATCGACGCGTCCGAGAACGGCAAGCAGAGCGTGTGTCTCGTCGAGATCAAGGCGCGCGGCGACGAGCGCCGCAACATCGAATGGTCGCGCGCGCTCGAGCAAGCCGGCGTGCACGTCGTCTACGGCTTCTCCTCGCTGAAGATCCACTGCAAGACGACGCTCGTGGTGCGGCGCGAGAGCGGCGTCGCTTCGCCGCTACGTGCATCTCGGCACGGGCAACTACAACAACGTGACAGCGAAGTCGTACGAGGACTTCGGGCTCTTCACCGCGGACGAGGACATCGCCGCCGACGTCGCCGACCTCTTCAACTACCTCACCGGCTTCGGCCGGCCGGCCCATTTCCGGAAGCTGCTCGTCGCGCCGTTCACGCTGCGGCAGCGACTGATCGAGGAGATCCGCGACGTCGCCGAGGCCGCGCGCGACGGCCGCAAGGCGCGGATTCGCATCAAGGTGAACGGGCTGACGCACACCGAGGTGATCGACGAGCTGTACGCGGCGTCCGAGGCCGGCGCGCGCATCGATCTGCTCGTACGCGGCATCTGCTCGCTGCGGCCGGGAGTTCCGGGCTTGAGCGACGGCATCCGCGTGCGCAGCGTGCTCGGGCGTTTCCTCGAGCACAGCCGCGTCTTCCATTTCGAATCCGGCGATCGCAGCAGGTTCTACATGGGCAGCGCCGACCTGATGCCGCGCAACCTCGATCATCGCGTCGAGGTCGTCGCGCCGGTCGAGGACATCGGCGCGCAGAGCGAGCTGGCCGCGACGATCGACTCGCTGCTCGCCGACACGGCGTCGTCGTGGGAGCTCGACCACGCACGGCGTCTGGCATCGCATCCAGTCCCAAGAAGGAGGATCGCCCACGTTCCGCACAGGCCGTGCTCATGCGTCGCGCGCGGCGTCGCGTCTCGCTCGCGCGCTCCCGCTAGCGCGGTTCAAGGCGCCCTCCGGCGGGGAACCTACGATTCGTCGGCGATGCGCATCGGAGTCGTCGACGTCGGCTCGAACACCATCCGCCTCCTCGTCGCCGAGGTCGAAGGGGATGCGGTCGTGCCGATCGACAAGGAGCGCGTGCGGCTCTCGCTCGGCGAGGAGATCGAGCGCCAGCGGAGGGGTCTCCGAGACGAGCATCGCGACCGCCGCGAAGAGCGGTTCGGAAGCTCTGCGCCGATCGCGCGACGTCAGCGGCGTCGAGTCGCTCGACGTGTTCCTCACCGCGCCGGGCCGGCAGAGCGCGAACGCCGATGAGCTCGTTGCGGCGCTTGCAGCGTGCGGCCGAGCACCCGGTTCGCGTCCTCTCGACCGAAGAGGAAGGCAGGCTCGCGTACGGCGGCGCGGTCGCCACGGCCGACATCGAGCTGCCGCGCGCGGATCGCGGTGTGCGACGTCGGCGGCGCCTCGACCGAGATCGCGGTCGGCTCACCCGGCCGCGCCGCCGGAGTGGGTCGCCTCGGTCGACCTCGGCTCGGTGCGGCTCTCGGCGCGCGCCGACGACTTCGACCACGCGCGCCGCGAAGCGGCGGAGGCGTTTGCCGAGCTCGATCCGCCGCACGTAGAGCTCGCGCTCGCCGTCGGCGGCAGCGCGCGGGCAGCGCGACGGCTCGTCGGCGCGTGGCTCGGCGACGCCGAGCTGACCGAGGCGTTGCGGCTCGTCGAGACGACTGTCTGCCGCGCGCCGATCGTCGCGGCGCTTCGGTGTCGATCGCTCGCGCGCTCGCATCCTGCCCGCCGGCGTGGCGATTCTCGCGCAGGTGCACGAGCTGCTCGGTGTGCCGCTCCACGTCTGCGACGGCGGCATCCGCGAAGGCGCCGTGCTCGAGACGTTGGCTGCGCTCGCCGCCTAGGCTGTCAAGCTCGACGGCTAAGGGGCGGGGATCTCCTCCACTTCGCGCATGCCGTCGAGCACGACGGCTGCGCCCTTCTTCAGGCTGCGCCCGAGCACGGCTTCGATCACGTCACCGTGCGTGCACGCGACCGCGTCGTCGAGCTCGCGCAGCAGAGCTCGCGCCGCCTCGACCGGCGCTCCCTCCGCGAGCCGCTCGTCCGGAACGATCTCGAGCCCGAGCGGCGCGACGGTCTGCAGGCAGCGCACATACGGGCTCGAGAAGACGTGCTGCACACCGCGCGCGCGCAGCTCATCGCGTAGCGCGACCGCCTGCGCGCGGCCGCGCTTGTCGAGCGGGCGCAGCCGATCGTCGCCGCTCCATGTCTTCGCGATCGCCGGCTGACGCGTGCCGGAGCAGGATCACGCTCACGGCAACGCTGCTCGAGCAGCGCGAGATCGCGGTCGTAGCTGAGCAGCTTCGCGGCCGTCGGCCGGTTCGGCCCACCGCACCTCGTCCACCTCGTCGTTCGGCGTGAACTCGCCCTGCAGCGGCTCCATCAGCCACCAGCGCACGCGCTTGGGACGGCCCCTCGAGTCGACGTACTCCGTCGTGCCCGCCTCGTCGCGCGAGACGGCAGACGAGGCCCGTCTCCTCGTGCACCTCGCGGAGCGCGCACGTCCTCGTCGGTCTCGCCGTCTTCGCGCCTTGCCCTTCGGGAACGTCCAGTCGTCGTAGCGTGGCCGGTGCACGAGCAGAACCTCGCCGTCGCGGAGCACGAGGCCGCCTGCCGCTCGGACGAGGCTCACTTCGCGGCGCGCTCGAGCTGTCGCCACGCCTTGCGCCACGAGGCGCGAGCCTCGGCGCGACGTGCGCGCTCGTGCTCGATCAGCAGTCCTGCCGCGAGCGCCTGGTCTGGCGGGCGCGTCCTGCGACAGCGCGCGCAGGCGCTCCTCGGCGACGACCGAGTCCTGATGCTCGCCGAGCACGTCCTGGAATTCCTTCGCGCGTTTCGACGACCGCCTTCGCGCCGGAGAGCTCGTGTGCGTAACGCACGCGCTTGCCTCGCTTCCGCAGCGCGTGCAGCGCGTCGTCCGTCGGGCTCCTGGTCGAGCGCCTGCACGTCGCGGCGCAGCCGCTTCGAGCTCGCGCTGCGCGAGGGTCTCGAGCGTCGACCTTGCTCGCGGCTCGGCTCGAGCGTCGTGAGCGACGTCGTCGAAGCGGTCGAGCAGCGTGTCGTAACGCTGGCCGTCGAGCGCCTTCAGCATCGTCCGCCGGGCGCGCGTCCGCTGCCGCTCGAGCGTGCGCAGCAGCCGTGCCGGCGGCGGCGCGATCGCCCGCGTCGAGTGTCGCCGCCTCGTCGCGCAGCCGCGCGAGCAGGACGTCGAGATCGCGAACGTCGCCGAGCACCGAGCCGAGCCATTGCAGCTCGAGCGACAGCATCTGCGTGTCGCGTCGCGATCGAGCGGCGCGCCGGCGCGGAGCAGCGCGCGCGTGCGTCGGACGGCGACGCGCATGTCGTGAAGGCTCTCGGGATCGGTGCCGAGCCGCGTGCCGGGATCGTGCGCGAGGATCTGGTCGAACTGCTCGCGCAGCAGCCGGCGCAGCGACTCGAACGGCGTCTTCGCCGCGCGCGCGCGGATCGAGCGCGAGCACGCGGAAGAGCTTCGGCGTCTGGTCGCTCGTTTGCGCGCCGGCCCGCTCGAGCTCCTTCGCGATTCCGCTCGAGCCCGGACGGCTCGCCGTCGCGCAGCTCGATCTCGAGCTCGACGAACTCGGACGGCGACGCGCTGCGCGTCCATCACGGTGACCTCGTCCACCGTCACCTCGGCAGTGAGTCCGGTCGCGGGTCACGAGCGAGCCGTGCCGGCGCGTACGAAGCTCTGCGACGGGCTCGAGCGCGCGCGCGCCGCTCGTGCGCGCGCAGAAGGGCGCGCAGACGGTCCGGCGGCCCGGCCGGGCCGCCCGGCTCCTCGAGCTCGAGGCGTGCGCCGTTGACCGGCAGCTTCAGCTGCCAGACGCTTCGGCCGCGCTCGGTGCGCCGGCGCAAGGTGATGCCCGCGCGCGCGAGCGAGCGGTCGGCGGTGTCGTGGTAGACCGACGTGAAGACGCGCGGCTCGAGCGGCTCGCCGCCCAGGTCGGGGAGCTCGAAGCCCTGCGGCGCCTCGAGCTTGCGCTCGTGCTCGACGGTCGTCTGCACGGCGGCGACAATAGCCGTGCCCGGCGCGCCGACCGGCGATCGTCACCGGACCGTCACCGGTCGTTCACCGGCGACGCTGCGGAGCGGCGCCGAGGCAAAAGGCGCCGTTACGCAGCTTTGCGGAGCTCGACGGCGTCGTCGATCCGCGTGAGAAACGCCGGTCGGCTCGAGCGCAGATAGCCGATCACCGCCGCCTCGTCCTTCAGCGCACGGCAGCAGGGTTTTCCAGCCGTACAGGTGTTCGAGCCGGTGAAAGTCGCCGCTCGCAACGGCCGGCAGGCCGCGTTGCGCAACCCAGCCGAAGAGGTCGTAGCGGTTGAAGAGCTCCCAGCGGTCGACGAGTGGCGCGATCGTGCGCCAGTCGCGGGCAAAGCGCATCGTCGTGCGGCCTGGGGAGCTCGCGCGACGGTTGCGGAACGGGTGGGCGGCCACGAGTGCCGCCCCCTCGCCGCGCGCACGCGCCAGCGCTGCGTCGAGGCCCTGATCGACGCTGACGAAGGCGCGGCAGCCGACCGCGACTGCGTGCGCGGCGAGGTAGGGGTCGAGGTCGTTGTACGTCAGCTCGAGCCCGGGCACGAGTAGGAGGTCGTACTCGCGCCGGGCTCGCTGCGACTCGGCCTCGATCTCTGAGAGATAGTCGTCGTGGTTGCCGGCGTGTACGCCGCTCGGCGGCGCGTCGGCCTCGAGCCACGGATCGTCCGAGCGGATGCAATGGTCGGTGACGCAGAGGACGTCGAATCCGCTTCGCCCGTAGAGATCGACGAGCTCCGGCAGCGCGAGGGCACCGTCGCTCCACGTCGTGTGGGCGTGGAGCTCGCAGAGCAGCGGCTGGATCTTCCTGCGCATCCTGTCTCGACTGTGCCTGGGCTGCCGCGTCTCGTGGGCGGATGGCTGGTGACGATGCGGATTCGGCCCGGTGAACGGGATAGCGGTGCCTGACACCCCGGCGGGTGTCAGGCACCTTGAAGCGTGGCTACTGCCTGAGGCCTGTCTGCGGATCGAGGAAGAGCTTGTCGACGCCGCCGCCGCCGCGTCCCTGGAAGCTGAACAGGTTTGTCAGCGTCCCAGCCTTCGTGTCGAACGAAGCGTTGCCGATCCGGCCGGTCTGCCAGTTGTCCTCGACGAAGCGGAGGATCGACGACTGGTCGGTCGTCGTGTGGTCGACAAAGTTCGACTTCGCATACGGCGAGATCACGAGCAGCGGCTGGCGCGGACCGTAGCCGCAGCGATCCTGGAACCCGCCGCTCGGCGCGCGTGACCCGCACGTCGTCCCGGTGAGCGCGTCGTTACCCGAGATGCCGCCCGACTGGTTCACGATCGGGCCCATCACGTGGTCGTACCACCCGTCGGAGTCGTCGTAGGCGATGACGACCGCCGTGCTCTGCCAGTCCTTCGCCTTCTCCAGCCGGTTGATCGTGTCGACGAGGAACTGCTGCTCGTCGAGCGGATCCGAATAGCCGGCATGGCCGTCCTGATAGGCCGGTGCCTTGAGGAACGAGACAGCCGGCTGGTTGCCCGCGTCGACTGCCGCCCAGAAGCTCGTCAGGTCGTACTGGTGGTTCGCCTGATCGGTCTGCCCGATCATCGACGTGGAGCTCGGCGGCAGGTGCTGCGGGTTCGCCGTTGACGCGAAGTACTGGAACGGCTCGTGATGCGGGATGTAGTCCTTGCTCACGACCCCTGCCAGGTTTGCGTGGCTCTGCCGTGCAGCTGGCGAAGCCGCCCTGGAACCAACCCCAGGTCACGCCTTTCGCATTCAGCAGGTCGCCAATGTTCTTGTTGTTCGGATCGACGGAGGTCGAGTTGTCGCGCGAGTCGCACATATCGCCGGTCGGCTGCGGGTCGCCGATCACGCTGCCGGTCGCCGCAGGCACGGCGCCGCCGTCTGCCGTGAATCCATGCGTCTGGCCCGAGATCAGGTTGAGCGCGCCGGGTGTCGACGGGCCGAACATCGTGCTGAACGAGTTATCGCTCATCGCGAAGTTCTGCGCATAGTTCCAAAGCGCGGTGACGGTGTTTCCGTCGAAGTAGCCCATGACCTGTCCGCCGGGCTCGCCGCCCGGGCCGTTGCCGCGACCGACCCGTTCCACGAACTGGTCCATCAAGCCGTGGTCGTAGGCCAGCTGTTCGTCCTTGTAGTTGTGGTCCTGATCAGCCGTCTCGAACTGCGAGCGGTCGAGCCGGAAGGGCTGAACCGAGTTCGGATTGTTTGGCGCCAGCAGGCTGTCGTTCAACCCGTTCACGGTCGGTGTGTTCTTCGCGGCTTGGAAGCTCGGTTCGTCCGGCGGGTTCGTTGCGTTCGGATACGTGGCGAAGTAGTGGTCGAACGAGACGTTCTCCTGGAAGATCACGACAAGGTGCTTGATCGGCGTCGTGGTGGCCGCCGCCGACTTGTCGCCGTTGTCTGCGATTCCGGCGCTGGTCGTCGCGGCCAGCGAGGCAGCTGCGAGGGCGATGAGTGCAGGCAGGAGCCAGCGGATCCGTCGTTTCATTTCTCCCCCTTGTGTGGAGTCGTTGACGCCGCGATCCTCCGAGTTCCGCGGGCTCGCGTGGGCTGCCGCCCGGTTTCAGTGCGGTGTCAGTTCGGCAACCGTCGTCCGCGCGCCGCCTCCGCGCGGAGGCGCGCCGCGAGCTCATCCGTGAGCTGGCCTTGTTGCAGCCGCCACGACCAGTTTCCGTACGTCTCGCCGGGTCGGTTCATCCGCGCGATGCTGCCGAGCCCGAGCACGTCCTGCGCCGGAATGATCGCGAGCGCCGGACGGGACTTCTGCGCGATCTCGATGAGACCCCAGTGCGGCTCGCTTGGATCGAGGCCGGTTTGCGCGCGCTCCTTTCTCTTCAGCGACTCGAACCACCCGGCCGCCGTGTCCGTGTCGTGCGTGCTCGTGTACACGACCTGGTGCTCGCGCTGATTGCGGAGCGCATGCGGATTCGACCGCTCAGCACGAAAGGCCCAGAGGAGGACGACGATGCCCGGCAGGTGCAGCTCGTCGCGCAGCCGGCGGACGGCGGGCGTAATCACTCCGAGGTCCTCGGCGATCACCGGGAGATCTCCCAGTGCTCGTCCGACGGCGTGGAAGAGCTCGTCGCCCGGTCCGCGCCGCCATTTGCCGTGTCGCGCGGTCTTGTGTTCAGCCGGGATGGCCCAGTACGAGACGAAGCCGCGGAAGTGGTCGATTCTCGCGAGGTCGACGAGCTCGAACACGCGCCGAAAGCGCTCGATCCACCAGTGGTAGCCCGTCGCCCGGTGCACCGGCCAGTCGTAGAGCGGGTTCCCCCAGTGCTGGCCGTTGGCGCTGAGCGCGTCCGGCGGGGCTCCGGCGACCTCGCCGGACCCGAAGAGCTCGGGCCAAGCCTCCACGTCCGCGCCCTCGTCGGAGACGTAGATCGGAACGTCGCCGATCAGCCGTACGCCGCGTCGGCGCGCGTAGTCGCGGAGAGCCGTCCACTCCCGCTCGAACCGCACCTGATCTGCGAGCGCCCTCGCTCCTCCGAACCGCGCCCACTCGCCCGTCCAGTACGGGTGGCGCGCCACGAAGTCCTCGATCTCGCTTTCCGAGACCGGCGCCCCGGGCTCGGCGAGCAGCAGGGGTGAAGCCGCAAACGCAGATGCGGCGCGGTACGGCGAGCCGAACTCGTCCGGCGGTCCCAGTGGCAGCACCTGCCACCAGGACTGCCCTGCAGCCTCCAGCCAGTCGACGAAACGGTAAGCATCGGCGTCGAGACGACCGCCTGGTAGCGACGTCGGATGCAAGAAGATTCCGGAGGATCGGCGCAGTTGCACGCGTTTGACTCTTGCAGATCATCGAAACTCCTACGGTCATGCCACTGCCGAAGACCAACGAGCCGCCCCCGCGGATCCAGATCCAGCGTGTGACCCCGCAGATCGACTGCGGCCGATATCCCGTGAAGCGGACGGAAGGCGACCGCGTCGACGTCACGGCGCTGATCTTCCGCGACGGCCACGAGACGCTCGGTGCCTCTATCCGCTACAAGCCGTCGGGCGCGACGCGCTGGCAGGAGGCGCCGCTTGCGGCGCTCGGTAACGACGAGTGGTCGGGGACGTTCGCCGTCGATCGCTGCGGTAGCTGGTCGTATCGTGTCGAGGCGTGGGTCGACCGGGTCGCCTCGTTCCAGGATGAGCTGCGACGCAAGCTCGACGGCGGGCAGACCGACGTAACGGGCGAGCTCGCCGAGGGCGCCGTTCTACTCGGCGTCGGGGCGCTGACCGTCGAAGACGCGCTCGCCGCCGTCTCGAACGACCGCTTCGGGAAGTCGTGGTCGCAGACGCTCGAGGTCGACGTCGACCGGACGCTCGCGCGCTTCGGCGCGTGGTACGAGCTCTTCCCCCGTTCCTGGGGTGGCTTCGAAGGTGTGCGCTCCGTGCTGCCGTCGCTCGCGGAGCTTGGCTTCGACGTCGTCTATCTGCCGCCCATCCATCCGATCGGGCGCTCGAATCGCAAGGGCCGCAACAACGCACTCGAATAGAATATCCGCCTGGCTCAAGTCGGGACTCTTCAACAATCGGTCTGCGAACTCCGTCGCCATCGCCGGATGATTCAGCCCGGACTCATCGGCGCACCGGATCGCAAGCACCTGTGCCCGCGCTTGCACGTCCTCTGAAAGCCGGTTGAGATGATCAAGAGAATTCTGGAACGAACCCGTGGTCGCAAGCAAAGCGGCCGACTGGTAAAGCGCTTCCACGTTGTCCGGCTCGTTTCGGAGAATCTTTTGAAAGACGTCCAACGCCTGCCCTAGCGCCTTTGGATCTTCCGATGCGTACTGCAGATATAACCGGCCAAGATTGAGGAGAGTGCCGGTCGAATTCGGTGCATGCACCAGTGCTTTTTTGAAATCAGCTTCGGCGGCGCTCCGGTTTCCCTTCTGCGCCTCGACGATACCACGGAGGTTATAAAGATTGGGATCAGAAGGAAACTGCTTGATTCGCCAGATTCAACTCGGCTGCGCGCAGAATCCAGATTTCCCTGCTGAATTTCCTGCTGAACCCTGGAGAGTAAATCCTGCGGAGCATTGGTGGTGCCGTGAAGTATGCCGACAAGCAAGAGCCCGAGCGCACAGATATTCAACTTACGCGACGACACAATCCGGGCTCCATTGTTCGACTACCTTCAGAATATTGATTGAATTATAACGAACACCGTATGGGCCTTTCCGTCAGTGTCCGAGCGAGGGGGCGGCCATTGAGTAGTGGAACCGCCAGGAAAATCAGGGCAGTTCCAATCCGCCCGCGGATTTTGCTGAATCCAAATTCGCGAGTGTGACTACTCCGCGTCCTGCACGCAGCGGAAGCCTAGTCCTCCGGAGCGGTCCATGCTGGGCGACGTCAGCAGGAATTTGCCGTGCTCGGTCAGCTTGTACGCCTGCGGGAAATACCAGATGGATCCCTGCGGCTGGTAGTAGCTGCCGCCGCGCAGAATGCCGGCCGCGGTGTGCTCGTCGTGAATTCGTCCGTCCACTGCCACACGTTGCCGACCAGGTCCATCACGCCGAATGGACTTGCGCCCTGAGGATGCGCATCCACAGCATCCGGTCCGCGCATGGTGCGGCCCTTGTCGGGAACCGGCACGGCAGCGGCATTCCACTCGTTGCCCCATGGATAGAGGCGTCCGTCGGTGCCTTGCGCGGCATATTGCCACTCCCACTCGTGCGGCAGCCGCTTGCCGGCCCACGCCGCGTAGGCGCGCGCATCTTCGAGAGAGACCCAGGTCACCGGCTTGTTGTCCGCGCCCGCGGGATAGGTTCCATTGTTCCAATCGCGCAGGAAATTCAAATCGTCCTGGGGACTGATAGTGGGTCGCATCGAGGAACTTCTTGAACTGCGCGTTCGTCACCGGATACTTGTCGATCCAGAAAGACTTCACGTGCATGGGGTGATCGTGAAAGCGGCGCGGCGTAGTCTTCCCACGGATACTGCACGTCGACGCCGATGTCGTTGAATCCTTCGATTTCGATTCCCTGCACCTGGAAGTGAAAATCGGCTGCCGGAATTTTCACCATGTCCGCCGGAGAGCCGGAAGGCAGCCTTGGTCGCAGCGATCGGCACGATCTGCTGCGGCAGGACATTCCATTCGTGCGAGTAGCTCGCCAGCGGTTTCGCGGTCAGTCCCTTCATCTTGGACATCAGAGCCTGAATGCCGGAGTCGGGTGCCGAATGAGACGCAAGAATCGCGCCGTATCCATGGGCCTCGATGGGAAAGCTCAGCACGTGCTTTCCCGCCGCGTTCTTCGCCGGCGTCAGTTCCACTCCGTGATAGAGATCGAAATAGCGGATCCATCTTCCGCGGCGAGTTCGAGTTGCGGACCTTCGACGTCGTATTCATTGCGATTCACGATGGTCCACAGAGTTTGTTGACCGGAAGGCCAGCGGCTGGCAAAAACGCCGTAGCGGAGCATGGGCGCCAGCGGTTCCCACTCTGTGCTGATGCAGGAAAGGCGCGATGGCGCGTTCGATGGTCGCGACTCGGCGCGTGGCTTCCGCAGTCGCGCGGAGTGATGCCGTTCCAGATGCCCCAGATGTTTTCCCAGCTCTCCCAGCCGACGCCGTTGAAGAATGCGAATTGCAGATTGTCCGTCTTGTCTGTGCTTCCAGCGATCGGAAATGTTCACCATGTGGCGCGGTTCGAGCCACTTGTATTTGTCGACCATGGGAACGAATCGGATACTGGTATTGGCCCCACGTCATCACGTTCCAGGCCAGCGCTTCGTCGGATGGGCCGCCTTCCGGTTCGAACGCCAGCGGATGCCCGATCTTGTCCGCAGCCATGCGAAAACGCGAGCGGCACTCCGTCCTGCGTGTCGCCGTTGATTCCGTCGGCCCCGATTTCCGCCATCAGTTCCGCAATCGCATCGGGCCACGACTTGCCGGGATCGCGCGTGCCCTGGTCCCACATCATCATCGGAAACAACACTTTCACGCCGCGCCGGTGGAAATCCGCGATCATCTGCCGCACGCCGGCGACGCCACCCGGCATGGCTGCGGATCAGGTCGTGCTGGTTGCGGTTGTCGATGCCCATGTTCGGATAGGTCGGCCAGATCAGCACCGAGTCGATTCCGCCGTAGCGTTTTTCCAGATCGTCGAGATAGCGGTCGACGGTGTACTTGTGCGCGACCGGATCGTAGAAATAGCGGTCCTCCACCATCATCTGCGGCTGGATGAAGCTGGACTGCGTCCACTTCAGAGCAGGCAGGTCGTAGCGCGATCCGTCGTAGCCGATGCGGATCAGTCGCTCATTGCGCCAGTGGTGAAGGTCGGCGAGCCAGGCATCGTGATCTTCGGCGGTGCAGAATTTCGATCCCCCTTCCCACGCGCCTTTCATGATGTGGCAAGAGGGTGCGGGAAACTGCTGACGCTCTGGACGATAGTGCGAATCCTGAGCCAGACACCGGTAGTAGCGAACAGCAGGATTACTCCAAAGCTAGCGATAAATGATTTCATATTTGCCCTTTCATAAGAGGGTACACATTGATATTGCGCGGGTTCTCACGCGATAAAGAAATCGGCAATCGCCCACGGATGTGGCGAACAATGTAAAACATTTCTGAGGACGTGCCAAAGCATTAAAATTCTCTTCGGCCCCTTAGAATCTGAAACGAGGTTCTTTTTCCCAAAGATGTTGCAGTAGCCCGAACACTTAGGAATGGGCGTACATCGTACCATTGAGGATTTCCGCTGCGCGTACGGTCCACATTAGCAACGCCGACACCCGTATTCCTGTTCACGCTCCTATCAGTATCGGCCATTTCATACAATTCATTTTCAAACATTTCTATCCTTCTTTGTCGGCGGACACGGAGATTCAAGATCTTACGCAATGGCCCCTCAGGCAGATGAATCGCTCAATAGTGGGTGCTGACGAACGCTGTTTCGTACCCTGACTGCCGCCACGATCCGCCCATGTAGCATATGATCGGGGGGATTCGACGCTTACCCCATCACAGCCGGTGCAATCTATCCCATTGGACCTCTCTCATGGGAGCCTCTCAATCTCATTCTTAGCTGCCTTAGAAAACTACACATTTCTAACTGAGGCTCCTAGAACTCAGCGGCCATGTTTGGCGGGAACGAGGCACAATCTATTCAGGGTTTTCTAACGTGCCGAGTATCAGTAGCGAACTTCAATCGTTTCTCGCTTTCGACCTCGAGAGACTAGTTAAGACTGCGCCGCTCTGTTCCGATCCGAGATCATTTGATTCTGACCTACTACCAGGCGCGCGGCCTTGCACGCGGAACGTCAGTGATTCCAAACCGGCAGCATAAGCCGAACGCGATCCGCGTACGGTCTGTCTTCAAACGGGTATTCAAGTGATTCGAGGTGCGCTCACTGCCATATATCGCTGCATACATCGGCGGTCTCGAATCTCGATGCGATCTGGGCGGTGGATGTTCTTTCCGGTTGATCGCACGAGCTAAAGTCCACGTAGAGTTTTCGTTACAGTCTCTTTGGGTCGACGAGAGGGTTTGGCACATTTCAGTTTAGCGATGAAACAGTTGAGGCTTTGCAAACAGCGGTATCACAGAGCACCCGCGGACAACGCGTAAACAGCATTTTTGGAGAGGGCACAAGTCCAAGAATGCGAAAAATTCGCCAAGGGTTGGACTTTCTCAACCTCCCTTCGGATCTTCTTCTTCAGCACGGGAGTGCCAGGTTAGTTTATGGAGTGGCGTTGGTACGGAACTTGAAGGCATACCTCTTGGGGAAAGATCGAGAACCCGACTACTTGATTCCGGAAAACGATTTGAAACAAACGAGTGACCAAGTCTCAGAATGGTGGTTTGACCGATGGTTGAATTCGCGCATTCGGCGTGAAGAAATACTTGACAAAATCTCTCGGGAAAACTTACGTATCCAATTAGGCACAGTGCCCGTGTCGTGCTGCCTACAGATCAGTATGAACTTCAGATTGAAGACGAAGATTCAACATCGCTGGTTCTCCCTGATCAATGTTGACAAAATTATAGCGTCTACTCTTTTCGGCTAAATCACATTCTATCGATGGTGATGCTTTCAAGTCAGAAGCGATGTCCTCTCTTCTCATCGTAGCTTATTCAAAACACTAAGGTTAATTCTGGTGCCGGGAGGGGGAGTTGAACCCCCAAGACCCGAAGGTCGGCGGATTTTGAGTCCGCTGCGTCTGCCAGTTCCGCCATCCCGGCTTGGGTCAACTAAGTCTTTGGCAGGTAATGACCTAGTTGATGATGGGCGTTGCGACCTCAGAATGCGCCGGTGCACTGGTGTCAGTTCTGGTGTCACTTGGTGCCGCCTGCGCAGTGCCAGTATCGCATAGCCGCTGCACCGCCGCCAATTGGTGTTTCGGAGCGAAATGAGCGTATCTGACCGTCATCTGGATGGTTTTGTGCCCCATAAGCTCCTGGACTGTTCGCAAGTCAACGCCAGCCATCACCAGGCGGCTAGCGAATGTGTGACGCAAGCAATGCCAAGTAAAGTCTTTTAGACCGGCCGCCTTCACCGCCGGATCAAACCACTCCCGCGGAGATACGAGACGCTGTCCATACCTGTTCAAGAAATACGATAGGGCTGGTCATTACGAACACTTCCGAGCCGCATGGAGTGCCGCCAAGTGCCTCATCGTTCAATGGGACGTGGCGCAGTTCGCCGTTCTTGCTCAGGGGAATCGTCAAAATTCTACGGTCAAAGTCTATGCAATCCCACGTCAGCCCGTATTGCTCACCGAGCCTGAGCCCGGTGTGTAGAGCAAGATCCAATTGCGGCAGGTCTTTGAGCCACTTCTCAAGCATGACCTTCCGCAACGCCTGCTCTTCCTCGGTGGACAGAAAACGAATTCTGCCATTGTTCTCTTTCCTCTGGCGAACCAGCCGCGCCGGATTGAGCTTTACCTTCCCGTTCTGCATCCCAAGGCGGTACACCAGAGAGAGCAGAGCGCGATATCGATTCAATGTGGCCGGCTTCAAGGTCGACTTGGCCGACAACCAACGCTCGATCTCCTGTGGGGACACAGATTCGGCCGGCCGATCTCCAAGCCAGTCTGTCAATTTCGCCATCCTGATCTCGTCATCCCCGTAGCTGCGCTTGTGGGCTCGTGAATATTCGAGGGTATCCTTCGCAAGCTCAGCAAAACTAACCTTTCGAGCCCGAAGCTTTTCCGGCAGCTTCTTGCCTTCCATGACCTCCGTCTTGCGCTTGCGATACAGTTGGATCGCAGCACCCTTACGACCGACCTTCTCACGCCGCTTCCTGCCATCGGCATCGAAATAGCAAATCCACCAAATGCCAGAGCCGGGCATCTTTTCAAACACCCCACGTTGTTTCATGGACGTACTCCTTCAAGTAGAATGCTTCTCTTTCGCTCTTTTTACCTGCTGGCTCCGCAGTCGCGGGGAGGCTCCCGGGAAGGTGTAGGACGAGTTGTGTCAGACGGCTTTACTCCCGCGAAAACAGATAAATCATTTTTTCCCTTTCCTCGGGCAGGAATCACGAGTTCGTACGTTTTCAAAATTGAGCGCCCTGCTGCCTGCAACTGTTCCTGATTTAAGGCCCGCAAGCCCATAATCAGCGCCGTGTATTCCTTGGGATGCTTCTGAATGATGTGTGACCACGTCGCCCGACAGACGCCCCGCCATTGCCAACATCACGTCAGGATTAACATCCAGAACCTTGGCGAAGGCCCGGAGTTTCGGTTCCGCGGGTGCCTTTTCTTTACCGGACTCGATCTTCGATAGAAACGCGGGACTGATCTTCGCTCGTCCGGCCAATTCTCGAAGACCCAGCCCCTTCTCTTCCCGCATAGCCCGCAGTTTCGCTCCGAAAGTAACGGATTTCATTTGCGGATCCTCCAGTCAATCTGTTAATCTTGTTTCGTGATTCAGAAACACGCATGATCGTACACGTCCACTGCGACCTGGGTCAAGGGTGAAATCTAATCAGGGAGAACAAGCCGACAATGACCAACACCAAGCTTCTTTTCAGCAAGAAGGCAGCCGCGGAAATGCTCGATCTCAGCGTTCGAACCCTGGATTACCTGCTAGCTAGCGGGGAGTTGGAATACAGGAAGATCGGACGGAAAGTTCTTATTCCGAGCCTCGCTCTCACCCGATTTGCTGCGAGCGACCACACAATTAATAAGGACCCGCAACTGGCGTAAAAGGGAGACTTCCCGACAGCCTCAAAAATATAGAGCAATCGGACGTTCCGTCGGTCTCAGGGGCTCTTCCACCTAGCGTTGGCGGCTTTACGCGCTGTCCGTGATCGCTCCTCTTTCGACATAGTCTTTAGACGTCCGCGGCCTGCCTTGCGGGCTATCAAAGTCCGTTCCGAGGCCGTGAGTGCTTTTGCGCGCGCCTCGCCACCTTGGCGTCCTATCTCGCTGAGAGCTTTTGCGAAGCTGTTCCGCCCGACGCAGACCTCCAACCTTCCCACCAAGGCGGCCTAATGCAACAGCGTGAGGGTTTTTCTTCGAAGTCTTCTTCGTCTCGGTCCCCCTTTATTTCTCGCGGAGAGCTCGGCTCTGTAGGCCTTCACTTGGAGCCCGCAGTCACGACAGTTCTTGTTGGTAAGTCGATTTCTCCCGCAGTTCCCACACAATTCCGTCGTAAAGAACATGCATATTTGTATGCTCACCGAACGTTCTCCGCGCAGCGTAGTAACAGCTGAGCGCATAGGTAAGTTAGCATAAGAGCATGGTGTGTCAAGAGAATTGTTCTGCAGCGCAGGTTTGCTTCGTATCGGAGTTACTACACTCAATACGGGAAAAGCGACGACAACATATAAGAACAATCTGGTGCCCTTACCTCTTCCGCTAGGCGGCCGATCTAAGCGGCCTTCCGTTGGGTGGTTCAGGAGTCGTCCTTCTGACCATGTGCCGAAGAGGGGTAGGGGGGAGCCGGAAGCCGCCGGGGGTGTTTTGAGAATGATCGTCTATGTATCTCGCGAGGCGATTTTTAGTCTCGTGCGAAATAGCTACTGGCCAGGCGTAATCGAGCGGTGCAGCTCGTCACCTTAAAACCTTACCCGAAATCGCATTGACTATTGCTGATACCGAAGACTAGCCTTTAGCAGGCCCTTTTGCATCTCGATTGCTCGAAATTAATAGTGGAGGTGACCTATGACTCAGGGAATGGAATGGCTGCTGATTGCGTGGGGCATTGTGACTGGAATTCTTCTCATCCTGCTCTTCTACCGCAGCACGCTGACTAGGCAAGAGGACGACCAGCTTTTCATTGATGAGTCTTCCTCATCAAGGGCAACGGAACAAAGCCAACTGATCGCCAAGGTGAACAAGATAAATCCTCTGGTGAAACTGGTAGGCGCAACTTCGGGCCTGATGATCTTGGTAATCGCAGGTTGGGCTGTCTACCTTGGATTGAACTCGGTACAGCCGTAAAGCCGAAGCGCCCTCAGGCGAGTTAGGGTGTAGTCATGGAGAACGTGCCGTCTTCGGCACAGGCACCGCTCAGCACTGAATAGTTTCCGCTGATGCTGAGAGCCTGATCATTCGTGTTTCCGAAAGCTTCGAAGAGGCCGTTTGCGTCACGCAAGTGAACAGAAGTTCCCACCTGACTTCCCGTGACGGTAAGATTCGTGAAACAAGGAGAGCCACTGAAACTCATGGTTCCATTGAGATTGCCATGAGCATCCTCTCGCAGGTCTGCGGTGAAGGTGAGGGTGCCGTTGACCGAACTGGTATCGCCCGACCAGAGGGAGCTATCGACTGTTGGAATGAAGTTGGCGAAAAAGGTTCCAGTATCACCACCGTCGCAAGAGCCGCTGATGGTATAGCTGCCATTCATCGTAATCCCGTCCGTGCTACCCAAAAAAGTGATCGTGTCAGGGCCATTAATTTCTCGAATCGTTAGATCAATCGCCTGCTCATCGACTCTGCCCGTCAAGGTGCCATCACTCGCACACAATGTTCCGTTCAGAAGGACTAAAGTGGAAGCAAGACTAGTGCCGCTTTGAACAATAAACATATCAAGGTCAGTGGTGGTCGGAGCTAGGGAGGAGGCGGCAGTCGCGTGCCAGTTCCCGGACACGTTCGCATTGTGAAAAGGACGATTAATGGAGGAATCGCCGCCGCCACAGTCGGCTAGGAACATACCCAGAACAACAACTGCCCCAGTGCGGTGCATCGACCCGCGACCATATCAAAGCCTCAGAAATGCCAAAAGATTAGTAGCCACTTTCGAGTACTTCAATCAGGCGAATAGTGTACCCCGGCAAAAGAATCAGGGATGCGACTGTGACTGGTGCATCTATCCGGGCGAAGCGACCCAGCAGCCAATCACTCCTCAGTTGTGGTCACCATTCATCTAGGGTGGGGGCCTAAAAAAGAAACGAGCAATGAACCCCATACTGACCACCGCAGACCTTCCAGCAGCTCGAATATGTGTTCTGTTCGCGCAGAAGAAATCGAACATCAGAAATTGCTAGGTGGAGTCCGATTCGCTGATATTAGGTCGGATAGTTGAGTACCATCGGCATAACACTCAAAACTGCCGGGCCGGGTCAATAAGTGTATCGCCTGATTACGCCAACTGACAATGTGTCACATCCGCTAAAGTACAAAATGCTTTTCTGCAAGGATGGCTGAGTGTAAACTCTGCGGGAGTTGCCTATTCATCGCCAACTAACGGCAGTCGCGTTCCTTCTTGCCGTGTCGTCTATCGCTTTGTCTCAAACGTCCAGCGGCGGCTCCGCTGGATCTCAATCGCGTGCTTCCATCGGTGCTCCTATTCATCCGAAAGGCGACTTCGTAACCGTCAAACGGGGCGCGACTTTGGTATGAAAGCGAAGGCTCAGGTGAAGCGCTGGTCCTAATTTCTGGAGGTCCCGGCTTTTTCTATGACTACTTCCATCCAACTTTTTCCGCTCTGCGGGATTCCGCTCGAGTTATTTATTTCGACGCGTTCGGGCGCGGCAAATCGGATCGTGCCAAGAATCGCAGCGAATACACAATTGCCCGTGATGTCGAAGACGTTGAAGCTCTGCGCAAGGCCTTGAACCTAGGCAAGATCAACGTGCTCGGACATTCTTACGGCGGCATTGTGGCGCAATCCTATGCTCTGCGTTTTCCAGATTCCGTGCGTCGGTTGATTCTCGTCGATACTCTCTTCAGCGGCGAGATGTGGCAGGCAAACGACGACAATAGCAACGATGAACTGCGCAATCAGTTTCCCGAAACCTGGGAGAAGATCCGACAAGTTCGTGAGCAAGGCTTCAACAGTTGCAGCAAGGAATACCAGGACGTAAGCGATGTTTCTCCCGCATTTCTCCTGTTCTACAACGCATCCAGTTTCGACAAGTTGATCGAGGCTGGCGGCTCAGTCAACAACGATGTCTATTGCGCCATCGTGGGCGAAGACGCCGACTACATGGTCTCGGGAGAGATCGGCAAGCTCGATTTCCGTCAGGATCTAAAAAGCTCAGCATGCCGATGCTCATCCTGACTCGGCGATCGACCGGGTTGCATTTCCTCGCTGGACGATACAATACAAACGTTACGCTCCCCAAGCACAGTTCGTAATGTTCGAAAGAAAGGCGCCACTTCCCCTTTATCGAAGAGCCCGACCAAACAATGCTTACCTGTGTATTTCCTCCATAAATAACGACCCGAATACAACTGCTCGAACATCGCCATAGCTCATTGACCGGGATTCTGAGCGCTATGACCTGTTTGTGTTCAGGACGGGATTCGTTGACTAGAAAAGCTCCTCCTCAGTGACGTGGAATGAGGAAGCCCCATTT
>CAVPQJ010000007.1:0-1057157 GCA_963707525.1 uncultured Actinomycetes bacterium | reverse complement strand
CCGCGGCACCTGGGCGAACCGTTGGCGGTGATGCGCAGGCTGGCCAGGTCGTCCAGGGACATGGTGGTCTCGCTAGGTGCGCACGCCCCCGGTCTGCCGACCGCCAGCGGGCGCCGTCTCGCGGACCAGGGGGTGACCGACGTGATCGTCGGGGCTTCGCTGGCGGTACCACACCGGCCCGAGACCCCAGCCGGGCCGACAAGATCGGCAAGCTGCGCCGCTACGCCGCGAGGTCATCGGTAAGGTCCGGGACTGACCGGCACCCGCGGGTGGAAGGCACTGCCAGCGAGGACCTTTCTCGGCAAACGACCAGGCTCGCGGGGTTACGCTGCCACCGGCAGCTGGGGGGACGAGGCGGAAGGCGGTGACGGGCGGCCAGATTCTGGCGGGCTCTCACCCGGCGGGAGGGCGAACGGCCCAGCCCGGAAGCGGCGAGCGCGGCATCGGCGGACCACCCGCCCGACGGACTTCGGGCCGGGTGATCCCGGATCGGCGGAATTCGGGCCCGGGGACCCGGGATGGGCTGACGCGGGCCTGCCCGATCCCGGGCTGGCCGACAGCGGCCCGGACGATACCGAGTTACCCAGCCCCGGCTGGGCGGTACTCGGTTGTTAGCTGACCGCGGCCGGACCCGGCCGAGACCGCCGGTCCCGGCCCGGCAGAGCACGCGGCTGCTGCCCCTGGACGCCGCGCTGTGGCTGCGTGCCCACGGCGTGACGGTGGCCGCGGTGGCGCTGGTCGCCGGGCAGCTGTGGTGGGCCGGGTCCTGCTCGGCCACTCCTACTTCCGCCAGGACGACGCGCTGCTTATGCTGCGCGAGCTGTTCGGCAACCGTGCGGCCATCCTGGTCCCGTTCACCGTCTACCTGTTCAGCCCGCTGTGGCTCTGGCCGGGGTGGCCTGGTGGTCGGTGGCTATCGCGGACGGTCAGCTACCGGCATGCCTCCCCCGAGATCATCTGCCTGATCGCGCTCGGCCTGGCCGCCGCGCTCATCCTCCCCGGCCCCTGAGTGGTGCCGGTGCTCGCGGCCGGACTGCGGTATAGCGTCGAAGTCGTGCCGGAGCCCGGGGATTTCGCTGATGGAGATGCTGCGGCTGGTGCGATTGCTTTGCCTGGAGACGCTGTGACCACGAAGTTGTGCAGGCCGGACGAGCTCCGGTCGCTGTTCCTGTTTGAGAAGCTGACCGATGCCCAGCTCGACTGGCTCTGCCAGCGGGGCCGCATCGAGGTCTTCCCGGCCTTGCCGGTGTACACCGAAGGCGACCCGGCGAGGACTTTCTATGTCCTGCTGGAAGGCACCTGGTCCTGTCGCGGCGGGTGGGTGCCGACGACATAGAGGTGGGCAGGACTCCGCAGCGCGGCGTGTACGCCGGCGCGTGGGAGGCTTACCTGAGTACCCCAGCCGCACAGGTTTACAACAGCTCGGTGCGGGTGACCGAGCCGTCGCGGTTCTTCGTGCTGGACGCCGAGGTGTTCGCCACGCTGATGCACGAGTGGTTCCCGATGGCGGTGCACCTGCTGGAGGGGTGCTGCTGGGCATCGGCGCCAGGCAACATGTACGCAGCTCGACCGGGCAGCGCGAGCGCCTCCTCGCGCTCGGCACGCTGTCGGCCGGCCTCACCCACGAGCTGAACAACCCGGCCGCGGCGACGATCCGGGCGGCCGCCACGCTACGGGAGCGGATCGGCGACATGCGGCGCCAGTGAGCGCGATCACGGGCGGGCCGGACCACAAGGTCACCCTGGAGACGCTGACCGAGCTGCAGGAAGAGGCCGCTGAGCGGGTGCCGAAGACGCAGGCTCTGTCGCCGCTGGAGGCATCGGACCGGGAGGATGCCATCGACTGGCTGGCTGGACTCCCACGGGCTGGGCGACAGCTGGCAGCTGGCCCCGGCCTTTGTGGCCGCCGGGGTGTCTCCTGGCTGGAGCGTGTCGCGGCGGCGGTAGACGCCGGGCCGCTGGCGGCGGTGCTGCGGTGGTTGGCTGATACCGTCGAGACCGAACTGCTGACGAACGAGATCGAGGGCTCGGCCACGCGGATCTCCACCCTGGTCGGCGCGGCCAAACAGTACTCCCAGCTCGACCGGGCCCCGGAGCAGGTCGTTGACGTGCATGAGCTGCTGGACAGCACGCTGGCGATGCTGTCCGGGAAGATCCCGCAGGGCATCCGCGTGGTGCAGGACTACGACCGGTCGCTGCCTGCGATCCCCGTGTACGCAGCCGAGCTGAACGAGGCGTGGACCAACTTGATCGACAACGCTCTGTCGGCGATGGGCGAGACCGGCGTGCTGACCGTGCGGACCGGGCTGGACCACGACCACGTGTTCGTGGAGGTCTGCGACACCGGTCCAGGGGTGCCGCCAGAGATCCGGGAGCGGATATTCGAGCCCTTCTTCACCACCAAACCAGTGGGCCAGGGCACCGGGCTCGGCCTTAACATCGCCTGGCGCATCGTGGTCAACAAGCACCACGGGAACATCCGGGTGGACTCCGCCCCCGGCAACACCCGGTTCACGGTGTGGCTGCCAGTTGCACCCGCGAACCCGGAGCGCGCGAACGACTGAGAACGCATCATCACCCCCCTTACTGCACGCTGCGCAGCTAGCAACTGTGAGAACCGGGCCCCCAGCACACGGGCCGAAGCGTCCCTACAGAGGAAGAGCACGAGATACGGCCCTGATGCGTCTGGAGGTGTCTCCGCAGGAGGCGGCCAGGAGCCCGGCGAAACGCCGGCGGGACTCACCAAAGGTGCCCGCCTGCCTGGCAGGCTGTTCCGTGGCCGGGCGGTGGAGCGCTGCCCACGAGGTGACCGAGAGGTTTGCCCATGACGGTGGTGACGCTGCGCCCGGTGGAGGACAGCGACCTGGACGCCCTGTTCGCGCAGATGCGCGACCCCACGGGCGTCCGGATGGCGGCGTTCACCCCGGAGAACCCTGACGACCGCCACGCCTTCGACGCCCATATGGCCAGGGTGCGGAGTTCTCCGGACATTACCCACCGGGCGGTGGTCTGCGACGGCCGGCGCTTCGCCGGGAGCATCGCCAGTTTCCCCGCCGACGGCCAGGCCGAGGTTACCTACTGGATCGATCGCGCGCTGTGGGGGCAGGGAATCGCCACCCGAGCCCTGGCATTGCTCCTTGAATTGGTACCGGCCCGTCCCCGTACGCTCTCGGCGCGGCCAGCGACAACGCCGTGCACTACGCGTTCTGCAAAAATGCGGCTTCCAAGCAGTCGGGACCGAAATCTCGTTCGCTCCGGGGCGGAACACGGACATTGAAGAGACCATCCTCCGGCTGGACGGCTGACGGTCAAATCCCCCCGGCGAGGTTCGCGCCACTGGCCGTCTGTGGCCGCCGAGGCCGGCTGACCGGCGGGGTGCCTGCGGGGCTTGCTGGCCACGGTGGCTGGTTGCAGACTTGCGTGGTGAGCCTGACCAGGGGCGATCGGGGCGAAGACCATGCCCGCCTCGCCACCCTTTCGGGTGGTCATCGTGGACTCGCTGGACGCGTCGCAGTTCCGACAGCTCGCAGGGCGCGGGGCTTCTGGACTGTTGGTGCCCGGGGTCGGTCCGACGACTAACCGTCGGCAGTCTGTCGCTGCGTTGGTCCGTGGCGCCGAAGTGAATGCGCGGCTCGGCGGTATCCCGTCTGGCGCCGCCTTGCTATCCCCATCACACGTCTCGCACGTGTCTTCCGTGCTGGCGTCGCCGGACGACATGATCGTCGTTTCGCTTCCGCCACGGGGTGCGCCCCAACCGAACGACCGCAGATACCCGATCGTTGTCGTCGGCCGCGGGTTCCACGGCTTACTCGAGTCGCCAACGACTCGCATTGACGGACTTGTTTCGATCGTCGACATCGCACCCACCGCGCTGGGATTCCATCGCGGCGCTTTGTCGTCGACTTCGAGCCCGGACACGGTCTCGCGTCTGACCCACCTCGATCAGCAGATACACGCGAACAACCGGCTGAAGCTGCCGGCCCTCATCATCATCGCGTGCGCCGTCATTCTTCTCGCAGCGGTCCGACCACGCGCAGCCACAACGGCCATTCTTGGCGCATTGCTCGTTAGCGTCGGTATCGGCGCCGCGCAGGTCTCCAGCGAGCCCTTGATCCTCGGCGCCTTGATCGCCGGAACGCTCGGTGGCGGCCTGTGCCTCTCACGCGCGTCCGCGACCGACGGACGGCTGCTAGCCCTAATCGTGGGCGTGCTCGCGCTCCACTTCTTGCTGTTCGCGATGCGGCCCGGTTGGGTCGCCCTGACCCCGCTCGGGCCGACCCAGAACTCGCGCTTCTGGGGCATCGGCAACCAGTTGGAGACACTGCTTCTCGTGCCCCTACTGGCCGGCGCACTCCTTGCTTGGCGGAGGTTCGGATCGCCTGGCTTGGCAGCCTTCACTGTTCTCGGGCTTGTTCTCGTGACCGACAACCGTTTCGGTTCCGACGGCGGCGGAGCCATTGTCGTCGGCGTCGCATTCGCGTTTCTCGGCTCGCGTGCTCTACGACTCGGTACTCGCGGATTCGCCACCATCCTGCTGCTGGCTGCAACGTTCACACTGGCGCTCGTCTCGTACAATCTGCGCGCGCCGGGGCCGGATCACCTTCGTAGCGCATTCGGTCATGGGATGTCGGGGCTGCTCCATGTTGCAGAGAATCGGGTCCCTTTGGCATACCTCCCCGCCGTTCACAACTGGCCGCTTCTTCTACCGCTCGCACTCTGGTTCGCGACAGCATTCCTCGTGGCCTACCGAATCGCCCGCTCGCGCGCCTCACGCGATCTGGTGGTAGCCATCGGGCTCGCAATTGCGACCTCGCTGCTCGTCAACGACTCGGCTTCTTACGAACTGGCCGGTGGCGTCGCAGCGCTCGCAGCAGTCGTGCGATTCAACCCGACTGTTGTGCCGCGTGTCGTTCCAGCCTTCGCACGGATGCCGGGACCAGCACAACCGCTGCCGAACGAAGCATCGCGAGACTAGCGCGCGGCGAGCGCAACGGGGTTGCGGCACACTTGGATCCCGATGTGGCCAGCTTCGTGTGCAGGACGGAAGGTTCTCCGGCTGCCGGGTCGGGGAGGACGGATGCTCGCGGCGGCGGTGGTTTGTGCCGTCGGCGTCGGTGTCAGCGCCGCGTCGCCGTCACCTTCGCGGAGGTTGCCAAGCGTACTCGTGTTCCAAGTTCGTGTCTTTCGATTCGTCGACCATTCGCGCACGATCCGAGTGCCTGGTGGACGATACATGCCGAGATCGATCGAGACCGTTGTTCGTTATCCGAGGGCGGGGATCGGGTATCCGTTGCTCGTTTTCGGGCACGGCTTTGCGCTTACTCCGGCACGGTATGAGCACTTGCTGCACGCCTGGGCGGAGGCGGGATACGTCGTGGCAGCTCCGGTGTTTCCGCTCGGAAACGCGGCCGCGCCAGGCGGCCCCAACGAGTCCGACATCATCAATCAACCGCAGGATATGAGCTTTGTCATTTCAAAGCTGCTCGCTCTAAGCGCTCTGGCTCACGGCGTGCTGTACCGCAAAATCGACGCGTCTCGCGTCGCGGTCGCCGGGCAATCCGACGGCGCAGAGACCGCACTCGCAGCCGCCTACGACTCGCGGTTTCGTGACCGGCGCGTTCGCGCCGCGATCGTCCTCTCGGGGGCCGCGCTGCCCGGCATGGGACCCTTTCCCCGTAGCGGCCCGCCACTTCTGGCCGTCCAGGGCACGGCTGACACGACGAACGCGCCCGCCACGAGCGCCGCCTTCTTTCAGCGAGCGCGACCTCCGAAGTTTCTGCTGTGGCTGCTCGGCGCTTCGCATCTCCCGCCCTACACCGACCAACAACCTCAACTCGGGATCGTGGAACGAGCCACGACGGCGTTCCTCGACCACTACTTGAAGAACCGTCCGCTCCGCGCGTTCGTTCAAGCGGCCCGACGCCCAGGCCTGACCGAACTAACCGCCAGCCCCTAGTTCCTGCCCGCGCGCGTCGGGGATGAGGGAGTCCCCAGACGATCATCGTTTTGTCATGTGCGTTCAGTGAAGCTTGAGGCTGTGATCGAATGCACAAGCGGCGGCAGGCCGCTGTGCGACCGGGTGTGAGCACTCCCCCGGACGCGGCCGAGCCGCGGTCCGCTGCCGATCCAGAGACGACGGCGGCGGAATCCCGACACCAGCGCCGGAAGGCCGCGCTTCGGTATCGCCGGCGACGGCGACGGCGACTGTACGCCGCGGCCTTTCTCGCCCTGATCTCGCCAGCCATCTACTCGTACACCGCGACGATGCTTCAGCCTTCGAGTCTTCCGCTAGGCGTGCGAAGTGTCGAATGGCTCAGAAGCCATCACGGCAACTGGCTCGTCGACGAAGCCGAGCACATCTATTACACCTGGAAGGCGCCCAAAAAAGGCGGCCCGCAACTGACGGCTCTACCGGCCGTCGGCACCGGAACACCGGCTAAGTCCTCTGGCCACGGCTCGGCCTGGCCTCCCCGAATCAAGCCCGTATTCGTCGATGCCCTGCCCGGTGAAGGGATCTGGAAGCCCACGGGACTGCCAGTACGCGCACGAGCACCGGTACTCGTCACCACCTTCCGCAGCGAACTCGAGTATCCGCGCATCGTCGCCTACGTCGCCTGGTTCGATCACACCCGAACCTCGCTCGGCTTTTATCCCGGCCGCTACGAACCGCCCAACGCCCCCGTACGCGGACCGACATCCGTTCCCTACGGCCAGCGATGGCGACTGCTCGCCACCTTCAACGGCGGCTTCACCTACATCGACGGTCACAACGGCTCATCCATCAACGGTCTCAGCTACGAACCGCTCAAAGACGGACTCGCAACACTCATCGGCTACCGCGACGGCCGCATCAACATCAAAACCTGGACGGGAGGACCAAACGCCGGGCCGACAGTCGCGTTCGCGCGCCAAAGCCTTCCATTGATCATCCATCAAGGACGACTCAATCCCGCCCTGAGCGACAGCTCCCAGTGGGGCTTCACACTCGGAAACGCGGTCCGAGTCTGGCGCACCGGCGTCGGGATCGACCGCCGCGGCAACGTCATCTACGCAGCCGCCAACGACCAGACCGTCATCACGCTGGCGCAGATCCTCCAGCGCGCCGGTGCAGTCCAAGCCATGCAGTTCGACATCAACCCGGAATGGCCGACACTGATCACCTACAGACACCACCACGGCCTTGAACCGACCAAAGTCGTGCCGAACGTCCAACAGCCGGCCACCCGCTACCTCGTCGCCGACGATCGCGACTTCTTCACCGTCTACCGACGGCTCCCCGGCCCCATCGCCGTGCCCTTCAACTAGCTCCTGATCGCCATCACCATCAAGCCTATGACGTGGTGCCGCGACGCGGCCGATTGCGCCGGCGGATTCCGACGACCGCTTTCAGTCGAAAGAGTGATCGACTGCGCTCGCTCGCTCGCTCGCTTGCTCGCGACGGCCGGTGGCGGCACCTGCGACGGCGCCGGGTAGAGGCGCCGTCGCACGCATCGGTCGAGCTACATGCCTGGGCAGTTTGGTCTTCACGCAAGCCCTCTACGACGCACGAGAGCTCGCGATGGAACGGATGCAGAAAGAAGGCGAGGAGCTCCAAGCCGAAGGGATCGTGGGCGTGCAGCTACAGGAGCGCTCGCACGGTTGGGGATCGCTCGAGCGCGTCTTTGATCTCGTAGTCCGGCGCGACGTCGCTATCGATTGGCGATGTCAACGCGGAGTTGTTTCGCGGCGCGGTCGGCGAGTTCCAATGCTGCCGACGGATCGTGGGCGGTCGCGATGACGTAGCCGCGCCGATCGGCGTCGACTTCGACCGCCGAGATGGTCTCGCCCGGCTGGATGTAGATTCCTGCCTCCAGGACGCCCGGAGAGCTGCGGATTCTGTCGAGGCCGTCAACGGCAAGCACGCGCCCGGTCGGCAAGATCCCAGGGTTCGCTGTGAGAAAGCGAATCGCTAGCGGTCGCTCGGAGCGACGCTCGAGAATTTCGTCCGGAATTTGCTCTCCATGCGCCTGCCGCAGGGCGATGTCGACGAGATCGACGCCGGCGCCGAGGCGGACAAGGTCAGCCATTTGGCCGGCGGGGATGCGGGCGGCCACCTCGACGACGACGACGCTGTTTTCATCGGTTGCGAGCAGTTGGGGGAATGCGATTCCGTTCTGCAGTCCAAGTGCACGGACCGCGGCGAGTGCGACTGCTTCGGCGGTCGCGAGCGTCGTGCTCGCAAGCTGGGACGGGTAGAGATGTATCCAGCCGACCCCAAACCCGGGTCCGGGTGGCCTCAGGCGGTCGGAGAGGGTAATGAGGCGCGGATCGCCGCTGCGCACGACGACGATCGCGTTTAGCTCCGACCCCTCGACATAGCGCTCGAGAATTGCTCGTTTGCTCGCTGAGTACGTGAGCGTTTGAGGGAGGCGTTCGACCAGGTCGCGACGCTTATTGATGAGGCATACGCCGCGCTGGCCGCCGGAGTCGACGGGCTTCAGGACGGCGGGAAGCCCGATGGTTTCGAGCGCCTGGAGTGCTTGATCGGCGTCTGCTACTACCGCGAACGGCGGCTGTGGTACTTGGTTTTTTTGCAGCTGCAACCGCATGGCGGCTTTGTCGGTCATGCGGTGCGCGGTCTCGACGCCGATCCCGGGCAAGTCGAGCCGCTCTGCGACTGCTGCGGCTATCGGGACGGCGCGATCGCTCGAGATCGCGACGACTGCGTCGACGGCGTGGCGCCGGCCGATCTCGATGACACGTTCCAGGTCGTTGAAGTCGACGCGTTCCGCCACGTCAGCCAGGTCAAACGCGACCGCAGATGGGTCTCCGTCGACGGCGACAACGCGCCAGCCGGATTCACGCGCCTGACGGATCGCGGCGAGCTGGGAGACGCTTGCTCCCAGAAAGAGCACTGTCGGCACGCCGCCGGATCCTAGGATCGGCAGTCAGCCTATTCCATGGCTCATCCGATGCTTAACGCTCGCACAACGCTGGCGCAACGTAACGCGCATTAATCACGGGCGTACGTGCGGATAGTCGGACGTTCACGGTCGACGAAGGAACGCGTTGGTTGTTCACGGCCCTGTTGATGCAGTTCGCGGACGCGTTCGGTGGTTCAGGAGACGATTACGAGTGCGCGGTCCGAATGCCCGTCCTCGGTGACGATGAGTCGGTAGCGCCCGCGTCTTCCCGGCGCGGGCACGCTCAGAAGCGGCCCGCGTGCGAAGCCATGCCGCGATCGGAGCCGCCAGGCGTAGCGTCTTGCGTCGGTTGAGACGCCGATCTCGACGCGGCCACCGGGAAGCACGCCGGCAATCCGGTGGCTCGCCAGCGTGATATACCGAAGCCGGACTCGCACGTTTGCCCTTCTTGCGACCGGCGTGCTGTTGCCGGCGAGGTCGACGGCGCCGATAGAGAGGACGTAGGTGCCCGGCGGCAGCCGCCGCGAGCCGATCAGGCCGGCCCAGGTGAACGAGCCGGAGGGTCGGTGGAAGCGGGTGCGCACGACCCGGCGGCCTCGGAAGTACGACCAGAACGAAGGCCGGCTGGCTGAGCGCGTAGCGAATCGTGACGGCGTCAGCCTGTGTGTCTCCGTCCGGGGAGAACGCGGGACGCTCAGGGGTTGCCGAATCGATCTCAGGTGGGACGGTGTCGAGCAGGATTCGGTTGGGAAGCAGCAGCGTCCGGTGCTGCTGTGCGAGGTGAACCTCGACGTAATAGGTGCCGTCGCGCGCGTGTCCAGCGCGTTCGGTGCGGCCGTTCCAGTAGAAGACGTTGACGCCGCGCCGCGCGGCCAATCCACTTGCGAGCGTGTCGACCAGACCCCGCCGGGGATCCCGAATTGTCAACGTTACTGCGTCACGGTGGCGGAGCTTGATCAGGATCTTCGCTCTGCCGCGTGCGCAACCGCACGTCGATGAAAGGTACTGCGAAATCTGCGTCCCGTAGACAGGGCTTTGCTCGAGCTTCAGCCGCTCGGTGATCGCGAACGCAGCAGCCGTCGCGATGAGCAGGCCGAGGAGGACGACGGGTGGGAGAAGCCGTTGCAACGAAACCGTTCGAGGCGGCGCGGGCGCATCGGGAGGCAGTGGGTCAGGCGCTGATGGGTTCTCAGATTGCGACGGAGTCATCGGCAGACCATTCGCGTTTGGAGAGCGAGCGTAGGAGCGCCGCGAGTTCCTCGACGCGCGCTCGGCGGGAAAGGGCCGAACGCCAACTCGGAGTAAGGCTTCTACACAATCCGGCCTGCTGCTCCGTCGCGCATTGCGATGATCGATTCCGTTATCGCTGCGACGTCCCCTGGGTCGACAACGATGCCTGCCCCGGTGTCGTTCAGAAGGCGGGCGGCGGCCCCACTCGTCGGTACAAGCGCCAGGATCGGACGTTCGGCCGCGAGATATTCGAACACCTTTCCGGACAAGATCCCTTCGCCACGGCCGCCTGCGTCTGGAATCAAAAGTAGGAGCGCCTCGGAGTCGCGTTGGAGCTCAAGCGCACGCCGGTGCGACAGATACGGGATCAGCTCAATACGGTCTGAGAGTCCCAGCTTCGCCGCCCACTCTCGGTCGGCGGAGCGAAAGTCGCCGACGAATCTCGCCGTCACATCGTCCACTTGGGCGAGCGCAGTCAGGAACGGCCGCGGGTCACGCTTCCCGAAGAAGGAGCCGGTATGGGTGAGCCGGAACGGGCGGCGCGGCTTGTGTTCGAGGCCGTCGAAATCGTCGAAGTCGCATCCGTTGGCGATCGGAACGATCTGTCCCCGAGGTTCATGACGTCGCATCTCTTCGGCGATGGCGTCCGACACCGGCACGATCGCGTCGGCGTGTCGACTCACGACACTGGCGACGACGTCCTGGGCTCGGTCCTTCACCCGCACTACCAGACGGTCGACATCGCGGTGCGGGTGAGCAACGAGCGGATCGCGGAGATCTGCGACCCACGGTATTCGTGTGGCACGTTTCACGGCCGCGCCGACCAGATGAACCGACGCGGGGGGTGACGTGGTCAACACGACATCGATTCGTTCCCGACGAACGACCTTGATAGCGGCCGGGATTGCCGTGACCAGCCAAGTGGCGTTCTCGTCGGGAACGATCAAGCGACGCGAGAAGAGTTGCGCGCGTCGAACCAGCCTGCGAGCTCCGCTGACCTCACGGAGTTCCTCCGCGGGTCGACGTCCGCGTGGTCCTAGATACCGCGCGCGATGCACGCGGACGCTGGCCGCAGGTCGGAGCTCTTCATCGCGATGGAGCCAGCGCGGATCATCGGGGGCGAGCACGTGCGTTTCGATCCCAAGCTCCGAGAGTTGCGCCGCGACCTTCAACGGTCGTTGCACGCCGACACCGCCAGCGGGCGGGAAATAGAAACTCACGATCAGAACCTTCACGGCCCCGGATGATCGGCACCGCCGCACTCGCGATGGTTAACGTTCAGTTTGAGCTGCCGTTAAGTCACGCTGCTCGAGACCCGCGTAGACTGAAGACGAAAGAGCGGAGGAGGCCACTCATCCGTGAGGTACGTGACTATCCGACCAGATCGGTGCGATTGATCGACCCCTTCGGCGTCGGCGGTGGCCCCGATCTGATTGCACGAGCCGTCGCCGAACCACTTTCTGAGCTGTGGGGCCAGCCCGTGACGGTCGAGAACTACCCCGGTTCGGGAAGCACCGCGGGACCCGCTCTGGTCGCGAGGTCGCCGGCCGACGGCTACACGTTGCTGGTGAGCACGAGCGCACATGCGTATGGCGCCGCGTTCAAGACCAGCCTCCCGTACGACCCGTTAGATGATTTCGTCCCGATCGCACCGCTCACGAGCCAGCCTTACGTGCTCGTAGCGTCGATGCACCTTGGCGTCACAACGCTTGCCGAGCTGATCTCGGCGGCGAAAACCCGGCCCGATGCGATCAGGTTCAGTTCTTCCGGCATGGGCACCGCAACGCACGTGGCCGTTGAGAAGCTCAATCTCGAAGTTCTCATCGAAGCAGTGCACGTCCCGGCGCGCGGGACGGACGCAATTGCCGACACGATCAGCCAGACCGTTGCTGGACGGACCGACTACGCGCTGTCGCCGATCTCCGTCGCCCTGCCTCACATCCGAGAACACCGGCTGGCTCCGCTTGGCGTCAGCACTTCGCGTCGCTCCCGGCTCCTTCCGACGGTGCCGACGCTGGCCGAGGCAGGAGCTGCCGCCTTCGACTTTCCGATCTGGTACGGGCTGTGGGCGCCGGTCGGCACTCCGGCCAGAACGGTCCGTGAACTCTCGGAATCCATCGCGCGCGTGCTCGCCGACCCGGCTCTGCGAGGTCGGCTCCGGGAACACGATGCGGACGTGATGCGCATGTCGCAGACGGACTTCGCGCAATTTGTACTGAGCGAGAGCGAAAGCGCCGCACGAATCATCGAAGCTCGTGGCTCCCCTGAGGCGGAGCAAGTTTCGAAAGCTGACCCGAGCGGCTCTTCGTATCGCCGCCCACGGTGAACTCGACTCTGCTGCACGAGGTGCGGCGACGCTCCCTGGTGTCTGAGCGCCGCCGCGTGCGGCGGAACGGCCCGGCGGTGACGGCTAGCCCGACACGCTCCGTGCTGCTTCGAGGATCACCTTCGTCACGGCGTCGGGCTGGGAGATCATCGAGAGGTGCCCTGCTTTGGCCTCGGTGATGTGGGCGTGGGCTCGGTTCGCCATGAACAGCTGGATCGACGGCGGGATCGCGTTGTCGATCGTGCCGACCAGGTCCCAGCTCGGAATCGTCTTCCACGCCGGCGGTCCTGACGGCGCCGTCAACGCACTGAACACCGCAGGCCCCTGCGTCGCCTCGAGGACTGCGCCCTCCTTCGCCGGCAGGTCGTTGGCGAACCCTTGCAGGAAGACGCTCGGCTTCACATAGAGCAACGCATCGCCCGGAGCGGCTCCGGGGAACGGCACGAAGTTGAAGACGGTGTTCGGCGGCCCGGCTCCGAGCACCGAACCGGGCTGGCTGGAGTCGAGACCGAGCGCCGACTCGCCCTGATCCGGAATGAAGGCGTCGATGTAGACGAGCGCTTTCACGTTCGGGTTGCCGGTGGCCGCGTTCGAGATCACCATGCCGCCGTAGGAGTGGCCGACAAGCACGATCGGGCCGGGAATCGTCTGCAGGAGGTCCGCGATCGTCTCAGCGTCTCCCTTGAGACTTTGCAGCGGGTTCGGCGGTGCGACGACCGTGTAGCCGTCGTTCTGCAGACGCTCGATCACTTGCGACCAGCTGGCGTTGTTCGCCCAGGCGCCGTTCACGAGCACGACCGTCGGCTTCGCCTGCGTCGCTTTCGTTGGCGCGGCCGAAGCGTGACCCGCAAGAGTCACAGCCAGCACCGCTGCTGCGCCGGCGGCGGTGATGCTTGCAAGCTTCACTTTCGAGGGGTGGACGCGTCTTGCCCCCGCGGTCGAAGCGGCTTGATTACGTAGATGTCTCACGTCACTGCGCCTCCTCCATTGGTCGCTCGCGTCTCGGTTGGACGCACGTCTTCATAGTTCGTAAGGGCAGCGACGCTACGCATCACATGACCACGTTATTTTTTCGTTGTCGCGGGCGCCCAAGACGTCAGCGAAACAATGGAGTGGAGCCCACCGCCGGCCGGAGTTGCTGGAAGGTCGACCCGGGTTGGCCGTACGCTTGCGGGATGAAGGTCTGCTTGTCATGCGGCCACGAGAATGGCCTTGCGGCGAAGTTCTGCTCTGAGTGCGGGGTTGCGCTTGTGGAGGGCTCGGCTGCCGTGGGCGAGGAGCGAAAGGTCGTCACTGTTTTGTTTGCAGATCTCGTCGGTTTCACGGCACGGGCGGAGCTGATGGATCCGGAGGACGTTCGGGGTGTGCTCGCGCCCGTATCACGCTCGCTTGCGCTGGGAGCTTGAACGGTTCGGCGGTACCGTCGAGAAATTCATTGGTGACGCGGTGATGGCGCTGTTCGGCGCCCCGGCCGCCCATGAGGACGATCCCGAACGGGCGGTGCGAGCAGCGCTCGCGATCCGCGATTGGGCACGTGAAGAGGGAGCGGTGCAGGTCAGGGTGGCCGTGAACACGGGGGAGGCTCTGATCGATCTCGTCGCCCGTCCAGGCGCGGGCGAAGGGGTGGCCGCAGGCGACGTCGTCAACACGACGGCGCGACTGCAGTCCGCGGCGCCTGTGAACGGGGTGCTCGTCGGCGAGAGTACGTACCGGGCGACGCGCGCTGTGATCGAGTACCGCGACGCCGAGTCGGTGGCGGCGAAGGGAAAGGCGCAGCCCGTGCGTGTTTGGGAGGCGCTACAGGCGCGGGCGCGCGTGACAACCGAGGCGGTCTCGATAGCGACGCCGCTGGTCGGGCGCGGTCGCGAGTTGACGCTTCTCAGCGAGTTACTGGTGCGCGTTCGCGAGGGGTCGTCGTCACAACTGGTCACGTTGGTCGGGGAGCCGGGTATCGGAAAGTCGCGGCTGGTGCACGAGTTGATGCGGATGGTCGAAGCAGGCGGCGTGTTGACGTATTGGCGTCGGGGTCGCTCGCTGCCGTATGGGGAGGGCGTGACGCTGTGGGCGCTGTCGGAGATCGTGAAGGCGCAGGCGGGGATTCTCGAGACTGACTCCATCGAGGAGGTCGGCCGCAAGCTGCGCGCGGCCGTCGATGCTCTTATCTCCGACCCACGCGATGCCGCATCGGTTGAGACGCAGTTGCTGCCGCTTGTCGGCCTTGGCGCGAAGGGCCGTGCCGGCGGCGACCGGCGGGAGGAGGCGTTTGCCGGCTGGCGCCGGTTCTTCGAGGGGATGGCTGATCAGCGCCCTCTCGTCGTCGTCTTCGAGGATCTTCACTGGGCTGACGACGAGCTGCTCGATTTCGTCGACTACCTGGTCGATTGGTCCGCGGGTGTGCCGATCTTGATCGTGTGTACCGCACGGCCAGAGCTTCTGGAGCGCCGGGCTGGGTGGGGCGGTGGAAAGTTGAATGCGACGACGTTGTCGCTGTCGCCGCTGTCGGATGCCGACACGGCAGAGCTGCTGGCCGGACTGCTCGATCGGCCGCTACCTCTGGCCGAGGATCAGCAGGAACTTCTCGCTCGTGCCGGCGGGAACCCGCTTTACGCGGAGCAGTACGCGCAGCTGATCGTGGAGGGCTCGCCCAGCCGGAACCTTCCGGTACCGGAGTCGGTGCAGGGAATCATCGCGGCCCGGCTCGACCGCCTGCCGCCGATCGAGAAGCGTCTGTTGCAGGAGGCGTCAGTGCTCGGGAAGCTGTTCTGGCTTGGCGCTGTCGCGAACGGACGTACACAAGTCGAGCTGGAGAAGGGGCTTCATGCGCTTGAGCGCATGGGCTTTGTGCAGCGCGCGCGGACGTCGTCGGTAGTCGACCAGGCCGAGTACACGTTCCTGCACTTGCTCGTTCGAGATGTCGCGTATGGCCAGATCCCGCGAGCCGATCGGGCGGAGGCGCATCGCCGTGCTGCGGATTGGATCGAATCGCTTGGTCGCAAAGAGGATCACGCCGAGATGCTCGCGCACCACTACGTGCGCGCACTTGAGTTGTCGCGCGCTGCGGGCGCTGAGATCGACGATGTCGCCGACCGTGCCCGACACGCTCTGCGCGCAGCCGGAGATCGCGTGCACGCATTGAACGCCTTTCCGGCCGCTGCCGGTCTCTACCGGGAAGCGCTCGAGCTCTGGCCGCCTGACGATCCGGAAAGACCAGGCGTCCTTCTTAGGCTCGGCGAGAGCTTGTATCTCGCCGGCGCCGATGAGGCCGTCGCGGTCCTCGCCCAGACGAGCGCGGCGTTCGAGGCGGCCGGTGAGAACGAGCACGCGGCGGAGGCCGAAGTCTTGCTCGCCGAGCTGTGGTGGTTCCGCGGCGATGGCGCTCGCTGCGCGACCCACATCGAACGTACGCAGGTGCTGCTCGAGGGACAAAGCGCGTCGCCGGCGCGGGCCCGAGTGCTCAGCGTCGTGTCCAGGTACCGGATGCTGGCTGAAGACAATGCCAGGGCGATCGCAACCGGTCGGGAAGCGCTCGCACTCGCGGAGGCCTTGGGCCTCGACGACATCACCGCTTCTTCCTTGATCACTGTCGGCACCGCGCGTGCGGGCGAGGGCGATCCTGATGGTGCCGACGACATCAAACGCGGCGCTCAGATCGCGGAATCGGTGCGCGCGAGCGAAGCAGCCCGCGGCTACAACAACCTCAGCTATGTCCTGGAGTTCTCGGGCGACTTGCCGGGGGCACGCGACGCGTGGGCTGACGGGCGCGAGTGGGCGCAACGCGCAGGAAGCGCTCCCCTTTCGCGCTTCATTACCGCCACCGACCGCGCGTGGGCTTGGCTCGAAGGGGATTGGGACACTGCGCTGCGGATTGCGGACGATTTCATTGCCGAGTGCGAAGCAGGCGCGTCCAGCCCCCTCGAAGTGAACGTTCATGTGACACGCAGCTTCATCCGCCTCGCCCGCGCTGACGCGGAAGGCGCATTGGAGGACGCGCAGCGCGCAGTCGAACTCGCGCGTCACGCAGAGGGCTCCGAGTCGCAACTCGTCGCCCTACAGGGACTCCTGCTCGTTCAGTTCGAGACAGACCGCGTACCGGAGGCACAGGCGACAGCGCGGGAACTCCTCAATCACGAACGGACGGTCAACGTCTATCCGGCGCTCATTACGCTCGCCCTCGCCGCCGACCGGCTGAGGCTCACATCGGAGGTGCAGAAGAAAGTCGATCGTCTGCAGATTCCAACCCGCTGGAGCGAAGCCTCCTCTGCGATCCTCGCCAACGATTTCGCAGCCGCCGCAGACATCTTCGCCACGATGGGCGCACGGCCCTACGAGGCGCTGACCCGATTGCGCGCAGCCGAAGCGTATGTGGCAAGCGACCAGCGCGTCGAGGCGGACGCGCAGCTACAGGCTGCCCTGGCTTTTTGGCGCTCGGTCCGTGCGACACGCTACGTCCGCAAGAGCGATATGCTCCTCGCCGCCTTCGCATAGACCGCAGTCGACACAAAAGGGTCGCGGGTAGCCTTGGTCGGTGCAGCGCCACCTTCTCGCGACCCGCGAATGGCTCGGCCGCGTCTTTGTCTCGTTGGAGGAAAAGCCGTTAGCGGTGGTGGCGGTCGCGGCGGGCGCCTCGGTCGCGACCGCACTTGTGCTCGCTGGTTCCGCAGGCTGGCCCAAGGTGTTGCGGCTCGTGTTCGCGCCTCATGCCTGGATCTGGTTGGCGGTGTGTCTTGTGAGCGAAGTCGTCGCCTACCTCGGCTATGTCCTGACGTTGCGAGATATGGCTCGGGTGGATGACGGCCCCGAGATGGATCTCGCGGTGTCTGCGGAAACCGTTGTTGCGGGGTTCGGGGTGTTTGCGGCCACGCGGGGGTCGGGTGGTTTTGCGATCGACTACTGGGCGTTCCGTCGGGCGGGAGCTGGGAAGCGTGACGCCGTGGCCCGTGTGCTGGCGCTCGGATTCCTCGAGTACACGGTTCTCAGCCTCGCAGCGCTGCTTGCTTCCGCAATGCTGTATTGGCGACTGGATGGTCACGCGCCGGACGCCGTGACGCTTCCGTCGCTCACAATCGTGCCGTGTGTGCTGCTCGCGTTGTGGGCGACCTCACCTAGGCGAGCAGGTCGCTTGAGCCGTGTGAGACGCGGAGCAGGATGGTGGCGGCGAACACTCGCGAACTGGGTTGCGGGCGGCACCAACCTGCGGACGCTTCTTCTCAACCCGCGCGAACACGGCCTTGGCGTCTTCGGAAGTGGTCTCTATTGGGCGGGCGACATGTTCTGCCTCTGGGCCGCGCTGCAACTCGTCGGCGGAAACCGGATCACTGGCGCCGCACTCGTGCTCGCGTACTCGGGCGGCTACGTCCTCACCCGGCGCGCGCTGCCGGCGGGCGGAGCCGGCATCGTCGAGGTCGCGCTGACCTTTGCGCTCGTCGGGATGGGTGTCCGCTTCGTCCCAGCGTTGATCGGTGTCCTCGTCTACCGCCTCTTCAACTTCTGGCTACCGATTGTGCCGGCCCTCTGGCTTTTGCCGACGATCCGAGAACTTCGCACCCGCTTCCACCGAGCCGAACGAACGGCGTGAAGGGCGTGATTCTCAGGCTTGTCGTCGCACGACGTAGGTGTGAGCGGCGCGGTCGCCGAGACGTTGCTGATCGGGTGAACTCCAGATGGCGATTGCGCCGACGAGGTAGAAGAGCAGTCCGTCGATGATGCGGAGGAGGTTGCGGATAAGTGCTGCGCTGAGGCTGATCTCCTCATCGTCTTCGTCGACGACGCGGAGCCCGAGCGCGAGCTTGCCGACAGTCCCCCCGAGCAGCGACTCGCAGATGGTGTAGTAACCGAGCGACAACAGAACGACCAGGAGAATGCCGGAGCCACCGAGGTGGAACCCGACGGAGTGCGTTCCGTTGGCTGAGGTGCTCGAGGTACTGCCGCCGAGGAGCGCGAGCACGAAGGCGACGACGAAGAAGATGATGCCGTCGATCAGTACGGCGACGAAGCGAAGTGCGACACCGACACATTCCATCTCCTTGATCCCCTCTCGCACGAACCTCGGGCCGGCATGGCGGATGAGATTTAGACATCGGACAAAGCAAGCTTGAGCTTGAGGGCGACAAATTCGCGGGGTCGGCGTCGCCTCGTCTTGTGCGGGCGGCCACAACGCGTTACGCTCACTATTGGCAAGGCGCTCATTGAGATCGTTCGATCTGCGGCGGGGAGGACAGCGGTGTCCGAGTCTGCTGCGCTGGGGACGGTCGAGACAAACGGGCACGGGCGCGACGCGGGGACGCGAGTCTCGTTCTCCGATGTCGCTCGCGCCCACTACGAATGGGACGCTCGTACGGACGGTGCGGACGAGCGCGCGCGCCGAGAGTTCGAGCGCAAGCTCGAACTGTTCGAGGCATCGTCGCGAAGCGAGCTGGTCGAAGCGTATTGGTGTCGAAGGCGCGCCTCGGCGGTTGCTCTCGCACAGATCGAAACGCAGCCCGACAGGTCTCTGAGGCATCGGCTGCGGCGTTTTGTCCGAGGGCCGGTTGCGCCGGAGTTTCGGCTGTACCGCGAGACCGACTGGCTGACGGGAGACTTCAGCAAGCTTGCCGATCTCTTGCACGAGTGCGATGTGCTTGCGGTGAAGGCGATCTACGGTTTGGAGGGCTTCCAGCAGGCACTCGTCATGCAGTGGTTGCTGAAGGTCGAGTCGCACGTCCTCGGTTACATCGAGTGGCGCCATCCGCCGGACATCGTGCAGCTCGAGCGGCAAGATGCGCGCGCAGAGAAGCCCACAACGACAGCCGATGTCAAGGTGCAGCCGATGGACAAGAAACGCGAACAAGAAGAACGGAAGCGTCGCGAGGCTGTGGTGGCGCAGCTGGACAGCTTCTACGTGCGCGTGATGCGTGAGCTGAACAAGATCGAGGACTACTACCAAGCCGCGGGCGAGAAGCGCGCTCGGCTCAATTACGTCGAGGGGATGGTCACTGCCGGGATGCTGGCAGTAACGATCGCAGCCGTCGGAGCCGGAGTGGTGCTTTCGATCTTCGGCTTGCTCGATCTCCACCATCCGGGCGTTCGACGCTTCTACGCCTGTCTATTGGCAGGCGCGATCGGCGCGGTCGTGAGCGTGCTGATCCGGATGTCCGGTCGTGGCGGCGGCTTCACGATCGACCATGAGCTGGGCTCGTTTGGCGTGAGACGACTTGGGGCGTTCCGTCCGTTGATCGGCGCGACCTCTGGTGTGATCGTGTCGTTCCTCGTCCAGACGAGTCTCGTCCCGATCGACAAGCAGTCGCTGTCGATCGAGTTCTACGTCGTGGTCGCGTTTCTGGCCGGGTTCAGCGAGCGCTGGACCAAGGTCGTGCTCGCCGGCGCGATGCGGACCATCGAAAAGGTCGGCGGCGACGACCAGCCGCAAGAGACTGCAGGCGCCCAGCCTTCAACGGCCCCGCAGCCTTCGCCGACCGGCTCAGCGACAGGCTGAAGGAGACGATGGCCCAGAACGCAGAGCACGCTGTCAAGCCGCCCGGCCCTCCGCCGGATGCGCCGTCGGAGTGCGACGTTGTGATGAAGGGCGGCATCACGAGCGGCGTGGTCTATCCAAAGGCGCTGTGGATCCTCTCTGAGCGTTATCGGTTCAACAGCATCGGCGGCGCGTCAGCAGGTGCGATCGCAGCGGTGATTGCAGCCGCGGCCCAATACAACGACAAGCGCGACACGTTCGGACGCCTCGAAGTGCTCGAAGAGCTGGCGTCAACGATCAGTCAGCCCCACTTCGTGGAGCGTCTCTTCCAGCCGTACAAGACCGGTCGCGGCCCTTACCGCCTGATGGTCTCGTTCGTGAGCGACCACCAGCCCCTCAAGCTGCGGATCGTGAAGCTGTTCGCGTGGATGCTCGTTCGGGAATGGCCGGTGCTGCTGCTTGCCGGCGCCGCCGGGTGGGCAATTTGGATGTACGGCTACGGAGACGCCGGTGCGATTCCCGCGATCCTGCTGGTTGCGCTCGCAGTGATCGTGCTCGCACCGGTTTGGCCGCTGTTGAGCCTGCTTCGGACCTTGAAGCCGGAACGTGGGTTTGGCCTCTGCTCAGGCAAGACCGAGCCGGGCTACAAGACCGACGCACTCCTCGACTGGATGCACGCGGAAGTACAAGCGGCGGCCGGTCGCAAGATCGATGACGACCCGCTCACGTTTGCCGACCTCGCAGAACGCGGGATCACCTTGCGGTTGATGACAACCGACCTCAGCGCCGGGCGGCCCGTACGCCTCCCTCTATTCGAACCCAAGAGCCGCCAGCCGAGCGACCGAGACTACGCGTTCCGAATCGAGGAACTACAGCCGTTCCTCCACTCCCACCTCCTGGGGTGGCTCGCGAAAGACGAGGTGGCTCCAGCCGCGGGAAAAGGCTTCCGCCAGATGCCGGGCATGGATCTGCCCGTGGCTCTTGGCGCCCGATTGAGCTTGAGCTTCCCGATCCTCTTATCGGCCCTGCCACTTCACGCTCACGTCACTCAAGAGACGTTCCAGAGCCGCCTTTTTTCGGACGGTGGCATTACCAGCAACTTCCCGATTCACTTCTTCGACGGCTGGCTGCCCACGCGACCCACGTTCGGGCTCGATCTGATCGGGCCGGATCCCGATGCCACCACGAACGTCGTGATGCCCAAGGGCCCGTTCGACCCACTGCCGCGGCGGTGGTCCGAGATCGCAGGCATCCAAGGATTCGCGCAGCAGATCTTCGACTCGGCACGCAACTGGCGGGACACGCTGCAAATGGAGCTGCCCGGCTTCAGAGAACGGATCTGTCACATCCGGCTGTCGAAGAGCGAAGGCGGCCTCAACCTCAACATGCCCACCGCCACGATCAAGGCGCTGCAGGACCGCGGTGAAGAGGCCGGCCTTGCGATCCTCGCCGAGTTCTCGTGGTCGCAGCAGATCTGGGAGCGCTTCAGACTTCTCTCAGCGCTGCTTCAGCGGAGCCTGCAAACAGCAGGAAAGCCCGAGAACTGGGGGTCCTACCAGCAACTCCTCGGACGAGAAGACTTCTCGAAATTCGAGTACGCAGAAGGATTACACGACGCGTGGCGCAAGGATGCGGACGGACAAATGAGCAAGCTGCTGGAGTCGGCGGCCGGGTGGGGGCAGGCTGAAGCGATCTCGTTCGAGGCCGGCGAGCTACCGGCGCCGTTCCCGGCGATGCGGATCACTCCTGACGTCTAGTTGGCCGCTAGGCGAGTGCTCGCGCGAACCGTTCAACGATCGATGTCGCCGGTCATCCCGAGTACCGCCGGATTCACCGCTTACCGAACGACTTCGTCGGATGGGGCCTTCGCGACCGGTTCGCCCTCTCCGGGCCACCCGGCCGATCGACGCCTGCACCACCGGGACCCGGCATCCCAGCGCGCGAGGTCCGAGTCGCGAAGCCAACCAGCTAGGACCCCGGGTGGTCCGGTCCGACTGCCGGCCAGGTCGCACTCGGTGGTGCCTTGACCTCGATCCACCGTGTATCGACCATCGCCTCGATTGAATGATGCACACCGATCCCGTGCAGCACACCGTCGCCTGGTCCGAGCTCGCGTGTCTCATCGTCGACGGTGGCACGCATACGGCCAGACAACACATAAACGAAGCTCTCGTGTTCGTGCGCATGGAGCGGCGCAACGAAGCCGGCAGGCGCACTCATCTCTACGAGTACGGCGCCTGCGCCCCAGAGGAGCTCACGCACAAGAAGTGGGTCCGGTAGCGCATGGCCCGCTAGCTCATGCATCTCGACGACCGGCGCGATCGCCGCGAGGGTGAACGGTGAACGCTGCAAACCAACCTCCCGCGGCTCGGCCGCGGCGCCGTTGTCTCGCGGTGCCGCCGGCGTTCCTCTCGGAAGGATTGACTCTAACCTAGTCGCGCCTAACCATCGCCACCGCGTCCCTGGGGCTGCACGTCCACCGTCACTGCGTCCGAGGGGATTCCGTTCGCAACGACGATCAGGTCCGACTCCCCCAATTCGAGGTCGCCGGGAATCGCAACCTCGGTCGTGACGATCGCCGCGCCGGTGGCAACGCCCATCGCGGGCACTGTGCCCGCGCCGGCCGGGGTCGTGTGGTTCGCCGTCCGGCAGTAGCGGACGGTTCCGCTTGTGCGGTTCCTGATCCGTACAAGCGGATAGTTGGTCGCCGCGCAGTAGTCGTCTCCGTAGCTCACCGCCTGTGAGAGGCCGTTGAACTGCGTGCCGGACACGTTGACGGTCGAGCCGGGGTTGACCGTGGCGGGTGCGCTCGTGATGACGGGCCGGAACGAGCTCTGCGGCTGACCGGTCTCGGTGTAGGCGTAGAAGCTGTTGTCGTCTTCGCGCACCCACAGCGCTTGTCCGGAGCCGACGATCAACATCCGTCCGACGTAGGTGGGGCAGTTCGCGTTTGGCGGGTCGCTGACGCGGTTGATGTTCGTGCCGTCGAACTCGAAGAACTCGCACGGCGAGTTGTAGTTCCCCTTCACGCCGTCGACCGGCGCGACGGGAAACAGCACGTTGCCGCTTGGAAGCAATGTGCCCGGTCCGTCTTTCGCTCCTTGCTGTTGCCGGCCGTTGTTCGGGATCTGGGGACCTGCGCTCCAGGTGCCCGCGGCTGTGTCAGTCGCACCCGACTGGTAGAGCGCGGTGTTGTTCGTCGCGCCGACGAAGAAGCCGCGCCCGTCGGTGAGGAGGAACCCCGGCCCGATCTCGGAGGACGAAGCCTCCACCAAATTGGACGCGAGTGTCCCGTCGGCCTGCCACTTGTCGCCGCTGACGACGTACTTCTCCGCCTTCGGGGCGCTGTTGCACTGCGGCACCAGCACGGTGCCGTTGGCCATCAGCACCCACGTCTCTTCCGAGCCGCTGTCACCTTTGCCGCCGTTCGCTCCCGCCGCGGTCCAGTTTCCCGTCGCGGGATCGCGGAGGAACGTGGCGCTGCCGTTGAAGCTGCCGAGCAGGAAGCGCCCGTCGGCGAGCATGATCGCGGGCGAGTCGCCGATCTGCGTCACGCCCGCCGGAGGGGAAACCGGCGACCACGAGTCCGCGACCGGATCGTAGATCTCGCTCGCGGCGGTGTCATCCTGCGAGTTGCTGCCGCTCAGGTCGCTGTACTCGCCTCCACAGACGAGCAATTTGCCGTCTGCGAGAACAGCCGAGGCGAAATACTTGCGGCCGTTGGCACTATCCGCGACGCGCGCCCAGCTGCCGTTGACGTAGCTGCCGGTCGAGTCCGGCGTCAGCTTCCACCAGTGCCGCGTCCCGTAGCCGTTGGAGCATTCGTTCATCAGCACACTGCCGTCCGTGAGCAGGAACAGCGGTCCCCCGTCCGCGTCCGAGCAGAAGACGTAGAAGATCCAGGTCCAGGCGAGACAGACCCAGTGCGCGATCCAGTACCAGGCCATGCAGACCCACTTCGCGAGCCAGTACCACGCAAGGCAGACCCATTTCGCGACCCAGTACCAGGCCTTGCACACCCACTTCGCCACCCAGTAGTACGCGTCGCAGAACCAGGAACAGGGTGCCCAGGTGCAGCAGTGGCTCGAGCCTTCGTCGGCCCAGCTCGAGCATTGGTTCGAGCCCTGGTCGGCCCAGCTCGAGCACTGGTTCGAGCCCTGGTCGGCCCAGGAGCTGCAGGCCGCGTATCCCTGATCCGCCCAGGCGTCGCATTGCCGGTACGCCACGAAGCGGCGCGATGCGCAAATCGATGCAATCTGACTCCACGTTCCAGGCATGCCTGCCTCCTCACAACTCCCGGTTGAACGTCTCGAGAATGCGCGACACCTCGCGGCGCGCACGCCTTCGACCCATTGCGATTCCGGTGACCTTGCCGACCGCCGCGAAAGCGAACGCCGCGGCGAGCGCGAGCGGCGACCGCTCCAAAAAGCCGAGCGCAAACGGGCCGTAGCCGACCATCAACGCTCCGAGCGTCAGTACGAATCCGGCCGTCATTGCTTTTGCGCCAAGCGAGCAGCCGCACTCGGTCCGGTCGCGGTTCAGTCGCTCGGCAACTGCGAACGCATCCGCGACGGGTATCTCGGGGACTTCGAGAACAAGGGGCCTGCTCGACGTGAAGTCGCGCGTGCGCGAGAACGCGCGGAGCTCAGCGAGATCCGCGATTACAAACGGCACTGCTCCCTGCTGACTGGCCATCGAGTTGCCCTCGTGGTCGCCAGCCGAGCACCGCAGGGGCCGCCCCGCGGCGGCCACCCAGCTTCAACGTTCACAAGTCTCCCGCACGCGGCTTGTCGAGTCAATGGTGGTAGCGGACGCGACCTTGAAATCTCGGCGGGAGTTTGGTAGGACGAACCAACCTGCGGCCCCCTCTCCGAATACGAAGGTGGTCAAAATATGGACGAATTTCGCACTGTTGCGAAGCTCTGGCCTGCAGGAACAGATCTCGATCTCGGGATCGACTCCACCAACCTCACGCTGACGCCGCCCGACTCCGCGAACTTCACGCGAACAGCGGCGCCATTCGTGACGTCGACGAGGACGCCTCCGGCGGCCTTTCTGCCGCAGCAACCTCGCCCGGCTCGTGGCCGCCGTCAACCGCCCGACCGGGAGCGCCATCCTGAGCCGTGCGAGCGTTCTCGCGATGCTGCAGCGCGCAGCTGACCACTTCGCCGCCATTCCCGCGGGGCAAGAGGCGCGAGCCGGCTACGGCTTCGATGACATGACCGCGGGCGGGGGCAGCTTCCAAGGCTCCAAGGGCGGCTACCTCTTCACGTCTCAGAACATGCTCTGGTTCGAGCTCGACCGCACGTCACTCGTGATCTGTCTCAACGGGGTGTCGAACGTCGACGTCATGGGACCGGTTTGGAATGCGGTCCAGGGGATCGACTGGTCGCACCGGCGCGATCGCTTTCCCCGCTACGGCATGGCCTCGCTCTGAGGCTCGAGCCGCACCTCACCGCTCTAGACGTCGGAATACGTAAATGCCGGAGCGAGGTGCTCGGCGACCGCGCGTGCGGCCTCGGCGACGTCGCCGCGCTCGAGCGCCTCGACGATCGGCAGATGCCGTTGCAGCGAGTGCAGTCCTGCTTTGCCGGTGCGAAAAATCTGGAGCTGGGCGCCTTCGGCCACCTCGATCATGCTTGCGAGGAGCACGCGATGTAGCCGTGAAGGCGCATATCGCGTCAGCGCGAGATGGAACTCGGAGTGATGTCGCGTCGCCGCTTCGTGTGCGCCGCGCTTGTACGCACTCGCCATCTGCTTGTAGTGACCTCTGACATCGACGGCGAGTTGGGCTACCTCGTAGGGCGGGAACGGCGGACAACGCCGCAGGCTCGAGGATCCGACGGACAGAGATCACTTCGCCAACAGCCTGCAGCTGCATCCAGACGGAGATTCCGCTCGCGGGGTCGTCGGGGCGATTCTCGGTTACGTAACGTCCGCTGCCCACCCGCGCCTGGAGCAGCCCGACGTACTCGAGGCTCCGAAGAGCCTCCCGGAGCACACCGCGCGACAGGCCGAGTTGGGTGGCGAGCTCTCGTTCGGGTGGGAGTCGATCGCCCGTCTTGAGCGTGCCGTCGAGGATCATCGATGCGACGCGCCGCGACGCCGAATCGACGAGCGAAAGTGTCTTGACCTGTGACTCGGCAGCAGCGCCGTTGTCTCCTGGTGCCGGCGGCGTTTGTCGCCGTTCCTGATCGCCCAGCCGAATCACCTCCTCTCGGGTCACCTGACTCTAGCCGGGCGCTCAAACGGTGTTCTGGCCGCCGTCAACCGGGATCTCCTGTCCAGTTATATGGCGCGCGGCATCCGACGCGAGGAACGCGGTGGCAAAGGCTTGATCTTCAGGCTGGGCAAGCCGGCCGAGGGGTATGCCGAGCCGCCATTGCTCTGCGTCCCCATGGACGACGCTTTCGATGTCTCCGGCGGACTGCGTCGAGACCAGCATCTCGGTTTCGGTTGAGCCGGGAGAGATCGCGTTGACGGTGATGTTGTGGGGACCGAGCTCCAGCGCCATCGCGCGCACCGCCTGAGCGAGTGCTGCCTTGGAAGCGCAATACGCGACGTTGTTGAGGCGGACGACGCTCGTGCCGATGATCGACGAGTAGAGAATGATGCGGCCGCCTTGCGCACGGTCGACCATGTGCCGAGCGCTTCGTTGGGCGACCAGGAAGGCGCCGCGCGCGTTGACCGCAAACGTCTCGTCCCACTCTGCGGTCGTCTGGTCGAGAAACGCGGCTGGAAAGAGAACGCCGGCCGTACAAACAGAGATGTCGAGGTGACCCATGACCTCGATGGCGTCGCGAAACAGGTGGTCGATAGACCCCTCGTCCGACACGTCGACGCGGTGCGAAGAATGATCGGACGGGCGACTGAGAGCCAGACGAACGTGTTCGACACGCTCCATCTCGAGGTCGGCCAGGCTGAGGGTGGCGCCGAGCGACTCGAACACCGTCGCGCAGGCCTTGCCGATCCCCTGGGCGGCGCCGACGATCAGCGCCCGTTTCCCGTCGAGCCGAAAGGGGCTACTGGACTCGACCACGAGCAGCCACGAGCCAGCGCTCCGTGAACACGCCGTCGGCTATGACGGAAACGGAGTCGGTGAGGTTGATCACCGGGCAGATGTGATTCGGGACGATCGCGACTCGATCGCCGACGCGCATGTCGGTGCCAGGCGGTAGCTCGACCAGCCCATGCTCTTCGCTGAGCCGCGTCACGGCAGCGCCCGGATAGCCGGCAACTGACCCGAAGGTCCTGTCCGGGTCGCTCACGATCAGCCGGTCGGATGTGAGCACTTTCGATCCGGCATCGATCACTGCGCGGGTCGCCTCTGGCCGGCCGACCACAGTGGCGATGACGAACGCTGCGATATCGGCCTGCGTGGCGGCGCCCTGAAGCAGTTGGCTGAGGTCGTTGAAGACGTACGTTCCGGGGCGGACTTCGGTCACGTTTTCGCATTCGACGGCGAAGCGAAACGTTCCGGATGATCCCACTGAGACGGTGGCGAGAGGGATGCCGTCGGCCCTGATGCCTTCTGCGGTTTCGACGACCGCCGCGCAAGCTGCCCGAGTCATTGCCTGCTTCTCTTTGGTCGACCGCGCGTCCGTATAGACGTGCCCTTCGTGCGTAAAGAGCCCTGCCAGCTCGATCCCGTCGAGCTCGGCGAGCTCTCGTGCGAGATCCAGGGCCTGGTGCGGCTGGACTCCGAGGCGGCGCAGTCCCGTGTCGACTTCGATCAACAGCGGTATCTGCAGGCCGGCCGCCGCTGCCGCTCTTGCAATCGGGCGGGCTGCATCCATCGAGTCGGTCGCTACCGAAATGGTCGCCTCGGTTCCCTCGAGGAGCTGGATGAGGCGTGCAACCTTCCGGGCGCCGACAAGTGGGTAGCCGATGAAGATGTCCGCGACACCGGCGTGCGCGAATACTTCCGCTTCGCCGAGCTTCGCAACCTGGATGCCGACCGCTCCGGCGCGGATCTGCCGGGAAGCGACCTCGAGCATCTTGTGCGTCTTGACGTGCGGTCGGAGTTGGATTCCGTGGGCCTCGGCAACTGTGGCGGCGCGAGCGATGTTCGCTCGCAGGCGGCCCAGATCGATGGCGACCTCGGGCGTGTCTTCGACCTCTCCCAGATCAAAAGGCGGGGTCGAGTCGATATCCGTCTGCTGGGCGTCGTGGACGAGGTCGGTCATAAGGTCGCTTCGACAGAACGAGCATAGTTGGTACAACCTCTGCCCGCAATGCCCTGCGCCTGGTTGCCGCAGATCAGCGCATGCTGTATAAGCGGTCAGACCAATGCCATTCGAAGGAGGCCAGACATATGACCCGCTCTAGTGTTGGGCGCGGCATCCGCAGCGCCGCGGCGGCAGCACACTCGGCGTCTCGCGGCAAGCGAGCATCCGCCAGCGTCGTTGCTGTGGCAGCTGCTGTCGCAATGATCGGTGTGGCCTCGTCTCAGGGCGCGACGCACCGTGCAGCCGCGAACAGTACGGTCACGATCGCGATCTTCCAGGAGCCGGACACGCTCGATCCGGCCGCCGCGACTTTGATCAGCTCGTACCAGGTCCTCCAGTCGATCTTCGACCCGCTGATGTACCAGATCGGCGGAAAGCTCACTCCGGGACTCGCGTCGACGATGACGGTCTCGAAGGATTCGAGCGTCTATACGTTCACGCTCCGGAGAGGCGTGACGTTCCAGGATGGCACGCCCTTCAACGCGCAAGCCGTCAAGTTCAACTTCGACCGGATCGTGGACAAGAACTACAAGGCAGGCACGTCGTTGGGCAACCTTGGTCCGTACGACTCCACGAAAGTCATCAACAAGTACAAGGTGCAGATTCGTTTCAAGAAGCCGAATGCGTCCTTCGAGAACGAAGTGACCACGCAGCCGTTCGGTATCTCGTCGCCGACTGCGATCCGCAAGTACGGCGCCAGCTATGGAGATCATCCGGTTGGCACCGGCCCGTTCACCTTCAAGCAGCGGCTCAAGGGCCAGCGGGTCGATCTCGTTCGCAACGGCAAGTACAAGTGGGGCCCGGCGGGAATCGGAAATGCAGGGCCGGCGAAGCTCGCCGGTGTCACCTTCCGGACCCTGTCGGACAACTCTGCACAGGCGAACGCCGTGCAGACCGGCGAGATCACCATCGCCCAGAACATGAACCCTCCGGACATTCAGAAGGTTCTCGCGAGCGGAAAGTTCTTCCGGATTGCGCAACCCGCGACGGGCATCCCGTACGCGATGCTGCTCAATACGCAGAAGGCACCGACCGACGACCTCAAGGTTCGACAGGCGCTCGAGTACGCGACCGACCAGGGAACGATCGTGCGCACGTTGTTCAGCGGCTTGGTCACTCCTGCGACGAGTGTCTTCATGGCTGGGATGCAGGGATACTCGAAGAGCCAGCACCTCTATTCCTTCGACACCGCGAAGGCGAACGCGTTGCTCGACAGCGCCGGGTGGACGGGTCGCTCGGGCGGGATCCGCACCAAGGGCGGCAACAAGCTCAGCGTCGACATTCTCAGCATCACCAACTTCGGCTTCGACGGAATGGCACAGCTCCTTCAAGCACAGTTCAAGGCTGTCGGAGTTCAGGCGAACCTCAGCGACGAGGGCTTCCCGGGTGTCTTCCAGGACTACAACAAGGGCATCCAGAACGTGGCGAACTTCTTCTACTACGACGTCGATCCGTTCTCGCTCCGTTCGATCTTCGGCTGTGAGTTCGTCGGCAACGGTCTCAACTGGGCGCATTTCTGTGACAAGTCCTTCGACGCACAGGTTGACGCCGCCAACGGGATGAGCGACACGAAGAAACGGACAGCGGCCTACCAGAAGCTCGGCCAGAAGATCATGAGCGACGCCGCGATCATCCCGCTCTACAATCCCAACGCGCAGTTCATCGGGCCTAAGACGCTTCACGGCCTGAAGTTCACCGTCAACACCGCACCGTTGTTCAACAACGTCACGATGAAGTAAAGGACTCTTGCTTCAGTTCGTTGGAAGAAGAATCCTGGTTTCGATACCGGTCTTGATCGGAGTCACGATCCTGCTGTTCCTCGTGCTCCATCTGATTCCGGGAGACCCCGCACAGATCCTCCTGTTCGGGTCGCATCCGTCACCAGCGCAACTGCAACAACTCAGGGAGCGGCTAGGTCTCAACCAGCCGCTCCCTGAGCAGTACTTCCATTACCTCGGTCAGCTCCTGCACGGACATCTCGGCCGCTCTTTCCAGTCCAACTCCACGATCTCGTCCGAGATCGCCGCGCGTTTCCCGGACACGCTCCGGCTGACGCTCGCAGGCATGGGTGTGGCCGTCGTCGTCGGCCTTCCGCTGGGAGTCCTCGCGGGTTCCCGCCCAGGCACGGTGCTCGATCGGCTCGGCACCGGCGTCGCCGTCCTCGGGATCGCCGTACCGTACTTCTGGCTTGCGCTGATTCTCGTCCTGGTGTTCGCGGTCAACTTGAACTGGCTCCCGGCCCTCGGCGTGGGCTCCGCTGACGCGATCGTGCTTCCAGCCGTGTCGTTGGGGATTGCATTCGCGGCTGCGATTGCGCGGGTTGTCCGCAGCAGCCTGATCGAGGCGCTGCAGCAGCCGTACATCTTGGTCGCACGCGCCAAAGGCCTTTCGGAGCGAGCGATCATCTTCAAGCACGCGCTCAAGAACGCCTTCATCTCGGTCGTGACGATCCTCGGGCTCCAATTCGGCGCGATGATCAGCGGCGCTGCCGTCATCGAGGTCATCTATGCGCGACCCGGACTCGGGAGCTATCTCGTCAGCGCGATCCAAACCAAGGACATCCCTGCGGTTCAGGGGACGGTCCTCTTCATCGCCGTTGTGTACCTCGTGATCAATCTCTGCGTGGACGTCACCTACGGCGTACTCGACCCGCGCATCCGAGAACGGTGGGGTCGTGCGTAAGCGGTGGTAGCGCCGGCATCGGTTCCGCTCCTACGACGTCGGTTTCGCTCGAGAGCACGGGTGCTGCGCGGTAATCGTGCTGCGGTTATCGCGGCCGCAGTGCTGGCGCTCATCGTTCTCTTGTCCGTCCTGGCGCCTTTGATCTCTCCGTACGACCCGACTGGCATCACATCGGACACGCTGAAGGGCCCGAGTTGGAAGCATTGGTTCGGGACCGACGAGTTCGGCCGCGACGTGCTCAGCCGCGTGCTGTGGGGGAGCCGGTTGACGTTGATCACCGCTGCAGGCGGCGTGGCGCTCGCGGCGGGTGTCGGCGTGCCTCTGGGACTCGTTGCGGGCTACGCGTCGAACTGGTCGAGCGGCCTGGTCATGCGGGTGATGGACGTGCTGCTCGCCTTCCCGGGCTTTCTGCTCGCGCTCGTCATCGTGACCATCCTCGGGCAGGGGCTCGTCAGCGTCGGCGTCGCGATCGGCGTCTCCTTCATTCCCGTTTTCGCCAGGGTCGTCTACGGGGCAACGCTCGCGACGAAGGCACGCGAATACGTCGTTGCCGCCAAGGTCATCGGCTGTCGACAGTCACGAATCGTAAGCCGGCACATTCTTCCCAACGTCGTCTCCGGGATCGTCGTCATCGCGACGAGCGCGATCGGTTGGGCGATCCTGCTCGCGGCAGCGCTCAACTTCCTCGGCTTCGGCGTTCACCTCCCGACGGCCGAGTGGGGCGCCGACCTTTCACATGGGAAGGATTGGCTCGGCCCTGCGTGGTGGATCTCGACGTTCCCTGGAATCGCGATCACGGTCACGATCTTCGCTTCGAACTACCTCGGGGATTGGGTTGGCAACACGGTCGACACCGACCTGCCCAACTTGGGTGAGGAGCGTCTGCTGCCGTGACCGCTGTCGAGCCGGCACTCCTCGACGTCGCCGATCTGAGCGTCGAGTTCGTGCGCGACGGAACGGTCGCAAGAGCAGTCAACGGAGTGAGCTTCAGCATCGAGCGAGGCGAGACGCTCGCGATCGTCGGTGAATCCGGCTCAGGGAAAAGTGTCACCGCGCTCTCGCTCATGCGCCTGCTCAAGACGCCTCCTGCGCGGATCAGCGGCCGCGTGCTGCTCGAGGGGCGCGACGTCATGGGAATGACATCCTCCGAGCTGCGGCAGATTCGCGGTGGCCAGATCGCGATGATCTTTCAGGACGCGCTCTCGTCGCTCAACCCGGTGCGCACGATCGGCGCGCAGATGGAGGAAGCTCTCCGACTGCACCTGAACCTCCGCGGCGCCGCCGCACGCCGTCGCACCATCGACTTTCTCGGGCGGGTCGGCATTCCATCGCCGGCCCGGCAGCTCGGCGCCTATCCACATCAGTTCAGCGGCGGGATGCAACAGCGCGTGATGATCGCGATGGCGCTCTCCTGTGAGCCGCGCGTTCTCCTGGCAGACGAACCGACGACAGCGCTCGACGTCAGTGTGCAGGCGCAGATCCTCGAACTGCTGCGCAGCGTCACGAGCGAGTTCGGGACCGCGCTCGTCATGATCAGTCACGACCTCAGCATCGTCGCCGGCCTCGCCGATCGCGTCGCTGTCATGTACGGCGGCGAGATCGTCGAAACGGGTACCACGGAGAAGATATTCGAGCGGCCTCAGCACCCGTACACACTGGGGCTGCTCGAGTGCGTCCCGCGCATCGACGAAGAACGTGTTGACGTGCTTCCGACGATCGAGGGAGCGCCACCGGATATCACGCATCTGCCCGTCGGCTGCTTCTTCGCCGCGCGCTGCCCGTTTCAAATGGAGGTCTGCCTGTCGGACCATCCGCGGTTGGAGTCCAAACGCGCAGGGCAGGCGGCCGCCTGCTGGGCCGACTTGAATGCCGCCGAAGCCGCGGTTGGCAAGGTCGCCGTGGCGGCACAGTTCGTCCCGCCCGATCTGCAAGCGCGACCGATACAGGTCTCTACTTCGGCTCACGCGGAGCAGCCGATCCTCGAGACGAAGTCCATCTCTGTGGAATTCCCACTCGCGCGGGGTATCCGCTTTTGGCGCAAACGCCCGGCGGTTCGAGCCGTGCGGGATGTCTCGCTCGAGGTGCGCGCAGGCGAAACGCTCGGCCTTGTCGGAGAGTCCGGCAGCGGCAAGTCGACGCTCGCCCGCGCGATCCTGCGAGTCGCGGACACGTCGAGCGGAGAGATCGTGTTCGACGGCAACAGCATCTTGGGGATGCCTGAATCCGATTTCCGCCGTCTTCGACCACGTCTACAGATGGTCTTCCAGGATCCTTACGGTTCGCTCAACCCGCGCCGGACGGTGTGGGACACGATCGCCGAACCGTGGCAGATTCATACAAACAAGTCTCGATCGGAGATCCGCGGCGAGGTCGATTCGATCCTTGATGCGGTCGGCCTCGACCAGCGATTCTTACGTCGCCGCCCGCAGGAGTTGAGCGGCGGCCAGCGACAGCGCGTCAGCATCGCGCGTGCCCTCGCTCTCGACCCGACGGTCGTGATCGCGGACGAAAGCACCTCGGCGCTCGACGTCTCGGTGCGCGCGCAAATCTTGAACCTCTTGCAGGCGCTCCAAGCCGAGCGCGGCCTGACCTTCATCTTCATCAGCCACGATCTCAGCATCGTTCGGCATATGAGCAACCGCATTGCCGTCATGTATCTCGGCCGGATCGTCGAGCTCGCCGATCGCGACACGCTGTTCAACAACCCGTCGCACCCGTATACCCGTGCGCTCCTCTCCATGGTCTCGATCCCCGACCCGGTCGTCGAAAGACATCGAGAGCGTCGCCCGATCGCGGGGGAGATCCCGAGCCCCGCGTCGCCACCGGCCGGCTGCCACTTCCATCCGCGGTGTCCACTGGCATTCGGCCGCTGCGAGGTCGAATCACCTCCTCTGTACACGATCGGCGATCAGCACTACTCGGCTTGCTTCCTCTCGGTTCCGGACGGAAGTCAAGCGAACCCTGCCCCGACCAGCCAGCGAGGTGCCATATGAGCGACTCCATCACTATCGCCGTCGGCGGCGACATCTTCGCGAACGGCAATTTCTACGTTGGGGATCAGCCGATCAGCTCGACGTTCCAAGACGTCAAGGCGATCATCGACGCTGCCGACATTTCGTTCGCAAACTATGAGATGCCGTTGTCGACGCGCGGCCAGCCGATCGAAAAGCTTGCGAACATTCGCGCCGACCCGGCGATCGCCCCGGACATCGGGCGCTTGGACCTCGACGTGGTCTCGCTCGCGAACAACCACATGATGGACTACGGCGCAGAGGCGCTCGCCGACACGATCGCAAACCTGCAGGCACAAAATGTCCGCTTCGTCGGCGCCGGCGCGACACTCGCCGAGGCGGTCGAGCCGGTGATCCTCGACGTCGATGGTCGTAAGGTCGGCTTCCTCGCGTTCACGTGTCTCGTGGCGCCTGGCGCTGGTGCCTCGGCTTCCGCACCAGGCGTCGCGGCGTTACACGTGCATTCGTCCTATCAGATCAATCCGTATTGGCAGGCTGAGGAACCGGGCGAGCCGGCGATGGTCACGATCAAGACATTCGCGGACTCCGCCGAACAGGCCTTCGCCGAAGCATGCGTGCGCGACTTGCGCAGCAAGGTCGACTTTCTCTGCCTGTCCCTGCATTGGGGGTACGGCGGTCTCTCGAGTCGGATCGCCGAATATCAACGACCGCTTGGTCACGCGATGATCGACGCCGGAGCCGACATCATCCTCGGCAACCACGTACACGCGGTGCAGGGAGTCGAGCGCTACAAGGGCAAGGTCATCGTGTACAGCCCGGGAACCTTCATCGGTCGACAGTTGCCACCCGAGTCCGAGGGCGGAGAGATCACCGACCTCGTTCGCGGGCTCCTTGCCGACATGTCGCCGGACGGGCTCGTCACGCTTGTCGATCTCGATCAGGCCGGGGACTACACGGTGCGGATCGTCCCGACGTCGCTCGATTCTCACGGTCTGCCCGTCATTGCCTCGGACGAGGCGCTCGACCGAATCTCTCAGCGCGTGATCGAGTGGTCGGCAAAGCTCGGGACGCAGGTCGAGCTCCACGGCGGGGAACTGCGCATCGGCGATGGGGCCTGATGTCCGTCCGCGACTCGCTCGCCGAGCTCGGACTCGTATTGCCGCCGCCGCAGATCGTGCCTGAAGGTGTGGCGCTGACCTACCGCCGGCTCGTCCGTTGGGGCGACGTCGTCTACATCGCAGGACACGGTCCGACCTGGGGCGAGGGGTGGGGCGCGCCCCTCGGAAAAGTTGGGCAAGAGGTGTCGGTCGAAGAAGGTGTTGCCGCGGCAGAGCTGACGGCGCTCAACGTGCTGGCGACCATCGAGCGCGAGCTCGGCAACCTCGAGCAAGTGGCCTGCTGGCTGAAGATCAACGGTTACGTCAACGCGGTGCCGGGCTTCACGGAGCAGGCGCGCGTTGTGAACGGGTTCTCCGACCTGATCCTGAAGCTCTACGGGCTCGACAAGCTCTCGGCCCGCACATCAGTGGGCGTTCCCGATCTGCCGTTCGGCATGCCGGTCGAGGTCGATGCGGTCATCGCGTGGGCTGGAACGTAGGCGTGCGCTCGTCACTTCTCGCGTTCGCGACCGACCTGCTCGACGAAGGGCTCGAGACCGTTGCCGACAACGTTCAGCAGCGCGGTGGGGCGGGTGGAATCACGCTCGCGGCTGCGTATCACGACGCGCGTGACGTGTTTCCGCACAACCCGCGGCGCGTCGTCTATTTCCAGGAACCAGGGGCTGTGTTCTTCCAGCCGACGCCGCAACGGTTCCGGGACCTCAAGCTTCAGCCTGTCGTCAGTGGGTTGATCGGTGGCCGCGATCTCGTCGCCGAGCTTGTCGGCATCGCCCATCGGCGTGAGCTGGATGCGAATGCGTGGGTCGTGCTCCTGCATTGCGACCGTGGGCGGGCGATCGAAGAATTCGCACACCGCAACGCGTTCGGCGACCCGTATCTGACACAGTTTTGTCCTGCCAATCCCGATGTCCGCGCGTATGCGCGCGCGTTGGTCGCCGACGTCGCCTCGCGCGGCGTCGCTGCGATCTTGATGGAGGCGTTCCATTTTCTGCCATTCCCTCACGGGTATCACCATGAGCGCGCGTTCGTCGAGATCTCCGCGCTGACGTCCTTCCTGCTCTCGCTGTGCTTCTGCGAGTCGTGTACGCGGGCGGCTGCCGAGCGGGGTGTCGACGTTTCCTCGCTTCGCGGGTCCGTCCAGCAGACGATTCGCAAGGGACTGCTGTCCGACGAACGTGATCCGGTGGACGTCGATGACCCTCTGCTCGTGCGATCGATGTTCGGCGGCGAGCTCGGCGGACTGCTCGATGCGCGCGCGGATGTAGTGACCTCACTCGTCGCCGAATGCGTGGCAGCCGCGCGCGATGTCGAGACGCAGACGGTCGTGGTGCCGGTTGACCCAAGTGGCGCCATCAAGGGATACGTCGGTGGGCAGCCGACCGGGCCGCCGGCACCCTCCATTTCCTGGCGGCTGGGGATCGATCTCGAACGGCTTGCACAGGTTGCAGATGCTGTCGAGGTCATGGCGTACGCGTCGACCGCCGAGCGGGTGCACGTCGACCTCGAGGCGTACGTGCAAGCGTTGCCGGGGTCACCGAAACTCGGAGTGATTCTTCGCCCGCTGCGACCGGACTGCGAGAATGCCGAGAACTTGAGGTCGAAGGTCGAGGTTGCGTCCTCGCTTGGTTTCGACCGCGTCGACTTCTACCACTACGGCCTCACACGGTTGGATGCGCTCGACTGGATCAATATCGCGCTTCAGGAAGGAGCAATCACCAATGCCTGACCAGTCATTGGATCTCGTCGTTCGCGGGGGTCGCATCATCGACCCGGCGAGCGGAACCGACGAGCAGCTCGATATCGGCGTCAAGTACGGGCGGATCGTCGCCATCGAGCCCGATCTCGGCGCTTGGATTCGAGGCCCGGTCAACGAGTATCCGCCGGATGTGGGCACGGTGGTCATCGACGCCGGCGGAAAGATCGTCACACCTGGACTGATCGACATGCACGCTCACGTGTACGGCGGCGTGTGCCCACTCACGGTTCCGGCCGACGAGACGTCATCGAGGTCGGGCGTCACGACGATCGTCAGCGCAGGCGATGCGGGCGCCCACACCATCGAAGGTTTCCGGCATCTGGTTGTGAACGCGAGTCGAACCCGTGTGCTCGCGTTCGTTCACATCTCGACCATCGGTCTCGCCGGCTGGCCTGAAGGCGAAGCAGTCGACCTGGCGTACCTGAATGTCGAGAAGGCCGTTCGCGCAGCGATCGAGAACGCCGACTTCGTGATCGGGATCAAGGTTCGAGAGCAGGGAATCATCGTCGGCGACAACGGACTCGAGCCGGTGCGGCGCGCAGTCGAAGCCGGCACGCGAACCGGACTGCCAGTGATGGTGCACATCGGCGCCGCCCCGGCGCCGCTTGCAGAAGTACTCGAGATCCTCCGACCGGGCGACATCATCACGCATTGCTTCACGCCGGCCGGCAACGGCCTCGTCGAAGCGGGCCGCCTGATCGATGCGGCCGAGCCCGCGCGGGCGAAGGGAATCATCTTCGACTCGGGTCACGGCTTTGGCAGCTTCGACTACTCCACGGCCGAGACCGCGTTCGAGGCCGGTTTCTGGCCCGACACGATCTCGACCGATCTCCACAGTCTCAGCGCCAGCGGTCCCGTCGGCGACCTGGCCACGACGATGTCGAAGTTCCTCAACCTCGGCATGCCGGTGCACGAGGTGATCCGTGCGGCGACAAGCCGCCCCGCGGAAGTGATCGGGCGGCTCGACACGATCGGCACGCTGCGCATCGGGAACGTCGCCGACATCACGGTCCTGGACATCGTCGACGGTGAGTTCCGGTTCGCGGACTCCTCGGGCGCGACACGCTCAGTTTCGAAGCGGTTTCTCGTCTCTGACACGATCCGCGCGGGCATGCCATGGGGCGCGCCGCTGCCGCATCCCGGGCGGAGCGCGTTTGCGCCGCCGCCGGACTCGATCCCGACACTCCCGGGGGCTACGCCATGGCGGCCCTGACCATCGCGGTGTTTGTTTGATCCACAGTGAGCGGCTATTGCGGCGGCCCGCTTCTGAGCGTGACCGTCGTCACGTGGCCTGCTCCCGACTGATCCGTGTAGGTGACGGTGATCTTCGCGCCCGGTTTCTTCGTGAGGATGACCGACGCGATCGTTGACGGCGAGGAGACGGCCTTGCCGTTGATCGCGGTGATCACGTCGCCCGCTGCGAGGCCTGCCGATGCCGCGGGGCCGCCGGCGACGGTGTCCGCGATCAGCCCGCCCGCCGAAGCGGGGTCGCCGAAGCCGCCGTTTCCAACCGCAGCGGCGATCTCGATACCGAGGAATGCGGTCGGACCGATGTGGACGGCGGTCGACGCCTTACCGGACTCGATCTGCTTGGCGATCGTCTGCGCCGTGTTGATCGGGATGGCATAGGCGTCGCCGGCGCCAACGGCCCTGAAGGCGAAGGTCGTGGACGCGGCTGTGTCCATTCCGATGACTTGCCCCTTGCCGTTCAGCAGCGGGCCGCCCGAGTCACCCGGCTGGAGGGCGGCGTTGGTCTCGATCAGCCCGGCCAGCTGTTCGCTTCCGCCCTGGTCGTTACTGACTGTGATGGCTTTGGCGAGCCCGGTGATCGTTCCGGAGGCCGAGGTCAGCGTGCCGGTGCCGCCTGCATTGCCGAGGGCCTTCACGGCCTGGCCGAGCGTCACCTTCGACGAGTTGCCGAGCGACGCCGTCTTCAGGTTGGAAGCGCCGCCGAGCTGAACGACGGCAACGTCGGCGGAGACGTCGTAGCCGACGACCTTCCCGGTGTAGTGGTGAGTGGTGCCTGGCACGACGACTCCGACCGAGGTGGCACCTTGGATGACGTGGTTGTTCGTCAGCACCTCTCCCGTCGAGGTGAGCACGATCCCCGTTCCGGCTGCGGCGCCGCCCTGGTAGGCGACCTTGGTGTTGACGACGACCACTCCGGTTCCGATGGTCGTCGTGGTGCGCGCGAACGCGAGGCTCGCGCCGACTGCGCCGGCCGCCACGCACACGACCGTGACGATGATCAGGCGCGCGTGGAAGCGGCTCAGCCTCCTCGCGGTTCGCTGCGCGGCGTTCGCGGCGCGCTGTCGTATGGTGGTCTGCGCTTCCATGACGCTCCTTTTCCGGCCTTGGACGTTGTCTACGTCCGTTGTGCCAGGCAGACCTATGAACGAGCTCAGAGGATCATGCGAACTCCTTAAGAAACACGACTCGGCGCCTAGGGCGTCGTCGTACCTCCGTTCACGGTCGGCAGCAGGCTCTTGCACGCGGCGGTCGCTTTCGCGAACGCCGAGCTCGACGAGGCGGTAGAGCCAAAGGTGACTCCGTGCGACTTGAGGCACGCCGTGTACTTCGCGAAGGCTGGGTTCGCAGGTCCGCCGCGGGCGTTTCCGCCGCCGAACCCGCCGGCCGGCCGCTTGCCCTGGCAGGCCGTCAACGCCGCCTGCTGCTTGGCCGTGAGGTTCCGGAACCTGCCGCCGGCGGGCCGAGTTCCGTTCGGCGGTGGCTGTCCGCCGGTCGGGGGCTGACCGCCGCCCCCACCTGCGGGGCGAGCCGGAAGCGTGACGCCGTGTGCCGTCAAACACTCCCGGAACGCCTGGAATGCCACGGCATTGCCGCGGCCGTTGGGAGTCGGCGTCGTGGTGGTGCCGGTCGTCGTCGACGCGGGGGGTGCTGCGGCGCTGCTCGAGCCGCCGCATCCGGCGACGACGACGGCGAGGCAGAGTGCGCCGAGCACGACCGCGATGTAGACCCGCGTCCGGCTAACCACCGTTCGCTCCATTCGAGACCGAGATCGAGGTGGCGGTGTAGCTGCCGTCCTTTGCCTGCGTGCCGACGACCGTCACGACCGAACCCGGACGGATGTTCTTCACACTCGAGCTGACCGTCTTCGTCACACGCGAGGCTGCGGACGTCTTGACGAGCGACGTCGTGCCCGAGCTGTCGGTGACGTAGAGCGTCGAGCCCTTGATGAGCGTCACCGTGCCGGTCGGGCCACTTGCGGCGCCGCCGAAGCCGCCGGCACCACCGAAGCCACCAGGCGGTCGGGCACCGGCACCGCGAGCGCGCGCAAACGCGGCCGCGACGCCGCCTGCCGTGCCACCGGTCGCAGCAGCGGTCTTCCCGTAGTGCTTCTGCACCTCCGCGCCGACGACGAACGCCAGCGCGAGCGACGAGGAGTGCAGCGAGTGCCATCGTCATCCGCGGCAGGCGTCGACGTCGGCGCGCGAGGATCTGTGTGAGGAGTTCGTTGTCCGCCGACGTGGCTGCGTCGGGCGGAGCTGTCGTGGCTTGCATCGAGGAGCTCCTATTCGTAGCGAAGGGCGTCGATCGGTCGGAGCGACGCCGCACGGTTTGCGGGATAGATGCCGAAGAAGAGCCCGACGCCGACGCCGACGCCGAAGGCGAGTGCGACCGAGTACCATGCGAGTCACGGGCTGGACGCCGACGATCTTGAAGTGGCTGCCGACGAGCCCGGCGATCACCCCGGTCGCGCCGCCGATGATCGAGAGCAGCACCGCCTCGATGAGGAACTGGCCGAGGATGTCGTCCTTGCGGCGCACCGATCGCCTTGCGGATGCCGATCTCGCGGGTTCGCTCGGTGACGGTGACGAGCATGATGTTCATCACGCCGATGCCGCCGACGAGCAGCGAGATCGCCGCGACCGCGGCGAGCAGCACGGTGAAGGTGTGGGTGTTGGCGCTCGTCGTCTGCGAGCAGCGATGCCTGGTTCAGAATGTTGAACGCGGCCGTGCCGTCGGTGTTCTGGTGCGTCGGTGTGGAGGAGCGACTGTCGCCTCGGCCTGCGCCGCGTCGACGCTTGAGCTCGACGTCGCCTCGACGACGATCTGGCTGAGCTGCCCGCTTTGACCCACGAGCAGGTCCTGCGCTGTCGTCAGCGGAACGATGACGATGTCGTCCTGGTCCTGGATTCCGTTCGTGCCCTTCGACTTGAGCAGGCCTTCGACCTGGAATGTCGCGCCGTTCAGCTGGATCGTCTGGCCGATCGGATCGGCGCCGCCGAAGAGATTCGTCGCGACGGTGGCGCCGATCACGGCGACGCGCGCGTGCTTCGTCTCGTCCGTGCGACGTGATGAACGTCCCCTCCGTAACGACGCCTTCTTGCGGCCTCCGCGTAGCTCGGGGTCGTCCCGAGCACCTGGCCGGGTGTCTCGGTAGCGACACCGTGAATCGCCGTCACGGATTGCGCCGTCACGACGGGAGTCACCGACTTGATGTCCGGCGCGTTCGACCTTGTTCTCCGAGCGTCGTGACGTCCTTCATCGTGAGGAAGGTGAACGAGCTCGAGGTGGCCGCCTGGCGGCCGAAGATGCGGCCGCCGGTCTGGATCGTGAGCATGTTCGTGCCGAGCCCCTCGATCTGGGTCTGCACCGCAGCGGCGGAGCCATGACCGACGGCGACGAGCAGGATCACGGCCGCGACGCCGATGGTGACGCCCGAGCAGGGTGAGGATCGACCGCAACCGGTTCGCGAGCACGCCCTGGACGGCCATCCGCACAGCCTCGTAAGACTCATGCCGGCACCACCAGAGGTTGGAGCGTCTGGATGCCCGGCTGCGGCGATGCGCCGACGAGCGGCGCGCGCCGCTCGTCGCCGATGATCTCGCCGTCGGCGAGAGCGATGACACGTTTCGCGTGCGCGGCGACGTCGTGCTCGTGCGTGATCATCACGATCGTCCGCCCGTCCGCATTCAGGTCGGCAAAGATCTGCAGAACTTCGAGCGTCGACGCGGTGTCGAGGTTGCCGGTCGGCTCGTCGGCGAGCACGATCGCGGGATTCGTGACGATCGCCCGCGCAATCGCCGCACGCTGCTGCTGACCGCCCGAGAGCTCGGAGGGGATGTGGTGCGTCCGGTTCGAGAGCCCGACGAGCTCGCACGCACGCATCGCACGTTCGCGTCGCTCGTCGGCCTTCACACGTGGATAGACCAGCGGGAGCTCGACATTCCGGAGCACACTCGTCCGCGGAATGAGGTTGTAGCTCTGAAAGACCAGCCCGATCCGGCGACTTCGGATGAACGACGAGCTCCTGGTCGTCGAGCTGCGCGACGTCGAGTTGCTCGAGCAGGTAGTGCCCCTCGGTCGGGATGTCGAGGCAGCCGATGATGTTCATCAGCGTCGACTTGCCGCTCCCGGAGCTGCCCATGATCGCGACGTAGTCGGCACGATCGACGCGGAAGTCGATCGAATGCAGGGCCTGCACCGCAATCTCCCCGGCGCCGTAGACCTTGGTCACGCCGGCGAGAAGCATCAGTGGGCGCGCCGCCGCGACGGTGGTGCCGGCCGGCGCGCTCATCCGCCCGGCCGCACGAAGCCGCCGCCGCCGAAGCCGCCCCCACCGCCGAACCCGCCGCCCGGCCGCAGGGTCGGCGTGGTCGACGTGCCCGTCGCGCCCGTGGAGCGAGTGACGGTGGTCGAGATCACGTACGTCTGTCCCGCGGTCAGGCCGCCGACGATCTGCGTGGAGCTGTCGCCTGCCAGACCTGCGACGACCGGCACGCTCTGGGACACGCCGTTCTTCAGCACTGTCACGCGCGCGTTCCGGCCGCTGCCCGTCACGGCGGCGCTTGGCACCTGCAATACGTTGTCTTTCTCGGCGACGGTGACAGCGACGGTCGCCGTCATTCCCGGCTTGAGCTGCTTGTTCGCCCGGTCGAGTGCGAACGTCACCGTGTACTGGACGACGCTCGACGAGGAGCTCGCCACCGGGTTGATCGCTGCAACGTGGGCCGCAAGCTGCGCGCCCGCGAGAGCGGAGATCGTGACGGTGGCAGGCTCCCCGACGGCGAGCTTTGCGACGTCGCTTTCGGCGAACGCCGCCGTGACCTGCATCGACGACAGTCCGATCAAGGTCACAAAGCCCGAGCTCGACGACCCGGTCGTCGACGCTCCACTGCCCGACGTCGAAGACGACGCGCTCGAGCTGGCCGACGCGAGGCCGCCTCCGGACACGGACTGACCGGCGATGCCGTCGACGGAGGCGACGGTGCCGCCGAGCGGCGCACGCAGCATCGTCTGCGAGAGCGTTCGCTGCGCCGTCGCGAGGTTCGTCTCGGCCTGCACGATGGAGCTCTGGAGCTGCGTCATCACGCTCGCCGTCGGCGCCGTCTGCTTCACGGTCACTCCGAGCGCCGCGTTGGTGGCCGAGAGCTTCGCCGATGTCACCTGCTGCCGTGCGGACTCAATGCTTTGCGTGCCCTGGGCGGCTGTGCTCGCCACCTTGGTCGTCGCGCTTGCGACCGCGGCCTTGTCCGAGACAAGCTTGGCCTCGTAGCTCTGGATCGAGCTCGCGTCGGCCTTGATCGCGCTCACCGTTCCCTGCGCTGTGGACAGAGCCGCTTGGTCCTGCGAGAGCTGGTAGGCGTCGTTCGAGAGCGTCTTGCCGAGTGTCTGCAGCTGGAGCGCGAGGGAGTTGAGCACTACCTGGTCGTTGCTTGCAGCCGACGTGTTCTTCGCCGCGTTGTCCGCCGCGAACTGCTGGTTCCACTGGAGCTGCTGTGCTTGCAGGTCGAACTGCGTCTGCTGGTCGTTGTGCTGCCTCGTCTGGTCGTCAGTCACGGCGCTCTGCACGGGGGCAACGGCAGCCTGCGCAGCCGCGAGATCGGCATACGTCTCGAGATCGGTCTTCTGCTGCGCCACGGCGACGGCCTCGCCGCCCTGGTCGGTTTGCAACTGCTGCTGCGTCTGCGAGAGGGCCTGGCGTGCGCTCGTGTTGTCAGACGCCGCGGCAATCTTGGCGCTCTTCAGCGCTGCCGTCGCCGACGTCACGCCCGCCTTCGCCTGTGTGATCGAGAGTGCATCTTGCTTCCGCTGCGCGGCCGTCTCGCCCGTCACGGTCGTCTGGAGATTCGCCCGTGCCGCGCTGAGCGCCGCCTTCGCCTGGCGGACGCTCGCCGTTGCATCGGTCGAGTCGATCGTCCCGAGCACCTGACCCCGAGTGACGTGCTGACCTGACTTCACATCGACATGCGTGAGCGTGCCGCCGTTCTGGAAATTCAACGTGAGATCCTTCGCGGCGACGACGCTGCCGGTAGCCGACACCGACGACAGCACGACGCCGCGCTTCACCGTGCCGGTCTGCTGGATGACCGAGCTCGCCGGGGACGCCGGCGCGGAGGAGACGACGAGGTAGGCCACCAACCCCGTCACTGCAGCAAGCGCGAGCAGCCCGAGGTTGAGCCACCGAAGGCCGCCACGGCCGAGGCTCGGGGCGCGGCTCGCGATAGCCGCCGCGAGGGCGCTCATGCGTCGGGTGCGTGGACGAGTGACTGCGGATGCATCGATTCACCTCGGGGGATTGCGCGGACAAGACGACGAATGTGTCTTGACCTTCGCCGCGACGGTGAAGAGCGACCTGACGGGAAGCTGAAGGTTTCATGAGAACGGGACTCCGTTGCGTACCTAGGCGAGTGCCGGCAGACGCAGGCGGAAAACCGAGCCGCCGCCGTTTGCCGGCTCGACGCTGGCAGAGCCTCCGTGGGCCTCCGCAATCTGGCGCACGATCGCGAGTCCGAGCCCAGAGCCCGGCAGCGCCCGTGAGGCCGCAGAACGGTAGAAGCGGTCGAACACATGCGCTCGATCGGCCTCGTCGACGCCGGGCCCGTGGTCGCGCACGGTCACCTCACCGTTCGAAACCGTTACGTCGACGACGGCTCCCTCCGGGCTCCACTTGCAGGCGTTGTCCAGCAGATTCGCAACGGCGCGGGTCAGTGCCTGCGCAGATCCGTACACCAGTGTCGGATCGAGATGCGCATCGAAGCGGATGGCAGGGACGCGTCGGGTGGAGGCGGCCACAGCGTCTCGGACGACGAGGTCGAGTCGCACACGGTCCAGGTCAAGTGCATGCTGCTCTCCTCGAGCAAGCTCGACGAGCTCCTCGATCAGGTGAGTCATCTCGGCGAGCTCACCCACGGCGTCGGCGAGGATGCGCCGTCGCTCTTCGAGCGGCATCCCTTCGTCGAGCTCGAGCACCTCGAGGTTCGTCCGAATGCTCGCAAGTGGCGTCCGCAGCTCGTGCGATGCATCGGCGACGAGCTGTCGCTGCGCGTCCAACGATGTGGCCAGTGCGTCGAGCATGATGTCGAATGCCTTGGCAAGACGCCCGAGCTCGTCGCCGCGGCCGTCGTCGACGCGGCTTCGCAGGTCCCGCGTCGCCGCGATGCGCTCGGCCGCTCGCGTCAGCCGGCGGACCGGGACCAGGGTCGTGCGCGCAACGACGAGCCCCAGCGCAGCTGCAAGCGCCACGCCTCCTGCGGAGATCACCAGCAGCAAGAGCCGGATCCGGCTGAGCGCGTCGTCGACCTCGGTAAGTGGCCGCGCGATCTGGACCGCCACGCCCTTGCGTACCTGGGCGGTGTAGACGCGCACGTGCGTGCCGGCGACGGTCTGGTCGCTGAAGAACGCGTTGCGCGTGCCAGCAGCAACGGCTTGCGCGCCATTGTCGACCGGGAGGCGCTCGTTCTCGCGTGGCGGGCGGGAGATCTTGCCTGCGGAGGTAACGAACTGGAAGTAGCCGGCTGCGCCGCCGAGCTTCGGCGAGGGGACGCGCCGGGAGAACCGCGGGAGTGGCGCACCTTTCGGGCGCGCCACAAACGCGGCCCGTCGGTCGCGCAGCGATGCGTCGATCCCCGAGCGCAACTCGCCCCGAACGACGAAGTACGCGACTGTCGATGCGACGGCGATGGCCAAGGCGAGCGCAATCGCCGTGCCGAGGCTGAGTCGCGCCCTCAGGCTCATTCGGGAACGCTCCCCTCGCGCATGACGTAGCCGATGCCACGCACCGTGTGGATCAAGCGATTGCCGCCGAAGGCTTCGGTCTTCCGCCGCAGGTAGCCGACGAAGACCTCCAGCGAGTTGGACGCGAGGCCAAGGTCGTAGCCCCACACACTCTCGAAGAGCGCCGTCCGCGGTAAAACCTTCCGCGGGTGGAGCATGAACAGCTCGAGGAGAGCGAACTCGGTGCGCGTCAAAAGAATCGGGGTTCCACCACGCCGTACCTCGCGCGCAACCGGATCGAGCTCGAGGTCGGCGAAGCGGATGGAACCGTCGTCGCCGGTGGCCGTCCGGCGAAGAAGAGCGCGCAGGCGGGCGAAGAGCTCGTTGAGCGCGAACGGCTTGACCAGATAATCGTCGGCTCCGGCGTCGAGCCCGTCGACCCTGTCCTCGATCGCGTCGCGCGCCGTGAGCATCAGAACGGGAACGCCGCTGCGCAGCCGGATCGCGCGGCAGGTCTCCCAGCCGTCGAGCGTCGGCATCAGAACGTCCAGCACGACCGCATCCGGGGGCGGGCGTTCGTCGTGGAAGAAGCCGAGCGCCTCGACGCCGTCGGACGCGAGCTCGACCTCGTAGCCTTCGAGGCTGAGAGCTCGCCGAAGGGCCTCGCGCAGCGAGGCGTCGTCGTCCACTACGAGCACTCGCATAGGTGTCCCTCCTTGGGCGTGCGGCCTGCACGCTCACAATCACACCGCCCGGTGAATCCCGGTTAAGAGCAGCCTGAAGATTTCATAAGGACGTAGCTGGTACGTTCGACTGCGTGGCGCTGCGCCTCTCGACGTCGAAGCTTCGGGAGATCGAGCGACTCGGCGTTCCCGTGCCGCATTACGATCGCCGGGCGCTCGTGCCGCGCATCCTGCACCTCGGCGTCGGCGGCTTCCATCGCGCCCACATGGCGCTCTACACGCGACGAACTGGCCGAGAGTGGAGGAGATTGGGCGATCCGCGGCGTCGGGCTGCTCGAGTCCGATCGTCGGATGGCGAGCGTGCTCGACGTCGCAGGATCACCTCTACACGCTGATCGAGCGCGACAGCAATGCGTCTCGCCCTCGGATCGTCGGCAGCATCGTCGACTACGTGCTTGTCGCCGGCGACGCCGCCGGTTTCGCGCAGCAGATCGCCGATCCGGACATTGCGATCCTCTCGATGACGATCACCGAGGGCGGCTATTCCCTGGCCAAGCCGAACCCGACGACTCGAGGCGATCGCCAACGGGCTCGACGCTCGCCGCGCAGCCGGCGGGGCGCCGCTCACGATTCTCAGCTGCGACAACCTGCCGGGCAACGGCAACGTTGCGCGCGAGGCGATAACGCGTGTCTGCGAGGCTCGCAGCGAGGAGCTCGTCCGCTTCGTCGAGACGTCGTGCACGTTCCCCAACTCGATGGTCGACCGCATCACGCCGCAGACGACCGACGACGATCGCGCCTGGCTGCGCGACGAGGTCGGGATCGAGGACGGCTGGCCGGTGGTCGCGGAGCCATTCCGTCAGTGGGTGATCGAAGACTCGTTCGCGGCCGGCCGACCGCGATTCGAGGACGTCGGCGCCCTCTTCACCGACCGCGTGCACGACTGGGAGCTCTACAAGCTGCGGATGCTGAACGCGACGCATTCGTGCATGGCCTACCTGATGGCGATCGCAGGAGTCGTCTACGTCGACGAGGCGATCGCCATTCCCGCCGTGCGGCAGTACCTCGAGCGGTTCCTCGCGACAGAGGCGATCCCGACGCTCACCGAGATTCCCGGGCATCCGGCTGCGGACTACGGCCGCACGGTGCTCGGCCGGTTCGAGAACACGGGCGTGCGCGACCAGATCGCCCGCCTCTGCATCGACGGGACGGCGAAGTTCCCGAGCTTCCTGATCCCGACCGTCGAGCGGCAGCTCGAGCTCGACGGGCCGCGTCGAGTGCGCCGCGCTCGCGCTCGCGGGCTGGGCGCGCTACCTCGCGACCGTGCCGGCGGCCGAACGCGCGCACGACCCGCACGGCGATCGGGCGGCGGCGTTCGCGGTCAGGTCGCTCGACGACCCGCGGGCGTTTCTCGAGTTCGACGAGGTCTTCACGCCGCGCCTTCGCGAGAGCGAACGGTTCGCCGATGCGTTCGCGCATGCGAGCCGTGAGCTCGCCGCCCACGGCTCCGTCGGCGCGATGCAGAGCGCTCTAGGTGCTGCCGCCGGAGACCTCGACGTTCACGCCGGTCACGTACGACGCGTCGTCGGAGAGCAAGAAAGCGACGACGGTCGCGACCTCGTGCACCGAGCCGTAGCGACGCATCGGCACCATGCTCGATCATCTGCGCGGCGACCGTCTCGGGATCGGTCGCGTAGTACTGGCTGCCGGCCGCGGCCTGCCGCGCGACCTGTGTGTCCCACATGCGGCCGGGCCCGATGAACGCCGGCGAGACGGCGTTCACGCGGATGCCCGTGCGGCGCGAGATCCTTCGCGGCCGCCTTCGTCAGCCCGATCACCGCGGCCTTCGAGGCGGAGTAGGCGGGCATGTTCGGCGCGCCGGAGACGCCGGCCATCGACGCGATGTTCACGATCGAGCCTCCGCCCGCCCGATCATCGCCCGGGCGACGGCGGCGAGAACGGTCATCACTCCGAGCACGTTGACCTCGAGCACCCGGCGCGCGTCCTCGAGCGGGTAGCGGTCGACCGACGTGAACACGCCCTGGTAGCCGGCGTTGTTCACGAGTCCGCCGAGCGGCGCCCAGCCCGTCGACTGCAGCGGCGACGGCGGCCTCGTCCGTCACGTCGAAGGTCACGCGACCTCGGCGCCGAGCCGCCGGCAGCGACGTCTCGTCCAGCCGCTCGGCGGCGTCCGGATGATCGGCGAGGACGAGCCGGTGCCCGCGCCGCGCGAGCACCTCGGCGATCGCGGTTCCGATGTCGCCTGCTGCGCCGGTGACGAGGACGGTCGTCACAGCGTGACGCTCGTCCGCCTCACCTCCGCAGTGTCGAAGAGATGGACGGTGCCGCGCAGCCCCAGACGCACGTTGTCGCCGGGCGATCCGGCGAACGGCGCGTCGACCTTGGCCACGATTCGGCGCTCTTCGCCCTCGTGGTCGATCACCAGGTGGACGAACACCTCGGAGCCGAGATCCTCGACGATGCGGATGCGGCCGGCAATCGGGCCGTCGCCGATGACGACCGTCTCCGGCCGGAAGCCGACCGTCGCGCGCTCGCCGCCGAGGTCGTCGGCGATGCCGATCTCGGCGCCGCGATCCGCAGCGGCCCGCTCGCCGACGCCGGCAGCATGTTCATCGCCGGGCGAGCCGATGAATCCCGCGACGAAGAGATTCGCGGGCGAGTGGTAGAGCGTCGACGGCGAATCGCACTGCTGCAGGTCTCCGTCGCGGAGCACGGCGACGCGATCGTCCCATCGTCATCGCCTCGACCTGATCGTGCGTCACGTAGACCGTCGTCACCGCGAGCCGCTGCTGCAGCTCGACGAGCTCGGTGCGTGTCTGCACGCGGAGCTTCGCGTCGAGGTTCGAGAGCGGCTCGTCCATCAGATAGACCTGCGGGTGCCGGACGATCGCGCGTCCCATCGCGACCCGCTGGCGCTGGCCGCCGGAGAGGTTCCTCGGCTTCCGGTCGAGGTACGGCTCGAGATCGAGGAGCTTCGCAGCCTCGCGAACGCGCTGCAGCGCGCTCTTCCTTCGGGACGCCCTGCTGCTTGAGCGCGAAGCCCATGTTCGCCGCGACGTCGAGCTGCGGGTACAGCGCGTAGCTCTGGAACACCATCGCGATGTCGCGGTCTCGCGGTCGCACCGTCGAGACGTCCTTGCCGCCGATCAGGATCCTGCCCTCGTCGAGCGGCTCGAGCCCGGCGAGCATGCGGAGCGCCGTCGACTTGCCGGATCCCGACGGGCCGACGAGCACGAGCAGCTCGCCGTCGGCGATCGACAGGTTCAGCTCGTTGACCGCCGGCTTCGCCGTCCCGGGGTAGAGCCGCGTCGCGTCGTCGTATTCCACTGAGGCCAAGAGATCAGTCCCTTCTCACTTGAGCGCACCCATCGAGAGCCCGCGGATCATCCGCTTCTGCGCGGCCCAGCCGGCGAGCACGACGGGCAGGCAGGCGATCATCGACGCCGCCGACAGCTTCGCGAGGAAGTTGCCGCGCGTCGAGACGTTCCCGATCACCCACTGCGGCATCGTCGACGCGCCGGCGAAGTTCAGCTGGATCGCGTAGAAGTACTCGTTCCAGGCGAAGATCACGCAGAGGAGCGCGGTCGCCGCGATGCCGGGCGCGGCGATCGGAAGGATCACCGAGCGAAGCTGGTTGATGAGCGTCGTGCCGTCGATCTCGGCCGCCTCGATCAGCTCGCGCGGCACCTCCGATGAAGAACGAGCGCGTCATCCAGATCGCGAGCGGCAGGTTCATCGCGATGTAGAGCACGATCAGGATCGTGCGCGTGCCGATCAGGTTCCACTTCTCGGCGTAGACGTAGATCGGGAAGATCGACGCGACGATCGGCAAGAACTTCGTCGAGATGAAGAAGAAGAGCACGTCACGCCACTTCGGGCACGGGACGGATCGCAAGCGCGTAGGCGGCGGGCAGTGCGAGCAGCATCACGATGGTCGTCGAGACGAGCACGATGACGAGCGAGTTCGTGAACGCCGTGCCGAGCGACAGCGTTCCCTCGGTCGAGTGGCTGACGTCGCTGTAGCGAGCGACCGAGAGGCCGTGGTGAAACGTCTGAGCCGACGCATCCTGCTCGGTCTTGAAGCTCGTGAGCACCGTCCAGGCGACCGGGAAGATCCAGAGCATGCCGATCAGCCAGGCGGCGGTGCCGAGCGCGATCACGCCGACGCGGCTCTCGCCGACGCCGAGCCTCGACCCGCGACGCTCGCGCGAGCAGATCATGCGCGCTCCTCGTCCTTCAGGAGCCCGGACAGCACGCGCAGCGAGAACGTCGCGATGATGATCGAGAAGATGACGACGACGATCGCGTAGGCGGACGCCGACCCGTAGCGGAACCCGCCGCCGATCGACTCCTGGTAGACGAAGTACGGGACGTTCGTCGACCCGGGCCCGCCGCCCGTCATCACGTCGATCGCGTCGAACGCCTGCACGATGTAGATCGAGCCGAGCAGCGCGCCGAGCTCGAGGTACCGGCGCAGGTGCGGCAACGTCAGCTGCCGGAAGATCCCGAACGGCGTCGCGCCGTCGACGCCCGCCGCCTCGAGGATGTCCGAGGGCTGGCTCTGCAGCCCCGCGAGCATGATCAACATCATGAACGGCGTCCACTGCCAGACGAGCACGGTGACGATCGACGCCAGCGGGTGATCGGAGATGAACGCGACGGAGTTGAAGCCCGAGGAAGATCGAGCACCTTGTCGAGGATCCCGAAGAGCGACGAGAACATCTGCTGCTTCCAGATCAGCGCCGCCACGACCGGCATCAGGAGGAACGGCGTGATCAGCAGCGTTCGCACGATCCCCTGCCCGAAGAACTTCCGGTCGAGCAGGATCGCGAACAGCGTTCCGAAGACGAGCGACAGGACGACGGCGAGAACGGTCATCTTCACGCTCGTCCACATCGCCTGCCGGAAGAACGGGTCGTTGAAGATCGCCTTGTAGTTGTCGATGCCGACGAACTTCGTCGGCTCCGGGATGATCGACTGCGTCTGGTCCTTCAGGTTGGTGAAGCTGTAGTAGATGCTGACGAGGAACGGCAGCTGCGTGATCGGCGATGGTGAAGAGCAGCGCCGGGAGCAGCGGAAGCCGCCGACGCCACGGGGAAGAGAACGGATCTCCGACCCTTCCCCGCAGCGTGGCCTCGGCGGCAGTCACGACCTAGCTGCTACTTGATCGCGCTCGAGGCGATCTGCTGGCACTGGCTCAGTGCCGTGGTGTCCTTCGTCGAGCCTGCGATCACGCTCGAGAAGAGCTGGGTGCAACGGTTGCCGACATCCTGGAACTGCGGAATGCCGACGTACTGCACACCCGGTAGACCCGGACGCTTCGTCGTGCCGGGGTTGTTGATCGGTGCAGCCTTCATCGCGGCGAGCGTCTTCGCGGCGAACGCCGACGCTGCCTTCTTGTACTGCGGGATCTGGTACGTCGAGAGCCGCGTTCCCGGCGGGATCGAAGCCCAGCCGCCCTTGGTCTTCGTGCCGGCGGCCTTGATGTACTGACGGGCCGGTCGCCCAGGAGATGTACTTCCAGGCGTCCGTCGGGTCGGGCGAGCTCTTCGGGATCGCGAGCGCCCAGCTCCACAGCCAGCCCGACGCCTTCGTCTTCACGACCGGCGCGAGGGCGTAGCCGTTCTTGCCCTTCACCGGGCTGTCCTTGGCCTCGAGCAGGCCGGCGGCGACCGTCGCGTCGTACCACATCGCGACCTTGCCGGCCTGGTACTGCGCGAGGCACTCGTTGAAGCTCGAGTTCGCGGCGTCCTTCTCACCCGCGTCCTGCACGAGCTTGGCGTAGAAGTCGAGCGCCGTCTTGAACGCCGGCTGGTCGACCTGCGCCTTGTCGCGGGCTTGCCGTCCGCCGTCGACGACCACCACGTGCCGCCGAACGTGTTCAGCACCGTCGTGAACGCCGCACCGAGATCGCCCCAGCCTGGCTTGCCGCGCAGGCAGATGCCCGCCATCGATGGGCGAGTTGACCTTGCGTGCGATCGTGGCGACCTGCTGCCACGTCGGTCGCGCCGGCATCGTCACGCCCTTGCTCTTGAGGACGTCCTTGCGGTACATGACGAACGACGACTCCGCGTAGAACGGCGAGGCATAGAGATTGCCTTTGGCCGAGAGCCCGTTGCGCACGGCGGGGATCAGGTCGTTGTACGCGTACGCCTTGTCGGCCTTGGCCTGCGACGTGAGGGTCTGCAGCAGCCCGGCCGAGCCGAACTGCGGCGCTTCGTACATGCCGATCATGACGGCGTCGAACGACTTGCCGCCTGCGCCCACGTCGCGCGTGGTGACCTCGCGCAGCTTGCCCTCGTCGAGGATCGTGTACTTCACCTTGATCCCCGTCTTCGCGGTGAAGAGCGAGGGTGTCAGCGATGCGATGTCCTGCATCTGCGGGTTCGCGACGATCGCGACGCTGATCGTCTTGGCGGCGGTGCGTCCCGATCGCCGTGGCCGCGAGCGACGCGACGCGCGACGATCCCCATCACGAACACGCCGGCGAGAACCTTCGCAGGCCGACGCCTGCTCGCGTTCCGTGCTTCTTGCATGGTTGATGCCTCCTCCGTGGTTCCGATGTCCGAGGAAGATAACGTTGTCACGAAGGGATTGTCAAGAGGCGCGTCATTCGCTGTACGATCAGCGCGGCGTTTGACGACCACGACGAGGGATTCGTTGTCAAAGCAACCATCCACGACCGCTCGGCGGCCCACGATGACCGATGTCGCGGCCCTCGCAGGCGTCGCCGTCAAGACGGTCTCGCGCGTCGTCAACGCCGAGCCCGGCGTCAGCCCGGAGCTCGAGGCGAAGGTCAGGCGAGCGATCGAGCAGCTCAACTATCGACGCGACGCGAACGCGTCGATGCTGCGCCGGCTCGGCGGCAAAACGCAGACGATCGGGCTCGTGCTGGAGGACGTGGCCAACCCGTTCTCGTCGGCGCTCCATCGTGCGATCGAGGACTCGGCGCGTGCACGACACGTGCTCGTCTTCGCCGGGAGCTGCGACGAGGATGCGGTCCGCGAGCGCGAGCTCGTCGGATCGTTTCGCGATCGCCGCGTCGACGGGATCATCGTCGTACCCGCAGGCCGCGACCACACGTATCTCTACGAAGAACAACGGGCCGGCACTGCGCTCGTGTTCGTCGACCGGCCGGCCGGACATCTCGACGCAGACAGCGTTGTCTCGAACAACGTCGGAGGCTCCGTTCGAAGCGGTCGAGCATCTCCTCGCGCACGGACATCGTCGAATCGCCTTCCTCGGCGACCTCCTCTCGATCTCGACGGCCGACGAGCGTCTGCAGGGCTACACGCAGGCACTCGACCGGGCCGGGATCGACGACGGCGCGCTCGTTCGAACCGGTCTACGCGACTCCGAAGCCGCTGTCGCGCGCCGTCGACGAGCTGCTCGCCCTCGCCGATCCGCCGACGGCGCTCTTCACGAGCCAGAACCTGCTCACGATCGGCGGCGTCCGGGCGCTCCGGAGCGCCGGGCTCGAACGCCGGATCGCGCTGATCGGCTTCGACGACGTTGCTCTCGCCGACATCGTCGAGCCCGGCGATCTCGGTCGTCGCTCAGGACCCGCAAGCGATGGGCCAGGTCGCGGCCGAGCTTCTCTTCCGGCGACTCGACGGCGACACTTCGCCGTCCGTGCACCACGTCATGCCGGTCAACCTGATCGCCCGCGGGTCGGGCGAGATCTCACCGTCCGGCCGCGCCGCGTGATCGTCGTCGGCGGAGAGGCTCTCGTCGACCTGGTCGACGAACGGGGCGTGCTCCGCGCGATACCCGGCGGTGGACCGTTCAACACTGCGATCGCTCTTGGTCGCCTCGGCGTTCCGGTCGCGATATCTCGGCACGCTCTCCAACGACGAATACGGGGGCCTGCTCGCCCGGCTGCTTGTCGAGGCCGGCGTCGACATGTCGCTTGTGCGCTGGTCCGATGCACCAACGCCGCTGGCGGAGGTGCACCAGCATGACGACGGCGGGAACACGTACACCTTCCACCTTGCAGGGACGTCATTCACCGACCTGCCGCCGGAAGCGGTTCCCGCGCTGCCGGAGCGACGTCTCGGCGATTCACGTCGGGACGCTTGGCACTGGCGATCGACCCGCCGGCCGCTGCCTACGAGGCGCTGCTGGCGACGCGAAACGGGGCGGCGGACGATCGTGCTCGACCCGAATGTACGCCCCGCCGTCTTCGGCGACCAGGCCTCGTATCGCGCTCGATTCGAACGACTCGCGACGTTGGTCGACGTCGTCAAGCTGAGCGCCGACGATGCTGCCTGGATCTACCCGGAGGTCGAGCTGCGCGGACGTCCTCGAGCGCATTCTCGGCCTCGGGCCGCGGCTCGTCGCGATCACGATGGGGACGGATCGGCGCAATTGCGGCATCCGCTGACGGGAGCGCGAGCGTCCCGGCGGTCCCGGTCACCGTCGCCGACACCGTCGGCGCAGGCGACAGCTTCGGTGCGGCGCTCCTTGCGGCGCTCGTCGAGCGCGACGCGCTCGAGCCGGGAGCAGCGCGTCCACTCGACGACGCGCTGCTCGAGGAAGCCGTTGCCTACGCCGTCACCGCGGCCGCAATCACGTGCACGCGAACGGGAGCGGTACCGCCGACGCGTGCGGAGATCGACGCCTGGATCGGATCGTCCCAGAGGGTCTGATTACGCGGCCTCATCCAGCGCCGCCGCCGGCTGCGGCATCGCCGGCTCGATCGCCAACCGCGGCAGGCGACGATCGAACCAGCTCGGGAACGACCAGGTCCAGCGGCCGAACAACTCGAGCACCGCGGGCATGAGGATGCTGCGGATGACGACCGCGTCGAGGAACACTGCCGTCGCCATCGAGACGCCGAAGAGCTTGAGCACCCGGTCGTCGCCGGCAGCGAAGGATGCGAAGACCGCAACCATGACTGCGGCGGCGGCAGTGATCACGCGGCCCGTGTTGGCGACCCCTTCACGCACGGCCGCGCTCGCGTCGCCGCGATGCTGCCACTCCTCGTGGATGCGGGAGACGAGGAAGACCTCGTAGTCCATCGAGAGGCCGAACACGATTGCGAAGACCATGACTGGGATGAACGCATCGATCGGTCCGGGCTGGATGCCGAGCGGGCCGGCGAGCCAGCCTCGCTCGAAGATCGCCTGCACGACGCCGAGCGCCGCCGCGATCGAGAGCAGATTCATGAGCGCCGCCTGCAGCGGAATCAGGAGCGAGCGGAAGACGATGAGCAGGAGGAGCGCCGACAGCAACACGACGAGACCGATGAAGAGCGGCAACTTGCCGGAGAGCACGTGCGCGAAGTCGACCTGCGTGGCGGTTGCGCCGCCCACGTAGACCGTTGTCCGAGTTGCCGCAGCGAGCGGCGGCAGGACATCGCTGCGGAGATGCTTGACGAGGCTGGTCGTCTGGGCGCTCTGCGGCGACGTAGTCGGGTAGACGGCAATCGCAGCGGTGTCGCGGGCAGGGTTGAGCTGCGGCGCGGCAACGGAAGCGACGCCCGGCGTATGTCGAAGCGTGGACGTGAATTGCGCGAGACCGGCCGTGTCACCGGCGCCCGGCAGATGGACGGCGAGCTGCAGCGGCCCGTTGAAGCCGCTGCCGAAGCCGGCGGCGAGGAGCTCGTACGCGTGCCGCGTCGTTTGCGTCTTGGGATCGTTGCCCGAGTCGCTTGCGCCGAGCCGCAGCCCGAGCGCCGGCGCGGCGAGTACGAGCAGCAGTGCTGCAGATCCAAGCGCGGCCCAGGCGGGGCGGCGCTGGATGAGTCCGACCCAGCGGAGCCAGAAACCTTGTCCGGCCTCGCGCGGGCGCGCGCGGCGGCGATTGCGGACGCGGCCGACGCGCTTGCCTGTGAACATGAGCAAGGCGGGGAGCAACGTGAGCGAGGCAGCGAGCACGAGCAGCACTCCGAGCGAAGCCGCGATCGCGGCGCCGTAGAGGAAGCTGACACCGAGCGCGAACATCCCCATCAACGCGATCACGACCGTGGCTCCTGCGAACAGGATCGCCCGGCCGGCCGTGTTCATGGCGAGCTCGAGTGCGGCTTTGACGTCGCCGCCGTTCTCGCGGTACGCATCACGGAAGCGCGTCACGACGAAGAGCGCGTAGTCGATCCCAACGCCGAGCCCGATCATCAGCGCCAGCTCGGAGGAGAAGTCGACCATGTCGACGAGGTGGCTGCCGAGCCCGATCACGCCGAGGCCGGCACCGAGGCCGAAGAGCGCTGTCACGATCGGGAGTCCCATCGCGAGCAGCGAGCCGAAGGTGAGCAGAAGGACGATCACGGCGGCCAGGAGGCCGACGCCGGTTGCGAAGCCGATGCTCGTTTGCTGCGCCTGCTTGATGGCCTGGCCACCGAGCTCGACCTGCAGGGTGGACGAGCGCACCGACTCGGCCGTGTCGATCACCCGGTTGATGGCCGACTTCGGCAGCTCGACTTGCGAGCTGATCGAACTTGACGGTGGCGAAAGCGATCGTGCCCGCCTTCGAGACGGCGTCCGCGCCGGCGTCATACGGGCTCACGACGCCGGTGACATGGGGGAGACGCGCGATGCGAACGAGCAGCGGCGCGATTACCGCGCGTGTCGACGCACCGCTGATCTTGCCCTTCGGCGTTCGGAAGACGATCTGGTCGGCGTCGCCGGCCTGGGCCGGGAAGCGGCTCTGAAGCAGGTCTACCGCGCGCTGCGAGTCGGTGTTCGGAAGCGAGAAATTGTTCGCATTCCGCTTGCCGACCGCCTGCGAGACAGCGAGGACGCCGACGGCGAGGACGATCCAGGCAACGACGACGATCCGGCGATGTGCGATCGTCCAGCGAGTGAACTTCTGCATCGGGGAGCTCCAATCCGGGCCGCGAATCTTCACGATTCGCAAATTTGCACGACGTGCAGAGACTACACCATGACTGCGCGCAATGCAAATATTCGTGAAGTGCAGGATTTATGCGTATACTGCGCCTATGAACGACCAGCCCGGCCTACGCGAGCGCAAGAAGCAGAGGACGCGCGAGACGATCGCCCGCGCTGCGCAGGTGCTCTTCGCCGAGCACGGGTACCACGAGACGACCCTGCCGGACATCGCGGAGGCGGCCGACGTCTCGACGCGCACGATCTTCGCCTACTTCCCGAGCAAGGAAGACATTCTCTTCAGCGACTTCCCGGTCATGAAGGACGCCCTCGCAGCGGCGCTCGCGAACCGGCCAGAAGGCGAGGAGGCCCTCGTGACGGTGCGCGAGTTCATCCTCTCGTCGTTCAAGATGGAGAAGAGCGAGCTCGAGGATCAGGTCAGTAGATGCGTGAAGAGCGACGAGACGTTGCGCAGCCATCTGCGAGCGCGCATCGCTCAGCTCGAGGAGTTGATCGCCGCAGCCATCGCGAAGGACATCGGCGCTGCGGAGAACGACGTTCGTCCACATCTCGTCGCTGCGTCCCTCACGGCCGCCTTCATCGCCTTGTCCGAGCGAGAGGCTTCGCACACAAAGCCGAAGACCGCCGCCGATGTCGCGGCCGTGATTGATCCCGTGATCACGTTCCTCCGCGGCGGCCTCGCCGCGCTCAAGGCGCCGCCGAGCTAGACGGCGACCGGTTCGACAGCCGTCACGCCGCCGGCTGCAAGGAGGACCTCCACGAGGCGATCCACCGAAAAGCGGCTCGCGTCGAGAACCATCGAGAATTGATGCGACGCGTCAGCGTCGACGTGGTAGAGCGTCTTGACCCACTTGTGACCGAGGTGATCGTCGCGCTTGAGCGCTTTTTCGGCGCAGCGAGAGTCGACCAGATGCTCGCGCCGGTAGTTGACGATTCGCCAATCGAATGGCGCGCGCAGGCGAACGTGAATCGCCGACGGATGCTCGGGTAACGCCGCGAACGCGGCGGCGGCGAAGATCACGCACGGCCGGCGGGCGGCATCGCCGAGAACGGCGCGCCCGAGGTCGGGAAGCGTGTTGCGAAGTTGGAGCTCCTGGAAGGCGTCGAAGGACCCGGTCGTCATGGCCAGGCTGAGTGCGGCGAGGTTCAGCGGCCCGCCGACGCGCCGTTCGAGCTCCTCGCCGTCCTCGACGAGAGGGTTCAGCTCGTGGGCGAAGAGGGCGAGCGTCTTTCGGTCGAGGAGCGGTACGCCCGCGGCGACCGCAAGTCTCGCGGCGACGTCCTCGCCTCCGGTGCCCGCTTGCGCGGAGATCGTCCACACAACACCCATGCCTGTCCGACCTTTGGTATCTTTACGTGAACGTCAAGTATAGCGAGGAGAGTGAATGCGGGGCGGATCGCTGGACTACAAGTGGGTAGCGCTCTCGAACACGACCCTCGCGATGCTGATCGCGACGATCAACGGCTCGATTCTCTTGATCGCGCTGCCGGACATCTTCCGCGGGATCGGCGTCGACCCACTCGCTCCCGGTAACACGAGCTACTTGCTCTGGCTGATCCTCGGCTTCCTCGTCGTGATCGCGGTGCTCGTCGTCAGCCTGGGCCGGCTGGGCGACATCTACGGACGGGTGCGGATGTTCAACCTCGGCCTCGCCGTTTTCACGGTCTTCTCGATCCTGCTCTCGGTGACGTGGATGCACGGGAGTGCTGCGGCGCTCTGGCTGATCCTGATGCGCATCGGACAGGGTGTCGGCGGCGCGCTCCTCTTTGCGAACTCGAGCGCGATCCTCACCGATGCCTTTCCGCAGAACCAACGCGGTCTCGCCCTTGGTGTGAACAGCATCGCTGCGATCGCCGGTTCGTTCATTGGGCTCGTGCTCGGCGGAGTGCTCGCACCGGTCGGCTGGCGCTACATCTTTCTCGTGTCGGTACCGATCGGAGTCATCGGGACGGTCTGGGCATACCACTCGCTGCGCGAGCTCGGTGAGCGGCGGCCGGCGAAGATCGACTGGTGGGGCAACCTGACCTTCGCGCTCGGCCTCATCGGCGTGATGGTCGGGATCACATACGGCATCCAGCCACACGGCGGCCACACGATGGGGTGGACATCACCCTTCGTGCTCGCGACGCTGCTCGGCGGAATCGCAGTGCTCGTCGTGTTCTGTCTGATCGAGCTCCGCGTCGACGAGCCGATGTTCCATCTCGATCTGTTCCGTATCCGGGCCTTTGCGGCCGGGAACCTTGCTGCGCTCCTGGCAGCCATGGGACGCGGTGGGTTGCAGTTCATCTTGATCATCTGGCTGCAGGGGATCTGGCTTCCCGAGCACGGCTACGCCTTCTCGCGCACGCCGCTTTGGGCCGGCATCTACCTGCTGCCGCTGATCGCCGGCTTCCTCGTAGCCGGTCCTGCTTCCGGATATCTGTCCGACCGCTTCGGCGCGCGGCCATTTGCCACCGGCGGCATGCTGCTCGCGGCAACCAGCTTCGTGCTGCTGATCGCGCTGCCCGTGAACTTCTCCTACATCTGGTTCGCGCTCATCCTGGTGGTGAACGGAATCGGCATGGGCCTGTTCTCGTCACCGAACACCGCCGGTGTGATGAACGCGCTGCCGCCATCCCAGCGCGGCGCGGGGGCCGGAATGCTTGCGACGTTCATGAACTCGGCGAGCGTGCTCTCGATCGGGGTCTTCTTCACCTTGATGATCGTCGGCCTGGCGTCGACCCTGCCGCACGCGCTGCAGACCGGGCTTCTGGCGCACGGAGTGCCGGCCGCCGATGCCGCGCGTGTGTCGCACCTGCCTCCGGTGGCAACGCTCTTTGCGTCGTTCCTCGGCTACAACCCGATGGCGACGCTCCTCGGGCCGCACGTGCTCGCCGGATTGCCGGCCGGACAAGCGCACGCCCTGACCGGCCGCAGCTTCTTCCCGCAACTGATCACCGGGCCGTTCCACACCGCGCTCGTCTACGCGTTTGTGTTCGCGATCGGCTGCTGTCTCGTGGCCGCAGTCGCTTCGCTGCTTCGCGGCGGGAAGTACCACCACGTCGAGCCTGTCGCAGGAGCGCCCACCGGCGTGGAGCCAATCGAGGTGGCCGCGTGAGCGTGGACACAGAGCAGCGCAGCTACCGGATTGGGGAAGTCGCCGAGCGTGTCGGCGTCACGACTCGGACGATTCGCTATTACGAAGAGCTTGGACTGCTCGGTCCGGCGCCTTCGCGCACGAAAGGTGCGCATCGCCTATATCGCGAGGCCGATGTCTCGCGCCTCCGGGAATTGCTTCGGCTTCGCGAGCTGCTCGGCCTCTCGCTCGAGGAGTTGCTTGCACTGGCGGAAGTCGAGGAGGCGCGGGAAGTACTGCGCGGCCAGTGGGACGATGACCCGAGCGACGCCGAGCGGGCGAGGATCGTCGACGCGGCGATCCCACTCGTCGAGCGGCAGCTCGAGCTCGTCCTTGCGCGGCAGCAGCGGCTCGCGGAGTTCAGCGACGAGCTGTCGGACAAGCTCCGCTCGTTGCGCAAACGTCAGCGCGACCTCCGTTGACGCTCGTCCGCTGGTACGGCCAGTCGGCCTTCCTGCTTCGTGGCGAGCAGCGCGTTTTCATCGATCCGTTCGGCGACATGCAGAGAATTGCCGCCCGAGGACTGCAGTTCGACTATCCGCCGATCGAAGGTGCCGAAGCCGATCTCTTGCTCGTCACGCACGAGCACGGGGATCACAACGCGGTCGAGGTGGTTGGCGGCGCGCCGCAGATCCTGCGCTCGACCGCGGGGACCTTTGACTCGCCGGTGGGGGAGGTGATTGGCGTTGCTTCCGAGCACGACGACGTCGCCGGCACAAAGCGCGGCCCCAACACGATCTACTGCTTCAGCCTCGACGGAGTCCGGTTCTGTCACTTCGGCGATTTCGGCCAGGCAGCGTTGCGCCGCCGAGCAGAAGCAAGCGATCGGTGAGGTCGACGTCCTCTTCCTTCCGGTCGGCGGTGGACCGACGGTTGGCGGGGAGTCTGCAGCGGCGATCGCGCGCGCGCTCCGGCCGCGGCTCGTCGTGCCGATGCACTACCGCACAGACGCCGTCAACTTTCTCGAGCCGCCTGACGCCTTCCTCGACGCGCTGGGCGCCCGTGTCGAAACGCTCCCCAAGAACGAGCTCGAGGCCGGGCAATTCCTCGGCACCGCCGAACGACCGGCGGTCGTTCTGCCCGCGGTACCTACCTAGCCGACCTCGGCCAGGTACACCTCTGCCTTGTCGGGGAACATGAACCAGTCGAAATAGTCGACCGGATCGTTGAACCCGTTCACGAAGCGATGGGCAAGCTCCGGGCTTCCGTTGCCGGCGCCGAGGAGCTTCAACACATGCTCGGGCGGGGGCGAGAGAAGCGCGTTCGTCCAGGTGGTCGTGTACTGGCCATACGCGCTCCAGAAGTCCTCGAACGCCCGCTTCATGAAGCGGCCGGTCGTACGGCGCGTCGCCATGCGCGCGGATCGCCTCCCGGTAAGCCGCCGCCATCTTCGCCGCGTTGTTCGAGCCCTGGCCGGTGATCGGGTCGTTGAGCATGATCGTGTCCGCGAGTCCGAGCACGAGCCGTCCGGACGGGAGCTCGGCAACCGGCTTGCGCACCGTTGGAGGGAAGCGGCCGGCGAGTACGCCGTTCTCGTCGGTGAGCTCGATGCTCCGGCAGCGCTCGGCCTCCCACGGCATGAACGTGTCGAGGATCCACTTCGATTTCGCAAGATGCTCCGCGGGCGTCGTGACGTCGCCCCAGCAGTCCATCGGGCCGCCCGGGATGCCCTCGAAGACCATGATCTCGCACACGCCGGTAGTGGTCAGTGCGGGGAAGACGAAGTACTCGCCGACCGTCGGGACCAGGTTGAAGCAGACGGCCGAATGCTCCGGCCGTGGCGTCATTCCGGTCACGTAGGTCAGCGCCAGCGCCCGCATGGGCTGGTCGTACGGCGAGCGTTCGGCGTCTCGTTCGAAGAGGCGCACGATCTCGCCCTTGCCCGCTGCGACGATCACGAGGTCGTTGTCCTGCGTCTGACGCTCGAGCTCATCGACGCCGACGTCGTCGATGACGATGTTGCCGCCGGCCTCTTCGAGCTTCCCCATCCAGCCGTGGATCTTCACGCGCTGGTCGACCGATTGGGCGTAGCCGTCGAGTCGTGACGACCAGTCGATCGCCTTCGCTCCGCTCCCGTCCGGCGTGGGCACCGCGAGGGAGATCCCGTCGATCGGCGGGCACTCGTCCTCCCAGAAGTTGACGTGGAGGTCGCGCTCGTGCTGGAGCGCTGCGTCGAACATGCACTGGCTCGACATCACGCGGCCGTCACGCACGTCCTCCGGCGTTCGGTTCGACACGACCGTCACGTCGTGCCCGTCCTGTACGAGTCCGAACGCGAGCTGGAGGCCCGCCTGCCCGGCCCCGACGATCAGAATCTTGCTCATACGTCGCTCACCTCATTCCGAAAGCTTGGGGATTGCGGGCTCGGCCTGCTCCGGACCCATCGCGGAATAGCCGCCGTCGACGGCCCAATCGGCGCCCGTCACGAACGACGCTTTGTCGCCCGCGAGGAAGACGACGACGTTCGCAACCTCCTCGGTGTCGCCGACCCGCCCGAGCAGGTGGAACGGCGCGGCGACGCGGTTTGTCTTCTCCCGGTCGTTCCCGCTCAGTTCGACCATCACCTTCGACCAAGTCCACCCCGGCGAAACCGAGTTGACGCGAATCCCGTCGGGCGCGAGATCCATCGCCATGTTCCGCGTGAGCTGCACGAGCGCGGCCTTGCCTACCGGATAGAGCCAGCGTCCGGTCTGCGCAACCTTCGACGAGATCGAGGTGAAGTTGACGATCGCGCCTCCGCCGCGCGCCAGCATGTGCGGGTGCACGGCGCGCACCAGCATCGCCGCTGAGACGACGTTGACGTTCAACGACTCGAGCCAGTCCTCACGTGGCGAGGCCAGTCCGTCGTCGACATAGGAGCAGGCGAGGTTGACGAGGATGTCGATCCCGCCGAACCGCTCGACGACCGCGCCGACGAACTGCTCGATCTGGATGTCGTCGCGGATATCGGTCGGCTCGAACATGACCCGCTCGTCAAGCTCCGCGACGAGGCTGAGGCCGCCACCCTCATCGATGTCCGCCACGGCGACCGTTGCTCCTGCGGCGTGCAGTGCTCGCACGACGCCCCGCCCGATCAGCGTCGCGCCGCCGGTGACAATTGCGGTCCTCCCGTCGAGCTCAGGCATTTCGCGCGAAGATCCTACGACATGGCTGACCAGCATCTCGACGTCGCCGTGGTCGGAGCCGGAGTGATCGGGCTCGCAATCGCGCGCGAGCTCGATGGCCGGGGAGCCCGCGTGGCGGTTTTCGAGCGCAGCGGCATCGGGGCGGGCGCTTCCGGCGTTCAGCCGGGCGGCGTTCGCCAGCAATGGGGGACGCCTGTCGCTTGTCGCCTGGCGCGTGAGTCCGCCGCGTTCTACGCCGAGGCGGATGGACTGCTCGAGGCGCCAATCCCGCTCGGTTTCCGCGCGTGCGGCTACCTCTTCGTCGCGCACACGGAAGGGACTCTTGCGCGCCTGGCCTCGAACGTCGCGGTGCAGAACGCCGAGGTCATTCCCTCACGCATCGTCACGCCCGACGAGGCGGCCGAGCTCGTTCCGGGCCTCCGCACCGACACGATCGCGGGCGGCGCGTGGTGCGCGCAAGACGGCTACTTCGACCGGCCGCAAGCCGTTGTCGAGGCGTTCGGTCGCGGGCTCGACATTCGCATCGGCGCGATAGACTTACTCGACCTGAAGCTCGCAGACGTCGTGGTCGTTGCGGCGGGCGCAGCAACGGCCGATCTGCTGCAACCGCTCGGGATCGACCTGCCGATCGAGCGCGAGGATCGCTTTCTTTTCCTCAGCGAGCCGGTCAGGGAGCGGCTGCTCGAGCCTCTCGTCGTCTCGGCGGAGCGCCGCTTTGCCGCAAAGCAACTGGGCGACGGCAGAGTGCTGACGAGCGACCTCGGTGCGCAGGGCGACGAGTCGCAACGAGAGGCCTGGCGGGCAAACGTGCGCGCGGGAATCGACGAGCTGCTGCCGGCACTGGCGTACGTGCCGTTTCCGGTGCTCGTTCGCGGTGAGTACGACGTCACTCCGGATCATCAGCCGATCCTCGGGCGTGTCGGCGACGGGCTCTACGTCGCAGCCGGGTTCAGCGGGCACGGCTTCATGATCGCGCCCGCGGTCGCACGGATTGTGGCGGACGCCGTGACCGGGGCCGGGGCGGACGAGACGCTCGGCATCCTCGACCTCGCACGCTTCGAGGAGAACCGGCCCGTGCCGGAGCCGCAACTGGTCTAGTTCCCTCATGTTCTGGCAGCTGGTCGCAAACGGCCTCGTCACCGGATCGGTGATCGCGATCGCTGCGGCCGGCGTCTCGCTCGTCTACGGGATCCTGCGGCTCGTCAACTTCGCGTACGGCGACTTCATGGCGTTCGGAGCGCTCGCCGCCTACGCGTTCAACGGACCGCTTGGACTCGGGATGATCCCGTCGACGCTGCTCGGCATGCTCGCCACCGCCGTGCTCTCGCTCGGCTCGACGTGGTGCTCTGGCGTCCGCTTGCGCGCGCGCCGCGCCGGCTTCATGAGCCTCTTCCTCGCGTCGATCGGGCTCGCGCTCGTGCTGCGGCAGGTGCTGCTGCTTGCGTACGGCCCGCAGCCGCAGACGTACAAGGTCGACCAGTTCAAGGTCTACGTGATCGGCAGCGTCCGCCTCTCCGAGCCGCAATTCATCACGATCATCGGCGCGGCTGCCGCGATCGTGCGCGCTCGGCGTCTTTCTCGCGCGTTCGACACTCGGCCGAACGATGCGCGCGCTCGCCGACGATCGTGCGCTCGCCGCGATCGCCGGTATCCGCGTCGGCCGCGTGATCACGTACACCTGGATCATCTCCGGTCTCCTCGCCGGGCTCGCGGGCGTCTTCGCCGGCCTCGTGCAGTCGTCGTTCGATCCGAACTTCGGCTTCCAGCTCCTGCTTGCCGGTCTTCGCCGCCGTCGTCCTCGGCGGGATCGGCAGCGCGTACGGCGCGCTCGCCGGCGGGCTCGTCCTCGGGCTGGCGATGGAGCTCTCGACGTGGACGTCGCTCCTCGGCGGCGTCAACCCGGTCTACAAGCCGGTCGTCGCATTCGCGATTCTCGATCGTCGCGTTGATGGTGCGTCCGCAGGGGCTCTTCGGCCGCGCGAGAGTCGTATGAACGTTCTCGCGAGCGGCAGCTTCTGGGCGTTCGTCGGCGTCGTCGCCGGCATCTACACGATCCTCGCGCTCGGTCTGCAACTGCAGTTCGGCTTCACCGGCTTGCTGAACTTCGGCCAGGTCGCCTTCATGGCGATCGGCGCGTACGCCATGGCGATCCTCGTCGTGAAGGAGGGCTGGAGCACGTGGCTCGCCGCGCCGCTTGGCGTGGTCGCCGCGGGGGCGGCCGGTCTCTTGCTCGGCCTGCCGGCGCTGCGTCTCCGCTCCGACTACTTCGCGATCGTCACGATCGCCTTCAGCGAGATCGTGCGCTACGTCGCGACGAACCAGGACTCGCTCACCGGCGGCTCGCAGGGCACGATCGCGCTCGGCAAGGTCGGTACCGCGGCGCAGTACAACGGACAGTGGGAGCGCTTCCAGGCGCACGTCCAGGGGTGGCTCGGCACTTCCTCGAAGGACGTCGCGATGCTCGTGATCGTCTGGAGCGCGGCGATCGTGCTGCTCGCGCTCGTCTGGCTTGCGGTCCGGACGCCGTGGGGGCGCGTGCTGCGCGCGATTCGCGAGGACGAGGACGCGGCCGCGTCGCTCGGCAAGAACGTGCTCGCGTACAAGCTGCAGGTTCTCGTCATCGGCTCTGCGCTCGCGGGGATCGCCGGCTGCTTCTACGCCTGGCAGTTCTCGTTCTTCAGCCCGGACGACTTCCAGCCGCTGCTGACGTTCTTCGCGTGGATGATCGTGATCCTCGGCGGGCTCGGCCGCGTGTGGGCGGTGCCGGTCGGAGCCGCCGTCTTCGGCTTCCTCTTCGCCGGGACGCGCTTCCTCGACTTTCGCGCCGCTCTCGTACTTGAGCGGCGCCGACCGCGCCTACGTGCGGCTGATCGTGATCGGCGCTCGTGATCATCGGGCTCGTGCTGCTGCGGCCGCAGGGGATCCTCGGCAAGCGCGAGGAGATGGTGCTCGAGTGAGCGCAAGCCTGCAGGTGCGCGACGTCGTGCGTGCGTTCGACGGCGTGCGCGCGGTCGACGGCGCGAGCCTCGAGGTCGAGGCGGGCTCGATCACCGGACTGATCGGCCCGAACGGCGCGGGCAAGTCGACGCTCTTCAACTGCATCTCGGGCTTTCTCCGGCCGCAGTCGGGTCGCGTGCTCCTCGACGGCAAGCGGATCGACCGCCGTACGCCGCACCGCATCGCCCAGCGCGGGCCTCGTGCGCACGTTCCAGACGCCGCGCGCTCTGACGCGGATGACGGTGCTCGAGAACGTGATGCTCGCCGCGCCGCGGCACGGAGGCGAGCGGCTCGGGGGATCGCTTCTGCCCAGTGCGCGCCGGCGCGAGCAGGACGTGAGGACGCGTGCCGCGGAGCTGCTCGAGCTCGTCCGGCTCGACGGACATGCGACCGCGCTCGCGGGCACGCTCTCCGGCGGTCAACGCAAGCTGCTCGATCTCGTTCGGGCGCTGATGGCGGAGCCGCGGATCCTGCTGCTCGACGAGCCGATGGCCGGCGTCAGCCCGACGCTTGCGGGTCGAGTTGCTCGACCACATTCTCGCGCTGCGCGAACGCGACGGGATCACGCTGTTCATCGTCGAGCACGACCTCGACTTCGTGATGCGGGCGAGCGACCGGGTGATCGTGATGAACGACGGTCGCGTGATCACGCAGGGCGCCCCGGACGAGGTGCGGGCGGACGAGCGCGTCGTCGACGCGTACCTCGGCGCGCGTCACGAGGTCGCATGAGTCTCCTCGAGGTCGACGCGCTCGAGGCCGGATACGACGACGCTCTCGTGCTGCGCGGCGTGTCGCTGACGGCGGACGCGCACGAGATCGTCGCGGTGATCGGACCGAACGGCGCCGGCAAGTCGACGATGCTCAAGGCGGTCTACGGGCTCGTCACGTGGCGACGGTGGGGCGGTGCGCTTCGCAGGCGACGACGTGACCGGCCTGCGGCCCGACCGTCTGACCCGGCGCGGGCTCAACTTCGTTCCGCAGACCGAGAACGTCTTCCCGACCCTGACGCTCGCGGAGAACGTGCACGTCAGCGCGCTCGTGCTCCCGAAGAACGAACGCCGCGCAGCCGTCGAGCGCGTCCGCGAGCTGTTCCCGATCCTCAACGAGCGATCGCGCCAGCGCGCCGGCACGCTCTCGGGAGGTCAGCGCAAGCTCGTCGCGCTCGCGCGCGCGCTCGTGACGCAGCCCGAGCCTGCTGCTGCTCGACGAGCCGTCCGCAGGGCTCTCGCCGCATCGCGATGGACGCGGTCTTCGACAAGCTGGTCGAGATCAACGCGCTCGGGGTCGGAATCGTGATGGTCGAGCAGAACGCGCGCCGCGCGCTCGCGCTCGCGCACCGCGGCTACGTGCTCGAGACCGGCCGCAACGCGATCGAGGGGACGCGGCGCCGACCTGCTGCGCGACCCGCAGGTCGCCGAGCTCTACCTCGGCGGCTCGGGGACGATCGCGTCGAGCTCGACCTCGACGAGCACGCCGTCGGGGATGAAGCCCGACACGAAGTAGGTCGTGTTCGCGGGCTCGACTCCTGCGAACGCCTCGCCGTGCGCCCGCATCGCGCCCTGCCAGTCGCAGCCCGGCGTCAGCAGCAATCGCGTGCGCAGAACGTCCTCCGTCGACGCACCGAGCTCGCGCTGCTGCGGCGAGCGCCCGCGCGATCGCCTCGCACGTCTGCTCGTAGGCGTCACCGCCGTCGCGCGCCGCAGTTCCGCTCACGGCGACGTGCTGCCCGATCCGAACGGCGCGGGAATAGGCGGCGGCTTCTTCGAAGCCGCCGCCCTCCCTGTACGTCTCGCGCATCTAGGGCTTGAAGGTGACCGTCTTGAGCGTGTCGATCTTGCCGGCGCTCGAGTACTTCCAGATCTCGAACACGGCCGAGCCGATGTCGCCGTTCGAGTCGAAGTCGACCGGGCTGAACGCGCCCTCGTAGTCGACCTCCTTGCCGGCGCGGATCAGCTTGATCGCCTTCGCCATCTGCAGGTAGGTGACCTTGACGCCGGGCGGTCCCGAGACCGCGATGAGGTTCGCCTTGATCTTCGCCGGCGACGCCGAGCATGCCTTCAGCGCGGCGAGGAACGCGACGTTCGCCGCGTCGAGCGCCGTGCCCTCGAAGCCGGTGTACGGCTTCGCGCCGGTCACGTGCTTCTTCCAGTACGCAGCGAACGAGGCGCCGGCCGGGCCCGCCGGCGGAGCTCGCGGCGGTGCCGCGAAGCCCGACGACCGGGTTGCCGATCGCGTCGAGGACGGTCGTGTTGCGGAGCGCCTCGGTCATGAACGTCCGCGACGCATCCCACTTGCCGGTGCGCACGAGGGAGGCGGCGTACTTCTGGAACGTCTCGGGGAAGTCGATGATCACCCAGCCCTTGGGGCTTCCGCCGACGAGCTGTCCCATCTCGCTGTCGAAGTTCGCCTGGTCCGGGTTCCAGGAGATGTTCGACGCCGACCTTGCCGCCGAGCTTCGTGAACTGCGTCGACGAAGAGCTGCTTGAGCGCGGTGCCGAACGCGTCGTTGCGGGCGCCGACGTTGATCGTCGCGCCCTTGCCGAAGGCATCGATCACCGCCTGCGCGAGCACCTTGCCCTGCAGCGTGTCGGAGGGATACGTCCGCCACAGGTAGCCGTTGTCGGCGATGTCGGTGAGCTGCGGCGCACTCGACGTCGGCGAGATCTGCACGACGTGGTTCGGAATCGTGACCGACTGCGCCATCGGAATCGTCGCGCTCGACGCCATCTCGCCGATGATCACGTTCGCGTGGTTCACCTTGATGAGCTTCGTCGCCGCCTCGACGGACGCCGCCGCCTGCGTCTGCCCGTCCTCCGAGCCGACGAGCGTGACACTGGATCTTCTTCGCGAGCCCGGCCTGCTTCAGCGCTGCGTTCTGCAGGCCGATGCCGACCTTGACCGCCCGGTCGAGGTTCGCCCCGTACGCGGCGAGCCCGCCGGTGAACGGCAGCACGTCGCCGATCCGGAGGTTGAACGCGCAATTCTTGGACTGCAGCGCGGCGCGCGTTGTCCCCGCCGACCCGACCGACGTCGCCAGTGCCGCCGTCGCCGTCACGATCACGACCGCGGCAAGCGCGGTGATTCCCCTCTTCCTCACGATCCCTCCTTTGCTCCAAGCACGAACTCACCACACTGACCGGTCTTTCGCCCTTCCGCAAGTGCCCGGTTATGCTCGTCGAGTGACCGAGATGCGCCTGTACGACATCCGCGTCACCGTCGAGCGGATCGAGGGCCGCTCGGTGTGCGGGCTCGCGGTCGGCGACTATTTCGAGGTGACGGAGTCGAACCGCGTGCGCATTCCTGAGGGGCGGCACTTCTGCCTCTATGCGATGCAGGCGGTGATGCCGCTGATCCCGGCGAAGCAGCGGCAGCTTCCGGCGGAGGACTGGCTCGAGCAGGACAATCTCGTCTGCTGCCCCGATCCGGACGAGCGCGTGATCATGCGCATCGAACGCACCGGGGAGCGCACGCTCATCACCGAGGACCTGACCTGAGCGAGCTCGGGCTCGGGCTCCAGTCCGACAAGAGCGCTGGAGAGTACGTCGCGCTCGCGCGTCGGGCCGAAGCTGCCGGCTTCGACGTCATCTCGGTCTTTCACGACCTGCTCTTTCAGCCGGCGATCTATCCGCTGCTTCTGATCGCGGGCGCGACGGAGCGCGTGCGCCTTGGGCCGGCGGCGCTCAATCCGTCGACGCTGCACCCGGTCGAGCTCGCCGGTCAGACGGCGGCGCTCGATCTGGCTTCGAGCGGGCGCGCGTATCTCGGTCTCGTCGCCGGCGCTTGGCTCGACCGCCTCCGGCTCGACGAACGCAAGCCGGTACAGCGAATGCGCGAGGCCGTAGAGATCGTGCGGCGCCTGCATGCCGGCGATCGCAGCGGGTTCGCGGGAGAGCTGTTCAGCTTGCCCCGGGTGCCGGACTCGAATACGAGCCCGCCCGCAAGCGCGTGCCGCTCATGATCGGCACCTGGAAGCCGCGGATGGCGGCACTCGCCGCGGAAACCGCCGACGAAGTGAAGATCGGAGGTTGCGCGAACCCGGACATGGTGCGGCTGATGCGAGAGTGGATCGGAAACGACGACGTGGGGATCGTGGTAGGGGCGGTCACCGTGGTCGACGAAGACGGCGGCGCAGCACGCGCGCGCGCCGAGAAAGAGGTCGCGATGTACCTCGACGTCGTCGGAGGGCTCGACCCGACGCTCGGTCTCGCGCCGGGCGACTCGGTCCCGCTCGACCGCTTCGTCATCGCGGGGACGCCCGAAGAGGTGGCGGCGCACGCACAGCGACTGTTCGATGCGGGCGTGAAACGGGTCGAGTTCGGAACGCCGCAAGGACTGACGACATCTGCCGGTGTGGACCTTCTCTGCGACCGCGTGCTCCCGCTGCTGCGTTGAGTCAGCCGTTCTCTCTCGAGTCACGCCACGCCCTCGTGACCGGGTGCGGAAGCCACCGCGGGATCGGCCTTGCCTCCGCGCGGCTGCTCGCACGACTGGGTGCCCGCGTTTCGATCACGTCGACCACGGGGCGGATCCACGAACGCGCGACGGAGCTTGGGGCCGGCGCGTTTGCGGTCGTCGCGGATCTCACCGAATCGTCCCAGGCCCGCGCCGCTGCGGCCGCTGCGCGCGCTGCGCACGGGTCGATCGACATCCTCGTGAACGCCGCCGGAATGGTGCAAACCGGCGTTCCGGCCGACAGCGCGCCGTTCGTGACGCTCGAGGCCGCCGTCCTCGATCGAGAGTTGGAGATCACGTTCAAGACTGCGTTCCACATGACGCAAGCGGTGTTGCCCGAGATGATCGAGCGCGCGCACGGTCGGATCGTCATGGTGTCGTCGGTTACGGGGCCGTTCGTGACTGGGCCGGGATCCGCCGCATACGCGGCAGCAAAGGGCGCGATGGACGGCTTGATGCGGACGATCGCGATCGAGAACGGCCGGGTGGGCGTCACCGCGAACTCGGTTGCTCCGGGCTGGATTGACACCGCGTCGTCGGAGCCGGACGAGCTCGTCGCCGGTCGGCACACGCCCGTCGGGCGCCCGGGCACCGCCGACGAGGTTGCGGCGCTCGTCGCGTTTCTCTGCTGTGACGAGGCGAGCTACGTCACCGGCCAGTCGATCGTGGTCGACGGCGGGAACATCATCCAGGAGCCGCACGGAATCGATCTCTACGGCAGTCCTTAGACTCACTGCGTGAGCTCGGTCCTCGAATCCAGTCCGCCGCGCTTCGGGGATGACGACGTCGCACGGATCGCAGCGGAGCTTTTCGGGCTCGAGGGAACTGCGACGAATCTCGGTAGCGAGCGCGATCAAACGTTCCTCGTCGAGGGGCCGGCGGACGCGGGCGTCATCAAGCTCTCGAATCTCGGGGAAGACCCGGCGACGCTCGACCTCGAGGCCGAGGCGATCCTGCACGTATCGCGCGTCGACCCGGATCTGCCCGTTGCGCGTCCGCGCATCGTGTCCTCTTCGACGGGTGCGGCGGCATATCGCACGACCGTCGAAGGCCCGGAAGGCACGCACTTCGTGCGCCTCTTCGAGCGGCTTCAGGGCCGCAACGGCGGGCCCGAGCTCTCGGATGCGGCCGTCCGCGCCTACGGCGCGACGCATGCGCGCTTGAACCTCGCGCTGCGGAGCTTCTTCCACCCGGGCTCCGGTCGCGAGCTGCTCTGGGATCTCTCGCACGCAGCCGAAGCTTCGCGCTCTCAGCGAGGCGATCGAAGATCTCGGTCGGCGCCGTCTCGTCGAGTCCGTGCTCGATCGCTACGAGGCGAACGTCGCGCCGCGCTGGCCGCGGCTTCGAGCGCACGTCGTGCACGGCGACCTGAACCTCGACAACGTCTTGCTCGACGACGGTGGCCGAATCTCGGCGATCGTCGATTTCGGAGACGTCGGCCACACCGCGCAGATCGGCGACTTCGCGATCGGCGTCGCTTCACTGATCCGCGGACGCCCGCTCGACGACGTCTTCCGCGTTGCCCGTATCGCGACCGACGGCTACCAGTCGCGCATTCCGCTCGAGGCCGAGGAGCTCGACGTCTTCGGCGACCTCGTTGCGACGCGGCTCGCCGCGATCGTCGTGATCAGCGCCTGGCGTGTCGCGCGGTACCCCGAGAATGCGGAGTACATCCAGGCCTGGGACGAGGATTCCTGGCGCTTGCTCGAGCTCATCGGCGACATCGGCTCCGAGCGTTTCTCGGAGGAGCTCGGCGCTGCGCGACCACCGGCACCGACGGACGCGCTGGTCGAGCGACGTTCTGACGCGCTCGGCGCGATGCTCACTCAACTCACGTACTCCGATCCCGTCCATGTCGCGAGCGGGGAGGGGGTGTGGCTCGTCGACGTCGACGGCCGGCGTCTGCTCGACGCGTACAACAACGTGCCGGTCGTCGGTCATTCGCACCCGCGGGTGACAGAGGCGGTCGTACGCCAGACGCGTACGTTGAACACGCATGCTCGCTACGTCTACGAGCCGCTCGTCGAGCTCGCGGAGCGCTTGCTCGCCTCGATGCCGCCGGAAGCCGGACTCGACACCGTCATGCTCGTCAATTCGGGAAGCGAGGCGAATGACGTCGCATGGCGGATCGCGGCCGGCGTCACCGGACGTGACGGCGCGATCGTCACTGAGCATGCGTACCACGGAGTGACCGCCGCGATCGCGGACCTGTCGCCGGAGGAGTGGCCCAAGGGTTTCGACGTGCCGCGCGTGGCGCGGATCCCTGTCGACGCCGGCGGCGAAGCCGTCGCAGCCGCGGCAGCCGGACTCGACGAGGCAGGTCACCAGCTCGCAGCGACCTTCATCGACGCGGGACTCACGAGCGACGGCGTTCACCCGCTGACGCCCGAACGATTGGCGCGCAATCGTGCAGGCGACGCACGACGCGGGCGGTCTCTTCGTCGCCGACGAAGTGCAGGTCGGCTACGGTCGCAGCGGCGAGCACCTCTGGACCTTCGCCCAGCTCGGAGCGACACCCGACATCGTCACGCTCGGCAAGCCGATGGGGAACGGCTACCCCGTCGCGGCAATGCTGACGCGACGCGAGATCGTCGACGGCTTCGCGTTCGCGGGAAGCGTCTTCAGCACCTTCGGCGGCAACCCGGTTGCGGCGCAGGCCGGCCTCGCGGTGCTCGACGTGATCCGCGACGAGCGCATCATCCCGCAGGTGAAGCGCGTCGGGGAGCTGCTGGCTCGGCGGATCGGCGAGCTGCAGACCCGTTACGACGAAATCGTCGCCGTCCGCGGTCTCGGGCTGCTCGTCGGGGTTCAGCTCGACGGCCCGGAGCGGGCGAGGAACGTCGTCGACGCGATGCGCGAGCGAGGGGTCCTCATCGGCCGGACCGGGCCGAGGGACGACGTCCTCAAGATCCGGCCTCCGCTCGTCTTCGACGATGAGCACGCGGAGGTGCTCGTTTCAGCGCTGGATGCATCGCTACTCGCGTCTAGATCAGCGGGCGCCGGGCGATAGCCGCTGCAGCACCGCGTCGATGCGCAAGAAGCCGCCCTTTGCTCCTTCCTCGACCCCGTACTGCATTGTCGTGTCGCGCTCCTCGGTGCTCGCGAAGAGCATCGTCTGCGTCAGCTTCGTGCGGTCGCCCAGATCCTCGAACTCGAGTGTCTGCAGGTGGTTCTGGAACGTCTGCACGAGCCGCTCGGGCGGGTCGACCTCGCGGAACTCGCCCTCGACGACGCCGTAGGCGGTGCGGAAGCGGTAGGTGCCGCCGGCCCGGACGTCCATCTCCTCGACGACTGTGCCGTCGCCCCACCACTCAGGGATCAGCTTCGGGTCGGTCCAGACGGAGAAGACGTGCGCACGCGGCGCGTCGAAGGTCCGCTCGACGCGGATCTCGAGCTCGTTCGGAGTGGTGACGTTGGTCTCGTTCATCTCAGCCCGCCGCTCTCTTCACGAGCTTGCGGATCTTCGCCTCGTCGGCTGCCGTGAGCTTTGGCAGTGCGTAGGCGATCGGCCACATGGAGCCGTCGTCGAGCTTCGCACTGTCGTTGAAGCCGAGCATCGAGTACCGCTCCTTGAACTTCCCCGCGTCGCGGAAGAAGCAGACGACCTTGCCCTCTTTGTTGGCATAGGCCGGCATCCCGTACCAGGTCTTCGGCAAGAGGTCGGGGGCGGTGGCTTTGATGAGCTCGTGGAGCCGCTTCGCGATGGCACGATCCTTCGGCGCCATCCCGGCGATCGCGGCGCCCACGGCGCTTTCCCCGTCCGCCTCCGCCTTCAACTCGCGGGCGCGCGCTCTCATCGCGGCCTTTTCCTCCGCCGAGAATCCTTCGCTCTTCTTGGTGCCTTTCTTCGGGGTGGTGTTCATCGGGCTCCTTTCGTACGTTCGACAACGTTCGCGAAGCGATCGAGTCGACCCAGCCACGTGCTGATGCCCTCGAAGGCGTAGGGCGCAAGCATGCACCTGCGGACACGGCCGACCTTCTCTGTCGTCACGAGCTCCGCCTCCTCGAGCAGCCGAATGTGCTTCTTCATCCCGGTCAGCGACATGCCGAAGGGCTCGGCAAGCTCGCTGATCGTCGCGCTGCCGGAGCCGAGCCGTTCGAGGACGGCGCGGCGGTTCGGGTCGGCGAGGGCTGCGAAAGCGCGGTCGACGGTCGTCGGATAATGAACCATTGGGTTCAGTATTGCACACGGCGTAGGTTCTGTCCAATGGAGTACCACCGTTGTTGACGGGCCCGCTGGTCGAGATCAGAGCCGTCGACCCTGCCCATCCCGACGCGCAGCTGTGCCTCCGCGAGTACGTCCTCGAGCTCGGTCGGCGCTTCGAGACCGGATTCGACCCCGCACGCAGCATCTCCGCGGAGCTCCACGAGCTCAGACCGCCGGCCGGCGTGTTCCTGGTCGCGACGCTGGAGGGGGAGCCCGTCGGCTGCGGCGGCCTCAAGTTCCACGGCGACGAGCCAACAGAGCTGAAACGTATGTGGGTCGCCGACTCCGTTCGTGGTCTCGGGATCGGTCGTCGTCTGCTGGGCGAGCTCGAGAGCCGCGCCGCCGCCTCCGGCGCGGACGTCGTCCGGCTCGAGACGAACAAGGCGCTTACGGAGGCGATCGGCCTCTATCGGTCCGCGGGCTACCGCGAGGTCGACGCCTTCAACGACGAGGCGTATGCGCACCACTGGTTCGAAAAGCGGCTCGGGACCTAGGTCGGCGACCGAATATAGGTGTATATACTCCTATTCGTGGAGTCCGCGCCAGCGCCTTCCGGCTGCGTCTGCACGACGCTGCGCATGGCAAGCCGCGTCATCACCCGGCACTACGATCGCGCGCTCGCGCCGGTTGGTCTCAGCACGAGCGCGTACTCGATCCTCTGGCGTACAAGGAGTGAAGGGCCGTTGCCGCTCGGAGTGCTCGCATCCCGGCTTGCGATGGACCGCACGACTCTCTCCCGCGAGCTCACGCCGCTCCTCGAGGCGGGCCTCCTCACTGCCGCAACGGATGTGAACGATCGCCGTCGTCGCGTCGTCGCAATAACACGGACGGGCGCAGCGCTTGTCGGGCGGGCGCGCCCGCTCTGGGCTCGGGCACAGAAGGAGGTCGCCGGCGACTTCGGGGTCGCACGCACGGAAGAGCTGATCGCAGAGCTGCACGCACTCGTAGGCGCAGCGTGATCGAGCGGCTGATTCGCAGTCGTCGCCACTACGCGTGGCTGATCGTCGCGGTCACGTTCGTCACGCTTGATCACGACGGCCGGCTTCCGGGCAACGCCGAGCGTCTTGATCATCCCGCTCCAGCACGAGTTCGGCTGGTCGCGGGCGTCGATCTCCGTTGCCGTCTCGATCGGGCTTCTTCTCTTCGGTCTCACCGCGCCGTTCTCGGCCGCGCTCATGGAGCGCTTCGGCGTGCGTCGGGTGATGCTCATCGCGCTCGTAACCATTGCGAGCGGCGCATCGCTCACGACGATCATGAACGCAACGTGGCAGCTCGATCTGCTGTGGGGCGTCGTGGTCGGCAGCGCGACCGGCGCAGTGTCCGTCCCGCTGGCTGCGACCATCGCGACGCGCTGGTTCTCGAGTCGTCGCGGGCTCGTCACGGGAATCCTCACCGCGAGCAATGCCAGCGGGCAGATGATCTTCCTGCCGGCGCTCGCGGTGCTGGCGACGAATTACGGCTGGCGGTACGCGGCGCTCGCCGTTGCCGCCGTGGCGATGCTGCTCGTCTTTCCGATCGTGGCCATCTTCGTCCGGGACCGGCCGCAGGCCGTAGGGCCTCGAGCCGTACGGAGCGACCGAGCCCGTGCCGGTGCCCGAGCGCTCGCCGAAGCCGTTCCGCCCGGCGATCGACGCGCTGCTGCTCGGCATCCGGTCGCGCACGTTCTGGCTGCTTGCCACCACGTTTTTCATCTGTGGGCTCTCGACGAACGGGCTCATCGGCACGCATCTGATTCCCGCAGCTGTCGACCACCACATGACCGCAGTTGCAGGAGCATCGCTGCTTGCGCTGATGGGCCTGTTCGACATCGTCGGCACGACCGTCTCGGGCTGGCTGACCGACCACCTCGACCCACGGCGGCTGCTCGCGTGGTACTACGCGCTGCGCGGCCTCGCGGTCATCGCTCTGCCGTTCGCGTTCGGCTCGACCGCTGCGCTCGTCGCGTTCGCGGTGTTCTACGGGCTCGATTGGGTCGCCACCGTGCCGCCGACGGTCGCGCTGACGGCCGACACCTTCGGTGTCGAGCGCGCCGGCGTCGTCTTCGCCTGGGTCTACGCCGCGCACCAGTTCGGTGCTGCCACCGCGGCGTGGGCCGCGGGGGCGAGCCGAGGCTGGTTCGGCAGCTACACCTTCGCGTTCCTCAGTGCAGGCGCGCTCTGCTTGCTCGCGGCCGCGCTGTCGCTTCGGATCGAACATCGCGAGCCGCACCGTGCGCCGGTGGTCGCGCCGGTGATCGTCCCACAGATCTGAGAGTCTAGGGTGGCCCGTGCGCATCGGACTCTTCGTCACCTGCCTCGGCGACACGCTCTTTCCCGAGGCGCCGCGGGCAACGGTCGCGGTCCTGGAGCGGCTTGGCCACGAGGTTGAGTTTCCGCGGGAGCAGACCTGCTGCGGCCAGCTCCACCAGAACAGCGGCTACCGGGACGAGGCGCAAGCGCTCGCGGACCGGTTCGCTCGGATCTTCGACGAGTTCGAAGCCGTCGTCTCGCCGTCGTCCTCGTGCGTCGGCGCCGTCCGCGAGCTGAGCCCTGCGATCGGCTCGCGCGTGTTCGAGCTGTCGGACTTCCTCGTCACGCAACTCGGGGTCGAAGACGTCGGCGCGCACTTCCCTCACCGCGTTACCTACCACCCGACCTGTCACTCGCTGCGGGTCACGCGAGTCGGCACCGCGCCGCTGCGGCTGCTGCGCGCAGTCCGCGACCTCGAGCTCATCGAGCTCCCGGAGGCCACCGAGTGCTGCGGCTTCGGCGGGACGTTCTCGATCAAGAACGCCGAGACCTCAACCGCGATGCTTGCCGACAAGTGCCAGGCGATCCTGTCGACCGGCGCCGAGGTCTGCACGGCTGTCGACGGGTCGTGCCTGATGCAGATCGGCGGCGGCCTGTCGCGGCAAGGCGCCGGCGTGCGGACCATGCACCTCGCAGAGATCCTCGCGTCGTGACCTCGTTTCCGGAGGCTGCGCGGATCGCGCTCGGCGACGATCAGCTGCGGCGCAACATGCGCAACGCGACGACGACCATCCGCGACAAGCGCGCGCGCGTCGTCGCCGAGGTGCCGGACTGGGAGGAGCTGCGCGAAGCGGGTCGCACGATCAAGGCGGAGGTGATGGGGCGGCTCGACGAGTACCTGCTGCAGTTCGAGGAGTCGGTTCTGGCCGCGGGCGGCCACGTGCACTGGGCGCGCGACGCGGGGGAGGCGAACGCGATCGTGCTCGGCGTCGCGCGCGCACACCAGGTCTCGGAAGTCGTCAAGGTCAAGTCGCTGACGACGGACGAGATCCGCCTCAACGACGGCCTCGCCGCCGGAGGCGTCCAAGCCATCGAAACCGACTTCGCAGAGTTGATCCTGCAGCTCGACGGCGACTGGTCCTCGCACATCCTCGTCCCGGCGATTCATCGCAACCGTGCGGAGATCCGCGACCTCTTCCTGCGGACGATCGCCAAAGGGGAGGAGCTCTCCGACGATCCTCGCGAGCTCGCCGAGACCGCGCGCGTGTACCTCCGCGAGAAGTTCCTGAACGCGAAGATGGGAGTGAGCGGCGCCAACTTCGGCGTCGCCGAAACCGGCACCGTGGTGGTGGTCGAGTCCGAGGGCAACGGGCGGATGTGCACGACGCTGCCTCCGGTGCTCGTGACGGTGCTTGGTATCGAGAAGCTCGTGCCGACCTTCGCCGATCTCGAAGTCTTCCTTCAGCTGCTTCCACGTTCGGCCACCGGCGAGCGCATGAATCCCTACACCTCGCTCTGGACGGGTGTCGCCGCCGGCGACGGGCCGCAGGAGTTCCACGTCGTCCTGCTCGACAACGGCCGCACGCGCGTCCTCGCCGATGAGGTTGGACGCCAAGCCCTGCACTGCATCCGCTGCAGCGCCTGCCTCAACTCCTGTCCGGTCTACGCGCGCACCGGGGGTCACGCGTACGGCTCGGTCTATCCCGGACCGATCGGCGCGATCCTCACGCCGCAGCTGCGTGGAGTCGCGAAGGAGAAGTCGCTGCCGTACGCGTCGAGTCTCTGCGGCGCCTGCTACGAGGTCTGCCCGGTCAAGATCGACATTCCGAGTGTGCTGCTGCATCTCCGCGCCGAAGTCGTTGACGACGCGGGTTCGACGCGCGAGCGGCTGGCGATGCGCTCGCTCTTCCGCGTGTTCTGGAGGCCGCGACGCTACGAGCGCGCGCAGCGCTTCGCGCGGATCGTCGAGCGGCCACTCCGCCGCGCGCCTGGCCCGCTCAGGGAATGGACGAAGACGCGTGACTTGAAGCCGCTGCCGAAGGAGACGTTCCGAGAGTGGTGGAGTCGTGAGCGCGGCGCGTGACGAAATCCTCGCGCGGACGCGCGAGGCAATTGGCACGACGGCTCCCGCCCCGATCGTGCGTGACTACCGAAAGGCCGGCGCGCTCGACGTCCACGCGCGGGTCGAGCTCCTACGCGAGCGGCTGATCGACTACCGGGCGCGCGTCGAAGTGTCGACCGAAGCGGAATTGCAGAACGTCGTCGAGGAGATCACCCGAGGCGGTCGCATCGGCATCCCGCCCGGTCTGCCCGAGTCCTGGCGTCCGGCGAACGCGATCGAGGATCACGGGTTTGACGCGCACGAGCTCGACAACCTCGACGGCGTCCTGACCGGCTGCACGATCGCGATCGCCGAGACGGGAACGATCGTGCTCGCCGGGGGTGTCACGGAGGGCAGGCGCGCCCTTACGCTCGTCCCCGATCTCCATCTCTGCGTCGTCCGCACTGACCAGGTGATCGAGACGGTGCCCGAGGCATTCGCGTCGCTCCGCGGCCTCGAGCGCCGTCCGCTGACGTTCATCTCCGGTCCGTCGGCGACCTCCGACATCGAGCTGCAGCGGGTCGAGGGCGTTCACGGCCCGCGAACGCTTGTCGTCGTGATCCTGCTCGGGCTATGAAGCCTCGAACTCCTGCAGCACCGAAGCGTGCCGCTGCCGCGAGAGGATTCCGCGGTTCACGGCGTTGACGACGGCGCGCAGGGAGGCAGTGACGATGCTCGAGTGGATGCCGACGCCCCAGAGCGGCTCGCCGTTCACGTCCGCCTCGACGTAGGCCGCCGCCGCCGCATCCTCGCCACCGGAGAGTGCGTGCTCGTGGTAGTCGAGAACGCCGATCTCGACCCCCAGCGAATCCAGCGCATTGACGAGTGCCGCGATGGGGCCGTTCCCGCTGCCCTCGACGTCGACGTTCTTCCCCTCGACGCGCAAGGTCGCCTTGAGGTGGTCGCCGGCGTCGCTCGCCTCGTGCCGGTACGACAGCAGCTCGTATGGCTCCGTGAGTGACAGATAGTTGTCGTTGAACAGCTCGTAGAGCTCGGCGGCGGACATCTCGCCGCCCGCCGCGTCGGTGATCGCCTGCACGGCTTGCGAGAACTCCACCTGCAGCCCGCGCGGCAGGTCGAGCCGGTACTCGCTCAGCAGGAGGTAGGCGACGCCGCCCTTGCCCGACTGCGAGTTGATCCGGATGATCGCTTCGTAACTGCGACCGAGGTCGTTCGGGTCGATCGGAAGATAGGGAACGTCCCATACCTCCGACTCGGAGCGCTGTTGCGCGTAGATGCCCTTCTTGATCGCGTCCTGGTGTGAGCCGGAGAACGCGGTGTAGACGAGCTCACCGACCCACGGATGCCGCGGGTGCACGGGCAGCTCGTTGCACTCCTCGACGATGCGCCGTGCCTCGTCGAGGTGAGAAAGATCGAGCTTCGGATCGACGCCCTGCGTCAGCAGGTTGAGCGCGAGCGTGACGATGTCGACGTTACCCGTCCGCTCACCGTTGCCGAACAGCGTCCCCTCGACGCGGTCGGCGCCCGCCATCAGCCCGAGCTCCGCGGTTGCAACCGCCGTGCCGCGGTCGTTGTGTGGATGGACCGAGAGCGTGATGGCGTTGCGCTGCGAGAAGTTGCGGGCAAACCACTCGATCCGGTCCGCGTAGACATTCGGCGGGAAGTGCTCGACCGTCGTCGGCAGGTTGACGATCATCTTCTCGCCCGGCGTCGGCATCCATGCCTCGGCCACCGCCTCGCAGATCTCGAGCGCGAAGTCCAGCTCCGTGTGATGGAAGCTCTCCGGCGAGTACTCGAAGACGACTTCGCCATCTGCCTGCTCGGCCAGGTCACGGCAGAGCACGGTGGCGCGCACCGCCAGCTCGCGCACGCCGGCCCGGTCCATCCCGAAGACGACCCGCCGCTGCGTGGTCGACGTCGAGTTGTAGAGATGCACGATCGCGCGCCGCGTGCCTTCGATCGCCTCGTACGTACGCTCGATCAGCTCGGGCCGTGCTTGCGTGAGGACGGCGATCGTCACGTCGTCCGGAATCAGATCCTCTTCGACGAGCACCCGCAGGAAGTCGAAGTCCGTCTTCGACGCGGCCGGGAAGCCGACCTCGACCTCCTTGAAGCCGAGCCTCACGAGCAGGTCGAAGAAGCGGCGCTTCCGCGCGACGTCCATCGGGTTGACGAGCGCCTGGTTTCCGTCGCGAAGGTCGACCGAGCACCAGATCGGCGCGCTGCGACAGCACGACGTTCGGCCACGTGCGGTCGGGCAGATCGACCGTCTCGTAGGGGCGATATTTCCAGTGCGGCATGGACACGGCGGCACTCCGAGGTTACTCCGCGGAAGCTGGCGCGGCCCAGCGAAAACGCACAACGCGCGCCTAGCATCTGGACCTTGCGCGTGCGGAGGACACCGCTCCGGCTACCGGCCCTCGTCTGCGGCTTCCTCGCGATGGCACTCGCCGCCCTCGCGATGATCCCGGCGCTGCGACACGCCGACTGGAGCCTTACGGCGCTTCCACGGGTCGACTCGCAGACGAAGCTCGGCGCAGTCGCCCGGGCCATCGATCCTGGGTTCAGGACCGTGCACCCGGGTGCGTACGACGGTCAGTTCTATTGGGGCGTCGCGGTGGACCCGCTTGCTACCGGTCTGGCGCACACGGCGTTCGACAAGGGCTCGTACCGGTACGGCCACCCGCTCTACGGCTGGCTCGGCTGGGTGTTCAGCGCCGGGTGGGCGCGCGCGGCGCCCGCAGCGCTCGCTGCAGTTGGGCTCGTGTCGATGTTCGTCGCGGCGGCGGTCGCCGCAACGCTCGGATTGCGCCGCGGCCGGTCAGGCTGGGAAGGACTGTTCGTCGCACTCAACGTCGGGCTCATCAGTGCGGCCGCGCATGACCTGGCGGAGCCACTCGCCGCGGCGTTGCTGCTCGGGGCGTTGGCGTCACTGGTTGGCGGCCGGCGCTCGCTCGCCTGGATCTGCCTTGCGCTTCTTCCGCTGGCCAAAGAACCGCTGCTCGTGGTGTCCGTCGCGGTCGTCACGTGGGAGGTCGGTCAGCATCGTGTGCGCCGTGCTTCGCTCTACGCCACAGCGGCGATCCCGGCGCTTTTGTGGTGGACGTATACACGCGTCCACCTGGGTGCGTGGTTCACGAGCGGCGATAGCGCACTTGGCCTTCCGCTGGCCGGATGGTGGCGCGCCCTTTCTGGCGCCAACGTGCGCCACGAGCATGCCCGCAGCATCGCGGTCGCGATTCTCGTCTCGATGATCATCGTGATTGCCGTTGCCTCCGTGCGTGCGATCCGGCGGCGAGGGCCGGTCGACCTCATGTACCTCGCACTCGCTGCAATCGCGGCATGCCTTGCGCCGAACGCGACGCTTGCTTTCACGACTGCGTTACGCAATACCGCCTTCCTCATCGTGCTCATTCCCTTTGTGATCGCGGCGCCGCGGCTGCCGGGTACCGTACGCCGTCGTCTTGGCCTTCTCGCCTCTGAACGGCATCCGCGTCGTCGACCTGACGTCGTCGCTCGCGGGGCCGACGTGCACGCAGATCCTGGCGGCGCTGGGAGCCGACGTCGTGAAGGTCGAGCACCCGCAGCGCGGCGACGAGGCGCGTGCCTGGGGGCCGCAGTTCTTCGAGGGAGGCAGCGTGATGTTCTTCGCCGCCAACGCATCGAAGCGCTCGCTCGCGCTCGACCTGAAGACCGCCGACGGCATGGAGGCGCTCCTGCGGCTCGTCGACCGCGCCGACGTCTTCGTCCAGTCGATGCGGCCCGGCACCGCCGAGCGGCTCGGCCTCGGCGCAGCCGCGCTTCGCGAGCGGAACGAGCGTCTCGTCTACTGCTCGATCGGCGCCTTCGGCCGCCGAGGACCGCTCGCGGGACAGCCGGGCTACGACCCGCTCATGCAGGCGTTCACCGGAATCGTCAGCGTCACCGGCGAGAGCGACCGGCCCGGCGTCCGGGTCGGCACCTCGCTCATCGACCTCGGGACCGGGGTGTGGGCGGCGCTCGGCATCGTGGCCGCGTTGCTCGAGCGCGCGCAGACCGGCCGGCGGCCGCGAGGTCGACGTGTCGCTCTTCGAGACCGGCCTCTCGCTCGTCGGCTACCAGCTGACCGACGCGCTCCGCACCGGCAATGCTCCCGGGCCGCTTCGGCACCGCCTTCCCGCTGATCGCGCCGTACGAGGTCTTCCCGACGCAGGACGGAGAGCTGATGATCGCCGCCGCCAACGACGGGCTCTTCGTCCAGCTCTGCGAGCGCATCGGCCTCCCGGAGCTTGCGGACGATCCGCGCTTCCGCACGAATCCGGACCGGCTCGCGAACCGTGACGTGCTGCTGCCGCCGATCCGCGCGCGCCTCGCCGAACGAGCCGTCGGCGCACTGGCTCGACGTGCTCGAGGGAATCCCGGTCGCGCCGGTGCAGGACATCGCGCAGGCTGCTGCGCACGAGCAGACGCGCGCCGTCGGGAATCGTCCAGGAGCTCGCGGGCATGGAGACGCTCGCGCTGCCGCTCGAGATCGACTCCGAGCGCGTCGGTCATCACGACGCGCCGCCCACGCTCGGCGCGCACTCGGCCGAGGTGCTCGCGGAGCTCGGCTACTCCGCGGCTGAGATCGACGCGCTCGCCGCCGCGGGCGTAACGCGGCTCGCGTAGAGTCGCGACATGATCGACCTCCCGCAGAAGATCGTCTGCGTCGGCCTCAACTACCGCGACCACGCGGAGGAGCAGGGCGTCGACCTGCCCGAGCGGCCGCTCCTCTTCGCGAAGTGGCCGAACACGCTGATCGCCTCGGGCGAGCCGATCCGCGTGCCCTCCATCTGCAAGAACCCCGACTACGAGGCCGAGCTCGGCGTCGTCATCGGGCGCCGCGCGAGCCGCGTCTCGATCGACGACGCGCTCGACTTCGTGCGCGGCTACGTCGTCGCGAACGACGTCTCGGGTCGCGACATTCAGTTCTCGGACGGGCAGTGGGTGCGCGGGAAGTCGCTCGACACGTTCCTGCCGGTCGGCGACCTCGTGCCGGCGAGCGAGGTGCCCGATCCGCAGGCGCTGCCGATCCGCGCGATCCTGAACGGCGACGACGATGCAGGACTCGAACACGTCGAACCAGATCTTCGGCGTCGCCGAGGTGATCGCGTTCGTGACGCAGGCGATCACGCTCGAGCCCGGCGACCTGATCATCACCGGCACGCCGGCGGGCGTCGGCGCGTTCCGCAAGCCGCCCGTGTGGCTGCAACCGGGCGACGAGATCACGATCGAGATCGACGGGATCGGCTCGATCACGAATCCGGTCGTCGCCGGCGACTGATTGAGGCGGACGCCGCTTCTCGTCGCGCTGTTCCTCGCGGCGCTGACCTTGCGGCCGCAGCTCGTCGGCGTCGGGCCGCTCCTCCCGTCGATCCAGAGCGACCTCGGCGTCTCGCACGCGGTCGCCGGCCTGCTCGGGACGATTCCCGTCCTCTGCATGGGGCTGTTCGCGCCGCCTGCGCCGTTTCTCTCCGGGCGGATCGGGTCGCGGCGGGCGATCGGAGCGGCGCTCGCTCTGGTCGGAGCGTTCGGTGTCGCGCGGGCGGTCGTGCCGGGTGCGGCCGGCGTCGTCCTGCTGACGTTTCCGATCGGGATCGGGATGGGGCTCGCCGGCGCGATGCTGCCGGTCGCGGTGAAGGAGCGCTTCTCCGACCGGCCGGGCTTCGCGACCGGCGTCTACACGGCGGGGATCACGATCGGCGCGGCCGTCGCCGCGGCGGTCGCGGTTCCGCTCGCGCACGCGGCGAACGGCTGGCGCACGCCGCTGCTCGTCATCGGCGCGGTCTCGACGGCGCTCGCGGCGCTCTGGCTCTGGCTGACGCGCAGCGAGCCGGCGCACATTCGCACCGAGCTTCGTCCGCTGCGGCTGCCGCTGCGCAACCCGCTCGCCTGGCGGCTCGTCACGGCGTTCTTCCTCATGTCGTTCGTCTTCTACGGACTGAACTCGTGGCTCCCCGACGTGTACGTCGAGCGGGGCTGGAGCCAGAGCGCGGCGGGCGGCCTGCTCGCGGTGCTGAACACGCTCACGATCCCGGTCGGCTTCGTCGTCGCCTGGGCGGCCGACCATCGCGGCACGCGGCGCATGTGGCTCGCCGGCGCCGCGGCGCTCCAGCTCGCGTCGCTCGCTCGGCGTCGTCCTGGCTCCGTCCGCAGGCTGGCTCTGGGCCGTGCTGCTCGGCGTGTCGATCGGTCCGCTCTTCCCGCTGACGATGACGCTGCCGCTCGACGCGGCCGACGGGCCGGCCGAGGTGGCGGCGCTTGCGGGGATGATGCTCGGGCTCGGCTACACGCTCTCGTCGACTGGGCCGCTTCTGCTCGGTGCGGTGCGCGACCTCTCGGGCGGTTTCAACGCGGTGCTGTGGGTGCTCGTCGGCGCCGCCGCCCTGCTCCTGCTCGTCGACGCGTCGTTCAGCCCTGCGCGGCTCGCAGCCGGTCGATCGTCTGCCTGACGCCGTCGGCGAGCGGCGTCCACGCGATCGGGCCGATCGCCTCTTCGAGCGGCGCGCCGTCGAACTCCTCGGGGAACGGCAGGATGCGTCTGCTCGTCGACGCGCGATCGTCACGCCGGGCGCCGCTGCCTCGATCGCGCGCGCCGCCTCGGCGAGCGTCGACGGCCGGGCCGCCGAGGTTGAACGCGCGCGCGCCCTCCGTCGCAGCTCGCGCGGCGGCGATGAACACACGGGCGGAGTCGGGCGCGAACTGCAGCTGCGTGCGACCGCCGAACGCGATCTCGAAGTCCTCGCCTGCGGCCGCGGCTGCCATCGCGAGGCTCGGCGACGCCGTCAGCCCGTTGTCGCGCCCCGGCCCGTAGACGATGAACGGGCGGATGCCGATCGACGGCACCTGCTCCTCCTGCCAGAAGATGCCGCGCGAGCGCCTCGCACGTCTGCTTGTGCACGCCGTAGAACGTGACCGGATGGCCGACGGCGTCGTTCGGCACCGGCCCGCCGGTGTCGTCGACCTGCGAGTACACCGCTGCTGAGCTCGCATACGCGACCTGGATGCCGCGCGTCTTCGCCGCGTCGAACACGTTGACGGTGCCGCCGATGTTCACCGCGGTGCCGTACGGCGGATCGGCCTTGATGCTCGGGAGCAGGAGCGCTGCGAGGTGGATGACGTGCGTGATGCCGTGGTCGTCGAGCACGTTCGCCAGCGCCTCGCGGTCGGTGATGTCGCCCTGGACGAACGGGATCTCGGCGTCCGTGGCGAGCCGGAGGCGCCGGTCGTCGGTGCCGAGGTCGAAGCCGACGACCTCGGTGCCTTCGGCGGCGAGCTCCGCGCAGGTCCAGGCGCCGATGCAGCCGAGCGCGCCGGTGACGAGGAACCGCTCGCCCGCGCTCACGGGTCGACGTAGATCGTGACCGTCTCGGTGTAGAACTCGATCGCAGCGCGGCCCTGCTCGTGCGGACCGAAGCCGCTCGACTTGATGCCGCCGAACGGCACGTGCACGTCGGCGCCCGCGGTCTGCGAGTTGACGTGAAGGAGCCCTGCCTCCGCTTCGTTCTGGAAGCGCGTGGCGTTGGCGAGCCCCGTCGTGAAGATCGCCGCCGACAGGCCGAACGTCGCTGTCGTTCGCGCGCTTGCAGCGCCTCGTCGAGCGTCGCGAACCGGTAGAGCGACGTGACGGGGCCGAACACTTCCTCGCACGAGAGGAACGCCTTGTCGCCGACGCCCTCGAACACGGTCGGCGCGATGAGGTAGCCCTCGTCGTCGGCGCGCTCGCCGCCGGCGATCACCGTGCCGCCCTCGCTCTTCCCGCGCTCGATCGCCTCCATGATCTCGTCGAACTGCTTCTCGTTCACGATCGGGCCGACCTCGATCGTCGGGATCGAGCGGGGTCGCCGACCTTGCCGCGCTCGATGCGCGCGAGCAGCAACTCCTTGAACACGTCGTACACCTTGCTCTGAACGTAGATCCGGCGCGTCGCCGTGCACTTCTGGCCGGCCGACCAGAACGCGCCCGCGTACGAGGCCTCGACAGCGCGGTCGAGGTCGGCGTCGGCCATCACGATCAGCGGGTTGTGGCCGCCGAGCTCGAGCTGCACGCGCTTGCCGAGCTTCGTCGCCTCGTCGCGCACGCGAGTTGCCCGGTCGCGACCGAGCCGGTGAACGAGATCGCGCGCACGCGCGGGTCGCGCACGAGCGCTGCGCCGACGACCGAGCCGCGGCCGGTGAGCACGTTGAGCACGCCGGCGGGCAGCTCCGCCTCGGCGAACGCCTCGGCGATGTGCAGGCCCGGTGAGCGGCGACTCGTAGGCGAGCTTCAACACGACGGTGTTTCCGTAGATCAGCGCGGGCGCGAGCTTCCAGATCGGAATCGCGAGCGGGAAGTTCCACGGCGTGATCAGCGCGACGACGCCGACGGGCCGGCGGCGGGTCGCGACCTGCGCGCCGGTCGCCGCCTGCTCGAATGACTCGCCGACCGAGCGAAACGCCTCGCTCGCCGCGAAGCGAAGGATCTGCGCGGCGCGGCCTGCCTCGCCGCGCGACTCGCGCAGCGGCTTGCCCATCTCGGTCGTCATGTCCTGCGCGACCTGCTCGACGCGCGCCTCGAGCACGTTCGCGGCCGCGTTCAGGTACGCGGCGCGCTTCGCCATCGGCAGCGCGGCCCAGGCCGGCGAACGCGCGCGCAGCCGCCGCGACCGCCGCTTCCGCATCGGCTTCGCTCGACGACGAGAACTCGCCGACGGTCTCGCTCGGGCGCATCGGATTCGTCTTCGTGTACGTCTCGCCCAGCGAGGCCGGAACCCAGGCGCCGCCGACGTAGTTCCGCGCTATCGGGCGCGTGGGTGCATCGACGATCTCGGTCATGTGGGCACGGTAGCGGTCACGCAGCGACCGTGTTGCTGAGCATGCCGATGCCGTCGATCTCGATCTCGACCGTGTGGCCCGGGCTCGAGCGTGTAGTCGTCGGGCGGCACGAGCCCGGTGCCGGTCAGCAGCACCGAGCCGGGCGGCACCGGGTTGTCGCGCATCACCCAGGCCGCGAGCTCGCGGGGCGAGCGCTTCATCCGCGCCGTCGACGTCTCGCCCGCGAAGAGCTCGCGTCCCGTCTGCGGCGAGGATCCGCATGCGGATCGCGAACGCCGCGTCCCAGTCGTCGGGCACGGCGAGCGCAGGCCCGATCGCGCAGGCGCCCGCGAAGATCTTGGCCTGGGGGATGTAGAGCGGGTTCGCGCCTTCGATGTCGCGGCTCGAGACGTCGTTGCCGATCGTGACCGCGACCGGCTCGCCGTTCTCTCCGAGCACGAGGCCGAGCTCGGGCTCCGGCACCATCCAGCTCGAGTCGCTGCGCAGCCGGATCGGGCCGCCCGGGCCGACGGTGCGCCGCATGTTCGCGTCCTTCATGAAGAGCTCGGGGCGGTCGGCCTCGTAGACGAGGGCGTACACGTCGCGCGCGTCGGTCTTCGCCTCCTCGAGCCGCGCGTCGCGGCTGCGCTCGTACGTGACGCCTGCGCACCACACCTCCGGCGCATGGATCGGCGCGAGCATGCGCAGCGACGACGAGCGGCTCGGGCGCTCCGATCTCCGCGAAGCGCTGCGAGCGGGTCGTCGTGGTCGAGCACCTCGACGGTCTCGCCGTCCCAGCGCCCGACCCGCGGCCCGCGCTCGGTCTGCACGCGGACGAAGCCGATCAATACGTCGCCCGTCCGCCGGAGATGTCGAAGCACGCTCCGGTGGAGAAGCTCATCTCCTCGCTCGCGAGCCAGCAGATGAGCGCGGCGACCTCGGACGGCTCGCCGACGCGCGCCGAGCGGGATGCGCGCGGTCATGTAGTCGATGTGCTCCTGCGAGATCTGGCCGAGGATCGGCGTGTTGATCACTGCGGGCGCGATGCAGTTGACGAGGATGCCGCGTGTCGGCGACGTCCTTGCCGATCGCCTTCGTGATCCCGATCACCGCCGCCTTCGACGAGGAGTACGCGCCGGCCATCGGGTTGCCCTCCTTGCCGGCGATCGAGGCGACGTTGACGATGCGTCCGTAGCCGTTCTCCTTCATCTTCGGGATCGCGGCGCGGTTCGCGTAGAAGACGCCGTTCAGGTTGATCGCGTGGACGCGTTCCCATTCCTCGTCGCTGACGTCCTCGGTGTGCAGCGAGTCGCCGCCGACGCCCGCTGCGCAGACGAGCACGTCGAGGCGCGGCAGCTTCGCCACGGCGGCGTTCAGCTGCGCGGAGTCGCGGACATCGTCCCCGTTCGCGAGATCGAAGACGTGCACCTCGGCTCCTCCGGCCTGCAGCCGCTCGACCGCCGCGGCGCCGATTCCGCTGGCGCCGCCCGTGACGAGCGCGACGCGTCCTTCGAAGCCGTAGTGGTTGCTCATAGACGATTTCTATACGGTTTTGGTCATGGCCTTCGATCCGAGCAGCGACTACCCGCTCGGCGCGCAACCGGCCAGACCTCGTGCGGACGCCCGGCGGGATCGCGCTCGACGAGCTCGAGTTGCACGGCGAGGGAGTCGAAACGGCCGAGCTGCGCGCGACGCCGGAGACGTTGCGGCTGCAGGCCGAGGTCGCGCGCGCGGGCGGCCGGACGCAGCTCGCGGACAATCTGCTGCGCGCGGCCGAGCTCGCTCCGTTGCCCGACGAGACGATCCTCGAGATCTATGCGGCACTGCGTCCGCGCCGCTCGTCGGCGGCGGAGCTCGCGGCGTGGGCCGAGCGGCTCGACGAGTGGGGTGCGCCGTCACGGCGGCGTTCGTGCGCGAGGCGGCGCAGGTCTACGCGGAGCGAGGGCTTCTTGCAGCCTGACGAGCGCTCTGCGCGCTTCGTCTCTCGGGAGGCGCGCGGTTTGCGTCGCGAGCTTTCGATCGAGCCGCTGGTCGAGCTCGGGCTCGTTGCGATGGACAGCCCGAACGATCCGACGCCCTCGCTCGTCGTCGAAGATGGGCGGGTCGTCGAGCTCGACGGCAGGCGCGAGCAGGACTGGGATGCGCTCGATCACTTCGTCGCCCGCTACGGGCTCGACCTGGACGTTGCCGGCGAGGCTGCGGAGCTCGAGGACGTGGAGATCGCGCGGCGGCTCGTCGATGTCGGCGTGCCGCGCGACGAGCTGGTTCGGCTTTCGCGCGGCCTGACCCCAGCGCGTCTGGCGCGGGTCATCGCGCTGCTCGATCCGGTCGAGCTGATGTTCGCGCTGAAGAAGCTGCGCGCGCGGCGCACGCCGGCGAACCAGGCGCACGTCACGAACCTCAAGGAGAATCCGGCGCTGCTCGCCGCCGACGCGGCCGAGGCGGCCGCGCGCGGCTTCGCGGAGATCGAGACGACGGTCGGCGTCTCGCGCTACGCGGGCCTGAACGCGATCGCGATCCTCGTCGGCTCGCAGACCGGACGGCCGGGCGTGATGACGCAGTGCGCCGTCGAGGAGCGGCTGAACCTGCGGCTCGGCATGCAGGGCCTCGTCACCTACGCGGAGACGCTGTCCGTCTACGGAACGGAGCCGGTGTTCGTGGACGGCGACGACACGCCGTGGTCGAAGGCGTTCCTCTGCTCGGCGTATGCGTCGCGCGGGATCAAGGTGCGCTTCACGTCGGGCGGCGGCTCGGAGGCGCTGATGGGCGCGTCGGAGGGCAAGTCGATGCTCTACCTCGAGGCGCGCTGCCTCTCGCTCGTCCGCGCCGCCGGTTCGCAGGGCGTGCAGAACGGCTCCATCTCGTGCATCGCGCTCGGCGATGGCCGTGCCCGGCGGAACGCGCGAGGTGCTGGCCGAGAACGTGCTCGCAGCGTGGCTCGATCTCGAGGTCGCGTCGGGCAACGACGCGATCGCGAGCCATTCCGAGATCCGCAAGACGGGCAAGCTGATGGGCCAGTTCCTGCCCGGCACGGACTTCGTCACGTCCGGCTACTCGTCGATGCCGCGCTACGACAACATGTTCGGCGGCGGCAACTACGACTCGGACGACCTCGACGAGTGGCTGACGTTGCAGCGCGACTGGCAGGTCGATGCCGGCATCGAGCCGCTCGGCGAGGAGGATGCGATCGCGGTTCGTTCGCGAGCTGCGCATGCGGTGCAGGCCGTCTACGACGTGCTCGGCTTCCCGCCGATCAGCGACGAGGAGGTGCGGCTCGCCGCGACGTGCCTCGACTCGCGCGACCTGCCGGACCGCGACCGCGCTGCGGACGTGCATCGCCGGCGATCGCGTGCTGTCGGAGCGGATCAGCGGCCTCGACGTCGCGCGCGCGCTGGCAGAGCGCGGCTTCGCGGACGTCGCCGATGCAGTGTTCGGGATGCAGCGGCAGAAGGTCGCGGCGGACTATCTGCAGACGTCGGCGATCATCGGCGCGGACGGAGCCGTCGTGTCGGCGGTGAACGACGCCAACGACTACGCCGGCCCGGGCACCGGCTATCGGCTCGACGGCGAGCGCTGGCAGCATCTGCAGCGGCTGCCGTACACGATCGACGCGCGGCTCCTCGGCTCAGCGCAGGGCACGGAACCTGCCGTCGAGGAGACGATCGAAGCCGTTGGGCGGGACGCGCGCGGACGAAGTCGTGATCGCGGTCGGCCCGGCGGTAGGCGGCGCGCTGTCGGAGACGATCAACGGCCTGCAGCATCGCGACGTCCTGGTCGCGCTCGTCGAGGGCGTGCGCGATGCGGGGGCGGAGCCGAGACTCGTGCGCGTGCGCCGCTCGTCGGACGTCGCGTTCATCGGCCACGACGGGGCGCGGCTCTCAGGCTCCGGCATCGCGGTCGGCCTCCAGTCGAAGGGCACGGCGCTGATCCACCGCGCAGACCTCGAGCCGCTCGACAACCTCGAGCTCTTCGGCATGGCCCCGTCGCTGACGCTGGAGTCGTATCGCCAGATCGGCCGCAACGCCGCCGGCTATGCGCTCGGGCATCCCGTTGCGCCGGTGCCGACGGTGATGGACAACTACGCGCGAGCGAAGCTCATCGTCCGCACGACGCTGCTCCATGCGCGGGAGACGGCCGCGATCGTGCGCGAGGCTCCGCCGGTCGAGCTGGCGCTCCTCGCTGCGCCCGTTGGCGTCTAACCCGGATGCGGTCGCGGCGACTGAGCTGGGAAGCGGCAGCCGCGACGGCGATCGTCGCGCTCGCCGCCTGGCTTCGCCTGCGGCACCTTGGGCTCGCGGAGTATCACGACGATCAAGCGATCGCCTTGCGAATCGCCCACGACATCCTCCACGGCGACACACGGACGGTCGGTCTGGCCTCGAGCTCCGGCGCATCCAACCCGCCCCTCTACGTGTATATCGTCGCCGTCGTAGTCCGGATCCACGACGGCGTGCTCTTCGCGACTGCATCGGTCGCCGTTCTGTCGCTCGTCGCGATCGCACTTACCTACGTCGTTGTCCGTCGGCGCTTTGGCGGTGCTGTGGCGTTGGTCACGACCGCCTTGTTCGCGACGGCGCCGTGGGCGGTCCTCTACGGCCGCCATCTGTGGCAGCAGGACTATCTGCCGCTCGTCACGGTTGCGTTGCTCTGGAGCCTCTTCGTCGTGCTCGAGCGGGATCGCACCCGGGTCGCGCTGCTCGTGCCCGTGCTCTTCGTCACTGCGATCTCGCTCAACCTGTCGGCGGTCGCGCTCATCCTCCCGATTGGCGCGTTGATCGCGTACCGAGCGCGCGATGTCGATTGGCGCGCGCTCATCGCAGGCTCGGCGCTCGGCGTCGTCTTGCTCGGCCCGTGGCTGGCCCACAACGCCAAGCACGGCTTCCGTGACTTCAACCTGATCGTGAACAACGGCCGTGGCCACGGAGGGGCCGCGGGTACGGGGACGATCGAAGCAGTCCGCCAGACGATCGATCTCGTCAGCGCCGAAGGCTGGAGCTACCTCACGGGCGCGCAGCACCAGGGCGGCGCGGCCTGGACGCTCGGCCGCACCGCCGGGATCGTCGTCATCGTGCTGCTTGCGCTCGGGATGGTGACGTCGCTCGCTCGTGTCGTCCGCGACGGCCGCCACCCCAGCATCGACACCGCACGCCGCGCGCTCCTCGTCGTCTGGCTCGTCGGCATCTGCCTTGCGTACATCACGTCGTCGCGGAGTGGGGTGGGGCCGCACTACTTGCTCGTCAGCTACCCGGTCTCACTCCTGCTTGCCGCGCTCGGCCTCGAGGACGCGGCCTCGCTCGTCCGGCGTCGCTCGGCGATCATCTCGCTCACGACTGCCGCGGCGATCGCCGCAGCCTTCGTCGCATTCACGCTCTCCTTCCAGGCGTTCGTCCGGCATCACGACGGAGCGGCGGGCGCCTACGGCGTCATCTACGACGATACGGCGGCGCTCGCCGCGGCGGTGCGGGCGCGCAACCTGCACGTCGCAAATGCCTCCGCCGAGTACCTCGCCTGGGGGCACCTCAATGTGCCGAGCGGAACGACGAGCTTCGTGACGACACGCGTCCGGCTCCGCGACCACGCGCCATTGCCGTGCTCGGGGCAGCGGCGGTGGTTCGGGCCGATCGAGGCGTGCTTCCCGCGCTAGGCGTCCTGCCTTCGGCGGCGAGCGTGCAGCGACCGTCGGCGTGTAACCGGCTACATGGTGTAGGCGACGACCCATTCGCGAAGGAACGGCTCGACGATCTCGTGTGCGCCGTCGGGCCGCCGGGCTACGAGCTCGTCGTGTGTGAGCGCCTCAATCGCCCGCTGCACCGTTGAGGCCGCCGGTAGCCCGAATGTGTTGCGGTATGCCGCCGACTGCACGCGACCGGGCTCAAGTGCGAGCGCCTGAAGCACCAGGCGTTGCGCGCGTGAGCTCTGTTCCCAGAGCAGGGTGAAGTGAGCGTTCTCGGCCCGCAGAACCGCTCCCAACGCTGCTTCGAGATCCGTCGCCGAGGCCGTAAATCCCGTGGGGACTTCTTCCCAGAGTGCGTAGGCGAGCTCCTGGGTTCCATACGGATGTCCGGCCGTGATGCCCGAGGAGCTCATCCAACACGGCGTCTGCGATTCCGCGGTCGGTCGAGTCGAACCGTTCCTTGACGAAGCGTTTGAAGAGGTCAGGAGAGATCGCGCCGATGCGTGATGGATAGATCGCACGAGTGCGTTACGCAGCTATGCGTGATCTCGTCAACGCACGTAGGCGGCACGCAAACTCGCGTGACCTCTGGCGTCAGGTCAGGCCGGGGATAGTGAGACTTTCGATGTCGCGCGGGTAGTCCGTGAGTATGTCGATCCCGTCCGGCGTGACCGCGACCGTGTCGGAGTGGCGGAAGCCGCCGATGTCGGCGGCGTAGAGCCCCGGCTCGATCGTGAAGACCATGCCGGACTCGACCGGCGTGTGGTCGCCGAGGTCGAGGAACGGCGCCTCGTGGTTGCGCAGGCCGATCGCATGACCCGTGTGCTGGCGCCAGTACGGCAGCAGGTCGTTCTCCTCGAAGTAGCGCATGACGGCGCCGTCGACATCGGCGCACGTGACGCCCGGCCGCAGCGCGTCGAAGGCGACTTGCTGCGCCGCGACGGTGTGATCGAAGAGGCGGCGCATCTCGTCGGTCGGCGGGCCGATGATCATGGCGCGCTCGAGCTCCGCGTTGTAGCCCCAGATCGGCGCGCTCGTCTCGCGTGACGAGCACGTCGCCCGCCTGGAACTCGATGTTGTGCGCGACTGCATGCGCCCACGAGCTCCGCAGGCCGATCTGGCCGCGGTAACCGGCTGACACGCCGTCGGAAGAAGCCTGCTGTCCGTTGTCGCCGAGCTCCTGCAGCATCGCGAGCGTCGCCTCGTGCCCAGCACGCAGGCTGGCCTCGGCCTCGGTCACGCCGGGGCGCGTGTACTCCTGCAGCAGCCGGTGCGCGTGCTCGCACCAGCGCGCGCTCTCGCGGATCAGCTCGATCTCCGCGGCGCTCTTGCGCACCAGCATCGACTCGATCACTCGGGCGAGCGGCGCGACCGAGCCGCCTGTGACCTCGCTCAGAGAAGGGCCTTCGTAGCCGAGGATCCCCGGGTAGCCGTCCTGATCGGCACCGATCGAGCCTCCGATCGCCGAGATCGGCGAGCACGCGCGCGAAGATCCGCATCGGGTGCTCCGATCCCCGGGTACTCCGGATACGACTCGATCCGCTCGAACGGCGTCTCAGCGCGCACGCGCTCGACCTCGAACTCGGGTACGAACACCACCATCTCGCCTGCGGCGCTCTGCGCGAACACGACCGGCCGCTCCGTCGAGAGAAAGCCGAAGCTCGTGAAGTACCGGATGTACGACGCGTCGAAGAGGACGTAGCCGGTCAGCCGCTCGCGCCGCACGATCTCGAGCAGCCGCTCGCGGCGCGACTCGAGCTCGGCTGCGGGGATGCCCGTGCTACCCCTGCTGCTTGCCGGCAATGCCCCAGTTTTTCGGCGAGACGCCCTGCACGACCACCTGGATGTGCTCGCGCGCTGCACCGGACGACTCCGCGAGCGCCTCGGTCAACGCCTCGATGATCTTCGGCACGGACTCCTCGGTGACGCGCTTGTCGTAGAGCTTGACTTCGATGATCGGCATCTCAACTGCCTCCTTCGTCCCACGGTTTGCCGTTTCGGCCCCAGCGGTGGGCGTCGTGACCTTCCACGATCACCCAGGTGTGCTCCTTCAGCTCGGGCGCCTCGAGGCACTCGAGCAGCGTCTCGGTGAGACGGTCGATCAGGCGTGACTCGAGCTCCGGCGTCAGCCTACGCTCGAAGAGCTCGACGCGCACGAGCGGCATCGTCCCTCACTTCTCCACGTGCTGCGCGCCGCCGTCGGGGCCGAGCACGAGGTCGAGGCTCTTGTCCGGGACGTGATCGAGCGGAACGGGGGCGAGCGCCTCGATGAAGCTGACGCCCTTCTCGGAGAAGAGCTTGTGGTGCAGGCCGCGATTGACGACGACGACGTCGCCGGCCTTCAGCGTGGCTGTCTCCTCTTCGATCGTCATATCCACCTCGCCGTCGGTGATGATCATCACCTGCTCCGTGTCCTCGTGGACGTGCCACGGCACCTGCTTGCCCGGCTCGTAGCGAACCGGCAGAGCAGCACCTGCTCGCCGCCGATCGCGTGCAGGTGCACGCCGTCGACGAACTCCCACGGCTCGCGTCCGCTCCAGGTGCGGAACGGCGATGTGTCAGGCATCGGTGCTGAAGAATCCGGCGCCGTCGTTCGACGAGAGCGTCTTCACCGAGATGTGCTCGTCGAAGACGACCCGCTTGCCGTCACGCCGAGGCTCGCGCTGCTCCTGGATCGCCGAAAGCACGCGTTCCGGCGTCGCCGGCATCTCGGTCACCCACACGCCGACCGCGTCGTGGATCGCATTCGCGATCGCCGGCGGCTGGGCGTTGTTCGCCATCTCGCCGATCGCCTTCGCGCCGAACGGCCCGTCCTCGGACGGATTCTCGAGGATCACGTTGTCGAGCTCCGGCAGGTCCTGCAGCGCCGGGCCGAGATACGCGCCGAACTCGCCGCCGCGATTGTCGACCGACGGATAGCTCGGGTAGCTGTTCTCCAAAAGCCCGAGGCCGAGGCCCATGATGGCGCCGCCCTCGATCTGCCCCTCGACGAGCGTCGGATTGATCGCGCGGCCCGACGTCGTACACCTGCACGAGCTTCAGCACGACGACCTCGCCGGTCTCGTCGTCGACCTCGACGTCCGCGACGCACGCCGCGTACGAGATCGCCGAGTGCGGCTCGATCTCCACCTGCCCGGTTGCGTCGTCCACCTCGGCGAACGGCTTCAGCGCGGTCGACGAGCCGCTGATCAGCTCGCCGTAGTTGTAGGTCGCGGCGCCGGCGACGTCGGACACGCTGATCTTCTTCTGCGGCGCGCCCTTCGCCGTCACCTCGCCGTTCTGCGATCTCGAGGTCGCTCGCGTCGATCTCCAGCTCCTTCGACGCGATGTCGAGGATGCGCTCGCGCACGCGCTCTGCGGCGAGGCGCACGGCGTTGCCGCCGATGAACGTCCCGCGCGAGGCGAACGTGCCGGTGCAGACCGCCGAGGAGTCGGTGTTCGTGTTGTCCATCGTGACCCAGTCGTACGGGACGCCGAGCGCGTCGGCCACGATCTGCGTGTGCACCGTCTTCGAGCCTTGCCCGATGTCGACCGTGCCGGAGAAGACGTCGACGCGGCCGTCCGGCTTCAGCTTGATCCAGGCCTGGCTCGGATCGCCGTTCTGGTTCATGCCGGTCGGATACTCGATCGTCGCGAAGCCGCGACCGCGGTGCTTGGCCATCAGTGCTTCTCCCCGTTCAGATCCTGCTGGGCGACGAGGTGCTCGGGCAGGAGCGCGCCCGTGCGCGGGTCGGAGGTCATCTGCGCGGTACTCGGCGCCGAGCTCGATGCCGACGCGATCTGCCGCGGCGAGCGTCACGTCGACCGTCGAGGGATCGTGCATCGTCACGCCGTTCCCGCTCGTGTCGCCGACCCGGTTCGCATTCTTGAGGCGCAGCTCCCACGGATCGATGCCGAGCACGGCGGCGATGCGGTTGAGATGCGTCTCGACCGCGAACGACACCGACGTGACGCCGAAGCCGCGCATCGCCGTCGACGGCACGCGGTTCGTGAAGACGACGAACCCGTCGAAGTGGAGGTTCGGGATCGTGTACGCGCCGGAGTGGTGGAACGCGTGCTTCGTCACGCCGTACGGCGAGAAGCGCGCGTACGCGCCCGAGTCGTGCAGCGTCAGCGTGCGCCGGCCGAGGATCCAGCCGTCCTTCGTGACGGCGTCGGCGATCTCGATGTGCCACGCGGCGCGCGTCGACGAGGCGAGGAACTCCTCTTCGCGCGTCCAGCGCCACTTGACCGCCTTGCGGGACTTCAGCGCCAGGAGCGCGCAGATCGTGTCCGCTGCCGTGTCGACCTTGCCGCCGAAGCCGCCGCCGACCGTGCCGCCGACGAACTTGAGCTTGTTGAGCGGCACCTCCAGGTGCGCAGCGACGACGCCCATCGAGAAGTACATCGCCTGCGTGCACGAGTAGATGGTCAGCCGCCCGTTCGCCTCCGGCACCGCGAGCGCGACCTGCGTCTCCATCGGCATCTGCTCGATCGCCTGCGGCCGGTAGACGCCCTCGACGATCGTGTCCGCCTTGTCGAACGCGGCCTCGACGTCGCCCTTGCGCACGCGGCGGTGGTTGAACGGGCCGTAGTGCGGATAGACGTTGCCCCACTGGTGGATCTTCGGCGCGTCCGGGATCGAGCGCCTTGCGGATGTCGAAGAGCGCGGGGCGCGGCTCGTACGCGATCTCGATCGCGTCGACGGCGGCCTGCGCGGCCTCCTCGGACTCGGCTGCGACCGCGGCGATCGGCTGGCCCTTGTAGCGGACCTCGCCGTCGGCGAGCAGCGGCTCGTCGCCCGGAACGCCGAGCCCTTCGAGATGCCCGTAGACGTTCCGCGGCACGTCGGCGTGCGTGACGATCGCGTGCACGCCCTTCAGCGCCTCGGCCTTCGAGGTGTCGAGCTTCGTGATCGCCGCGTTGTCGTGCGGCGAGCGGAGCGCCTTCACCCAGAGCGTGCGGCCGACGCGGATGTCGTCGACGTACTGCGTGCGGCCGGTGACGTGGCCGACGCCGTCGTAGCGGGGGAGACGTGCGCCGACCGCCTTCATGCCGGCGTTCCAACCTCGCCGCGCGACGCAGCCATGCACCGCGTCGACGATCTTCACGTAGCCCGTGCAGCGGCAGTAATGGCCGCCGAGTGCGTCGAGGATGTCGTCGCGGTCGACCGGGCCGCCGACGCGCTCGAGCAGCGCGGTTGCGGCAACGACCATGCCGGGCGTGCAGAACCCGCACTGCGCGGCGTAATGCTCGTGGAACGCGGCCTGCACCGGCGACAGGCTCTCGGCCTCGCCGAGTCCCTCGAGCGTCGTGATCGACGCGCCGTCGACGGTCGCGACGGCGGTGAGGCACGAACGGCGCGGCTCGCCGTCGACGAGCACGGTGCACGTGCCGCAGCCGCCCTGCTGGCAGCCCGCCTTCGGGCTCGTGATCTCGAGCTCCTCGCGCAGCACGTGCAGAAGCGGCGTGAGCGGCGCGCTCGTGATCTCGTGCTCGCGGCCGTTGACGGTCAGGTTCATGCGCTCTCCAGCTGGTCGAGCGCTCGCCGCACGAGCAGGGGCAGCATCTTTTGCCGGTACTCGGCCGAGGCGAGCGCGTCGGTGACCGGCTCGACGTCCTTCAGCACGTCGTCGGCGTTCCGGCTCTGCTCGACGGAGCGGGCGCGCACGGCCAGCGGGCCGACGCCGGAGATGCCGACGCGCAGGTCGCCGTTCGATCTCGCAGACCGCGACGTTCGCGATCGCATACGAGTGCGCGTGGCGGCGCCGCATCATCTCCGCGGCGGTCTTGCCGGACGGGCGGTCGTACTCGATCGAGAGCACGAGCCGGCCGCTGCGGTCGCCCGAGAGGAAGTCCTCGACCGGCTCCGTGCGCTCGCCGCCCTTACCGGTCGAGCGAACGCGCGCTCCGAGCGCGATCAGCGGCGCCCCGAGGTCGCCGCGCTGCGAGCCGATGCCGGGCGACGCGCAGAGGTTGCCGCCGACCGTCGCGTTGCGGCGCACCTCGCCGTCCGCGACGTGCTCGGCAAACCGCGTGAGGAGGTCGTCCGTGCCGTCGATCAGCGACGCGATCGTCGTCATCGCGCCGATCCGGACCACGTCGCCGGACGTCTCGAGCGAATCGAGACCGCTGCGGTGGAGCATGAGCGCGCGCGTCGGCTTCAGCCGGCCCGCCGCGATCTCGGGCAGGAGGATCGTGCCGCCGCCGAAGACGGTCAGGTCCTTGCCCTCGCCGAAGAGACTGGCTGCCTCGTCCGGGGACGTCGGAATGAGCGCCTCGGCCGCCATGCCGCGATTCTGCACGGGACGGGTACGCTCCGCAAATGCCGTTCGCCTCGATCGACGAACTCGAGTCGGCGCTCGCGCGCGCGTCGTACCTTCCCGACCGCGGACTTTCGACCGCGCTCTACCTCTCGTTGAAGCTCGAGAAGCCGCTGCTTCTGGAAGGTGAGGCCGGCGTCGGGAAGACCGAGGCGGCGAAGTCGATCGCGACCGCACTCGGCGCCCGCCTGATCCGGCTGCAGTGCTACGAGGGCCTCGACGTCGCGCACGCCGTCTACGAGTGGAACTACGCGCGCCAGCTGCTGCACATCCGCGCGGCGCAGGAAGGCACGGTCGACGAGGCGGAGCTCTTCGGGCCCGAGTTCCTGATCCGCCGCCCGCTGCTCGAGGCGGTCGAGGCCGACGAGCCGGTCGTGCTGCTGATCGACGAGATCGACCGGGCCGACGAGGAGTTCGAGGCGTTCCTGCTCGAGCTGCTCTCGGACTTCCAGATCACCGTCCCGGAGCTCGGCACGGTCGTGGCGAAGCAGCGGCCGTACGTGATCCTCACCTCCAACCGCACGCGCGAGCTGCACGACGCGCTGAAGCGGCGCTGCCTCTTCCACTGGATCGACCATCCGTCGATCGAGAAGGAGATCGAGATCGTGACGCTGCGCGTGCCGGGCGTGCCCGAGCGGCTCGCCGCCGAGGCGGCGGCGTTCGTCGCCGAGCTGCGCTCGCTCGACCTGCAGAAGCCGCCCGGGGTCGCCGAGACGATCGACTGGGCGCGTGCGCTGACGGCGCTCGGCAAGCAGGAGCTCGACGTCGAGAACGTGCAGCTGACGCTCGGCTCCGTCCTGAAGTACCACGAGGACCTGCTCTCCGTCCGCGACGAGGCTCTGGCCGGCCTCGTCGCAAGCGCTCGTGCCCGCTAACGCGGTCGTCCGGCACATCGTCACGTTCGGCCGCGTGCTGCGCGAGGTCGGAGTCGAGGTGGGGCCGGGCCGCGTCGCCGACGCGCTGAAGGGGCTCGACTCGGTCGAGCTCGCGCGCCAGGACGACGTGTACTGGACGCTGCGGCAGACGCTCGTCTCGCGGCGCGAGGATCTCGCCGTCGTTCGACATCGCGTTCGACTCGTGGTTCCTCAACGTCGTCGGTCGCTCAGCCGCAGAGGCGCGCGGCCGAAGCGCCGCACGGCGAACGCCGCAAGGGCGGCGAGCCCGGGCCTGGGCCGGAGATCGACGGCGGCGTCGCCGAGGTCGGCGGCTGGAACGCCGACGAGCTGCTGCGCACGAAGGACTTCGGCGCGATGACGCCGGACGAGCTCGCGCGCGCGAAGAAGCTGATCAAGGAGATCGCGGTCGCGCGGCCCCGGCGGCGCACGCGCCGGCTTCGTCCCGACTCCAAGGGCACCGCGCTCGACGTGCGCGGTCTCGTGCGCGCATCGCTCTCGACCGGCGGCGACCCGGTGCAGCGCGCGTTCCGGAGCCGCGCCGAGGCACCGCGCAAGCTCGTCCTGATCCTCGACGTGTCGGGCTCGATGGACTCGTACGCGCGTGCGCTGCTGCTGTACATCCACGCAGCCCGCGGCGCCGGACGGCGAGTCGAGGCGTTCGCGTTCGGCACGCGGCTGACGCGGTTGACGCCCGAGCTCGGCTCGCGCGACCCGGAGACGGCGTTCGCGGCCGCCGCCGCGCGCGTCACCGACTGGTCGGGCGGCACCCGCATCGGCGAGTCGCTCAAGGCGTACAACGACGAGTGGGGGCGACGCGCGCTCACGCAGGGCGCGGTCGTCGTGATCCTCTCCGACGGCTGCGAGCGCGGAGACACGGCGCTCGTCGGCCGCGAGATGGCACGGCTCGCGCGGCAGGCGTTCGCGGTCGTCTGGGTCAACCCGCTCAAGGGCCACCCGCAGTACGAGCCGCGCGCCGGCGGCATGCGCGCGGCGCTGCCGCACGTCGACCGGTTCCTCTCGGGGCACGATGTCGCGAGTCTCGAGGCCCTGGGTACAGTGCTCGGAGGCATCGAGCGGAGGCACGCAGCGTGAAAGAGATCGTCGACGAGGTCGAGCGCTGGCGGAATCGCGGTGAGCGGTTCGCCGTCGCCACGGTCGTCGCGACGCGCCAGTCGGCGCCGCGGCCGATCGGCTCGAAGTTCGCGGTGTCGGAGAGCGGTGAGCTCTGCGGCTCCGTCTCCGGCGGCTGCGTCGAGAGCGACATCGCCGAGCAGGCGAAGGAGGTGCTCGAGACCGGTGTCCCGAAGCTGCTGAGCTACGGCATCTCGGACGACGACGCCCTCGGCGTCGGCCTGCCCTGCGGCGGCGAGATCGACGTGTTCGTCGAGCGCTTCGATTGAGCGTCGGCGACCGGCTGCTCGAGCTCGCGCATACCGACGAGCGCGCCGTTCTGTTCACCGTCGTCGAGGGGCCGCAGGTCAGGCGCTCGCCTGCTCGTGCTGCTCGACCGGAACGAGACCGTCGGCGACGCGCCGGCAGCGCTCGCCGCCCTCGCGCCGGAGATCCGCCGGAACGGCATCCACGAGGTCGAGGGCTCGAAGGTCTTCGCGGAGGTCTACGGCCCGCCGCCGCGGCTCGTCGTCATCGGCGCCGTCGACACCGCCGAGGCGCTGTGCGCCGCGGCCGGGATGCTCGGCTGGCGCACGATCTGCGCCGACCCGCGCGCGGCCTTCGCGACGCGCGAGCGGATCCCGAGCGCCGACGAGCTGCTCGTCGAATGGCCCGACGACGCGCTCGCCCACATCGCGCCGGACCACAACACGGCCGTCGTCGTCCTGGCCCACGACGACAAGTTCGACCTGCCGGCGCTGAAGGCGGCGCTGCGGTCGGAGGCGTTCTATGTCGGCGCGATCGGCTCGCGCAAGACGCAGGCGAGGCGGCGCGAGCGCCTGCTCGAGGAAGGCCTGACCGAGGCCGAGCTCGCGCAGGTGTACGGCCCGACCGGCCTCGACGTCGGTGCGGACTCGCCGGCCGAGCAGGCGATCTCGATTCTCAGCGAAGCTCTCGCGGTTCGCGCGGGACGTCTCGGCACGCCGCTCAAGACCGCGGCCGGCCGCATCCACGTCGAGGAGGACCAGCCATGACCGATCTCGCCGCCGGCCGCATCCGGCACACCGTCGTCTTCACGCTCTCGCACCCGGAAGGCTCGCCGGCCGAGGCGGACTTCCTCGCCACCGCGGGAGCGCTCTCGCGCGATCCCGGGCGTCGAGGAGTTTCAGATCCTCCGCGAGACGAGCCCGAAGAACGCGTACCGCTTCGGCATCTCGATGGAGTTCGCCGGCCCGGAGGCCTACGCGGCCTACAACGAGCACCCGGACCACGTGCGCTTCGTCAACGACCGCTGGCTCCCCGAGGTGTCCGACTTCCTCGAAGTGGACTACGAACCTCTCTAGCCTGTTAGCTTCGCTCTACCCCAGCAGGCGAAAAGGAGAAGCGATGGCGGTCGTGGTGCATTCCAAGAAGCTGAACGACCTCGTCGACGAGAACGCCGAGGTCGAGCAGATCGCGACAGGGTTCACCTTCACCGAGGGCCCGATCTGGATGTCCGACGGGTCGCTCCACTTCAGCGACATGCCCGGCGACAAGCGCCGCCGCTGGCATCCCGACGAGGGAGTCACGGTGCTGCGGGACCCGAGCAACAAGTGCAACGGCATGACGCTCGACAACGACGGCAACCTCATCGTCTGCGAGCACGTCACGAGCTCCGTCGTCCGGGAGAAGCCGGACGGAACGCGCGAGACGCTCGCCACGCACTGGCAGGGACAAGGAGCTGAACAGCCCGAACGACGTCATCGTCGCGAGCGACGGGTCGATCATCTTCACCGACCCGACCTACGGGCGCATGCCCGGCTTCGGGCTCGAGCGCGAGCAGGATCTCGACTTTCAGGGCGTCTACCGGCTGCCCGCGGGCGGCGGCGAGCATCGAGCTGCTCGTCGACGACTTCGTGCAGCCGAACGGGCTCTGCTTCTCGCCGGACGAGTCGCTGCTCTACATCAACGACACCGATCGCGCGCACATCCGCGTGTTCGACGTCGGCCCGAACCACGCGCTCTCGAACGGACGCGTGTTCGCCGAGAACATCGGCGACGGCGACCTCGCGAAGGGCGGCCTCGTCGACGGGATGAAGGCTCGACGAGCAGGGAAACATCTACGTCACCGGCCCCGACGGCGTCTGGGTGATCGGCCCGGACGGCGAGCACCTCGGCACGATCGAGGTGCCGGAGAGCGTCGGCAACATCAACTGGGGCGACGACGACTGGCGCTCGCTGTACATCCCGGCCTCGACCTCCGTCTACCGCGTGCGGATGAAGGTCGCGGGCAACCGGCTCGGCTACATGCACTAGAGAGGAGGCGAGATGGACAAGATCGATCCCAAAGCAGCTGCCCTGGTCATCCAGGACATGCAGAACGACGTGATCATCGAGGGCGGCGCCTTCGCCGACTCCGGTGCTCCTGCGCACGCGATCGCACAGAACGCCGTCGAGAACGTGAAGAACCTCGCAGCCGCCTGCCGCAGCGCCGGCGTGCCCGTGATCCACGTCTGGTACATCGTCGAGGCCGGCGCGCCGGGCCTCAAGCAGAACGCGCCGCTCTTCCAGGGCGTGAAGGAGGCGAACGCGCTCGTGCGCGGCACCTGGGGAGCCGCCCCGGCGGAAGGGCTCGAGCCGCAGGACGGCGACCACGTCGTCGAGAAGATGCGGATGAACGGCTTCTACGACACGCGGCTCGACATCCTGCTGCGCGGTCTCGGCGTCGAGACGCTGATCATCACGGGCGCCTGGACGAACATGTCGATCGAGCACACCGCGCGCCACGCAGCCGACGCGGGCTACCGCGCGATCGTCGCCTCCGACGGCACGTCGACGACCGGTGACGAGTGGCAGAACGCGGCGCTGAACTACGCGATGCAGAACGTCGCGTCCGTCGGGACGTGCAGCGAGATCGCGGCGGCGCTCGGCGGCTGAACCGTGGCTGCGACGGTCGACCAGCCGCTCCTCGACATCGCGTCCGACTCGGGCGAGACGTTCCCGGTCGAGAACCCCGCGACGGGCGAGACGATCGCCAACGTGCCGCGCATGGGCGCCGCCGAGACTCGCCGCGCGATCGCGCGCGCGCAGGAGGCGCTCCCGGCCTGGCGTTCGATGCTGGCGAAGGACCGCGCGCGGATCCTCCGCCGCTGGGCCGATCTGATGCTCGAGAACGAGGACGGGCTCGCACGCCTCCTCACGCACGGAGCAGGGAAAGCCGCTCGCCGAGTCGCGTCTGGAGATCGGCTACGCCGCGTCCTTCTACGAATGGTTCGGCGAAGAGGGCAAGCGCGTCTACGGCGACACGATCCCGACGTACGCCGCCGATCGCCGCATCGTCGTCACGAAGGATCCGATCGGCGTCACCGTCGGGATCACGCCGTGGAACTTCCCTGCCGCGATGCCGACGCGCAAGTCCGCGCCCGCACTCGCGGCCGGCTGCACGATGGTGCTGAAGCCCGCCGAGCAGACGCCGCTCTCTGCGCTCGCGATCGCGCAGCTCGGCCTCGAAGCGGGACTGCCCGAAGGGGTCTTCCAGATCGTGACCGGCGCGGCCGAGGACGCACCGCTGATCGGCGAGCGAGATGACCTCGAACCCCATCGTGCGGAAGCTCGGGTTCACCGGCTCGACCGAGGTCGGGCAAGCTCCTGATGGCGCAGTGCGCGGAGCAGGTCAAGAAGGTGTCGCTCGAGCTCGGCGGCAACGCGCCGTTCATCGTCTTCGACGACGCCGACCTCGACGAAGCCATCGCGGGCGCGCTGATCTGCAAGTTCCGGAACAGCGGGCAGACCTGCATCTCGGCCAACCGCATCTTCGTGCAGGACGGGATCTACGACGACGTTCGTGGCGCGCCTCGTCGACGAGGCGTCGAAGCTGAAGGTCGGGAACGGTCTCGAGCTCGAGACGAACGTCGGTCCGCTGATTGAGCAGTCCGCGATCGACAAGGTGGAGCGCCACATCGGCGACGCGGTCGAGCGCGGCGGCGAGGTGATCCTCGGAGGCGATGGGCTCGGCGGTCTCTTCTGGCAGCCGACGGTCATCACCGGCGTCACCGCCGACGCGGCGATGTCGCGCGAGGAGACGTTCGGCCCCGTCGCCGGCATCGCACGCTTCACGACCGAGGAGCAGGCAGTGCGCGAGGCGAACAACACGCCGTACGGGCTTGCCGTCTACTACTACACGCGCGACATGGGCCGCATCTGGCGGCTCGCGGAGGCGCTCGAGTACGGCATCCACGGCATCAACACGGGGTTCGTCTCGTCCGAGGTCGTGCCGTTCGGCGGCCTCAAGGAGTCGGGCATCGGGCGCGAGGGCTCGAAGTACGGCATCGACGAGTGGCTCGAGATCAAGTACCTCGCGATGGGCGGCGTCTAGGCATTGATCGTCGAGCAGCGCGACTACCACGTGATCACGGGCAAGCTGAACGAGCTCGTGAAGCTGTACGAGACGGAAGGCATCGAGCTGCAGCAGAGCTACCTCGGCAACCTGCTCGGCGCCTACACGACCGACATCGGCGCGCTCTCCACCTACACGACGACTGTGGGGCTACGAGAACTTCGCCGAGCGCGAGCAGCGCCGCGCGAAGCTGCAGGCCGACGACGCGTGGAAGGCGTTCCTCGGCAAGATCCAGCCGTTGATCCACACGCAGCACAACCGGATCCTGGTTCCGACGTCCTTCTCGCCGATCCGCTGATGGGGTCGCTGGACGGGAAGGTCGCGGTCGTCACGGGCGCGGCGCAGGGCATCGGCCGCGCGATCGCCGACGGGCTCGCGGCGGCAGGCGCGCGCATCGTCGTCGCCGACCTGCGCGGGGCGGAGGAAGCGGCGCAGTCCTTCGACGGCGGAGTCGGCGTCACGGTCGACGTCTCGAAGGAGGACGACGTGCAGCGCCTCGTCGACGAGACAGTCGCCGAGTGCGGCGGCCTCGACATCCTCGTCAACAATGCCGGCCTCTACGCCTCGCTCGAGATGCGGCCGTTCGACCAGATCCCGCTCGACGAGTGGCGTCAGGTGATGGACGTCAACGTGGCGTCGATGTTCCTGACGTGCCGTGCGGCCGTGCCCGTGATGCGCGAGCGCGGCGGCGGGAGGATCGTGAACATCTCCTCCGGCACGCCCTTCCGCGGCGTCCCGTTCCTGCTGCACTACGTCACGTCGAAGGGCGCGATCGTCGCGTTCACGCGCGCGCTCGCGAAGGAGCTCGGGAAGGACAACGTGCTCGTGAACTGCGTCGCGCCGGGCTTCACGATGTCCGCGGGCGTCGAGGCGCATCCCGAGGTGATCGAGAAGCTGCGCGACGTCTCCGTCGCCGCGCGCACGCTGCAGCGCGATCAGGTGCCCGAGGACGTCGTCGGTGCGGTCGTCTACTTCTGCGGGCCAGGCTCCGACTTCGTCACCGGCCAGACGATCGTGATCGACGGCGGCCAGACGTTCCATTGATCCTCCGGCTGTCCCAGCACCTCGACGGCACCACCACCGAGGACGGCGACCGCGTCGTCTACGACGTCGAGCGCGACGAGGCGCACCTCGGCGCCGCGCACGTCGAGGGGCATGCGCTCGTCTGGGAGCTGCTCGAGCGTCCGGCGGTGCCGTCGGTGATCCGCTGCGACCGCGTCGACTTCCCGCCGGGGAGCGTCGCGCATCTCCACACCCACCCAGGCCCGGGTCTACGGGTCCTGCTCGAAGGACGGATCCGCATCGAGACGCAGGGCGAATCGCACGAGTACGGGCCGTTCGAGTGGTGGTACGAGACCGGGCCCGACCCGGTCTTCGCTGCTGCCTCCGAGACGGAGCCGACGGCCTTCGTGCGCGTGCTCGTGCTGCCGGCCGAGTGGGCGGGCAGGCGCACGATCACCTACGTCGATCCGGCCGACGAGGACAAGCCGAAGCTCCAGCGCGCCCGCGTCTACTTCGAGCAGCAGCTGTGAGCAGGCACGGCGGCAAGCTCCTCGTCGACCAGCTCGTCGTCCACGGCGCGGACACCATCTTCAGCGTTCCGGGCGAGAGCTTCCTCGCGCTGCTCGACGGCTTGTACGAGTCGCCGATCCGCCTGATCACGTGCCGCCACGAAGCCGGCGCCGCGAACATGGCCGACGCCTACGGGAAGCTCACCGGTCGCCCGGGCATCGCCGTCGTGACGCGAGGGCCCGGTGCCACGCACGCGTCCGTCGGCGTGCACACCGCCTTCCAGGACTCCACTCCGCTGATCCTGCTCGTCGGTCAGGTCGCGTCGGACCAGGAGGAGCGCGAGGCCTTTCAGGAGATCGACTACCGGCGGATGTTCGGGCCGATGGCGAAGTGGGTCGCGCAGATCGACCGCGCGGACCGGATCCCCGAGTACATCGCGCGTGCGTTCACGACCGCCTGCGCAGGCCGTCCGGGCCCTGTGGTGCTCGCGCTGCCCGAGGACATGCTCGCGAGCGACACCGACGCAGAGGACGCACAGCCGTTCCACGTCGTGCAGCCGCATCCCGGCCGCGAGCAGATCGAGGAGCTTCGCGGCCTGCTCGCTCGAGCGGAGCGACCGTTCGTGTCTGCTCGGCGGCGCGGGCTGGACCCCGCGCACGTCGGAGGACATGCAGGCGTTCCTCGAAGCGAACTGCCCTGCCCGCCGGCGCGGCGTTCCGCCGGCAGGACTCGATCGACAACGACTCGCCGAGCTACGTCGGCGACGTCGGCATCGGGATCAACCCGAAGCTCGCGGCCCGCGTTCGCGAGGCGGATCTGCTGCTCGTCGTCGGGCCGCGACTCGGCGAGATGACGACGTCGGGCTACACGCTCATCGGCTCGCAGACGCTCGTACACGTCCACCCGGGCGCGGAGGAGCTCGGGCGCGTCTACCGCGCTGCGCTCCCGATCCTCTCCGGCATGGAGCACTTCGCAGCCGCGGTGCGCGACCTGCGCGTCGAGCCGCGCTGGGGCGAGTGGAGCACGGCTGCGCGAGCCGACTTCGAGGCCTGGCAGCAGACACGATCCGATGCCAGGGACGCTCGACCTCGGCGACTGCATCGCGCACCTTCGCGAGCGAGTGCCCGACGCGATCGTCACCAACGGCGCGGGCAACTTCTCGGCGTGGGTGCACCGGTTCTGGCGCTGGCACGACTACCCGAGCCAGCTCGCGCCGACGAGCGGAGCGATGGGCTACGGCGTCCCGGCGGCGGTTGCTGCGAAGTTGGTCGCGCCGGACCGAACGGTGATCTGCTTCGCGGGCGACGGCGACTTCCTGATGAGCGGACAGGAGCTCGCGACAGCGGCGCAGTATGGGTTGCCGATCATCGTGCTCGTCGTCAACAACGGGATGTACGGGACGATCCGAATGCATCAGGAGCGGCAGTACCCCGGCCGCGTCGTTGGAACGGAGCTCGCCAACCCGGACTTCGCCGCCTATGCGCGCGCGTTCGGCGCGTACGGTGCCACCGTGACCGAGACGGCGCAGTTCCCCGACGCACTCGAGATCGCCCTGGGCGCCGGCACGTCGGCGCTGATCGAGCTTCGCATCGACCCCGAGGCGATCAATCCGCGTACGACCCTCGACCAAGGTCCGAGCGGACGCGCAGCGATGAGCAGGCGTGAAGAGATCCGCGTTCCGGAGCTGGCCGAGCCGATCAGCCATTACACCGATGCGGTTCGCGCAGGCGAGCTGCTGTTCGTCTCGGGCTTCGTGCCGGTCGACGGCGAGGGCCGTCTCGTCGGCGGCGACGACGTCGTGGCGCAAGCCCGGCAGGTGCTCGCGAACCTCGGCGCCGTTCTCGCTGCGGCGGGCGCGACGTTCGCCGATGTCGTCAAGGTGACCATTTACCTCACCGACATCGCCGACCGCGCGCGCATCAATCCGGTGCGGCAGGAAGTCTTCGGCGACGCCAGGCCGGCCAGCACGCTCGTCGAAGTGAGCGCCCTCGCCGTTCCCGGCGCGAAGCTCGAGATCGAGGCGGTCGCGCTCATCCCGTGAGCGACGCCTGGAACGCCGTCATCACCGAGGTCGAGCCGTCGCCGGCGCTCCCCGGCCCGCTGCAGGGCAAGCGGCTACTCGTCAAGGATCTGATCGACACGGCGGGCATCCGCACGACGTACGGCTCGAAGATCTACGCCGACCACGTGCCGACGCGGACCGCAACGGCCGTGCAGCGGCTCGTCGACGCCGGTGCGGTCATCGTCGGCAAGGCGAACCTGCACGAGTTCGCGTGGGGTGTGACGAGCCAGAACCCGTGGTACGGGACGGTGCACAATCCCGCGCACCCGGGCCGCACGACCGGCGGGTCGTCGGGCGGGAACGCTGCAGCGCTCGCGGCGCGGCTCTGCGACATCGGCATCGGCACCGACACAGGCTGCTCGATTACGGCTTCCCGCTGCGTGTTGCGACGTGGTCGGGCTCAAGCCCGCGTGGGGGCGGATTCCGACCGACGGCGTCTTCCCGCTCTGCCCAACGTTCGACACTGTCGGGCCGATGGCGACGAGCGTCGCCGACGCCGCGCTCATGTGGTCGGTGCTCACAGGAGCAGCCGTACCTCGACCGCGGCTGCGCGGACTGACGGTCGGTCTGCTGACCCGGCCGCCGTCGGTCGGCGGGGCGCCGGCACCCGAGAACCGCTCTGCGGAGCAATACGTCGCGCGCCTCGAGGAGCTCGGGGCACGCGTCGTCGAAGCGTCCATCCCGGAGCCGCCAGGACGACACCTGGCCGCTCTTCTTCCACGAGGCGGCCGAGTCCCACCGCGCCACGTTCCCGTCACGCGCGGACGAGTACGGCGACAACGTGCGCGCGAAGCTCGAGCACGCGCAGACGATCGACCCAGCGGACGCAGATCGCGCGCGCGAATCGGTGCGCCGCTGGCGCGAATACCGGCCCGAGGTCGACCTCTACGTTGCGCCGACGCTCGGCGTCGAGATCCCGCCGGAAGACTGCGACGAGCTCGCGGTGCGGATTCCCGCGACCGCGTTCCTACGACCGTTCAACGTGATCGGCTGGGCCGGACTCGCGATCGGCGACTTGCAGTTCGTCGCGCCGCGGGACGAGGTCGTGCTCGCGGCCGGCCTCGCCTGGGAGAGCTAGACCCAGGGGAGGCGGTCCCAGTACGAAGGCCTCGACCGCCGGGACGGTTCGAACCGCCCTACGTACGCCTCGTCCGGGTCGGACGTTTCCGCCGGGACGCTCGCGTCGTAGCGCGCCGCGAGCTCCGACACCGGGTAGTGCAACTGCGTGTCCTCCGATCGCGCACCGGCCATCAGGATCACGCACGGCCCATCGCCGGCGCCGAGGAAGATGTGCTCGGTTCCGGCGGGGCTGTGGAAGAAGTCCCACGCGTGCAGGAGCCGCTCCTCCCCCTCGACGAGCAGTCGGCATTCTCCGGAGAGGACGAGGAACGCCTCCTGCTGCGACTCGGAGTGGTAGAGGCCGTTCGGCTCGCCCGGCTCCAGGACGTGGAGTCTGACGCCGAGCTGCCGGAACCAGAACTTCTGGCTCTCGAAGACGCACTCCGAGCCGGACGGCTTCTTTTCCCCGTCCTCCGACGTCAGCCACTGGGCGTCGCGCACGTTCACGACGAACCAGCCGTCGCCTACGGGTTCGAGACCCGAACCGGCGTCCTCGAGCGGTGCCTCAGGAACGGTCACGGAGTGATGTCCTGGATCTTGTTCGCGGCCGGCAGCGTGAGGTCGATCTTCGTGCCGAAATTGGAGAACCCGCCCTCGACGAAGATGTGCCCGCCTCCCGCGGTGAGGTAGCTCACGCGCACCTCGCGTACACGTCCTGCATCATCGAGCCAGAAGTCTGCCAGGAACGGTGTTGCGAGGTAGTCGTTGCGGACGGCGGTGCGCAATGCGGCGCGGTCCGCGGCCGGCGCTTTTGCGACAAGCCGCGTCGGATCGACGAGCCCGCGGAAGTGGGTCCTGTGCTGTCCGTTCACTGTTTGGACGCCGATGCGCTTTGCTCCGGCAACCCCGTCGGCGAGGTACGCGAGCACGCGCACGTGTGCGAGCTCGTCCGGGTGGATCTTGCTGTCGGAGGCCGGGATCCGCCGGGTGTCGAGCTTCGTCCAAGGCTTGACGCTCGAGTCCTTCAGCGCGGCTGCGACATTCGCGTTCGTATATGCGAAGGGACCGTTGAGGATGATCTCCTGCGGCAGGCCGCCGCCCGGCAAGACCTTGTAGAAGTGCGCGCGGCGATCGGAGAACGAGACGGTTCCGGTCTCGCCCGAGCGCACGGAGGCGTTCCCGACCGCTGCGCCGATCAAGAGCGTGAAGCTCGCGGTTCGGCTCGCCACGGTGCGCGCGCTGGCACCGGCGAAGCTCGGCCCGGCTGCAGCCTTGGAGCCGGAGCCGCCGCCGCAGGCGGAGAGCGCGAGAACAAGCACGAGCATCAGCAGCAGTCGGTGCACGGGCCGCATTGTGCCGACGCGGCCGACAAGACATGTCCGCGGTGCCAGACTGAGCACACGCGTGACGCTTCCGTCACAAGCCCCAGCCCAGCAGTTGCGCAGGCGGAAGCGCCGAGCTGCCTTCGCCGGCCCTGGCCCGGGCGGACCAAACCCGGTGTCAGACACCGGTTTTAAAGCCGGATCGTGACGGCGTCGCGCGGACGCGGCTTCTGCTCCGTGCCGAGCATGGCGATGAACGCGGCGGCGGTCGATGACCACTCGGTGCGCGCGTACGCGGCGACATCTCGAATCGTTTGCGGCTCGAGGTGGAGCACCGATCCCTCGATCCCGGGCAGCACGATGTTGTCCGGCACGAGCGCCGGACCGAGTCCTGCCGACGCGAGCCGTGCGGCGCCCTCGGCCTGCGACGTCCGCACCGACCCGCGCGGGCTGAAGCCGGCCCGGCGACAGATGTCCTCGAGGATTCCGGCGAGTCCGTGGTCCTGGTGGTACAGCACCCACTCGCGTTCGGCGAGCTCCTCGAGGCGAACGGAGGTGCGGCCGGCGAGCGGGTCGTTCGGCGGGACCACGATCACGAACTCCTCCCACGCGATCACGGCGAGCGGGCCGTCCCACGCTCGCACCGGCAGCGGGCCGATTGCGAAGTCCGCCACGCCTTGCACGACGGCGTCCTCGAGCAGCGACCGGTGGCGGAACTCGTGCAGGCGGATGCCGACGTTCGGATACCGCTCACGCCAGATCCGGATGTAGCGCGGCAGCAGGCCGACCGCCATCGAGAGGACGGTCGCGATCTCGAGCTCTCCGGCTTCGAGCGCGAGCGCCGCGCGCGCTCCCCGGCGGCCGCGCTCGACGGCTCGCACCGCCGCCCGCGCCTCGGGGAGGAGCACTCGGCCGGCCGGCGTCAGTGCGATCCCGCGCGGCAGGCGCTCGATCAGGCGTCCGCTCAGCTCCTCCTCGAGCACGCGGATGTGCTGGGAGAGCGACGGCTGCGCGATGCCGATCGCCCGCGCCGCGCGGGTGAACGAGCCCTCGTCGACGACGGCCACGAAGCACGCCAGCTGCCGGATGTTCATAGGTGGAACCTATAACAGCGATGGTCGAATCCCGCACTTGAACTATGACCGGAGGTCGAGAAGACTTCTCCGGTGCACGCACTGCGGATCAACCACGTCAGCATCGCGGCGCGGGATCTGGAGATATCGACGCGGTTCTACGAGGATGTCTTCTCGATGGAGCGCATCCCGACGCCGACCTTCGAGTCGCCGGTGCAGTGGCTTCGCGTGGGGGACATGCAGCTTCACCTCTTCCTCGACGACAGCCCTGCGCCGGCGCGACATCACCTGGGGATCACCATCGACGATTTCGACGCCGCGTACGAGGCGGTCAAAGCGCGAGCGTCCGACACATGGGGCTGGCGACTCGTCGAGCTTCCCTCGCGGCAGGTGCAGCTCTACTTCCGCGACCCGAGCGACAACCTGATCGAGCTCAACTGGCCGGACGCCGACACGCTCGACCGCTCGCGCTATCCCGAACTGCGGCGGATCGCTGACCACTTTCCGCAAGCAGGGGACTCGAAGGACGCCGTTCTCTACCTCTTCGGCGGCGAGTGATCGACTCGGCGCTGCGGAGACCGGCCGCCAGGAAGAGGCGCGCGCTGAGCGCGGCGCAGGTGCGCGCGATGCGGATCGCCGGCTGGACGGCACTCGGGGTCCTCGCGGTGCTGCCGCTCCTGTGGGTGCTCTTCTTCGCGCCGACGACCGGGAAGTTCGCGACGAGCTTCGGGTCTGCGGTTCACGATCCCAAGGACTTCACGATCACCGTCCTGAACGGCGTCACCGCCGCCGGTCTGTACTTCGTCGTCGCCAGCGGCTTCACGCTCATCTTCGGCCTGATGCGCGTCGTCAACATGGCGCACGGCGCGTTCTTCCTGCTCGGCGGCTACGTCGCGCTGAGAGTCCAGCGCGACATGGTCGGCGGCGGCGGTTCGTTCGGGCTGACGAGCGCCCAGGTCAACCTGACGCACTGGATCATCCCGACGCTCGCCGGGACAGCGCTCGTCGCCGGCGCGGGCCTCGTCATGCAGCAGCTGTTCCTGCGCTGGACGCAGGGACAGGATCTCCGTCAGGCGCTGATCACGATCGCGATCTCGATCATCCTCGCCGACCAGATGCTCGCGCACTTCGGCGGCGTCGCGGAAGACATCGCCTGGCCGCGGAACTTCGACACGTTCACGAACGTCCACGTCGCCGGCATCGTCTACACGACGACGCGATTCGTGATCCTCGGGATCGCCGTCGGCATCGGGGTCTCGCTGTGGCTCTGGTTGAAGCGCACGCGCACCGGCATGGTCATCCGCGCCGGCGTCGACGACCGGGCGATGGTCTCGGCGCTCGGGATCAACATCCAGCGCACATTCGCGATTGCCTTCATCGTCGGATCCGCGCTCGCCGGCCTCGGCGGCGTCATCGGCGGCTCGTTCGCGAGCCTCGCGCCCGGCGTCGACGCCAACTGGCTGCTCTACTCGCTCGTCGTAGTGATCATCGGCGGGATGGGCTCGCTGGGCGGAGCGGCCATCGGCTCGCTCCTGCTCGGGTTGACGAGCAACTTCTCCGCTGCGTACCTGCCGTCGAACTACACGTACTACTCGATCATCTTCACGTTCGTGCTGGTCGCGCTCGTGCTTGCCGTGCGGCCGCTCGGTTTGTTCGGAGGCCGGCATGAACGGACGCCGCGCAGTCACGCCCGACCGGGTCGTTGCCGCCCTCGCGCTCGGGCTCGCGGTCGCCGCGCCGTTGTACGTCTCGAACTACTGGCTCGGGCAGCTGCTCACGCAGATGCTCTTCCTCGGGATCGCGGCCGCGAGCTTGATCTTCCTCTCCGCGTACGGCGGCATGGTCTCGCTCGCGCAGGTGTCGATCTACGGGATCGCCGGCTTCGTGCTCGGCAACGTGACGACGAACGGGAACACGAAAGGACTCAACCTCGGCTGGAGCCCGTACTGGGGCATCGTCGTCGGCATCGCGATCGCGGTCGTCATGGCGCTCCTGTTCGGTGCGCTCGCGAACCGCAGCGTCGGGATCTACTTCCTGATGATCACGCTGACGTACTCGGTGATCGCCAACCTCTTCTTCGGGCAGGTGACGGACGTCTCCGGCTTCGGCGGCATCAGCGGCATCCCGGCGCCGTCGGCGATCGGCAACGTCGACGCGCACACGAATCGCCTGTACTACGTCGCGCTCGTCGCGGCGCTCGGGGTGTACGCGTTGTTGCGCTACCTCGTGCGGACGCCGTTCGGGTTGACGCTGCAAGGCATCCGCGACGACCCGGTTCGCATGGCGTCGCTCGGCTACAACGTTCCGCTGCATCGCACGATCGCGTTTGCGTTCGCCGGCTTCATCGCCGCGATCGCAGGCGTGATCTTCGTCTGGTGGAACGCTCACATCGACCCCGCGTCGATCGACCTCGGCGCAACCATCGACTTGCTGGTGATCGCCGTCATCGGCGGCCTCTACCGGCTCGAGGGCGCGTGGGTCGGCGCCCTGTTCTTCGTCATCATCAACAACTACTCGCAGCGCATCGGCTTCATCGGCCCGCGCTTTCACACCTTGATTGGCGCGATCTTCCTTCTGATCGTGCTCGTCTCGCCCGGCGGCCTCGTCGGTCTCTGGGAGCACGTCCTCAAACTCTTCTCCGGGCGTCGCCGTGGCCCGCCCGACCGTACGCCGGTCGGGCTCGGGCAAGTCGAGCCCAGTGTCTGAAAGGAGGCTCACACGAACGACGACGCCCGCAGGAGACACAGCTGGTCGCAGCATCCAGGTTCGACGACGAACCACATGAGGCTCAAAGGAGGGCAAGGAATGCACAAAGGAATGCGAATGCGGAAGCTGATTCCGCTCGCGGCGCTCGCGGTCTTGACCGCAGCGATCGCCGCGTCGGCAGCGACCGCCACGGACCTCGGCGACGCCGATCAAGGTGGCGGTGCTCTCGGATTGCCAGGGAGCGTTCGGCTCGTTCGACGGTCAGGACCTCGCGGGCGTTGTCGCCGCGATGTCGCAGTACGCGGGTGCGAAGCCGGTCAACAAGAACGATCCGCGCAAGGGCTGGACCGGCGGCTCGATCGGCGGTCACCCGCTCAAGCTCGTCGGCATCGGCTGCTCGAACGACAAGGCCGACACGGCGATCAAGGAGACCAAGCGGCTCATGGAACAGCTGGGCGCGGACGTCATGATCGGTCCGCTCTCGGGTGACGAGTCGATTGCCGTCGCCAACTACGCGAAGCAGCATCCCACGAAGACGTTCGTCGACGGCTCCGCCGGCGCGCAGGACACGACGCTGAAGGTGCGTGCGCCGAACTTCTTCCGCTTCAACGGTGACGGTGCGATGTGGAACGCCGGCCTGGGCGACCTCGCCTACAACAAGCTGCATTGGAAGACCGCCGCAGTCGTCGCGGACGACTACAGCTTCGCGTGGACGTCGGCCGCAGGTTTCATCGCCGAGTTCTGCGCTGTCGGCGGCAAGGTGACCAAGCGGGTGTTCCCGCCGCTGAACACGACCGACTACTCCTCCTACGCGCAGCAGATGCCGACGAACGTCGACGGCACCTTCGTTGCGGTGGGCGGCGCCGGTCTCATTCCGTTCCTGAAGGCCTATGAGCAGGCTCATGGCCCGATCGACGGGAAGAAGTTCATCGGCAACCTGTTCTGGGGCACGCCGGGGCAGTTCGAGCAGCTCTCGACGCGCGTCGTCGGCGCCTATGTCGGCGGTGCCGGCACGGCGGGCGACCTCGCAACTCCGGCTGCGAAGAACTACGCCAACAACATCATCGGCAAGTGGTTCAAGACCATCCCGCCGTTCGGCGCAGCCGCGCCGCAGGCGTCATCGACCTTCACGTACGGCTTCTACATCAACACCTGGGGCCTCATCAAAGGCCTGCAGGCCGTGAAGGGCAACATCGGCGGCGGCCAGAAGGCACTCCAGGCCGCGATCCACAAGACCGTACTGCCGACGGCGTACGGGACGATCCACCTGGACAAGTACAACCAGGGCGTCATCCCCGTCTACTACCAGCAGCTCTATGAAAAGGGCGGCAAGCTGGCGGTCAAGACGGTCGGCTACATCCCGAACGTCGACCAGACGTTCGGCGGCACGTTCTCCGCGAAGACGGCACCGCCCGGACGTAACAGTCCGGCGTGCGTCAAGCGAAGCCTGCCGTGGATCGGCAAGACGCAACATCCAAAGGTCACCGGCTAACGAACCGGTGGCCGAGGCAGCGGTACCCGAGCACGCCGAGCCGATCCTCCGTTTGCGGGGGATCGGCCGGCGGTTCGGCGGCCTCCACGCCGTGCGCGACGTCGACCTGGACGTCGCGCACGGCGAGAGGCGCGCGATCCTCGGCCCGAACGGGGCGGGTAAGACAACGCTCTTCAACGTCATCTCCGGCGACTTTCCGCCGAGCTCGGGCACGATCGAGTTCCAGGGGGAGGAGATCACGCAGCTCTCTCCGAGTGCGCGCGCCAAGCTCGGGATGGGGCGGACGTACCAGAAGTCGCGGCTCTTCCCCGGCCTCTCGGTCGAGGACAACCTCTACCTCGCCGTGCTCGGCGTGAAGACGGGCCACCTACGCCCGGTCGTCCTGCGACGCGACCGGGAGCTCCGCGAGCGCGCACGCGATCTTGCTCGGACCGTCGGGCTCGAAGGCCGCGAGCAGACGATTGTCGGCTCGCTGTCGCACGGCGAGCAGCGCCAGCTCGAAGTCGGCATGGCGCGCGCGGTCAACCCGTCGCTGATGATGCTCGATGAGCCTGCGTCCGGTCTCTCGCGTGGCGAGCGCGTCGCGCTCACAGATTTGCTCCTGCAGCTCGACCCGTCGATCACGCTGATCCTGATCGAGCACGACATGGACGTCGCGCTCCGCGTCGCCGAGCGCGTGACGATGATGCACGACGGCCGTGTGATCGTCGAAGGAACGCCCGACGAGATTCGCGCCAACCAGACCGTGCACGACCTCTATCTCGGCCGCGGGTATCAGAGCGATGGCTGAGCCGCTGCTCGCGATCGAGGGCGTCGACGCGTTCTACGGGCGCGCGCAGGCGCTCGAAGGCGTGTCGTTCGAGATCGCGGGCGGCGCGACCTCGATCATCGGCCGCAACGGCATGGGCAAGACGACGCTCTGCAATGCGATCGTCGGCGTGCCGCCCGCGCGCGTCACCGGTTCGATCCGCTTTCAGGGCAAGGAGCTCGTCGGCCGCCCGTCGTACAAGATCGCGAAGCTCGGCATTGCCTACGTGCCGCAAGGGCGTCGGCTCTTCCCGTCGCTCTCGGTCGACGAGCACCTTCGGATGATCAGCGGGCGCGGCGGATCGAAGCGTTGGACGGTAGAGCGCGCCTACGACCTCTTTCCGCGGCTGCAGGAGCGCAAGCGCAACGGCGGCGCCCAGCTCTCCGGCGGCGAGCAGCAGATGCTCGCGATCGCGCGCGCGCTGCTCACGAACCCGACGCTCTTGATCATGGACGAGCCCTCGGAGGGCCTCGCGCCGGCGATCATCGAGCACCTCGTCGAGACGTTCCAGAAGCTCGAGCAGGAGGGGCTCGCGATCCTGCTGATCGAGCAGAACCTCGGGGTTGCGACCTCGCTCGCCGAGCGCCAGCTCGTGATGGTGGCGCGGCTCGATCTTCGCCGAGACGACGGCGAGCGAACTCACCCAGGATCCGGAGCTCCAGCGCCGCTTCCTCGGTGTCGAGCCGCTCGCGGAGCGCGCGTGACCGTCGTTCTGCTTGGGACGCTCGACACGAAAGGCGTCGAGTACGCGTTCCTGCGCGACCGGCTGCGCGAGCGTGGCGCCGACGTGCTCGTCGTCGATGCAGGCATCCACGAGCCGGTCGGCCTCGAGCCGGACGTCTCGCGGCACGAGGTCGCTCGCGCAGGCGGCGCCGATGTCGACGAGTTGGCTGCGGGAGGCGATCGTGGCGCGGCGGTCACCGCGATGGCGGCAGGCGCCGAGCAGATGGTGCTGCGCCTGCATGCCGAAGGAAAGCTCGCCGGCATCCTCGCGCTCGGCGGATCGGGCGGCTCTTCGATAGCGACCCGCGCGATGCGCGCTCTTCCGGTCGGCGTGCCGAAGCTGATGGTGTCGACGGTCGCCTCCGGCGACACCCGCGCCTATGTCGGCGCCGTCGACGTCACGATGATGTACTCGGTCGTCGACATCTCGGGCGTCAACCGCGTGTCGGCCCGGATCATGGCGAACGCGGCCGCGCGCGATCGCGGGCATGGTCGAGGCGACCGTGGTTGACACATTGGGCTGGGGCTCGAGGCGAAGCCACTCGTCGGCGCGACGATGTTCGGCGTCACGACGCCGTGCGTGACGCGCGCGCGCGAACGCCTGGAGGAGCTCGGCTACGAGGTGCTCGTCTTCCACGCAACGGGCGCGGGTGGGGAGTCGCTCGAGGCGCTCGCGCGCGGCGGGTTCCTGGCCGGTGTGCTCGACACCACGACGACGGAGCTTGCCGACGAGCTCGTCGGCGGCGTCTTCCCGGCGGGACCCGGCCGGCTCGAGGCGGCAGGCGCGGCGGGAGTGCCGCAGGTCGTGTCGCTCGGGGCGCTCGACATGGTCAACTTCGGCCCGCGGGACACCGTGCCGTCGCAGTTCGAGGGGCGGAACCTCTACGTGCACAACCCGACCGTGACGCTCATGCGAACGACTCCCGAGGAGTGCGCCGAGCTCGGCCGCACGATCGGCCGCAGATTGTCCGCGGCGAAGGGGCCGACCGTGCTCTTCATGCCGCTGAAGGGCGTCTCGATGATCGCGGTCGAGGGCCAGCCGTTCTACGACGCCGAAGCCGACGCGGCGCTCTTCGCAGCGCTGCGCGAGACGCTCGCAGACTCGGTCGAGGTGCACGAGGTCGACACCGACATCAACGATCCGGAGTTCGCGGTTGCGATGGCCGACCGCTTGCACGCGTCGATCCAGGACGACGCATGACGAGAGACGAGGCGCTCGGGCGGTTGCGCGCGCAGGTCGAGGCGGGCAAGCCGATCATCGGCGCAGGAGCCGGCACCGGGCTCTCCGCGAAGCTTGCGGAGGCCGGGCGGCGCGGACCTGATCATCATCTACAACTCCGGGCCGCTATCGGATGGGCGGGCGCGGATCGCTCGCCGGGCTGCTCCCGTACGGCGACGCGAACGCGATCGTCGTCGACATGGCGCGCGAGGTCCTGCCGGTCGTGGCGAGCACGCCGGTGCTCGCCGGCGTGTGCGGCACCGATCCGTTCCGTCTCATGCCGGTCTTCCTCGACGAGCTGCGTCGCATCGGGTTCAGCGGCGTGCAGAACTTTCCGACGGTCGGGCTCTTCGACGGCACGATTCGCGTCGGCCTCGAGGAGACGGGCATGGGCTACGGGCTCGAGGTCGACATGATCCGCCTCGCGCACGAGCGCGAGTTCCTGACCGCGCCCTACGTCTTCAACGAGGACGAGGCGACCGCGATGGCCGGAAGCGGGTGCTGACGTGCTCGTGCCGCACATGGGGCTCACGACCGGCGGTGCGATCGGCGCCGAGTCGGCGAAGACGCTCGACGAGTCGGTGAAGCTCGTGCAGGCGATGCACGACGCAGCGAAGCGGGTGAACCCGGCGATCCTCGTGCTGTGCCACGGCGGCCCGATCGCGGAGCCCGACGACGCTGCCTACGTCCTCGCGAACACCGAGGGCGTCGTCGGCTTCTTCGGGGCGTCGTCGATGGAGCGCCTGCCGACCGAAACCGCGATGACCGAGAACATGCGTCGCTTCAAGGCGATTCCCGTCAACTAAGGAGAGAACGATGAGCACCTTCGTCAAGCAGCCCGACGTGCGCCAGGAGAACTTCGACTGGGGCGTGATCGGTTGGCGCCTCACGCCCGACAAGGGGTCGAAGCATCTCGTGATCATGGACGTCACGCTCGAGCCCGGCGAGGGACACGACTTCCACCGGCATCCCGGCCAGGAGGAGATGATCATCATCAAGCAGGGCGAGATCACGCAGTTCATCGAGCAGGAGTCGACGTCGCTCGGCGCCGGCGACTCGGTGTACCTCGACGAGGGCATCGTCCACGCGTCGTTCAACGATGGTGCGGAAACGGCGCTTCTGCAGGTCGTGATCGGCCCGTCGCTCGGCGGCGAGACCGGCTACGGGCTCGAGGACGTCTCGGGCGAGGAGCCGTGGGCTTCGCTGCGCAGCTAGTGGTATAAAACCGACGCCGATGGCGTAGATCTTTTGCATCTGGCGGCGCTCAAACGCTGCCGGTCCTTGTCGCCCTGCCGCGCTCAACGAGCGACGGCCGAGTGCGAGCCCTGCGAAAGACTTCTGAGAAAGGTGTGGCTCCGATGGCCCATTCGGTGATCCCGTACGTTCGCCAACCCGCTGACTTCTCGGCGCCTGTTCTGTACGTGCACGGCCCTGACTCCGCTCGACACACGGGAGTCCCGTGCGGAACGACCCTCGAATATGAGTGGAACGATAGCCGTGTCTTTCCCGGCACCAACCGCCGTTACTGGGTCTACGTCCCTGCGCAATACGCAGCGTCAGAGCCGGCGTCGCTCATGGTCTTCCAGGACGGCCACCTGTACCTCGATCCCCAGGGCGACATCCGCGCTTCGATCGTTTTCGACAATTTGATCCACCGGGGCGAGATGCCCGTGACGATCGGTGTCTTCATCGATCCCGGCGAGCCAGAAAACCGGAATGTGGAATACGACGCAGTGAGTGACGCCTACGCGACGTTTCTCCTGACGGAGATACTTCCGAACGTTCGAGACCGCTACGCCGTCACCGACGACCCGGACCGATGGGCGATCGGAGGCGGGAGTTCGGGCGGCACCTGCGCCTTCACCGTCGGGTGGATGCGGCCTGATTGTTTCCGACGAGTCCTGTGTTATCTCGGTAGCTTCCCGCAGCTCCCGAGTGGGAACCGCTATCCCGAACTGATCCGCGGCACACCGAAAAAACCGCTTCGGGTATTTCTCCAAGCGGCGACCCGGGATCTCAACTGGAGTCCGGAGCGCAACTGGCTCAGCGCCAACTTGCTGGTGGCGGCCGCTCTCTCAGAATGTGAGTACGACTTCCGTCTCGTTCTTGGAGACGGCGGCCACGACACCAATCACGGCGGCGTGATCTTGCCGGATGCGCTTCGCTGGCTCTGGCGAAACTAGGCGAGCCGTGCGTACGCCGGCAATGTCAGGAACTCGATGAACTCGTCGCCGGTCGCGACCTGCTCGAACAGCTGCCTCGCCTCGTCGTAGCCGGCGCCGAGCTTCGCGACCTCTTCGTCCGTGATCCGAGCGACGTCCTCGGGAGTGACCTTGCCGTGGTGCAGCCATTGCCACACCTGCGAGCGTGAGATCTCCGACGTTGCCGCATCCTCCATCAGGTTGAAGATCGCGACGGCGCCGGCGCCCTGAAGCCATGCGGCGAGGTACTGGATTCCGACGGAGATGTCGTTGCGCAATCCCTCCTCGGTGATGTCGCCCGGCGTCGCGGCAACATTCAACAGGTCGCCTGCCTGCACGTCGACGTCCTCGCGCAAGACGTCGAGCTGATTCGGCCGGTCGCCGAGCACGCGGTCGAAGATCTCCATTGCCACCGGCACGAGATCGGGATGCGCGACCCAGGTTCCGTCGTAGCCCTGCCCAGCCTCTCGCTCCTTGTCCTCGCGCACCTTCGCGAGTGCGACGGCATTGACCTCCGCGTCGCGACGCGACGGGATGAACGCCGCCATGCCGCCGATCGCATGCGCGCCGCGGTTGTGGCACGTCTTCACGAGCAGCTCGGCGTACGAGCGCATGAACGGCGTCCCCATGCCGACGGAGTTGCGGTCGGGCAGCACGAACTCCGGGCGGTGCCCGAGCTTCTTGATGACGCTGAACAGATAGTCCCATCGGCCGGCGTTGAGCCCGGTCGCGTGCGGCCCGAGCTCGTACAGGATCTCGTCCATCTCGAAGGCGGCGAGCACCGTCTCGATCAGCACCGTCGCGCGCACGGTCCCCCGCGGGATTCCGAGCGTGTCCTGCGCCAGCTCGAACACGCGGTTCCACAGCCTTGCCTCGCGGTGCGACTCGAGCTTCGGCAGATAGAAGTACGGACCGCTGCCGATGCCCTTCAGCCGGTCATGGTTGCGGAAGAGGTAGAGGCCGAAGTCGAAGAGGGATGCGGACATCGGCGCGCCGTCGACCTCGAAGTGGCGCTCGACCATGTGCCAGCCGCGCGGACGCACGACGAGCGTTGCGACGTCGTCCTTCAGCTCGTAGACCTTCTCGCCCTGCTCGAGGCGGATCGTGCGATCGATCGCGTCGGAGAGGTTGCGCTGGCCGTCGACCATGTTCTCCCAGGTCGGCGAGTTCGCATCCTCGAAGTCCGTCATGAACACCTTCGCGCCGCAGTTCAGCGCGTTGATCACCATCTTGCGGTCGGTCGGCCCCGTGATCTCGACGCGGCGGTCGGTCAGGTCCGGCGGTGCCGGCTGCACGCGCCAGTCGCCCTCACGCACGCCGGCCGTCTCGTCGAGGAAGTCGGGCAGCTCTCCGTCACGCAATCGCTGCGCACGCGCAGACGCGCGCCGCGAGAATCTCTTCGCGGCCGGCGCCGAGCTCACGCTGCAGTAGGTGCAGAAACTCGACGGCTTCGAGTGTGAGAACGTCGTCGGCGCTCATCGGCGGGCCTCCTGGAGCAACGTGTGGGCAGAGAGCCTACGGATCGACGCGTCGACGAGCTCGATCGGATGGAACGCGGGAGTGGGACGGCCCGCGCGGCGCAGCGCGGCAGTGACTTGCACGAGGCAGCCCGGATTGCCGCTCGCGTACGCGTCGGGCCTGGCTGCGAGGATGTGCCGGGCTTTGCGATCGCCGAGCTCCGCTGCGGTCGCCGGCTGAACGATGTTGTAGATCCCGGCGCTGCCGCAGCAGATGTCCTGCTCGGCGGGCTCGAGGCGCTCGAGGCCCGGAATGGCATCGAGCATCGCTCGCGGCGCCGTCGAGACACCTTGCGCGTGGCGCAGATGGCACGAGTCCTGAAACGCGACCCGTAACGGAAGCGGGTGCCGCTCGGCGCGCGGCGTCTCGAGCAGCTCCGAGATGTCGACGACGTTCGGCACCCCGTGATCCTTCAAGTGCGAGCCGCAGCCGGCCGCGTTCGTCACGATGTAGTCGTACCCGTCGAGCGCACGCGCAAGCACTTGCGCCTTCCGCAGTCCCGTCCTCGAGGCGTCCTGCGTGCGCGTGCAGCGCGCCGCAGCACGCTTGCGCGCGCGGCACGTGCACGTCGTACCCCTCCGCGTGCAGCACACGCGCGGTCGCGACGTTGACGTCGCCGAAGACGACGCTCGCGACGCACCCAGCCATCAGCGCGACCTTCGGGCCGTCGCCCGGCAAGTGCGCGGGCGGCCACTCCGGAGCAGTCCAGGGCGGCGCGATCTGCTTCAACGGCGCGAAAGGCCCAGGAGCAGGCAGTTTGCGGAAGAGAAGCGCAGCACGCAGCCGCCGCCGGTGGGGGAAGACCGAGAAGATGCCGGCGCGCACGAGACGCTCGAGCGGCGTGCGGCGGTGGTGATCCTCGACGTAGTCGCGCGTCTGCTCGATCAACCGGTCGTACTGCACACCGGACGGACACGCCGTCACGCAAGCCATGCAGCCGAGACAGCGGTCGAAGTGCTCGACGACCGTGTCGGTCAGTGCGATCGATCCGTCGACGAGTCCCTGCATCAGATAGATCCGCCCGCGTGGCGAATCCATCTCCTCGTTCCAGAGCGAATACGTCGGACAGGTCGGCAGGCAGAAGCCGCAGTGGACGCAATCGGCGATCAGCTCGGACTGCACATCGACTCCAGGACGCGCTCCGCGAGCGGGCTCCAGACCGGCTCGCGCACCTCTTCGACGTAGGCGAACCGAGGCCCCGGCCGCACGAGCTGCGCCGGCCTGTCCGTCCCAGCGCGCGCGCCCGGGCAAGCGGGCCTGCAACGTGCGCAGCTCCTCCCATGGCTCGGCCTCCTCGCCACCGAGAGCACGCAGCTGCGTGCCGACTGCAGCCACAGAGCCCTCGAAGAGCACGTGCATGCGTCCGTCGGCGATATCGACCGCACTCGGCGAGAGCTGTGACCTGTGGAGGGCCTGCCAGTCGGCGTCGAGCGACGGCCGTGCGGGCAGCGGCCGGCAACGGGTGCAGACGCAGCGCGAGGCGCTCAACCGAACCGAGACGCCCGCGCGAGCCGCAGAAGAGCTTCGCGAGGTCGTAGCCCGCGACGTTCTTCACGACCTTGCCGCCCGAGCTCGCACGCATTCCGTCGGGGAGCACGACTGTCACGCCGATCACGAGATCGCGCATCGTGCCGAAGCGATGGGCGAGCGGCCCGGACAGATCGTCGAGCAGGCATTCGGCAAGCGTCGGGTCGCCTGGCGGATCGAGCGAGAGCCGCTGCCCCTGCACGGCCAGCGCCTCACGGAGCGCCGAGAGCCGGATGCCGCCCTCGACGATGCAGGTGAGGTCGCCCGGCTCGTGCTCGAGGATCCCGGCAGCGTCAGAAGCGGTCTGCAAGCCCGGCCCTCTCGATCGGATGCGCGCGATACGGGCCGGGCACCTCGCCGCACAGCCGCGGCGTCGGAAAGAGCTTTCCCGGATTCGCGAGCCCGCGAGGATCGAAGGCGCGGCGGAAGCGCTGCATCGCAGCGAGATCGTCCTCGCTGAACATCAGCGGCATCGCGCAGGCCTTATCGGTGCCGACGCCGTGCTCGCCGGTGATCGAGCCGCCGGCGTCGATGCAGATCTCGAGGATCTCCTTCGAGAGCGCTTCCGCGCGGACCGCCTCGCCGTCGACACGGCCGTCGTAGAGCACGAGTGGGTGCAAGTTGCCGTCTCCGGCGTGGAACACGTTGCCGACACGCAGCCGGTGTTGTCGCGATAGCTCCTCGATCGCACGCAGCACGCTCGGCAGCTTCGTGCGCGGCACGACGCCGTCCTGCACGTAGTAATCCGGACTGATGCGGCCCATGGCAGCGAACGCGGCCTTCCGTCCGCGCCAGACCGTCGCACGGTCCTCGACGTCGGACGCGGTGCGGATCTCGCGCGCAGCATTCGCACGGCAGATCGACTCGACGCGCGCGAGATCCTCCTCGACCTGCGCGAGCGGTCCGTCGAGCTCGACGATCAGCACTGCGCCACAGCCGTCCGGATAGTTCGCGTGCACGGCGGCCTCGGCGGCCTCCATCGTGACTGCGTCCATCATCTCGATCGCGGCGGGCAGAATCCCGCCCGCGATCACGCCGGACACCGCGGCACCGGCCTCGTCGGTGTGCCCGAAGCCGGCGAGCAGTGTGCGCACTGTCTCGGGCGCGCGCAGAATCCGCAGCGTCAGCTTCGTGGCGATGCCGAGCGTTCCCTCCGAGCCGATGAACGCGCCGAGCAGGTCGGGGCCGTCGTCCCAGACGGAGAGCTCGACGAGCTCGCCGTCCGGCAGGACGATCTCCGCCGCGAGCACGTGGTTGACAGTGAAGCCGTACTTGAGGCAGTGAGCGCCCCCGGAGTTCTCGGCGACGTTGCCGCCGATCGTGCACACCTGCTGGGAGGAGGGATCCGGCGCGTAGTAGAAACCGTCGCCCGCAACCGCGCGCGTGACGTCGAGGTTCGCGACACCGGGCTCGACGACCACGTGCCCTCGCTCGACGTCGATCTCGAGGATGCGCGTCAGTCGCGCGAGCGAGATGACGATTCCCTCGGCCACGGGGAGCGCGCCGCCGGAGAGCCCGGTGCCGGCGCCGCGGGCGACGAAGGGTATTCGCTCCTCGTTGCAGAGCCGCACAACCGTTTGCACCTCGGCGGTGTTGCCGGGAAGCGCGACGAGCGCGGGGACGACGCGGCGGCCGGTCAGGCCGTCGCACTCGTACGTCCGCAACTGCTCCGGCTCGCGGATCGTCTGCGTGATCGCGGCGAACCGGTCGAGCAGGTCGGGCCTCATCCGAGCACGAGTCTAGCCCTGTGCGGGTCGAGGAATCAGTGAGGCTTGGCGGCCAGCGGCCTGTCGAGCAGTTCTCGCACCGTGGAGGCGAGGTCACCGAGCGCGTACGGCTTTTGCAGGAAGGATGTGTCCGGGTCGAGCGTCCGGGCGGGGACGTTCGTGTCGTTCGAGTACCCGGAGCTGAACAGAACTTTCAGGTTTGGCTGGCCGGAGATGAGCTGCTTGGCCAGTTCATGTCCGTTCATTCCCGGCATGACGACATCGGTGAACAGAAGGTCGAACGAGCGGCCGCCGGCGCAGATTGCGAGTGCTTCAAGCGGATCGGCAGTCGCGACGACTGCATAGCCCTGCTTCACGAGCACTGCTTGAACGAGCATCCGAACGACGTCCTCGTCCTCGACGAGCAGAACCGACTCGACGCCACGCGGCGACGCGTTCAGCGTCGGCCTGAGCGGTTTCGCGACAGCCTCCTCGGTCGTGGCGGGCATCGTGATCGTAAAGGTGGTCCCGACGTCGGGCGTCGTGTCGACGTCGATCGTGCCACGCACCTGTTGGACGATGCCGTACACGGTGGAGAGGCCGAGGCCGGTGCCTTTGCCCTGCTCTTTCGTCGTGAAGAAGGGCTCGAAGATCCGCACGCGCGTCGCTTCGACCATCCCGACACCGGTGTCGCGAACCGAGAGCCGGACGGATGCCTCGCCTTTCGCCCCGACGATGCCCGCCGTCTCGATCGTAAGCGTTCCGCCGTCGGGCATGGCATCACGTGCGTTCAACGAGAGGTTGAGGAGGAGCTGTTCGACCTGGCCGGAGTCCGCCTTCGTTCGGGGGAGGTCCGGGTCGAGCACCGTCACCACGCTGACAGCTTCGCCGATCAGCCGGCCCAGCAGGGTAACGGTGCCTTCGACGATTGCGTTCACGTCGAGCACCTCGGGCCGGAGGAGTTGCTTGCGGCTGAATGTGAGCAATTGGTGCGTGAGCGCTGCCGCCCGGTCGGCGGCGTTGTTGATCTCCTGCAGGTCCTGCCGGAGCAGGGGATCCAATCCGTCCACGCGCATCAGCGCGAACTCGCTGTAGCCGGAGATCGCGGTCAGCAGATTGTTGAAGTCATGTGCGACGCCGCCTGCCAGCTGTCCGACCGCGTCCATCTTCTGCGTCTGCCTGATCTCGTCTTCGAGCCGAAGCCGGTTCGAGATATCACTGACGATCAGAACGGCGCCGACGATTTCGCCGTCCTCGATGATCGGCGTCGACGTGCAGCTGATCGGTATCGGTGAGCCGTTCTTGTGCCAGAACACGTCCGTGTCGATCGGCGGCAGCGTGAGCCCGGCGAGTGCGGCAGACGTCGGGCACTCGGCCACGGTCAGGGCCGTCCCATCGGCGCGCGAGTGGTGCATGAGCTCGTGGAGTTGCCGGCCCACAACCTCTTCCTGGGCGTAGCCGACCATCTCGGTAGCCGCGGGGTTCATGAAGGTGACGCAGCCGGCCCGGTCGAGACCGTAAATCCCTTCCCCCGCGGCTGCGAGCAGAAGCTCGTTTTGGCGCGACATGCGAGCGAGCCCTTCGTTCGCGTTCTGGAGCCCTTCGCGTGCGCCGTCGAGCGAGACGGCTGCCCGGGCAATCTCGTGCTGCATCTGGTTGAAGCGGTCAGCCATGCTGCCAATCTCGTCTCTCGTTCGTACGGTGACAGGCTCGATCGCGATTCGGGCGTTGGCGTTCTCCAGATCCCCGGCGCCGAGGGCATGGATGCCACGATTGAGCTCAGCGAGCGCTCCGATCGCGAGCCGCTCGGCGGCGCTCGAGACCTGCCCGACGGCATGCCCGATGGCGCCGGGGAGAATGAGCCCGACCGTGATCGAGAGCAATCCGACGGCGACGAAGATGTCCTCGAGCGTGGAGACGAGTGCGTCGTTCCCGGCGGGAACTTTCGCCACCGCCAGCAGGTACCCGGCGCCATCGAGCACAAGCACAGCGAGCATTGCGCCGGTCAGCTTCACGTGCAGCGAACGTACGAACCCAGGCTTCCCCTCGCGGCGGCGGTCGGCCCAGGTCCGCGCCGCATACAAACCGGCGCCTGCGTATGCGAGCCCGAGGCCTGCAAGCACGGTCGGGAGGCCGAACTGCTGGAAGCCGAGCAGCGTGGCGAAACCCCAGACGGCCGCCGCCGTCACGCCCAGCATGATCGTCCCGCGCGGGGCGCGATACGGGCGCTCGCGGGCCGGCTCGTTCCGGCGCAGAAGCCAGACGGCGACGCTCGGTAGGCAGATCCCGATGAGATAGGTCAGATTCGCCGCGGCGAGAAGCCAGAGGGGCGTTCCGATCAGAACGAAGAGGATCGCGAGCGAACCCGTCAAGACGATCGCGACGATCGGTGCGTCGGTAGCGCGAAGCCGGACGGCGAGCGTCCGGGGCAGGAGCCCGTCCTCGGCGAGCTGCGACAGTGTGCGCGCTGCGCCGGCGAGCGGCTGCAGCGTGCCGTGGAACATGTTGAAGACCATGAACCAGATCGCCGCGGTCATCGCGGCCCCGCCGAGGAGCGGCGCGAAGGTCGGGCCGAGTACGGATGCAAGGTTGTCGAGCTCGAGCGGGCCGCGCCCGAGGACTCCGAGCCAGACGACGGGCAGGACCACGAAGTAGAGCGTTGCCATCCCGGCGCTTGCCCACATGGCTCGGGGCACGTTCCGCTTGGGGTCCCGCGTCTCGCCGACGTGGCAGGCGGCCGCCTCGAATGCGGGTGCGGCGAACCCGATCAGGTAGAGGCCGGCCATCGCGCTCGTGATCGTCCCGAAGATGCCGTGGAAGGGAACAAGGAGATTGAAGCTCGTGGCCTGGTGCCAGTCGACCTCTCCGAAGGCGACGGGGACGATCGCCGAGAGAGCAGCAAGGCTCGCCGAGATGACCGCCAACGGGATGGCCAGGCGGGTCACCCACTTGACGCCGCACAGGTTGACGCCGACGAACCCGACGATGATCACGCAGGCGAGCGGAGCGACAGGGATCCCGCGGCAGGTACCACTGGTGGAGCGCGGAGGCCGACAGGAAGGCGGTCAGTCCGCAGGTCGGCACCCAGCCCCACCAGTAACAGACGCCGGTCAGGTTCGCGAGCACGGGACTGTACGGCCGGAACGCCTCTGCGCACGTGGCGGCGATACCGCCGACGCGATTCGGCCACATCAGGATCAGCTCGAGCCAACCGGGGATCGCCATCCAGCTGAGAACGAGGCCGACGATCAAGAGCGGCACCGCGGCGCTTCCCTGGCTGATGAACAGGACGCCGATCAGGAACAGGCTCTGGTTGCTGCCCCCCATGGCCAGCGCGGTCGTCCCTGCCCAGCCGAGGGTGCGCGGGTGCGTGCGCTCGGCGAGTGGAACCTCGGAGGCCCAGACGAGCAGGCCACCGGAGCGTTTCGAGTTCTGCCGCAGCCGCATAGGGTGGGAATCGGACGAAACGTGTGACGTCGCGATGGTCGGATCCGCGTGGCCCCCGTACCCCTTTTGGTGGCGTGGCCGCCGCTAGATCGCGAGCCCGCTGCGGATGAACGTGGCTCCGTCGCGTGCGAGCTGCTCCGGGCTCTCGAACATCCGTCGCCAGATCTTCGTCGCACCGGCGAGCTCTGGAAGCGCGTCGCCGAACGCTTCGACCACGACCCAGTCGTCGTAACCGATCTCGCGGAGCGCCCCGAACGTTTCGTCCCATGCGACCTGGCCCGCGCCGGGCGTCGATCGGTCGTTCTCCGAAAGGTGCACGTGGACGAGAACGTCTTTGCACGCGCGCAACGCGGCCGCCGGACTCTTCTCCTCGATATGTGCGTGGAACGTGTCGTACATCATTCGGATTCGCGGATGTCCGACTGCGCGTACGAGGTCGGCGAGGTCGGCTGCGGTGTTCGTCAGGTACATCTCGAAGCGGTTCAGATACTCGAGCGCGATCGTCACGCCTCGCTCGTCTGCGTACGGCCCGAGTTCCTGCAGGTAGGCGACTGCGCGCGCCTTCTCCTCTGGCGTCGGGCCGGTGCCGGTGAAGACGGCGAGCGGCGCCGCGAGCGGCCCGCAGATCATCGGTGCGCCGAGCGCGGCTGCGGAATCGAGGTTTGCCTTCGTCGCCGCGAGCCCTTCGGCGCGAACAGAAGCTTCGGCGGAAATGGGGTTGTCGTCGCCGCCGCGGGCCGAAACCGCGAGCGCCTCGAGGCCGATCCGGTCGAGCCGGGCGCGAAGGTCGGCGTACTTCTCCACCTCCCGGTCGAAGATCGGGATCTCGACCCCGTCGTAGCCGGCGTCCTTCAGCATCTCGAACACGGGGTCGAACTGGGGGTCACAGACGTCCGTCGACCAGAGCAGCATGTTCATCCCGAGCTTCATTTGTCGGGAAACTAGCCGCTTTTTCAAGGCGGTACTCCCGCAGACCGATAGAGAAGGAATGTCACTAACTGCGGATACCGGCCGGACCGAAGCGGCGCGACTCGAGGCGCTGCTTGCCTACGGCATCCTCGATACGCCACCCGAGCAGGCATTCGACGATCTCGTCGAGCTGGCAGCAGGGGTTTGCTACACGCCCGTGGCAGCTGTCGTCTTCGTCGACGGACGCAGAGCGTGGCTCAAAGCCAAGCGTGGTGTCGAGTTCGCGGAGCTTCCGCGCGATGCGGCCCTGGCGTCGGAGGCGCTGAAGCACGCCGATGTCTTCGTCGTCCGAGACGCTCTTGCGGACGAGCGCTACCACGATTCGGCAGTCGTCTCGGCGGGCTTTCGCTTCTTCGCCGGCATGCCGCTGATCTCGCCCGAGGGCCATGCGCTCGGGGCGGTCTGCGTACTCGACAAGACGCCGCGCGAGCTGTCGTCAACGCAAAAGGATGCGTTGCGCGCAATCGCGCGGCAGGTGATGAGCCAGCTCGAGCTTCGGCGAGTCTCGAGGGCGGAGAGCTTGGCCCGCGACAAATTCAGCTGGCTTGTCGAGCAACTCCCCGGCGGCGTCTATATCGAAGATCTCGGTGCCTCGACCGGCTCCTATTTCAGCCCTCAGGTCGAGCGCATCACCGGCTATTCGGCCGAGGAATGGGCCTCAGACGACGAATTCTTCGGCCGGGTATTGCACCCTGACGATCGCGACCGTGTGCTCAGCGCATTCGGGCGCGCGCACGAGACGCTCGAGCCGATCCAGATCGAGTACCGCGTGATCGCCAAGGATGGGCATGTCGTATGGATTCAGGACGACGCTGCCGTCGCGCTCGACGAGGACGGGAACGCGGTCTATTTCCAGGGATTCATGGCAGACGCGACCGTACGAAAGCAGAACGAGCTGAAGCTCCGCGAGATCGAGGATCGTCAACTCGAGCGCGAGCGCGCCCAGAACGAACGTCTGCGGAGCGTCGATCGCATGAAGGACGAGTTCGTCGCGCTCGTGTCACACGAGCTGCGAACGCCGCTCACCTCGATTCGCGGCTACCTCGAGCTCGTCATGGATGACGTCGACCAGCTACCGGCGGAGACTCGGGACTATCTGGAGATCGTCGGCCGCAACGCGGATCGCCTCCTCCACCTCGTCGGCGATCTGCTGCTGGTCGCTCAAGCTGAGGCCGGCAAGCTCTCGTTCGACTGGGTCTCGGTCGAGATCGTGCCGCTCGTGGCTCAGTGCGTGCAAGCGGCGCAGCCTGCAGCAGAGGCCGCAAGCGTCGAGCTCCGCTTCACCTCGGAGGGCTCCAGAGCCGATTGTCGGCGATCCCGCGCGGATCGGACAGCTGCTCGACAATCTCATCTCGAACGCGATCAAGTTCACCCCCGTCGGCGGGTACGTCGACGTTCTTGTCGATGCCTCTGCGCGCTCCGCGGTCATCGAGGTGCGGGACACGGGCCATGGGATTGCCCCCGAGGATCAGGAGCGGCTGTTCGAGCGCTTCTTTCGCACGCAGTCGGCGACCGACAAGGCGATCGCGGGAACGGGGCTTGGCCTGTCGATCGCGAAGGCGATCGTCGAGGCACACCAGGGATCGATCAGCGTCGACAGCGCCGTGCACCACGGGACGACCTTCCGGGTCGAGCTTGCCGGCGAAGCGCTTCCCCGTCGATTTGGTCGCCGCGTAGTCCCTGCTCCGCGCCTACCGCTCTTGTGGTCAACTTAGGAGCGTGAGCGAGAAACTCGTCGTCGGCATCGACGTCGGCACGAGCGGGCTGAAGGCGATCGCCCTCAGCGAGTCGGGCGCCGTCGTCGGCCGGGCGGAACGCTCCTATCCACTCTCGACGCCGCAGCCGGGATGGTCGGAACAGGATCCCGATCACTGGGTGAGCGCAGCGCGGGACGCGCTCGCGGAGCTGCCGGAGCCGGAGGGCATCGGCTTCTCCGGACAGATGCACGGCCTCGTCTCGCTCGACGCGGACGACAACGTGATTCGCCCGGCGATCCTGTGGAACGACGGGCGAACGACCGCCGAGTGTCGAGAGATCGAAGCGACGATCGGGCTCGAGCGGCTGATCGAGCTGACCGGCAACCGCGCGCTCGAGGGTTACACCGCTCCCAAGCTGCTCTGGCTGCGCCACCACGAGCCCGAGTCGTACGCACGCATCGATTCGATCCTGCTGCCGAAGGACTACGTGCGGCTCAAGCTGCTCGGCGAGCGGGCGATCGACGTGGCGGACGCATCCGGGACGCTGCTGCTCGACGTCGCGAACCGTCGCTGGAGCGACGAGGTCACCGACGCGCTCGAGATCCCGAGGGAATGGCTGCCGCCGGTGCACGAATCGCCCGACATTGCGGGCGCCGGCGACCAGGCCGCCGCGGCGGTGGGCGTCGGCGTCATCGAAGTCGGCCCGTTGTCGGTCGTGCTCGGCACGTCAGGTGTCGTCTTCTCGACCCTTCCCGACGTACGCCGCCGATCCTGGCGCTCGAACCCACACGTTCTGCCACGCCGTTCCCGGGCGTCTGGCATGCCATGGGCGTGATGCTCTCCGCGGCCGGATCGCTGAGCTGGCTGCAAGGGATCGTCGGCGAGTCGTTCGACCGTCTCGTCGCAGAGGCCGAGCCCTGGGAGCCGGGGGTCGAGGGGCTCACGTTCCTGCCCTACCTCGTGGGCGAACGCACCCCGCACGCAAACCCGGATGCTCGCGCCGCGTTCGCAGGGCTCTCGGTTCGACACGATCGCGGAGCACTGGTGCGCGCCGTCCTCGAAGGCGTCGCCTACGGGCTGCGGGACATCCTCGAGCTGCTTCGCGATCTCGGTGTCGAGCCGACCGTCGGGCGCGTCTCGGGCGGCGGCGCCCGTTCCGATCTCTGGCTGAGCATCGTCGCATCCGTTCTCGGCGTGCCGCTCGAGCGGATGGAGAACGATGACGGCTCTGCGTTCGGCGCGGCCCTGCTCGCCGGCGTTCGCAGCGGTCTCTTCGGCAGCGTTCAGGAGGCGGTCGCCACGTGCGTGCGCGCCCGTGAGACGATCGAGCCGAATCCGGCGTGGTCAGACGTGTACGACTCCGGCTACGAACGCTTCCGGACGCTCTACCCCGCTTTGCACTCGAAATAGAAATAGAGGAGAGACCCTTGTTGAAGACCTCGCTCGGTATCTGGGCACTCGGTCCGATGGTGACGCGCTTCGTTCCCGGCGGCTACCAGCCGGAGCATCGGAACGAGCCGATCGCAGAGAAGGTGCATCGCGCCGTGAACGGCCTCGGCGACCTGATGGACGACTACGAGTTCCACTATCCGGGCGAGCTGAACAGAGACAACCTCGATGACGTGCGGTCGGCACTCGGCGGGCACGGCATCTACGCGATCGCATCGGGTCTGCACGTCGATTCGCGCTTCGGCAAGGGCGGGCTGACCTCGCTCGACGATGCGGTACGCGACGAGGCGTTGCGACTCAACCTGGAGGCGGCGGATCTCGCGGGCGAGGTCGGCGCGCAGATGATCATCTGGCCGGGCGGCGAGGGCTACAACTACCCGTTCCAGGTGCCGTACGGCGAGACGTGGTCGCGGCTCGTGGACGGGATCGCGCAGACGGCGGAGCGGCTCGCCTCGCACGGACGCCTCCTCTTCCTCGAGCACAAGAACTCCGAGCCCGCGATGAAGATCCACATGTCGAACATCGGGATGACGCTGTTCGTGATCTACAAGCTGCGAGAGCGCGGGATCGACAACGTCAAGGTCAACATGGACTGGCAGCACCTGATCATGAACGGCGAGCACCTGCCGGAGTACGCCGCGCTGCTCGCGTCGGAAGGGCTGCTCGGCCACCAGCACGCGAACTCAGGCTGGGGCACGTTCGACGACGACAACATGGTCGGCGCAACGGCGTTCATGGAGACGCTCGAGCTCGCGCTCGAGCTACGTCGCGCGAATTACGGCGCGAACGGTGAGCGGCTCGGGTTCGACCTCTATCCGTACACGGAGGATCAGGTCGCGGCGGTGAAGCGCTCGGTGCTGCAATGGCGTTTCATCGACTCGGTCGCGGCGCGCATCGACGAAGCAGCTCTGCGCGAGGCGCAACAGGCGAAGGACGCGGTTCGCGCCTACGAGCTCGTCTACGCGGCGCTCGGTGCCTGACGCTCGAAGATGACGAACAGGCTCAGGGACTCGTAGCCGCTGAACCGATGTTCGGCGTGAGCCGGCACGAAGAGTGCATGGCCCTCGCGGAGCTCGACCTTCTGCCCCTCGACCTCGAGCACGCCTGTTCCCTCGAGCACGATGTAGACCTCGTCGTCCTCGTGCGGTTGCTGGCGGTCGGGCTCGGGCGCGACGAGCACATAAACGCCGAGCTCGAGGCCCGGCGAGGAGTGGACGACCTCATAGCCGCCGGCCTTGCTCGAGTCGCTGCTTGACGGCTTCGACATCGAAGGCGTGTGCGACCGGGATCATTGCGTGCACTTTGACAGAGCCTGGAGCGACTCGAGCCGTTCCGCAATCTCGGCGACGATCCCCGGTTGAGCCACGCTCGCGATTGAGACAACATCCTCGCCCGCGCGCGGCGTGAGCACGAGGCTCGCCCGGCCGTCGATTCGCTCCAGGGCCGAGCGGCCGATTCGGATCTGCGGAGAGCTGGTTGTACGCGATCTCACGCGTCGCCGGCAGAGACCCTGCCATTCCCTCGAGTCGCAGGCCGCCCGCAAGGAGCTCCAGCTTCCCGCGGGCGAGTGGGCGATTGCCCACCCGCCAGACGACGCCATAGGACCTGCGCGAGGCCATTAGGAAACGATGACCGTCAGCTTGAGGACGTTGTCCTCGCCGATCGTCTTCATGCCGGCCATGTAATCCTCGCCGGGCTTGGTCGTGAAGTGGTAGACGCCCGGCTTGGTGAGCGTGATCTTCAGCGACGCGCCCATGTGCCCGAGCTTCGGATGTGCGATCCGGAGCGACGGGCCGCTTGTCAGCACGAGCGTGTGCGGCATGATGTCGTTGTTCGTCACTGCCAGCCAGCCGCCGTGGCGGAGCGTGATCGACTGGCTCACCTTGAAGGCGCCGCCGTTGGCCGACCAGCTATGGCAGCCGCGCATCTGGTGGCGGATGAAGAGCGAATCATGGCCCGGAGCCGAGGCGGCGGACGCGGTGCCCGCGAGGCCCAGGGCGAAGGCCAGTGTGAGGATGAGAGAAGTGCGCTTGAGCAACATCGGTTTTGACTCCTTATCGGGTTACTCAAGTGTCGGCGCTCGTTCGTCCCGTCCACATCGGCGGTTCGCCGCTTGCCGGTTGCGGGATTCCCGCAGCTACCAGCTCTTCAGGGTTCGATCCGAAGGCCGGGCCTGGAGCCGAATCCGCGCGTCGACCACGACGCAACCGGTCGGAAGCCCGAGGACCGGATTGAGATCGAGCTCCGCGATTTCCGGTACGTCGAGGGCAAGCAGCGACAATCGGTGGACGAGCGTGACGAGGGCATCCGCGTCAGCCGGGGGTGCGCCGCGGAAGCCGCGCACGAGCCGGCCGGCCTTGCCGCCGTGCACCAGTTCCTCGGCGTCGACATCGGTCAACGGGTGCGATCCGGAAGTCCGTACCGCCGATCAGCTCTGCGAGCACCCCGCCGGGACCGAAGGCGACGAGCGGGCCGAAGAGCGGGTCCTGCACGATGCCGGCGAGCAGTTCAATGCCGCCGCTGATCATCGGCTGCACGAGCAGTGGTCCTCCGATGCGCTCGGCTGCAGCGCGTATCTCGTCGTCTGTCTCGAGGTTCAGGGCGACGCCGCCGCTCTCGGTCTTGTGTGCGCCTGCTGCGGCCGTCTTGAGCACCACTGGCGTCCCCAGGACGCGTGCGACGGCGACCGCTTCATCAGCATCCGCGACGACGTGCTCCGGCACGAGCGGCAGGCCGTAGGCCGACAGCAGCTCGCGCGTTGCAGCCGGGTCGAGCCAGACGTCGTCGGAGCTCGAGAGCGCGGTCTCGACGAGCCGCCGCGCCGCGATGGAGTCGACGCGGTCGAGCACCGGGACCGTTCCCGCCGGCCGCCGCAGCCACTCGGCTCGTGCCGCAGCAAACCCGAGCGCCCGCGCAGCCGATTCGGGGTACGGAAATGTCGCAACCGGTGAGTCCGCCTCGCGGAGGCATTCCGGCGTGCCGTCGGCGCTCACGACCACGGCGAGCACGGGTTTGTCCGAGGCTTCGCGTTCGAGCGTCTCGCGGATCGCGGCGCCGACTTCGTCTGCACCGGCGACGACCGGCGGCACGAAGAGCGCGATCACGGCGTCGATTCCCGGATCACGCAGAAGGTGCGGCAATGCCTGCGCATACGTTTTCCCGGTCGCAGACCCGAGCAGGTCGACCGGGTTCGCCGAGCTCGCTTCGATTGGGAGCACAGCTGCCAGGGCTTCCTGCGTCTCGCGCGTGAGCTCGGGCAAGTCGAGTCCGGCGGCGTCGCAGGCGTCTGCGCAGAGGATTCCGAGCCCGCCGGCGTTCGTCAGCACGGCGACGCGGCGCCCACTCGGAAGCGGCTGGTTCGATAGCAGCGTCGCGACGTCGACGAGCTCTTCGAGGTTGCGCGCACGCAGCACACCGCGCTACGGAACAGCGCCTCCACGGCCGCATCCGACCCGGCGAGACGCAGCGGTGTGAGAGCTCGCCGCGCGCGCTCCAGCTCGCGACGTCCCCGCCTTGAGCGCGATGACCGGCTTGCGTCGTGCGACGCGGCCGGCGACGCGCGCGAACTTCTGGGGATTTCCGAAGGACTCGAGATAGAGGAGCACGACGTCGGTGTCTTCGTCCTCTTCCCACCACTCGAGCAGGTCGTTCGACGAGACGTCCGCCTTGTTGCCGATCGAAACGAACGCCGAGAAGCCGAGGCCGCGTTCCGACGCCTTCTCGAGGAGCGCGAGGCCGAGTGCGCCGCTCTGCGAGGAGAAGGCGACGTGGCCCGGCGGTAGCGCCCGCGGCGCGAAGGTGGCGTTGAGACCGAGCGCCGGAACAGCGATGCCAAGGCAGTTCGGCCCGACGAGGCGTGCTCCATGCGCCCGCACGATCGTCAGGAGTTGCTCCTGACGGACTGAACCCTCGGATCCAACCTCGGCGAATCCCGCCGAGATCACGCAGAGCGCGGGGACGCCCTTCCGCAGCGCTTCCTCCGCCGACTCGAGGACGCGATCGCCCGGCACGCAGATGACGGCGAGATCGACCGGGTCAGGGATCTCCTCGATTGCGCGGTACGCCCGTACGCCGGCCACTGTCTCGCCCGCGCGGTTGACGGGGTACGCGGCACCTGCAAAGTCGGCGGCGATGATGTTGCGAAAGAGCTCGCCGCCGACTGAGCCCCGGCGCTTCGACGCGCCGATCACGGCAACTGCTGCGGGCGCGAAGAACGGACGGAGCGACGTGGCGACGGCGTCGTGGTCGCGCTTTTCGACTCGAGCGCGGAACCGCTCCGTCGAAGCGATCGGGAAGCGAACCTCGATCTCGCCGCCGTCGAGCGTCCGCGACACCTCGAAACCTACTTCGCTGAAGACGGCGAGCATCGACGAGTTCTCCGCGAGGACCTCCGCCACGAAGCGCTCGATTCCAACCTCGGCGGCGCGCACCGCGAGCTGCTCGAGCAACCGAGGGGCTGCGCCTCGCCCCTGAAGCTCGTCTGCCACGGTGAAGGCAATCTCTGCGACCACCGGGTCGCGAAGGCGCGCGTACTCGGCCAGCGCGACGATCCGTTCGCCGCCTGCCCCATCTGTGAGCACGCCGATCAGCGCTCCACGGTCGGACCGGTCGGGATCGAGGAACTGCTCGAACAAGCGTTGCGTCGACGTGTCGCACCCCGTGGAAACGGAGGTACAGGCTGTGGTCGGAGAGCCGCTCGAAGAACGCGAGAAGCGCGCTCGCGTCGTCCTGCGCGGGCGCCCGCAGCCGCAAGGTGGAGCCGTCGCGGAGGATCACGTCCACCGCGACGGCTGCCTCAGTCCTAGACGACGCCGGCAAGAGCCTTCTCATGCCGTGCTGCCGGCTTCTCGGCGATGGGATCCGCCGTGAGCACGACCTTCAGCGCGTTCGTCGTCGCTGCGTCGGCGAACGTGTCGTAGGCGCTCATCGTCTCGCCGAGCGGGAAGAAGTGCGTCGCGAACGGCAACGTGTCCAGCTTCCCTTCGGCGACCAGGTCGAGCAGTCGGGGAGTCGTGAACGTGTCCACGAGTCCCATCGTGATCGTCAGGTCGCGAATCCACAGCGTCTCGAGATGAAGCGTTGCCGAGTGGCCGTGCACGCCGACGTTCGCGATACGTCCACCAGGGCGGACGAGCTCGGTGCAGAGCTCGAAGGTCTCTGGCAGGCCGACCGCCTCGATTGCGACATCCGCGCCGAGTCCGCCGGTCAGATCCATGACGGCGGCGAGGGCGTCGATGCTGCTGTTGTTGATCGTCACGTCGGCTCCGAGGTCGCGTGCTCTCGCCAACCGACCGTCGTCGCGGTCGATCGCGACGATGTGCGCCGGCGTGTAGAGGCCCGCGGTGAGTACCGCTGCGAGCCCGATCGGGCCTGCGCCGACGATGGCGACGGTGTCGCCCGGCTCGACGCGGCCGTTGAGAACGCCGACCTCGTACGCAGTGGGGAGGATGTCGGAGAGGAAGAGAACCGCTTCGTCGTCGAGCTCAGCCGGAATCTTGTACACCGACGTGTCGGCGAACGGCACGCGTGCGTACTCAGCCTGAAGACCGTCGATCAGATGTCCGAAGATCCATCCTCCGCCGCCGGTGCAGATGCCATAGCGGCGCTCCTTGCAGAACCTGCAGCGACCGCACGACGTGATGCACGACACGAGCACGCGGTCTCCGACCTCGAGGGTCGTGACCGCTGCGCCCTTCTCGACGACCGTGCCGACGGCCTCGTGCCCGAGGATCGTCCCCGGCTGACACGCCGGTACGTCGCCCTTCAAAATGTGCAGATCTGTTCCGCAGATCGTCGACGAGTCGATGCGGACGACAGCGTCTGTCGGCACCTCGATCGTCGGATCTGCGACCTCGTCCCAGGACCGTTGTCCGGGACCGTGGTAGACGAGCCCTTTCATCTCCAGCCTCCTTGTTTGCTGGTCCTCAGACTCGTCGGTGCGAGGGGCCGCAGCATCGGCGCCGATCACGGAATCGTCGTTGCGGCTTTCCCGCAGATCGACGTCGTCGCGGTACCCTCACGCCCGTGGACGCCACGACGCCGACCGAGGGTCGCCTCCGGGCGCTTCTCGCGGCGAGCATGGCGATCGGCTCGGAGCTGTCGCTCGAATCGCTCTTGCAGCGATCTCGTGACGACTGCGGCCGAGCTCACCGGCGCCAGGTACGCGGCGCTCGGAGTCATCGATCCGAGCGGCTTACAGCTGGAGAGCTTCGTCACGACCGGCATCGACGAGGAGACTCACCGGGCGATCGGCGATCTTCCCCGCGGCAGGGGGATCCTCGGCGTGCTGATCGACGAGGCGAGCTCGCTTCGCCTGCACGATCTCAGCGACGACCCGCGGTCGGTCGGATTCCCGCCGAATCATCCGCCGATGCACACGTTCCTCGGCGTGCCGATCCTGCTGCGCGGCGTCGCCTACGGGAACTTCTACTTGACCGAGAAGAGCCGGCGGAGAGGACTTCAACGAGGAGGACCAGGAGATCGTCTCGCTCCTCGCGGCTCAGGCTGCGGTGGCGATCGAGAACGCGCGCCTCTACGAGGCGTCGACGCAGTGGTCGAAGCAGCTCGAGTCGCTGAACGAGGTCGGGAACGCGCTCGCACGGAGACCGACCTCGAGCGTCTGCTCGATCTCGTCGCCCGCCGCCTGCGCGAGCTGCTCGACGCCCGCCTCGTCACCGTGCTGCTTCCGGCCGGCGCCGACGAGCTGCGCTTTGTCGCAGTTGCCGGCGAGGGAGGCTCCGACCTGATCGGGCAGACGATGCCGCGGGCGGCGTCGAAGAGCGGGCGCGTGATCGAGCGCGGCCGCAGCGAGCGCGTCGACTCGGTTCTCGACGATCCCGAGGTCGACCACGAGGTCATGCGCCGTTTCGGTGCGCGGACCGGTCTCTGGGTTCCGCTCATCACGCGTGGCCGCACGATCGGCTTGCTCGCCGCGCACGACAAGCTGTTGCCGGATGCCCGCTTTACGGACAACGACCTCCGGCTCGCCGAGACCTTCGGCTCGCGCGCGTCGGTCGCGGTCGATCTCTCGCAGCGGATTGCGCGCGACGCGTTCCGGCGCGTTGTCGAGGCGCAGGAGCTCGAGCGCCGCCGCCTCGCGCGCGAGCTGCACGACGAGACGGGTCAGGCGCTGACGTCGATCCTGCTCGGCCTCAAGAGCCTCGAGGATGCTTTGGACGCCGACGACGCGCGTGCGGCCGTCGCCGACCTCCGCGAGCTCGTCGTCGCAACGCTGCAGGACGTGCGCCGACTCGCTGTCGAGCTCAGGCCGAAGGTGCTCGACGACTTCGGCCTCGTGCCGGCGCTCGAGCGTCTCGCCGAGTCATTCGCCGACCAGACGGAGATCGACGTCCGCTTCGAGACGGGTCTACGGCGACGAGCGGCTGGCGCCGGAGGTGGAGACGGCTCTCTATCGCATCGTGCAGGAGTCGCTGACGAACGTCGTGAAGCACGCGCACGCCAGCGTCGTGAGCATCGTGCTCGCGCGCAAGGCGGGTGCCGTTGCGCTCGTGATCGAAGACGACGGCCAGCGGCTTCGATCTGGCGGATACGCGCGAAGGCGGCTTCGGGCTCGAAGGAATGCGCGAGCGGATCGGCTTGCTCGAAGGCAGGCTCCAGGTCGAGTCGCGAGCGGGAGCAGGCACGACGATCGTCGCAGAGGTGCCGCTGCTGTGAGCGTGCGCGTGTTGATCGTCGACGACCACGCGGTCGTTCGCGCCGGCCTGCGCCTCTTGCTCGAAGCCGAGGACGGGCTCGAACCGGTGGGCGAGGCGGGAAACGCGCGCGACGCGGTCTTCCAGGCGCGCGCCACGACGCCCGACGTGATCCTGCTCGACGTCGTCATGCCCGACCAGAGCGGCCTCGACGTCCTACCGACGCTTCTGCACGAGCACCCGGAGGCGAAGGTGCTCATCCTCTCGATGCAGGACGACCCGCAGTACGTCAAGCAGGCGTTCGCCGCCGGGGCGAGCGGCTACGTCTTGAAGGAGGCCGCAGACACCGAGGTCGTCGCCGCGATCCGCGAGGTCGCCGCCGGCGGGCGCTACGTGCATCCGGAGCTCGGGGCACGCCTCGTCACTGCGGAGACCGAGGCCGAGCGCCGCGCCGACGAGGATCCGCTCTCCGAGCGCGAGCGCGAGGTACTCCGCCTGCTTGCGCTCGGCCACACGAATCAGGAGATCGCGAGTCAGCTGTACATCTCCGTTCGCACGGCCGAGACGCACCGCGCGCACATCATGCAGAAGCTGCGGCTCTCGAGCCGCGCCGAGCTCGTCCGCTACGCGCTCGACCAGGGATTGCTCGACCAATAGACGACGGGCCGCCCGAAGGCGGCCCGTCGCTGGGGTGGGATGAGGTGCTGGCGACTACGCGGTGGGTACAGCGTGGCCGGCGCCGGTCTGCTTCGTCTGAAGGACGAAGGCGGGCACCTTGTTGCGGAGCGCGCCGCCGATCGCGAGGATCCCGAAGCCGATCCCGGCAAGCAGCAGAGCGATGCCGACGACGATCCCGAACAGCGAGAGCTGCTCTGCCATGTAGCTCGTGTTGAGCGCCGTGGTCAGCGCCGTCTCGGTGACCCAGAGATTGCGGAGCCCGTTGTCGACGGGCTGCTTCGTCTGCGGGTTCGTGGCGGCATACGTGTCGATGCTCGTTCCGCCGTGACCATCCGTGAACTTCGCAGGCGTGCCGGGCTTCGCGGTGAAGCGGCCCATCTGCGCGTAGGTCAGGCCGCCGGTCGCCTCGAGCGTGTGGATCCGCATGTAGCCGGCGAATGCCCGTGCCCGGTCACCGGAGTTGATCGGCAATCCGGCCACCGACTTGCTCGGCACCTGGAACGTGGTCAGGCCGGCCTTCTTCGCCTCGGCCGTGATTGCCGCCGGCGTCATGTCGGGCGAGCCGACGATCTGCTCGAGCTTGAGGCTGTCGCTGACCGTGCTGCGTCCGTTGACGCCCATGACGATTGCTGCGACGCCGAACGCGACGAGGACTGCCGCGGCGACGATTCCACCGATTTCGAAAATCTTGCGCATCTCAATGCTCCATTCCGTCGCGGCCGAGCCTGCCAGTTCGAGCTCTGACCTCTTGTGGATGGAGCTTCGCCGCGGGCCGCACGAGGAGCATCGGGGCGTGTACTGAAGCTCGCTGCGGCTTTCCCGCAGTCGACGACCCTGCAGGCAAAGCCAGGCATCAGCAAGACTCGCCTCATGACAATCATCGCGACAATCTCGACGCTCGCCGCGTCCGGCAGCCTGCTCGTCGGAGGGGCGGCCCCGATCTCGAAGTCCTTTCGAATATCGGGCCGCGATGATCGGGTTCGTTTTCCAGTCACACAACCTGCTGCCGACGCTGACCGCTTCGGAGAATGTTCAGGTGGCGATGTTTGGTCGCCGGCCGCGCCGCGACCGGCGGGCACGTGCCGACGAGTTGCTCGGGGAGGTGGGCCTCGCGGGACGGGTTGACGCGCGGCCGGCAGTGCTGTCGGGCGGTGAGCGCCAGCGCGTGGCGATCGCGCGGGCGCTTGCGAACGAGCCACGGCTCCTGCTCGCGGACGAGCCGACCGGCGCGCTCGACTCGGTGACCGGCGCGCAGGTGCTCGACCTGCTCAGCCAGCTTCGCACGCAGTACGGCATGACGATCCTGCTCGTCACCAACGACGAGGACGTGGCAGTTCGCGCCGATCGGTCGCTCCGACTCCAAGACGGAGTCATTCGTGCCGCAGCGCCTCGATCGGTGTCAGCCTGACCGCCCGCCAGGTCGGGTAGAGCGCTCCGATCACGCCGACACCGAGCGCGAACGCGAGCCCCCAGGCGAACGTCGTCGCGGTGTACGTGGGGCTGATGAGGCCCGACAGCGCGCTCCGCCGGACGAAGAGATCCGCAGCCAGAACGCCAAGCGCGCAGCCCACGCCAAGCGCGAGCAAGCAGATGCCGAGGGTCTCGGAGAGGATCATCATCCCGACGCGAAGGACCGACCAGCCGACTGCACGAAGGATGCCGAGCTCGCGGGTGCGCTCGAACACCGACATCGCCATCGTGTTCGTCACTCCGATGCCGCCGACGATAAGCGCCAGCAGCGAGACGATCCAGCCGGTCGAGATGATCAGCCGGCTCGAGGTATCGACCTTGATCGCCTGGCCCGGCTCTGTGATCGCTGCGATGCCGGTAAAGCGCTGCTCGAGCCGCTGGGCGACGTGCTTCACGTTCTGGCCGAGGGTGACCGTCACTCCAATCGACGTGATCTCTCCAGGTCGTCGTGCGAGCAATTCGACGGTGTGCAGCGGCAGCACGACTCCGAGATCCTCGAAGCGGTCGCCGGAGTGGTAGATGCCGCCGACCGTAAATGTGCGCTCAGCCCTCGAGCTCCTTGTGCTTGCCGGAGCTCATGCCGTGGATCACGTCGCCCCAGCTCTTCTGCGCCCACGCGAGCGGCACGCGCCAGACGTCGATACCGGCGAAGATCGAGAAGACGAACACGCGCACGAGCGGCGTTCCGGCAACGGGCAGCGGATCGTTGCCGTGCGAGCCCTTGTGGCCGCCGAGCGCGAAGCCGTGCAGGTCGACCTCGACGCCTTCGGGAACGTAGACGTCGATCGCGCCGAACACGCCGACGGCGACGATCGTGATCACGTCCCGTCGAACGTCGCCTGGCGGAGATCGAGATCGATGTTGCCGAAGCCCATGAGGCAGCCGACTGCGCCGCCGCAGGCGGAGCCGTCCCTCGCGTTCGGTCGAGCCGAGGAGCGCCAGCAGAAAGCGCGTCGGCCGCCGCCGCGACGCAACGCGGCGCGTGCGCAACGGGCAGATCGCGCGCGAGCTCCTCGAGCTCGTCATTCGTGCGCGCGAGATACGCCGCCGACATGCGCTCGGTGAACTCCTCGAGCGTCAACCGCCCTTGCGCCGCGTGCTCGCGCAGGAGCACGACCGTGCGCTCGCGGTCGGCATCCGAGGCCCGCAGGGCGGGCATGTCGCTCATGCCGGGATCGTTGCACGAATAAGATCTGCCCGTGCATGGCGGGGAAGCGTCCGGATCTCGAGCCTTGGCTGACGTGACGTACGGCGAACGGCCGCTCCTGCGCGGGACGCTCCACCAGGGCGCCTTCGTCGTTGCGCTCGTCGTCGGGCTCTTGCTGATCGTCGCTGCCGACGGCGGCCGGAGACGTGTCGCGGCAGCCGTCTTCGCGGGCTCGGTCGTGGCGATGCTCGGAGCCAGCGCGCTCTACCACCGCGTGACGTGGAGCCCGCGCGTGCGGCCGTGGATGCGCCGCATCGACCACGCCGGCATCTACCTGCTGATCGCGGGGACGTACACGCCGGTCGGACTGCTCAGCCTGCACGGCACGCTGCAGCACGTGACGCTCGCGATCATCTGGGCGGGCGCAGCGGTCGCTGATCGCGCTCAAGTTCGCGTGGGTGGCGGCGCCGAAGTGGCTTGCCGCCGTGACCGGCGATCGCGCTCGGGTGGGCCGGTGTCGCGGCGCTGCCGCAGGTCGCGGACAAGGAGGGCATCACCGCGGTCATCCTGCTCGCGGCCGGCGGGATCGCGTACACGGCGGGCGCGATCGTCTACGCGCTGAGGCGGCCCGACCCGGTCCCGCGCGTCTTCGGGTACCACGAGCTCTTCCACGCGCTCACGCTCGTGGCCGTGGCGTGCCAGTACGTCGCGATCGCGTTTTACGTCGTCAAAGTCGGCTAGCCGAGGCGTCCCAGCCGACCCACGGTGCTACCCTGCGACCCGAATGGCAGAGAAAGAAGAGAAGATCGAGGTCGAGGGGGAGGTCGTCGAGTCCTTCCGCTCCGGCATGTACCGGATCGCCCTCGAGAACGGTCACGAGACGCTCGGCTACACGTCCGGCAAGATGCGCCGCTACCGGATCCGCATCAATCCGGGCGACCACGTGAAGGTCGAGCTGTCCCCGTACGACCTCACGCGCGGCCGCATCGTCTACCGCAACAAGTAGCGCTCGGCTAGCGCCGCACGACGAGCGTCGCCTGCATCCCGAGCGCGCGATGGTTCGCGACGCCGCACCAGAGCCGGTAGGTCCCGGGCAGCAGCTTGAACTCCCGGTCGACCGTCTGGCCGGACTGCGTGACCGGGAACGCGTAGACGCGCGTTCCGCCGACCCGTCGGAGCCGCAGGTCGTGGGCGTCCTCGCCGCTGTTGTGGAACTCGATGATCGCCCAGCCGGCCTTGATCGTCTGCCGCGACAAGGCGAACCGGAACTCCTGGGCGACGACCTGAACGCGCGCGGGCGGGGGAGGGGCGGCGATCATCGGACGAGCACCGAGCGCGGGAACGACGCGGCGTCGGGAATCACGCGGCCGGCGTCGACGCCGAGCCACTGCTCGAGCAGCGACGCGTAGACGCCGCGGAAGTCGGCGGTCGCCTTCACGTTCCCGTCCGTGTCGAGGCCGTTCTGCAGGCCGGGGAACTCGCCGATCATCTGGCCCTTCGCGCGAGTTCCGACCAGGAAGCCGACGCCGGCGGCTCCGTGATCGGTTCCGGCGTTGCCGTTCTCCTGAGCGCGCCGTCCGAACTCGGACCAGACGTGCACGAGCACCCGGTCGGCGAGGCCGCGCGTCTCGAGGTCGCGCTGGAACGCGAGCAGCGAGTCCGCCGTCAGCTGCAGGCCCTGCGCGAGGTCGCCGGCCTGATTCGAGTGCGTGTCGTAGTGCCCCGGCGCGGTCAGCGCGACGACGTGCAGCGGCAGGCCGCCTGCGAGCATCGCGGCGAGCCCGGCGAGCCGGCGCGGGAACGCGTCCTGGGACTTGGGGTAGGCAACGGGGCTCGTGTAGCCGGGCTTGTTGTCGACTCCCTGGAACGGCAGCAGCTGGTTGCGCAGGCGGTCGACCTGCGCGGTGACACCCGCGGCGGCCGCAAAGGCGGGATCGCCGCCCGTCGGCGCCGAGCGCGCCGATCGCGCTCAGCATTCGCGTCTCGACCTCGCCCCACACGCGGTTGCTCCAGAAGTCGTACTGGTCGGGTGCGTCGATCGACGCGACCGGCACCTTCGCCGTCGCGAGCGCAGGTGCAAGCGTGTTGTCGAGCGACAGGCCCTGAAGCGGGTTGTCCATCGTGCCGACGCCGTCGAGATAGCGTCCGAGCCAGCCGGTCTGAAGGTTCGTGCTCGTCGCGCCGACCTCCCAGTAGTGGCGCGACGTGAAGTGGCTCTGGTCGGCGTTCGTGTAGCCGATCGCCGGCATGACGCTGACCTTCTGCTCGCCGTGCAGTTGCGCGAGAGCGTTCGCCGCCGGATGCCAGTGCAGCCGGTTGTCCTCGGCGAAGACGGTGCCGCCGGTGAGGCCGAGCTTCGGGCGAAGCTTGCGGTAGAGCGGATCTCCCTGCGGCGAGAGCACCGACAGCGCGTCCGCGCCGCCCTCGAGGAAGATGCTCACGAGCACCGGCTGCGCCGGCCCGGTGGCCGCTGCCGCGATGCCTTCCTCGAACGCGGAGAAGCCGAGCCTCGAGGCGCCGTAGACGGCGAGCACCGCGCCGACGCTCTGCGTGACGAACGAGCGGCGGGACAGTCCCGTCCCGGCCGGCAGCGGCATGCCGGGCTCGATCGACGGCAGTCCCTGTCCCGCCTGCGCGGCCGCCTGGTGCAGAAGCCGCGAGCGGGAGAGACCTGCGCAGTGGTTGCAGTTCGTCGCTCATGCCGTCTGGAGGTCGGGGCTGACAGCGATCAGCTGGCGCAGCGCGTTCTGCGTCATCACGGAGTACTGCTTGCGCTTCCAGGACTCCGTGCGGGCGTCCGAGAGCGCCTTCTGGGCGAAGGTCGAGCAGCGCGGCGTGCGTCGACTTCGTCAAGTCGGGGTGATTCCAGAATGCGAGCGCGCTGTTGACGAGCGCCGTGGCGTCGTACGGCTGCGCCGCCTTGCCGGGATCGAGCGCATACGGCTGCAGCGCGTATTGCGCGATCCACCAGCGGCCACGCCACGTTGCCGTGTCGAGCCAGCGCGAGTCGTCCCAGCCGGCGACGTTCGGCGGGTAGAAGAGCTGCTGCCCGGCCATGCTGCCGAGCCACGCCCACGCCGTCGTGTCGATGCCGCGGCCGAGCCGGCGCAGAAGTCCGGCCGTGTAGACCGACGGCGACTTCACGAGGCGGCCACCCGTGTAGAGCGCGGGGTGCTTGAGGATCGCGGTGACGACCGGCTTGACGGCGTATCCGCTCGAGACGTAGAGATGCTCGAGCGCGCGCGCGTCGCGGCGTCGGGCGCGCCGGCGATGAAGTAGCTCCAGAGCTTCCGGACGAAGAAGCTCGGATGGTTCGGATTCGTCACCGCGAGGCGGACGGAGTCCTTCCACGTGAACGCGCCCCGGTGCTTGAAGATCGTCTTCACACCGCTGTCGTGCGCCTTGGGGTCGTAGCGGAAGTTGACGCTGCCGACGCCGCTCTTCCAGTCGTTGCGGAAGCCGGTCAGGGCGCGTGCCTGCTGGCGGATGTCGGACTCCGTGTAGCCGCGTCCGGCCCCGAGCGTGAAGAGCTCCATCATCTCGCGCGCGTAGTTCTCGTTTGGCGACCAGCGCGAGTTGTCGCTGCCGTTCAGCCAGAGCAGCATCGCCGGGTCCTTCGTCACGTCGAGCAGCAGCTCCTTGAACGAGCCGAGACCGTGGTCGCGGAAGAGCTGGTTCTGATTCAGCATCAGCCGCTGCGAGCCGACGCCGCCGTTCGACGTCGCGAACCAGTCGTGCCAGACGAGCGTCATGCGCTCGACGAGCGGGCGCGAGGTGCGCACCATGCGATCGAGCCACCAGACGTGGTCGTGGCCCCACGCGTCGTACGGCGCGAGCGGGCGTCCCTTGTCGTCGGTCGGCGCGTGGCCGACGAGCTGCTCGCGGCCCGGGTTCGTGAGCGAGCGCACCGCTCCGTCCAGGCCGAGCGCCGCGAGCTTCTCCGCTTCGCCCTTGCGCGGGCCGAAACCGGCACGCCAAAGCAGCCGCTCTGCCTGTGCGACTCCGAACGTGCCTTTGTGTGCGGCGACCTGCGGCAACAACCCTCAGGACCTGCATCGGTCGTCCGCGGTACCGCTTCCGACCCCCAAATGCGGGAAAGGCCCCGCGCTCGCGAGGCCTTTCCCCTGTGTCCTTACTGCCGAGCCGTTATTCCGACTCGGTGGTTACCTCGGGCGAGCGGTTCGCTTCGCCTTCAGTGCTCAGCCCACCGATGGTCTCGAGCGACGGCGTGATGCCAATGCCGCTCTCGAAGATCGACTCGGTGACGGGAACGGTCGTTCCCGTGCGGGTCGTCCCGGTCCGCGCTCTACTCGGCGTCGCGGCGGGCTTTGACCTGCGAGCTGGCTTCCGACGTGCCGCCGGCTTGCGCCGTGCCGCCGGCTTGCGTGCCGCCGGCTTGCGACGTGCTGCCGGCTTGCGTGCGGCCGGCTTGCGCGTGCGGCCGGCTTGCGGCGTGCTGCCGGCTTGCGTGCGCCGGCTTGCGCCGTGCTGCCGGCTTGCGAGCCGGCTTGCGCCGTGCTGCCGGCTTGCGTGCTGCCGGCTTGCGCCGGGCTGCCGGTTTCCGTGCCGGCTTGCGCCGTGCTGCCGGCTTGCGTGCTGCCGGCTTGCGGCGTGCTGCTGGCTTGCGGCGAGCGGCCGGCTTGCGCCGTGCTGCCGGTTTGCGAGCTGCCGGCTTGCGCCGGGCTGCCGGTTTCCGTGCTGTGCTGCGGCGTGCTGCCGGCTTCCGTGCTGCTGGCTTACGGCGTGCTGCCGGTTTGCGAGCTGCCGGCTTGCGGGCCGCCGTGCTTGTACGGCGGGTACCACTTGACCTTCTTCTTGCTGTCGCCATGTGCCTCCTCCTGTTGGGCGAGTTCGTTGGCAACAACTACACGCGAAAGTATGAGAGTTGCCTCGGCTGACATTCAGCAGGAACTGCCTGTTTCCTACGTGGATCTGCCCTCGACGACCTTTCTTGTCGTGCCGCCGAGTCCCTGCTGGGGGTCGATCGTGGCGGCTTCTGGAGAACGTTCTGCTCCGACAGCGACGCGAACTGCGCTGTCGCGGTCGGTGACGGTGCCGACGATTGTCGTCTGTCTGACCACCGGGATGAGCCCGGCACCTTCGTCGCGCATCAGTCGTGCAGCCTCCATAACAGTGCTCTCACGCTCGAGCGAGCGCGTTCGTACCGTTCTAACTTCGCGGATGCTCTCCGCCATTGCAACCCCTTTCGCATCCTTCTTGCGTTCTCCACAGAGAGAACTTCCCGCAAATTCGTAATGCAAACGACAAACGACGTTGCGCGTGCGTCGTCGTTCGTCGTCGTGAAACGCGTTGCGCGTGCGTTACGATTGCGCAGAAGTGAGCGTGCTTCCGGCGAGGCGGCTTCGACAATGCTATTCCCGTTCGCGGCGAGCGGACGACGCTGCGTCCGGTCGAGGAGCGTGACGTCGAGCTGCTGGTCGCGTGGCACGCCGATCCGGACGTGAGCCGCTTCTGGGACGACGAGACGTTCACGCGCGAGGCGATGCTCGAACGCTCGCCCGCTCCGATGTGCGCCGTACCTCGTGCTCGCGGCACGGCAGCCCGGTCGGCTACCTCCAGGTGTGGTGGGACGCCGGCTGCGGCGGGCTCGACATGTTCCTCGTGCCCGACGGCGCGCGGACGCGGTCTCGGGCCGGACGCAGCGGAGCGCGATGGCGCGGCACCTCCTCGACGAGCGCGGCTGGGGACGTCGTCACGGTCGATCCGCGTACGCTCGTGCGAACGTGCTTCGCGGTGCGCGGAGGACGCAAGGCCGGGTTCGTCGAGGTGTCGTCGCCGAGCCCGACGACGAGCACACGCCGCGTGGATCTGCTCGAGTTCGGCCTCCATATCCTGTTCTGACATGAAGGTCGTCCTTCCCGATCAGACGGAGCTCGAACTTCCCGACGGCGCGACCGGTCTCGATGCGGCGCGGGCGATCGGTCCGAAGCTTGCCGAGCAGGCGGTTCTCGTCCGCGCCAACGGCAAGGTGCAGGACCTGCGCCTGCCGCTCGAGGACGGCCAGCCGATCCAGATCCTGACGACGCGGGACGCGAACGACCCCGACGCGCTCTACGTGCTGCGCCACTCGACGGCGCATCTGCTCGCCGAAGCGGTGCGGCGCCTCTATCCGGGCGTGAAGGTCGCGATCGGGCCGCCGATCGAGAACGGCTTCTATTACGACTTCGATTTTCCCGAGCCGATCCACGAGGAGGATCTCGCCGCGCATCGAGGCGGAGATCGCGAAGGAGCTCGAGGAGGGGCGCGAGTGGTCGCGCGAGGAGATCTCGCGCGAAGAGGCGAAGGCGCGCTTCGAGGCGGAGCAGGAGCCGTACAAGGTGCAGCTCGTCGACACCGCCGAGGGAGACATCTCGCTCTACACGCAGGGCGACTTCACCGATCTCTGCCGCGGCCCGCACCTGCAGAACTCGAAGCCGATCAAGGCGCTGAAGCTCACCGGGCTCGCCGGCGCGTACTGGCGCGGCGACTCGACCCAGCCGCAGCTGACGCGCATCTATGGCACCGCCTTCTACTCGCAGAAGGATCTCGACGCGTATCTCGAGCGGCTCGAGGAGGCGCGCAAGCGCGACCACCGCGTGCTCGGCCAGCGGCTCGATCTCTTCCACTTCGACGAGCACTCGCCCGGCTCACCGTTCTGGCATCCGAAGGGGATGGTGATCTGGAACGAGCTCGAGGCGCTCCGCCGGACGCGAGAACGCGCGGCGCGGCTACGTCGAGGTGAAGACGCCGCTCATCTACGACAAGGCGCTCTGGGTGACCTCCGGTCACTGGGAGAAGTTCCGGGAGAACATGTTCCTGATCCCGCTCGAGCGACGAGCAGGTCTACGGGATCAAGCCGATGAACTGCCCGGGCCACATGCTCCTCTTCGGTGAGACGCTGCGCAGCTATCGCGAGCTGCCGCTCCGGTACGCCGAAGCGGCGCCGCTGCACCGCAACGAGCTGGCCGGGGCGCTGCACGGGCTGACGCGCGTCCGCCACGTCACGCAGGACGACGCACACATCTTCTGCACGCAGGAGCAGATCCCGTCGGAGCTCGACGGCTGCATCGACTATCTGCGCTATCTCTACGGCCGCTTCGGACTCGAGCCACGCGCGGAGTTCTCGACGCGCCCGGACGACAAGCTCGGCAGCGACGAGGAGTGGGACTTCGCCGAGGGCGAGCTCGAGGCGGCGCTCAAGCGAAACGGCATCGAGTACGTCGTCGGCGCCGGCGAAGGCTCCTTCTACGGGCCGAAGATCGACCTGCACATCACCGACGTGCTCGGCCGCTCCTGGCAGCTCGGGCACGATCCAGCTCGACCGGCAGATGCCGCTGCGATTCGGCCTCACCTATATGGGGCCGGACAACACGGAGCATCCGGTGTTCGTCATCCACCGTGCGCTCTTCGGGTCGTTCGAGCGCTTCATCGGCATCCTGATCGAGCACTACGCGCGGCGCCTTCCCGTTCTGGCTCGCGCCGGTGCAGATCCGGGTGCTGCCGGTCGGCGAGGGTCATCTCGAGGCCGCGACGGCGATCGTCGAGCGCCTGCGCGCGGCGGGCTACCGGGTCGACGTCGGCGAGCCCACCGAGACGATCGGCAAGCGGATCCGCGCGGCCGAGCTCGAGAAGATCCCGTTCACGATCGTCTTCGGCGACCGGGAAAGCGACCAGAGCCTCGCGATCCGGGAGCGCGGGGGAGAGCAGACCGAGGAATCGCTCGCGGATTTGCTCGAGAAGCTTGCTACGCTTGACTCCTGAAAAGCAGGGGCGGACCCGTTCCTCACCTCCTGAGCGCAGAGCTCTGCGGGGTTCAACCGAGTCGCAAGTCTGACGAGGAAACGGGCCGCTGCATGCAGCGGCTTTTCTGTGTTCGTCAGCGAGAACGAGGAGGAGTAAGCCCAACTTGGTGATTTGCCTTTGAGGCCCAGACGCCGGCCGATCGAGCACGTCCGCCCGTCCAACCGGGATACGACGCGCATCAACGACGCTATCCGTGTTCCCAACGTCCGCCTGATCGACGACGACGGGGCACAGCTCGGAATCAAGTCCACCGACGAGGCCCGCGAGTACGCGTACGGCAAGAACCTCGACCTCGTCGAGGTGGCTGCCCAGGCGGACCCGCCGGTCGCGAAGATCATGGACTACGGCAAGTACAAGTACGAGCAGGAGCAGAAGGCGAAGCAGGCTCGGAAGCACCAGAGCCAGATCCACGTGAAGGAGATCAAGCTTCGCCCGAAGATCGGCGTCCACGATTACAACACCAAGAAGGGTCACGTAGAGCGTTTTCTGAACCAGCGCGCGAAGGTCAAGGTCACGATCATGTTCCGGGGGCGCGAACAGAGCCATCCGGAGCGCGGTCGGGAGCTGCTTCTGCGCCTCGCCGACGACGTCAAGGAGATCGGGACGATCGAGTCCCAGCCCCTCCTCGACGGACGCAACATGGTGATGCTGCTGGGCCCGACAAAAAATGCAGGGGTGAGACGAGATGCCGAAAGTGAAAACACGGAGCGCAGCGAAGAAGCGGTTCAAGGTGACGGGAACGGGCAAGATCATGCGCCTGCCGACGATGCGCAGCCACAACCTGGAGCACAAGTCGTCGAAGAAGAAGCGCAAGTTCACCCATGAGATCGGGCTCGCGCCGAGCGACGTCAAAACGCTGAAGCAGCTCCTGAGGATCAAGTAGATGCCGAGAGTCAAGCGAGCAGTCCACGCGCAGAAAAAGCGCCGCGCCGTCCTCGAGCAGGCGAAGGGCTACTGGGGCTGGAAGCACAGCCACTACCGGTACGCGAAGGAGCAGGTCGAGCGCTCGCTCGTCTATGCCTACCGCGACCGGAAGGTCAAGAAGCGCACCTTCCGCCAGCTCTGGATCACGCGCATCAACGCGGCCGCCCGGCAGAACGGGTTGTCGTACAACCAGTTCATCCACGGCTGCGGCAAGGCCGGCATCGAGCTCGACCGCAAGATCCTCGCGGATCTCGCCGTGAGCGATCCGGCCGCGTTCGGCGCGATCGCCGAGCAGGCCAAGGCCGCGCTCAGCGTAGAAGCCTGATCACTTCCCGCGACAACGAGCGGCTCAAGCTCGTCCGCAAGCTCCACGACCGGCGCTGGCGAGACAAGCTTGGGCTGTTCGTCGCGGAAGGTGAGGATCTCGTCGCTGCGGCCGGCGCCGAGCCGGTCGACCTGCTGGTTGCGGGCGAAGACGTCACGCCCGAGCTGCTCGCGGAGGTGTCGACGCTCGCGCACCCGCCGCGCGTGCTCGGCGTCTACCGCCGGGACGATCTGCCGCGCGGGACCCGGCCGGTGACGCTCGCGCTGTGGCATGTCGCGGACCCGGGGAACGTCGGCACGCTCATCCGCTCGGCGGACGCGTTCGGCGCGGGCGTCGCGCTGTCGCCCGGCTGCGCCGACCCGACCGGCCCGAAAGCGCTGCGGGCGTCGATGGGCGCGCTCTTCCGCGTTCCGATCGTGGAGTTCGACGCGGCCGTCGGCCGCCGCATCGCGCTCGTTCCGCATGGTGGAACGCCGCTGCCCGAGCTCGAGCTCGACGGCGACATCGTCTTCGTCCTCGGCGCCGAACGCGACGGGCTTGCCGTCCGAGGTGCTCGCGCGCTGCGACGTGCAGGCGACGATCCCGCAGGACGGCGAATCGCTCGAACGTCGCGATGGCCGGAACGATCGCGCTCTACGAACGGAGCCGACCGCGGACGTAGCCTGCGCCGCGACCGACCTGCGCGGGCGCGGCGCGTTTTCGAGCAGGAAAGCGCAGCGAAGCGGAGCGGTGCAAGAAAACAAAATAAATAAGGCCCCTGACGGGGCCCTATTTATTCAGCGAGCCGGTGGCGCTTTCGTCCACCTCAGCCAACCGGCCTTCCGCCTCAGGGTTGCCCCTTCTTCGTAGAACCGCTCGGTCAAGGTTTCGACCTAGTCGCGCTCCGTGCTCGCTGCAAAGGGGAAGGTACGGGCTGACGCGCGCGCAGATCAAGAGGGACCGCGCAGAAAAAATTCACGCTATTTGCGGGCATGCGCGATCCACACGCTGTCCTCGCCGCCGGCGTACGGTCGGCGGTCGAACCAGCCGTAGCACGCGTCGACCTCGAAGCCCGCTTCGGCGAGCAGCGAGTGCCAGCGCTCGGGCTCGAGCCACCACAGCACCATCGTCGACTCGCCGTCTTGCGCCCCGAACCGAGAGCGTCAGCGTCTGCGCCGCGAGATCCCAGTCCGCGCGCTCGTCGATTCCGGGCTCGCGCTCGATCCAGAGGCCGTGCGTCTCTTCGATGTCCTCGCGGGAGGGTGCAAAGACGTCGAAGACGAGCCGTCCCTCGGGCTGCAACATGGCGCGGGCGGCGTGCAGCGCCTCGAGCCGCTCCTCGTCGCGAAGCGAGATGCAGGTACGCCCGAAACGGGCACGTGACGAGCGCGACCCGCTCGTCGACCGGCGGCCGGCGCAGGTCGCCGAGCCGCAGGTCGAGCCGGTCGGCGACCCCGGCCTCGCGCGCGCGCTCCAGGCAGACCGCGAGCATCCCCGGCGAGGAGTCGACGCCGATCAGGTGGACGCCCGCCATCGCGGTCGGAATCGCGATGCGGCCGGTGCCGACGCCGAGCTCGACGATCGGCCCGCTGCCAGTTGCGAGCGCCTCCTCGACGTAGAACGAGATGTCCTCGATGACGCTCGAGCTCCACGGGTCGTAGAGCCGGGCGATCGGGTCGTATGCGCTCACGCCATATAGATACAGTCGCCGCCGTGGATTGGAAGGCGTACGAGAGCGACGCGAGTGCTGCACTGGAGGGGGCCTCGACCTCTGAAGAGGTCGAGAGTGTGTCCGTCTCCTATCTCGGGCGAAGCAGCCAGTTGAAGCAGGCGTTGCGCGAGGTGCGCGACCGCGAGACCGGTATGCGGCTGAACGCGATTCGTGAGGCGCTCGAGTCGGCGATCGCGGACAAGCTCGCGCAGGTCCAGGCGGCGGAGCTCGAGCGGCGGCTCAGCGAGGAGCGCGTCGACGTCACGCTGCCCGCCGAGCTGCTCGGGCCGGTGCGGCCGCGGCGGCGCGGCTCGCTCCACCCGTCGACGCAGGTGCGCCGCGACGTCGAGGACATCTTCCTCGGCCTCGGCTACGAGATCGTCGACGGCCGCGAGGTCGAGACGACGCGGTACAACTTCGACGCGCTCGGCTTCCCCGACTGGCATCCGGCGCGTTCGCCCCGGTCGTCGCTCTACGTCACCGACGACACGGTGATGCGCACCGAGACGTCGCCGGCGCAGATCCACAAGATGGAGGCGCAGAAGCCGCCGATCTACATGCTCTCGATCGGCCGCGTCTACCGCCGCGACACGATCGACGCGACGCACTTCCCGATCTTCCACCAGTTCGAAGGGCTCGCGATCGACAAGGGCATCACGATGGCCGACCTCAAGGGGACGCTGCTCTACGTGATGCGGCAGCTGTACGGGCCCGAGCGCGAGGTGCGCTTCCGCACGCACTACTTCCCGTTCACGGAGCCGTCGATGGAGCCGGACGTCTCGTGCTTCCAGTGCGGCGGCGCCGGCTGCGCGCTCTGCAAGCACTCCGGCTGGCTCGAGATGGGCGGCTCCGGCATGGTCGATCCGTATCTCTACGAGTTCGTCGGCTGGGGCCCGGAGGAGTACACCGGCTTCGCGTTCGGCATGGGCATCGAGCGAACAGCGCAGCTCCGCCACGGCATCCCCGGCATCCGGCCGTTCTGGGAGAACGATCTCCGCTTCCTGAGGCAGTTCTAGCGTGAAGGTCCCGCTGAGCTGGCTGCGCGAGTACGTCCGCACCGACGCGACGACGGAGCAGATCGTGCACGCGCTCTCGATCTCGTCGGCCGAGGTGAACGGCGTCGAGCGGCACGGCGTGCCCGGCGACCTCTCGCTCTTCAAGGTCGGCGTCGTGCTCGAGGCGGAGAAGCATCCGAACGCCGACCGCCTGCAGCTGACGAAGGTCGACGTCGGCGAGGACAAGCCGTACCAGATCGTCTGCGGCGCCTGGAACTTCGGCGCCGGCGCGAAGGTCGCGGTCGCGCTTCCGGGCGCGACGCTGCCGAACGGGCTGACGCTCGAGCGGCGCAAGCTGCGCGGCGAGGTGTCCGAGGGGATGATCCTCGCCGAGGACGAGGTCGACCTCGGCACCGATCACGACGGGATCATGGTGCTCGACGACGCGCTCGCGCCGGGCACGCCGCTCGCCGACGTGCTGCCGCTCGTCGAAGAGGTGCTCGAGATCGAAGCCGACGGGCAACCGCGTCGACCTGCTCTCCGTCTACGGAATCGCGCGCGAGGTGGCGGCGCTCTGCGACGGCGAGCTCGTGCCGCTCGATCCGACCGAGCCGCCGGGCGGCGACGGCGAGCCGGTCGACGTGCGCATCGAGGACGAGGAGGGCTGCCCGCGCTACATCGGCCGCCTGTTCCGCGACGTCGAGATCAGCGAGTCGCCGCTCTGGCTGAAGGCGCGCCTGCGCGCCGCCGGTGTGCGCGCGATCTCGAACGTCGTCGACGTGACGAACTACGTGATGCTCGCGCTCGGCAACCCGCTGCACGTCTTCGACTTCGACACGCTGCACGGCGGCCGCATCGTCGTGCGCCGCGCAGAGAAGGGCGAAGAGCTGCGCACGCTCGACGGCACGCGTGCGCAAGCTCGACCCGTCCGATCTCGTGATCGCCGACGCGGACCGCGCGATCGCGCTCGCCGGGATCATGGGCGGCGACGAGACCGAGGTCTCCGACACGACGACGTCGATCCTGCTCGAGGCGGCGAACTTCGAGCCGGTCTCGCTGCTCCGAACCTCCGAGCGGCTCGCGCTTCGCACCGAAGGCTCGAACCGCTGGGAGAAGGGCGTCGATCCGTATCTCGCCGGTCCCGCCGCGACGCTGGCGACGCGGCTGATCGTCGACCTCGCATGAGCGCTCGCTGGACCGGACACACCGACGTGCAGGCGAGCTGCCCGAGCCGGCGGTGATCCACGCTGCGCCCGGAGCGCACGAATGCCGTGCTCGGCCTCGAGGTCTCCGCCGACGAGCAGGCGGCGATTCTCGTGAAGTTCGGCTTCGAGCAGGCGGACGGCGGCTTCCGCGTCCCGACCTGGCGTGCGCGCGACGTGACGCGCGAGATCGACCTCGTCGAGGAGGTCGCGCGCTTCAAGATGGAGGAGATCCCGTTCACGCTGCCCGAGCGCGACGCGATGTTCGGCCGGCTGACGCGCTGGCAGCGGCTGCGCCGACTCGTCGAGGACGTGCTCACGGGCTGCGGCTTCTCCGAGGCGTACACGTCGACGTTCGTCGCCGACGGCGACGTGCGGCTGCCGGAGCCGCTCTCCCAGGAGGCGGCGGCGCTGCGCACGGCGCTGATCGGGAGCCTCGTCGACGCAGCGCGTCACAACGTCGCGGTCGGCACGTCCGAGGTCGCGCTGTTCGAGATCGCCCGGACCTACCGCGCCGGCGGCGAGCTGCCCGACGAGCGCTGGCATGTCGCGGGCATCGTCGACGGCGGCTTCGCCGAGGCGAAGTGGGCGGTCGAGCAGCTCTACGACGCGCTGAAGGTCGAGCCCGACGTACGAGCGCGCCGCCGAGCCGCACCTCCATCCCGGAAAGTCGGCGCGCACGAAGGAGGGCTGGGTCGGCGAGCTGCACCCGTCGCTCCTCGAGGGAACGTGGGGAGCGTTCGAGCTCGATCTCGACGCGCTCGTCGCGGCGGCGCCGGAGGCGGTCGAGTTCGAAGAGGTGAGCCCGTACCCGGAGGTGCGGCAGGATCTCGCGTTCGTCGTCGACGAGGCCGTGCCGGCGGCGGAGCTGCTCGCCGCGCTCCGCGAGGCGGGCGGTCCCGAGCTCCGGTCGTCGGCGATCTTCGACGAGTATCGCGGCGAGCAGACCGGCGCCGGCAAGCGGTCGCTCGCCTTTCGGGTCGCGTTCGGCTCGCCGGAGCGCACGCTCACCGACGACGAGGCCGGCGGAGCTCCGCGGCGCGGATCGTCCAGGCGCTCGCCGACACGTTCGGGGCCGTGCTGCGGGCCTGAGCAATCCGATCGCCAGAACCCGGCGTATGGAGGGCGTGGCGGTCAAGCTCCTCGTCGTTTCGGCGCTCGTCGCGCTTCTGGGCGCTGCGGGCTCGGCGCGTGCCGACAACGGGACGCTCGTCGGCGACGTCGGGCTCGGCGACTCGTTCACGATCTCGCTCAAGGACTCGACGGGAGCGGCGGTGACGCATCTGGACGCCGGCACGTACACGCTCGTCGTGCACGACCACTCCGCGCTCCACAACTTCGATCTGAGCGGTCCCGGTGTCAGCGTGGCGACGGACGTCGACGGGGTCGGCGACCAGACGTTCACGATCACGCTCGTCGACGGCACCTACTTCTTCCAGTGCGACGAGCACCCGACGCCGATGAAGGGCACGTTCACCGTCGGCGCGGTGACGACGCCGCCGCCCCCGACGCCCGACACCCGGCGACGGCGCTCGGCCGCGTCGATCGGACCGGGCGCGAAGATCAGCCTCAAGCCCTCGAGCGGCCTCTCGGCCGGCAAGTTCCGGATCAAGGTCAGCGACCGCTCGGCGACCGACGGCTTCCGGCTCGCCGGGCCCGGCGTCACCCGGGCGACCGGCGCGAAGTTCAAGGGCTCGGTCGACCTGGACGGTGACGCTGAAGGCCGGGCAAGTACACGTTCGGCAGCGTGCGGAACCCGAAGCTCCGCCGCTCGTTCACGGTCTCCGAGCTAGCGGCAGCAGGCGCAGCGACGCGCCGAGCCGTCGCGCGAGCGCCGCCCGAGGCGACGAACCCGAGCGCTAGAGCCCCGGCCGCGAGCGGATCTTCGAGCGCACCTTCGCGCGCAGCGTCGCGACCGCCTCGGCGAGCTGTTCGCGCTCGTCGTGGAGCTCGCGGCGCAGCTCCGCTCAGTGCTTGCCATTCCGCAGCGCCTCCGCCGTCAGCTTCGCCTCGGCGATCGCCTGTTCCGGCACCGGCGGCGTTCCCTTCGTGATGCGACCGATCCCGAGCACGGCGAGCCCGCCGGCGAGCAGGAACAAGCCGCCGGTCACGATCAGGAGCGCGAGCCAGGTCGAGACGACGGTCGCGAGCGCTGCCGCGATCGTCGCGAGACCGAAGACGAGTCCGAAGACCACGAAGACCGCCGCCCCGACCACCAGGACGATGCCGAGCGCCGAGCGCGAGGAGCTTCCTCTTGAGCTCGGCTGCCGCGAGGGCGAGCTCGAGCCGGACGATCGAGCTCGCCTTGTCGGCGACGAGCTTGGCTGCGCCGCCGATCATGGCCGGTTACGGTGCGGATGGCATGGTCATCTCTTGCCGAGCTACTCCTGCGGAAACGTCAGCAGACGGCGGGCGCCGGTCGGCCCACGGCCGCGCCTGCTCGAGCTGGGCGGCGAGGCGGATGAGCGTCGCCTCGGCGAAGCTCCGGCCGATGAACTGCACGCCGATCGGGAGCCCTTCGTCGCTCCAGTGGAGCGGCACCGACATCGCCGGCTGGCCGGTGACGTTGACGAGCGGCGTGAACGGCGTGAAGAGCGTCTGGCTCGCGAAGGCGCGGTACGGGTCGCCGTCGGCGTCCTGCCACGTCCAGCCGATGGGAACCGGCTGAAGCGCGAGCGTCGGCGTGACGACGACGTCGACGTCGCTCCAGAACGCGGCGACTCGGCGCGCGATCTGCTGCAGCTGCATGACCGAGGAGACGTACTGCGGGCTCGGCGTCGTGCGCGCGTCCTCGGCGAGCATGCGGTTGATCGGCTCGAGCAGCGAGAGATCGTCGACACCGGCGGTCGCCGGCCCGACCTGCCAGATGCGGATGAAGTGCACGATCATCTCGTCGGTCTGCCACGGCGGCGTCGCCTCGACGACGTCGTGGCCGAGCTCCGTCAGCAGCTCGGCTGCCGCGTGCGCGGCGGCAGCGCACGTCGGGTCGACCGGCACCGGCGACGGCGGCTCCGTCGTCACCGCGATCCGCAGGCGACCCGGCGCCTCGTCGGCCTCGGCGAGAAACGATCGCTCCGGCGCGGGCGCGACGTAGAAGTCGCCCGGCTCGTTGCCCGTCATCACGTCGAGCAGCGCCGCCGCGTCGCGCACCGTGCGCGCGATCGGGCCGGACGTGCCGAGCCCGAGCGACCCCGAGACGAACGGCGCGGGCGAGATGCGCCCGCGCGACGGCTTGATCCCGAAGAGCCCGCAGCACGACGCCGGGATGCGGATCGAGCCGCCGCCGTCGCTCCCGTGCGCGACCGGCGCGAGTCCGGCAGCGACCGCGGCCGCAGCGCCGCCGCTCGAGCCGCCCGGCGTGCGCGAGGTGTCCCACGGATTGCGGCAGTCGCCGTTCAGCTCGGACTCGGTCATCGCGATCGTCCCGAACTCGGGCGTGTTCGTCTTGCCGATGATCGTGAAGCCGGCGTCGCGGATCTTCCGCACGACCGACGCGTCGAAGTCCGGCACGTTGCCGGCGAACGCCTTGCACGAGTACGTCGTGCGAATTCCCGCGGTCTCGTTCAGATCCTTGATCGGGATCGGAACGCCGTGGAACGGCCCGTCGCGCGCCTGCCGCCGGCTCGTCGACGACGGTCACGTAGGCGTTCAGCTGCGGGTCGAGCCGCTCGATCCGCTCGAGATAGAGCGCGGTCAGCTCTGCGGGCGAGACCTCGTGTGCACGCACGCGCGCCGCCAGGTCGAGCGCGGACGCGAACGCGAGCTCGTCGCTCACCGTTTACGGCCGGTGAGCCACTTCCACGCGAAGCGCTGGTACCACGTCGACTTCTCGGGGATGATCTGCTCCTCCGGTGCGGCTCCGTGTAGGTCTCGAGCGCCTCGACCTGTGCGCGCGTCAGCGAGAGGTGCACCTCGCCCTCGAGGATCTGCGCGACGTGCTCCGACGGGCACGTACTGGTCCTTGCTGAGAATCCCCTGCTTGATCACGAGCCCGTCGAAGATGTCGACGTTCTCGTCGCCGGTGACCTCGTGCACGGTCCCGATCTCCTCGCCCTCGGCGTCGAAGACCTTCCAGCCGGACTCGATCATGATCCAGGCGACCGGGTCGGCCACGTCAGACCGCCTTCCCGCCGACGTACCAGACCGGGCCCTGCGTCGCGACCGGATGCGTGTCCGACAGCGCGCGCACGATGCGCACCTCGCCGGGGATGCCGTCTTCGTCGAGGCGCGCGAGGCAGCGGCGCACCATGCCGGACGACGCGCCGTAGCCGAACGTGTGCGCGGCGCGGAAGCGGAAGCCGGGGCGCCCGGTGTCGGCCTGCACCGGGTTGACCGGCGCGATCAGGAGCGCGGCGCGCTCGACGTGGTCGGACGACGTCAGCTCGAGCTCGCACAGGAGGTCGCTCCAGTCGGCCGGCAGCACGCGCGATCGCGGCGTCCCAGTCCGCCGCGAGCGACGCGCGTGCGAGCGCGGGCGCGGGTGCCGCCTCGTCCGACGAGACGAGCTCGAGCGTCCCGCGGATGCCTTCCTCGTCGAGCCGGCGCAGCATTCGGCGGACCGCTTCGGGTCCGACACCGGCGCCGCTGCGCGTCGCGTAGAAGCGGATCGTCGTGCCGATGCCGCCCGGGCCCGCCGGCGCAAGGAGCGCGAGCGCGCGGCTTCGCTGCGTCTCGTCCTCGATCGCGAGCTCGAGACGAGCGTCGCTCCACCTCGGATCCAGGCCCTGCTCGATCGCATTCCACTGCTCGACGAGCTGCATCGCGCGAACCGTACACTCCCGCCGTGGCAAAGGTCGAGGAGAAGAAGGCCTCGTTGCGCAAGGACGAGCTGAAGGACGTTCTGCGGGAGATGCTCCTCATCCGGCGCTTCGAAGAGAAGGTCGAGGAGCGGTTCCGCGCGGGCGAGCTGCCGGGATTCCTGCACGTGGCGATCGGCCAGGAGGCCTGCGCCGTCGGCGTCTGCCGCGCGCTCGAGGACGGCGACGTGATCGCCTCGACGCACCGCGCGCACGGTCACACGCTCGCGAAGGGCACGCATCCGAACGAGCTGATGGCCGAGCTCTACGGGAAGACCGAGGGCTGCTCGCACGGCTACGGCGGCTCGATGCACCTCTACGACGTGCAGCACGGGAACCTCGGCGCGAACGCCGTCATCGGCGGCGGCCTGCCGCAGATCACCGGCGCCGCGCTCGCGTTCCAGCTGCGCGGCGAGCCGCGCGTTGCGGTCGCGTTCTTCGGCGACGGCGCGACGAACATCGGCACGTTCCACGAGGCGCTCAACCTCGCGCAGCTCTGGAAAGTGCCGGCGGTCTTCGTGCTCGAGGACAACAAGTGGGCCGAGTCGACGCCGGAGAGCCAGCACTCGCCGATCCGCGATCTCTCCGAGCGCGCGAAGGCGTTCGGCATGAAGGCGATCAAGGTCGACGGGCAGGACGTCGAGGCGGTGTACAAGGCGACGCGCCAGGCGCTCGACCACGCGCGCTCCGGCAAGGGGCCCGTCTTCCTGCACCTCGACTGCGTGCGCCTGCACGGCCACTACATCGGCGACCCGCAGGTCTACCGCGACAAGGACGAGGCGCGGAAGCTGCCGAGACGCGCGACCCGATCACGCTCCTGCGGACGAAGCTCGAGGTCGCCGACGAGGAGTTCGAGGAGATCGACGCCGAGGTGACGGAGATCGTCGAAGCGTCGGTCGAGTTCGCGAAGAACGGCACCGATCCGGCGCCGGAAGACGCGTTGAAGAACGTCTATGCCTGAGCTCAGCTACCGCGAGGCCGTGCGCGACGCGCTCTCGACCGCGATGCGCCAGGACGACGACGTCTTCATCATGGGCGAGGACATCGCCGAGATGGGCGGCTCGATGGGCGTCACGCACGGGATGGTCGAGGAGTTCGGGCCCGAGCGCGTGCGCAACACGCCGATCTCCGAGATGGCGCTCGCCGGCGCGGCGATCGGCGCCGCGGTGCAGGGCATGCGACCGGTCGCGGAGATCATGTACGAGGACTTCATGACGCTCGCGGCCGAGCAGATCGTCAACCAGGCCGCGAAGCATCGCTACATGTCGGGCGGTCAGCTGACCGTCCCGGTCGTCTTTCGCACGCAGGGCGGCGCAGGCTGGTCGCCGGGCGCGCAGCACGCGCAGCAGCTCGAGGCGTGGTTCGTGCACATCCCGGGGCTGAAGGTCGTCTTCGCCTCGACGCCGGAGGACGTGCGCGGACTGCTCTGGTCCTCGATCTACGACGACAACCCCGTCGTCTTCTTCGAGCACCGAACGCTCTACGGCATCAAGGGCAACGTGCCGGAGAAGATCGAGCCGATCCCGATCGGCAAGGCGCGCGTGCATCGCGAAGGCGAGGACGTGACGGTGATCGCGACCGGCCGGCTCGTGCACGAGTCGCTCGCGGCGGCCGAGGAGGCGGAGAAGGAAGGGATCTCCGTCGAGGTCGTCGATCCGCGCACGCTGCAGCCGCTCGACGAGGAGACGCTCGTCGCGTCCGTGAAGAAGACGAACCGCGCAGTCGTCGCGCACGAGGCGGTCACGCGGATGGGCTTCGGCGCGGAAGTCGCGTCGGTGCTCCAGTACCAGGCCTTCGACTGGCTCGACGCGCCGATCGAGCGCGTCGGCGCGAAGTTCACGCCGCTGCCGTTCGCGCCGGTGATGGAGCAGTTCGTCGTCCCGCACGCGGACGACGTGCTGCAGGCGATCTACCGCACGGTGAACAAGAAGGCCTGATGGCAACCGAGGTCAAGCTGCCGCGGCTCGGCCAGGGCATGGAGTCCGGGACGATCGTGAAGTGGCTGAAGTCGGAAGGCGAGCCCGTCGAGAAAGGCGAGCCGCTCTACGAGCTCGACACCGACAAGGTGACGCAGGAGGTCGAGGCGGAAGCGTCCGGCGTGCTGCTGAAGATCGCCATCCCCGAGGGGGAGGTCGAGGTCGGCAAGACGATCGGCTTCATCGGCGAGCAGGGCGAGGCTGTCGCTGCCGAGGAGGCGCCTGCGAAAGCAGGAGCCGCCGGCGGAGGCGCCGAGGAGCCCGAGGAGGAGGCAGCGCGCGGGCAGCCGAGACGCAGCCGGCAGCCGTCGAACGGCTCGACGAACGGCCGCATCAAGGCGTCGCCGCTCGCGCGGCGGATCGCGCGCGAGCGCGGCATCGACCTCGCGCAGATCCGCGGCACCGGCCCCGACGGCCGGATCGTCGCCGAGGACGTCGAGCGTGCGCAGGCGGAGCCGGCAACGCGCAGCACGCTAGCAGTCTGGTGCACGCACCGGTTCCGTCGGGCGAGATCGAGTCGCGTCCGCTCTCGAAGATCCGCAAGACGATCGCGCGGCGGCTGACGGAGGCGTGGACCGTGCCGGCGTTCCAGCTCACCGTGAACGTCGACATGAGCCGCGCGAACGAGCTCGTGACGAAGCAGCGCGAGCTCAACCCCGACGTGCGCATCACGATCACCGACGTGCTGACGAAGCTGTGCGCGCAGGCGCTGATGCGCCACCGCGACATGAACGTGCAGTACAGCGACGACGCGCTGCTCGTCTTCCCGAACGCCGACGTCGGCATCGCAGTCGCGGCGCCGCAGGGCCTCGTCGTGCCGGTCGTGCGCGCGTGCCGAGCGGCTGACGATCGCGCAGATCGCGCAGGTACGCGGCGACCTCGTCGGTCGTGCGCGGGACGGCAAGCTGCGCGCGGAGGATCTCGAGGGCGGCACGTTCACGATCTCGAACCTCGGCATGTACGACATCGACCAGTTCATCGCCGTCCTGAACCCGCCGCAGGCCTCGATCCTCGCCGTCGGCTCGACGCGCGACCAGGTCGTGCCGCGCGACGGCGACCTGCACATCCTCCCGCTCATGACGATGACGCTGACGTGCGACCATCGCGCCGTGGACGGCGCGACGGGCGCGGAGTTCCTGAGGACGCTCAAGGCGTTCCTCGAGGATCCCGGCCTCGCGTCTGTGATGGACCCGCCGGTCTGGTACTACGTCCGCGATCTCGACGGTGCCAGGAGCTTCTATCGCGAGACGCTCGGCTTCGAGGAGACCGCCGTCGACTTCAGCGAGCGCTGGTCGCACCTCAGGCACGGCGAGATGGAGATCGGCCTGGCCGAGGGCGACCCGCAGGAAGAGGGCGCCGTCGCGCACGTCGACGTGCCCGACCTGAAAGCCGAGGCCGACCGCCTGCGCGCGAAAGGCATCGACGTCGGCATCGTCTTCGAGCTGCAAGGCGAGATGCGCCTGCTCGACGTCTACGACCCGGACGGCAACCGCATCCAGCTCGCGCAAGAGCTCTAGAGCCGCAAGCGGTGTCAGACCAAATGGTGTCTGACACTCGCAGCGTGTCTGACACCGCTTGGACAGCCCTTCGTAGACTGCCCCCGATGCAACGTCCGGTGGGGATCCACGACGTCCGCTTCCTTCGCGACATGCTCCGCCACGCCTATCACTGGCGCATCGCCGAGGACACCGAGCGGCCGGTCTACCGGTACGTGCAGAACTGGGGCCGGCGCGGCGACGCGGGCGTGATGGCGCTCGACGGCCCGCACGCCTACGGCGCCGCCTGGTACCGGCTCTTCACCGAGAGCGAGCCCGGCTTCGGGTTCATCGACGAGCAGACGCCGGAGGTGACGATCGCGGTCGTTCCGTCGCGCCGCGGCAAGGGCGCGGGCGAGGAGCTGCTCGAGGCGCTGCTCGACCGCGCCCGCGCCGACGGCTACAGCGCCGTCAGTCTGAGCGCATCGCCCGACCAGCAGTCGTACTACGAGCGTTTCGGATTCGAGACCGTGCGCGAGGACCCGCATGCGGTGACGATGGTCCTGCGGCTCTGAGTACCATCGCTCTACATGACTGAGGAGACGAGACATGGACGTTGACGTCGCCGTTCTCGGGGGCGGCCCCGGCGGCTATACCGCAGCGATCCGCGCCGCACAGCTCGGCGCGAAGGTCGCCTGCATCGAGCTGGAGCCCGAGCTCGGCGGCACCTGCCTGCGCGTGGGATGCATTCCGACGAAGGCCTGGGTGCAGACCGCGTACGCGTTGCGCGAGGTCGAAGAGAGCTTCGCCAAGTTCGGCGTGCAGGTGAGCGGCGCGAGACTCGACTTCGCGACAGCGAACGTCTGGAAGGCCGGCGTCGTCAAGCAGATGACGGACGGCATCGCAGGCCTCTTCAAGGCGAACGGCGTCGACTGGGTGAAGGGCAGGGGCCGCTTCACGGGCGCGAACACGCTCGCGGTCGAGGGCGGAGAGGACGTCAACTTCAAGCAGGCGGTCATCGCGACGGGCTCGTTCCCGCTGCGGCCGCCGATCGAAGGGCTCGACTCGCCGCGCTGCGTCGACTCGACCGGCCTGCTCGCGCAGGAGCAGCAGCCGAGGCGGCTCGTCATCCTCGGCGGCGGCATCATCGGCTGCGAGTTCGCGTCGATCTTCAGCCGCTTCGGCTCCGAGGTCACGATCGTCGAGATGCTCGACTCGCTCATTCCGCAGGAGGATGCGGACGCCTCGAAGGAGCTTGCGAAGCAGTTCGAGAAGCGGAACATCTCGCTGCAGCTCGGCAAGCAGTGCACGAAGGTCGAGGACGACGGCTCGCAGCTCACCGTGCACTACGGTGACGGCGAGACGGTCCAGGCCGATCTGATGCTCGTCTCCGTCGGGCGCGGCCCGGTCGTCGAAGGACTCGGGCTCGAGGAGATCGGCGTGCAGTTCGACAAGCGCAAGGGCATCGGCGCCGACGAGCGCCGGCACACGAGCGTTCCGCACATCTACGCAGTAGGCGACTGCGCCGGCTACTGGCAGCTCGCGCACACGGCGTTCCGCGAGGGCGAGGTCGCGGCCGAGAACGTTTGCGGCCACGACGCCGTCGTCGACAACCGTGCGGTGCCGCGCCCGATCTACACCGACCCGGAGATCGCGGCGGTCGGCCTAACCGAAGCGGAGGCGCGCGAGCAGTACGGCGACGACGTCGCTGTCGGGCAGTTCCCATGGGTCGCGAACGCACGCGCGGTCATGCAGGACGACACGGTGGGCTGGGTGAAGTCGATCCACGAGACGCGCTACGGCGAGCTGCTCGGCCTGATCATGGTCGGGCCGCACGTCACCGACATGATCGAGGCCGGCGTCGTTGCGATCGATGCGGAGGCGACCGTCGAGACCGTTGCCGACGGCATGGCGCCGCACCCGACCCTCTCGGAGGCGATCAAGGAAGCGGGGCTCGTCGCGCTCGGCCGGGCGATCCACGTACCGAATCGCAAGCCCCGGGCGCCGACTCCCGCCTAGAACGCGCAAGTTTTCCCAGGAGCGGCATCTCAACAAAAGGACGTGCCCTCGTCCCTATCCCTCCGGGGCCATGCCGCCCGCGGGCTCCGGAGGGATGCTTCTCCGCTAGCGTCTCTCGCACGCGGAAAGGGAGGCCACATGGGCATCGTCAACAAGCGGAATGCGGTAGTCGGCTGGGTCGTCCTCAAGGTCGGCAAGCGGGTGGTGAAGAAGAAGGCGCAAGGCGCGGTGACGAGCGGCAAGCGCACCGGCGGGGCCGCCGCAGGTGCACTTGCCACAGTCGGCGGCATGCTTCTCTTCTGGCGCCGGAAGCGCGGCGCCACGAGCGACGTGTGAGCGACAGCTTCTTCCGTCGCGCAATCGCCGACCTCGTCCCGTACGAGCCGGGCAAGCCGGTCGAAGAGGTCCAGCGCGAGCTGGGACTCGATCGCGTCGTCAAGCTCGCATCGAACGAGGGGCCGTTCCCGCCATTTCCGGCGGCGCTCGACGCGATCGAACGCACCGCCCGCGATCTGAATCGCTACCCGGACGGCGGCGTCTGGGCGCTCCGGGCGGCGCTCGCGGAGCGCCATGGCGTCTCGTTCGAGGAAGTGGTCGTCGGCGCCGGGGCTGACGGCGTGATCGACCTGCTTTCGCAGGCAACTCTCGATCCCGGCGACGAGATCGTCTGCGGCTGGCCGTCGTTTCCGAGCTACGTGCTCGACGCGGCGAAGCTCGGTGCGGTGTCGAAGAAGGTGCCGCTGCGCAATCACATGCACGACCTCGACGCGCTTGCTCGCCGCGATCGGTCCGCGCACCAAGCTCGTGTACGTCTGCCATCCGAACAACCCGACGGGCACTGCGAACGGACGGGACGAGCTCGCGGCGTTTCTCGATCGCGTTCCGGAGCACGTGCTCGTCGTGCTGGACCAGGCGTACTTCGAGTACATCGACGACCCCGACTATCCGGACGGCATCGCCGAGCACTTTCAGGCAGGCCGGCGCGTCGTCGTCCTGCGGACGTTCTCGAAGATCTACGGGCTGGCGGGCCTCCGCGTCGGTTACGGCGTTGCGCCGAAGGACGTCGTCGCTCGCCACGAGCAAGGTGCGACGGGCGTTCGACGTGACCGCGACCGCGCAGGCCGCGGCCCTCGCGAGCATCGACGACGACGACGAGATCGCACGTCGGCGGGCCGAGAATGCGCGTGGACGGGCGGAGCTCGAAGCAGTCGTGCGCTCGCACGATCTCGAGGTCGCCGGCCCCGCCCTCGGGAACTTCGTGTACATCGAGGTCGGCGAAGGCCGCCCGGTGTTCGAGCGGCTCCTTCGCGAGGGCGTGATCGTGCGCCCGCTCGACGGTTTTGGCGCACCGAGCGCCATCCGCGTGACGGTCGGCACGAGCGAGGAGAACAGCATCTTCGCGGAGGCGTTCGGCCGCGTGTTTTCCGGCGTGACGTAGGCCTTGTTACCCTGGGGCAGCTTTGCCCAGCCGCCCCTCCAGGCAGCTGGCGCCCCTCGGCGTCGCCGGCTTTCGTCTCCTGTTCGCATCGACGCTTGCGTCGAGCGTCGGCACGCTGCTCGCGGCGATTGCGCTCGCGATCGACGTCAAGCAGCGGACGAACTCCGGGACCTGGGTCGGCGCTGTCCTGATCGTCGATTTCCTGCCGACGATCGTCGTCGGGCTCGCGCTCGGACCGCTGCTCGATCGGCTCTCGCGGCGCAAGCTGATGATCGTTTCCGATCTCCTGCGCGCAGCGGTGTTTGCGGCGCTCCCGTTTGCGACAAATGCCGCCACGATCGTCGCTCTCGCCCTCGTGGCCGGGCTCGCAACGGGATTCTTCCGTCCGGCCGTCTACGCCGGCGTGCCGAACCTCGTCCCGGACGAGTTGCTGGGCGACGCGAACGCGCTCCTGCAGACCGTGGAGAACGCAGCGTGGGCGATCGGTCCACTTCTCGGCGGTGTGCTCACGGCAGCGTGGGGGCCGCACGCTGCGTACTGGATCAACGCCGTGTCGTTCCTCGTATCGGCGGTGCTCGTCGCGCGAATCCCGGCCCGGCTGCTGCAGAGCACGATCGCCCTGACGCGTGGGCATTGGACCGACCTGAAAGACGGCTTCGCCGTCGTCTTCACGTCTCGTCCGCTACTCGCAGTTCTGGTGGCCTGGGGTGTGGCCACGATCGGGAGCGGCGCGATCACCGTGAGCGAGATCTTCCTCGCGCAGAACACCCTGCATGCCGGCGACTGGGGCTACGGGCTCCTGTACGGAGCGATCGGAGCAGGCCTCGTGGTCGGAAGCCTCGCTGAGCAGCGCTGTCGTCGAACGCGTCGGCGTCGCGCGCGCGTACGGGGCGTCGCTCGCGCTGATGGCCATCGGGTTCGGCGTCGGGGCAGCGAGCGCGAACATCTGGATGGCCGCCGTGTGCTGCGTCATCGGTGGCATTGGCGACGGCGGAGCTGTCGTGTGCAACGCGCTGCTCATGCAGCGGGGCACGCGTGATGAGATGCGCGGGCGTGCGCTCACCTTTGTGATGAGCCTGACCTGGACGACGACGGGAATCGGCATCATCCTCGCCGGTGCGTTGATGAGTGCCAACGACGCGCGCTGGGTGTGGCTTGCTTCTGCGGCCACGCTCGCAGTGGCTGCCGTCGTCGGCTTCGCGCTCGCCCGCGAGCCCGCGGGCCGAGCCGCTCCGCTTCAAGCACCCGCGAACTAGAGTGGGCGCGGTGGCCGGCCGCCGCGACTGGACCCGTGAGACCCTCGCCGCCGGCGTCCGCAGCGGCGACCGTCGCGCGCTCGCACGCGCGATCACGCTCATCGAGAACGGCGACCCGCTCGCCTACGACCTTGTCGCCGAGATCTATCCGGATACCGGCAAGGCATACACGGTCGGTCTCACCGGGCCGCCCGGTGTCGGCAAGTCGAGTCTGATCTCGGCGTTGCTGCGACTCGTACGCGCGCGCGACGTGCAGGTCGGCGTCGTATCGGTCGACCCATCGAGTCCGTTCTCGCAGGGCGCGCTGCTCGGCGACCGAATCCGCCTCAGCGACCACTTCCTCGATCCCGGCGTGTTCATCCGCTCGATGGGCACCCGCGGCCATCTCGGAGGGCTCGCCGAAGCGACGCTGCAGGCGCTCCTCGTGCTCGACGCCGCGGGCAAGGAGCTCGTCCTCCTCGAGACCGTCGGCACGGGGCAGAGCGAGGTCGAGGTGATCGGCATCGCCGACACCGTGCTCCTCGTGCTCATGCCGGGCTCGGGCGACTCGGTGCAGGCGCTGAAGGCGGGAATCATGGAGATCCCCGACGTGATCGCGATCAACAAGATGGATCATCCGGCCGCGAAGACGATGCTGAACGAGGTCCGCTCGATCCTGGCGCTCGACAAGAGCAGTGAGTGGAAGCCGCCGATCGTCCTGACCGAGGCGACGAGCGGCGAGAACGTCGCCGGAGCTCTGGGAGAAGATCGAGGCGCATCGCGCGTACCTCGAGCAATCGGGGCAGCTCGAAGAACGGCGCGGGCGCAATCTCGCCGGCGAGGTGTTCGCCGTCGCGTCCGCGCGCGCAAAGCGGCATCTCGAGCATGCTGTTGCGGACGATCCGGAGCTGCGACGGCTGCTCGACGAGGTCCAGCGCCGCGAGCTCGACCCCCTGAGCGCAGTTCGTGAGATCCTGGAGAAGGTGTTCAGAATTGGCCGCGACGGAGACAGCGCCCACACTTCCTGACATCGAGGCGGCGCGAGCCCGCCTCGACGGTGTCGCACGCGTGACGCCGGTGTACCGCTCGGAGACGCTGTCGCGGCTCGCGGGCCGTGAGGTGCAGCTGAAGGCGGAGAACCTCCAGCGCACCGGGCTCGTTCAAGGTCCGCGGCGCGTACAACCGCATCTCGGCGCTCGCGCGCGGAGGAGCGCGCCGCCGGCGTCGTCGCTGCGAGCGCGGGTAACCACGGCCAGGCGGTGGCCTGGGCGGCGCTCGAGGTCGGCTCGCATGCGCGGATCTACATGCCACAGGACGCGCCGATGGCGAAGGTCGACGCGACGCGCCACTACGGCGCGGAGGTCGTCCTCGGCGGCAACGCGATCGAAGACTGTCTCGCCGACGCCAGTCGGTACGTGGAGGAGCACGGCGCGACGTTCGTGCACCCGTTCGAGGATCCGGTGATCATGGCCGGGCAGGGGACGATCGGGCTCGAGCTCGTCGATCAGGTGCCGGAGATCGAGACTGCCGTGATCCCGATCGGCGGCGGCGGGCTCGCGTCCGGGATCGCGCTTGCGCTGCGCGCGGTCAAGCCCGGCGTCCGGATCGTCGGCGTGCAGGCGGCCGGGACGCTGCCCGGACGGCTCGGGCTTCACGATCGCGGACGGCATCGCCGTGAAGACGCCGGGCGAGCTGACGATGAGCATTCTCGACAGCGTGCTCGACGACCTCATCTCCGTCACCGACGAGGAGATCAGCCAGGCGATCGTGCTGCTGCTCGAGCGCACGAAGCTCGTCGTCGAGGGCGCGGGTGCCGTCGGCGTCGCGGCGTTGCTCTCCGGCAAGGTCGGCGGCACGCGGCTGTGTCGTGCCGGTGCTCTCGGGCGGCAACATCGACGCGACGCTGCTCATCTCGGTGATGCGGCACGGGCTCGCGATTGCGGGCCGTTACCTCGTCGTGCGCAGCCGCGTGCCGGACCGCCCGGGCGAGCTGGCGAAGCTGCTGTTGCTGCTCGCCGAGGAGCGCGTCAACGTCGTCGAGGTCGAGCACCAGCGCGAGACGGCGGGCCTACCCGTCGGCTACACGGGCGTCGAGCTGACGCTCGTCACGCGCGACTCGTCGCATTGCGACGAGATCCTCGCCACGATGGCACCCGCGACGCTGACTGGGCTGATCGCGGCTGAGCGCCTGAAGCTCGCACAGAACGCCCTAGACTCGCGTCATGCTGACGTGCTCCGTCTGCGGGCAGGACAACCCGGACGGCGCCCGGTTCTGCCTGGCCTGCGGCGCTGCGCTCGGTGCGGCCGAGCCGCGGCGCGAGGAGCGCAAGGTCGTGACGGTGCTCTTCGCCGACCTCGTCGGCTTCACCTCGCGGGCGGAGCAGCTCGATCCGGAGGACGTCCGCGCGGTGCTCGCTCCGTACTGGCAGAGATTGCGCAGCGAGCTCGAACGTTTCGGCGGCACGGTCGAGAAGTTCATCGGCGATGCCGTGATGGCCCTCTTCGGCGCGCCGGTCTCGCGCGAGGACGATCCTGAGCGTGCCGTTCGCGCTGCGCTCGCGATTCGCGACTGGGCGCGCGACGAGCAGGACTTGCAGGTGCGCATCGCGGTGACGACGGGCGAGGCGCTCGTCCTGCTCGGTGCTCGCCCGTCGGAGGGCGAGGGCATGGCAGCGGGTGACGTCGTCAACACTGCTGCTCGGCTGCAGGCGGCGGCGCCGGTGAACGGCGTGCTCGTCGCCGAGTCGACATTTCGCGCCACCCGCGACGTCATCGACTACGAGGAGCGCGAACCGGTCGTTGCGAAGGGCAAGGCCGAGCCGATTCGCGTGTGGGAGGCCGTCAACGCGCGCTCGCGCCTCGGAATGGATCTCGAGCAGCGCGCGCTCTTGCCGCTCGTCGGCAGGACGCGCGAGCTCGACGCGCTGCGTCGGCGCCTTCGACCGGGCGTCGGAGGCGCGCGAGCCGCAGCTCGTGACGCTCGTCGGCGCACCCGGCATCGGCAAGTCGCGGCTCGTCGCTGAGCTCTTCCAGCGGATCGAAGCGCTGCCCGAGCTCGTCTGGTGGCGGCAGGGACGCGCGCTGCCGTACGGCGACGGCGTCAGCTTCTGGGCGCTCGGCGAGATGGTGAAGGCGCAGGCCGGCATTCAGGAGAACGACGCGCTCGAGGTCGCTCGCGCAGAAGCTCTGGGACGAGCGTCGACAGCGCCGTCGGCGGCGACGATCGCGACTGGGTGATGCAGCAGCTGCTGCCGTTGATCGGAGGGGAGCAGCCCGAGGGGGACAGTCAGAGCGAGAGCTTCGGCGCGTGGCGCCGCTACCTCGAAGGGCTCGCAGAGCAGCATCCACTCGTGCTCGTGTTCGAAGATCTGCACTGGGCCGACGACGGACTGCTCGACTTCGTCGACCACCTCGCCGACTGGTCGTCCGGTGTTCCACTCTTCGTCGTCGGCACGGCGCGTCCCGAACTGCTCGACCGCCGGCCGGGTTGGGGCGGCGGGAAGCTGAACGCGACGACGCTGGCTCTGTCGCCGCTCGCCGATGACGAGGCCGCTCAGATCATCTCCCGCGTGCTCGAGCAGGCGCTGCTTCCGGCCGATACGCAGCAAGTCGCTGCTCGAGCGAGCCGGTGGCAACCCGCTCTATGCCGAGCAGTTCGCGCGCCTCTATGTCGAACGCGGATCCGCCGAGGACCTGCCGTTGCCGGAGACGATCCAGGGGATCATCGCCGCGCGGCTCGACGGACTCGCCTCCGACGAAAAGCGGCTGCTCCAGGACGCCGCGGTGCTCGGCAAGGTGTTCTGGTCGGGTGGCGCGGCAGCACTCGCGGGCCTCGATGCTCCGGCGCTCGAGCAAGCGCTGCACTCGCTCGAGCGAAAAGGACTGGTTCGGCGCGAGCGTCGCTCCGCGGTCAGCGGCGAAGATGAGTTCGCCTTTCGCCACGTGCTCGTGCGTGACGTGGCGTACGGTCAGATCCCGCGTGCCGACCGTGTCGCAAAAGCACGTGCGTGCCGCACGTTGGATCGAAGAGCTCGGTCGTGCCGACGACCATGCCGAGCACGTCGCGTACCACTACGGCGCCGCGATCGAGCTCGCCCGCGCTGCGGGATCTGTCGATGCGGCGTTAGAGACCGACGCGCGCGTCGCGTTCGTGCGCGCCGGGGATCGCGGCTCTCGGCTCGGCGCATTTCCCGCGGCACAACGTTTCTACGCCGAAGCGCTCGAGCTTCCGGCCGGCGATGTCGACCGGGCGCTCGTCTCGTTCGCACACGCGCGAGCGCGTCTCCACGCCGAAAGTGACCGCTCGGGTCTGCTGGAGGCGCGCGACGCGCTCGAAGCGGTCGGCCGAGGTCGATACCGCCGCGGAGGCGGCGGCGCTGGCCGCGCATGCGGCATGGCGCGCAGGCCTAGGCACGGAGGCACATGAGATCCTCACTCGGGCCGTCGCGTCACTCGAGGGACGCGATCCGTCGCCCGGAATGGTGGCGGTGCTGGCGGAAAAGGCACGCCTGGAAGCCTTTGCGGGCCGGCTGGATGACGCGGACGAAACCAGCACGCACGCGCTTGGGCTTGCCGAAACGCTCGAGCTCGACGAGCTGCAAGCGAATGTGCTCGGCACGCTCGGCGTCATCGCCATGCTCCGAGGGGACATCCGGCAGGGCAGAGTGCATCTCGAGGAGGTGTTGAGCCGGACAACGAGCTCCGCCGAGCGCGTACGCGCGCTGACCAATATCGCGGTTCTTTGGTACAGCGACGGATTTGCGGGCGAGGCGACCCGCTACGGCCGCCTCGCGAACGAGATGTCGCGCCGGATCGGCGACAAGATGATGCTCTTCTGGGTAGAGACGGGTGAGATCCTGGAGGAGCTCTACGGGCAGGGACGTTGGGACGAGGCGCTCGAGCGCATCGCCGCGTACCTCGAGGCGACTTCAGCGATCGGGGGCCATTACATGGACCCGACGATGCGGTTGTGCGCCGCGTACATCTACGCCGCCCGTGCGGAGGACGCAGCCGCAGTCGAGCACCTCGAGCTCGCCCTCGCCGCGATCGAGCAGCGTGGCGACGTCCAGGCGGTCGCCCCGAGCCTCAACGCGGCGTCACAGGTGTACGACCTTCTCGGGGAGCACGAACGTGCCGTCGTGCTCATCGACCGGCTGCTGGATCTTCTCCAGACAGCGACTGCCCGCACGCCCGCGATCCGGGGCGAAAACGCCGTTGCGTTCTACCGCGCGGGCCGTGCTGACGAGTGGTTGGAGCTCGCTCGACTGAAATTTGCCGAGACGGGTCGGGTGTGGGCGGCGACACTTGTCTGCTCCGGCAAAGCAGCCGACGCCGCCGAGATCTATGCGCAGATCGGCGGAGCGGGCGAGGAAGCCGCCGTGAGGATGCTCGGGGCAGAGCAGCTCATTGCAGCCGGGCGACGAGCCGAGGCCGACGTGCAGCTGCAGAAGGCGCTCGCGTTCTACGCCCGCGCGGGTGCGCCGCGCATCGTCGCCCGGGCCGAAGCGCTCCTCGCGGCGGCGAGCTAGGCGCCGCAGCGGCGGAACGTCGTCGTCTCGCCGCCGCGGGCCTGCCACTCGTGGATGCCGCCGTCGAGGACCGGGCGCGCGTCGAGACCGGCGGCGTGCAGCACGCTCGCTGCGATCGCCGCGCGCGGGCCGCTCTCGCAGATCGTGACGATCGGCCGCTCGTCGCAGAGGCCGTTCTCGGCGGCCTGGCGTGCAGTGCGATACGGGAGATGGCAACTGCCCGGGATGAAGCCCGCGTCGCGTTCGTCCGCTTCGCGAACGTCGTACAGCTGGATCTCGTCCGCTGCGAGCATGAGCTCGAGCTCGTCGATCGACACGGGCTCCACTCGCTCGCTGCCGCCGCCCTCGCGCCACCCGAGGAGATCGAAGATGCCGACCGCGCGCAAGCCGCTGAGCCGCGAGCTGCGCCTCGGCCTCGTCGGCCGCGTCGATGACGATCGGCCGCTCCGGCAGCACGAACGCAGCCTTCGTTCCGAACGACGAACCTGACACCGGAACATTGACGGCGCCCGGCCGGTGACCGTCTGCGAACGCATGCACCTCGCGGACGTCGAGCACGATCGCGTCGTCGAGTGCGATGTCGAGATGCTCGAGGTGCGGCTGCGCGGCGAGGAACGGGCCGCGGTTCAACTCGACGATCGCCTCCATATTCGGCGGGCGCGGTGGCTGCGGTCCCGCTGCCCTCGCCATGAAGTCGTCGTGCGTGCCGGCGAGCGCGTGATTGAACCGCCGCTCGAAGCCGATCGTCGTCGACGCCTTCGAGCTCATCGCGGCGGCGCCGCAAAGCGAGCCCGCGACATGACCGGGATACACCTCGACGCCGTCACCGAGCTCCACCAGCCTGCGCAGCGAGTGGAAGAGACCCTCGGCGCCGTCGAGTGCCTCGATCGCAAGGTCGGGGCGGGCGGTGTCGCCGACGAAGAGCGAGTCGCCGGTCAGCACGAGCCACGGCTCGTCGGCCCGCGAGCGATCGATCACCGCGAACGCGCAGTGCTCCGGCCTATGCCCTGGCGTGTGGATCGCGCGAACGACGACCTCGCCGAGCTCGAGCTCTGTGCCGTCCTCCAGCGGCTGGTGCGGGAACGACGCTTCGGCAGCTTCGTGCACGTGCACAGGGATGCCTTCCTCGAGCGCCAGGCGGCCGTGACCGGAGACGTGGTCGGCGTGCGTGTGCGTCTCGAGGACGGCGATGAGCTCGACGTTCCGGCGCTTGCACTCATCCAGATACTGCTCGATCGCGTAGGCAGGATCGACGAGGACGGCGACTCCGGCGTGTTCGTCGCCGATGAGGTAGGAACCACACCCCAGGTCGTCATCGACGAACTGCTTGAACAGCACGAGTGCGACCGTAGCAACCAGCGCGGCTATATCACCTGAAGTGACCTGCCGTCTCGCTATCGCGATCCTCGCCGCCCTCGCCCTTCCGTCGGCGGCCTGGGCCCACGCAACGCTCGTCCGCACGGACCCTGCGAACGGCTCCGTGCTGGCGCGGCCGCCCGCAGCCGTGCGGGTCGTCTTCGACGACACCGTTCAGGTCGGGCCGGGCATCGAGGCGATCCGGAACGGGGGACGGTCGGTGCTGGTCGGTCGGTCTCGTGCCGAGGGTGGCCGAACGCTCGTCGTACCGCTGCGCCGCGGCCTCGCCGACGGCGCCTACTCCGTTCGCTGGTCGATCATCTCGGACGACGGTCACCTCGAGTCGGGCGTCCTCGCCTTCGCGGTCGGCCTCGGGCGGCCCTCACCGACGGCCGTGCTCGCGGCGGAGTCCACGCGAGCCGAGGGCCGGAGCTGTTGCGTCGCGTTGGCTCTTCCTCGCCGGCCTGCTCGGCGCTGTCGGCATCGCTCTCTTCTCGCTTCGTGGCCCGCGTGCGCGATGAAACGATTGCGCTGACGCTCTCGTCGTCGGCGGTGCTCGCCGCTCTCGGCGCAGCGGAGGAGGCGCACCGCGTCGGGCTCCAGACGCGAGCCGGGACCGCCTTCGGCGCGGGCTTCGTCGCTGCGGTGGTCGTCGCGTCGCTCGCGGGTGCTGCAACGCTCGAGCGGCGCGCGCTTCGTCCCGCTCTCGTACTCGCACTCGGGCTGGCAATCGTCCCGTCTGTCGCCGGGCACGCGCTCGACCCCGGACTGAGTCGCTTGAATGTCGTCGCCGATGTGCTGCACGTGCTGGGGGCGGCGGCCTGGGTCGGGGCGCTGCTCGGACTCCTGCTCGTCCCGGATGCGCCTCGCCGGCGTGCGGTCCTGCTCGCCGCAGGCGGCGTCGTCGTCCTCGCGGTGACCGGGGTCGTGCGGGCGTCGTTCGAGCTGCTGCATCTCTCGCAACTCTGGAGCACGTCGTACGGAGTCACCTTGCTGGTGAAGACGGCGATCCTGGCAGCGGCGCTCGCTGCCGGCTGGCTGATGCGTGCTCGCATCCGAATGCGCGCGAGTGTCGAGCTTGGTCTGGTGGCTCTGGTCGTCGTTGCGGTGTCCGTGCTCGTTCTGCTGCGCCCGGGCAGGAACGCCGCGGCGGGGCCGCTGCAGCAGGTGCAGGCGACGCAGCTTTCGCCGCCTCCGCCGGCGCTGCCCGCGGACGCATTCGTGCTCGCGAAAGAGGTTGGACCGCTCGGTGTGGCGATCGCGGTTGAGCCGCAGCGCGTCACTGCGATAGTGCTGTCTCCTGCGGGCGGCGGCTTGAACGGGCTCGACGTGCGGCTGGACGGCCACACGACCGCGAGCTGCGGGCACGGCTGCTACCGAGCTGATTTCAGGCCGGGTCGAGCTCTCGGTGTCGAGGTCGGCAGATTCGGCCCGACGCGGCAGACGTCGTTCATCCTGCCGCGGTTCCCGCGCGCCTCCGCCGATCTCGTCCGCCGCCTCGGGAAGCGCTATCGCGCGCTGACGAGCGTTCGGTACCGAGAGGAGCTGCGCTCCGACCCGACGCATGCGATCACGGCGCGCTGGCTGCTCGAGAAGCCGGACCGTGTCGAGTATTCGATTCCCGGAGGCGCACAGGGGATCGTGATCGGGACGCGCCGATGGGACCGCCCGACGCCGCGAGCGCACTGGCAGGAGTCGGCACAGACGACCCTGCCACAGCCTGCGACGCAGTGGAATGTCGCGACCAACGCCCACGTGATCGCCGACGACGGCGCGACGAGGACGGTCTCCTTCGCCGACCCGAGCATTCCCGCGTACTTCACGGTGACGTTCGACGCGAAGACGCTTCAACCGCGCGTCCTGCACATGACGGCGGCCGCGCATTTCATGACCGACAGCTATGAAACGTTCAGTTCGCCGCGGGCGATCTTTCCGCCCCGCTGAAGCGATCGTCCTCGAGCAGCCTCCACACGTACCAGCTGATCGCGATCAGGAACACGAGGGTCTGCTCGCCGTTCATCACGATCCCGCCCAGGTTCTGGTCCCGGATGGGCGACAGGCCCCACAAGCGCGGGGCGCGCGCGTAGAACGGATAAAACGGGCGGCTGGAGAAGATGAGCGCGAGACCGAGGAACGACGACGAGACGAAGCCGGCTCCCAGGTACGCGAGCGCGGGCGGCGGCGACAGCCGTCCGTTGACGAGCGGCCACCAGAAGAGCAGGCCGCCGAGGATGAGGAGCGCATGCTCGATGTTGAGCGCCCAGCCGGTGCGGAGCGCCCAGTCGTAGAAGCCTGCGATATGCGTTCCGTACCAGGCTGCGAGCCACGCGGGCAGCGTGTACCGCGCGCGAAGGTGACGCAACCCATGTGCGTCGAGCCAGCCTCGCATCGCGCGCGTGAGGCCGAGCAGGATGAGCGGTGGCGCGAGATCGGCGATCAGCGCGTTTTGCAGCAAGTGGATGAGCAACAGTCGGTGCGCAGCGATTGTTTCGAGCGGCGAGTTGAGCGACGCTGCGACGAGAAAGAGCCCGAGCGCGAACACCGTCGCGCGCCACCTCGGCGGAGGGTCGTTTCTTGCCGCCCACGCGTAGGCAGCAGCGGCGACCGCCGCCAAGACGAGAAAGGCGGGCTCGAAGCTGAAGCTCGTTGCGCTCACGCGTGTGCGAGGCTCGCGTGCCGGATGCGAGGACGCAGCAGCAGGTACGCGAACGTCCCGAGCACGACCAGCTGCTCGACCATCATCACGACGCCGGCAAGCTTCTGGTCGGTCAGCGCCGAAACTCCATAGGCCCCTCGGTAGATCGGGTACAGCGGATGGAAGGTGAAGACGAGCACGCTCGTCAGCACCTGCCCGGCACCGAACATCGCCGCGCCGAAGGCGATGCGCCCGGCCTTGCTGAGCCGGTGGTGCGAGCCAGGATCGACGAGCAAGCTCCACACGAGGAGGCCGGCCAGCATCCAGAGGGCATGCTCGAGGTCGTGCAGCCACGGATGCAGCACTGCGTCGTCATAGAGCGACGGGATGTGCCAGACCGCGAGGTTCGCAGCCCAAAGCCCGAACGCGATCTTCGGCCGCAGTAGAAACGCCAGGACCGCGCGAACGTCGCGGTCCCGGGCGATCGGCCCGAGTACGCGTGCCGGGAGCATGAACACGAGCAACGGGCCGCGAACGGCGACGACCATCAGAGCGATGCCGAGGTCGCCGATGAGCACGTGTTGGAGCATGTGCACCCACAGAAGGTGGTTCTCCCCGAGCGTGTGAATCGGCGAGACGAGGCCCGCCAGCACAACGAGGAGGCCGGCCGAAAAGAGCGCAGCGCGCTTCCAGTCCGCGTGATCGCTGCGGCCACGACGCCGCAGTCGCAGCCAGCCGTGCGCGAACAGAAGCAGGGCGAGCACGGCAGGCGCGATGACCGAGGGGGGCGCGCTCCAAGCTGCGTGCGCGACGAGCACGGTTAGGAGGGTTTGACGAAATAGTGGTTGAGTCGCGCGGGCGCGCTGGATCGCCGCGCTGCGGCGTCCTCGGTCGCCCCGCTAGCACCACTAGCGGGGCTCCCTGCGTCCTTGCATCGCGACGCCCAGCACACCCGCTCGACGAACACCATTCCGTCAAACCCTCCTAGACCCCGAGCAGCTTGGCGATCACCATGCGTTGCACCTCATTCGTGCCTTCGCCGATCTCCAGGATCTTCTGGTCGCGATAGAGCCGCGAGATCGCGTACTCCTCCATGAAGCCATAGCCGCCGTGGATCTGCAAGGCGGCGTTCACGACACGACTCGAGAGCAGTCCCGTGTACAGCTTGGCCTGCGCCGCCGCGAGGGCGAACTCCTTGCCCTGGTCCTTCAGCCACGCTGCGCGGTACACGAGCTGTCGGCCCGCCTCGATCTCCGTCGCCATGTCCGCGAGCGCGAAGTGGACAGCCTGAAACTTCGCGATCGGTCGTCCGAACTGCTGTCGCTCCCTGGCGTACGCGAACGCGAGATCGTATGCGCCCTGCGCCAGCCCGACACCCATTGACGCCACCGAGATGCGGCCGCCGTCGAGGATCTCCATGAACTGATGAAAGCCCTTCCCGCGCGGGCCGAGCAGGTTGCCCTCCGGCACGGCGCAATCCTTGAACGAGAGCTCGCGCGTGTCGGAGGCGCGCCAGCCGAGCTTCTTCATGGGCGCGGAGATCTCGTAGCCGGGCGTTCCGTTCGGGACGATGATGTTCGAGATCTCGTCGTCGCCGGTCAGCGCGGTGATCGTCACGCAGGCGGTGATGTCGGTCCCGGCGTTCGTGATGAACATCTTCGAGCCGTTGACGATCCACTGGCCGTCGCGCAGCTCCGCGCGCGTCCGACTTGCGCCCGCGTCGGAGCCGGCGCTCGCCTCGGTGAGTCCGAACGCAGCGAGCTTGGCGCCTGATGAGAGCTGCGGCACCCAGTGCTGCTTCTGCTCTTCGCTTCCGTACAGATAGATGGGCATTGTCCCGAGCGAGGTGTGCGCCGCGACGGTGATCGCGACGGACGAATCGATGCGCGTCAGCTCTTCGATCGCGATGGCGTACGACACGGTGTCGGCGCCGGCGCCGCCGTACTCTTCCGGGACCGGGATCCCCATCAGCCCGAGCTCGGCCAGCTCCTTCACGAGCTCGTACGGGAAGCGCTCCTCGCGATCGAGCTCCTCGGCAACGGGGGCAACCTTGGACACGCTGAAGTCACGCACCGTGCGGCGCAGCAGCTCCTGCTCTTCGGTCAGCTCATAGTTCATACAAAGCTCGACGCAAGCTCTGCGATGAGACGGACGCCGTATCCAGTCCCGCCGGGAACGCGGTAATAGTCGCCGCGCGAGCGCTCGAGGAAACCGGGGCCTGCCATGTCGATGTGCGCCCAGGGGCCGTCGCCGGAGAACTCCTCGAGGAACTTCGCGGCGAGGACGGGTGAGCCCTGGCGCAGCGTCGAGCTGTTCTTCATGTCAGCAAAGGTGGAGTCGACGTATCGGCGGTAGCGCTCGTGCAGCGGGAACGGCCACACGAGATCGCCGCTCCGCGTGCCTGCTGTGGCGATCCGATCACGCCAGTCGTCGTCGTTTGCGAAGAATCCGGCGTAGAGGTCGCCGAGCGCGAGCTCCATCGCGCCGGTGAGCGTCGCGAGATCGACAACGTGAGTGGCTCCCTCGCGGCGCGCATACCAGAGCGCGTCGGCAAGTACGAGTCGACCCTCTGCGTCGGTGTTGACGATCTCGATCGTCTTGCCGTTCGCTGCGCGGAGGATGTCGCCGGGGCGGAACGCATCGCCGTCGGGAAGATTCTCGGCTGCAGCGATGACGGCGATTGCGCGAACGGGAAGGCCAAGCGCTGCGATCGCGCCGATCCCGTGCAGGCTTCCGGCTCCGCCGGCCATGTCGCCCTTCATGTCTTCCATCTTCGCGGCCGGCTTGAGCGAGATCCCACCCGCGTCGAAGGTGATTGCCTTGCCGACGAGACCGAGGTGCACGTCCTTCCGCGTCGGCGAAGGGGGCTCGTAGCGCAAGACGATCAGGCGCGGCTCGTTACGGCTGCCTCGGCCGACTGCAGAGAGGGCGCCCATCCCGAGCTTGTCGAGGTCCCGCGGGCCTAGAACGTCGGCCTTCAGATGGTCGAGCTCGCCGGCGAGCGCCTGCGCGTGCTCGCCCAGCGTGTGGGGGTTGAGCTCGTTCGGCGGCATGTTCGCGAGGTCGCGCGCGCTGTTCGTTCGCTCGGCGAGCAACGCCGCACGTTCGGCCGCGTCGCGCAACTCCGGCGTCTCGGCGTGGGCGATGACGATGCGCTCGATGCGGCGCGGAAGCTTTTCGACGTCCTGCGTCTTCCAGCGGCCTGGTGTGTAGCCGCCGATCACGGTTCCTTCCACCAGCGCCCGGGCCTGATCGGGGAGCGGCGACAGAGAGACTCTCGTCGAGCAGCCAGCCGACGGTCCCGCCTACGCGGGCGAGGGCCTGCGCGGTGACCGCGCCGGCGGTGCGGAACGCATCGAGGTCGACGTCCGCGCGCTTCCCGAGACCGGCGAGGACGACGCGATCGCCCTCTGTATGGAGAAGCAGCGCCTCGCCACGGTCGCCACGGAACTCCCCGCTCGCCGCCAGTTGCTTCAGGCGGCCGCCCAGCTTCTCGTCGACGATCCGGGCGCTCTCGCCCGAGAGGTCGAGCGGTTGCGCCAGCGGGATCGCGAGCGCATCCGCCTTCGCCTGCCCCGGTAGAGCGATGTCGATGGGCACGCCCATAGCGCGGCGATGCTATCTACACTCGCGCGAGGTCCCGACCCCGAAGGAGCGATCTGATGACCCAAACCGTGCAGGAGTTCTTCCAGAGCCTCGAGTCCCGGGCGGATTCGTCGAAGACGGCGGGGATGACGAACTCCTACGTCTTCGAGATCGAGGGCGCCGGGGAGTGGAAGGTGGACGTCGACGACGGCAAGGTCACGGTGACCGAAGGCGGTGGGCGATGCCGACGCCGTTATCTCCACCTCCGAGGAGACCTTCGCGAAGATCGTCGCGGGCGAGCAGAACCCAACGAGCGCCTACATGACCGGGAAGTTGAAGATCAAGGGCGACATGGGCGCCGCCATGAAGCTCCAGAAGCTGTTTTAGTCGTCCAGCTCGACGAGGAGCGCTCCGCCGGCGACCCGGTCGCCATCCGCGACGTGCACGGCGCGCACCGTCGCGTCGTACGGCGACACGAGCGGCGTCTCCATCTTCATCGCCTCGAGCACGACGAGCGCCTGCCGCGCCACGACTCGGTCGCCCGCCGCGACGAGCACCTTGATCACGGTTCCGGGCATCGGGGCGGTCACTGCGGCCTGCTCGATCGCGGGCCCATGGATATGCGCGGCCTCGTCGACATCCGGGACGGGGCGGGGCGGAGGCGCCGGCAGGTTGAGTCGCCAGGCGCCGGTCCACGCCGGATCGCGGCGCACGCGGCGGCGGCTCTGTCAGCGGGGGATTCTCCGTCAGGAACGCCGTCGTCGTTCGGCCCGCGCGCACGAGCGGGTGCGCGACGAGCCAGCGCAGGAACGGCAGATTCGTGGTTACACCGCTGACCTCCGTCTCGCGAAGCGCAGCAGCCAGCTTGTCGTAGGCCTCGGCGCGCGTCGCCGCGTACGCGATCAGCTTGGCGATCATCGGGTCGTACGACGTACTGATCTCGTCGCCTTCCTCGACGCCGGCGTCGACGCGAATTCCGGCCGGCAGGCGCAGCCGTTCGATCTTCCCGGCTTGCGGGAGAAACGTGCGCGGATCTTCCGCGTACAGCCGCAGCTCCACCGCGTGCCCGACCAGGTTGCAGTCCGTTCCAAGCGCTTCTCCGCGAGCGATGCGCAGTTGCTCGCGCACGAGGTCGACGCCGGACACGAGCTCCGTCACCGGGTGCTCGACCTGAATGCGCGCGTTCAGCTCGAGGAAGAAGAAGTCGCGGCCGTCGAGCACGAACTCTGCCGTGCCCGCGCTCTCGTAGCCGATCGCGCGCGCGAACGCGACCGCGGCTTCGCTCATCCGTGCGCGCAGATCCGGATCGAGCGCCGCCGATGGCGACTCCTCGAGCACCTTCTGATGACGGCGCTGAATCGAGCATTCTCGCTCGCCCAGCGCGCGCACGGCGCCGTGCTTGTCGGCGAGAAGCTGGATCTCGACATGACGCGGTCGCTCGAGGTATCGCTCGAAGAACACTGTGTCGTTGCCGAACGCGCCGGCCGCTTCGCGCTGCGCCGCGGCGACCGCCTCGTCGAGCTCGTCGGGCGTTCGCACGATTCGCATGCCGCGGCCGCCGCCGCCTGCGGCGGCCTTGACGAGGAGCGGGTAGCCGATCTCGTCCGGTGTCCCCGTCGGCAGCACGGGCACTCCTGCACGTTGCGCCGTCGCCTTCGCAGCGAGCTTGTCGCCGCCCGCTCGCAGCGCGGCGGGCGGCGGCCCGATCCACGTCAGGCCTGCGGCGAGAACCGCTTCGGCGAACTCGGCGCTTTCGGCGAGGAAGCCGTAGCCGGGATGGACAGCGTCGGCTTCGCTTTCGCGCGCGGCGCGGACGTGCTCGGCCGCATCGAGATACGACGCGATCTCGATCGTCCTGTCGGCGGAGCGCGCATGCAGCGAGCCGCGGTCGTCGGGTGCGACGACAGCGACGGTGGCGATCCCCTCGTCCCGACATGCACGGAAGATCCGCAGCGCGATCTCTCCCCGGTTGGCCACGAGTAAGCGCTTCATCGCGCGGGAAGCCTATTCGGCGTGCTGAAAACGCGGTACCCTGGCGCGTCTTTGTGAGGAGACGTGCGGTTATAGCTGCGGTTGTGTCGAGTCTCGTGGGCGTCGCGCCTGCGGCGGCCGCGACCGAGCTCGTGGTCAGTGGGAAGGGCTGGGGACACGGCGTCGGCATGAGCCAGTGGGGCGCGTACGGCTACGCGCAGCATGGCTGGAGCTGGAAGCGGATCCTCGCCCACTACTACTCGGGCACGCAGGTTGCGTCGGCGCCGGTCTCGCGCGTGCGCGTGCTGCTCGGCGAGGCGCAGCCGAGCGCTTCGATCGCGTGCGCCGGCGCCATCCGCGTCAGCGATCGAAGTGGGCGCGGCTACGTCCTCGCTCCCGGCGTCTACGCAGTCGGGCCGGGGCTGAAGCTCCCCGTCGGCCACAAGCGCGTGAAGATCAGCGGCGGTCAGCAACACCGCGAGGCGTTCACCGTGCTGACCGACGAGACGCGCGCTTCGCTCACCGCTCGTCTTCGACTGTCCGAGTGCTCCGCTCGTGTGGGACGGCAACGCCTACCACGGGCTGCTCGTCGTGCGCCGCGTCGCGAAGACAGTTGTCGGTCGTGAACTCGCTGCGCCTCGACGACTACGTGCGCGGGGTCGTCGGCGGGGAGATGCCGCATCGCTGGAGCATCGCCGCGCTCGAGGCGCAGGCTGTCGCAGCGCGCTCCTACGCGCTCGCAACGCTCAAGCCGAGGAGAAAGTTCGACCTCTTCTCGGACACGCGGAGTCAGGTCTACGGTGGGATCGCGTACGAGACGCCGAAGACCAACCTTGCGGTCTCCCGCACGGCCGGCCAAGTGCTCACCTGGCACGGCCACGTTGCGACGACGTTCTTCTTCTCGACCTCAGGTGGGCGAACTGCCGACGTCCGCGAGGTGTGGCCGAAGCTCGGAGACGTGCCGTACCTTCGCTCGGTCCCCGATCCCTATGACAGCCGCTCTCCGCATCACGCGTGGGGCCCGATCACGTTCGATGCGACGCGCCTGGCAAAGCGCCTTCATGTGGCTGCCGGCGCGGTGAGCGTCGAGCACGCTGCCGACGGGCGCGTGGCGGCGGTGAAGATAGGCTCGACGCGCATCGACGGCAACACGTTCCGCAGCGACCTCGGGCTTGCGTCGACGTGGTTTCAGGTTGGCGACCTCTCGGTCACGCCAGATCGCCGACAGGTCGTCTACGGCGGGAAGCTCGGCCTCGACCTGCGAGCCGACGGCCTGGGGCAGGCGCTGCTTCAGCGTCGCATCGGCGCCGGTACCTGGAAGACCCTGAAGCGGCTCGACGGGTCGGCCCACGTCACCGTCGAGCCACAGGGGCAGACGTTGTACCGCCTCTCGGCAGACCGCGTGACCGGCCCGGTCGCGGGTGTCACGGTTGCGCCTCGGCTGCAGGTGACGCCGGCGGGAACGCACCTCCTCACGGGCGCCGTGACGCCGCTCTCTCGCGGGGTCGCCACCGTCTGGCGTCGGTCCGCAGGCGGCTGGAACGTGGTCGCGCATCCCCAGGTCGATCCGACCGGGCGGTTCAGCACGCAGCTTCGTCTCCGTCCCGGCGCGTACCGCATCACAGTCGCCGGCGACGGTCGCTACGCGGCCGCGACGGCGAACGTGCACGTCACTGCGCGCCTGCTCGCATTGCTCCGCAACTAGAGTCCCGCTCGTGAATCCGACCTTCATGCTCGGCGGTGAGCTCGAGGTGCGCCGGCTCGGCTTCGGCGCCATGCGCGTCGTCGAGGACCGTGAGGAGGGCATCCGGGTGTTGCGGCGTGCAGTCGAGCTCGGTGTGACGCTCATCGATACGGCCGACATCTACGGCGCCGGTGCGAGCGAGGAGATCGTCGCGGAAGCGCTCCATCCCTACCCGGAAGGCCTCGTGATCGCGACGAAAGGCGGACTCGGCCACGGCTTGCAGGACCGCATCCGGGACGGCCGGCCCGAGTACCTGCGGCGCGCGTGCGACGCGAGCCTGCGCAGGCTGAAGCTCGAGCGCATCGATCTCTACCAGCTGCACCGTCACGACCCGGAGGTGCCGATCGAGGAGTCGGTCGGCGCGCTCCACGAATTGCGCGAAGAGGGGAAGATCCGGTTGATCGGACTCTCGAACGTGTCGCTCGATCAGCTGCGTGCCGCGCAATCGGTCTCGCGCATCGTCTCCGTGCAGAACGAGTTCAACCGTGGGCTGCTCATCTCCGATGTCGTGCTCGAAGCGTGCGAGGCGGAGGGCATCGCGTTCATACCGTGGCGGCCGCTCGGCGAAGGGCTGCGGGATTCGGCGTTCGAGCTCCGCTGGCTCCTTGACCACTCCCCGGTGATCCTGCCGATCCCGGGCACCTCGAAGGTGTCGCACCTCGAGGACAACATGCGCGTCGTTGCCTAGCTTCGGGCGAAGACGCGCGCTGCGACGTAGACCGAGAACGAGATCGTGCTGATGAAGAAGCTCGTCGGCCACGGCTGCGCGAGCGAGAGCAGGATCCCGCCCTCGGTGGCGGCGAGCGCGATGACGATGCTGAGAATGAATGCGACGGCGGGCCGGGCCGTAAGGCGCTGCGCAGCCGCGGCCGGCGTGATCACGAGCGTCAGCACGAGCAGGACGCCGACGACCTGGATTGCCTCTGCCGTCGTGAGTGCGAGCAGGAGAAAGACGGCGACCGAGAGCGCCCGCAGCGGCACGCCGCGGGCGGCCGCGACCTCGGGATCGACGCTCGAAAAGAGCAGCGGCCGATAGAGCACGGCAATCCCGGCGACGACGATGAACGCAACGATGGCGAGCTCGAGGAGCTGCCGGTCGCTCACGCCGACGATGCTGCCGAAGAGCAGGTTCGTCGCCTGGGTCGCGTAGCCGTGGTAGAGCGACAGGAAAAGCACGCCCACTCCGAGCCCGAACGCGAGTACGGCGCCGATGGCGCTGTCGCGCTCGCGGCCGCGCAGCGACAGCAGCCCGAGCACGAGCCCGACGCCGAGCGACCCGCCGATCATCCCGATCACCGGGTCGAGCCCCACGACAAGTGCGCCGGCAGCGCCGGTGAAGCCGAGCTCTGAGATGGCGTGTACCGCGAAGCTCGCACCGCGCGTCACGACGAAGATCCCGATCGCGCCGGAAACGACGGCAACGACCGCGCCTGCCAGGAGTGCGGTGTGGACGAAATGCTGGGCGAGCAGGTTCGTGAACATCACTGGTCGTGGTCGACGTGGTGAACATGCGTGTCGTCCGGTGTTCCGACGACGACCACGCGACCGCGGACGCGGAGGACGTCAACGTCGGTTCCGTACAGGCGCGAGAGCGTCTCCGAGGTGAGCACCTCGTCCGGCGTTCCGATCGCCCAGTCGCCCGGTGCGAGGTAGAGCACGCGGTCGACCATCTCGAGCACCGGGTTGATGTCGTGCGTAATGAATACGACTGGTGTGTGCGCGGTGCGTCGGCGCTCGTCGAGGAGGCCGGTGATGACGTGTTGGTAGGCGAGATCGAGCGACAGGAGCGGTTCGTCCGCGAGGATGAGTGCCGGGTCGGAAACGAGGGCCTGGGCGATGCGCAGGCGCTGCTGTTCGCCGCCCGACAGCCTGCCGATCGGAGCGTCGGCGTATTCGCTCGCGCCGACATTCTCGAGTGCTCGCTCGACCCGCGCGCTGTCGGCGTGCGAAAGCCGCCCGAACCCCCAGCGATGTCCGTCGAGTCCGAGCCTCACGAGATCGCGCGCTCGCAAGGCAAGGTCTCGATCGAACGCGCGCTGTTGCGGCACGTACCCGACGCGTTCCCGGCCTTCGCGCGGCGGCCGCCCGTTCACCTGGACGCGCCCCGCCGACGGCTCGAGCAGACCGAGCAGGATGCGAATCAGCGATGTCTTGCCCGTGCCGTTCGGTCCGAGCACAGCGAGAAACTCGCCGGCCTGCAACTCGAAGCTGAGACCTTCCCAGAGCGTTCGCTCGCCGAAGCGCAGGGAAAGGCCGTCAACCGACGCGACGGCGCTCATCGGGCGAGCGCCGCGGCGAGTTGTCGGGCCTGTGCAAGCTGCCATTGCTGGAAGGTGCGATGCGGCGGCAACGTCTCCGTTACGCCGACGATCGGTATGTGCGCCTGGGCTGCCTCCGCGCGCACGCGAGCGGTGATGGGGGAGACCGCCTGGCTGTTGTAAAGCAGCACCTTGATGCGTCTCTCCGTCATCAATGCGTTCATGGCAGCGACCGCTTCCGGTGGTGGCTCGGTCCCCTCCTCGATCGCGCGCGTGAACGACGACGGAGCGAGATTCTTCAACCCGGCCGCGTCGATCAAGTAGCCGGGGACAGGCTCGGTGTATGCGACCGACGAGTCGCCGAACGACGTGCGGATGTGAGCAACCTCGCGCCGAAGGGGCTCGAGGCTCGCGTCGAAGCGTGCGAGCCCAGCGCGATACGCGCTTCTGTGCGCGGGATCAGCGCGCTCGAGTGTGTTTGCGATCGCCCCGGCGATCCGTCCCAGCGCGGGCACGTCGTACCAGAGGTGCGGGTTTGCATCGCGTCCGTGCACTCCGAGGACGTCCGAGATCGTCAGGACTGAACGCTTGGCGCTCGGCGCGGCATCTTCGAGCTTGGTCATGAACGCGTCGTAGCCGAGGCCGTTCTGGATCACGACTCTGGCCGTTGCGACGGCGAGCGCGTTGCCGGAACCCGGCCCGAACAGATGGGGGTCGGCATTCGGGTCGGAGAGGATCGACGTGACGTGAACGTGCGCGCCCCCGATCTGGTGTGCGATGTCGCCGTAGACGTTCTCCGCCGCGACGACGGCAAGGCCCGATCCGGTGCTCGCCGAACCGCCGCAGCCTGCAAGGAGAGCTCCGCTTGCAACCAAAACGATAATGGTTCTCATTCGCATCTACCGCTAGAATACGGCCAATGGCAAGGACCCTGCAAATCGACGCGGACGTCGCGGAGTTGCTCGCACGTCAGGGCGTCCGCATCACCCGCCAGCGGCTCGAGGTGTTGCTCGAGCTTTCACGGGAGCGCGATGACATCACCGCGCAGGAGCTCTGGCGCCGGCTGCGCGAGCGAGACTCGCAGACCGGGCTTGCGACGGTGTACCGCACACTCGCCCTGCTCGCCGACAAGGGCGTCGTCGACACCCTGTCGCATCACGGCACAGAGCTCTGTTACCGGCTCTGCACCGAGTCGCATCACCATCATCTCGTGTGCTCGAACTGCCATCGCGTCGTCGAGGTCGAGCAGTGTGGGCTCGGCAACTGGCTCGACACCGTTACGGCGCAGCACGGCTTTGTCGCGACGGATCATCGCGTCGAGATCACCGGCCTTTGCCGAGCCTGTCGCTAGCTCACATACTCCAGACGATGAAGAGCGGGCGGCCGGACACGCAGTCGGCTGCGCCCTTGAAGTCGTGCGGGGCGTGTGAGCGGATGTCATCGGCGCTGCGCACGAGCTTGCCGCCGAAGTTGACGATGTCCCGGGTCGGGTCATAACCGGCGCCGGCTCGCGGGCGAGCGTTCACGAACGGATTCGTGTCGCCCGAGCGGGTTCGCCCGACTGCTCGAGGCACTCCCTCCGAGGATGAGAGCGGCGACGGCGACTACGGCGGTGACGAGAACTCGAGCACGCACAGCACCTGTACTACATCGGGCGAGCGCGGTTGGTTCCATCAAACGTCTAGCGGGCGAGAGGGCCCTCGGCCTGACGGATCAACCACGAAGTCCGAAGCTCGCGCGCGCGGGCTTCGAGGTCTCGCAGCAAGGTGCCGAGCTTCGTCGAGCCTCGGCCGCAGGCCTTCGACCCGGTGCAACTCCGTAGCGATCTCGGCGAGCGAGCTGTCCGGATCGGTGTCAGCTCATTGAGGCGACGCTCGCTGCCGGCCATGTGCGCGCCGAGCGTCCTGACGAGCCCATCCGCCTGCTCGATCAGCACGCGCAGCTCGGTTTCGGTCACCGGCTGGTCCGCGAGGACTTCGCGAAGCCGTTCGAGGAGTACGAGATCCGGTGTCTGGGTCACGGAGCCCTGAGCTTGCCAGATCGCGGGCTCCAAAAGGGGGAGGCCTTCACCGGTTTGCGGGGATCTCCCGCGAGTTGGATTCGGACGATGCCCAAGGGGTGCGGTTTCTCGTCAGTCTTGTGACTCGCTTGCGGCGTGTGCTCGGGCCGCGAGTGGTCGGTGCGGCGGTCATTGCGGTCGTGGCGCTGGCTGTCGGAAGCTGGGTCCTCGGTGACATCACACGCAACTATGCGATTGGACGGCTTCATGCAGAGGTCGACCTCGTGGTGCTGGAAGCTGCGACAAACAAGAGTCAGGCGCTCGAGTGGGAGGCGATCGGCCGGCGCCGCGTCGATCCGTTTCTTCGTGCCGAGGTTGCTGCGACGCACGGCCAGGTCAAGGCCGATCTACAAGGACTACGACGAGACGCCGGCGGCGCGGGCCGTATGGGGCAGATCGAGCAGGCGTACGCGCGCTACAGCCAAGCGCTCGCCCTCGAGCTGGGTGCGATTCAACGTGGACAGATCGCGCGGGCGTTGAGACTCGACGCGCAGTCCACGGATCCCGCCGGTGAGACCCTCGCCAATCTGGTCAAGAGCTCTCGCCTCGAAGCTCATCGCGACTCGAGTAACGCGGCACAGCTGGCGGGGCTCATCGGTTGGATGAAGATGCTTGTCGCCGCCGTTGCGACGGCGCTCCTCGTGCGGCAGGCAGCACGATCGCGTGCCCGTCGTGCAAAGGCCGAAGCGGAGCGCGAGTCGCTCGCGGAGCTGAACCGGAGGCTGCTCGAGGTCGACCGGATGAAGGACGACTTCATCGCCACCGTCTCGCACGAGCTCCGCACTCCGCTCACCTCCATCCGCGGCTATCTGGAGCTCCTCGATGGGGAAGACGGTCTCTCCGAGCAGGGACGCGGCTTCCTCAGCGTCGTCGACCGCAACTCGGAGCGTCTGCAGTACCTCGTCACCGACCTTCTGTTCGTTGCACAGGCGGATGCCGACGAGTACGTGCTCAAAATCGATCTCTTCTGCCCGCAAGAGCTGGTCGACCAGGCCGTCACTGCAGCGCGACCATTCGCCGAGGCGCAGCAGATCACGCTCAGCGCCGTCATCGATGACGTTCCCGAGGTCGGCGGCGACCGCGCTCGCCTCGCCCAGTTGCTCGACAACCTCATCTCGAACGCGCTCAAGTTCACGCCGCCGGGAGGATGCGTCGACGTCCGGTTGAGCTCCACGGACGAGGGCTCGACGGTGCTCGAAGTAGCCGACACCGGCGTCGGCATCCCCGAGGCTGAGCAGGACAAGACTTTCGAACGCTTCTACCGCGCAACTGCCTCGACGAAGAACGCGATCGCGGGAACGGGGCTCGGCCTCGCGATCGTGAAGCTCACCGCCGAGGCGCATGGCGGTACGGTGTCCGTCGAGAGCAGTGAGGGCGAAGGCTCCACGTTCCGCGTCGTGCTGCCGCTCCCGGCAGTGTTGGTCCCGGCAGCAGCGTAGGAATAGAATCGGCCGATGGCCGATGGCATCCCTGTCGTCTTTGTTCACGGCTTTGGTTGCACGCCGACTCGTGGGGCGCGTGGGTCGACCGGTTCAGGGAAGCGGGCTACGCACCCGTTGCGCCAGGCTGGCCGGGCGACTCGGCCACGGTGGAGGAAACCCGGAAGCAGCCCGACCGCATAGCGGGCCACGGCGTCGACGACGTAGTCGCGCACTACGCGGGAGTCATCAAGCAAGCTCGACGCGAAGCCGATCGTCATCGGCCATTCCTTCGGCGGCCTCGTCGTGCAGCGGCTGCTCGGCGACGACCTCGCTGCCGCAGCCGTTGCGATCGACCCGGCGCCGATCAAAGGCGTTCTGATCCTGCCGCTCTCGGCGCTGCGGGTCGCATCGGTCGCGCTGCTGAACCCGCTGAACAAGAAGCGCGCGGTCGCATTGACCGCCGATCAGTTCCGCTACGGCTTCGGGAACGCGATCTCCGCCGCCGAGTCGGCCGAGCTGTACGAGCGCTGGACGATTCCTTCGCCGGGGAGGCCCCTGTTCGAGGCCGCATCGGCCAATTTCTCGCCGCACTCGCCCGCGAAGGTCAACACGGACAATCCGTCGCGCGGTCCGCTCCTGCTTACCGCCGGCGGCCGGGATCACACCGTTCCGCCGTCGATCGTGAAGGCGACACGCAAGCTCTACAGCAAGTCAGCCGCGGTCACCGACTACAAAGAGTTCCCCGATCGCGGCCACTCGCTCGCGCTCGACAGCGGCTGGCACGAAGTCGCCGACTTCGCGCTTGCATGGCTCAAGGAGCACTCGCTCTAGACGTCAGCTGGGTAGCGAGTCGTGCAGCTCGTACCAGGTCTCGCGGCTCGGCGGTGTGAACGTCTCGTCGTTGCTTTGCATCGCGGCCGCAGCCATAGGCTCGATGATCGGGTTGAGCCGGTCTTTGATGAACCGCTCGCCCTGTTCGCGCGTCTGCCAGACGTCGAAGATGCGGAAGACGCCCCCGTCGTGGTCGAAGCCGGCAGTGTGGATGAGCAGACCGTCCGGGGCGTCCTGGAGGTTGAGCGCTGCGGTGACGGCGTCGTAGTTCGTCGTGCTCGTGTCGCCGTTCTGGATCGTGAATTCCTGAATGTACGCAATTGCCATTTTGCGGCTCCTTCTTCGTGGGGACGGCGGCAACTCAGCCGTCGTCGCGTGGTCTTGCGGGGAGCATAAACGCCCCACGTCGATCCATCGGAAAGCAACGCGGGGCGCTTCTCGAGAAACGCCTGCAGGCCCTCCTGCCCCTCGGCGCTCGCGCGTCGCTCGGCGATCCAGCGCGCCGTCTCCGGTCCCGTCCGGCCGTTCGCGCACGAGCCGCTTCGCCCAGCGCGCTGCATGCGGGCCGGCCGACAGCAACTCCGCGACGACGCGCTCGACCGCGGCGTCGAGCTGGTCGGTGACCTCGCTGACGAGGCCGATGCGTAGCGCGGTCGCCGCGTCGAAGCGCTCACCCGTCACGAAGTAGCGTCGCGCCGCTCCGGGTCCGATCTTCGCGAGCGCGAACGGTGAGATCACCGCCGGAATGATCCCGAGCTTCACCTCGGAGAACGCGAAGACCGTCTCGGCGTCGGCGATCGCGATGTCCGCCGCGGCGACGAGCCCGGCGCCGCCGCCGAGTGCGTGGCCCTGGACGCGGGCGACGACGGGCGCCGGGCACGCGTCGATCGCCTCGAACATCTGCCGCATCGCGTTGGCGTCGGCGACGTTCTCGTCGACCGACAAGCCGACGGACGCGCGCATCCACTCGACGTCGGCGCCCGCAGCAGAAGCTCGCACCTTCACCGGCGAGCACGACGGCGCTCGCACGTCCGACGTCGACGAAGGCCTTCGACAACTCGTCGATCAGCTGCGCGTCGAAGGCGTTGCGCCGGTCCGGGCGCGCGAGCGTGATGCGGAGCACGGAGCCGTCACGCTCGACGCGGAGTGCATTCACGAGCGGCATCCTATGGGCGGCGCGATACAGTCGTCCGGTGCTGCGCGGAGCCATCGCCGCTGCGCTGACGCCGCTCAGCGGGGGCGGCGGCGCAGTGCTGGACGAAGACGCCTTCGAGCCCTACGTCGGCTTCCTCGCGGCGAACGGGGTCGACGGCCTGCTGGCCCTCGGGACGACGGGGGAGGGCGTGCTCTTCGACGTCGACGAGCGCAAGCGCGCGGCCGAGCTCTTCATCGCCTGCCGCGGACAGCTCCAGGTCGCCGTCCACTGTGGAGCGCAGAACACGGCCGACACCGTTCAGCTCGCCGAACATGCCGCCGAGACGGGCGCAGACGCCGTGGCGGTGATCGGGCCGCCGTACTTTGCGCTCGACGCGGATGAGCTGCTCGGCCATTTCACCGCGGCCGCGCAGGCGTGCGACCCGCTTCCGTTCTACGTCTACGAGTTCGCGGCGCGAAGCGGATATTCGGTGCCGCTTCCTGTCATCGCGTCGCTGCGGGACGAGGCGGAGAACTTCGTGGGGCTGAAAGTGTCCGACACACCCTGGGAGCGTTTCGAGCCCTACGTGCTGGAAGGTCTCGACATCTTCGTCGGACCCGAATCGCTGATCCCGCAAGGCCTGGCTCGGGGCGCGGCCGGTGCGGTGTCGGGCCTCGCCGGAAGCTTCCCCGATGCGGTCGTTGCCCTCCTGCGCGATCCCACTCCGGAGCATGGTGCGCGGGTCGGCGCGCTTCGCGCGTCGCTTCAGGCGCTGCCGTTCCAGGCGGCATCGAAGGTCGTGCTCGGCACTGCGCGGCGTCCCGATGCGCGGCAGCATGCGCGCGCCGCTTCGCGGCTTGCGCGACGAAGAGGTCGTCGAGGTCGAGCGCATCGTGCGCGAATGGCTCGGATAGTTGTCGCAGGGTCGGGTGCGATCGGCGCGAGCGTCGCCTACCAGCTTGCCCTGCTCGGCGCCGACGACGTCGTCGTCGCGGAACGCGACGAGCTCGCCTCCGGCTCGACCGCGCGGGCAATGGGCGGCGTGCGGCAACAGTTCTCGACCCCGGCCGAGGTCGTGCTCGCGCGGGAGAGCATCGAGTTCCTGGCCGGGCTGGGTCCAGCAGTTCTTCCGTCAGGTCGGCTATCTCTTTCTTGCGACGACGGAACGCGGGCTCGCGGACCTCGAAGAGCGGCGCGTGCTGCAGAACTCGCTCGGCGTGCCGGTCGAGCGTGTCGATCCATCGGTCGTCGACGGCCTCGCCCATCGGCGACGTGCTCGGTGCGACCTGCTGCTGGAGCGACGGAGTCGCCGACCCCGGCGCCGTCGCACGCGAGGTGCTGCGCCGTGCCGAGGCGCTCGGTGTCGACGTGCGCGAGCACACCCCGGCCGAAACGCGTGGAAGGCGACGTGCTCGTGATCGCGTGCGGCCCGTGGTCGCCCGACCTCGCGCGAACCGTCGGCGTCGAACTGCCGATCCGGCCGCTATGCCGCCAGCTGCTCGAGACGTCCCGGCTACCGGATCTGCCGGCCGAGCTGCCGATGGTGGTCGAGGCGGAGACCGGTTTCCATTTCCGCCGCCGAGGCGACCGGCTCGTGCTCGCGATGTCAGACCCCGAGCCGCGGTGGACCTTCGACACCACCGTGGACGAATCGCTCTACGACGACCGCATCGAACGGCTCGTACGGCGCTACCCGCCCGCCGAGGGCGCGACGATCGAGAACGCGTGGGCCGGGCTCTACGACATGACGCCGGACGCACATCCGATCGTCGGTCGTGTCGCCGACGGCGTGTACGCAGCCTGCGGGTTCAGCGGCCACGGCTTCATGCAGTCGCCTGCGGTCGGGCGTGCGCTCGCGGAGCTGATTCTCCGCGGAGAGTCGTCAATCGATCTGAGTCCGTACGCGCTGGAGCGCTTCGAGGCGGGAGCGGTGTTCCCCGAGCATCTCGTGCTGTAGACCGGGCCACGCGAGCACGACCAGGAGCGCGACGACACACAGGTCGCGCGCGAGGAGCTCGCCGGACTGCGTCGGTGCGAAACCGTGCGCGAGGGCCCAGTAGTGGTGAGGGAACCAAGCGTGCGTCAGGGCGAGCACCGCTGCGAGGAGCGCCCCGGCAGCGACGCCCCGCAGGCCGCCGGCGAGAAGGACGAACGGCACGAGCCAGATCACGAACTGGGGTGAGAAGACCTTGCCGAAGGCAAGCAACGCCGCAATCGAGGCGGCGCTGTGCGCAACGAGCCGCCCGCCTGTTGCGGGTCCGCGCGCGAACAGCATCCAGATTGCGACGAGCGCGAGCACCCCGGCGATCGAAGTCACGACTTCCACGGCATGTGCGCCGGGGCCGGTGACGTTCTGCGAACCGAAGCTTCCGGTTACGTGCAGCGTCGTTCCGGCGACGTGGTGGACAGCGATCAGGACAGCGCTGCCGAGGCTCTCGATCTGCAACGGCCGGGCGATTTGCGAGTGGAAGCTGTGCCCGACGCCGCCCGGCGACAGGATCGTGAACGGCAGGAAGATCGCGGCGAGGACGCCGGCGACGCCGGCGCCCCAGGTTGCAGCTGCCCGAGGTCCACGCGTCTTCACCAGCCAAACGGCGAAGAGCGGCAGAAGCGCAGCCGGCCAGAGCTTCGCGCCGATCGCGGCGCCGAGCAAGACGGCAGCGGGCATCGGACGGTCCGACAGAAGCGCCGCGAGCGCGAGGACCGCGAGCGCGGCAGGCCAGAAGTCGAAGCGCGTCAGGGTGACCGACCCGATCAGTAGCGGCGACACGCCGAAGAATCCGAGCGCGGCCGCCGTGCGAACCGGCCCCGCCCGCAATGCACGCAGACAGAGCGCCGTTCCGAGTAGCGCCAGGCAGCCGCAGAGCGCCATCTCACGGTCGAACCAGCGGTCGTACGCGGCGCGAGTCCCCCTCATGGCCGAGTGACGGCAAGACGAACACCGGCAGTGCGCCGGGCGGGTACTCGAGCTTGAAGTCGCGGTACGGAACGGCGCCGCGGGCAATTGCATCGCCGTAGCTCTGGTAGGTCGGCGTATCGGTGATCTGCCCGCTGCCGAGCGAGCCGTGGTGGAGCAGTGACCAGGAGAGAACGAAGAGGCAGAGCGCGGCGACGACGAGCGCAGCCCACGCCGCGCGCGTCATCAGAAGGGGCCTCGGGCCTCGTAACTGCCGCGCCGCGCGCCGATAGCGACGAACGTCATTCCCTCAGGGCCTGCGATCGGGCAGCGAGTCGTTTCCGGATCGAAGCGCAAGACCGTGCCGCGCTTCACCTCGATCTCTTCGCCGTCGATGCGCCAACGGCCCGCGCCGTCGATGACGACGTTGACCTCTTCCTGTTGCGTCTTCTCCTCGTTGTGCTCGTGCCCTTCGGCATTCGGGGCGATCTCGAACCAGTTGACACCGAATGCTTCGACGCCGAGCTCCCGTCGTACGAACTTGATGGCCCCGCCGGGCCCGGCGCCTTCGATGTCCTCGATGTTGACGACGCTGTAACCCACCGGAGCTCCTTTACATTCGGAAGACGCCGAAGATCGTCTCCGGAATCGGAGCGTTCAACGACGCCGCGAGACCGAGCGCAAGGATGCGGCGCGTGTCGAGCGGGTCGATGATGCCGTCGTCCCAGAGCCGTGCGGTCGAGTAGTACGGGTTTCCTTCGCGTTCGTACTTGTCGCGGATCGCGTCCTCGTCGACCTCGCCGACCATCGAGAGCACGGTCGCAGCCTGCTCGCCGCCCATCACGGAGATGCGGGCGTTCGGCCACATCCAGAGCTGGCGGGGCTCGTATGCGCGCCCGCACATCGCGTAGTTCCCCGCGCCGAACGAGCCGCCCGTGATGACGGTGAACTTCGGCACCTGTGCGTTTGCGACCGCCATCACGAGCTTCGCGCCGTCGCGCGCGATGCCGCCGGCCTCGTACTCCAGGCCGACCATGAAGCCGGTGATGTTCTGCAGGAAGACGAGCGGCACGCGCCGCTTGCAGCAGAGCTCGACGAAGTGCGCGCCTTTCTGCGCAGACTCTGCGAAGAGCACTCCGTTGTTCGCGAGGATCCCGACCGGGATCCCTTCGATGCGCGCGAAGCCCGCGACGAGCGTCTCGCCGTACAACGCCTTGAACTCGTGGAAGCGCGAGCCGTCAACGATTCGCGCGATCAGCTCGCGCGCGTCGGTCTGCTGGCGGAAGTCTTCGGGGATGAGGCCGTACAGCTCGTTCGGGTCGAGCGCGGGCGGTTCGGCGGGCGCGATGTCCCAGGGAGGCTCGGGCCTGCGCAGATGGAGGGTTCGCACGATGCCGCGGGCGAGCGCGAGCGCGTGCTCGTCGGAGGTCGCGTAGTAGTCGGCGACGCCGGAGCGCCGAGTGTGCACGTCCGCGCCGCCGAGCTCCTCCGCCGTCACGTCCTGCCCGGTCGCTGCCTTCACGAGCGGCGGGCCGCCGATGAAGATCGTCCCGGTGCCGCGAACGATGATCGTCTCGTCGCTCATGGCCGGCACGTACGCGCCGCCGGCCGTGCACGATCCCATCACCGCGGCGATCTGCGGGATTCCCTGCGCGGACATCTGCGCCTGGTTGAAGAAGATCCGGCCGAAATGGTCGCGGTCGGGGAAGACCTCGTCCTGCAGCGGCAGGAACGCGCCGCCGGAGTCGACGAGGTACAGGCACGGCAACCGGTTCTGCGCCGCGACCTCCTGTGCCCGCAGATGCTTCTTCACGGTCAACGGGAAGTACGAGCCGCCCTTCACGGTCGCGTCGTTCGCGACGATCACGCACTGCGTTCCCTCGATCACGCCGATGCCCGTGACGATTCCCGCACCCGGCGCGTCGCCGTCGTAGAGATCCCAGGCGGCGAGCGCGTTCAGCTCGAGGAACGCCGTGTCGGGGTCGACGAGCCGGTCGATCCGCTCGCGCGCCGTCAGCTTGCCGCGCGAGCGGTGGCGTTCCACTGCCTTCTCGCCGCCGCCGCGCGCGATCTGCTGCGTGCGCTCGTGCAGCTCCGCGACGAGCGCGGCCATTCGTTCGGAGCGGCGCGAGAACTCGTCGGAGCCGCGCTCGACCTGCGACTGGAGGACGGCCACGCCCGGAGCCTACCGAGGCCGCCCGACGCCTGGATTAGCCTGAACCGGTGATCGTCGCGCACCTCGACCTCGATGCGTTCTACGCGGCCGTCGAGGAGCTCGAGAACCCCGAGCTCCGATCGCAGCCGCTCATCGTCGGCGGCGACCCGCGCGGCCGCGGAGTCGTTGCGACGGCGAACTATGTCGCCCGCGGGCTTCGGCATCCACTCGGCGATGAGCGCCGCCGAGGCGATCCGCCGCTGCCCGCACGCCGTTTTCGTCCGGCCGCGCCACGCGCTCTACCGCGAGTACTCCCGCCACGTGTGGTCGACTGTGCGCGGGGTCGTGCCGACCGTCGAGCAGACCGGAATCGACGAGGGCTACCTCGATCTTGGCGAGGTGGCAGGTGACTTCCTCGAGGCGCGCGTCGTCGCAGAAGCCGTTCGCACGTCCGTGCGCGGCGCGACGAGCCTCACCTGCTCACTGGGAGTGGCGCCGTGCAAGGTCGTCGCGAAGGTGGGGAGCGATGCACGCAAGCCGGGCGGCCTCGTTGTCGTCGTGCCCGGTCAAGAGGCGCGTTTCCTCGCGGCGCTCGAGGTCCGCAAGCTTCCGGGCGTCGGCCCGAAGGCCGAGGAGCGGCTGCGCGCTGCGGGAGTCGTGACCGTCGGCGAACTTGCGGCTCTCTCTGACGGCGACCTCCGGCGGCTCCTGCCCGGCTCCGTGGGCGTGGTGTTGCGCGACCGTGCTCGCGGCATCGATCCGCGAGGGCTCGAGCACGGGACGGAGCGCATCTCGATCAGCGTCGAGAACACGTTCGAGCGCGACCTCGTCGAGCGGGAGCTCCTGTACCACGAGCTGCGCGGGATGGCGCGTGAGGTAGCCGAGCATCTCCAGAAGCGGGGTCAGGTTGCGCGCACCGTGACGACGAAGCTTCGGTATGCGGATTTCTCGATCCGCAGCCGCTCGACGTCGCTCGACGTCGGCATCGACGAGGCGGAGCAGATCGCCGATCTCGCGTGCCGTCTGCTCGACCGCGGCCTGCACGACCGGCCCGGTGCACTGCGCCTCGTAGGCGTCGGCGTGTCGGGGCTCGTTGCGTTCCGCCAGCTTGCGCTGGACGCGGTCTAGCTTCGTTCAGACGCGCGCGGTGGCGGTGACCGCGACGCGGTGAACGCTGTTGTTTGCGTACCCCAGCGGGTTCCACTCGGGCTGGTCTGGTTGCGTCTCGCCGAGTCGATCATGCGCTCGCACCTCGACGACGTGTTCGCCGGGCGGCAACTCCAGGAGACCCGACCAGCGGGTCAGCCCGGTTGGTTGCTGAGGAGGCGTGATCGTTGCCCGCTGCCATTCAGCGCCGGCCACGCGGACCTCGACTGCGTCAATACCGCTGCCTCCCCAGGCGATTCCGGAGACCGCGACCGCGCTTCGCGGGACGGCGGCACCGGTCTCCGGCTTCAGAATCAGTGAGTTGACACGCAACCCCTCGAGCGGCTCGCCGTTCAACTGGTAGTCCTGCACCTGGAAGGGGCCGGTGAATGGGCGGTTCAGGACTTCGATCCGCCGAAGCCACTTGACCGACGCAACGCCGTAGCGCCCTGGGACGATTGCTCTGAGCGGTGCCCCGTGCTTCGGCGGGATCGGCCTTCCGTTCATGCCCCAGGCGATCAGGACATCTTCGTCGAGGGCTCGCGCGAGCGGAATCGAGCGAGCGAACGGCACTTCGCTGGACAAGCTTCGGTGTGGTCCTCGATCGGCGCCCTCGAACATGACCTCGCAACCCCGGGGCGACAGATCGGCGAGCAACTCCGCGAGCGGCACACCAGTCCAGCGAGCCTCGGATACGGCGCCGGTCCCCCACTGCAGACCACTTGTGTTCGGCTGTAACTCGCGTCGGCGATGCCCTGCGCATTCGAGCACCACGGTCTGGGTTCGCGCGGGCCTGCGCATCAGCTCGGCAAGCGTGTAGCCGCGCGAGTGCTCCGTGCCGTCGCTGACATCGAGCACCCAGTCCTCTGCTTGCGCCGCCGGAATGCCGAAGTGGCTGCGCACGAAGTGCAGCTCCGTCGGGAGGTCCTCGAACGCGAGCGCAGCGAGTGGGGTGGGGCGGTTCTCCGGCTCTGTCGAGAGCGGCCGTGCCCGCGCAATGGTGGAAGGTTCGAGACTCAAATTGACTTTCCTTACAAATTTTGTAAACTTAGTCGAGTCGTGCTCGAATCGTAAGACGCTTCGCCGGCCTTGTCAATGCGGCCCTACGACCATGTGGATCTCCAAGCGAACTGACTACGCCACCCGCGCTGTGCTCGCCCTCGCCATTGCGGAGGGTGACTCGCCGATCAAGCTGGAGGAGCTAGCACGGGGAACTGCCGTGCCGCGCTCGGTCCTCGAGCAGGTCATGCCGACGCTGCGAAGCGCGGGGATCGTTCGCTCGGAACGCGGCGCACACGGGGGCTATCGGCTCAACAAGGAGCCGGAGGAGATCACTCTCGAACGCATTGTCCGTCTCTTCCAAGGACCTCTCGCTCCGATCGGCTGCGCCACGCGCACCCAGCCGGAACCCTGTCCGATGAGCGTCGACTGCTCGCTCCGCTTCGTCTGGGAGGCGGTCAGGGACGCCACGATTCGCGCGCTCGCCGAGACCACGTTCGCCGACCTCGCAGCGCGAGCCGGCGGGCCATGGCGAGACGGATCCCCCGGCCAGCCGTTCGGTTAGTGCTACCAAAACCAGTCTGGACACCATCGACCCCGGCGTCGTAGATTTGGCGATCAGAGGTCGGCAGGGCTCAGGTGCATTCTTGGAAGAGCAAAAATACGACAGCCACGTGTTCGTGTTGTCGCTTCGGTGTCAGGAGTGCGATCGTCGCTGGGACGACCCGGGGGAGCGCTGGCGCGTGTATTTCACGCGCGAGGAACCACCGGAGCCTGTCTCGTACTGCCCCGTTTGCGCTCGCCGCGAGTTCGACGATTAACGCGTAGTCCCGTACGCTGGGGCCACCGGCGCAATTCAAGAGGCCGCTCTTGACTCGCGCTCGGTGGCCGCAGAGCACGGAACGCGACTCCAGTGAACTATTGCGTGCTTGCAGATTCGTCCCCCAAACAGGGGAATCGCCGGTGGTAGCCTTCGCGCATCACACCGCCAACAGGCTTGCCGAGCTGGGTTTTTTCCTGATGGCGAGCGCCGGAATCATCCTCGCGTTTGGATTCATCGGAGGCTTTGTCAAAAGAAACACAGCCGCCGGCCTTGCTCTTGCGGCCGGCGCGGTGCTGCTCATCGTCGCCTTCCACTGGGGCCGTTACTAGGCTCGGCTCCTGGAGCGTGACACCGGTCCACGATCGGCGTACTGTCCTGCTTTCGTGAGAGCCGCAAGCCTCGCCGACGGCACGCTTCGATTGCTTCCCAGTGGGGTGCGGGGGCCGGTTGCGAGAGCGGCCATCAGAGTGTCGCCGCGGGCCAAGCGATCGTCGGTCGCGGGCCGCATGATGCGCGGACTGGGCCCGCGCGATCATGTACCGATACTGAGCGGACCGATGACCGGGATGCGTTGGATCGCGAACTCCCACTTGCACACCTGCGTCCTCGGGACCTACGAGCCGGAGACGCAGAAGACGCTCGTCGAGTTGGTGCGGAACGGGTCGACGGTCTGGGACGTCGGCGCGTGCTGTGGCTATCTGAGCATGCTCGCGTCCACGCTGACCGGCGGGGCAGGCCGGGTCGTCGCGATCGAGGCCAATCCTTCCGCGGTCGGCTATCTCCGCCGTCACATCGAGTTGAATGGGCTGGAGAACGTCAGCGTGGTGAACCGCGCCATCAGCGATCGCGCCGGCACGATGCAGTTTGAGACCCGCGACTACATCGGGTTCTGCCGTCTTTCCCCCGACGGCGACCACACCACGCAGACGGTCACGCTTGACGGACTGCTGGACGAGTACCCAGCCCCCGACGTTCTGAAGATCGATATCGAGGGTGCGGAGTGCGCCGCGCTGGCTGGATCCGGCCGCTTGCTCGCGGCCCGACCCGTCGTGTTGCTCTCGACGCATGGCCGCGACAGCTACGAGTACTGCCGAGCTGTCCTCGACGGTCTGGGCTACCGGTTGGTGGAGCGCTTTCTCAAGGTTGGCCGCCGTTTCGACCACCTTGCAGAGCTGCTCGCACTTCCAGATCAGTAACTCGCTCTTGTCGGCGTCTTAGGTCGGCTTCAACCCGTTGCCCGGCGTGGTAAGTGTTAGGCATGGGATGGGCCGGCGGGGAGCGGCGAGGGGGTGAGTGAATGCTCTATCACCGCTTCACGTGGATAACGCTTCTTGTCGCGGGGATTCTGCTGTTCTCCATCTCGGCGGCCGTGGGCGCGCACCCGAGACAGGAGTGGGCGGAGCCGATCGGCGCGATTGGCTGGTACGGATTCCTGATCTGCGCGGCCGTGCTTGCCGCGATCGCGTGTAGCGCGATTGTGTTTGTGCTCAGCTTTTTCTTGAACCGTCGGCCGCCGAGCGCCGGCTAATGGTGTACTGGGAGCAGACTCACGTCAGGCACTGCAGTGGCCGTGCTTGACAGCGCTGCTTTTGTTGCGCAGACGATGAGAATGCACTGGAATACATCGTTGTGCTGAGCGCCGTTGCCGCCGCCTGGCGCATACACCGGCGTCGGACAACCAACGGGATCGAAGCTCATTCCGCCGCCCCGGTTCTGTTCGGCGACGTTGTCGGAGACGTTGTAGAAGGGAACGAACGGGCAGAAGCTTTCGCTGATCGCCAGTCCTGTTCCAGCGTTCGCGACGAACTTGTTCCCCACGACCCAGGCGACGGTGTCCCCGAGATTTGCCCCATCTCCACCGTTGTACGCGATGAAGCTATCCCCGAGGGAGCCGAGTGAGTCTTCACCGGCAAAGATTCCGGCTGCGCCGTTGTTGACGACCCGGTCGTTGCTCATTCCGAAGCGGTAGAACTGGGACTCCACACCGTTGAGGCGATTGTTGGCGATCGTGCTGTTGTTGATACTCGTGTCGCCAACGTTTTGACTGTTGCCCCCGAGTCCCGCCCCGACGTAGTTTTCTCGGAGCACGACCCGGTCGACATGGACGACGCCGAGCGTTGCGCTGAAGGCGTCGATCTCGACGCCAAGATCGAAGTTGCGGATCGTTCCGTTCTGGATCGTTATGTGACCCGATCGCTGAGGGTTTCCGTAACCGAGATCACTGTCCGGCGCGATCAAGATTCCAGACCACAGCAACGACCCATCGCCATTGATGGTGTGGCCGTTCAGGTTGACCGTGGCATCGACCGACCCGGGAACGATGAGGCCGTAACCCCCCGCGCAGGTCATGTCTGCAGTGAGAGTCACGTTGTGCGTGACCACGGCGCCGCACTGGAGGCTGTCAAATCTGGACGCACCACTACCGGCCGGCAGGGCCAGGGCAACCAGCACCGCAACTAGTCCAAGGACGCGCCGCATCGTCTCGCCGAGACTTACAGTTCGCGGTGCGAGATGCAAGCGAGCAGGGGCGGAGGGACTCGAACCCCCGGCCTACGGTTTTGGAGACCGCCGCTCTACCAACTGAGCTACGCCCCTGTGCGAGCGCGAATTGTAGCCCTCGATTCCGGCGACTCCCGAGGATTAGGCTGAGCGCGTGCAACGGCGTGTGCTCGGCTTCCTGTTCTGCGGCCTCGCCGCCGCTCTCATCGTCACGGCAGCAGCCGCACTGCTGGGTGCGGGGAAGGAAGCCCGGGGGTGGATCGTCGCGATTGCAGCGCTCGCCCTCGCGGGTTGGCTCGGCTCGCTCGGCCTTTCGGCCTTCCGTTCCTGAGGAAAAGTTGCAGTCACCTCGTATTCTCTAGGCGTGAGCAGGGCTGACGACACCCAAACCCTCTGGTTGGACTACCGGAGGACCGGCGACCAGGGCATCCGCGACCGGCTGATCCTGACGTATGCGCCGCTCGTGAAGTACGTCGCCGGCCGGCTCGGGAGCGGCCTGCCGGCCCACGTGGACGAAGGCGACCTCGTGTCGTACGGGCTCCTCGGCTTGATCGGCGCGATCGAGCGCTACGAGCCCGACCGCGACGTGAAGTTCGAGACCTATGCGATCGCGCGCATCAAGGGCGCGATCATCGACGAGCTCCGCGCGATGGACTGGGTGCCGCGTTCCGTCCGCTCTCGCGCCCGCGAGATCGAGCGCGCGATTGCGGCGCTCGAGGCGAAGACCGGGCTTGGCGCCGACGGACGAGCAGATTGCGAAGAAGGTCGGGATCACGGTCGAGGAGCTCGAGGAGAGCCTCACCGACATCTCGCGCTCCTCGATCGCCGCGCTCGACGAGCTCTGGACCGTGTCGGACGGTGGCGACCAGATCGCGTTGATCGACACCGTCGAGGACACCGAGGCGCCGGATCCGCAGAACGCGCTGTCCCAGACCGAGATGAAAGAGGCGATGGCCGACGCGATCGCGCGCCTGCCGGAGCGCGAAAAGCTCGTCGTGACGCTCTACTACTACGAAGAGCTGACCCTGCGCGAGATCGGCGAGGTGCTCGGCGTGACCGAGTCCCGGGTCTCGCAGTTGCACACGAAGGCGATTCTCCGCCTCAAGGCGCGGCTCTCGGGCTCACCTGCCCGCGCCGGCTTGGAGACCTAGCTGCCGTATTAGGATTCGCCCTCCAGACCGACATCCAGGAGGGCGAGCCGTCGTGCCAGCAGTCACCGAGCCGGGCAAGATCCGCAACATCGCCGTCGCCGGCCATCGCGGGGTCGGAAAGACCTCGCTCGTCGAGGCGCTGCTCTTCCAGGCAGGGAAGACGACTCGCCTCGGATCGATCGAGCAGGGGACGACGGTCGCGGACTGGGACGACGACGAGCACAAGCGCCAGATGTCGCTCTCCGGCGCGCAGCTGAACCTCGATTGGCAGGACCGCAAGATCAACCTCGTCGACTGCCCGGGCGATGCGGGCTTCCAGGCCGACACGTTCGCCGCGCTCCGCGTCGTCGAGGGCGCCCTGGTCGTCCTCTCCGCGGTGATGGGCGTCGAGGTGGGGACCGCTCGCGTGTGGAAGCGCGCCGACGAGTACGAGCTGTCGCGCGTCGTCTTCGTGAACATGCTCGATCGCGAGCGCGCCGACTTCTTCCGTGTGCTCGAGGCGGTCCGGGCGCAGCTCTCCGACCGCTGCGTCGCGATCCAGCTCCCGATCGGCGCCGAGCACGAGGTCTCCGGCATCGTCGACCTCCTGCACATGTGCGCGTACATGGATCCTTCCGGCGGCAAAGAGGGCGGACCGCAGCCGATCCCCGACGAGCTGGCGGATCAGGTGCAGGAATACCGCGAGAAGCTGCTCGACGCCGTGGTCGAGACGAATGAGGACTTGATGGCGCGGTACCTCGAAGGCGAAGAGCTTCCGGCGGAGGACGTCGCCCATGCGTTGAAGGACGCCGTGACGCGTGACGAGCTGTATCCGGTGGGCTGCGGTGTCGCGACGAAGAACCTCGGTACGACGGCGCTCCTCGACTTGCTCGTCGAGGGCGTGCCGTCCCCGGCGAAGAAGGGGACGACGATCGAGTTCGGCGACGCGAAGCAGGCGGTCTTCGTCTACAAGACGATCGCCGATCCGTTCGCCGGGCGGATCAGCTGCTTTCGAGTCCTCGCAGGTCCCGTCACGGGCGACACGACGCTCGTCGATCCGCGCACCCATGCGAAGGAGCGGCTCGGCCAGATCCTCCTGCTGAACGGCAAGGAGAACTCGCCGATCGAGGCGCTCTGCGTCGGCGATCTCGGCGCCGTCGCGAAGCTCAAGGACGTCGTCACCGGCGACGTGCTCGTCGATCACGAGGTGCCCGTCGAGCCGCCGCACATCGACTTTCCGGAGCCGGTGATGAGCTTCGCGATCACGCCGAAGGCGAAGGGCGACGAGGAGAAGATGGCCGCCGGGCTACGCCGCCTCTCCGAGGAGGATCCGACGATCTCGCTCCGCCGCGACCCGCAGACGGGCGAGCAGCTGATCTCCGGACTCACGCAGATGCAAGTCGAGGTGGCCGTCGACCGGCTTCGCGGACGCTTCCACGTCGATGTCGAGCTGCATCAGCCGCGCGTCCCGTACAAGGAGACGATCCGCAAGGAGGCACGAGCGCGGCACCGCTACAAGAAGCAGACCGGCGGGCGCGGCCAGTTCGGCGACTGCGAGATCGTGATCCAGCCGATGCAGAACGGGGAGGGGGAGCCCGAGTACGAGTTCGTCGACAAGATCGTCGGCGGCGTCATCTCACAAGGCTTCCGCCCGGCCGTCGACAAGGGCGTCCGCGAGGCGATGGAGCACGGTGAGCTCGCGGGTGCGCCGGTCTACGGTGTTCGCGTGACGCTCGTCGACGGGATGATGCATCAGGTCGACTCGTCGGAGATGGCGTTCAAGATCGCCGGCTCGATGGCGTTCAAGGAGGCCTACCAGAAGGCGGACCCGGTGCTCCTCGAGCCGATCATGGAGCTCGAGGTGACGGTTCCGGACGACGCCGTCGGCGCGGTGAACGGCGACCTCAACTCCCGGCGCGGCCGGCTGCACGGCATGGAGCCGGCGGCCGGCATGACGACGATCAGGGCCGAGGTTCCGCTGGCGGAGATCCTCACGTACTCGCCGGCACTCACGTCGATGACCGGCGGGCGTGGCGACTACCACATGGCCTTCCTCCGCTACGAGGAAGTGCCGACGCACGTCGCGCAGAAGATCATCGACGAGACGAAGAAGGAACGCGAAGCCGCGAAGGCGTAGAGCGAGAGACTGCGACCTGGTCGCGACGCGACCAGGTCGCTCGACTCTCGGCTACGCCTGCTCCTGCTGCGCGCGTCGCGGCTTCCTTGTCGCGCAGATGCTCGATCACGTCCGACACGTCCGCGAGCTCCTGCTCGAGGTCGCGCCGGTAGTTCTCCAGCCGTTCGAGCAGGTCCTGCCGGTTCGGGAACGGCCCACGGAAATGGATCCGCCCGTGTCCGCGTTCGTGGTGGTGGCGGTGATGCATGTTCACCTCCTCTCCTCGTAGCGTTCGAGAAAGCGTTCGGTACGTTCTTGCGAGCTGCGGAGCGCGTTGACCCACTGGTCGAGCAGCGCCCGTCCGCGCTCGGTGATCGCGTAACGGCGCTTGGCGGGGCCGGCGGAGGTCTCGTCCCACTTCGAGGACAGAAGACCCTCCTCCTCGAGCGCCCGCAGCAGGCGGTAGAGGTTGCCCATCTCGACCCGTTGCTCGCCGGTCAGCTCCGGTAGATGCTCGAGCAGCTCGTAGCCGTGGGCCGGCCGCTCGCGCAGGAGCAGCAAGATCGCCGGCTCCGTAAAACGCTCGACGCGCGCGAAGACGCGCCAGTGCCCGCCGTGATGGTGGCGGGAGCGTGGCCCGTGTCTCATGCTCGCTAAGTGTAAAACACACATGTAAGACGACACTAGCGGCGGCCGGGCGCGCTACGCAAGTGCGCGGAGACGCGGGGCTATAGTCGGCGCATGCGGGTGACCAAAGTCGGCGCCATGCGCATCTGCGCTATTTGCGAGCGCTCGCTCCTCATGGGGGAGCGCGCCGTGCGCTACGCGCCGGAGGAGGGCGCGGACCTCGTCGACGTCTGCGCGCTCTGCCAGGAGATCGCGGTCGAGCACGGGTGGCTGAAGGAAGGCACGCCGACGACGCCGATCGTTCCGGGCGACCGCAAGCGCCGTCGCCGCGGTCTCGGTGATCTGCTCGGGCTTCGCCGCGAGAACGGCGAGACGCTCGCGCCGCCGGAGCCGATCCTGCGCCGGCTGTCGAGCGACGAGGTTGCGCTGCTCGAAGTGGCCGATCTCTTCAACGGCAGCACGTACCGCCGAACCGTCGGCGGGATCGCGAAGAGCCTCGGCGACGCGAAGGCGAGCATCATCGCGCTCTCAGGAGACGCCGGCGAGATGGCGGTCACCGTTGCGTGGGATCTCTCGTGGTACCAGTACCGCGTCAGTCCGGACTCGGCGCAGCCGGTGCGACTCGAGCGCCGCGGCCACGAGCTCGCGGAGCTCGAGGAGACCTTCAAGGCGTGGAACGCCCACGTCGAAGACGAAGGTCGCCTCGTGCCCGAGATCGCCCGCCTCTAGCGAAGACCGCCGTCCTCCCTACAATCAGCACAAGATGATCTATTGCGTGATTCCGCGTGAGCTCGCCGACGAGCTCTACGACAAGATGGTCGACTACTACAAGGACAACCCGAACGTGACGGTCATCATCGACCGCCGCGAACAGGCCCCGACCGCGCGCGCGGGCAAGCCAGAGCCGGAGTTCATCGAGAAGCGCGAGACGCGCGACCGGCGGCGGAAGCGCATTCCGGGCACGTTCCCGGATACGGACGCCCCCAGCTAGCGACTAGCGTTCGCCTCCGTGGCAGCGGAGACCTTCGAAAGCACGAGCCCCGCGACCGGCGAGGTGCTCGGCACCTTCCCGGCCTCCGGCGCCGAGGAGGTCGATCGCGCCGTCGCGACTGCTCGCGCCGCGTTCGAGACGTGGCGGCTCGTGCCCGCGCCGAGGCGCGGCGAGATTCTCTATCGCTTCGCGCAGGTGCTCGAGCGCGAGAAGGCGGCGCTCACCGACCTGATGACGCGCGAGATGGGCAAGGTCAAGGCCGAGGCCGGCGGCGACGTCCAGGAAGCGATCGACATGACCTACTACATGGCCGGCGAAGGCCGCCGGCTTTGGGGTCAGACCACGCCCTCGGAGCTGCCCGACAAGTTCAACATGTCCGTGCGCGTGCCCGTCGGCGTTGTCGGCGCGATCACGCCGTGGAACTTCCCGATCGCGATCCCGTCCTGGAAGATCGCGCCCGCGCTCATCTGCGGCAACACCGTCGTGCTGAAGCCGGCCGAGGACACGCCGCTGCTCGCGGAGCGGTTTGTCGAGTTGCTCGACGAGGCCGGGCTCCCCGAGGGCGTCGTCACGATCGTCCACGGATACGGCGAAACGGCAGGCGAGGCGCTCGTGCGCCACCCGGACGTGCCCATCATCACGTTCACCGGCTCCCGCGAGACCGGGGTTGCCGTGACGAAGGCCGCCGCCGACCGTCTGAAGCACGTGCATCTCGAGCTCGGCGGAAAGAACGCGATCATCGTCCTCGACGATGCCGACCTCGAGCTCGCCGTCGAGGGCATCGTGTGGTCGGCATTTGGCACCTCCGGCCAGCGCTGCACCGCCGCTTCGCGCGTGATTGCGCACGAAGCCGTCTACGAAGAGCTTCAGTCCCGGCTCGTCCAGCGCGCGGAGGGCATGCGCCTCGGTCCAGGCTGGGAGGACGACACCGATATTGGTCCGGTGATCAATCGGGCCGCGATCGAGAAGATCCACTCGTACACGAAGATCGGCCAGGACGAGGGGGCGCAGCTCCTCACGGGCGGCGAGATCGCGACCGAAGGCGATCTCGGCAAAGGTTTCTTCTACCGGCCGACGATCTTCGGTGGCGTCGAGGCCGGCATGCGCATCGCGCAGGAGGAGATCTTCGGCCCGACGACCGCTCTCATCAAGGTCGGCGACTTCGACGAGGCGATCCGTGTAGCCAACGGGATCCGGTTCGGGCTTTCGTCGGCGATCTTCACGCGGGACGTGAACAAGGCGTTCCGCGCCATGCGCGACCTGCAGACGGGAATCACCTACATCAACGCGGGAACCACGGGCGCAGAGGTGCACTTGCCGTTCGGCGGCACGAAAGACACCGGCAACGGACACCGCGAAGCGGGGCAAACCGCGCTCGACGTCTTCACCGAGTGGAAGTCGATTTACGTCGACTACTCCGGCCGTCTGCAGCGTGCACAGATAGACACTGCGTAGACCTGGGTTAGGTTTCCCGCGTGCACAAGCTCGTGTGGTTCGTACCGGAGGTAGCGCTCGACGCAACACGCGAAGCCGTCTTTGCGGCGGGGGCCGGACGCATCGGCGAGTACGAACGCTGCTCGTGGTACACGGCCGGAACTGGAACGTTCCTCGCGCGCGAAGGGGCTGACCCGGCGATCGGCGAAGTGGGGAGAGAGGAGCGCGTCCGGGAGTTGCGGGTCGAGACCGTCGTGCCGCTCGAGCGTGCAGAAGCAGTCGTACGCGCGCTGCTGCGACGCCCATCCCTATGAAGAGGTCGCATTCGAGCTCTACGCAATCGTGGACGTTGCGCAATGAAGGCGCGGTTGTCCACGGACGGCGGCGCGCGCGGCAACCCGGGGCCGGCTGCATACGGCTATGTGCTCGAGACGGAGGACGGAACAGTGCTTGCCGCACACGGCGAGAAGATCGGCATCGCGACGAACAACGTGGCCGAATATCGCGCGCTCATCGCCGGGCTCGAGAAGGCAGTGGAGCTTGCGGTTCCCGAGGTCGAGGTGATCTCCGACTCGGAGCTGCTCGTGAAGCAGATGACCGGGGAGTACCGCGTCAAGAACGACGCGTTACGCGAGCTCTCCGTGCAGGCCTCACGACTTGCTCGCCAGATCGGGAATGTCACCTATCGCGCGGTGCGGAGGGAACACAACGAGCTCGCCGATCGGCTCGTAAACGAGGCGCTCGACGCTCCCTGACCCTGGCTATACTTGCCTCCGCTCGCGGATGTAGCTCAGTTGGCTAGAGCGTCTGCTTGCCATGCAGAAGGTCGTGGGTTCGAGTCCCATCATCCGCTCTCTTTAAGCCCCGCTAGACGGGGCTTTTTGTTACCTGCGTTTCCAACGGCCGCTTGCCTCGATCGTCGCTGGGCTCGCGACTCGACCGCCGTTTCGATCGCACGCCGCTGCGCTTGGCGAGCGGGTGCTCGAACGGTTCGCGCGCCAGTCGAAGTGCGCCCGCAGGTAGACCGGGCTTGGGCTTTTCGTCGCCGGGGCGTGCTGCGGGAAGTCGGCCCCTTAGCTTTCCTCTTGCGAGGCGTGGAAGCCCGCTGCGCGCGCTTTCAAGTAGTACGCGTTCGCGAGAGCGTGACTTGGGAACCGTGCTGTCGCGACCTCGTGCGCGGTGCAGCTCTCGACCTCGATCGAGACCTTGAAACCCTTCGCCTTTGCACGCACCACCAGCTTCTGAGCGGAGGCCAGCGTCTTCTCCGTTCCGAAGTCGACCTCCCATTTCTTGTGCTGGTCTGGCCTAGCCCCACAGTTCGCAGGCGTCAACGATGACGCCGCAGAAGCAGCTCCGGCCGAGCCGAGAACCCCCAGAGCGATGACCGCTCCTGCAACTCGCGACCGCATATTCCCCTCCTCGGATTAACCCCGCATTCCGTCTTCGCGGGTCACACCGAAGTTAACTGCCTACCAGGCGTGTCCGAGAGTCTGAAAAAAGGCCAGACTTGCATCGCAATCCGCGTCTTTCCCGCCTACGTCGCCGAAACGGGCTTATTCGTGAGGCCGCGACGTCGTTCAGATCCGCGCTGCGTTCCTGTCAGTTGACCGGGCGAAGCTCTGCCGGAACGTATCGTCGGCGGTCGCCGCTCTGGAGGCGCACGAGTACGGCGACTTTGTCGGTGCGGTAGAAGCCGATCACTCTGCCGACGCGGCCATCGGGGATGCGAACGAGGTCGTGAGGCGCGACGTGTACAGGAGCGGAGTGCTGCGGCATGGCTTGGCTTCCTTTTTCGGCGGCAGACAGAGTGGCCCGGGTTGCCCCGGGCCATCCTGGAGGAGGGGCTTTGGTAAGCGGCCGATCGCGTCGCGGTGTGCGGCACCCTGACGGAGATCTGCCTGTTGACAATAGTGTCGGCGCGAAGCGTGCGTCGCGAGCCCCCCGAAAGGGGCAAAGCCGCTTTTGTCGTACATGGAGGTTGCGCCGCGGTCGCGCTTGACTTCAACGGCTTCGAAGCGCGGCCGCGGCGCAGCTGGTGCACGTTCTTTCTTTCTTTGTTACGAGACCGTAAGTCTTGTCCCCTGTGAGGGTGAGGGCGCGTTCTCGCGGGTACGGTTGCGCTCGATGCGCCGCGTTGCCGTCTTGTTGCCCCTTTTCGCCTGCGCGGTGTTCGCCGCGGGAGCCGCTGCACGTCCGGCTGCGGCGCCCGCCACCTGCGCAACATCAGAGGTTCGGGTGCACGACGAGGCCGTCTTCGGCCACTTCTCCACCCTCGCTGCGGCGAAGTTGCTGAAGAGGCGGGCAGCCGCCAAGGGCTTCAAGGGAATCAAGATCGAGAACGAGGGCTGCGGCGATTTCGAAGTGGAGATCGACGGTGCGGACCGTCCGGCAGACCGTACGAGCTTCGCGAAGGAAGCAACCGCCGCCGGCTTCCCGATCACCTTCGAGCAGATCGCGCCGCCAATGCAGTACAAAGCGGCAGAGGTCATCGGCGTCTTTGCGCACAAGCGCACGGTTGCCCAAGCGAACGCGCTGATGGGGACGCTCTCGGCCAGAGGGTTTCTCTTCATCGATCTCGTCCGCGAGGGCAGCGCTTGGCTCGTCGTCATGCCGCAGGTTCCGGTCAAGCACGCGCTCTCGATTGCGCATGAAGTGGCGACCGCCGGCTACCACATCCAGTTTCGCACCGGCACGAAGTAACGGACGTCGCCTCGACTAGGGCTTCGACCCCTTCACCCTGAAGAACGCCTGATAGATCTCCTTCGCCGCAGGCCCTGCCGCCTGCGGCACCGAAGCCGCCGTGCGCGATCAGCACGACGACGACGACCTTCGGATTCCCCGCCGGCGCCCACGACGCATACCACGAGTGGTCGCTGCTCCCGGTGCCCGTCTCGGCGGTCCCCGTCTTGCCGGCGACCGGAATCGGGGAAGTTCGCGAAGAGTGAGGCCGAGGTGCCGCCCGGCGAATGCGCGGCCTCGTAGAGCCCTTGCCTGATCGCCCAGACGTCCTTGAGCTTCACCTTGCGCACCGGCTTGAACTTCAGCGTCTGCACCGACTCGCCGCGCAGAATCGCCTGCGCCACGTGCGGCCGCACGACGGTGCCGCCGTTCACGAGCGCGGAATAGGCGACCGCGAGCTGCAACGGCGTCACCTGGAGGTACCCCTGGCCGATCGAGAGATTGATCGTCTGCCCCTCGTACCACGGCGTGTGCTGGTCCTTCTGGAGCCACGCAGGAGTGGGCACGAGTCCGGACGACTCACCCGGGACGTCGAAACCGGTGGGATGGCCGAGGCCGAGCAGCTTGGCCCAGCGCTGGATGCCCTGGCTGCCGCGTAGGAAGAACTTGTCGCCGAGCCGGTAGAACCACGTGTCGCACGACTGCGCGAGTGCAGTCGGCAGCGTCATGCTCTCGAAGATCCCGGCCTCGACGTTGTGGAACGTAGTGCCGCCGATCGTGAAGCGCGCCGGTGCAGAGCTGCGGCGTCGACGGCGTGATGATCCCTTCCGAGAGTGCCGCTTCCGCGACGATCGGCTTGAACGTCGAGCCCGTCGGATACACGCCCTGCGTCGCCTGGTTCAGAAGTCGCGGATTCGCGCCGCGATCCTTGTAGAGGCTCGCGAGGTATTTCGGATCGTGAGCGGCCGCGACCTGGTTGTACGTCGGGTAGCTCGACAGCGCGTAGATGGCGCCGGTCCACGGGTTCATGACGACCGCAGCACCCGCCTGTGCATCGGAATGGCCGTTCGCGCGCGCGAGTGCGATGCCGTCCAGGACAGCCTTGTCGGCCGCGCGCTGAATGCGGGCATCGATCGTGAGCTGCAGCGTGGGAGGCGCGTGAGCCGGATGTTGCGCTGGAGCTGCCCGACGACGCGGCCCATCGAATCGACGCGAACGCGTGCGCGCGCGAAGCCACCGTTCAGATACTTGTCGTACGGTTGCCTCGACGCCGGAGGTGCCGACGGTCTCGCCGGCGCGCGCGTGGGCGTAGCGCGTCGTGCCGAGCATCGCTGGGCTTACCTCACCGAGCAAGCCGAGGAAGGTGCTGCCGAAAGCGCCTTGCGGATAGCTCCGCGAGGGGAGATACGTGACGCTGAAGCCCGGATAGCTCTTCGCTCGCTCGTCGAGATAGCCGGCGAGCGCCTCAGTCGGCTGCGGGAGCACGATGGCCGGCGCGAACGGCGAGCGTACGACCGACCGGCGAATGCGCGCGACGAACGTCGTGACCGGGGTGTGCGCGAGCTGCGAGAGCTTGCGGAGAGTCGTCGAGACCCGTCGTGGATCGGCTGCCAGCCCTTCGAGTCGAACGCGCCGAGCGCGGCGACATCGGCGACGACGATCGACGTGCCCGGTCATACCGGCCAGCTTCCGCCCTTTCGCAGTCGACGATTGGGCCGCGCGGCCCGATCAGGTCGACCGTGCGGTAGGCCTGGCCGTTCGCGAGCGCCGTGTAGGCGGGACCGTGGAGGATCTGGATCGACCACGCGCGGAGGGCGAGGACGCAGAGTGCGATCCCGACGATCGCGGCGAGCCCGCCGACGCGGACGAAGAACCCGGGACTGCGGAAGAACGGAGCGTCCGCGCGCGAGTACGGCTGAAGCCGGCGGCCGCCGGGAAGGGAGCGCGGAAGCTTGCGCTTGCGCCGGGGATCGGGGCGGGAGATGGCTACGGCGGCTGCGACAGGTCGAACGACGTCTGCGGAGCCAGTGTAGGGGCGCTTCCGGCGGGCCGCTATTCGTCTGCGAGCTCGTCGGCGAGCAGTGCGAGCCCCAGACAGCGCCACGCGAGCTCAGCGTCGGTCTGGAGCGCCGAGAGGCCGTCCTGCACCGCCGGCAGGCCCTCGGCCTCGAGCGCTCCGAGCGCGTCGTGGAGCGCCTGGCGGCGCTCCGGCGAGTCGAGCTCGCCTGCGAGGCGCTCGGCGGCGACGGTGTTCAGGTCGAGGTCGCGGTGGGGGTCTCCGCCGGCCGCGAGGACGAACATCGCCCGCCTGCGCGAGGCGTTCAGCTCGTCGTCGGCGATCGGGAGGTCACCGAGGACGAGCCAGACGAGCGCGACGAGCAGCTCGCCCGACCGAGGGCTCGTAGCCCGCAGCGGCCTCGAGCGCCTCTAGCCGGGATCGCGACAATCGCCCGCCTCGCGCACGACTTGCGTCAGTCGGCGTAGTACTCGTCGGCGATCGAGAGGACGTCGTCGAGGATCGCGATGCCCTCGTCGAGCTCGTCGCGCGTGATCGTGAGCGGCGGGCAGATCATGATCACGTTCCAGTGCGACATGAGGTAGAGCCCGCGCTCGAGCGCCGCCTTCGCGAGGCGCGTCACCGGCGCGGCCGCCTCGCCGGAGCCGTTGAACGGAACGAGCGGCTCGCGCGTCTCGCGCGACTTGACGAGCTCGAGCCCCCAGAAGCAGCCGAGGCCGCGCACGTCGCCGATCGACGGATGCCTGTCTGCGAGCCCGCGCAGCGCCGCGCCGAAGACGTCGCCCATGTCGGCGGCGTGCTCGACGATGCCCTCCTCGCGGAACGCCTCGATCGACGCGACCGCGACCGCGCAGGCAAGCGGATGACCGCTGTAGGTCAGTCCGCCGGCGAAGAACTTGTCGCGCACCCAGGCTGCGATCGGCTCGCGGATCGACATGGCACCGAGCGGGATGTAGCCGGAGTTGATCCCCTTCGCCATCGTGATGATGTCGGGCACGACATCCCAGTTGTCGACGGCGAACCACTTGCCCGTGCGGCCGAACCCGGCCATCACCTCGTCCGTGATCAGCAGGATCCCGTGCCGGTCGCAGGTCTCGCGGATCGACTGCAGGTAGCCGTCCGGCGGCACGATGATCCCGTTCGTCCCGGTGACCGTCTCGAGGATCACCGCGGCAACGGTGTGCGCTCCCTCGTACTGCAGGATCTCCTCGAGGTGCGGCGAGCCGGTGCAGACGGGGCACGGATCGGGATGGCCGGCGGGGCAGCGATACGTGTACGGGTCGAACATCCGCACGACGCCGGGAATGCCCGGCTCTGCAGCCCAGCGGCGCGGATCGCCGGTCAGCGTGATGCCGCCCGCCGTCGCGCCGTGATAGCTGCGGTAGCGCGCGATGATCTTGTGCTTGCCCGTGTACCAGCGCGCGAGCTTGATCGCGTTCTCGTTCGCCTCCGCGCCGCCGTTCGTGAAGAACGTCATCGAGATGTCGCCCGGCGTCACCTCGGCGAGCAGGCGCGCGAGCGTCGAGCGCGGCTCGGTCGCCATCGGCGGCCCGATCGTGCAGAGCTTGTCCGCCTGCTCCTTGATCGCGGCCACGAGCCGCGGGTGCTGATGCCCGATCGAGACGTTGACGAGCTGCGAGGCGAAGTCGAGGTAGCGCTTGCCGTCGTAGTCCCAGAAGTAGCGGCCCTCGGCGCCGGCCACCGCGATCGGGTTGAGCGCGTCCTGCACCGACCACGAGTGCAGGACGTACTGCTTCGCGTCCTCCACGATCTGCTGTCCGAGCTCCGGGTTCGTCTCGATCGTCGCCATGCGCAGAGCCTAGCGCTACGCTGGCATTCGACATCTAGGAGGCCTGAAAATGACCGAGCTCGCAACCCCACCCGTCGCCGAATCCACCGGCGTCAAGCGCATCAGCCACTGGATCGGCGGCCGCAGCGTCGCCGGCGAATCGGGCCGCTCGAGCCCCGTCTACAACCCGGCGACCGGCCAGCAGACGGGCGCCCTCGACCTTGCGACCGAGGCGGAGGTCGACCAGGCGGTGCAGGCTGCAAAGCAGGCCTTCGAGACCTGGCGCACCGTGTCGCTCGCGAAGCGCGCCGAGCTCTTCTTCAACATCCGCGAGCTCCTCCACGAGCGCCGCGAGGAAGTCGCAAAGATCCTGACCGCGGAGCACGGCAAGGTGCTCTCGGACGCGCTGGGAGAGGTCACGCGCGGGCTCGAGGTGATCGAGTTCTGCTGCGGCCTGCCGACGCTCCTGAAGAGCGAGTACTCCGAGCAGGCATCGACGGGAATCGACGTCTATTCGATCCGGCAGCCGCTCGGCGTCGTCGCAGGCATCACGCCGTTCAACTTCCCGGCGATGGTGCCCATGTGGATGTGGGCGCCCGCGATCGCGACCGGCAACACGTTCGTCCTCAAGCCGTCGGAGAAGGATCCGTCGACGTCGCTCTGGACGGCAGAGCTGCTGAAGGAAGCCGGTCTCCCCGACGGCGTCTTCAACGTCGTCATGGGCGACAAGGTCGCGGTCGATGCGGTGCTCAACCATCCCGACATCGCGGCGGTCTCGTTCGTCGGGTCGACGCCGATCGCGCGCTACGTCTACGAGACCGCGACGTCGAAGGGCAAGCGGTGCCAGGCACTCGGCGGCGCGAAGAATCACATGATCGTGCTGCCCGACGCCGACATCGACATGGCGGCGGACGCGGCGGTGTCGGCCGCGTATGGCTCTGCAGGCGAGCGCTGCATGGCGATCTCGCAGGTCGTTGCGGTCGGGAACGTCGCCGACCCGCTGATCGACGCGATCAAGCAGCGGATCCCGCAGGTGAAGGTGGGCGACGGGATGGACCCGACGTCCGAGATGGGTCCGCTCGTGACGAAGGAGCATCGCGACCGTGTCGCGTCGTATGTCGAGAACGCGCCCGGCGAGGGCGCGAAGGTGCTCGTCGACGGCCGTGACGGCGCTCCCGAGGACGGTTTCTTCCTCAAGCCGTCGCTGCTCGACGACGTGAAGCCCGGCATGAAGGCATACGAGGACGAGATCTTCGGGCCGGTGCTCGGCGTCACGCGCGTCGACACCTACGACGAGGCCGTGCGCCTCGTGAACGACAACCCGTACGGCAACGGCACCGCGATCTTCACGCGTGACGGCGGCGTTGCGCGCGACTTCCAGTTCAACGTTCAGGCGGGCATGGTCGGCATCAACGTGCCGATTCCGGTGCCGGTCGCGTACTACTCGTTCGGCGGCTGGAAGGCATCGCTCTTCGGCGACCGCCACATCTACGGCCCCGAGGGGATCGACTTCTACACGCGCGGCAAGGTCGTCACGTCGCGCTGGCCGGACCCCGCGACGTCGAAGGTCGACCTGGGGTTCCCGCAGACGCGCTGATTACGGGCGGTGTGAACGTCACCGGCTCGCCGAGCAGCGTCGTGCGGGCGGGCGTCGTCTCCGCGACGACCGTGCCGCGCCTGATCACCCAGCGCCGCGGCGGATGAAGGCGCAGCACCTCGAGAGCGCTCGGCGCGTCGTAGACGACCAGATCCGCGGGCTTTCCCACTTCGAGGCCGTACTCGTCCTCGACGCCCAGCGTGCGGGCGCCCCGCTCCGTGGCGCAGCGGAGCATCTCGGGGATCTCCTCGCGGCCGCTCATGTAGGTGAAGTGCAAGCGCGAGCGAAGCCGCCTCGATCATGTCGGCACGGCCCATCGAATACCAGGGGTCCATGATCACGTCGTTTCCGAGTGAGACGTTGACGCCGGCGGCGAGGAGCTCTTTGAGCTGTGCGAAGCCGCGTCGCTTCGGATAGACGTCGAGCCTGCCCTGGATGAGCGAGTTCGCGAAGGGATTGACGACGATGTTGATGCCGGCGCGAAGCAGGAAGCCGTGCAGCTTCGACGAGTAGTACGGCTCGTACGAGCCCATTGCAGTGCAGTGCGACGCGGTAACGCGTCCGCCCAGGCCGAACTTGACGGTGTCGTCGGCCATCACTTCGAGAAACCGCGAGTTCGGGTCGTCCGTTTCGTCACAGTGGACGTCGACGCGGCGCGAATACTTCTTCGCGAGGTCGAACACGCGGTGTACCTCTTTGAGCCCGAGTTCCGACGTCGGCTCGAAGTGGGGGATACCGCCGACGCAGTCGACGCCGAGTCGCAGCGCATTCTCGAGGCGTTCCTCATCTCCGTCTCGCGCGAAGATGCCGTCCTGCGGAAACGCGGTCACCTGCACGGTGCACAGGTCTGCGACTTCGTCGCGCAGACGCAGGAGGCCACGGACCATCGCGTCGTTCTCGCCGGAGACGTCCGCGTGCGCGCGGATGAAGAGGGTGCCTTGCGCGACCGACCACCGTACGATCTCTCGCGCACGCTCGAAGACGTCCTGCTCGGTGAGGCTCGGCTTGAGCTCTCCCCAGACGTGGATGCCCTCGATCAGCGTGCCGGATTCGTTCCAGCGCGGGTTCCCCGCGGTGAGCGAGGCATCGAGGTGGAGGTGGCAGTCGACGAGCGGCGGCGTCACGAGCCTCCCTTCCGCGTCGACGACCTCCGCGCCATCGGCGGCGATCGCCTCGCCGATGCGCGTCCAGCGTCCGTCTTCGGCGAGGAGGTCGACGAGCCGCCCGTCGAGCAGGCGGGCATGGCGCACCACAAGGCTCACGCGCGCGAGTCTACGGGGCGCGGAACCGGGTCACGAGCACTGCGCTCCGGCCGTACGGGTCGCGGGCCGCGATGCGCAGCATCGCGGCCGTGCCGCGTGGGAGGCGGCGCGTGGAGACGCTGACCCGCACCGGGACGACACCGGGGCGACGCAGCTGCGAGCGCTTGACCGCCGTCCTGCCGACGATGTTGACGAAGAGGATCGCTTGCGACGGCACTCTGACGCGGCCCGTCACGACGACCACGCCGCTTCGCAGCCGGGTCGAATGGAGTGTGCCCACGAGGCGCGGCTTCGGTGGGCCTGTGGCGACGAGGCTCGGGTCGCCCCATGACCCTGCAGGGAACAGTGCGATCCGCCCCGTCGTACGGAGGAGGACGTGGGTGAGGCCGGCGGCGTCGGCGTACGTACCGGTGAGCTCGGCTACGGGAAGCGCCGGTGTGGCCAGCTGCGGAGCAACGCGCCAGATCTTGTTGTCCGTGGACGTGCCGACCACGCCCGTCGTCGGTGCGGTGTACGTGAGATCGACCGCCCACGGCAGCTGCGGAAGCGCAGGCGAGACGCTGAAGACCAGACCTCGGCCCGCCGGCGCGAGCGACACCGTCGACCCGACCGGCACCGCGCCCGGTTGCCAGCTCACGGTCGCAGTGCCGTCGGCGGTCGACACGGCACCGGCAGCTCCGGCAACCGCGACCGCAGAGCCTGGAACCGCTGCCGGAACGGGGGCGGCGACGACAGGTGCGGTGGTCGGCGCGGGCACTGAAGTCGAACCGCCCCGGCCTGTCGCCGTGACGACGGGCGAGATCGTCGCGCCGATGTCGTCCGGCGTCAGCGTGTACGACGACGTCGCCGCGCCCAGGATTGCGACGCACTGGGTTCCGGCGGCCGAACAGCGCCGCCACTGATACGTGAATGCGGTCGGCGACCCGGTCCAGGTGCCGACCCCGAGCGTCAGCATCTGGCCGGCCTGCGGGGTGCCGGTGACGGTCGGTGTCGAAGTCGCGGCGGGACGCGTCACCGTCGAGCCCGAGCTCGAGACCGGCGACGTGGGCGGCGACGACGCGGCCGCCGTCCCGGCTGCGCTCTGCGCCGTGACCGCGACCGTCAGCGCGTGCCCGACGTCGTCGGTCACGGGCAAGTACGTCTCTGTCGTCGCACCGACAATCGGCGACGCAGCCTGCGCCGGCCGCGTCGCAGCGCTGCCACTGATACGCAAAGACCAGCGGCTTGCCGCCGACCCACGCGCCCGGGACCGCGGCGAGCGTCTTCGCGGTCAGCGCCGTCCCGACGATCGTCGGCGCGGTGCTCGGCTGGGGCAGCCCAACGGGGTAGCTGCCGATGGCGGCCGCCGACGCGTCGGCCCCGTGGAAGCGGTCGAGGTCGACCTGCGGCGAGATGCCCGGCACGGTTCCGTGACTGCTGTGCTGCCAGAACGTCCAGCTGTGCCCGCCCCACGTCGCTGCGGGTACGAGCGGGCTCGCGTTCGTCGTCCAGTGCGCGATCCAGAGCGGGTAGCCCGCGTCGGCAACGTCCACCGTGTCGCCGAGAGCGGTCTTCCAGAAGCTCGGCGATGCGTACACGAATGCTTCGACGCCGGTGCGCGCCGCGACCTCATCGAGCCACGCCCTCGTCCACGTCTGAAGTCCGGTGACCGCAAGCGCGCCCTTCGTCTCGAGGTCCAGAACCGGCGGCAGCTCTCCCGGCTGCGGCTGGGCGACATCGAGGAAGTAGTCGGCTTGCGCGATTGCGTTCGCGGTGATGCCGGCGTCGCCGGAGCCGCCGCCCGGTCGTCCGAAATGGTACGCGCCGAAGGTCAGTCCGGCGGACTCGGCGCCGGTGCGGTTGGTCGCATACGTCGGGTCCGTGTACGTCGTGGCCTCGGTCGCCTTGCCGAAGGCGAACGTGTAGCCGGCCGCCGCGACACGGGTCCACGTGATCTTCCCCTGCCAGTGCGAGACGTCGATTCCTTTGGCGTTCGGCGTCGCGGCCGCCGCACCGCCCGTCACGGCAGCGGCAAGCACGAGCACCGTGACGACCCTCCTCGCACGTGACCCCACGGCCACGACCCTAGACAACGTCATGTTCGGGTTGGGTAAAGGAGTACGCTCGCGCAGTGATCGGCCCGCCGTACAAACCGCTCGATGCGCAGCTGATTCCGCGATTCGCGGGAATCCGGACGTTCATGCGGGCGCCGCACGTCACCGACCTCGCCGGCGTTGACGCGGTCGTCTACGGCATTCCCTTCGACACGGCAACGAGCTATCGCACGGGTGCGCGCTTTGGACCGGAGGCGATCCGCTCCGCGTCCTCGCTCCTCCGTCCGTACAACCCGGCGCTTGCTGTGAACGTCGTCGACGCTCTCTCGATTGTCGACTACGGCGACGTGCCGGTGTCGCCTGGCGACACCGAGCGAACGTACGCGCAGATCGAAGAAGCCCTCACGCCGATCGTCGAGGCAGGCGCCTTCGCAGTGGCGCTGGGCGGCGACCACTCGATCACACTCGCCGAGTTGCGCGCGCTCGCGCGAAAACACGGACCGATGGCGCTCGTGCAGCTCGACTCGCACGGTGACGTGTGGGAGCAGTATTTCGGACAGCAGTACTTCCACGGCACCACGTTCAAGCGCGCAGTCGAAGAAGGGCTGCTCGAGGCGAGAGCGTCTGTGCAGGCGGGCATGCGCGGTTCTCTCTACGGCGCGCAGGACCTGCAGGACGCGCGCGACCTTGGCTTCACCGTGCTCTCCACCGACGAGCTGCGCGACCTCGGTGCGGCAGGCTACGGCGAGCTCGTCCGCGCGAAGGTCGGCGCGCGGCCGGTGTTCGTCTCGTTCGACATCGACTTCCTCGACCCGGCGTTCGCGCCCGGCACCGGCACGCCCGAGGTCGGCGGCTTCTCGACCGCGGAAGCGCTGGCGTTCTTGCGAGCGCTGCGCGGCATCACGCTCGTCGGCTGCGACGTCGTCGAGGTCTCGCCGCCGTACGACGGGCCGGGTATGGTGACGGCGCTCGCGGGTGCGACGGTCGTGTACGAGTTGCTCTCGCTGCGAGCGCTACTCCCATGAAGATCGACGCCTGCCTCACGTTCGACCTCGATGGGGAAGCCGTGATTCTGGCGGAGAGCGCGCGGTACGCGCGCTACGCCGGCGTGATGTCGCACCAGGCCTACGGCCCGCTTGTGGGGGTGCCGCGGATTCTCGACCTGCTGCGCGAATACTCGCTGCCCGCCACGTTCTTCGCCCTCGGGCGCGACTGCAGAGCGTCATCCGGAAATGGTCGACGCGGTTCTTGCCGCCGGTCACGAGGTCGCGCACCACTCGTACGCGCACTCCTCGCCCGTCAGGCAGACGGAGGACGAGGAGCGCGCCGATTTCGAGCGTGCGCTCGAGTTGCTACGCCGGCTCGGGGCCGAGGTCGAGGGATACCGCTGCCCGACCTGGGAGCCGGCCTGGCGGACACCGCAGATCGTCGCCGAGCACGGGCTTGCGTACGACTCGTCGCTGATGGACTCCGACCGCCCGTACCTGCTCGACACCGGAGCGGGGGAGATCGTCGAGCTGCCGGTGCACTGGTCGCTCGACGACTGGGAGCAGTACATGTTCGTGCCGGATCCGCCGTTCCGGTCTGCGATCGAGTCGCCCGCGAAAGTGCTCGACCTCTGGATCAGCGAGCTCGACGCGATGCGGCGCTACGGCTGCCTCTTCGTGCTCACCTGTCACCCGTTCCTCTCCGGGCGCCCGCACCGGGTCGAAGTCCTGCGGGCTCTGATCGAGCACGCGCTCGCCACGGGCGAGGTCGAGTTCTCCGCCTGCCGGGACGTCGCGCGGCGGGCTCGCGCGAACCCCGATCTCGACCGGCGCCTACTGACGCCGGTCGAGATCGAGCCCGGTCTATACCCGGAGGACTAGCGGCCCTCGGCGACGCTGGCGATGTCGATCACCGCGTCGCTCGATATCAGCGAGTCGGAGATCGTCTTCGCAAAGCCGAGCGCTGAGCGGATCGGCCCGAGAGCGCGCGCGACGGCGACGAGCACGACGTAGAGCGCGCCCGCGAGCACCCACGCCTCGAGCGGCACCGGCCCCCACGAGTTCGGCGCGGTGGCCTCGATCCAGCCGTTCGGCCAACTCGCGGTGCCGGTGACGCCGAAGAACACTGCACCGAGCAGCGCGAGCGTGGCCGGCCAGTTGATCAGGCCCGTCTCCTCCCACTGCGGCACCTGCGTCAACGGCCGCGAGATGCGGAAGAGCCGCGGGAGCGCGAAGTGATCGACGACCATGATCACGGTGGCACACGGCACCGTGATTGCGAGGAAGCTCGCGACCTTGAACCACCCATTGATGAAATGGAAGTTGACGAGATCGGCCGCGATCACGCCGCCGCCCGCGACGATCAGGCACGTGAGTATGCGTGGCCAGTTTTTGATCCCGCCGACGAGATTTTGCCCGGCGTTGACCGACTCGTAGTAGTTGCCGTCGTTGATCGCGAACTGGCTGATCGTTGCAATGATCCACGCCAGCCAGAAGGCGCCGAAGAGCGAGAAGTGGACGGTGTAGCGGAAGACTGCTGCGGCGTCGTTCGTCTTTGCGAGCGCCTCCATCATCCAGCCCGCGACAATGAAGAGCGTGAACCAGAAAGCCGCGAAGAGGTAGGTCGGGAGCGGCCAGGAGAAACGCGGCTTGCCGTAGCGCCAGAAGTCTGGTTCGTTGCCCCACATTGAAAAGCCGATCACGGCTGCGACAGCGACCCAGAACGGCAGGCCGCTGCCGTGCGGTGTGCCGCCGAGTTGGCTGTGGTGGCCGATCACCGCGCGGAGCACCATGTAGATGCACCAGAGGATCAGGAGCGGCGTGACGAGATACCGCGCGAAGACGCTGATCCCCGTGAAGCCCAGCAGGTTGTTCAGGATCATCACGCCGGCGAGCAGCAGCGTCAGCGTGAAGAGGTGCCCCCAGCTGTAGAAGCCGTCCCAGAGGTTCGCGAGTAGGTTGGCTTGGAACGCGACCCAGCCGAGCGGTGCAACGAGGATGAACGCGGAGACGATCCACGAGCCGTAGCGGCCGAAGATCGAGCGGGTAAGGAGCGCGTGCGTCTGCCCCGTTCGAGCGCCGAGGTACGAGCCTGTCATCGCGTACGCGACGTACATGCCGTAGCCGATGAGCGTGATCGCGATCGTCGAGGCGAGGCTGTGCCCGCCGTCGTGGATCTCGAAGCCGAGGAACATGTACGAGAAGCCGGCGACAAACGTCGTCCAGAGCCCCGCGAAATGCCACATTGGGCGGCGTCGGTCGAGCGGGACGATGCCGGTCTCGGCGGTCGAGTAGTCGTGCTTGATCGACTCGTCGAGCGTCGCGCGCTCGAATGCGAGATCGTGGCGCAGCTCGTCCTCGACTTCATGGTGATGGGGCCCATGCTCGGTCATGCGTTCACACCCCTGTATGGAATGACACGATCCAGGGCGAGTTTAGGAGGCGGCGCGGACGGGTGCTAGTAGCCGCCGCCGCCCTTGCCGCCGCATGCGACAAGCATGAGGACGGTCAGGACGACCGGGAGCGCGAGCAAGATGAGTCTCATGCCGGAGATACTAGGCTGACGCTCGAGCGGTTTGCGCCGCGCGCGGGTGCTATTTGCCGCTCGCGCCGAACGCGACCGCAGCAGGTGCGTAGGCGTTCCCCAGGACGTCAATCCCCTTGACGTGGTCTCTCAGATAGTGAATCGCGGCGCTTGCGAGTTGATCGTCGTACTCGTTGGCGCCGGCCGGATTCTTGATCAACTTGTATCGAAGCGCGATCGCTGCGGTCTGCTTGAACGCCGCTCGATCCATGACTCCGATGCCGAGGCTGTTGGGCCAAATCAGCTTGTTGACCTCGTTCAGCTGCCACCTCTGGTGGCTCTCGCGTAAACCGGGCGCGTAGCGCAGCACGATCTTCGTGCACGTCGCGACGTGGGATCGGCAGAAGATCCAGCCCCGGTCCGACGCGGCGATGAACCGCATTGCGGTGTCGCCGTTGGCGTTGACCCAAGCTTTCTTGGCAAAGAGACCGTCTTCGAGCGTGCCCGTACCCTCGTCCTCAAACGTGAAGACGCGAAGGTCGTTGAGGGTGTAGAGCTTCTCCGTCGCCGGGTTCCTCGCCTCCAGCACCTGCCCGAGTTGGTTGTAGGTCAGTGCGGCGGCTGCGTCGATCTTGTGGCGCAAGAACGCACGCATGTCGAGGTGCTGGTTGAAGATCTTGACGCCCTTGTTGTCGGCAGCCTCGATGCCGTATTTCTTCAGCGCTGCATACAGCTCGAACTGCCTGCCGCAGCACCAGACGCCGACGGTCTTGTTCCTCAGCCCTGCGACCGAGGTGATCCCGCTCGACTTCCAAGTGACCTCGGCCATGCCGGAGCGCGCAAACACCTGTGCGACGGTCACGAGATCAGCACCGGTGTCGCGAGAAGCGAGCACGACCGGTAGCCAGTCGACGCCGATCTGTGCGCGGCCGCTGGCGACGACCTGCTCCGGGTTGACGTCCAGGCGTCCAGACCGAATGTTCACGTCGAGGCCGAAGTCTTTGTAATAGTCGAGCGCTTTGGCTGCGTAGTAGCCGGCGAATTCGGCTTGCGCCGCCGACTTGAGCTGCAGCGTCACCTTGTCGAGCCCCGGATGAGACGTTTGCATCGCGGCCGCGCCGGGGCCGAGTCCAAGGGCGAAGACGATCAGGGCCGGCGCGAGCAGCTTCGCACGCCCGAGCCTCTGACTCATTCTGGCCGACGATTCGCCATTGCCTGATGATTACCACACTTTCGCGTCGAGGTAGAGTCGCGCCGTGTCGCTCGATCCGAAGCAAACGGTGGCGGAGCTCGAGGAGCTTCGTGCGTTGACAGGAGACGAGAATGGAGCCCAGCGCGTGGCCTGGACCGACACGTGGGAGCAAGCCCGCGGTTGGCTTCGCGCCAAGGTCGCAGCAACGGGAGCGGTCGAGGAGATCGACGAAGCGGGCAATCAGTGGTTCACGCTCGCGGGCAGCTCCGACAAGGCGCTGCTCATCGGCGGTCACATCGATTCGGTGCCGAACGGCGGCTGGCTCGACGGCTGCCTCAACGTCATGGCCGGCGTCGAGGTGCTCCGCCGGATCGCGGCCGGCGGCGCGCCGCCGCTCACGGTGCGACTCGTCAACTGGGCCGACGAGGAGGGGGCGCGCTTCGGCCGCTCGCTCTTCGGGTCGTCGGCAGCGGCCGGCTCGATGGCCGACCAGGACGAGCTGCGCCAGCGCCATGACGCAAACGGGATCGCGCTGCCGGAGGCGCTACGTAAGCACGGAGTCGACCTCGACCGGGCGCTCGAGGCGCGGAAGCAGCTCGAGAGCGCGGTCGCGTATCTCGAGCTGCACATCGAGCAAGGCCCCGTGCTCGAGTCGATGGACATCCCGCTCGGGGTCGTGCTCGGCACCTTTGGCGTCGAGCGTCACCAGATCACGTGGAAGGGCCAGGCAGCTCATGCGGGCTCCACGCCGATGGACAAGCGGCGCGACGCGCTCGCCGGCGCTGCGAAGCTCGCGCTCGAGATCCGCCCGATCGCTGCGGAGGTCGGCGACGGCGCGGTGTGCACGTCTGGCGGAGTGGTGTGCAAGCCAGGCATCGTCACCTCCGTCGTCGAGACGGCAGAGCAGCTGCTCGACCAGCGCCATCTGAACGCGGACTCACTCGCTCGACTGCTGTCGCTCGCGCAGGCGGCAAGTGAGCGGTTCGCGGCCGAGGAGGACCTCGAGGTGTCGTGGGAGCGACTCTGGTCGATCGAGCCGATTCTCTTCGACGACGATCTGGTCGAGCTCGCAGAAGACGCGATCCGCGAGGTGAGCGGTACCGCCCACCGGCTGCCCAGCGGGCCGCTGCACGACGCCGCGGAGGTGGCGCGAGCCGGTGTGCCGACTGTGATGTTGTTCGTGCAATCCCTTCGTGGGCTTTCGCATACGAAGCTCGAAGACACCAGGAAGGAGCATCTCGAGATGTCCGTCGAAGCGTTGGACCGTTTGACGGCGAAGACGTTGGAGCGGTTGTCGTGATCGACCGCTCGCTCTTCGGTCCGGAGCATGTCGCGAAGTACGTCGAGACCGACGGGGAGGTGGGCTACCTCTGGAACGGCGCGCCGATCCTCATCCTCACGACGACCGGCCGCACCAGTGGTAAGGAGAGCTCGACACCGCTGATCTTCGGCGAGGACGGCGGCAACGTCGTCGTCGTGGCCTCGAAGGGCGGAGCGCCCGAGCACCCCGGCTGGTATCGCAACCTCGCGAAGGCGCCGGAGGTAGGCGTCCAGATCAAGGGCGACCGCTTTCGCGCGCGGGCGCGCACGTCAGAGGGTGCCGAGCGGGAACGACTCTGGCGCCGGATGAACGGCATCTGGCCGCACTACGACTCGTACCAGGAGAAGACGCCGCGGGAAATACCCGTCGTCGTCCTCGAGCGGATCTAGCAACGTCAGTGACCGGCGCTTTCGATGAGCGCCACGAACGCCAAGGCGACGAGCAGCGCAGAGCCCGCCGGCGCCGCGCGTGGCCGTTTTGCCAAGAGCGCCGCGACGGCGACCGCGGCGGCGATCAGCACATAGATCAGGCCGGGTGCGACGAGACCTCCGTCCGACATCCGCCGATGCGCCGGGGCGTAGTAGGAATCGAACGTGTAGAAACGGGCGACCACAAACGCCACTGCGGCCAGCGGTACGAGCGGCGCAAGGCGCGAACGGAGTCGCGTCCCGAGCGCAATGGCGCCGCCGATCAGCGCGACGAGCGCCGCAATCACAACCGCCGTCGTACCCGTGGGGTCGTCGCCGGATTCACGCCCGATCGCGAGCCAGCCCGCCGCGACGGCTACTTGATGCACCGTGCACGCAGTCAGGACGACGAGAACGATCGGGAATACGAACGCACGACGCATCGGCCGCCGTAGCGTACGCTCGCCCGCGTGGACCGAGCGGGCGGCATCGGCGTCGGCATTGCCGTCGGGTGGAACATCGGGATCTTCGGCCCGATCGCGACGCGGCTCGCGCACACATACCACGTCAGCCTGACCACGATCGGCCTTTTCGTCACGGCGCAGTTCGTCGTGCACATGGTCATGCAGGTGCCGGGCGGTCGCGCCGCGGACCGGTGGGGAGCGCGGACCAGTGCACTCCTCGGTCTCGCCCTCGTCCTCATCGGGAACGCCGTGTCGCTACCGGCGCCCCACGCGTGGCTTGCCTTCCTCGGACGTGCGATCGTCGGTCTCGGCACCGGCTTTGCGCTTGTCGGCGGCAGTGACTACATCCGGTCACGCGGTGGCTCGCCGTTCCTTCAGGGGATCTACGGCGGCGGCTCCGTGCTTGCGCCGGGAATCGCGCTTGCGGCCGTGCCGCCGCTCTCGGATTGGGTCGGCTGGCGAGCCGGGTATCTGAGCGCGATCGTCGTTGCGGGCGTTTGCATTGTGTTGCTCGGACTTGCGCCTGCGTCCGAGCGAACGGTGCGGCACGCCGGAGCGCGGCTGGACGGCGGCTTCTTTCGCGATCGCCGGCTTTACCGGCTCGGAACGATCCACGCGATGTCATTCGGCTTCAGCGTGGTCGTCGGCAACTGGGTGGTGACGCTGCTCGAGCGCCACGGCCACTCGAAGAGCTCCGCATCGATCGCCGGCTCCCTCACGCTTCTCCTGGGTTTCTTCACGCGCGTCGCCGGCGGAGCGCTGCTCCGGCGTGCCGACGCAGCTCGCTGGATCGCGGCGAGCCTCGTGGTCGGCGGGCTCGGCGCGATCGTCCTTGCGCTGCCGCTGCCGCTGCCGCTGCCGCTGTGGGCGCTCGTTGTCGACGCAGCCATCGTCGGTCTTGCGGCGGGGCTTCCCTTCGCGATGGCCTTCACCGGCGCGGCGAAGGCGCGGCCGGACGCCCCCGGCGCCGCCGTCGGCTTCATCAACGCCTGGGCGTCCCTCGTGATCGTCGCGGGCTCGCCGCTCGTCGGCCTGACGTTCTCGTTACCCGGCGACGGGCGCATCGGGTTCATCGTTCTCGGGCGTCCTGGCGGCTCTGGCCTCGCTCGCAACGCCGCGCTAGGCTTGCACGCGATGCTCGACTTCGGCGTCACCGTCCTCCCGGATCCACCGTACTCCCGCTGGCTCGAGCTGATCCAGGTCGCCGAGAAGCACGGATTCGGTTACGCGTGGACGTACGACTCGCACGTGCTCTGGCAAGAGTCTGTCCCGCTGCTCGCAGTTGCGGCGCGTGAGACGTCGAAGATCAAGCTCGGCCACTTCGTCACGAACCCGGCGACGCGCGACCCGACCGTGCTCGCGAGCGCGTACGCGACGCTGCACGATCTCTCGGACGGCCGGATGGCGATGGGGATCGGGCGCGGCGACTCGGCGGTTCAGGTACATCGGCAGGCAGCCGATGAAGGTGGCGGAGTTCGAACGCGCGTGCTCGATGGTCCGCGAGTTCATGAACGGCCGCGAGGTCAACTGGAACGACAAGGACCTGCAGCTGAAGTGGGTGCGCGAGGAGCTTCCCGAGATTCCGATGTGGATCGCCGGCTACGGGCCGAAGGCGCTTGCCGTTGCCGGTCGCGTCGCCGACGGCGTGATCATCCAGCTGGCGGATCCGGAGATCATCGCGTGGATCATGGACACCGCGCGCAAGGCCGCCGAGGAGGCCGGCCGCGACCCGGCGGCGCTCAAGTGCATCGTCGGCGCGCCGAGCCACGTCACCGACGACCTCGCGGATGCGCGCGATCAGGTGCGCTGGTTCCCGGCGATGGTGTCGAATCACGTCATGGATCTCATCGAGCGGTACGGCACCGACGGCAGCTCCGTGCCGAAGGCGCTTACCGACTACGTCCAGGCGCGCAAGTTCTACGACTACAACGATCACTCGCGCGTCGGTGCTGCGCACGGCGAGTTCGTCACGGATGAGATCTGCGACCGCTTCTGCGTCATCGGCTCGACGAACGAGATCAAGGCGAAGCTGAAGGAGCTCGAGGGCGTCGGCGTCGACCAGTTCAACGTCTATCTCATGACCCACGGCCAGGAGGACACGCTCCAGGCCTACGGCGACGAGATCATTCCCGAGTTCTCCGGCGTCACGGCGTAACACCGTTAGCGTCGATGGCCGACCTGCGCTCGCTGCTCGAGATGCGCCAGGCAGTGCCGCTCTCGTTCTCGGACGACGGCACCCGGCTGCTCGTTGCGTCGAACATCCCCGGCACGCACCAGCTCTACGCACTGCCCGCTCGTGGGGGAGAGCTCGAGCAGCTGACGGACTCACCTGAGCCGGTCTCGGGCTTCTTTCTCCCGGACGGGCGCGTGCTCGTCGAGATCGACGCCGGCGGCGACGAGCGGACGCAGCTGTACGTGCTCGACGCGGGGAAGCTCGACCCGCTTGTCGTCGATCCGCGATTCATTCACCGGACGCCGCAGGTCGGCGGCGACGTTCTCGCGTATTCGACGAACCGCCGCAACGGTGTCGACTTCGACATCGTGGCCCTGCGATCTGCGTAGCGGCGAGGAGCGCGTGTTCGAGATCGGAGGCAACTGCAGCGTCGAGTCGGTCTCGGCAGACGGAACGCGCGTTGCCGTCGAGAGAATCGGCGAGCAGAGCGGCGACGGCGACATCTACGTCTGCAGCGTCGCAACCGGCGAGTTCGAGCACGTGACACCGCACGAAGGCGCGGCCGAGTACTTCTCGGTGCAATGGCTCGACGACCAACTGGTGCTCGCGACGAACGAGGCGCGCGACACCTTCGGGATCACGGTCGGCGGCGAACTGGTCGTCGAGTCGGACTGGGATCTCGACTGCCGCGTCGATCCGGCGGGTCGCAACCTGCTGGTCATCGCGAACGAGGACGCGTACTCGAGGCTGACGCTGCACGATCCGCACACGAACGAGCTCCGCCGCGAGGTCCCGCTTCCGGGTCGCGGCGTCGTCGAGCATCCCGTGTTCTCGCCGGACGGCGCGCTGCTCGCATATTCGTTCTCGAGCCCGGTCGAGCCGCACGACGTCTATCTCTACGACCTTGAGGCCGAGACGCTGACGCGTCTGACGACCAGCCCGCGCGAGGTGGAACCCGCGACGCTCGTCCAGCCCACGCTTGCACCGCTTCGACAGCTTCGACGGGGAGTCGGTGCCGGTATTCCTCTTCGAGCCCGACGGCGACGGGCCGTTCCCGGTCGTCGTGACGGTGCACGGCGGCCCGGAGTCGCAGTGGCTGCCGTGGTTCGCTCCCAGCTTTGCACCGCTGACGCAGTACCTCGTCTCCCGCGGCTACGCGGTCGCGGCGCCGAATGTGCGCGGGTCGACGGGATACGGAAAGCGCTACGAGCATCTCGACGACATCGAGAAGCGGCTCGACTCAGTGGCGGATCTGGCGTCGCTGCACGACTGGTTGTCCGATCGCCCGAACATCGACGGCGACCGCGCTGTCGTCTACGGACGCTCGTATGGCGGCTACATGGTGCTCGCAGCGCTCGCGCTGCAGCCGGAGCGGTGGGCGGCGGGCATCGAGTGTGTCGGCATCGCGAGCCTCGTTACCTTCCTCGAGAACACGTCGCCGTATCGACGCGCTGCACGCGAGCGCGAGTACGGCTCGCTCGACCGCGATCGCGCGTTCCTGACCGAGGCGTCGCCGATGACGCACATCGACGGCATTCGAGCGCCGCTCTTCATCCAGCACGGCCGAAACGACCCGCGCGTTCCCGTGTCGGAGTCGGAGCACATCCATGCGGTGCTCACGCAGAAAGGCATTCCGAGCGAGCTCTTGATCTTCGAGGACGAGGGCCACACGGTCGAGAAGCTCCCGAACCGGATCGAGACCTTCACGCGCATGACCGAGTTCCTCGATCGGGTTCTCGGCGCGTAGGCCGGTACCATGGGCGCCGCCAAGGCGCCTTGGCCGAGTGGTTAGGCAGCGGCCTGCAAAGCCGTTTACAGCAGTTCGAATCTGCTAGGCGCCTTCCGAACGAACCCGGGATCCAAGCGGATGCGCGAGGGGTAGCGAGATCGCGAACGACGTGCCGACCTTCGGCTTGCTCGTGATGCTGATCGTACCGTGATGACCCTCGACGATCGATTTCACGATCGGCAAGCCGAGCCCGGTGCCCTGAATACGCTTCGCCGACTCGGTTCGAAAGAACGGCTCGAAGAGGCGGGCGATCTCGGCGGCCGTCATGCCCATCCCAGAGTCGGCGACAGTCAGGGTGGCGCGGTCGTCGCCCTGTGCAACTGCGACGTCGACCCTGCCGCCGCCGGGCGTGAACTTGATCGCGTTGGAGATGAGGTTGTCGAACGCCTGAGCGAGACGAATAGGGTCAGCATCGATTTCAATGGCGTGGGGCGGGGCGGAGAGACACAGTCGGATCGCCGCGCTTCCGGCATGCGCTTGCGCACTTTCGACCGCTACGCGAGCGACCTCGACCGCGTCGGTGTTCGTCATCTGCAGATCGAGTGGCGCTCCTCGAAGTTGGGCCGTAAGAAGCAGGTCGTTGACGAGTCTGTCGAGCCGCATCGACCCACGCTGCACTGTTGCGAGATAGGTTCGGTGCTCATCGCTGAGCGATGCACCTGCCTCGTCGAGAAGGAGCTCCACGAACCCGTTGATCGATGTCAGCGGAGTTCGGAATTCGTGCGAAACCAGGCCGATGAACTCGTCCTTCTCTCTGTCGGCCGACCGGAGGGCAACGTTCTGGCTTTCGATTCGCCGTACCAAGCGGAACGCAAAGATCCCGAACGAGGCGATGGCGACCAGACCAAGCAAGCAGGCCCCGAGAACCGTATGGAATCCGGCTGCTTCCGAGGATCGGGCCGCGGCGCCGGCCGTCACGTACTCGCGTCTGTTTCGGGCCGACAGTTGTTGTAGCGGCTCCAGGACGGCCTGCTCTGCACCACTGAGGTAGAGCCGTTCGCTCGGGAGCACGTTCCCCGACGACTTCGACAGGCGGTGGAAGACGGCGACGATCGCGGCGTTCGCTGTCTCTGCCCGTTCGATACTCGCCCCCTCCGACGCGGATTGCACGTGAATCCGACGCAGAGCCCGTCCGAAGCGCGCTCGCCTGGCGCGAACCTCCGCGCCGACGATCGGGAGTGGAGAGGTGCGGTACTCGCCAAGTGCTTCTCGCTCCTTCCAGAATGCAGCGATGACTTGGCCGACCTCGAGCAGATCAGCGTGATCCTGGCTTGCGATTGCGCTGGCCCGAACCGCCCTCCCGTGGCTTCGGAGTGCGAAGACAAACGAGCCACATACCAGTAACGCGAGTGTCGCCGAAACGGCAACGATACGCCCCTTGTGAGAGATAGCGCCCACAGAAATCGCATCGGCAGATTGCGCTCAGCGGCTCTACGCTGTTCGGCGTTGGCGCGCCCGAAAAGGGGTACTGCCGCCGGGTCGAGTGTCGGTTACGGCAGCGCGGGTCACCACGCGCTCGTGCTAATGGCCGCTGAGCGTGACTCCGAGGAGGAGCACCGAGAGCGTCGAGGTGGCGAGCACGGTGGCGCCGGCGAGGATGTTGAAGGTGCGGCCGTTGGCGTACTCGCCCATCAGCTTGCGGTTCGCGGCGAGTCGCCAGACGAAGAAGAGCGTGATCGGAAGCAGGACGCCGTTGACGACCTGGACGCCGACGAGGAGCGTGAAGACGGGGATGCCGGGGATGATCGCGACGATCGTTCCGATCGCGATCAGCGTCGTGATGACGCCGACGAAGACGGGTGCTTCGCGCGGCCGGTGGCTTGATTCCCTTTTCGAAGCCGAACGTCTCGGCGATCACGTAGGCGGCGGTCACCGGCAGGATCGCCGCCGCGAGCAGGCTTGCGCCGAGCAGGCCGACGGCGAACAGCACTTCGGCGTAACGGCCCGCGAACGGCGCGAGCGCTTTCGCGGCGTCGGCGGCGCTGTTGACCGTTGTGCTCGCCGTGCACGAACAGGGTGGCGCCGGTCGCGACGATGATGAACATCGCGATCAGGTTCGCGAAGATCGAGCCGCTGACGACTTCGGCGCGCTCGGCGTTCAGCTGCTCCGGCCCGACGCCTTTCTCGACGACGGCGGACTGGACGTAGAGCTGCATGAATGGCGTGATCGTCGTGCCGGCGGTTGCGATGAAGAGGAAGAGGTAGCCGGAGTTGAGCTGGACGTGGGGCACGACGATCGCGTGGCCGACGTGGCCCCAGTGCGGCTTGGCGAGGATTGCCGCGATCGGGTACGCGAAGAAGGGGATCGTCATCAGCACGAAGATCCGCTCGGCGACGCTTGTAGGAGCCGCGAACGAGCAGCAGCCAGACGAACAGGGCGGCGATCGGGATCGACGCGTACTTGGGGACGTGGGCGAGGCCGAGCGCGGCGCCGATGCCGACGAACTCGCTGATGCAGATACCGAGGTTCGCGACAGCACCGAGACGGTGGCGAACGCCGACCAGCGGACGCCGTACTGCTCGCGGATCAGCTCCGCGAGGCCCTTGCCGGTGACCGCGCCCATGCGTGCGGCCATCTCCTGGACGACGATCAGGCTGACGGTGATCACGACCATCATCCAGAGCAGGTCGTAGCCGTACTTCGCGCCGACCGACGCGTACGTGGCGATCCCGCCGGCGTCGTTGCCGGCGTTTGCCGCGATCAGCCCGGGGCCGAGCGCGGCGAAGACGAGCAGGAGCTTGTTGGTGAGCCTGCTACGCGGGCGCAGGCGCGGACGGCCGCGCAGGGCGCGGCGCGGCAACTCCAGGAGTGCCGATACTGGGCGGAACATCCGCCAGCACCTCGAGCAGGACGGTCATCGCGGCGAGCACCCTACCGCTAGTCGTCGCCGAACATCCGGAAGTTTCGTCGCCAGCCGCGCGGCAGCACGAGCTTCGAGCACGTCGTCGACGGTGATCACGCCGAGAATCTGCTGCTCCTCGTCGACGACCGGGACGACGGTGAGGTCGAAGTCGGTCATCAGCCGAGCGACCTCCTCGAGGTCGGCGTCCGGTCGCACGTGCTTCGGCAGCGCGAGCGATGTCGCCGACGGCAACGTCGGGTCGGCGCGGAGCAGGTCGACACCTGGATCGCGCCTTTCAGCCGGCGGTGCTGGTTCATCACGAAGATCCACGCGATCGAGTCGGGCGAGCCCGTCGAGCGGCGGATCCGCGTCGAGCACCTCCTCGCGGGTCGCCTGCGAGATAGACGCAGATGAAGTCGGGGCTCATCAGGCCGCCCGCGGTGCTCGGCTCGTACCCGAGCAGCGTGCGAACGCGGCGCCGCTGAACGATCGGCAGCAGCGCGACGCACCTGCTCGCGCCGCTCCTCGGCGAGGTCGTTGATCAGATCGGCGGCGTCGTCGCTCTCCATCCGGGCGAGAACGCGCTGCCGCCTCCTCGTCGGTCATCTCCTCGATGAACTCGACCTGGTGCTGCGTGTCGAGCTCCTCGAACACGTCTGCTTCGCGCTCGGCGTCGGCGCCGACGGCCTCGAGGATCTCCTCGCCCTCGCGGTGTGAGGCGGCCTCGACGAGATCGGCGAGCTCGGCCGGGTGCAGCCGCGCGAGCTTCGGATGCGGAACCCGCAGTCGCACAGTCGGCACGTGACCCGGTGAACGGCTCGACGCTCGCCCAGTCGAGGAAACTCCCCGACTGGATCGTGTCCGCGAAGCGGCGCGGGATCAGCCGGCGGAACAGTCCGCGCGGCCCGGTGTCGACACCGACGACGCGGTACCAGCCCTCGAGGCGCGCGATCTCGATCTCGTTCGTCCGCACGAGCCGCGCACCGTCGACGTTGATCAGCTGCCGATCGAGCACGTCCTCCTTCAGCAGCACCTCCTGCGGCCGTCGCGTGAACGGCTGCAGATCGAGGCGGCGACCTGCGGATCGTGACCGCTCCAGGCTCGATCGTCGTGATCAGCTCGGCCGGCACGAACACCGCGCGACCCGGCGATCGTCGCGAGCGCCCCGGTCACAGGCGGGTAATCGTCGGAGCCGAGCCGGACGATCAGATCGTCGATCTTGCCGAGCCGAAGACCGTCGGCGTCACGGAGCTCACCGCCCACAACGAGCGACAGATGCAGTACCGACGCACTGACGGTCGTAACAGCCATCTCGAAGAAGAGTAAGCCGTCCGCTCGACTCCGTGATGGTTCAGCGAGCGCGGACTGGGAGCTCTCGAACTACCGCTAGGGCAGCGCTGGATTCGACTCGGCCGTCACGCGGGCGGTCTTGATCGCGTCGAGCTTCGGGTAGTTCTTGTTGAGCCAGGCATTGCCCTGCGTCTCCATCTCACCCTGCTGCTGCGTCGGCTTGTCGGAGTAGCCGCTGTAGAGCTTGGCGACGACATCCATACCCGAGACGACCGCGCCGAACGGCGCGAAGCCGCTCCGGTCGAGGCTGCTGTTGGTCCCGAGGTTGATGAAGACCTGCGTCGTTCGCGTGTTCGGGCCTGCAGAGGCGAACGTCACTGCGCCCCGGGTGTTGTGAATTCTCACGAGGTCGTCGGGGATCGTCGCGTTTTGCCATGCCTTCGACACGTTCGGATGCGGGCTGATCCCGAACTGCACGACAAACCGCGGGACGACGCGGAAGAAGACGACACCGTCGTAGAAACCCGACTTCACGAGGTTGTAGAACCGATCGGCGCCCTTCGCCGCCCAGGTGCGGTGAGCCTCGATCTGGAAGGTGCCCTTGGTCGTCTTGAACGTGGCTGTGAAGAGCTTCGGCGCCTTCGCCGTCAACTTGGCGGGGTGGAGCAGCGCATCGGGCTGGCCTGACGCCGCCGAATGACCGCCGCCGCAGCCGGCGAGGGTCGTGCAAGCGAGCGCAAGGATGATCATCCGGCGCACGCGCTCAGGCTAGCGGCTCGTCGCTAGCCTTCCGTCTGATGAAGATGCACGTCTTGCTTGCGGCCGTCTTGCTGCTCGCGCTCGCTCCGGCGGCCGGTGCTTCGCCGCAGCGCAGCTTCGCCTTCGGACGGCTTGGAGGGAACATCCGGCCGTACACGGTGTCGATCGGGAGCAACGGCGTTGTCCACGTCTCGGGCGCAGCAACCGCCGGCCGCATGAAGCTCACCGCAGCGCAGCTGGCGACTCTCAACCGAGCGGTAACCGACGCGCGTTTCGGCGCATTTCTGCCGGCGACGAACTGCCCCGGGGCGCACCCGGACATCGCATCGACGTTCATCCGGTTCGGAGCGAAGACGGTTCGCGTCCACGGAACTTGCGTTGCGCGCTACGCCAAGCTCTTCACGGCACTCTCCAGTGCCGTGAAGCTCTCCTAGGCGTTCCGCCGCCAGATCAGGAAGCCGAGCGGCACGACGCCGCAGAGCACAAACCAGGGCGCCAGCGCTTTCCGCGCATACCCATCGATCAGGGTCCGCGGCCCGGCACGACCGACCACTGCACGTGCCGCCTGCACAACCGCGCCGGCGTCGCGCTCGGAAAAAGTGCGACCGCCGGTGATCTTGCCGATGCTCGCGAGCGCCGCAGTGCTGGCCGGATCGGCGACATAGCGCGGATCTGCTTTGCCGTCGTTGTAGATGCGCTCGCCCGGCTCCCAGACATGGACGAATATCGGAATGACTCGCCGCTGCAGGGTGAGAAAGAGAGCCGACGGCTTCGCGGACTCGCCGTCCGTGTACACGACGAGGAGGCGGCGACGCGCGCTCTTCGTGTAGAAGCGCGCCCCGACGACCGGAATGAGCGCGTCGAACGTCGTGGCTCGGTTCTTGTACAACTCGCTCGGCGGCGGCTGGTTCAACGCGACGGACTGCTGGACGGTTCGTTCGAATAGCGTCCGGTCGGTCGTCGGCATGAGAACCGGAAGTGAGCGATCGGTCATCGAAGCGATGCCGAGTGGGACATCAGGCAAGGCGTGCTGAAGTCGGATCGCCATTCCTTTGGCGCGTTGCAGCCGGGACGGACGAGTCGGCCCCTGGGCGGCGCCCATCGAGAGCGACGTGTCGAAGAGGATGAACGCCTGCGCGTCGGATCGCTGGCTCACCTTCATCGCGCGGACGACGACGGGCTGAGCTGCCGCTACAGCGACGAGGGCGGACAGCATCACGAGAGCTGCGACGATCGGCGCGAGGGTGCGACGGCGGGGTCCGACCACTGCGAGCAGACGGCGGATTCGCGCCGCCCGGCGCTCCGCCACCAGGAGCGCGCCCAGCGGTAGCAGTGCGGCGAACACGAAGATGCCGTCGAGCGGTGTCAGAAAAGATACGCCGAGGAGCGCCACCATCAGTAGCCGCCGCCAAGGCCTGTGACACCGTGACCGCGGCCGAAGCCGTAACCCCTCCGGGCGTCGTGCCCGAATCCGCTCTTCCCGGGTCGCTGGATCCGAAAGACGAGCTCGAGGTTCTCTTTCGCGTCGGCGTTTCCGGCGTCGAGAGCGATTGCCTGCTGAAAGTACTCTGCAGCCCGGGCGAGCACCTGGCTGGTCCCTCCTCCGGTTCCTCCGATCGACGGTGTCGTCACAACGAGCACGCCCAGAAGGTTCGCGGCGGTGGAGCGCTGCCGCGCGCTCGGCGCCGAGGAGACGAGGTTCAGCAGCTCGTTCTGCGCGGTCGCACGGAGGGTCGGCGTGTCCTGATGGACGTCAGGGTTGGTGCCGATCCGGCTGAACCAGAAGTACTGCAGGGCATGCCGAAAGGCGATCGTGCTCCGGGTGTCGAGGAGAAACGATGCCGGGTCGCCGGGGAGGATCGTGGCCGGTTGCCAAAGATGGAGGTGTCCGGGCAACGCACGGAAGCGGATATCGTCGCGTGCGATCGTCGACCGCCAGACACTCACGTCGGCGGCGAGCAGTGCAGCAACGATCGCGATTCCCGTGCAGAGCAAGGCAAGGAGAGCTGCGCGGTGCCGCCGGAGACGACGCAGCGTCACGGAGTCACCGGCTCGACCTCGAGGCGGCTGTTCCAACGCTCATTGCCGGCGAGGAGCAAAACAAGGAGCGCACCGAGGAGGAGCAAGGCCCATGGCGCGGGCGCGGCGATCGGCGCTGCATGTCGCTGAGCGGAATGGGTGAACACTCGTGGATCGACGAACGCGCGCCGGCCGAAGAGCGCACCAAAGAACTGGACGTTTGCGGCTGCGGCGAATAGCGGCACGATCCGGACCGGGATGTGATCGGTGCGAAGACGCAGCGCCTCGTCTGCGAGCAATCCCCGGTCGGAGGTCGCGTCATCGAGATCGCTGACGAGCAGAATCGCCCCGTGCTTCACCTTCCCGGCAATCAGGACTTTGCGTGCGAGCTCGAGCCCTGCCGACACTCGTGTCCCGCCCATGAAGGTATCCCAGGGCGACTGCTCGAAGATCGGCTGTCCACCGGAAATGCGGATGGGCGTGAAGAACGGGATGAATTGCGACAGAGCGCCGGGAGGCGAGTTCGGCGGCAACAATTCGTACGCCGAGTCCGAGAACATCACGAGTCCGATCGACTGGTTCGCGTCGGCGATGCCTCGAAACGTCGTTGCAACGCGCGCATAGATCGGTCCGGACATGCTGGCGGACATGTCGAGCGCGACGACGCCGGTGCTCGTTCCCTCTGGGAATACGGCTGCTCGCCCGGCGCCTGCCGAACGCGAGGCGTCGTAGAGCAATGCGAACGTTGCCAGGAGGGCGAGCGCGAGAACGACCCGAACGAGAGCGGTGCGACTCGCATGCTTTTGTAACTCCGCGAGGTCTGCGATGGTCACTGCATTTCGTTTGCGCAAGGTGGGAAGCCTCATGCTCAGAGCTCGCTCCCCTGTGTGCCCCGCGCCTGCTCGGCGAACTCCTCGACCTCTTCGTCTTCTGGCGTACGTTGCGACCACGCGAGCTCGCGTGCGATCAGCGTGAGCTCATCTGCACGTGCCACGCCGAGCTCGCCCGCGACGCGTTCGAATGCTTTTCGTTGCAATGTCTCGTCTCCGTGTTCGTGCGCGTAACGGAGTACCGCGAGCGCGCGTTCCAGCGGTGTGCCCACATCCATCTGCAGCTCCGGCATGCGGCGGGGGCGTAAGACGAGGTACCAGCGCCAGACGAGCCATAGCGCCGCGAGGCCGAGGGCTCCGGCAATGGCTACGGCGGACCAGAAAAGCGCACCGGCGGAGAGGCGGTACGTCGGCGCGGCGACGGGCGTCAGACCAACGCGCCAGTTGAGGTGCCTCGTCTCCTGCAGCGATGCCACGAGGCCCGGGCTCACCTGCGATACCACCTCGATCGCCGGCCAGTTCGCCGTGATGCGGTATTCCGGCCTGCGGTTGACCTGCAGATAGGCGATCCGCGCAGGGGGGAAGCTGAAAACGTGGTTCAGGTCGCTCGGAGGCGTCCGCGGGACGCATCGTGATGTGAGACAGCGCAGATTCCAGGTCCAGGTGATCTGCACGAAGCGGCCGCTGCGCACTTGCCTGACGAACGGAGCCTCCGCCGGTGCGTACGGTGCGAAATTGGTCGTCACTCGAAGCCGCGCCGGGTCGACCCACTTCGGGTCGGCCACGATCGCCACCTTCGCCTTGATCAAGTCGCCGAACAGATGAACCGTCGGCGTGATCGTCGCGTAGACCTTCAGTGGGAGGCCCTCGCCGACGGAGGAGCCGCTGCTGATCACGGGCAAGCTCGCAGCCGCGGGTGCTGCGAAGACGAATGCGACAATCGCGACGGTGAGCGAACGGGTCACGCGATCGCTCCGCGCCACATCTGGCGCAAGTCGGCCCAGCGTAGGAACGCGCCCAGTATTTCTCCGAGATCGGCGCTGTGCACAGCGACCGGTTCGCAGCCGAGCGAGCGGAAATCGCGCACGAGGCCATCCCAGCGTTCCTGGTGCGCGGCGCGCAGGCGTGTCGCATCTCTTGCCGTCACGTACACCGGAAATACGCGTCCTGTCCGCGCGTCCGCATACGGAATGCTGATCCCGCCGACGTCAGGGAAGCTCCGCTCCCATACGAAGTCCTGGATGACCACCGGCACGAGTTCCCACCGATGTTCGAGCGCACGCCGCCAGACGGCGAGATCGGGCGGCACGAGGAAGTCGGAGAGGACGAAGACAAAGGCCTGCGTCGGAAGGTCGCGCCGGTGCTCGCCGAGAAAGTCGAGGCCCCGGGACACCGTGTCGTCGGGTGCGCGGAACGAGCGTTCGTACATTCCCGGCTCGGCGCGCGCCTCGGTTCGAGGCGCGCGCCAGTACGGGTCACCCTCCGCGTAGTCGAGGTAGCCGGTCAGGCTGCGCGCCGCCAAGGCGCTCTGGCCGATCAGATCGAGAGCGGTCAGAATCGCGCGCGGCTTGTCGAGCCGGCGCATCGGCGACGCCTGGATCGACATCGACGCGCGGCGGTCGACGAGGACGACCACGCGCGGGGCCTCGTCGGCGAAGCGCTCCCGCACGATGAACTCGTCGGTGCCGCGGGCCGCCGACAGTCGCGCGGACGCGGCCCAGTCCATCCAGCCGACATCGTCGCCCGGGTGGTACTCGCGCGTGCTCGCAATGTCGGAGCCCACTCCTCGGCGGGCGCTACGCACGCCGCCGAAGGCAAGTCCGATCACTCGCCGGCGCGGGACGAGCGGAAAGACGGTCGCCACAGCGCGCTTAGGCCGTTGCCGCCGCCGGGACGTCGAGATCGATGTCGAAGCCGGGCTTGGGCGCGAGCTCCAGGCAGCGCGAGCGCACCTGCAGCGCCGCGGAGTCCCAGCCGCTATCGCGGATCTCGGCGAGGAAGCTTGGCCTGAAGAGCATGCGGTGCATGAGCACAGGGATGAACAACTGTTCGACGTCCTCCGGCGTGACGTAGCGGCGCGAGTGCAAGCACCGCCCAGGAGCGCGCTGCCCGGTTGAGCGCGAGGGTGCCTCGCACCGAGCTCCCGATCGCGACGAGATCGAGGCCCCGGGTAGCGCGCACCAGGTCGACGATCCAGCCGGCCACCGCTTCGTGCACGAAGACGTTGGCGACGGAACGGCGCAGCGTCGCGATCTCCTCGAGCCCGATCACCGGCTGCAGGCGGCCGAGCGGATGGCCGCTCAGCTGCTCCTCGACGATGCGAGCTTCGTCCTCCGCGTCAGGGTATCCCAGCGTGGTCTTGACGAAGAAGCGGTCGAGCTGCGCTTCGGGCAGCGGGAAAGTCCCCTCGTACTCGATCGGGTTCTGCGTCGCCAGAACGAGGAACGGGTCCTCGAGCCGCCGCGTCTCGCCGTCGACGGTCACCTGCTGCTCTGCCATCGCCTCGAGCAGCGCGGATTGGGTCTTCGGCATCGCGCGGTTGATCTCGTCGACGAGGACGACGTTGGCGAACACCGGCCCCGGCCGGAACTCGAAGTCGCGCTCCTTCTGGTTGAAGATCGAGAGGCCCGTCACGTCCGTCGGCTGGAGGTCGGGCGTGCACTGGATCCGCGACGCGCGCGAGCCGTGAATCGAGCCGGCAATCGCGCGGGCGAGCACCGTCTTCGCCGTCCCGGGAACGTCCTCGAGCAGCGCGTGCCCGCTGCACATGAGTGCGGCGACGACGAGCTTGATCTGCTCGCGCTTGCCGTGAACGACGGTCTCGATGTTGTCGAGGAAGCGCTCCGCGACCTCGGTCGCAGAGCTGATCTCGTCAGCGGACACGCACAACCTCCGGAGTGAAGGGACGGTGACTCGGAGAGTTAGACGCTTTCGCGCCAATTTGGATTGGCGTATGGGTTGTACGCCGTCAGAGCCTCACTTGCAAGCCGTGCAGTCGGGCGACCTGGTCGCGACCAGGTCGCGGGCCTGTTCACGGTTCGCCGGCGACGAAGCGACGGAAGCCCTCGGCGCCGTCGAACAGCGAATGGACGAAGTCGAGCGTAAGAAACGTCGGAGGCTCCTGCGAACCGACTAGAGCGCGGTAGCTACTCCATGGCCAATCAGTGACGTCAGCACAGAGGTGTGCTCGCACAGGATTGAGAGCGATGTACCGGCAGAGCTCGAGCAGGTGGCTGTCGCGCACGACGAGCTCTGCACGGTAGGGGCCTTGAAAGACATCCCGCCGGCGATCTCGAGGCGTCGCTTCGCACCCATGGCGTCAACGTAGGGCGACAAGGCACGCGACCTGGTCGCGACTTCGTCGCGACCAGGTCGCAGATGGTCAACCGCAAACCTCGCGACGCGAGGTCGCGTCCTTGTCTAACCGATCTTGAAGGCGACGTGCTTGATCTGCGTGTACTCCTCCATCGAGTAGATCGACATGTCCTTGCCGTAGCCGGACTGCTTGTACCCGCCGTGCGGCATCTCCGACGTGATCGGCAGCAGGTGGTCGTTCACCCACACCGTTCCGAACTGGAGCCGTCGCACGGCGTTCAGCGCGCGGCCGACGTCGCGCGTCCACACGGACGCTGCGAGTCCGTACGGGACGTCGTTCGCCCACCGGATTGCCTCGTCGTCGTCTGCGAACCGTTGCACCGTCACGACCGGGCCGAACACCTCCTTCTGCACGATCTCGTCGGTCTGCTTCACGTCCGTGACGATCGTCGGCTGCACGAAGAAGCCGCGCGAGCCGTTCGTGCCTCCGCCGGTGAGGATCGTCGCGCCCTTCGCCCGCTCGAGGAAGCCGAGGATGCGCTCCTGCTGCGACTGCGAGATCACCGAGCCCATCTCGATCTCGTCCGACTCCATCGGATCGCCGACCTTGATCGACTCGACCTGCGGCACGAGCTCCTCGAGCAGCCTGTCGTAGATCTTCGGCCCCGCGATCACGCGCGACCCCGCGGTGCAGTCCTGCCCGGAGTTCCAGTAGCCGCCGAGGCGGATCCCCGCGGCGACAGCGACCGGATCGGCGTCGTCGAAGATGACCATCGGCGCCTTGCCACCGAGCTCGAGATGCACCCGCTTCAGCGTGTCGGCGGCGTTCTTCGCGATCGCCTTGCCGGTCGCGACGTCGCCGGTCAGCGAAACCAACCGCACGCCGGGATGCGCCACGAGGCGCTCGCCGACGGGCACGCCGTCACCGGTCACAACCTGCAGGACGCCTGCAGGAATCACTTCCTGCGCGAGCTGCACGAACCGCAGCAATGACAGCGGCGTTTGCTCGGACGGCTTGAGGATCTGCACGTTGCCCGCTGCGAGCGCAGGCCCAAGCTTCCAGATCGCCATCATCAGCGGGTAGTTCCACGGGCAGATGCCGCCGACGATGCCGAGCGGCTCGCGGCGGATGATCGACGTGTAGCCCTCGATGTACTCGCCGGCCGACTTCCCTTCCAGCTGCCGGGCGGCACCCGCGAAGAACCGGAGGTTGTCGGTCGAGAACGGCATCTCGTCGCGCGAGGCCATCAACGGCTTCCCGACGTTCAGGGACTCGAGCTGCGCGAGCTCCTCGGCGTTCTCCTCGAGGACGTCGGCGAGCTTGTGCAGAAGCTCCGAGCGGTCCTTCGGCGTCTTGTCGAGCCACTCCGGCAACGCTTTCGCGGCTGCTGCGACCGCACGATCGACGTCCTCTGCCGAGCAGCGAGGTACCGCCGCCACGACCTCGCCCGTCGCCGGGTTGATGACGTCCATCGTCTCGCCCGAGGCGCTGTCGACCCAGTCGCCGCCGACGAATGCCTTGTACTCGGTCTTGGTCGCGCTCATGTTCCTCTCCTTTACTTGGCAATCACTGCTGCCGTCGCGCCGGGCCGGAGCACGCCCGTGTCGCGCGTCAGGCGCTGCGCGAGCACGACGGGGATCACGGTGAGCACGATGACGATGAATGCTACGACGTTGATCACGGGTAGCTGCTGTCCCTGGTGAAGATTGTCGAGGATGAAGATCGGCAATGTTTCCTGCGCTCCGGCTGTGAAGGTCGTCACGATCACCTCGTCGAACGAGAGGGCGAATGCGAGCAGCCCGCCGGCGACGAGCGCGGTCGAGAGCACGGGCCAAACGACGAACCGGAACGTCTGCCAGCCGTCGGCGCCGAGATCGGCGGATGCCTCGAGGAGTGAACCCGACGACCGCCGAAGCCGCGCCAGCACGTTGTTGTAGACGACGACGACGCAGAACGTCGCATGGCCGATCACGATCGTCCACATCGAGAAGCCCAGGCCGGCGAACACGTAGAACGAGTTCAACGCCATGCCCGTGATGATCCCCGGCAGCGCGATCGGCAGGATCAGGAGAAACGACACCGAGTCACGACCGAAGAAGCGGAAGCGCGCGATCGCGAACGCCGCGGCCGATCCGAGCAGGATCGCGATTGCAGTCGTAACGGCGCCGACCTTCAGCGAAAGCTCGAACGCCGACCGTGCCTCCTGGTTGTGCCAGGTGATGTTGAACCAGTGCAGTGTCCAGCCGGGTATGGGCCAGCTCTGGATGTTCGAGCTGTTGAACGCGTACACCGCGATGATCACAAGGGGCACCCAGAGGAACGCGATCACGAGCGTTGTCCAGGCAATCAGTCCGATCCGGGTCGCGCGTGTCTCCATCAGAGCGCCTCGAAGGCACCGAGCCGGCGCGCGATCGTGAGGTAGATGCCCATGACGATCACCGGGACCACAGCGAACGCAGCCGCGAATGGAATGTTCGCGTTGATGCCGATGAAGCTGTAGACGACGTTCCCAATGAAGCTCGAGCTCGGTCCTCCGACAAGGAGTGGCGTGATGTAGTCGCCCAGGGTGAGGGAGAACGTGAAGATCGAGCCGGCCAGAACGCCCGGCAGCACGAGCGGCAGGATGACGGAGCGGAGAGTCTTGAAGCCGCGCGCCCCGAGGTCGGCCGATGCTTCGAGATACGAGTCGGGGATGCGTTCGAGCGCCGCGTAGACGGGCAGAACCATGAACGGCAGCCACACATACGAGAACACGAGCCACATTGCCCAGTTGGTGTACGCGATGTTCTGATCGGGGAGTCCAATCCCGTTCAGCGCCCAGTTGATAGCCCCGTCGTGGGCGAGAATCGTCCGCCAGGCGTAGATGCGAACGAGGTAGCTCGACCAGAGCGGTAGCAGCACCATCACGAAGAGGAACGCGCGCGAGCGGGGACTCGCCCGTCGCGCCATGAAGTAGCCGAGTGGAAACGCCAGGATGGCGTCTGTGAGTGTGACCGCCGCTGCGATCCCGATGGTGCGTCCCGCGATCCGCAGATACGGCTGGCCGGTGTCGAAGATCTGCCGGTAGTTCGACAGCGTCCAGTGGTGGATCAGCTTGCCGGTGAACGAGTCCACGGTCCAGAACGACGAGACGAACAGGACGACGAGGGCTCCGACGTAGACGAGAAGAAACGCGGCCAGCGGCGGGGTGAGCAGGCCCGCAGCCTTCAGCCACGGTCGCCGCCACAGCGCGGCCGAGAGGCGGAGGCGGGCCCGCCGCGCGCGCGCGCCCGCCCCCAGTGCCGTGACGTCAACCGCCAAGCGTTACCCGGTGACCTGCGTCCAGGCTTGCTGCCAGGCGTTGTAGTCCATGCAGTTGTTCGCGCGTCTGCCACCCGCACTGCGCGACGGGCGTCTTCCAGAAATGGATCGTCTTGTAGTACGACAGCGGCTGATTCAAGTGGTAGGCCGCGCATGAACCTTTCTGCAGCTTGTTCATGTACGGGCATGCCTTCGGATTGACCGGCGTCTCGCCGAACACGATTGCCTGCTTCGCCTCCACCTGAGGCTGCGTGACGTACTTCATCCAGAGATATGCGCAGTTCGGATGCGGCGCGCGCTTCGCGAGCATCCAGGTGTCGGCCCATCCGGTTGCGCCCTCCTTCGGAATGGTCTCCGCGATCGGCGCTTTCGCTGCCTGCAGCTGAAGGGTTTGATACGGCCAGCCGGCCCCGATCACGACGTCGCCGTTCTTGAAGTCGGCGATCTCGTCGGTCGCGGACGCCCAGTACCGCTTCAGCAGCGGCTTCTGCTGTTTCAACAGGTTGACGGAGGCGTCGAGCTGCGCCTTGGTCAGCTCGTACGGATCCTTGATCCCGAGCTTCGGCTGCGACTTCATCAAGTAGAGCGCAGCGTCGGCGATCTGGATCGGGTTGTTCGGCACGGTCACTTTGCCCTTGTACGTCGACGAGTAGATCGCGCTCCAGGACGTGGGAGCCGGCTTGACGAGCTTCGTGTTGTAGATGAGCGTGTTCGGGCCCCACTGGACCGACACCCCGTAGTGAACTCCTTTGACCGTGTTGTGCGCCGGCGAGCGGAAGTTGGGCAGGAACTGCTTCCAGCTCGGGATGAGGTTGACGTTCACGGGCTGGACGTCTCCGCCGTAGATGAGCCGGAGACTTGCGTCACCCGACGCCGACACGAGGTCGTACTGGCCGCCTCCACCACCGCCGCCGCTCCGCATCAACGCGACCATCTCGTTCGACGAGCCGGCGTCCTTGCGGTGGATGATGCAACCGGTCTGCGTCTGGAACTTCTTCGCAAACGAGGGGTCCGAGTACGCGGCCCACTCGATCAGGTTGAGGGAGCCTTCACCCTTGCCGATCGACGTTGGGAGTCCGGTGCCTCTGCTCGTACCTGCCGCCGGTACGCACAGCGCCGCGGCGATGGCCACGACGAGCACGTGGCCTCTTCTGATTCGTCTCACGTCTCGTTTCCCTCCTTGGGGATTTCGTAGGTGTGCTCCGGCTTCCATTCGAGCCGGACACGCTTGCCTCGCTCCTCGAGCGCCTGCTGGGACGAGGTCTCGAGGTTTTGCCGGATGACGACGAGCTCGCCGCCCGAGTCGAGTTCGACGACGTAACGGGTGACCATCCCGACGTACACCACTTCGCGCACGACGCCGGGCTCGCCGGCGCCGCCGTCGTCGTCCAGCATGTGGATCTTCTCCGGGCGGATGGTGATCTTCCGTCCGTCGCGATCGATGATGTTCGACACGCCTACGAAGCCGGCGACGAACTCGGTCTGTGGGTGCTCGTACACCTCGGCGGGCGAGCCGAGCTGCTCGACGCGTCCGTCGTTGAAGACGGCCATCCGGTCGCTCATCGTGAGCGCCTCTTCCTGGTCGTGCGTGACGTAGATGAACGTGATGCCAAGATCGCGCTGGAGGGCTTTGAGGAACACCTGCATCTCCTGGCGCAGCTTCAGGTCGAGCGCACCGAGCGGCTCATCGAGGAGGAGCACAGAAGGCGAGTTGACGATTGCGCGCGCGAGCGCGACCCGCTGCCGCTGCCCACCGGAGAGCTGGACGGGCTTTCGTTCGCCGACATTGGGGAGGCGAACGCGCTCGAGCACTTCCTGCACTTTGCTCCGCCGGTCTCGTCGGCTGAGTCCTTTCACCCGCAACCCGTACCCGACGTTCTCCTCGACGGTCATGTGGGGAAAGAGCGCGTAGTCCTGAAAGACGGTGTTGACATCGCGCTCGAACGGCGGCACGCGCGTGACGTCTTCGCCGGCGAGCTCGACATGGCCTTCGTCGGCACGTTCGAAGCCCGCGATCACGCGCAGCGTCGTCGTCTTGCCGGAACCTGATGGGCCGAGCAGCGTGAAGAACTCGCCTTCGGCGATCTCCAGGTCGAGCTTGTCAATGGCGACGACGTCGCCGTACGTCCGGCGGATGCCGCTCAGCCGGACCGCAGGACTCGCTGCGCCGCGCTGCTCCGCCCCTCTAGCCGGAGCTTGCGTCGCCAAGCGCTTCCTCCAGGATCCCGAGCCCCCGTTCCAGCTCCTCGTCCGTCGCCGAGAGCGGTGGGAGCAGCCGGATCACGTTCCCGTAGAGACCGCACGAGAGGAGCACCAGCCCTTTTTCGCGCGCAGCCGTCGTGACCGCTTTTGCCGCGTCGCCGTTCTGCTCGGTCAGCTCGAGCGCGAGCATCGCGCCCAAACCGCGGACCTCCCCGACGATCGGATGGCTTCGCAGCCATCTCGTCGAGCCGCGTGTGGAGAAGCTTCGCGATCTGCTCGGCGCGCTCGCGGAATCCCGGCGCCGACAGCTCGTCGAGGACGGCGAGCGCCGCAGCGCATGCGACCGGGTTGCCGCCGAACGTGCCGCCGAGCCCGCCGGGATGCGGGGCGTCCATCAACTCGGCGCGACCGGTCACACCCGCGAGCGGGAGACCGCCGCCGAGCGTCTTGCCCGACACGAGCAGGTCGGGCTCGACGTCGTAACGCTCGATTGCCCAGATCGTTCCTGTGCGACCGCAGCCGGATTGCACCTCGTCGTCCACGTAGACGATCCCGTACTCGTCGCACAGTTTCCGCAGTGCGTGGATGAACTCGGGCGGCATCGGGATGAATCCGCCTTCGCCTTGAACGGGCTCGAGCACGATGCACGCAACCTCGGTGGGGTCGACATCCTGCTTGAACAGAAGCTCGAGGCCGTGCAAGCGCGTCCTCGGTCGAGACACCGCGGTACGGGTAGGGCGCGGGCGCGCGGTGCACATCCGTGGCGAGCGGGCCGAAGCCTTGCTTGTAGACGAGCTTGGACGTCATCGCCATCGTCAAGTTCGTGCGTCCGTGGAACGCGCGGTCGAAGACGACGACACCGGCCCGGCCGGTCGCCGCACGCGAGATCTTGACGGCGTTCTCGATCGCCTCCGCGCCCGAGTTCAGGAGCAGCGTCTTCGTGGCGGCGTTGCCGGGCCAGAGCTCGTCGAGCTTCTCCGCGACCGCGACGTACGGCTCGTAGGCGCCGACCATGAAGCACTGGTGGAGGAAGCGGTCGACCTGCTCGTGGACCGCCCGGACGACGGCCGCGTTGCCGTGGCCGAGGTTCTGGCAGGCGATGCCGCCGGCAAAGTCGATGTACTCGCGCCCCTCGGCATCCCAGATCCGGGCGCCCCAGGCGCGCGAGACGACGAGATCGGTCGTCGCGACGCCGCGCGGGACGTACCGCTCCCGCCCCTGCCGCACCTGGTCCGTGGACGCCTGTTCCTCGACCCGCATCGATCTGGAGTATCTCACTACTGCAATGCGAGGCAAATGGTGCTTTGAGCTACGCAATGCGCAGCCCCAGCCCCAGCTAACAGGGTTAGGCTCGCGCCATGCGGCCGTTGTCGCATCAGTTCAAGCCGTATGGCTGGGCGCTCTCGACCGCGGAGATTGCGGCGCGGGCCGGGATCGCACCGCAGGACGTCCTTCGTTTCGACGGGAACACGGCTCCCGACCCGCCGCCGACCGCCCGGCCGGAGACGATCGCCGACGCCCTCGAGCGGATCCAGTCCTACCGGCACGGCGGCTTTCCCGAGCTCTTGCGCGCGATCGCGGACTACAACGGCCTCGAGCCCGAGAATGTCGTGCTCGGCTCCGGCGCGGACGACCTCCTGATGCTCTGCGCGCGGGCGTACGCCGGGCCGGGCGACCGGGTCGCGATCGCGAACGAGCCGTCCTACCCGCTCTTCCGGGTCGCCGCGTGGGTGACCGGAGCCGACGTTGGCGACGACGACCCTGTGCTGACCTTCGTGTGCCGACCACACAACCCAACGGGGGCGATGGTCGAGATCCCGGCGGCGCGGCCGCTCGTCGTGGACGAGGCGTACTTCGAGTATGGGGGCCAGACCGCGCTCCACCTGCTCGGCGCCAACGACGTGATCGTCGTCCGGACGTTCTCGAAGGCTTTCAGGCTTGCGTCGGCGCGCGTGGGCTATGCCCTCGCCGATGTAGAGGTGGCGACGGAGCTGAACGAGCGCCAGGCACCGGCGCCGCTGTCGACGCTCTCGGCCGCTCTCGCGCTCGCCGGGCTCGAAGCGGGACCGCCCGACGTGTCTGAGACGATCGCGGAGCGTGAGCGCCTGGCCGAAGGGCTGCGGTCGATCGGTCTCGCACCGTTGCCGTCGTTCACGAACTTCATCCTCGTGCCGCACGAGCGTGCCCAGGAGATCTACGAGGCGTTGCTCTTGCGGGGCCTCGCGGTGCGGCCGTCGCCGGGTGCATTCCGCGTCACGGTGCACCGGCCTGCCGCCAACGAGCGGCTGCTCGAGGCGCTCGCTGCCCTCAGCTGACGGACTGCATCACGTCCGGCGGGAGTGCCTCCGTGGCGGCCGGCGACACAGGGAGCCGCCGGACGTGACGCAGCCCTTGCCCTGCCTACGCGGTGCCTCGTGATTCGGTTTGGGCTAGCGGCTGGCGTCGCTGATGTCGAAGCCGGCCGGGCAGCGCCAGTACTCATACTTGGCCGTGACTCCGACGCTCCGGCAGCCGCGGTGTGACAGGTCGGGCCGCCCCTCGAGCTTGCCCGCGCGGCAGGCGGCGAGCTCGGACGAATCCGTGAACGTCTGCGTGACCGAGCACGAGCCGGTGAGGCCGGTCGTCCGGAGGACGCGGCCATCCTTGATCACGACCATCAAGATGAAGATGCAAACACCGACTGCGACGATTCTCTTGATCATGCAGGCCTCTCCTCCGGAGCCGCAGAGATCCGGAATCGTTGTCAGCATGTATCGGCTTCAGAGGCCCTCGACTTGATCCCAGGCGCCGCCGGCGCCTCGGATCATCGTTGCGTCAAGAAATCGCCTGCCAGACGTTTTCGAACGTGCCGAAGCGCAGCTCCTGGTCGTAGGTGAAGCGCGTGTCGTCCACGCGGCGCATGTACTCCTCCCGCTGCGCCGCCGCAAAGCTGTTGTAGTCGTCCGGCGACTCCCAGCGGTCGATCACGAGGTAGCGGCTCGGTATCTCGACGTCGTGCAGGAGCTCGGTGCCGATGTACCCCTTCGCGCCGGCGAAGAACTGCGCCCAATCGCCGTCGGGGCCGTAGGCCTGCTCGAAGCCGGCGACGTCCCGCACCTCGTAGCTGAAGACCAGCGCGATCATCCGGGCCATTCCTATCAGCCCGCCGCGCTAAGGTCCGGCGCGATGAGCGCGGAGCAGGCAGAGGTCGTCGAGGAGCCGGTCGACGAGCGCAGTAGATACGCGGGTGTCCTTCGCTTCTACAACCTGGCGAAGCATCAGGAATGGGCGGTGCGCGACGTGGCGTGGGGGAAGCTGCCCCCGGTGCCGGAGGGGAAGGGATCGCCGGAGCGCCAGGCCCGCCGCCAGGACGTGTGGCGGTCCGTGATCATGCAGCAGCTGCAGGCCGACGTGCTCGCGTGCGAGATGGCGGCACAGCTCCTGAACGCTGCGCCCGATCCGGAGGCGAGGCTCTATTACTCGACGATGGTGCAAGACGAGTCGCGCCACACCGAGGCGTGGCTCAAGCTGATCGGCCAGGTCGGCGGGGAAGGCGAGCGTGACCCGCACCTCGACGCACTCGGCCACATGTTTCTCGAGGCGGACACGCTGGAGGAGAAAGTGTTCCTCATGCAGGTGTTCTTCGAGCGGCTGATCATTCCCCGGTTCCGGCTGATCGCGCGGTCGTCGCGCGGGACGATTCTCGAGGAGCTGTGCAACCGGCTTGCGATCGACGACGGCATTCACCACGGCGCCGGGATGGCCTATGAGCGGGTGCTGCTCGAAGACGCACCGAAGGCGGTCAAGCAGACGCTGATCGACGCGGCCAACCGCATGCTGCCGGAGTTCGCCGCGCACGCGTTGTGGCGCCCGAAGGCGCGCGAGATGATCGGCCACTTGATGGAGGCGCGCGACCGGGAGCGATTGAAGACAGAGCTCGACCATGGCGTGCGGCTCGCGCAGTCGCTCGGGCTCGACGTCAGCGAGGTCGTCCTTCCGTTCTAGACGCTGTAACAACGAGCCCCACCACGACAGAAACGGGGTGGATGCAACGGTTCGAGCAGCTCTACGCCCAGCACGCTGACGCGATCAGCGCCTATGTGCGGCGTCGGGCACCGGAGGATGCGGTCGAAGACGTCACGAGCGAAGTCTTCCTGGTGTGCTGGCGGAGGCTCGACGACGTCCCCGAGAATGCGCTGCCCTGGTTGTATGCGGTCGCCCGAAACACGCTCGCAAACGAGCGACGTCGCCGCGCCCGGCAGCACCCCGTCTCGGTCGATGTCGCCTATGAGCCCGAGCCAATTGGTGATTCGGCACTTGCCGCCGCCTTCGCGGAGTTGGGCGATCGTGACCGCGAGGTATTGCGCCTCGTGGCGTGGGAGGGGCTGTCGCTCCGCGACGCGGCGTTGGTTCTGGACTGCTCAGCGGTCGCTTGCCGCGTTCGCTACCACCGCGCGAAGTCGCGGCTCGCGGCGAAGCTCGATGCCGTTGCCTCCTTTCGACCCCAACCGAAGGGAGTGACGAGATGAGAAACGACGTGATCGCCCGCCTCGCGGCGGCGAACCCGGTGCCGGGTCGCCGTGCCGGCGTGAGCCCATCGCGTTCGGCGGATCGCGGTCGCCGTGGCCATCGCGGCTGCGGTCGCGGTACCCACGGTCGCCTTCGCTGGCCGGCTCGCCGACGTGCTCGGTATCTCGAACCAGGGCACGACCGTCCCGGTCGGCTCGGTGCTGCCGGGCGAGACGAAGCTCGACCAGGCCCTCCAGGACATGCAGGTCGGCGCGACGATGCAGTCGCTCGGGACGCTGAACGGCGTTGCGTTCTATGCGGCCCGGAACGCGGCCGGCAACTTCTGCCTCGCGATCGACCACGTCGACCAGACGTATTACAAGGGCGTCTTCTGCGATCTGAACGCCGACAACTTCCCGTCGGCCGATGTAAAGGCGTTGACCTTCCCGCGGACCCTCGAAGGCGTGGCGGCCGATGGCGTCGCGAAGGTCGCGTTCGTCGACGCGAACGGCACGGTGCTCGACTCGACGCCGGTCGTCGGCAACCTGTTCGAGTCCGACGTCACGCTGCCGCAGGGCGCGGCCGCGTATTTCGAGACGTTCGACGCACAGGGGAACGTCCTGTCGAAGCGTGCGCTGCCGTCCTAGCCAAGAGTCATGCGACCTGGTCGCGACCAGGTCGCATGACGTCGCTAGCGGATCCCGCCGCGCTCGAAGTGTGCGCGGAAGAAATTCTCTGAGCCGGCGGTCGCCATCGCCGCTGACGCGCTGATCTCCAGCGCGAGCGCGGTCGCCGCGACGATCTGCGCGAAACGATAGACCTTGCCGGGACCGGCGCAGCCCATCAACTCGAGCCAACCGTGCGCGGTCGGCAGAGTCGTGCCGCCGCCGACCGTCCCGACCTCGAGGCCCGGGAACCGGATCGACGCATGCAGGCCACCGTCGACTCTTCGTCCGGTGCCGTGCGCCATCGAGCTCGTGCCGACCATGCCGAGGTCTTGCCCCGTCGCGGCGAAGACCGCCGCGATCGCCGACGCGGGCGTGAACGCGACCGACTGCATGCCGGATGCGACCGCTCCGTGTGTGCCGACCCACGACAGCGCCTCGAGGTCTGCGGCCGTCGTTCGGAGAACGCGGCCGATCGCGTCGTCGGAGAGCGTGACCTCTGCGATCACCGTCTTGCCGTGACCGGACTGGAAGAACTCGTGCGAGGGCTTCTTGTCGCCGCCCATGTTCGCCTCGAGCATCGCGCGCTCGATCGGTACGGGTGCATTCGGCAGCACGTAGGCCATGTTCAGCGCGTAGGCGTTGCGGGTCATCATGTTCGGGCCGACCGCGTCGCCGGTCGTCCAGCGCCACAGGACGTGGCACATCGGCCCGACGACGTGCGTCTTCACCTCGCGAAGCACGGCGTAACGTGACAGCTCGGGAATGTCCGTCGAGCGCAACCACTCGCGCATCTCGTCGACGCGCTCACCCACCCACTGTGCAAGCGTCAAGGCGTCGCCCGCGTCCTTGCAGACGAAGCACGACGCCCGCGTGATGCGGTCGGCGACGACGTAGGTTCTGAAGCCGCCGGAGAGCTCCACTGCCTTCGCGCCGCGCTGCACCGATGCGGTCAACCCGCCTTCGGAGTGGGCGAGTGGAACCGTCACCTCCTCCTCCGCGCGGCCCGTCTCGACGACCTCGCCGTCGTCGGACAGCACGTACTCGCCGAGCGAGACCTGCAGCTGTGCGACAGAGACCGGGATCACCGCGGTACCGGTCACCGATTCCGCCGACTTCGCGTAGGGGGCGAGATCGACCTCCCCGTCGAGACGGAGCGCCTCGCGCCGTGCCGCGATCGATGCGGGGTCGTTCTTGCGCGGTAGCCGATCCGTCATGCCGCCATTCTTGCGTAACCTCACGCCAATGCCCGCCCAGCTGATCGACGGCAAGGCCCTCGCGGCGAAAGTGCGCGAAGAGGTCGCCGAGGAAGTGGACGAGCTCGGCGAGGTCGGGCTGACAACCATCCTCGTCGGCGACGACCCGGCTTCACACGTCTACATCACAGGCAAGCACAAGGCGGCGACCGCCGTCGGCATCCATGCGAACGACCTCAGGCTCCCGGCCGACACGCCGGAGGACGAGCTCCTGCAGCTCCTGGCCGAGCTGAACGCGGACGACTCCGTCGACGGGATCCTCGTCCAGCTACCGCTGCCCGACCACCTCGACGAGTCGAAGGTGATCGAGGCGATCGATCCGGCGAAGGACATCGACGGGCTGCACCCAATGAACGCCGGCCGCCTCTACCTTGGGCGGCCCCGGCTCGTTCCGGGCACACCGCTCGGGATCATGCGCATGCTCGCCGAGTACGACATCGAGACCAAGGGCGCGCGAGCCGTCGTCGTCGGCCGATCGAACATCGTGGGGAAGCCGATGGCCCATCTTTTGCTGCAGGCGCATGCCACGGTGACGATCTGCCACTCACGGACGGTCGATCTCGAGCGGCACACGCTCGACGCCGACATTCTCGTTGCCGCAGTGGGCCAACTCCACGTCGTCGGGGCCGACATGGTGAAGGCCGGCTCGACCGTGATCGACGTCGGAATGAACCGAACCGACGATGGCCTTTTCGGCGACGTCGACCCTGACGCGAGGGATCTTGCGGCGCATATGACGCCTGTTCCCGGCGGCGTCGGGCCGATGACGATCGCCATGGTTCTGAAGAACACGGTCACGGCCGCGCGGGCGCGTCGAGGGCTTGTTTCCGGCGTGTCCTAAGTTACAATCCGGCGGATTCATCATCGGTCGGCGGCTTGTACCGTCGTTGTTTTTGCAAGGAGGAACACAGTTGGCAGAAGGCACCGTCAAATGGTTCTCGAACGAGAAGGGCTTCGGCTTCATCGAGCGCGAAGGCGGAGACGACGTTTTCGTCCACTTCTCGGCGATCGGCATGGAGGGTTACAAGTCGCTGACCGAAGGTCAGAAAGTGTCGTTCGAGGTCGTGCAAGGCCCCAAGGGCGCACAAGCCGCGAACGTCATGGCGATCTAGAGAACCTGTCGGACTCACTGTGTGAAGAGGCCCCGGTAGGGGCCTCTTCCATTTCTGGAAGGATTTTCGGAACCGGATGGCAATCGACCGCGATCAACTTCTCCATGTCGCGCACCTCGCGCGCCTCGAGCTCCGCGACGACGAGCTCGAGCGTCTCGGCGCGCAGCTGAACGACATCCTCGAGGCGGTCTCGAAAGTGTCGGAGCTCGACCTCTCGGACGTGCCGCCCACGTCGCATCCCCTCGACGTGGTGAACGTGTGGGCAGAGGACGAGCCGCGCCCGTGTCTTTCCGTCGAGGAGGCGCTTGCAAACGCGCCGGAGCGCGAGGGCGCGTACTTCAAGGTTCCGCCGGGAGGGTCGTGATGCTCGACACGCTCCGGCTGACGGCGGAGGAGGCCACGCGCCTGCTGCAGGAGAAAGAGGTGTCGAGCGCCGAGCTCTACGCCGCCTACCGCGCTGCAATCGACGAGCGCGATCCGGAGCTGCACTGCTACCTGCACGTTTGCGACGACGACGGCGGCGAAGGAATCCCGATCGCGGTGAAGGACGTGATCGGGACCAAGGGGATTCCGACGACCGCAGGCTCCAGGATCCTCGAGGGGTACGTGCCGGTCTACGACGCAACCGTCGTCGAACGCTGCAAGGCACACGGTCTGCGTGTGCTCGGCAAGACGAACACCGACGAGTTCGCCATGGGCTCGTCGACCGAGAACTCCGCGTACGGCCCGACGAAGAATCCGTGGGACCCGACGCGCGTCCCGGGAGGATCCGGCGGCGGCTCCGCAGCGGCGGTGGCGGCGGGGCTCGCGCCGTGGGCATTGGGTTCCGACACGGGCGGCTCGATCAAGCAGCCCGCCGCGCTCTGCGGCAACGTCGGCCTGCGACCGACGTACGGCACCGTGTCACGCTACGGCGTCGTTGCGTTTGCATCGAGCCTCGACCAAGTCGGGCCGGTCGCCCGCAACGTGCGCGATTGCGCGCTCCTCTACTCGATCCTCGCGGGACGTGATCCGTGCGACTCGACGACGGTCGAGCTCCCGGCCGCGGTTGAGCTGCCGACCGGCGATTCGCTGAAAGGCGTACGCGTCGGCATTCCCACCGAGTTCACGGACCACGAGGCGATCGAGCCAGGCGTGCGCGAGGCGGTGCAGCGCGCCATCGAGCTCTGCCGCGAGCTCGGCGCGGAGGTGGGGGAGTGCTCGCTGCCGCACTCGCTCGAATACGGCCTTCCGTGCTACTACCTGATCGCTCCTGCGGAGGCGTCGTCGAATCTTGCTCGCTACGACGGCGTGCGCTTCGGCTATCGCTCGCCGAACGTCGGTGATCGCCTCGAGATGTACACGCGCACGCGCGACGAGGGTTTCGGCGACGAGCCGAAGCGGCGCATCCTCGTCGGCACCTACGCTCTGTCGGCCGGCTATTACGACGCGTACTACGGCCAGGCGCAGAAGGTGCGTACGGTGTTGATCCGGGAGCACGCGGCCGCGTTCGAGCGCTTCGACGTGCTGCTGACGCCGACCTCACCGACCGTCGCGTTCGAGCTCGGCGCGAAGTCCGCGAATCCGCTCGCGATGTATCTCAACGACCTGCTCACGATCCCGTCGTGCATGGCGGGCTTACCCGGACTGAACGTGCCGTGCGGGCTCTCCGAGGGTTTGCCGGTGGGCGTGCAGCTGATCGGCCCGCAGTTCTCGGAGAACGCGCTCTTTCGCGTCGGCTACGCACTCGAGCTGGCAATCGGCTTTGATCCCGTTCCCGGGAGGCTCGCATGAGATTCGAGGATCCGGCAGCCGACTTCATCCCCGCCGTCGAACGCATCTTCGGTGCGTCGCCTCGCGTCCTTGACGGGTCGCGGGCGGTGCTCGTGGGCGAAGTGAAGTTGCAGCTCGAAGCAGGCGAACGCGAGCTCTGGCTGATCGAGACGAACGGTGTGCTCGAGCACCGGCTCGGGATGGTCGAGGTCGACCTCGACATCGAGACGGCCTTGCAGGAAGCCAAGGCGAAGCTCGATGAGCTCGACTGACGGTATGGGATTTGCTGATTGGGAAGCCGTAATCGGCCTCGAGGTGCACGCGCACCTCAAGACGAAAACGAAGATGTTCTGTCGCTGCGAGCTCGAGTATGGCGCGGGCGAGAACACGCACACGTGTCCCGTGTGTCTCGCGCATCCGGGCGCGCTCCCCGTTCCGAACGGGCGTGCGATCGAGCACACCATCAAGCTCGGCCTCGCGCTCGGCTGCGAGATCTCGACGCACGCGATCTTCGCGCGGAAGAACTACTTCTATCCCGACCTGCCGAAGGGCTACCAGATCAGCCAGTACGAGTCCCCGCTCTGTGGCCCCGGTGCGTTCGTGATCCCGACCGCAGACGGCGATGAGACGGTCGGCATCACTCGTGCACATCTCGAGGAAGACGCCGCAAAGACGGTTCACGCCGGCGGCGCAACCGGCCGCAGCGTCGGTGCCGATTACTCACTGGTCGACTTCAACCGCGGCGGAACGCCGCTGATCGAGATCGTGAGCGACCCGGACATCCGCTCCGCCGACGAGGCCGATCGCTACCTGCGCCTGCTGCGGCAGACGATCGTCGAGCTCGGTGTCTCCGACGCAGAGATGGAGAAGGGCACGCTGCGCGCGGACGTCAACGTGTCGGTGCGCAAGCGTGGCGAGGACGGCTACCGCCCGCGCTGGGAGCTCAAGAACATGAACTCCTTCACGTTCATCCGGCGCGGCATCGAGGCGGCCGTACGCGAGCAGGTTGCGGCGTACGAGCGCGGCGAGCAGATCGAGCAGTCGACCTACGACTACGACCCGGACACCGACCGTCTGACGGTGCACCGCTCGAAGGAGGAGGCGGACGACTATCGCTACTTCCCCGAGCCGGATCTCGTGCCGGTCGAGCCCCCGGCGGAGCTCGTCGACCGGCTGCGCGGCGAGCTCGGCGAGCTGCCTGGTGCGCGCATCCGCCGGCTCGAAGGCGCGGTCGGCTTCGACGTCGCGTACGCCCTGGTGACGACGGAGCGAGACCTGCTCTACCTGGGACTCGTCGCGGACGGCGTCGATACCCGTGTCGCAGCGAACTGGGTGATGAACGACTTCGCGGCGACGGGGGAAGACACCGCGGCGGTGAACGTCGCCGAGATGGCGCTCGTGCTGAAGACCCCGAGTCTGACGCGCGACGCGCTGGCTGCTGCGACCGCCGCGAGCACGAAGCCCGGCTTCGAGCGCATCGGTGTACACGTCACAGACGTCTGTGAGCGACGAGGCAGAGCTCGGCCCGGCGATCGATCGCGTCCTCGCAGCGAACGCGGATCAGGTCGCGACCTACCGCGGCGGCAAGGAGGGCGTGCTCGGCTATCTCGTCGGTCAGGTGATGAAGGAGACGCAGGGCAAAGCCGACCCGAAGGTCGTCAACCGACTCCTACGGGAGAAGCTTCAGGCCTAGGCAGATCGTCGAGCTCGTCGAGGCTCGGTGCATTCGCGGATTGACGAACTGAGAGTCGCGAACACGCAGAGCACGAGGAGGAAGCTCGCGAAGACCGCAATCGTCGTCCGGGCTGAGAACGACCCGAGCAGCAAGCCGGCGGAGAGCGGGCCGAGCGGCATCCCGCACAGCGCGATCGTGCGCGCGACGCTGTTCACGCGTCCCGTCAGGCGGTCGGGGACGACGGCGACGCGGTAGCCGATGATCACGGCGTTGACGCTCGGACCGAAGAAGGCAGCGGGCAGCACCGCAACAAGCAGAACGTAGATGCTCGGCTTCACGACGAACGGCGCGATGCAGGAGCTGCAACCAGAGCGAGGCCACGACGAACGTGCGCATGGACACGCGCCGCTGCAGATCGGGGCGAGGCGACGAGCCGGCAAGCGAGAAGACCCCGAAGACCGCGATCAGCGCGCCGATCTGCGCGCCCGACAGTCCCTGCCGCCGGCCGACGACGATCAGAACGAGGAAGATCGCCTTCGAACACGAGGTTCACCCAGGTGAAGAGCAGCGCGCACGTCCGCAGGAAGCGATGTCCCCAGAGCCAGCGGAAGCCTTCTGCGAGCTGCGTTCGCAGCGACGCCTCGTCCTGCTCGCGTTCCTCCTGGAACGGCGTGCGGATCGCGAGGAGCGAGGCGAGCGAGAAGACGTACGACACCGCGTCTGCGAGGAACGGCAGCGCCCGCCAGACGCCGAAGAGGGAGCCGCCGAGCGGCGGCGCGACGATTGATCATCGTCGAGTAGCGCGCCTGCTCGGCCGCGGCGGCCGCCGGGCAGCTGGCGGTCGGGAACGACGGAACGCAACGCTCCGATCTCTGCGATGTTGAAGAACACGTACATCGTTCCCTCGACGAACGCGACGATCGCGATCTGCGCGAACGAGAGGCGGTGGAGCGCGATCGCGACGACGATGCTCGTCACGGCGCCGACGCGCACGATGTCCGAAACGATCATCATCCGCTTGCGGTGGCAAGCGGTCGACGGCGGCGCCTGCCAGGAAGCCGAAGAGCGCCCAGGGGAGGACGCGGGCGAAGCCGACGAGGCCGGCCTGAACCGGCGAGTGCGTGACCGCGAGGACGAGCAGCGGGTACGCGATCCCCGTCGACTCGGAGCCGATCGTCGAAAGCGTCTGCCCGACCTGCAGCAGAACGAAGTCGCGGTTCTTTCGAAGCGGTACGAGCTCAGTCAAGCCGCGAGCGCGAGCTTCGACCTCTGCAACCTCCCGCCGCCGCGTCAACAGATATGTCGCGGCGAGGAGGACGGCACGCCGTCATGATCACGATCTCGACCCGGTAGTCGATCAGCGTGATGAGCGCTGCCCCAAGTGCGATCGAGATCGTCTGCGGCACGCTGAACAGCATGTTCGCAGCTGCGGACACCCGACCTTGCAGGTGGCTCGGGCTGCGCCGCTGATAGGCGGTCGCGATCGCGACCACCGCCCAGACCAGTCCCGACGCCGGCGCCCGCTGCGGCACCGCGCGATCGCGCCGACGTGCGGCACGAGCAGAAAACCGTCGGCGAGCGCCGAAGACGAGGATGCCGATCCCTGCGAGCCGCAGCGTCGCCGACCGCTTCAGGAGCCTCGAGGCGGTGAGTCCTCCGAGCACGGCGCCGACGCCCTGGAACGACATCAGCACGCCGATGAACGATGGCGGCCGATGGAGGCTCTCGCTGTTGACCGCGAAGATGAGGGTCTCGTCGAACCCGATCGCGAGCAGAGCCGCGCCGACGCCGACGCTGAGCTGGCGAAGAACCGGCGTTCGCGCGATGTGGGTGAGACCGGCAGACAGCTCGCGGAGAAAACGGTGCTGCTTCGGAGCCGGGGGCGGCTCGCGAAAGCGCAGCGCGACGAGCGTGGCGGCCGAGGCGAGGAACGTCCCGGCGTCGACGAGCGCAACGACGGGTCCGCCGAATGCGGCGTAGATCCCCGCGCCCGCGAGCGGTGCCACGAGCCGTAGGCCTTCGCGGACCGACTGGAGCGCGCCGTTCGCATCGCCCAGCAGCTCGTCTGGCAGCATCGACTTCAGCATCGCGCCTCGCGCCGAGCCAAAGATGTCGCCGCCGAGGCCGTACAGCGCGGTCACGGCGTAGAGCAGCCAGACATCGCCGCGGTCGTGCACGAAGAGAAGGAGGCACACGACGCCGGCGAGCGCGACGTGCGTCACGATCATCAGGCGACGCTTGGGCAGACGGTCGACCACGAGACCGCCGAGCGGCGCAGCAAGGCTGGCAAGTGCGAAGACGAAGAAGACGAGGCCGGCTGCACTCGACGATCCCGTCAGCGTCTTCATCCAGATTCCGAAGACGATGATCATCATCCAGTCGCCGAACATCGAGAGCGACTGCCCCGCCAGCAGCAGGCGAACGTCCTTGCGTGCGAGGAGAGCCTTCACCGTTATAGCCCGCGAAACACGCGGAAATCGCCGCTCACGGTCTTGCCGCGAACGACGAGCGCGGGGCCGTCACCCTCGATCAGCGTCCGGGTCGCTGCCGAGCGGCACCTCGGAGGCGAGGTCGCCCGACACGGAGCCGGCATCCACGTCGAGACTCGTTCCCGCTGCAACGCCGAGCTCGATGTCGCCGGAGACGCTCTGCGCAGTGACGTGTCCTTCACGCAAGGACTCGACACGCAGGTCGCCGGACACGGTCTTCGACACGACGGATCCGCCGACGGACTCTGCGTTCACATCGCCGGACACGGTTTGCACGCGCAGCTCTCCACCGACGCGCTCGAGACGTACGTCGCCGCTGACAGTCTTGACCACCGCCTCGCGCTCGATCTCGCCGTTGACGACGAGGTCGCCTGACGCAGACTTCACCTCGAGCGACTGAACGCGGCCCCGAACCTTCATGTCCGCTGCAGCAGTCGAGAGGACGGGGGTGCTGCCGTGCGGCACGCGGGCGCGCACGCGCATACTGCTCCCGCTCGCCGAAGCTGAAGTCCCCGATCGAGATCGTCAGCCCGAACGCCTTCTTGCCTTTGAGCTCGACCACGATGCGGCGTCCTTCCTGACGCACCTCCGTCATCTCGATGAGCTCTCTCGTCGCCGTCGAGCGAGATGATCGATTCGTCGCCGTCGACGGTCTCGATGTCGATGTCGCCGTTCGGGACCTTGATCTCGAGCTCGATGCGGCTCCGGAGTGTGGAAGCGATGCTCGGGCATCTCAGGCGGCCTTCGGTGTCGCCGGAGCGGAGACGGGGAAGCGGACGACGACCTTGTCGCGCTTCGGCTTCGCTACCTGCACGGGTGCCGGTGTCTCGGGTACGCCGGACGGATCGTCGTAGACCCAGTGGGCATCGCCTTTCGGAGGCAGGGTGAACATTGCGGCTCCTTTCAGCTCCGGCCGTAGCCGGTCAGACGGCGGCTGCTGCCGCCGGAGGATGGGCGGCGTACGCCGCGGATCGGCTCGACATGGCGCAGCGCATGCACGAGCCACGTGTTGACGGAGACCCCGTCACTGGCGGCCGCGGCCTCGAGGCGCACCTTGAGGCTCTCCGGCAGGCGGAGGGAGATCCGTGCCGTATACGCCTCGTCGGTCGCCTCGAGGGCCGGCTCCGCCTCGTCGCGGACGAGCACGAGCTCCGGATCGCTGCCTGCGAACCGGACCTCGACCCGCCCTTCTTCGAGCTGGCCGGAAAGCTCGAGCGCTGCCTCGCCGAGCGCCTCGAGGAGGCGTCGGCCCAGGGCGGCCTCGAGGGCGCCCGCGAGAAGCTCGGCGGCGCGGGCGGTCGACTCGTCGCCGACCGCCGCTATCCGGGCGAGGTCCTCACGAAGCGCTTGGACATAGCCGTCGATCTGCATGACGGCAGTATGACATCACAATGATGTCATTGTCAAGTCATCGTGACGCTATCGCCGACGTCAGAGCAGCCCGCAGAACCTCGCGGTGTTCGGCCAGGGGTAGAAACCCCTGCTCTTCGCGGCTTTTTCTGCCGTCCATAGCTGCTCGAGGGGCGTCCAGTGATCGGCCGTGCCCTTCGTCCGCAGCAGCCATGGCGCGTAGGTCTCGCTGGAAGCCGAGGTTCATCTGCAGGCCGCCGTAATAGCCGTTCCCGGTATTCGACGGCCAGCCGGCCTCGAAGCGGTGGATGCAGAGGAACGCCGCCTTGTGGGGCGGGTTCTGGGCCTTTCGGCCGGGCCTCCGCAGCGAGGCGGTGCCAGAGCTGAACCGTCCGCTCGACGTCCGAGATGCTCATCTCCGCCAGCATCCGCCCCTGCGTCGCCGTGAGCGGGACGCCCATCAGCCGCTCCCAGCGCCAGGTCACCTTCTGGTAGCCGACGATCTGGCTTCCGAGCCATTTGATCGCTGCCTGCTTCTGTTGTGTGGCCTTTGCCGCAGTAAGTGCCGCAGTGGCCTGGGACGCGCCGCCTCCGATGCTGCAACAGCAACATGCGAGCAGGCCGGCGAAAGCCAGGATGAATCGCCGCAAATTCCCACCTCCAAAGTGGTCTCCGCTTGCTCAGTCGTAGGCCGGACGGGCGAGCTCTAGGCGAGCGACACCGTCCGGCGCGGCTATGCCGTGCGTACGAGGAGGTTAGACGCTGGAGTCACTTGCGGAGTTTGTGAAGATTGTCTCAAGGCTTCCCTGGCAGGCGGATCTCGGCTACAGAGGAGAGTCTCACCGTGACGGTCGCGGCGCCGAGCGCGCACTGAACCCGGCGTAGAGCAACGCCGCGCCGACTGCGATGCCGATGGCGGCTCCTCGTACGCCGAGGCCGGAGACGCCGCTCCCGATCGCGGCGGCCGCAACGCCGAGCACGATCAGCGAGTTGCCCAGTGGACGGCGGCGCAGCGACCGTACGGCGACCGCGACGACGGCGAGCGTTCCGAGCGAGTTCGCGAGGATCGCGAGTAGCCGTGCCGGGACGAATGCGAGGTGATCCTGCGCCGCAGGAAGGCCGTGGGCCGCGAAGAGACCGTGAATCGGCATCGCGAGCGCGACACCGATCGCGAGGCCGGCGTAGAGGAGGCCGCCGGCGGCTGCGCGCCGGACTCCGGCCAGCAGGAGCGAGCCGACGCCGAGGAGCGGCGCCGTCAGGAGGGCGCCGCTCGCGTAGTAGACGCGGAAGGCGCGCCCGTCCCATTGCGCTGCTTCACCCCAGGCAATCGCCGCGGCAGCGACGGCATAGGCGGCGAGCGCCCAGGCCCACGCGGCGAGCTCGGGCCGGCGGGTCGCCCGCCAGCGCCGTGCAAGAAGTCCGGCGAGGCGAAAGGCGAGCAACGCAGCGCCGAAGGCCACGATCGCGTTCATGGGCGACAGGCTCGCACGTGTGAGGCGGACCGTAGTTGCGATCGCCGGTGCGGCAGGTCATGGCCTTCCGCTCGCATCGCTAGCCTGGGCGAAATGGCTGGAAAGAAGTACCTGTTCACGCCGGGGCCGACGCCCGTGCCTCCACAGGTGCTCGCCGCACTCGCCGAGCCGGTCGTTCATCACCGCACCCCCGACTTTCGTCCGATCTACGAGAGCTGCCTGGCTCGGCTCCGAGAGGTCTGCCGCACGCAGCAGGACGTCCTTCTCTTCACCGCCTCCGGGACGGGCGCGTTCGAGTCCGCCGTTGCAAACCTCGTCTCGCCCGGCGAGTCGCACCTCGTCGTCTCCGCCGGGAACTTCGGCGAGCGCTGGGTGTCGCTGACCACCGCCTACGGCGCCGACGTCGACCACCTGCGCTACGCCTGGGGCGAGACCCCCGAGCCGGACGACGTTCGCGCGAGGCTGCGCGAGCGCGATTCGAAGGCCGTTTGGATCGTTCAGTCCGAGACGTCGACGGGAGTCGTCGCAGACGTGCAGGCGATCGCCGCTGCAGCAAAGGAGTCGGGCGCGCTCGTTGTCGTCGATGCGGTCTCGAGCCTCGGCGCGGTGCCGTGCGAGACCGACGCCTGGGGTCTCGATGCGGTGGTGTCCGGCTCGCAGAAGGCGTTGATGACGCCGCCCGGTCTCGGGCTTTGCGCGGTCTCGGAAGGAGCGTACGCCGCGACCGGCAGCTCGCCGCGCTTCTACTTCGACTGGGAGCGCACGCGCAAGGCGCAGGCGAAGCTCGACGCGGCGTTCACGCCGCCGGTGTCCCTCGTCGCGGCGCTCGACGTCGCGCTCGGCCTGCTGCTGGAGGAAGGTCTCGACGCGGTGTTCGAGCGGCACATACGGCTTGGTCGCGCAGCGCGCGCGGGCGCGAAGGCGATGGGGCTCGAGCTCTTCTCTCCCGACGAGGACCGGAGCGCCGTCGTCACCGCGGTTCGTTCGCCCGAAGGCATCGACGCGGGCGACATCGTCAAGGCGCTGCGCGACCGTTTCGGCATGACAATCGCGGGCGGCCAGGGTGAGCTCCAGGGCAAGATCTTCCGCCTCGGCCACATCGGCTGGTTCGACGTCTTCGACATCACGACGATGCTCGGAGCGGTCGAGCTCGTGCTCTCCGAGCTTGGCGCCGACATCGACCGCGGGACGGCGGTCACCGCGGCGCTCGAGGCGTACGAGCACTCACGAGTCGCATGACCCAGCGAGTCCTCGTCCGCGAGGCGATCGCGCCCGCGGGTGTGGATCTCCTGCGCGAGCTGTTCGACGTCGACGTCGACGCGGATAGCGATCTCGCCGAGATCATCGACCGCTACGACGCGATTGTCATCCGTTCGGCGACGAAGCTCACCGCTGACCTGATCGGCCGCGCGTCGCACTTGAAGGTGATCGGACGCGCGGGTGTCGGCGTCGACAACGTCGATGTCGAGGCGGCCACACGGCGCGGGATCATCGTCGCGAATGCGCCCGAGTCGACGGTCGTCTCCGCGGCGGAGCACACGGTGGGCCTGCTCGTCGCGCTCGCGCGCAACATCCCGCAAGCGCATGCCGCGCTGAAGCAGGGCCGTTGGGAGCGCAAGGCGTACGGCGGCATCGAGCTCGCCGGCAAGACGCTCGGGGTGCTCGGCTTCGGCCGCATCGGCCAGCAAGTTGCGCGGCGCGCCGGCGGTCTCGGGATGCGAGTCATCGCATACGACCCCTTTGTCTCCGCCGAACGGTTCCGCGAGCTCGGCGTCGAACGAGTCGAGACACCCGACGACGATCTATGCCGCCGCGGAGTTCCTCACGCTGCATCTGCCGCTCAACGCCGAGACGACGCGCTCGGTCGGAGCGACCGCGTTCGCGCGAGATGCGCGACGGTGTTCGCCTGATCAACGCCGCCCGCGGCGAGCTCATCGACGAGGACGCGCTCGTCGAGGCGCTGAAGTCGGGCAAGGTCGCGGGCGCCGCACTCGACGTCTTCTCGGAGGAGCCGTACTCCGGCCCGCTGCTCGAGTTCGACAACGTCGTCGTCACACCGCACCTCGCCGCCTCCACGGACGAGGCGCAGGATCGTGCGGGCGTGATCGTCGCAGAGCAGGTCGCCGCAGCACTCGGCGGCGGGCTCGTCACGAACGCCGTCAACATCCCCGTGATCGGTGCGGAGGAGCTCGAGTCGCTCGGCCCGTACATTCCGCTCGCCGCGAAGCTCGGTCGCCTCGCGATGGAGCTCACGGAGGGAAAAGCCGACGAGATTCTCGTGATGACCTACGGTGGGCTCGCCGACTACGACACCCGGCTGCTCACGGTGTCGGTGCTGAACGGCGCGTTCCAGGGGCGAGCGGACCGGCCGGTGAACTACGTGAACGCGCCGTCGATCGCTCGTGAGCGCGGCATCGAGGTGCGGGAGGAGCGCTCGCACTCGGCCCGCGACTACACGAACCTCCTGCGCGTCGAGATCCGTACGGGCGAGGAGCGGACACGCGTCGCCGGAACGTTGATCGGGAGTGACAATCGCCAGTGGCTCGTGAACGCCCTCGGCTTCGAGCTCGACCTCGAGCTGGCCCCGCTGCTCGTGCTCTGTCGCTACGACGACGTGCCGGGCGTCATCGGACGCGTCGGCACCGTCTTCGGCGAGGCCGGCGTCAACATCGCGAACATGACCGTCTCGCGAACGCGCCGCGGTGAGAAGGCGCTGATGGTGCTGACGGTCGACTCGATGCCGCCCGCCGAGCTCGTGGAGCGGATCCGGGCCGAAGGGTTCGACGACGCCCGCGTCATCGAGCTCGGCCCGGAAGCCTAGGCCGGGTTCGCCCGCGGGTTGAGGCGCTGGACGGTCGCGCGGACCGTCTTCTGCACCTTCTCGACCACGTGAAAGCGGCCGCGATCCTCGAGCACGCGCTCGATGTCGTGGTGCGCGTGGCCTGGCGCGAGCATGAAGGTCGCTCCATCCGCGCGGACGTCTTCGTACTCGTCGAGTGAAGCCTCGAGGCGGTGTGTGCAGTCCGGGTCTGCGCACTCGCAGACGAACTGCGTGCTGTCGGCTTCGAACCGCTGAGCGCTCTCTGCGATGCGTTCGTTGACATCCCGGAAGAGCGCCTCCGTGCGCGCCCGCTTGACCTCGTCCTCCACGTTTCGTCTCCCTTCGGTTCGTCTCCCGGCGTGACAACGTTCGAACAGCCCGTGCGGTTACGCTCGTTCCGTGCGGGAGTGGCCGGAGCCGGTCGAGCGGGTTGCTGCAGTCCTGCGTGCGCGCGGCGTCGATGCCCGCCTCGAGGAGTTCGCGGACGGCACGCCGACCGCGGCCGCCGCAGCCGTCGCGGTTGGATGCGAGGCCGGACAGATCGTCAAGTCGCTCGTCTTCATCTGCGACGGGCGACCCGTTCTTGCGCTCCTGCCCGGTGACAGACGGGCCGATCCGCTCAAGATTGCGGCTGCCGCAGGCGCACGCTACGCCCGTGTCGCCGCTCACCATGAGGTGCGGTCCGCTACCGGCTTCGAGCCTGGCGCGGTAGCGCCGTTTGCGGCGGCCGACGCGACGAAGGTGCTGCTCGAGCGCGAGCTCCTCCGCCATCCGCTGGTCTGGGCGGGCGCGGGCTCGACGAACCATCTGGTCGGACTCTCTCCGCTCGACATCGCCCGCGTAACTCGGGCCGAGGTCACAGATCTGTCGGAAGCTTGAGTACCATTCCGGGCATCGAAGAGACCTCGAAGATCTGGATGAACGGCGAGCTGGTCGACTGGGCCGACGCGACCGTCCACGTGGGCGCGCACGGGCTGCACTACGGGTCGGGCGTCTTCGAAGGCATACGGGCGTACGAGACGCCGCGCGGCTCCGCCGTCTTTCGACTGACCGAGCACATCGAGCGGCTAGCGAACTCCGCGCAGCTCCTGTACATGGAGCTGCCGTACTCGCGCGACGAGCTCAAGACCGCCGTGTGGGATCTCATCGGCGCCAACGGTTTGCCGGAGTGCTACCTGCGTCCGATCGCGTTCTTCGGGGCCGGCCAGCTCGGCGTGTCCTCGCGAGGTAATCCGGTCGACGTCGCGATCATGTCGTGGCCGTGGGGCGCGTACCTCGGTGAGGAAGCACTGCGCACGGGCATTCGCGCGAAGATCTCGAGCTGGCAGCGGATCGGCCCGAACACGATCCCGCACGTCGCAAAGGCGACCGGCGTGTACCTGAACTCGATGCTCGCAGTGCTCGAGGCGAACCACGCCGGCTACGAGGAGGCGATCCTGCTCACTCAGGACGGCTACATCGCGGACGGCTCGGGCGAGAACATCTTCATCGTGAAGAACGGCGTCATCTACACGCCGGATCTCTCGGCATCGATCCTGCCCGGCATCACGCGGGACTCGATCATCCAGATCGCGCAGGATCTCGGCCACAGCGTGGTCGAGAAGGCGCTGATCCGCACCGACCTCTACCTCGCCGACGAAGTATTCATGTGCGGGACGGCTGCCGAAGTGACCCCGATCCGTGAGGTCGACGACCAGGCGATCGGTCCGCCCGGCCCCGTGACGCTCGAGATCCAGGAGGCGTACCTCGACACCGTGCACGGACGCACGGAGCGGTGGGCGCAGTGGCTCGAGTTCGCGCCTGCGGCCAAGACGCAAGCGTGACGCAGGAGACGGAGACGCGGGGGGTCCCGCTTTCCAGTCCGTACATAGGTGAGCGCGAGGAAGAGCTCGTGCTCGAGGTGCTCCGCTCCGGGCGGCTTTCGCTCGGTCCGACGATCGACCGGTTCGAGGAGCTTTTCGCGGCCGCGGTTGGCGCGCCGTACGCAGCGGCGGTCTCGTCGGGGACGGCAGGTCTGCATCTGCTTGTGCGTCTCGGCTGGGATTGGAGTGGGCGACGAGGTGATCACGTCGCCGTACTCGTTCGCAGCAAGCGCGAACTGCTTCATCTACGAGGGTTCTGTTCCGGTGTTCGCGGACATCGATCCGCAGACGCTGAACCTCGATCCTGCAGCCGTCGAGGCCGCGATGACCGAGCGGACGAAGGCGATCGTGCCGGTCGACATCTACGGCTATCCGTGCGAGCTCGAAGCGCTGCAGCGGATCGCGGACAAGCACGGCCTCGCGCTGATTCAGGATTCGTGCGAGGCGCTCGGTGCGGAGTACAAGGGTGCGCGACTCGGCTCGCACGGACCGGGCGCGGTCTTCGCCTTCTATCCCAACAAGCAGATCACGACCGGCGAAGGCGGGATGGTCACGACGCACTCCGAGGAGGAGTGGCGGCTGCTGCGATCGCTACGCAACCAGGGCCGAGGCGACGAGGGCGGCTGGCTCGAGCATGTTCGGCTCGGGTACAACTACCGCCTCTCCGACGTGGGTGCCGCGCTTGGCATCGGTCAGCTCGAAAAGCTCGACGAGATCCTCGCGCTACGACGGGATGTCGCGGCCCGATACGGCGAGCTCTTGCAGACGATCGACGGTGTAGAGCTGCCACTGGCCGACGACGCGGATCATGTCCGGTCGTGGTTCGTGTACGTCGTGAAGCTGCCGAGTAACGATGCGCGGGAGCGTGTCATCGCCCACTTCGAGCGCGAAGGCATCGGCTTCAACCGCTATCTGCCCTCGATTCACCTCCAGCCCTACATGCGCGAGCGGTACGGCTTCCGGGAAGGAATGTTCCCGGTGTCGGAGGACGCGAGCTCGCGGACGCTCGCACTGCCGTTCTTCACTGCGCTGGAGCGGGATGCGCAAGAGCGGGTCGCCGAGGCGCTCGCCGCGGCGCTGTGAAGATCGCGTCGATCTCCGGGCACCGAGTTCTTCGTCACGAAGGACGGATCGACCATTCGCGAGCTCCACCACACCGACGCTGCAGAGTCTCGCCGAGGCGACGCTCGAGCCCGACGAGGCGACGCAGCGGCACTATCACCGGGCAACCGAGGAGATCTACTTCGTCCTGAAAGGCTCCGGCCGGATGGAAGTCGACGGCGACACCAAAACGATCCGCCCAGGCGACGCCGTCCTGATCCCCGCCGGTGCCTGGCACACGCTGGAGAACAACGGCAACAGCGAGCTGCGCTTCCTCTGCTGCTGCGCGCCGCCGTACTCCCACGCAGACACGTTCTTCGAGTAACGACTTCCTCACGCCTTCGTCACCCTTTGTTCGTGTCTGACACCGTTTGCAGGGCATTTGCCGGGACGGGCATGGCTCGATTGGAGGCGGGACATGTCTGCCCGTGCGATTCGCGCATCGAGTAGCGTCCGCACCATGGCGCTCGCGTCGCCGCGCATGGTGTTCCTCGGCTTCGGCAAGTGGGCGCGCGCGGACCGCATCTACGCGCTCGAGCCGCTGGAAGGGGAAGACCGCGGGCACGGGCGCCGGACGCGCGTCTGGGTCGAAGGACTGCTCGAGCCGATCGTTGCCTCCCGCACCGAGCGGGCGATCCTCGCCGACATGGGTCACGACGCCGGGCAGGGGAATCCAGTGCTCGACGACGCGCTCGAGCTTGCCGAGCGACTCGCGACCGCGGTCGAGGAGGGCCGCGTGGATCTCGTCGACCTCGGCCGGCGAGCCCGGCGCGTGCTCGAGAAGACGGCGCGGCCGCCGGGGGCAGATCAGCTGTTTTGACTTCATCGGCCGGCCGGCGTCTCAGGCGCCGATTCTTTGCCCGCTCCGTCCACGAGGTCGCGCCCGAGCTGATCGGCGTGACGCTCCTCGTCGACGGAATCGGCGGGCGGATCGTCGAGGTCGAAGCCTACGACCAGGAGGATCCCGCGAGCCACGCCTTCCGCGGGCAGACGGCCCGAAACGCGGTCATGTTCGGCGCGGCGGGCTACGCCTACGTCTACCGCTCCTACGGCATCCACTGGTGCCTCAACCTCGTCTGCGACGCCCCCGGCCGCGCCGAGGCAGTGCTGATCCGAGCGCTCGAACCGATTCAGGGCCTCGACGTCATGCGCGTGCGCCGTGGCGTCCGTGCCGACCGCGCCCTCTGCTCAGGCCCTGGCAAGCTCTGCCAGGCGCTCGGCGTGTCGCGCGACCACGATGGGCGCCCGCTCGACGAGCCGCCGTTCGAGTTGCTGCCGCGGGACGGGGTCCCACCGATCGTGACCGGTCCGCGGATCGGCCTCACGCGCGCGGCCGACCGCCCGTGGCGCTACGGCCTCGAGGGCTCGTCCTTCCTCAGCCGCCCCTTCCGACCGTGACGGTCACCTTCATGCCCGGCGCGGCCGCGACACCCGCCTGCGGGACCTGCGCCAGCACGCGTCCGCGCTTCCCTTTCACCTCGTGCACGGTCACCTTCAGCCTCAGGCGCGTCAGCTTCGCGCTCGCCTTCCTCCACCGGAGCCCGACGATCTTCGGCACGGTGCCGTGCTGCGGTTTCGCCAGCACGATCGTGACACGCGCGAACGACGACAGCGTTCCCTTGTTCGGGATCTGCCGTACGACGACGCCGATGCGCTGGCCCGCCGTCGCAGGCTTGTAGATCACCTGCGGCGTCAGCGGCTGCGCCTCGAGGCGCGCGCGCGCCCCGTTGAGGTGCAGGCCGACCACGTTCGGTACGTCGACCTCGTTGACCTTGCAATTCGCCGTCCTCGCAGGACCGCGGCCTGAGAAATAGACGAGAAGTGAAACGTCGCGGCAGAGTCCGTTGTCCAATTCGATGCGGCCGTCGCGATACGTCACGCGCTTCGTGCCGGCCGAGAGGTATGGCGGGGCCGCGAAGCCCTCGGGTTGGGCGCCGAGCAATTGCAGGGCCGGCTGCATGAACGCCTTCCAGATTTGCGCAGGGAACGTTCCGCCGGCGACCGGCCTGCCGTGGTACTCGCGTCAGCATCGGGCGCAGTCCTTTCGGGTAACCGACCCAGACCGCAGTGACGAGCTGTGGCGTGTAGCCGACGAACCACGCATCGCCGTAGTTCTCGGTGGTGCCCGTCTTCCCGGCCACCTGCCGGTTGGGGAGCGCCGCCGCCGTACCTGTGCCGCCGGTGACCACGCCCTCCAACAGTTGCGTGAGGAGCGCCGCATCGGTTCCCGACATCACGCGCTTGCGAACCGGCGCGTTGTTGTAGACGACATTGCCGTTCACGTCCTTGATCGTCGTGATCGCGCGCGGCTGGTTCTCGAACACCTTGCCGCTGACGTTGTAGCCGCCGTTCGCGAACGTGCCGTAGGCACGCGCCATCTCGAGCGGATTGACCGCCTGCGAGCCGAGACCGATGGAGAACACGCCGTCGAGCTTGCTCGTGATTCCGACCTGGTGCGCCGTTCGCGCGACGTTCGACGGCCCAACGACTTTCGTCAGCTGCGCGAACACCGAGTTGTCGGACGCGGCAGTGGCCTTGACGAGGTCGATCGGCCCGAGATATTCGCCCTCGTAGTTGTGCACGTACCAGTACTTGTTGCCGAGGAAGATGGAGACCGGCTTCGACACGAAGGTCGAGAGCGGCGAGATGCCTTCCTTGAGTGCCGTCGCGAGCACGAACGGCTTGAACGACGAGCCGGGCTGACGTTCGCCCTGCACTGCGAGGTTGAACTGGCTGGCGTGGAAGCTCCGCCCGCCGTACATGGCGAGTACCGCGCCCGTCGACGGATTGATCGAGACGAGCGCAGCCTGCGGTCCGTCAGGGCTCGGCAGCCACTTGTCGATGGCATCGCGCGCAAGCTTCTGCAGACGCAGATCGATCGTCGTGTACACGCGGAAGCCGCCGCCGTACACGCGTTTTGCGCCGAGCTGTGGTTGATCGAGCAGTTGCGACTTCACGTACTCGCCGAAGTACGGCGACTGGCCCATCACGCCGGAGAGATGCACGCTCTGCGGCTTTGGCATCGGTGCTCGCGCGGCACGGAGGTATTGCAAACCCGAGATGTCGTGCTGCTGCAGCATCAACCGCAGCACGACGGCTCGCCGCCGCTTCGCAGTCTGCGGGTGCGCGACGGGGTCGTAGAGGCTCGGGTCCTCCGGGATCCCGGCGAGCAGAGCGGCCTGTGGGAGCGTCAGCTTCAATGCGTCGTGACCGAAGTACGTGCGCGCGGCACGTTCGATCCCGTAGGCGCCGTTCCCGAAGTAGATGGTGTTGAGATACGCGGTGAGGATCGTGTCCTTCTTCCACACCTGCTCGAGCCGCCAGGCGAGCGCTGCCTCCTTCAGCTTGCGCGTGATCGACGGGGCGCTGCCGGTCAGCTGGTTCTTGACGAACTGCTGCGTGATCGTCGAACCGCCCTGCACGGCCGACTTCTGCCGGATGTCCGCCCAGAGCGCGCGCGCCATGCCGCGGATGTCGACGCCGCGGTGCTCGTAGAACCGCTTGTCCTCCGTCGCGACGATCGCCTGCTTGATCCACGGCGAGATCTGGTCGCTGTGCACGAGGACGCGGCTCTGGCTTCCGCGGAGAACGGCGAGGATCGTATGCCCGTCGCCCGCGTAGATGTAGCCGTCGACCTGCTGCCGTGTCGCCTGCTTGAACGGATCGAGACCGTTCAGCTGCTGCCCGACTGCGACGATGACGCCGTACGAGAACGCCGTGAGCGCAAGCACGCCCAGCACGCCGACGAGGGCAAGGAGGCGGAGCTTGCGGATCCGGCGCCTGGGCCGGCGCGGAGCCGCCGACTCGGAGCGTTTTCTGCGGAGCAGCACGGAAGGAGCCGATTTTAGCGCCGGAAGAGCGCTGGACAGGAGCCCATGAAAACGATAGAGAAGTCGTCGTGACGACCCGCCCGTACGGAACGTGGCCGGCTTCGCTCGGCGCCGAGGTGGTCGCACGGGCGTCGAGCCCACGCTATTCCTACGTCGACGTCAGCGGAGAGCGAATCCGCTGGGCCGAGTCCCGAGCCGACGAGGGCGGCCGCGTCGTCATCGTCGAGAAGCGTCCCGGCGGGGAGATCGTCGATCTGATCCCGGCCGGCGCGAACGCACGAACCCGTGTTCACGAGTACGGAGGCGGCGCGGTCTGGTACCACGGCGACACCGTCTTCTACTCCGATTTCTCCGACAGCCGTCTCTATCGGGTGAACGGCGCGGACGCGGAGCCGCAGCCGATCAGCCCGGAACCGGCTGAGCCTCATGCGCTCCGGTATGCCGATGGAGTCGTCACGCCGGACGGAAAGACCGTGATCTGCGTGCGCGAGCGGCACGCCGACGGCAACGTGGACAACGAGCTCGTCTCGCTCCCTGCCGACGGTTCGGCTGACCCGGTCGTGATCGTCTCCGGCCACGACTTCTACATGGCCCCTCGCCTCGACCCGGCCGGGAGCCGGGTCGCGTGGATCGCCTGGGATCACCCGCGGATGCCGTGGGACGGTACCGAGCTCTGGGTGGCCGGGCTCGGCGCGCTGGACGAGGCGACTCTCGTCGCCGGCGCCATCGACGAATCCGTCATCGACCCCCAATGGTCCTCGGACGGCGTTCTGCATTACTGCTCGGACCGGTCACGGCTGGTGGAACCTCTATCGCGAGGACGGCACTGCGCTGACGTCGCTCGAAGGTGCGGAGCTCGGGTTCCCGGCGTGGGTCTTCGGCATGCGGAGCTACGCCTTCCTCGACGACGGCCGCATCGTGTGCCTCGTCACGCGCAGCGCTGTCGGGTCTGTGGAGATCCTCGATCCCGTCGGCGGCACGCTCGAGTCCGCCGGGCTCGCGTGGACGGCGCCGTCGGTCACCGCCTTCGGAGTCGGGGCGGGGCGCATCGTCTTCGGCGCCGCGTCGCCGACGGAGCCGCCCGTGCTCGTCGCATTCGACGTTGCGACGGGTCGCCGAAGACATCCTGCGCCACTCGCTCGAGGTCGATCTCGATCCCGCGTCGATCTCGATCCCCCGAGCGATCGAGTTCCCAACGCGCGACGGCGCGACGGCGCACGCGTTCTACTACCCGCCGACAAGTGCCGACTCGGTGGGACCCGAGGACGAGAGTCCGCCCCTTCGCGTGATCTGTCACGGCGGCCCGACGGCACACACGGAGCCGCAGTTCGAGCTCGACACGCAGTACTTCACGCAACGCGGCATCGGCGTGGTCGATGTCAACTACCGCGGCAGCACCGGGTACGGGCGTGAGTATCGGCGTCTGCTCAATGGACGCTGGGGCGAGATCGACTGGCGGGACTGCGTTGCGGCGGCTCGCTACCTCGCCGGGCAAGGTGACGCGGACCCGGATCGCACGTGGGTCGAGGGCGGCAGTGCAGGCGGGTACGTCGTCTTCTGCGCGCTCGTCTTCGACCCGACCGCGTTCGCGGCCGGCGTCAGCTACTTCGGCGTCGCGGACGTCGAGGCGCTCGCACTCGACACGCACAAGTTCGAGTCGCGCTATCTCGACTCCATGATCGGCCCGTATCCCGAGCAGCGCGATCTGTACCGCGCACGCTCTCCGGTTCATTTCGCGGCTCAGCTCGAGCGGCCGATGCTGCTCCTCCAAGGGTTGGACGATAAGGTCGTGCTCCCGAGTCAGGCGGAGGCGATGGTCGAGGTGCTCGAGAGCAAAGGCATTCCGCACGCGTACATCGCGTTCGAGGGTGAGGGTCACGGCTTCCGCAAGGAAGAAAACGTTCGCCGCTCACTCGAGGCGACGCTCTCTTTCGTCGGTCAGGTGTTCGGGTTCGCTGCGGCCGACGAGCTCGAGACGCTCGAGCTCACGTCTGCGCGCTGAAGACCGGCGTCTGGGTCGGCTTGTCGACGCCGCCGGCGCGTTCCACGGTTGCCGCGACGACTGAACCTTTGGGCACGTTCTCGGCGAGCGGCACCATGGTCATCGAACCCTTGCTGCTGAAGAGGCCCGCTTTGCGGGGTACGCCGCCGGGCGGGATCACCCAGGCCTCGTAGGTCCGGCCCGCGGGCGCCGCCGCCAGGCGGTGCACGACGAGCACGCCCCGGCCGCTCGGGTCGACTGCGAGCATCCCGTTGCCGCCCGTCAGGGAGACCTTGTGGGAGTTCGGGTCGGCGAGGACCTGCGCGGCCAGTTCGGCGCGCGCGCTGGCCGCACGTGCGTGATCGAGCGAGTGGGAAAGCGTGCCCGCCCAGACCCCGAGGACGATGGCGGCGCACGCGGCGACGCTTGCCGCGGCCACGGTTGCGCGAACGAGCCACGGCCGCCGCATGGGCAGTGGCACGACGTTCTCCCGTTCGGCCGCGGCCGCGGCAAGGATCTGAGCGCGCAGGCGCTTGGGTGGCGCCGGCGACGTCACGCCGAACGCGAGCGCCGTCGCGGTCTCGCCGAGACTCGCGAGCTCGTCGCGGCACGGCGCGCAGCTGAGCGAGATGGGCCTCGTAGGTCTCGCGCTCCTCGGGATCGAGAGCGTCGAGCGCGTAAGCGGCGGTCAGCTCGTGGATGTCCATGACATCTCCATTCCAGGTTCACCGAGGAGCTCACGCAAGCGCGCGAGTCCTCCGAACATTCGGCTCTTGATCGTGCCGAGCGGTTGGCCGAGGCGCTCTGCAAGCTCGGACTGCGTGAAGCCGCCGTAGTACGCGAGCTCGATCGCCTCGCGTTGCTGGTCGGGCAACTTCCGGAGCGCGTCCTGTACGCGCTCACGCTGGAGCCGCAGCCAGGCCTCCTCGTCCACGTCTTCTTGCGACTCTTGCTCAGGCGCCTGCTCGAGGGCGTCCACACGCCGGCGCTCTTCGCGTCGCACGATGTCGACGGCGCGCCGGTGGACGAGCGTCAGGATCCAGGTGCTGGCCTTGCCGCGCTCGGGTACGAAGCGTCCCGCGGTGCGCCACAGCGCGAGGAACGCTTCCTGCACCGCATCCTCGGCGAGCGCCTCGTCCCGAAGAATGCGCAGCGCGAGGCCGTAGGCCGGGCGGCCGAAGCGGTCGTAGAGCTCGGCGAGCGCAGACTGCTCCGATCGCGCAGCGAGCGCGACCAATGCCTCGTCCGAGAGATGGGCCAGCTCTCGGTTCACGTGTGTCGTTCGCCGGCGGTCGTGGATCGGTTCACCGCCTGACCGTATTACTAGACTCGGCGGCGGTGAAAGCGTTCCCGCCGACAAAGCACGCGGTGCACGTCCTCCCGGACGGGGAGCTCGAGCGGAAGCTGGAGCTCGGCCGGCCGCTGCGGGTCAAGCTCGGCGTCGATCCGACCTCGCCCGATGTTCATCTCGGCTTCGCGGTCGTCCTCGACCGGCTGCGCGAGTGGCAGGACGCCGGTCACACCGTCGTTCTGATCGTCGGCGACTACACGGCCAGGATCGGCGATCCGTCCGGCCGTTCCTCGGAGCGTCCCGTGCTTCCGGACGAAGAGCTCGATGCGAATGCCAAGCGCTTCGCCGACCAGGCGTTCCGGGTGCTCGACCCCGCCAAGACCGAGGTTCGCTTCAACGGCGAGTGGCTTGCGAAGCTGAGCTTCGCCGAGGTCGTTCGGCTGACCAGGTTGCTCACCGTCGCGCGCCTGCTCGAGCGCGACGACTTTGCCAAGCGCTTCGCGGCGCAGGAGCCGATCACGCTTTCCGAGCTGCTCTACCCGCCGATGCAGGCCTACGACTCGGTCGCGATCGACGCCGACGTCGAGATCGGCGGCACCGACCAGCTCTACAACCTCCTGACCGGCCGCGACGTGATGGAGCGCTACGGCAAGGAACCGCAGCTCGTCGTCACCTATCCACTGCTCGTGGGGCTCGACGGGGTGGAGAAGATGTCGAAGTCCCGCGGCAACTACATCGGGATCGAGGAGGCGCCGGAGGACATCTTCGGCAAAACGATGTCCATTCCGGACACGGCACTCGAGCAGTGGTGGGAGCTGCTGGCGGGTGGGGGCGAGCACCCGACGGATCCGATGGAGTGGAAGCTCGAGCTCGCGCGCCGCATCACGGCTCGGTGGCACGGCGAAGAAGGGGCGCGCGCCGGCGAGGCGCATTTCACCCAGGTCGTGCGCCGGCACGAGGCCCCGGACGACATGCCCGAGCTGCAATTGCCCGCCGACGGCAAGCCCGTGCACCTGCCTGGCTTCTTGCGGACACAGTTCGGGCAGACGACGAGCCACTGGCGTCGGCAGATCGACCAGGGTGGGGTCAAGGTGAACGGCGAGCCGGTCTCCGCGTACGACCTCGATCCGGCCGCCCTGGACGGGGCAGTCGTGCAGGCGGGCAAGCGCCAGTTCGTGCGCGTTCACGTCGTTTGACAGCCCGAAGCTTTGTTGTACTATTCCCCGGCTGCCCGAGAGGGCGGCGTCGGAAAGTCCCTGCAAACGACCACAACGGAGTAGCCTCAGAGACGAATCGGAACCTATTTGTTCCACGATTCTGAGGCCTCGGGCGTGATCGGGGCCTTTTTTACGCCTCCACGACGGCCTGGTCTTTGAAAACTCAGCAGCGTGCGTTTACGTCGAGACCTCGGCTGTGCAGCGGCTTGCTGTTGCATGGGCGAGGACAAGACCCTGTCTTGTCCCAGAATTGGTGGGACAGACTTTGAGCACAAGCTCAAGGTGAAAAGACTGCCGGCGGTGTTGACAACGTCAACACCACGTGCCGGCAACCATCTTCACGGAGAGTTTGATCCTGGCTCAGGACGAACGCTGGCGGCGCGCTTAACACATGCAAGTCGAGCGAGAACTAGTCCTTCGGGACTAGGGACAGCGGCGAACGGGTGAGTAACACGTGAGTAATCCACCCTCGGTACCGGAATAGCCCGGGGAAACTCGGATTAATGCCGGATGGCCCATTTGCTCTTCGGAGCTGAATGGAAAAGATAGCTTCGGCCTTCGACCGGGGACGAGCTCGCGGCGGATTAGCTTGTTGGCGGGGTAACGGCCCACCAAGGCGACGATCCGTAGCTGGTCTGAGAGGACGATCAGCCACACTGGGACTGAGACACGGCCCAGACTCCTACGGGAGGCAGCAGTGGGGAATCTTGCGCAATGGGCGAAAGCCTGACGCAGCGACGCCGCGTGAGGGAAGAAGGCCTTCGGGTTGTAAACCTCTTTCAGGAGGGACGAAGCCACTCGGGTTAATAGCCCAGAGGGTGACGGTACCTCCAGAAGAAGCCCCGGCTAACTACGTGCCAGCAGCCGCGGTAATACGTAGGGGGCAAGCGTTGTCCGGATTTATTGGGCGTAAAGAGCGTGTAGGCGGCTTCACAAGTCCGCTGTGAAAACTCGAGGCTCAACCTCGAGCTGTCGGTGGAAACTGTGTGGCTAGAGTCCGGAAGAGGAGAGTGGAATTCCCGGTGTAGCGGTGAAATGCGCAGATATCGGGAAGAACACCCGTGGCGAAGGCGGCTCTCTGGGACGGTACTGACGCTGAGACGCGAAAGCGTGGGGAGCGAACAGGATTAGATACCCTGGTAGTCCACGCCGTAAACGATGGGTGCTAGGTGTGGGGGGTGTCGACTCCCCCCGTGCCGAAGCTAACGCATTAAGCACCCCGCCTGGGGAGTACGGCCGCAAGGCTAAAACTCAAAGGAATTGACGGGGGCCCGCACAAGCAGCGGAGCATGTGGTTTAATTCGACGCGACGCGAAGAACCTTACCAAGGCTTGACATGTATTTGAATGTCGGGGAAACTCGGCAGCCTTTCGGGGCAAATACACAGGTGGTGCATGGCTGTCGTCAGCTCGTGTCGTGAGATGTTGGGTTAAGTCCCGCAACGAGCGCAACCCCTGTCCCATGTTGCCAGCGTGAAAGACGGGGACTCATGGGAGACTGCCGGTGACAAATCGGAGGAAGGTGGGGATGACGTCAAGTCATCATGCCCCTTATGTCTTGGGCTACACACGTGCTACATTGGCCGATACAAAGGGCTGCAAACCTGCGAGGGTGAGCGAATCCCAAAAAGTCGGTCCCGGTTCGGATTGGAGGCTGAAACTCGCCTCCATGAAGGCGGAGTTGCTAGTAATCGCGGATCAGCAATGCCGCGGTGAATATGTTCCCGGGCCTTGTACACACCGCCCGTCACACCACGAAAGTCGGCAATACCCGAAGCCGGTGGCCTAACCCGCAAGGGAGGGAGCCGTCGAAGGTAGGGTCGATGATTGGGGTGAAGTCGTAACAAGGTAGCCGTAGCGGAAGCTGCGGCTGGATCACCTCCTTTCTAGGGAATCCGGAAATTCATTCCGGTAGGCGCTGAACCCGTTTGATGGCCTTTCGGGGTCGTCCGGCTATTCAGCTCGCCTAGAATTACGTCGACCTCGACGTTAGTTTTCTCGTACGCTGCTGAGCTTTGAAAGACCGGTCTCGTGCCGGCTTCTTTCTGACGGCGGGCATAGCTCGCGCGCACCTTGAAAACTCCATAGCGACATCTATTTTTTCCGGTGTTCTTCTGATCAAGAGAACAAGGGCACACGGTGGATGCCTTGGCACTGAGAGCCGATGAAGGACGTGGGCGGCTGCGATAAGCCTGGGGGAGACGCTGACCAGTCTTTGATCCCGGGATTTCCGAATGAGGAAACTCACGCGTGGTAATGCGCGCGTACCCGTAGGTGAATACATAGCCTGCGTGGAGGCAAGCTGGGGAACTGAAACATCTAAGTACCCAGAGGAAAGGAAAGAAACCTCGACTCCCTGAGTAGTGGCGAGCGAAAGGGGAAGAGCCCAAACCCATGCAACGTGATAGACGGCAGTCGTTGTTGTCTGGGGGTTGTAGGGCTTGTCTGGATCCGCCTGCCGGCGGGTCGGGAAGTTACAAATCCGTGCGTTAGCCGAAGTGAATGGAAAGTCACGCCACAGAAGGTAATGGCCCTGTAGGCGAAAACGTACGGACTTCCTGGACGAGTACCTGAGTACGGCCGGGCACGGGAAACCCGGTCGGAATCCACGGGGACCACCCCGTAAGGCTAAGTACTCCTCAGTGACCGATAGTGAACTAGTACCGTGAGGGAAAGGTGAAAAGCACCCCGGAAGGGGAGTGAAATAGTACCTGAAACCGTGTGCTTACAAGCGGTCGGAGCGGACTTGTTCCGTGACGGCGTGCCTTTTGCATAATGAGCCAGCGAGTTAATCTTCCACGGCAAGGTTAAGGAAACGGAGCCGTAGCGAAAGCGAGTCTGAATAGGGCGATTCAGTCGTGGGAGTTAGACCCGAAACTGAGTGATCTACCCATGGGCAGGTTGAAGCGGGGGTAAGACCCCGTGGAGGACCGAACCCACGTCGGTTGAAAACGGCGGGGATGACCTGTGGGTCGGAGTGAAAGGCTAATCAAACTCAGAGATATCTGGTTCTCCCCGAAATATATTTAGGTATAGCGTCACGCGTTCAATAACGGTTGTAGAGCACTGTTTGGCCTAGGGGGCCTACCAGCTTACCGAAGTCAGGCAAACTCCGAATGCCGTTATTCCAGAGCGTGGCAGTCAGAGTGCGGGGGATAAGCTTCGTGCTCAAAAGGGAAACAGCCCAGACCGTCGGCTAAGGTCCCTAATTCCATGCTAAGTGGGAAACGATGTCCGATTGCACAGACAACCAGGATGTTGGCTTAGAAGCAGCCACCATTCAAAGAGTGCGTAACAGCTCACTGGTCAAGTGGTCGGGCGCGGACAATGTAACGGGGCTCAAGCATGGAACCGAAGCCACGGACTCGAGCTCTGCCCTTGTGGCTTGGCTCGAGTGGTAGGGGAGCGTTCCCAGGGCGGAGAAGCGGCGGCGTAAGCTTGCCGTGGAGCGCTGGGAAGTGAGAATGCTGGCATGAGTAACGAAAGGCGAGTGAGAAACTCGCCCGCCGAATGCACAAGGGTTCCTGAGTAAAGCTAATCTGCTCAGGGTTAGTCGGGACCTAAGCCGAGGCCGAAAGGCGTAGGCGATGGACAACAGGTTGATATTCCTGTACCACGTCCCAGTCGTTATGACCGATGGGGGGACGGGGTAGGCTAGGGCAACCCGGGCGTTGGTTGACCCGGGGTAACCGCGTAGGGCAGCTGGTAGGTAAATCCGCCGGCTATTAAGCCTGAGACGGGACGCCGAGGCCCCTTGGGGCCGAAGTGCTTGAAGCCATGCCTCCTAGAAAATCCTCTAGGCAGACTGGTCGTGCCCGTACCAAAACCGACACAGGTGTGCAGGTAGAGAATACCAAGGCGATCGGAAGAACCCTCGTTAAGGAACTCGGCAAAATGGTCCCGTAACTTCGGGAGAAGGGACGCCCCGGTAGAGTGAAGCCCTTTACGGGCCGAGCTCGAGGGGGCCGCAGTGAAACGGCCCAAGCGACTGTTTACCAAAAACACAGGTCTCTGCGAAGTCGTAAGACGACGTATAGGGGCTGACGCCTGCCCGGTGCCGGAAGGTCACGAGGAGAGGTTAGTCTTCGGGCGAAGCCTTGAATCCAAGCCCCGGTAAACGGCGGCCGTAACTATAACGGTCCTAAGGTATCGTGGCCAAAAGAGACAGTTAATCTCTGGAGGCAATTCGTTGCCCCCCGCACCAGTAATGGTGCGGTGCGCATCTGGCTATATGCTGGAAAACCCGGTGAATCCCGCACTACCTCGTAGCGTCCGACAGGGCGTTTACCATGGTGACAACGTGACGGGTGCGGAAAATCAGCAGGAAAGACTGACCGAGTTTCGTGGTTGGGTGATCGGTTTTGTAGACGGAGAAGGTTGCTTCTCGATCGGACTCGTCCGGCAACCAAGCCGGCCGGGCCGTAGCGGCTATACAACCGGATACCAGGTCTCACATGATTTCGTCGTGACTCAGGGCGCAAGCAGCGTCTCGCTGTCTCAACGATCTCCGTGAGTTCTTCGGAGCGGGCAAGGTGTACATCAACCGGCGGCATGACAACCACCGGGAACACCTCAACCGTTTCGTCGTTTGTCGTCGAGATGATCTGCTTGAACGAGTCATCCCGTTCTTCCGGCAGCATCCGATCTTCGTACTGCCAAAAGCGTTCGACTTCGAGAAGTTCGCGTTCGTGTGTCGAGCTCATGGCGGAAGGTCGTCACAAGACCCGTGCGGGTCTTGCGGAGATAGTCGAAGATCATGCAGACGATGAACCGACGGAAACCCAGGCACGAGCTGATCAGAATCCTCAGAGGCCATACGCCAGACATCCAGGACACTGGATGAAGATATGGTCCCCTCTGCATGGCGACATGCAGGGATTGCATCCTAAAGGAAGTGCAATCCGCGCGTTAATTGCGACGCGTAAGACTCGAGCGAAATTCCTTGTCGGGTAAGTTCCGACCTGCACGAATGGCGTAACGACTTGGGCGCTGTCTCAACGAGGGATCCGGTGAAATTGTAGTATCGGTGAAGATGCCGATTACCCGTGGTTGGACGGAAAGACCCCGTGAACCTTTACTACAGCTTGACGTTGAAGTTTGGTGTACGTTGTCCAGGATAGGTGGGAGACTTTGAAGCGGGGACGCCAGTCCTCGTGGAGTCAACCTTGGGATACCACCCTTCGTGTTCTGGGCTTCTAACCCGCTGCCGTAATCCGGGGCGGAAACAGCGTCAGGTGGGTAGTTTGACTGGGGCGGTCGCCTCCTAAAATGTAACGGAGGCGCACAAAGGTTCCCTCAGCACGGTTGGAAATCGTGCGTAGAGTGCAAACGCATAAGGGAGCTTGACTGCGAGACGTACATGTCGAGCAGGCGCGAAAGCGGGTGTTAGTGATCCGGCAGTGGCTAGTGGACGCGCTGTCGCTCAACGGATAAAAGGTACTCCGGGGATAACAGGCTTATCCTTCCCAAGAGTCCACATCGACGGAAGGGTTTGGCACCTCGATGTCGGCTCGTCGCATCCTGGGGCTGAAGCAGGTCCCAAGGGTTGGGCTGTTCGCCCATTAAAGCGGTACGCGAGCTGGGTTCAGAACGTCGTGAGACAGTTCGGTCCCTATCCACCACGGGCGCTGGAGCTTTGAGAGGAGTCGTCTCTAGTACGAGAGGACCGAGACGAACGGACCGCTGGTGTATCAGTCGTCGTGCCAACGGCGCTGCTGATTAGCTACGTCTGGATGGGATAACCGCTGAAAGCATCTAAGCGGGAAGCCCACCTCGAGATGAGAGCTCCCATCCCCTAGAGGGAGTAAGGGCGGTCGGAGACTACGACCTTGATAGGCGGGCGGTGCAAGCGCAGCAATGCGTTCAGCCGAGCCGTACTAATTGCCCGAGGTCTTGATTTGAACACCGAAAATTTTAGGGTCGCTATGGAGTTTTGAGGGTGCGCGATCATTGCGCGCGCCTTTGACAGTTCGGCGGTCATACCGGCGGGGAAACACCTCTTCCCATTCCGAACAGAGAAGTTAAGCTCGCCAGGGCCGATGGTACTCGGAGGGCAACCTCCCGGGAGAGTAGGTCGCCGCCGATTATTTGCAGAGCCGCCCGAGAGGGCGGCTCTCTTTTTATGCCGCTGCGCTCCGCAGCTTGTCGCGCCACTCCGGGTCGAGCGCACGCAGCCGGCGCACCCGGTCTTCGATCTTCGGGTGTGTGACAAAGAGCGCCGCGAGCCCTTCCTCCATGAACGGGTTGAACGTCCAGAGCGGTTCCGTCGCCGGACTCGCTTTGAACTCCACGAGCTCCGCGGCCTGCTCGAGCCGGATGAGCGCATCGGCAAGCCCGTGCGGCGACTCGCACAGCTCGGCTGCCAACCGGTCGGCCCCGAACTCCCGTTTCGGTGAGAGGAGCAGGTGCACGCAGGCCGCCGCGATCGGCCCGAGCACAAAGAGCAGGGCGCGCTCGAGCCAGCCGCCGATCCGGCTCAGCTCGATCATCGATGCGGAGAGCACGACCACCGCCGTCTGCAATGCGACATCGCGATGCTTTACGTGGGCCATCTCGTGCGCGATGACGCCCTCGAGCTCGGCGGGCGGACACGCCGAGACGAGCCCGGAGCTGACCGCGATCGCCGAGTACGCCGGGCCTCGACCCGTCGCGAGGGCAAGCGGCATGCCATCGGGGATGAGATAGAGCTTCGGTTTCACGACGCCCGCGCGCGCCGCCAGCCGTTCAACCGTCGAGTGCAGCAGCGGGGCTTCCGCAATTGGAATCTCCCGCGCGCGCACCATGCCGAGGACCACGCGATCGAAGGTCCAGTACGCGCCCACGGCGAGCAGAAGCGCGCAGAAGACGAAGATCGAAAGAAGTCGCAGCCCGTCAATCGCCCAGCCGATGAATGCGAGCAGTCCGCAGACGCCGATCAGCAGAAGCCACGCCTTCACGATGTTGCGCGCGGCGGCGAGGCGGGGCATTACGGGTCGTCCGGGTCGGGCCCGCCGCCGTTGGAGCCGTCATCATCGAGCAATCCACGCGGCGGCCAGTCCTCGTTTGCCTGCGCGTCGCACCGGCTGGAGCAGTGCAGCGACGCAATGTTCTGCAGCGGGACGAGGATGTGCCCGTTCAGCTCGATGTGGGCCACCTCGTCGACGTAGCAGTACGCAGTGAGGACGCCCTCCTGGTACTCGCCGCCAAAGAGTGCGACCTCGACCTGCTCGCCCTTGTACTTGCCTGTGTAGTCCTCCACCGCGCCCGCGATCAGTCTATCGGCCGGAACCTGCCGTCCTCGTGGGCCAGGCCCCAGACGGCGCAGTTCTCGATCACCGGGAGCGCGAAGCCGGAGACCGCTGCCTGGATCCTTCGCAGCGAGCCGCCGTGCGTCACCACCACGATGCGGCCAGCGGGGTGGCGCTCGACGATTCGCTGCACCGCGCTGAGCGTCCGGTCGCGATGTGCCTCACTCGTCTCGCCTTCGAACTCGATGTGGAGCCGCTCCTCCGAGGTCAGCCCTTCCCAGTTCCCCCAGTTCTTCTCGCGCAGGTCGGGATCGACGACGACGGCGAGGCCGAGCTTCTCCCCGACGATCTCCGCCGTTTCCCTGGCGCGTGACAGGTCGCTCGCGTAGAGGGCGTCGATGCTCTCGCCGGCGAGCCGGTCTGCGAGCGCTTGTGCCTGTCGGCGCCCGAAGTCGTTCAGCGGCCGATCGGTATGACCTTGCAGCTTCCCCTCGGCGTTCCAGTCGGTCTCGCCGTGGCGAACGAGCAGCAGCTCCGTCATCCCCAACTAGGGTAGTGGCCCGTGGATCTCGGACTGCGCGACACCGTATGCGTCGTCACCGGCTCGACCGGCGGCATCGGACTCGAGACGGCGAGGCTGCTCGCTGCAGAGGGCGCGCAGGTCGTCACGACGGGTCGCAGCGGCAACGCGCCCGGCGTGGGGGAGGCGCTGCACGTGAACGCGGATCTCGCGGCCGCCGGCGAGCCGGAGCGGGTCATCGACCAGGCCGAAGCGCGGCTCGGGCGCGTCGACGTGCTCGTGAACAACGTCGGCGTCGCCTACCAGCGCACCTTCGAAGAGGTCACCGACGAGCAGTGGGACGAGCTGTGGCACCTCAACGTCATGAGCTATGTGCGGGCCATCCGCGCCGTGCTGCCTGGCATGAAGGAGCGGCAATCAGGCGCGATCGTCAACGTCTCCTCGACAGCCGGCAAGCGGCCCTCCGCGTCCATGCCCGACTACTCGGTGACGAAGGCGGCGGTGTTGTCTCTCTCGCGGCTTGTCGCCGACGTGTACGCGAAAGAGGGCATCCGCTGCAATGCGGTTACGCCCGGCCCGACCGCGACGGAGGCATGGCTCGGGGAGGGGGGTCTCGCAGACCAGCAGGCCGCGCGCACCGGCAAGTCGCGCGACGAGGTGCTCGCGTCCGTGGGCGGCGGGCGTCCGCTCGGTCGGCTCGCGGAGCCCGAGGAGATCGCCGCCGTCATCGTCTTTCTCTGCTCGGAGCGCTCGAGCTACGTGACCGGCGCCGCGTGGAGCGCCGACGGGGGGACTGTCCCGATCATCCTCTAGGCTGGCTTCACGATGCCGGAACTTGCCGGTCGGGTTGCCGACGCCTTCGAGAGCCTCGTGCGCGAGCACGAGGACCGCTGGCTGTCGCCACTTGCCGTTCGCTCGTACGAAAGCCGAGGCCGCGCACATGCAGAGGACGAGTGCCGCTTACGCACACCGTTTCAGCGCGACCGCGACCGCATCGTGCACTCGAAAGCATTTCGCCGCCTTCGGCACAAGACACAGGTCTTCGTCGATCCCGAAGGCGACCATTTCCGAACGCGTCTCACGCACACGCTCGAGACGACGGGCATCGCGCGCGGCGTCGCGCGTGCTCTCCGCCTGAACGAGGATCTGGTCGAGGCGATCGGGCTCGGCCACGATCTCGGCCACCCGCCCTTCGGGCACGCGGGCGAGCAGTCACTCGACGAGCTGCTGCGCGAACGCGGCGCAGAAGGCTTCCGGCACAACGAGCACTCACTGCGCGTCGTCGAGACGCTCGAGCGCGAGGGGCGCGGCCTGAACCTCACCGAGGAGGTGCGCGACGGGATCCTCAAGCACACCGGCCCCGACGAGCCCGAGACGCTCGAGGGGAAGATCGTTCGGATCGTCGACCGCGTCGCATACATCAACCACGACATCGACGACGCAATCCGGGCCGGGATGCTCTCCACCGACGACTTGCCGCAGCATGAGATCTCAATCCTCGGCGACACCGGCTCACGGCGCATCGACACGCTTGTCCACGACCTTGTGGAGACGTCCTCCGAGGCGGGCGACATCGCGCAGAGCGACGAGATCGGCACGGCGATGCTGTCGTTGCGCGCGTTCATGTTCGAGCGCGTGTATCTCGGTCCGCATTCCGCAGAGGAGCACGCGCGGATCCGCACGACGATCCGTCGCATCTTCGATCACCTCGTCGAGCGCGGCGATGACGTCCAGCAGGCCACCGATTACCTCGCGGGCATGACCGACCGCTTCGCACTCACCTATTCCTCGGAGCTCGACTGATGGCGCGCCTCAAGGACAGCTCGGTGGAGGCGGTCAAGTCCGCCGTAGAGATCCTGCCGCTCGTCGAGGACTACGTGCGCCTGCGCAAGGCAGGCGGGACGTACAAGGGACTCTGTCCGTTCCATCAGGAGAAGACGCCGAGCTTCACGGTGTCGCCCGCGCGCGGCACCTTCAAGTGCTTCGGCTGCAATGAAGGCGGCGACGCGATCGCGTTCGTCGAAAAGTTGGAGCAGGTCGACTTCGTCGGGGCGATCGAAATGCTCGCGCAGCGTTTCGGAGTGCAGATCGAGTACGAGGAGATCTCGCCGGAAGCCGACCGGGCGCGCAAGCGCAAAGAACGCCTGACGCAACTGATGGAGCGCGCGACGTCGTTCTACGAGCGGGTTCTCTGGGACAGCGAGCAGGGCGCGTTCGCGCGCGAATACCTGGCTTCTCGCGGTCTCGGCGAAGAGGTCTGCCGCCAGTTCCGGCTCGGCTACGCGCCGGGAGGGCCAACCCTGACGCGCCGCGCGCTCCAGGAGGGCTACACGCAGGAAGACCTGCTCGCGGGCGGACTCGTCAATCGCCGCGGCAACGACTACTTCACGCGCCGGCTCGTCTTCCCGCTCGCTGACGCGCGAGGTGCGGTGCGCGGCTTCCAGGCACGCAAGCTCTACGAGGACGATCCGCTGCCGCCGAAGTACGTGAACTCGCCGGAGAGCGACCTCTTCAAGAAGGGCGACCTCCTCTACGGCCTGCACACCGCGCGCCAGCCGATTGCGAAGCAGGAGCGCGCGGTCATTGTCGAGGGCAACACCGACGTGCTCGCGCTTCGGCAGGCCGGCTTCGAGCCCGTCGTCGCGTCGATGGGAACCGCGCTGACCGTGTCGCAGCTTCGAGAGTTGAACCGCTTGACGAAACGGATCTTCCTCTGCTTCGACTCCGACGCAGCCGGTCAGGACGCGACGCTGCGCGGGATGGAGCTCGCGGTCGCGGAGCCCTTCGGGTTCGACGTGCAGATCGTCACGCTGCCGAAGGGAACCGATCCCGCCGATGACCCTGCGGCCTTCGAGGAACGACTCCGCTCGCCCGTCAGCTACCCGGTGCATCGGGTTCGGCTGCTGCACGAGCGCGCCGTCAACAAGAACGCCGCATCGTCGGCAATCAAGGCCTTTCTCAATGCCCTGCCCGACTCCCCTGAACACCTCGATGCGCGCCGGCTCGCGACCGACCTGCTCGACCTTCCGCCGGAGACTCAGGCCGCGTTCGCGCCGGTCCGCGGACGCTCGAGCGCAGCTTCCGTCATCTCGCCCCGGCTGCTCGGCGCCGGGGACCGACTCGAGCGCAGCGCGCTCGCCGGGGTCGCTGCGCATCCGAAGCTCAACCGGTTCCTCGAGGAAGTCGGCCCGGAGCACTTCGACAGCGAGCTGCACCGGCGCGCACGCGCACATCTGCTCGGGCAAGAGACCGCGGACGGCGAGCTGACGTCGCTGCTCGCCGAGATCTATGCCCTGAGTGAGACCGACGAGATCAACGAGGAGACGGCCGAGCAGATGCTGCTTCGTCTGCGTGAGCGGCGCCTGCAGCGGCAGCTCTCCGATGCAGAGTCGGATCACTTCCTCGAGCTTCAGCAGCGCCTCGCGGAGGTCCGAACCGCGATCCGCGAGTTCGCCTAGCCCCTGGCTACAATCTGCCGGCCAATCCCCGGTAGCTCAATTGGCAGAGCATCCGGCTGTTAACCGGAGGGTTGTTGGTTCGAGTCCAACCCGGGGAGTTTCTGGACTGGAGTTTTCTCGTCGAGCGTGGCATGCTCGACGTCAAACGCGCGACAGGGGACAGTCGTGTGGCCATGACCTCTGGGGAGAGGGAGGCAGGGAATGACAAAGGCTCCTGCGCAAGCTTCGCCTTTGGACGCAGAGTCCGTGCAATCCGAGTCCGATGGGCCTAACGGCCGGACCGTGGGGATTCACCTCGCCGCCTTGCAGGCAGTTTGGCTCGCGGCGATTGCCTTCGCGATCTACTTGCTGGCAGGCGGTTAAGCGGGGCCGGCCGCCGCTGCGGCGCGGGCGCACCGGCCCCTGAGGCGCCGCAGCCGGGAGAGAGGCGTAGCTGCGGCCCCCTGGTTGCGGTTTTCTACAGCGAGCGCGGACTCCTGCGCAGATTTCGGTGGCGACGAGTCCGTCCTTTTGTCGAGTAGGCGATTGCCCGCAGTCGGAACAAGCTGTGGGCTGGGGCTTGGGTCGAAGGCGCACTAACGAGCGGGACCGGTATCGGTGCCATATGCCGCCCGCTGACCGACTGGCCCTGATGGAGGCTCGACGGCTGCGGCAGTCGAGCCTCCATTCGTTGCGCGTCGGCCGGTATTCCTGTGGCTTCGCTACCCTCTGCCCGGCTTTGACCGATCAGTTTGCAGACCTCAGACGGCGTCTGGCAGAGATCCACGACGTGGAGAAAGTCGGCGGGCGTCCTCTCCTGGGACGAGGAGACGAAGATGCCCCCGAGCGGGGCCGAGGCGCGCGCCGAGCAGCGCGCGACGCTGAACCGCATCGCGCACGAGCTGAACGTCTCGCCCGACCTCGGCGAGCTGCTCGAGGAGCTGCGCCCGTTCGAGGAGGAGCACGACTTCGAGTCGTTCGAGGCGAGCCTCATCCGCATCGCGCGCCGCGACTACGAGAAAGCAGTCCGCGTCCCTCCGGATCTGCGCGCCGAGATGACGCGCGCCGGCTCGCTGGGGTACCAGGGCTGGCTCCGAGCGCGCGAGCAGGAGGACTACGCGATCATGCTGCCGCACCTCGAGCGCAACCTCGAGCTGCGCCGGCAGTACGTCGCCTGCTTCGAGACCACGGACGACTCCGTACGACATCGTCCTCGACGACTACGAGCCGGGGATGAAGACGCACGAGGTCGTGACGATCTTCGACGCGCTGAAGGCGGCGCTCGTCCCCTGGCTGCGCGCGGTCCAGGATGCGGACCCGATCGACGACTCGTGTCTCCGCGGCCATTTCCCGCGGCAGGCGCAGCGTCGCTTCGCGCTCGCGGTGCTCGAGCGCTGGGGGATGGACCGCGCCGCCTGGCGGCTGGACAAGACCGTGCATCCGTTCGCGACGTCGTTCGCGCCGACCGACATCCGGCTCACGACGAACTTCCACGAGGACTCGCTGCACGGGATCCTCTCCTGCCTGCACGAGTTCGGGCACGGAATCTACGAGCGCCAGGTCAATCCGGCGTTACACCCGTTCGCCGCTCGCGCAGGGCGTGTCGTCCGCGTTCCACGAGTCGCAGAGCCGCATGTGGGAGAACCTCGTCGGGCGCAGCATCGCGACCTGGCGTTTCTTCTATCCGAAGCTGCAAGAGGACTTCCCGGAGCAGTTCGGCGACGTCTCGCTCGAGACATTCCACCGTTCGCTGAACAAGGTGCAGCCGTCGTTCCGCCGAGTCGACGCCGACGAGGTGACGTACTGCCTGCACATCATCCTCCGCTTCGAGCTCGAGCGCGCATTGCTCTCCGGCGAGCTCACGCTCAAGGATCTGCCCGATGCGTTCAACGCGAAGATGCGCGAGTACCTCGGACTTCAGCCGCCCGACGTCGTCGTCGGCGTCTTGCAGGACGTCCACTGGTCGGACATGACGATGGGGTACTTCCCGACCTATGCGCTCGGGAACGTCGTCTCGGTTCAGCTGTGGGAGCGGGCGGAGGCAGACCTCGGCGACCTGGACGAGCAGTTCGAGCGCGGGCGAGTTCGGGACCCTGCGCGAGTGGCTCCGCGAGAACGTCCACCAGCACGGCCGCGCGTTCACGCCGCAGGAGCTCCTGCAGCGCGTAACCGGCTCGTCGATGGACCCCGCGCCGTATCTGCGCTACCTCGAGCGGAAGCTCGGGGAGCTCTTCGGCGCCGCCGTCGCCTGAACCGCTCTAGCGCTCGTGGCAGGTGCAGACAGGCTGGCCGAGCGCGCTGCGCTCGAACAGGCGTCCACACCGGGCACACGTCGGCGGTAGCACGCGCGCCTTGACGAGCAGGGCCCGCATCAGCGTGGCCCAGAGAAAGGCGTAGGCGATCGAGGAACGGGGGGCTCATGCTCATGCCTCCTATCTATCGGCGGCGGGGCCGGATTGGATTACCCCTGCTTCGCTAAGATCGGTCTCGTGAGCTGGCTGTACATCGCCCTGCTCGCGCTCGCGGTTGCGGTCGTCGCCGGAGCCGAATGGCCGCGGCTGGGAGCTGGGCTTGAGACCCGCGTCGGCGTTGACGCGCGTCGCCGGCGCGAGCGCGCGAAGCGCAAGGCGTCGCTGCGGGTCGTGGAGCCGATCTCGGATGCGGACGACTTCGCCGCGAGCGTCGAGCGCGACCTCGCGAACCTGCCGACGACCGAAGACGAGTACCGGCGCTAGCGAACGGTGATGGTCGCGCGAGAACGTCGCGTGTTCGGGAGGATCGGCCCGACGTTCTCCATGTTCTTCGCCTCCTGGTAGTCGGAGACGACGAACCTCAGCTGGTGCTTGCCCGCGGCGAGGCCCGCTGTGGGCACGGTCAGCACGCCCTTCTTGAACGCGAATCGCGGTCGCGACCGCGTCGACGTTGAGCACGATCGAGCGCGGGTCGACGCCTGAACCGCGATCGGAGATCGCCACTCGAATCGGAGCTGCCCCGGCGCACCGTCCGCGTGAGCAAATGTGCCGTCGGGCGGGGTGACGTCGTTCATCCAGACCCGGAACGTGAACTTGCCCGGGCTGCGCGCCGGCCGGCGTGTCGAAGACGACGTCGTAGGCGCCGGGCGCCGGCGCGATCGCGCCGACGACCGGCTCGACCACGCCGAACAGCTGGTACGGGTTGTCGTTGACCGGGAGCGCGGTGAAGCCTGTGAGGCGGTTCTCGTCGCCGGCGACGACGAGCCGCGGTGACACGGTGACCCCCTTCGCGTGCGTGAGCAGGACGGCTCCGAGGTTCGCCACGCGCGTCTTGACCGCGATACGGAAGACCTGCTCCGGCCCCGAGAGATCGAGGAGCACGCCGCTCTTGCAGTTGCACGCGAGCCCGCCTTCGGGATAGCGGTAGCTCGAGACGAGCGATTTCTTGCCGGCGGTGTTGCCGCCGTAGACGCCCGGGTCGCGGGATCGTTACGTGTGGCTCGGTGCCGAGCTTCGGCACCTCGACGTGGAGCCAGTAGGGCACGCGCCGTACGTCCGTGCCGCGGCTCAACTGAACGAAGCCGACCGCGTCGCCTTCGGCTGCGTCGGCCGCGACGTTGAGCGTGACGGCTGAGCGTGGTTCCGGCAGTGACGAGCGGGACAGCGAGCGAGAGGTTGACTCCGCTCGGCGCCGTCTGCGGCACGATCGTCGCAGTCCACGGGAGCCGGTCCGCCGCCCGCGTCGACGAGCGTGAGCGGCCGCGTGCTCGTCGTGCCGCGCTTGACGAGCCCGAACGAGATGCCGGTCGGATCGGTGAAGATCAGCGGGTTGTCGGCGCGCGCAACGTTGATGCGACCGCCGCCTTCGCGCAGCGCGGACACCTCGGCGGTCGAGCCCGCCAGGTGCACCGGGTCGCCGGTCGACTCGAGCGCCGACTTGATCTGCTCCACCGTCCAGGTCGGATGCCGCTCCTTCAGCAGGGCCGCGGCGCCGGCGACGTGCGGCGACGCCATGCTCGTGCCGCTCCAGTCGTGATTCGACCACTGGTTCCGGGGCAGCGACGAGAGAATGTCGACACCCGGCGCGGTGACGTCGGGCTTCATCTGCAGCGACGTCGGCGTCGGGCCGCTCGACGAGAAGCCGGCGATCACGTCGGCTGGGCCGTTGTCGCCCTCGGTCGATGCCGCGACCGTGATCGCCTTCGGTGCGCTCCCGGGCGAGCCGATCGAGCCCTTGCCGGCGTCACCGAACTCGTTGCCGGCGGCGATCACCGGCACGACGCCGGCGTCGGCGGCGTTGTCGATCGCCGCGACGACGATGTCGCGCGTCGGCTCGATCTCCGGCTCGCCGAGCGAGAGGTTGATCACGTCCATGCCGTCCTTCACCGCCTCCTCGATGCCCTTGGCGATCTCGGGCGAGTTGCCGTCGAGACCGAAGTTCGCTGGTCGGCACCGTGAGCACCTTGTAGTTGCCGAGATACGCGTTCGGCGCGATTCCGGACACCTTCGGGCGGCTGCCGGGGATCGTTGCGATCGTGTCGTGGTCGCCGGCGGCGATCCCTGCGACGTTCGTCGCGTGATCGGAGTTCGTCGGGTCGAACGGCGTGTTCGCGTACTTCCAGTGGTTCGACGCGGGCGAGAACGCTTTCGCGACGATCACCTTCGGCGTCGTGAACGCCGTGTTCCCTTTCGGGAAGCCCGCGGGATAGGCGAAGTTCGTCGGGTCGAAGAAGATGTGGCGTCTGGTCGAGCCCGTCGTCGATGATCCCGATCTTCATCCCGTTGCCGGCGGTCGCGAGCGTGGGTCCCCACACCGTCGGCGCCGAGATCAGCTTCGGCGAGCGGTCGAGCAGCGAGTGGTAGGTCACGCTCGGCCAGACGGTCGCGCCGGGGATCTTGCTGAGCGTGCTCGAGCTGCGACCGCGGTACGGCGACGGCGATGCCGTTCAGCACGACCCCGTAGTGCCAGCGCACGCGCGAGGCCGGGATCGCTGCGCTGATCCGAGCCTGGAGCGTCCGCTGCGCCGAGGCGAGCGTCCGCAGGTAGCTGACGCTGGCGGGCGCGCGAACGTCGAGCCGGTGGCGCGTCGTCGTCGCGGCTGCGAGCCCGCGGTCGTGCTTGATCGCCTCGGCGAGCGGCAGCTGCGGGAGCGTGACGACGACCTCGACAAGACCTGCGCCGGAAGGCGCAGGCGAGCGGGGCGGACGTCCCGGCGCCCGCCGCGGTGAGCAGCATGAGCGACCCCAGGAGTGCCGGCAAGACGAGAGCGACGCGACGCAGGCTCAACACGGTACACGCGTTCTCAACGCATCGCGGGCGGGGCTACACTGTCCGTCCGCGCGGATGTGGCGGAATTGGTAGACGCGCACGGTTCAGGTCCGTGTGGGCGAAAGCTCGTGGAGGTTCAAGTCCTCTCATCCGCATACGGCCTCTGGCCACGTCAGCCATTCGGCTGGCACTTGTACGCCCGCTCGAAGCTGGGAACGAGTGCGAGGCCTCGGACATCCGACGCCAGTGGCCGCCGTTGACGGACACGATCTTGTCGGCGTAGTCCTGCGGCCCCTCGGCCACAGGATGCGCTCGTACCGCGACGATCGGTCGCGACGAGTGATCGCGGGCTCCGGGAATCGGTCCGGGCGCGTTGTAGGTGCGGACGAGCTCGAGGCCCGTGACCTTGGAGTTCGTGCCGAGGAAACGTTCGGCACGGTGACGAAGGTCTCGCGGAATGAACCGTCGCGGCAGGAGCGACCTGCCATTCGCGTCCCCTGGCGTGGCGCTCGAGGTCGTAGATTGGCGAGGAAGCCGTGCGGAGTTCTGGCCAAGCGTTCCTTGGAGCCCGAAGCCGAGCCGCAGCCCACGCGACCGCGTGAGCTCACGCACCGACGGCCTAGTGAAGCTCGACCTTCACCTCCGGGTGCATGACCCGCCAGACTCGGAGGTACGCGTCGAGCTCGTCACTCGGCGCGTCGACCTCGATCTGACCGGGACCATTCACGACCGGTCGCTGGCCGACGCTGCGAAGAAACGCAACGAGCCGATCGGTGAACTCGGTATCGCGAAGAAGAAGCCGCAAAGTGAAAAGCCTTTCGCGCGATCCTCCGCCTTCCGACGCGCGCCGGACTCCCTCTAAGGGGGGATTTGCGTCAGTCCGCGAGCGCGGCGAGCACGTCGTCGGCGTGCGTCGCGGGCTTGACGTCGTGCATGACCTTCTTGATGTTCCCGTCGGCGTCGATCACGAAGGTCGAGCGGCCGACGCCCCAGTACTTCTTGCCGAGGTACGACTTCTCGCGCCAGACGCCGTACTCCTCAGCGACGGAATGGTCGGTGTCGGCGAGCAGCGTGAACGGAAGGTCGTACTTGTTCTTGAACTTCACGTGCGAGCCTTCGTCGTCGGGCGAGACGCCGAGCACGACTGCTCCAGCACGCTCGAACTCGCCGTACGCGTCGCGAATGCCGCAGGCCTGCTTCGTGCAGCCCGGCGTGTCGTCCTTGGGATAGAAGTAGAGAACGACGGGCTTGCCCCGGAGCTCGGAGAGCTGAACGCGGTCCCCCGAGTCGGAGGTCAGCGTGAAATCGGGAGCCGGGTCGCCTTCGACTAACACGATTGCAGCGTATCGAGCACGCGCGCACCTACGACGGCCCCAGGGGACCTTAGGCTGATCACCGATGTTGACGGCCCACCGCACCGTTGCGATCCTCGTCCTGGCGGCGACGTTCGGCGCCGCCGCCCTTGCCGGCCTTGCGTACTACCGCCACCGGGAGCCGCGCGGCATCGTCACGCACCTGCTTGCGCTCGCGCAAACGCTCGTCATCGCTCAGGTCGGGCTCGGGCTGCTCCTGCTCTCCGATCACCGTCGCGCCCCGCACCGGCTGCACTACCTCTACGGGTCGCTGGCGCTCCTGGCCGTGCTGGCGCCCTGGCTCTACGCGCCTGCCGACCGCCGCGCCCGGCTCGCCTGGTTCGCCGGAGCTACCCTGGTTGCAGGAGCGCTCGCCGTGCGGGCGTACTTGACCGGCACCTGATGAAACGCGGCTTCTTCTCACGCATGAACCCGACGTTGCGCGGGTTCTTGATCATCCTCGCGATCGTCACGGTGATCGTGATCCTGCAGCTGCAGGCGACTCTCGTGGCGCTCCTGATCATCGCGCGGATCGTCTTCATCCTCGCGATCGCGTTCTTCATCTATCTCATCTGGCGCGAGCGCCGGGAGGAGATCTCCGCGTGGCCGCTGCGGGCGCGCATCGCCTTCTACGGTGCGGCGGCGCTTGCCATCGCCGATCTCGGCGTCAACTGGTACGGCGGCGCGCACGGACTGCAGGTGCTGGCGTTCGTCGGCGTGCTGGGTCTCTGCGGGTTCGCGATGTGGCGAATCTGGCGCGACCAGCACACGTATGGCTAGGGCTGCCTAAAGCTCGACGCGCGACGACGCGCCGTCAAGCGCAGCGAGCGCCTCGCGAATCGTCACGTGTTGGCCGACGAAGATCGGCACGTCGCGCTCTGTGTATGCCGAGGCCTCGCTCTCGCGCAGGCGCAACATCAGGTGCATGAAGTCCGCAGGCTCGTCGCACTCGAACGCGGTCATGAACTCCTGGTCGTCGATCCCGAACGAATAGCTCGTGTGGTTCTTGATGCCGGGAAACTCCTCACGGCCAATCCGAATGTGCTCGTCCATCGCGCGCTGACGGTCGGCTTCTGAGAGGGCGTACCAGGGGCGCACCTTGACGAACGGATAGACGACGAGATACGGCGACCCCTGCGGCACGAGCTTCCTCGCGCGGCGCGCATTCGTGTACTGCGAGGCCTTCGTCGTCGCCAGATAGGAGTACGGCATCTCGAGCCAACCTGCGAGCGGCGTCCCGTTCAGCGCGGCGCCGAGCTCGCCGAGCGCCTCGTAGCGCTCCGTGATCTTCCAGAGGAAGAAGTCAGTCTCGGCTCGCACGCCCGTGGTCGTGTAGGCGCGCAGGTGGTCGAAGCGGTCGGTGAAGTCCTCGACCACGTCGGCGAATGCTTCCTTCGCCGCCTGGCGCTCGTCAACCGGGAGTCGCCGCCAAGCCGGGTCGACGCGGTAATAGGTGTATGCGACGTACTGGCCGTCCACGTCGTAAATGCTAGCCGTGGCGGACGTTGAGAAGGAGCGTCGCGGCTTTGCCCGGGTTGACCGCCGCGATCGCCGAGAGCCGCAGTCGGTAGGCACCCCTTTTCTTCGGCACTCGCAACGGCAACGTGGTCGGCCTGGCCCCGATCGCCCGTCCGCGCTTGGAGACGAGGAGATGGCCCGGTAGCCGGTACAGCTGTGCGACGTACGTGCAGTCGAGGTCGCACCTCAGCGTGAAGACCGCGCCGTGCACCGACGACCTTGGCGTGGACGGTGAGGTGGAGGGCCGCGTCGCATTGCGCGACGACACCGCGGCGCGACTCCTCCATTGCGAGTCTCACCGCGTCGAGGCTCGTTTTCGGCGTGTCGTCGGCGTAATAGAGCCCCGATTGCCAACCGGTCATGTCGCGTTCGTCGAAGGCGTGGAACAGGAAGAGGCCGCGAACATTCGGCTGGCAGAACGCGAGCTGTATCGCCTGCAGGTAGTACGCGGCCTGCGTCGCCTCATCGACGGGCTTCGTCGCAGCCGACTTCCGCGTTGATGTAGAAGCTCTGCTTCGCGACCGGGATCTGCGACTCGACGCCGAACTCGTCGTACCAGATCGGCATCGAGTAGTCGCCGAACGCAGCGCCGAGCAAGGCAACGAGCTTGTCGTAGTCGGCGAGTGCGATTGTCGTCGTGTTCGGATGTGTGCCGCTCACGGGCGGAACGCTCGAGTTGTCCTCGTAGGGGTGGAACGCGAAGCCGTCCATGATCGGCGTCGACCGGCCGCTGTCGCGGTACGCCTGACCCATGTCCTGGATGAATACCGTCGGCGAGTGCGTCGGGCGGATCCCGTTCGGGACGTCGCCGCCCCGTGGGGAGACCGCACCGCCGAGAACGGTGACGCCGGCGTCGACCGTCTTGACTGCGTCGTACGTCCTCGCGAGCAGCGCCTCGTAGGCCGGCGCGGCGGCGTCGGTGCCGTCGACGTTGAACTGCGGTAGCCAGTACCGGTTGAGGTTCGGCTCGTTGCCGATGATCAGCGTGCGCAACTCCGGGACCTGCTCCACGACATTCGCCGTGTACGCCGCGAAGTCGGACTGATCCGCCTCGGTGAGGGGCGTCGTTCGGCTCCCGAGAGGCATGACGCTGGTCAGGACGGTGACGTCCGACAGCTTCGCAGCGGCGACGACGTTCTCGAGCGTCGTCACATCGTCCGGAGAGACGGCGCGCTCACCCGGTGCCCAGATCTGCGTGATGCGGACGCCGCGGAAGCCGGCGAGCGCGAGGAGGTCCATCTGCGCCTTCGCGTCGACCAATGTCGTCGAGCGAACGGCGTCCTCCGTCGCCCCGATCACGAGGCCGGGGCCGCCCGCCCGGGCGGCCGACGCAAGCGTCAGACACGCCGTGAGCACGGCACCAAACCGCAGAAGAATGCCCCACATCGCCTCGGCTACGGTAGCCATGGCCATGGCTGCACGCCTCGAAGACCAGCTGAAACAGGTGCCTGCGAAGCCCGGCGTCTACCTCTTCCGCGACGCGAAAGGCGACGTTCTCTACGTCGGCAAGGCCAAGACCCTGCGTCCGCGCGTCCGCTCGTACTTCCAGCGGGGCCAGGACGGGCGCGCCCAGATCCAGTCGCTGCCGGACCGCGTCGCCGACATCGAGGTGATCGTGACCGGCTCCGAAGTCGAGGCTCTCCACCTGGAGCAGAACCTCGTGAAACGGCACCGGCCGCCGTTCAACGTGCGGTTGCGCGACGACAAGTCGTTCCCGTACATCGCGGTCACGGTCGAGGACGAGTACCCGCGCGTGATGTTCACGCGGGAGCGCCACCGGCAAGGGGTCTGGTACTTCGGGCCGTACGCGAATGCGAAGAAGGTGCGCGAGACGCTCGACGTCCTCAACCGCGTCTTCCCGTACCGGCCGTGCGAAGGGCCGAAGCCCGGGCGCCACTCGGGAATCCCCTGCCTCGACTACCACATCGACCGCTGCCTGGCTCCGTGCGTCGGCTACGTCTCGAAGGAGGACTACCGCGCGATCATCGACAGCGTGATCGAGTTCCTCTCGGGCAATGTGCGCCCGATCCAGCGTGAGCTCGAGCAGAAGATGAACGACGCTGCCCGCGAGGAGCGCTTCGAGGACGCGGTGCGCTATCGCAACCGCCTCTTTGCCGTGCAGCACCTCGTCGAGCGACAGGCGGTCGAGCGGCAGTCGGTGGGCACGATCGACGTCATCGGTCTCGCCACCGAGGGCGACCGTGCGGTCGTGCAGATCTTTCCGCTGCGCGGCGGCAAGATGGTCGACCGCCACTCCTTCCACCTGGAGAACGTCGGAGGCCAGGATCTGACGACCGTGATCGAGTCATTCGCGATCGAGTACTACGGCTCCGCACCGAGCGTGCCGCCGCAGATCATCGTGCCGCGGGACTCCGGCGACCTTTCGGCCCTGGCGGGGTTCCTCTCGGAGAAGCGCGGAGCCCGCGTCGAGGTGCGCGCCGCCGAGCGTGGCGAGAAGCGACGGCTGCAGCAGCTCGCCGACGAGAACGCGCAGCACGCGCTCGTGTCGGAGCAGGCGGCGACGGAGCAGAAGCGTGCGCGGCGCGTCGAGGCGCTCGAGGAGCTGCGGGAGGCGTTGAACCTCGAGTCGCTGCCGCTGCGCATCGAGTGCTACGACATCTCGCACGCCATGGGGCAGGATCCCGTCGGATCGATGGTCGTCTTTCGAGACGGGCAGGCGCGGAAGTCCGACTACCGCAAGTTCGGCATCAAGACCGCCGGCGAGGATTCCGACGACTTCGCGGCGATGGCGGAGGTGATCACCCGCCGGTTCGCGCGGCTGTCGGACGGGACGGGGGAGACGCACGATGCGTCGTTCGCGTCCACGCCGAATCTCGTCGTGATCGACGGCGGCAAGGGCCAGTTGTCCGCTGCGCTCGGAGCGATGCAGGCATTCGACCTGCCGCGCGTCGCGGTGATCGCACTCGCCAAGCGGATCGAGGAGGTGTTCGTACCGGGGCAGGCCGACCCGATCGTGCTGTCGCGTCACAACCCGGGGCTCCAGCTGCTGCAGAGCATCCGCGACGAGGCTCACCGGTTCGCGCTCGGGTTCCACCGCCAGCGGCGCGAGTCGCGCGGGTTCGCGTCGATCTTCGACGACCTCGAAGGCGTCGGCCCGGCGCGGCGACGAGCGCTCCTCAAGCACTTCGGCTCGGTCGAGCAGATGCTCGCCGCGACGCCCGAGGAGCTCGAGGGCGTGCCTGGGGTGCCGTCGAAGACGGCGCGCCGCATCTACGACCAGCTGCACAAAGCCGGCCGCGCCTAGCCGCGTGGCGGAAGACGAGCCGCCCGCGGTCGGACCGAGCGCCGCGCTGCGGCTGATCGGCCACCGCAATTTCCTTCCCTACTTCATCGGGAACGCGTCGTCGGCGAGCGGGACGTGGTTCCAGAATCTCGCCGCGTCGCTGTTCGTCTACCGGCATACGCACTCGCCGTTCCTGCTCGGCGTTCTCCAGTTCGCGACGTTCCTGCCGATCCTCGTGCTCGCTCCGTGGGCGGGCAGCGCTGCCGATCGCTTCGACCGCCGCAAGCTCGTGGTCGTCGCACAGCTCGTCGCAACCGCGCTCGGCGGGCTGCTCGCCGGCCTCGCGTGGGCAGGGCTCGCGCCGGTATGGGTCGTCATGGTCGTCTCGCTCGGGCTCGGCGTCGTCAGTGCGTTCTCGGCGCCCGCTTCGCTGGCGCTGCTCGCCGACCTGGTGCCGCGCTCGCACCTGCAGTCCGCCGTGGCGCTCAACTCGATGACGTACAACCTCGCGCGCGCGGTCGGCCCGGCGCTTGCGGCTCTCTCCGTGCGCAAGCTCGGAATTCCGGCGTCGTTCGCCATCAACTCGGGTTCCTACCTCGTCCTCGTCGTCGGCGTCCTGCTCGTGCAGCCGGCCGCGCGGCAGCTGGCGAGCCGAGGCGAGGCGCGGCTTCGCGAGAGCCTTGCGCCTCGTCCGCGAGGAGCCGCGCCTGCTCGCCTTCCTCCTGATCGTCACCGCGGTTGGCTTCGCGTCGGATCCGGTCAACACCGAGGCCCCGGCGTTCGCGCATGCCTTCGGCAGGCCGGACACCGACGCCGGCTACCTGATCGGCGCCTTCGGCATCGGCGCCGTCTCGGCGGCCTTCCTGCTCGCCGGGCGCGTCGCCGGCTCGAGGCGGCGGATGTTCGCGACGCTCGTCCTGCTCGGCGCGGGCGTGATCGGCTTCTCGCTGTCGCCCTGGCTCCCGGTCGCCTACGTCTTCCTCGCGCTGGCCGGCTTCGGCTATCTCGCGTCGAACACGTCGGCGACGAGCCGGCTGCAGCTCGACGTGGCCGAGCACCAGCGCGGCCGGATCATGGCGCTCTGGAGCGTCGCCTTCCTCGGTCTGCGCCCGATCGCGAGCCTCACCGACGGTGCGATCGCCGGCGGCGTTCGGCGTGCGCCCCGCGGGCGTTCGTGCTCGCGCTCCCCGCGCTCGCGGGCGCGGGCGCGATCTACTTCTTACAGCGTCATCACCGATCGCTTACGAATCGGGCGTAGCTTCCCGAGCATGGAGCTGCACTTCATCGCGGACGACCTCGAAGAGCACGCCTGGTACGTCGACCTCGTCGCCGACTTCGTCGAAGACGTCGAGACGTTCCTCGCGCAGCTCGAAGAAGCGATCTAGCACGTCCGGGCCCCATGTAGGGGTACCGGTAGTCGGTCGGCGCCACGAAGAGCTCCTTGATGGTCCGCGGCGAGACCCAGCGGATCAGGTTCCACATCGAGCCGGCCTTGTCGTTCGTTCCGGAAGCCCGCCCGCCGCCGAACGGTTGCTGGCCCACGACTGCGCCCGTGGGCTTGTCGTTGACGTAGAAGTTTCCGGCCGCGTAGCGGAGCCGCTCCTGCGCGGCATCGACTGCCGAGCGGTCGCGAGCGAACACGGCCCCGGTGAGCCCATACGGCGCGCCGGCGTCGATCAGGTCGAGCGTGTCCTCGTACCGCTTCTCCGGATAGACGTACGCGGTGACGACCGGCCCGAAGAGCTCCTCGCGCATCGTCCGGAAGTTCGGGTCGCTCGTCTCGATCACGGTCGGCTCGACGAACCAGCCGTCCGAGTCGTCGTAGCCGCCGCCGACGAGCACGCTCGCGTTGCTGCCGGACTCGTTGGCCTCGTCGATCGCGGCCTTCTGCGTCGTGAACGAGTTGCCGTCGATGACGGCGCCCATGAAGTTGCCGAAGTCGTTGACGTTGCCGACCTTCAGCGCGCGCACCTGCTCGACGAGTCGCTCCTTCAGCTCCGGCCAGAGGTTCGACGGCGCGAAGACGCGCGACGCGGCGGAGCACTTCTGCCCCTGGTACTCGAAGGAGCCCCGGACGATCGCCGTCGCGAGCGCATCGACGTCGGCGGAGGGGTGGGCGACGATGAAGTCCTTGCCGCCGGTCTCGCCGACGATGCGCGGATAGTTGCGGTAGTTGTCGATGTTGGTCGCGACAGCGCGCCACATCCCGTTGAACACCGCGGTAGAGCCGGTGAAGTGGATGCCGGCGAGGTGAGGGCTTGCGAGAGCCGGATCTCCGACCTCGGCGCCGGATCCGTACACGAGGTTGATCACGCCGGGCGGTAGGCCTGCCTCCTCGTACAGCTTCATCAGGAAGTGAGCCGAGTAGGCGGCGGTGGAGGCGGGCTTCCAGACGACCGTATTCCCCATCAGTGCGACGGAGGTGGGCAAGTTGCCGCCGATCGCCGTGAAGTTGAACGGCGTCACCGCGAAGACGAAGCCTTCGAGCGGGCGATACTCGAGCCGGTTCCACACACCCGGCGACGAGACGGGCTGCTCTTCGTAGATTCGTGTCAGGTACTTGACGTTGTACCGCCAGAAGTCGATCAGCTCGCAGGCCGCGTCGATCTCGGCCTGGTGCGCCGTCTTCGACTGCCCGAGCATCGTCGCGGCGTTCAGCGTCTGTCGCCACGGTCCGGCCAGGAGCTCCGACGCACGCAGGAACACGGCGACGCGCTCCTCCCACGGTGTGCGCGACCAGTCCTCCCACGCATCGGCCGAGGCGGCGATCGCCCGCTCGACCTCTTTCGCGCCGCCCTTGTGCACCGTGGCGAGCACGTGCGAGCGGTTGTGCGGCTCGACCGCCTCGAACGTCTCACCCGTCCGCACCTCCTCGCCGCCGATCACGAGCGGGAGGTCCAGCTGCTGCGATTCCAGCTCCAGGAGACGAACGCGGAGCTCCTCACGCTCGGGACTTCCCGGCGCGTAGCTGCGGACCGGCTCGTTGTGCGGCTCGGGGACGCGGAAGCTGCCGTGGGCGCTCATATGGCGATTCTAGGATTGCGAGCATGGTCGTGACGCAGGTCGCCTACGAAGTCGAGGGCTGGGGCGTGGGGGAGCTCTGGCTCGAGGGCACCCGCGTCGTTTGGCACGATCTCCCGTTCCCGCGCGCCACCACACCGAATGGGGCCGGGCGAGCTCGTTGAGCGCCTCCGGGCATATTTCGCCGGGCGGCCGGACTCGTTCGACGACGTCGATCTCGACCTCGAGTACGACACGCCGTTCCTCGAGCGTTGCGCCCAGGAGCTGCGGGCGATTCCCCGCGGCGAGGTCGTCACCTACGGAGAGCTGGCGGCGCTCGCCGGGTCGCCGGGTGCGGCACGAGCGGCAGGATCGTTCTGCGCACGCAACCGGCTCGGCCTCTTCGTGCCCTGCCATCGCGTCGTCAGCGCCGTCGGGTCTCGGCTCCTACGGCTCGTACGGCCTGGGTTACAAGCGGCGCCTATTGGAGCTCGAGGGTGTCACTCTCTGAAGAGCTGCGTAACGAGCTTGCGCAGATCGCGCCGGATGCGGATTGCGATCGCCTCGCCGAGCTCTCCGGGCTGTTCCACGTCGCCGGAAGCGTGCACCTGCGGGGTCGTGGCCAGGTCGCACTGCACCTCGATCTCACGAGCGCCGCAGTTGCGCGTCGCGCGTTCGCACTCTTGCGCGCCTTCGAGGTCGAGTCGGAGATCCGGACGTACCAGCAGCACGCGTTCGACCGCGCGACCCGCTACCAGCTGCACGTCGAAGGGACCCCGCACGCGTACGAGACCCTGCACCGGGCCGGCGTGCTCGACGCTTCACACCGCCCGCTCGAGCACCCGCCGCAGCGTGTCCTGGCGCGCAAATGCTGCCGGCGCGCCTATCTCCGGGGCGCGCTTCTGGGGTCGGGGTCGCTCAGCGGACCGCGCGACCCACATCTCGAGGTTCGGACCGCCGAGCTCGAAGGAGCGCACTTCCTCGCGGCCGTCGCCGCGCGTGAGGGCGCCGAGCTGCGCGTCCTCGATCGCGGCCGTCATGCGGTCGCGTACGCCAAAGGAACGGAATCCATTGCGGACGCACTCGTCGCCGCCGGTGCATCGGACACCGTGCTCGTGCTCGAGGAGCGCTCGGTGCTGGCGGCGATCCGGGCCGACGCGAATCGCCTCGCGAATGCAGATCACGCGAACCTCGTTCGTACGAGCCGGGCCGCCCACGCCCAGCTCGAGGCGGTCCGGAAGCTCGACCTCGATGCGCTGCCAGACGACCTCCGAGAGCTCGCATCGCTCCGCTTGCGGCATCCGACCGCCTCGATCGCGGACCTCGCGAAGCGCTGTCGTCCGCCGAAGACCAAGGCCTCGGCGTATCGCCGGCTCCGTCGTTTGCAGCAGCTCGCCGAGTGAGCATGTACGACTTGCAACTCGTCTAGACCACCAATGCAGGCGTCGTCATACTCGACAACGGCGGGTCCGCGCTCGTCGGGCGACGGATTCAGACCCCGTCCGTCGCCACGGTCTCGGGTGTGGTGGAAGGACCGGGAGGGTCGTCCTCGGAGCTTCCCGGTCCGCCCGCCCTCTTTGGGTAGATTCGCCTCGCAACCGGACGGAAGGCGGAATCACTTCATGGCGAAGATCAGGGTCGGGATCAACGGCTTCGGGCGCATCGGCCGGAACTTCTTCCGGGCCTCCCTCGAGCGGGGCGGAGACTTCGAGCTCGTCGCGGCCAACGACATCGGCGATACGAAGACGATGGCGCACCTGCTCAAGCACGACTCCGTGCTCGGGACGCTCGACCTGCCGGTCGAGGCGGGGGACGGCTTCATTCGCGTCGGCGACCACGAGATCAAGTTCGTCAGCGAGCGGGATCCCGGGCAGCTGCCCTGGAGCGATCTCGGCGTCGACGTCGCCATCGAATCCACCGGTCTCTTCACCGACCGTGAGTCTGCGCAGAAGCATCTCGATGCCGGCGCGAAGAAGGTCGTCATCTCCGCGCCCGCGACCGACCCCGACTTCACGGTCGTGATCGGCGTCAACGACCGCGAGTACGACCCGGAGCGGCACAACATCATCTCGAATGCCTCCTGCACGACCAACTGCGTTGCGCCGCTCGCAAAGGTGTTGCACGAGGCGTACACGATCGAGCGCGGCTTCATGACGACGATTCACGCCTACACGAACGATCAGCGCACGCTCGACCTGCCGCACCCCGACCTGCGGCGCGCGCGTGCAGCGGCGATCAACCTCATACCGACCTCGACCGGCGCCGCACGGGCGATCGGGCTCGTCCTGCCCGACCTGAAAGGGAAGGTCGACGGCATGTCGATGCGGGCTCCGGTACCGACAGGCTCGATCGTCGATCTCGTCGTGCAGGTCGCGAAGGAAACGAATCGCGACCAGGTGAACGACCTGTTCCACTCGCAGGCGGACTCCGGCGACTTCGCGGGCATCCTGCAGTTCTCGGATGAGCCTCTCGTCTCGACGGACATCATCCACTCGTCGTACTCGGCGATCTTCGACAGCGACCTCACGATGGTGAACGGGAACCTGGTCAAGGTGTTCGGCTGGTACGACAACGAGTGGGGCTACAGCTGTCGTCTCGTCGACCTCGTCGCGAAGATCGGGGCGACGATGCCGGCGGCTGTCGCCGGCTGATGCGCCTACCACGTTCCGTTCGCGACGCCGACGTCGCCGGCAAGACCGTGCTGGTCCGCTCCGACCTGAACGTCCCGCTCGAGAACGGCACGATCGCGGACGACACGCGCATCCGCGCGTCGCTCCCGACGCTCGCTCTGCTGCTCGAGCGGGGCGCGGAAGAGGTGCGAGTCTGCTCGCACCTCGGTCGGCCGAAGTCGGAGGAGGACCGCGCGAAGTACGCGATGGCGCCGGTCGAGCAGCGCGTCTGCGCGAGCTGCTGCCGGACGAACGGCTGCACGTGCTCGAGAACACGCGCTTCCATCCCGGCGAGACGAAGAACGATCCGGCGTTCGCGCGGGAGCTGGCGGACGGCTGCGACCTCTACGTGAACGATGCGTTCGGCTCCGCGCACCGGGCGCACGCCTCCACGGAAGGCGTTGCACACCTGCTGCCCGCGTACGCGGGTCTGCTGCTGCTCGCGGAGCTCGAGCATCTCGGCAAGCTCCTCGGCGACGTCGAGCGGCCGTTCGTCCTGATCTCCGGCGGCGCGAAGGTCGATGACAAGCTCGGCGTGCTGCAGAACCTCGGTGGTCGCGCGGACACGGTGTTGATCGGCGGGAAGATGGCGGAGCAGATCCGCGTCGAGAACCCACTCGACTTCGACGTCGAGCTGCCACGCGACGTCGTCGGCGCTTCGGAATTCGCGGAGGACGCCGAGTCCGGTGTCTACCCGGCCGACGGACTGCCCGAGGGCTGGCTTGGTCTCGACATCGGCCCGGAGACGCGCGAGCGGTTCGCGCAGGCCATCGGGGATGCGCGCACGATCTTCTGGAACGGGCCGATGGGCGTGTTCGAATGGCCCCGCTTCGCCGAAGGGACGAAGGCCGTCGCGCAGGCCGTCGCCGCGAACGACGCGGCGTTCTCCGTCGTCGGCGGAGCCGATTCCGTCCGCGCGTTGAACGAGCTCGGTCTTGCGGACAGAATCTCGTGGGTGTCCACCGGCGGCGGTGCCAGCCTCGAGTTCCTCGAGGGCAAAGAGCTTCCCGGAGTGGCGGCGATTCCATGATCGTCGCCGGCAACTGGAAGATGTTCGAGGGGCCCGACCCCGGCCGGCTTGCGGAACGGCTCGAAGCCCTCGACGAGATCGACGCGATCGTGTGCCCGCCGTACACGGAGCTCGCGGCCTGCGTCGACGCCGGCCTGACGACCTTCGCGCAGAACGTTCACTGGGAGCGCGAGGGGCGCGTATACGGGCGAGATCTCCGCGCCGATGCTGATCGCGCTGGGCGTGCGCGGCTCGCTCGTCGGCCATTCGGAGCGACGGCAGTATTTCGGCGAGACGGATTCTGCGGTCGCCCGTCGCGCGCACGCCGCTCTCGCGGCGGGGCTCGGAGTGATCGCCTGCGTCGGTGAGACCGCGGAGGAGCGCGATTCGGGCGACACGAACATGGTGATCAGCGTGCAGGTCGCCGCGATTCGCGAGGAGTGTGGAGCGGCCGACCGGCTCGTGCTCGCGTACGAGCCCGTCTGGGCGATCGGCACCGGCCGGACGGCGACGCCCGAGCTCGCGCAGGAGATGCACGCGTTCATCAAGTCGCTGCTCGACCGTCCCGTGCTCTACGGGGGATCGGTCAAGCCCGAGAACGCGGAGGAGCTGATGGCGCAGCCGGACGTCGACGGTGCGCTTGTCGGCGGCGCGTCTCTCGACATCGACTCGTTCGTGGCGATATGCGAAGCGGCAGCACGTTCCCGCTCGTAGCGCTCGTCATCCTCGACGGCTGGGGCTGCGCTCCACCGGGCCCGGGGAACGCGGTCGAGCTTGCGTCGACGCCGGTATTCGACCGGCTCTGGGCCGAGTACCCGCACGCGAGACTCGCCGCGTCGGGTGAGGCCGTCGGACTTCCGCCGGGACAGATGGGCAACTCCGAGGTCGGCCACCTGACGATCGGCGCCGGCCGCGTGCTCGATCAGGACTTTCAGCGCGTCAACCGGTCGATCGCCGACGGCACGTTCTACGAGAACGAGGCGCTCGTCTCGGCGTTCCGGCGTGCGCGCGAACGCGACGGCGACGTGCACCTGCTCGGCCTTGTCTCATACGGCGGCGTCCATTCGCACATCGACCACCTGCGGGCGCTGCTCGAGCTCGCGCAGCGCGAGGGCATGACCCATCGCACCTGGATCCATGCGTTCACGGACGGGCGCGACGTGTCTCCCACGTCGGCCGTGCGAGACCTGGCCGAGCTGCCCGACGCCCGCATCGCCACCATCTCCGGGCGCTACTACGCAATGGACAGGGACAACCGCTGGGAGCGGACGCAGCTGGCGCTGGACGCCGTCCTCCATCGGGCTACAGAGATGGTGCACGGCTACAGACACAGCCATCACGTGTGTCCAGAAGAGCTATGCCGCGGCCATCACCGACGAGTTCATCGTCCCGCTGTGGCGGGAGGGCCGCCCGCCGCTCGACCCGGCCAAGGACGCCGCGATCTTCTTCAACTTCCGGCCCGACCGGGCGCGCCAGCTGAGCGAGAAGCTGGGCGAGCTCAAAACCGACCTGACGACGATGACGAAGTACCGGGAGGACTTCGACTTTCCGATCGCGTTCCCGGAGCAGACCGTCGACATGGTTCTCGCAGAGGCACTCGCCCAGCACGGCGTCCGGCAGCTCCACATGGCGGAGACCGAGAAGTACGCGCACGTCACCTACTTCTTCAACGGGGGCCGCGAGGACGAGTTCCCGGGCGAGACGCGCCTGCTCGTTCCCTCGCCTCGGGACGTCCCGAGCTATGACCACAAGCCGGAGATGTCCGCGCACGAGCTTGCGGATCGCTTCGTCGAGGAGATCGGCGACGGCTACGCATTCGCGGTGATCAACTTCGCGAACCCCGACATGGTCGGCCACACAGGAGTGATCCCGGCCGTGGTGAAAGCAGTCGAAACAGCCGATGCCTGCCTCGGCCGGGTCGTCGAGGCGGTACGGGAGCAAGGAGGCGTCTGCCTCGTCACGGCCGACCATGGAAATGCCGAACGGATGCTCGAAGACGACGGCGTCAGTCCGCATACCGCACATACGACGAACCTCGTCCCCTTGATCCTCACCGAAAACGGACTAAAGCTGAGAGAACATGGCGAGCTCTCCGATCTGGCGCCGACCGTGCTGGCCCTTCTCGGTTTTGCCCAGCCCTTACAAATGGACGGCCGAAATCTCTTGGTTCGACAAATAACCCGGGTATCATGGGCCACCTTGTCGCTGCCCCAGCCTGACTTCGGCGTCCTGCGGAAGGCACAGCGCGGTGATGAGCGCGCGTTCTCGATCATCGTGCGCGCTTATCAGGTGCCGGTCTTCAACTACGTGCTGCGCCTTGTCGGCGACAGGTCGCCTGGCCGAGGATTTGACCCAGGAGATCTTCCTGCGAGTGTTCCAGGGCTTGCCGCGCTTCTCGCTGCGCTCGAAGTTCACGACCTGGCTCTTCCAGGTTGCGAAGAACCGCGTTCTCGACGAGCTGCGTGCCGTCGAACGGCGACCGCGCGCGGTCGTCGACATCGACGACGTGCCGCCGCTCGAGGTGCTCGACGCTCCGTTCGAGCGGCTCGAGGCGATCGATGCCGTCTGGCGTGCGGTCGAGGCACTGAACGTCGACCTCAAGATGGCGCTGCTGCTGCGCGACATCGTCGGCCTCTCGTACACCGAGATCGCGGACTCGCTCGAGGTCACGCTCGCGACGGTGAAGTGGCGCATCTACAAGGCCCGCGAGGACGTCCAGCTCGCGCTCGCGCGCGAGGGGATTCACCTCTACGGGGAAGAAGCGCGCGAGCCTGCGCCGGCTGTGGCGGCAGTTGCCGCCGTCGTCGAGATCGCTTAGCTCGACGGTTTCCGCAGCCACGCGGCGAGGTCATCGGCTTCGACCTGGACGGGCGCGCATGCCTTGTGCGCTGCAAGAGCATTCACCTTGCTCGTCAGCGGCTCGAGCAAGCTCTGCGGGATCTTGCGCTTGTTGACCGCGAGGATGACATCCGTTCGCAAGGCTGTAGCCCGCCGGTGCGCCGCGCAGGCGTCAGCCGTCGCAATCGCATCAGCGCGCTGAGCCCACCGCTGCGCGAGCGCGCGGGGGAGTTGCGGGGCGGTGGTCTGCTGTCCAGCGCCGCCGCACCCGGCGCCCGCAAGCACCACCGGTAGCAGCGCCAGACGCTTCACTGACCGAGAGCCAGCCGCTCGATGAGTGCCTCCGGCAGCCCGGCCTCGCGCATCTCCGACTGTGTGAGCTCGACGTCGTAGGCAACGCGACGGAAGCTCGCACGCTGCGCATCGAGATCCAGCAGGAGGTAGGCGGCGTGCGGGTCGCCGTCGCGCGGCTGGCCGACCGAACCAGGGTTGAGCAGCCAGCGCGCGGTTGAAAGGTCGAGCTCTGTTCCATCCGGCGCAAGGCCGCCGTCGAGCATGGCGTCCCGGAGTGCGATCTGCAGCGCGCGCATGGCTGTGCCCGACGAGCACGAGCGGTTCCTCGGTCAGCATGAACGTCGTTGCGGCGGCCTCGTCCGAGAGCACGTATTCCCACACCGGGTCGCGCGCGCTGCCGTGGAAGAGTGCGACGCCGGGAGCCTTTCCGCGCGGGCTCCAACCCGTCGAGAAACGCGCGCGCCTCGTCGCGCAAGAACCTCGCGCGTCCAGGCGGCGGCGATCCCTGCGTCGCCGCTGAACTCGACGAGGTCGATCGTTCCGCGCACCGCCAGGTCGTGGTTGCCGCAGAGACAGACGGCAGCTCGTGCCTCCACGATCGCGCAGCACTCGTTCGGCTTCGGGCCGTAGCCGACGAGATCGCCGAGGCACCACAGCTCGTCCACCGGATCAGCGTCGATCGCCGCGAGCACTGCTTCGAGCGCGTGCAGGTTCGCATGAATGTCGGAGATGACCGCGACGCGCATCGCTACAGCCTGCCGACGAGGAGACCGGCGAGCGTCGGCACCGTCGCGGGAACAGTCGTCGTCACGAGCAGTAGCAGTCCCCACGCGCCCGCTGCAACACCCGTGACTACAGCGGCGCGCAGGCGCGCACGTGCCACTACGCCCAGGAGTGCGGCCGCTGCAAGGTCGAGCCAGCCCATCGTTGCCGAGCCGAACGTCGCGTCTTGCAGGCGTGGGATCGGATGGCCCGCGGCGGACGGGACCGCCGCGTAATGGAGCGCGGTTGTCGCCGGACCGACTTGCGACGTACCCCAGACCAGAACGACGTCGAGGATCGCCAGCGCCACGAGTCCAACAGCGAGCGACCACCTTGGTGCAAACGCCCCCGCGATCTCCGCAACGGTCACGGCGGCGAGTGCGACGAGCGCGACAGAAGCCCCCTGGGCGAGGAGCCCGTCCGCACGCCAGGCGACGAGCCAGAGGCCGATCGCGACTGGGGCACGTTTCGGCCGAGCCGCTGCGAGCGCCGGGGTTGCGACTGCAGCGAGCAGAGCCAGCGCGTGTGGCCCACCGGTGAACGCTTGCAGTACGACGATTCCGGTTCCCAAAGAGGCTGCGGGCAGCGCGACGCCGATCCAACCGCGGCGATGCGGTCGGCCGACACGGCGCGGGAGTAACACGACCGCCGCCTGCACCGCGCACAGGACGGCGTACGACGGGGCGAGGCTCAGGGTCCCGGAGTCTCGGGAAGGTTGCGGATGCCCTCGGTCGTCTGAAACTTCGACCAGGAATCCTGGAGCGCGGCGATGAGCTCCTCGACGAAGCGCGGCGACGCATTGATCCGTGAGACAACCGCTCCGGGGACGTCACCTTCCTCGACCTCGTGCTCGATGCGGGCGAACGTCAGCGTGAACTCGTAGCGCGAGAAGCTGATGTTCGCAAAGTTCGCGTAGCCGCCGGCGATATCCGTGGGGTCGAGATGGATGTTGAGCCGGCGTTCGCCGGCCTCCAGCTCCGGAAGCTGCTCGTCGTTCTCGTCGTGTTCGTCGTCCATGCCGGAATACTAGAGGCGTGCAGGCCGGCCTCCGTCTTCGTCAGACCCTCCGCGTGCTCGCGGCCGTCGGCGTCACGGTGACGGGCGGCACGATCGGGTTTCGGGAGACGTTGCACGAATCGTGGTTCCAGGCTTTTTATCGAGCGGTCGTGACCGTCACGCTCGCCGGACTGGACACGGTCCCGGCGTCGAACGGCGCTCGGGCGGTCTCGATGCTGCTCGTGGTGTGCGGCTTGACGATCATCGCCTACGCCGGCGCCGTTATCGTCGAGTCGATCGCCGGCGGCGTTTTCACCGGCGTGCTGGCCGAACGGCGAAGGGAGCGAACGATCGACCGCCTGCGCGACCACTTCATCATCTGCGGCTACGGCCGGGTCGGTCGCCGCGTGGCGGAGGAGTTTCGCGCGTCGAATGTCCCCTACGTCGTGCTCGACTTCAAGGAGGAAGCGATCGCAGCCGCGAAAGAGCACGACGACCTCCTCATCGTCGGCGACGCGACCGAGGACGAGGACCTGAAGCGCGCCGGCATCGACCAGGCGGCGGGAATCGTGGTCGCCTCCGACGACGACGCCGACAACCTCTACATCTCGCTGTCCGCGCGGAACGTTCGGCCAGACATCCAGATCGTCGCGCGCGCGTCCGACGAAGATGCGGAGAAGAAGCTGCTCCTGGCCGGCGCAAGCCGCGTGGTCATGCCGTACACCGCCGCTGGACGCACCATGGCGAACCTCGTCCTGAAGCCGCAGGTGATGTCGTTCCTCGATGCCGTCACGACCGCGACCGGACCCGACCTTCACATCGCGGAGATCGAAGTCGACCCGACCTGCGCGAACGCAGGCAAGACAATCCGCGATCTCCGGGTACGCCATCACACGGGTGCAATCGTCGTCGCGCTGCGCAAGCGCGACGGTACGTTCGACACGACACCCGAACCGGACGCGGTAATCGAGCCAGGTGACGTGATCGTCGGAGTCGGCACGACCGAAGAGCTGCAGCGCCTCGAGGATTTGTTCGCTCGGCGGCAAGAGCCCGTTGCGGGCTGATCCCGTCAGCGCTCTCGCGGCGCTTCTCGGTCCGGGGGTCGAGCTCGAACGGCCGAGCGAAGTGGAGCACGGCGACTATGCGACGAACGCCGCACTGCGTCTCGCGGGGGCACGCCGGCAGGCGCCACGTGAGCTCGCGGCCGAGCTCGTCGAGACGGCCCAGGGGCTTCCGGAGGTCGAGCGTGCAGAGATCGCAGGCCCGGGCTTCGTCAACCTGTTTCTCGTCGACTCCTGGTTCGCCGACGCGCTGCGTGCGATTCTCGACGCGGGCGACGAGTTCGGCGGCGGCTGGGCCGAGCCGCGTGAGCAGGTGCAAGTCGAGATGGTGTCGGCGAACCCGACGGGACCGCTGACCGTCGCGTCCGCGCGCAACGGCGCCTACGGCGACTCCGTCGCGCGCCTGCTCGATTTCGGCGGGCACGACGTGACGCGCGAGTACTACTACAACGACACCGGCGCGCAGATGGACCGCTTTCGCGCTTCGGTCGAAGCCGCAGGAAGCGGGGAGGAGCCGCCCGAGGACGGCTACCACGGCGACTACGTCAAGGAGCTCGCGCAGCTACGTGGGGACCCGGTGGAAGAGATGCTGCGCCGAATCGAGGCATCGCTCGAGCGCTTCCGCATTCATTTCGACTCGTGGGCGCGGCAGAGCGAGCTCGAGCTACGGCTGCCGGACTTGTTGCCGCGACTCGACACGTATGAGAAGGATGGTGCGCTGTGGGCACGCTCGTCGGCGTACGGCGACGAGGAGGATCGGGTGCTCATCCGGTCTGAGGGAGGGGCGGCGACGTATCGCGCAGCCGACGTCGCCTATCTCGTCGACAAGCTCGAGCGCGGGATCGATCGCGCGATCTACGTGCTCGGCGCCGATCACCACGGCACGCGGAACTGGTACGCGGCGATCGCCCGCATGCTCGGGTACGACCCGGAGCGCATCGAGGTGCTGCTCTACCAGCTCGTCCACCTGACTCGTGGCGGCGAGCAGACGAAGATGTCCAAGCGGCGCGGAGACGTCGTCTTCCTCGACGAGTTCATGGACGAGATCGGCGTCGACGCCGCGCGCTGGTATCTCGTCAAGAGCGGACCTGATCAGACGATCGACATCGACGTCGATCTGGCGGCCGAGAAGTCGCAGAAGAACCCCGTCTACTATGTGCAGTACGCGCACGCGCGCATCGCGGGCATCATCCGCAACGCCGGCGACGCAACGTTCGCTCCCGATCTCACCCCAGCGGCCCTTGCACCGGAGGAGCGCGAGCTGATCAAGCGGCTTGCCGAGCTGCCGGCCGTCGTCGCGGATGCTGCCGCGAAGCGCGGCCCTCAGGCGATCCCGCAGTACGCGATCCGCGTCGCCGACGACTTTCACCGCTTCTATCACGAGCATCGCGTGCTGGAAAGCGAGCAGCAGGCGTTCCGTCTCGCTCTCTGCCGCGCGACGCAGACGGTGATCGCGCGCTGCCTCGACCTTGTTGGGGTCGAGGCGCCCGAGCGCATGTAAGACCGGAGTAGGATCCCCGCGCGTGAGCAGGCATGTCCCAGATCGGAACATCGCGCTCGAGCTCGTGCGCGTCACGGAAGCCGGGGCGATGGCGGCCGCCCGCTGGATCGGGCGCGGCGAGAAGGAATCCGCCGACGGTGCCGCGGTCGACGCGATGCGGGTTGTGCTCGACACCGTGCGCATGCGCGGGGTCGTCGTGATCGGCGAGGGCGAGAAGGACGATGCGCCGATGCTCTACAACGGCGAGGAGGTCGGCAGCGGCGAAGGCCCGGAGGTCGACGTTGCGGTCGATCCGCTCGAGGGCACGCGCCTCACGGCGCTCGGCCAGCCGAACGCGATCGCGGTGATCGCCGTGGCCGAGCGCGGAACGATGCTCTTTCCCGGCGCGGCGTTCTACATGGAGAAGATCGCGGTCGGCCCGCGTGCGCTCGCAGCGATCGACATCACGAAGAGCCCGGCCGACAACGTGCGCGCCGTTGCAGAGGCGCTCGGGAAAGGGCCACGTGAGGTCGATGTCGTCGTGCTCGAGCGCGAGCGCCACGAAGCGCTGATCGCCGAGTTACGTGAGGCGGGCGCGCGGGTCCGGTTGATCCGCGACGGCGACGTTGCGCCCGCGATCGCAGCGGCGCGCCCCGGCACCGGGGTCGACATGCTCTACGGCATCGGCGGGACACCGGAAGGCGTCATCTCCGCGGCGGCCTTGAAATGCGTCGGCGGCGGCATCCAGGGACGGCTCTGGCCGCGGAACGAGGAAGAACGAAAGGCTCTCGTCGCCAGCGGCCTCGATCCCGCGCGCGTCTTGCACACCGACGACCTCGTCTCGGGGAACGATGTCTTCGTTTCAGCGACGGGTGTTACGACGGGCGCCCTGCTCCGCGGCGTGCACTACAGCCACAACGGCATCGAGACCGACTCGATCGTCATGCGTTCCCGTTCGGGCACCGTGCGCCGCGTGGCGGCGACGCACTCGCTCGAGAAGCTCTCGGCGCTGACCGGCCTCGACTACCGATAGTAGGAGGGTCTAGACCGCAACCGCCTCGCGCTCGAGCTCCGGCGCGTACGTCCCGGTGCGCGCTGCGCTGTTCATCTTGGCGCGGTGGTAGTACGCCCGCTGCGCAGCCTCGACGTTCTCGGGCTTGCCGCCCCAGGCCTTGATCGCAGCTGCCTGCAGCGCGCGACCGTACGAGAACGACAGCTCCCAGGGGTGCGGGCCTTTCGCGTTCATCGCGTTCAAGTGCGCCGTCGCGTCCTCGTCCGACTGTCCGCCGGAGAGGAACACGATGCCCGGCACCGCCGCCGGCACGTGCTTGTAGTAGCATTCAACGACCACTCGGCGACTTCGTCGATGCCTGCGCGACTCGATGCGTCGTAGCCCGACAGGACCATGTTGGGCTTGAGCAGGCTGCCGGCGACGTCGACGCGCTGATCGAAGAGCTCCGTGTAGAGCGCATAGAGCACGCGTGACGTGACGTGGTAGGCCCGCTCGATCGTGTGCGTGCCGTCCATCAGTACTTCCGGCTCGACGATCGGAACGATGTTCGCCTCCTGGCAGAGCGCCGCGTAACGCGCGAGCGCGTGTGCGTTCGTCCAGACGCAGTACTCGCTCGGGAGCGAGTCGGTGATCGTGTACGTCGCGCGCCACTTCGCGAAGCGCGCGCCGAGCCCGTAGTACTCCTCGAGTCGTTCGCGCAGTCCGTCGAGACCCTCGGTGATCGTTTCTCCGTCGGCGAGCGCGAGTGGCTTCGCACCCTCGTCGACCTTGATGCCGGGAATGACGCCCTTCGACTCGAGCAGCTTCGGGAACGGCGTTCCGTCGAGTGCGTTCTGGCGAATCGTCTCGTCGTAGAGGATGACGCCGCTGATGTACTCCTCGACGCCTGGCGTCGTGAAGAGGAGGTCACGGTACGCGCGCCGCGCGTCCTCGGTCGACTCGAGCCCGATCGAGTCGAATCGCTTCTTGATCGTGCCGGTGCTCTCGTCCGCGGCGAGGATCCCCTTCCCCTCGGCGACAAGCGCCCTGGCGGTCTCGTGCAGATCGTTGGCCATCGCGTCGCGCTCCCTCGTTCTCGGTTTCGTCGTCAGGCGGATTATTCCGACAGCGGGGGGCTTCTGGTGCGGAGGTAGAATCGGCCGTCGTACGCGGACGTAGCTCAGTTGGTAGAGCACTGGCTTCCCAAGCCAGGTGTCGTGGGTTCGAGTCCCATCGTCCGCTCTACCGAATCACTGGAAAACCCGGTCGAAATTCCGATGGTGCTCAGCGGCGTCTCTGGATGTCGGTTTCGTCGACGATCTTGTCGACGACCTTCTCCTCGACAGGCTCCTCTTCTCGCTTCCTCGTTTCGTCGGCTTGCGTGACCTCGACACGTGCCGCCTGCCAGGCTGACCAATGACCTGACACGAGGGCCCATAGCGAGAGCGCGGAGACGTAGACGACGCTCTTCAACCAGCCCAGCTCGTATGACACGGGAATCATGGCGAGCCAGAACATCGTCAGCCAGCCGTTGACGCGACGCATAAACACAGGGTCGCCTTGAACCGACTCCCAAAGGCTCTTCACAACGGTCATCGACATCCTCCCTCGAAGGTCGCGGCCTGCCTGCGAGGTGTTAGATCCAACAACGACGCCGAACTGTGAAGAGATACGCGGGAACGTTGCTCAGTCGTCGAGCTACAATCCGGTCCGCTCTAGAACATGGCCCGTAGCCTCGCCCAGCGGCTCCACAATCCACGCAACCGCGGCTGCGGATGCGATCCAGATTGCTGGTGCACGCGCACCGCACTTGGCAGAGCCGTCAAGTGGTGGTTTCCGGGAAGGTATTTCGGGCTCCACCACAAGAACCGGGACCTCGAGCTGTGGAAGCGGAGTCAGCCCGACGGCTGATCGGCGAGTTCTTCAGCTTCGCGGTACGTCTTCCGGGCTAGCCGGGCCACGCCTCGGCCAGCCGCGCGCGCGTCGTTATCAGGTGCTCGGGAATCACCTTGACGTCCGCCAGCACCGGCATGAAGTTCGTGTCGCCGCCCCAGCGCGGTACGACGTGCAGATGCCCGTGGTCGGGGATGCCTGCGCCGGCGATGCGCCCGATGTTCCAGCCGAGGTTGAAGCCCTCAGGCTTGTAGACGGAACGAAGCGCGTCGAGTCCTTGCGCGCCCAGCTGGTGAATCTCCAGGATCTCGGCGGCGTCGAGGTCGTCGAAGTTGACGCCATGCCGGTAGGGAGCGACGAGCAAGTGGCCGGACGAATACGGGAACTTGTTCAGCAGCACGAACGCGCGCTCGCCGCGGTGCACGATGAGCTCGGTCTCGTCGTCGCCCTCGGCCGCGCGGCAGAAGACGCAGCCGTCCTGCTCGTCCGCTGCCTTGGACGTACTCGAGGCGCCACGGCGCCCAGAGGCGGTCCACCGCTAGAGCCAGCGCTTGTAGCGGAAGAAGCCGAGCATCGCAACGACGACCCCGACCATCGCGACGATGGTCACGATGAATCCGTGGGTGCTGTTGAAGCCCGGGAAGTGCACATTCATCCCGAAGAAGCCGGTGATGAACGTGAGCGGCAGCATCACGACGCTGAAGATCGTCAGCACGTACAGGATGTCGTTCTGCTGGTGTGAGATGAGCGACTCGTTCGTATCCTCGAGCGCCTCGACGACTTCCTTGTAGTTGTCGAGGTTGTCCCAGATGCGTTCGCTCGCATCGACGATGTCGTCGAAGTAGAGCTCGAGCTCCTCGGGCAGGAAGCGCTCGATCTGCCGCTCGAGCTGTCGCAACGTTGGACGCTGCGGCCGCACGATCTTGCGGTACGAGATGATCTCCTGCTTCACCTTGTGGATGTCGCGTACGCGCTCTTTCGCGCGCGGCGTGATCTCGTCGATCTCCTCGTCGATCTGCCGCAGCTTCAGGCCGATCTTGTCGAGGATCGGGAAGCAGTAGTCGTAGAGGTCGTCGAGCAGCTCGTAGAGGAGCCGGCCCGAGCCGCGCTTGAAGAGGTTGCGCCGGAACTCCTCGTTTGCGTAGCAGCGCTCGAAGAGGCGCGTGACCGGCTTGAGCTCGACGTTCGGCAGCGTGACGAGGTAGTCGGGCCCGAGGAACACGTCGAGCTCGCCGGCGTCGAGCCGCCCGACGGCAGCGTTGTAGACGGGGAAGTGGAGGACGGCGAACAGGTAGCCCGCCGACTCCTCCTCGGTGTAGCTGTCGACCTTCGGGCGCTCACGCCGTGAAAGCACGTCCTCGACGTCGAGCGGGTGCCAGCCGAAGCGTGCCGCAAGCAGCTGCGCCTCTTCGTGCGAGGGTGCCTCGAGTTGAAGCCAGGTCAGTCCGTCGGACTGGAGCTCAGCGAGCCGGGGCCGCGGTGCGACATCGACGGCGTGCGGCGGCGTCCCGGCGCGGCGCGTGCGGATGCGGGGCAGGCTTGGCACTTGTACTGAGGGGGTCGATGGTCGACAACACGGGCATGTTCGCAGTCTACCCCGCAGTACCTCCTGCCACCTCGATGCTCCGGGTCGCACATAACCCGAAGCACGAGGTACGGCTGGCTCGTCGAGGCCTGTCAGGGTTGGACGGGAGCTTCACCTGGTTGGACGAGTCCGGTTTCGTAGGCGAGGACGACGGCTTGGGCGCGGTCGTGGAGGTCGAGCTTGGAGAAGATGCGTGCGACGTGCGTTTTGACGGTGGCGTCGCCGACGACGAGTTCGCGGGCGATCTCGGCGTTTGAGAGGCCGCGTGCGACGAGCCGCAGAACCTCGAGCTCGCGTGGCGTCAGCTCGGCGAGCGGGGCCGGGTGCAGCGGTCGGCGGCGGCCGGCGGGTGTAGCTCTCGATCAGCCGCCGCGTGATCGCGGGGGAGAGGAGCGCGTCGCCGGACGGCGACCATCCGGACCGCTTGTCGGAGTTCGTCGGCGCGGGCGTCTTTGAGCAGGAAGCCGCTTGCGCCGGCGCGGAGGGCTTCGTAGACGTAGTCGTCGAGGTCGAAGGTGGTCAGGATCAGGATGCGGGGAGCTCCGTCGGCGGCGGCGATCCTGCGTGTCGCCTCGATCCCGTCGAGGTTGGGCATGCGGATGTCCATGAGGACGACGTCGGGGCGTAGCGTCTCGGCGGCGTCGAGGGCGGCGAAGCCGTCTGCGGCTTCGCCGACCACCTCGAGGTCGGGCTCTGCGTCGAGGACGACGCGGAAGCCGGTGCGGACGAGCTCCTGGTCGTCGGCGATCAGGATGCGGATCACGTCGCGTCTCCGAACGGGAGTCGTGCGCGGACGGCGTAGCCGCCGCCGTCTTGCTGTGCCGGCCTCGAGCGTGCCGCCGTACAGCGCGACCCGCTCGCGCATCCCGATCAGTCCGTGGCCGGCGCCGTTGGCAGCTCGTCGCTCGGCCATGGCCGTCGTCGACGACGTCGAGCTCGAGCGCGTGCGGCTCCGTAGCGGATGACGACCTCGGCGGCAGCGTCTCCGGCGTGCTTGACCACGTTGGTGAGCGCCTCCTGCACGATGCGGTAGGCGGAGAGGTCGATCCCGGCGGGCAGGTGCACGGGCTCGCCCTCGATCCGCAGCTCGCACCGGCAATCCTGACGTGCGCACCTGCTCGACGAGCGACTGGAGCGAGCCGAGCCCCGGCTGCGGCCCGATCGCGAGCTGCTCGTCCTCGGAGCGGAGGATGCCGAGCAGGCGGCGCAGCTCGACGAGCGCGTCGCGCCCGCTCGACTCGATCGCGCGGAAGACGCCGACCACGCGCTGCGGGTCGCCGACGAGATGCGGTCCCGCCTGCGCCTGCACGACGATGACGCTGACGCCGTGCGCGATCACGTCGTGGAGCTCGCGCGCGATCCGCCCGCGCTCCTCGGCGACCGCCAGCTGCGCCTGCTCCTCGCGCTCGCGTTCGAGCTGCGCCGCGCGGTCCTCGAGATCGGCGACGCGCTGCCGTCGTCGCCGCAGGTCGCGGCCGACGAGCCACGCGATCGCGAACGCCAGCCATGCCGCCAGGCCTGGTGCCGCTCGCGCTGAACGTGCCGGGGCGCGCGAGGTCGGCCGCCGCGATCGCTGCCACCGCGACAGCTCCGACGAGAGCGGAGCGGCGGTCGTCGCAGTGCGCGCCGACCGAATAGAAGGCGAGCAACAGCGCCAGGAAGACCTCGACGGGGATCCCCTGCGAGTGGCTCACGAGGAGCGCGGCGAGAACGAGCGCGCCGGCCGCGGTCAGGAGCGTCGCCGCCGGTGTGCGCCGCCGCACGGCGAGCGGCAGCGTCACGAGCAGCAGCAGCACCGACAAGACGCCACGGCCGCCGACCACGTGCATCGTCGCGGGCGCGTGTCCCCAAAGGTCGAGTTGCGTCCAGACCGCGAGCGCGAGCGCGACGGCGCCGTCGCCCCAGCGGTCGATCACTGCACGGACACGCATGGGTGGAACGTACTGCGGCTCGCTCCGCGGGCGCATCAACTCCGCGCCCGATCCGGGTCACCCTGCAGGGCTACTCGCAAATAGCCACGCCGGCCGACGATGAATAGCCGTGCCGCCCGACGACAGCGCCCCGGCACCGCCCTAGCCTCCGGCGAAGATCCTCGACCGAAGGAGACCACGATGACCAGACCGATGCTGCCGCGGCTTGGAGCCGCCTGCGGGATCGTCTTCCCGATCGCCATGTTCCTCGCCGTCGGCGACGGCAACCACTTCACTCCCTGGCGCGCGGTCGCCGCGACCTGGGCGCTCGTCCTCGCCCTGCCCTTCCTCGCCTACCTCTGCAGCCTGCTCCGCGCCGCCGAGGGCGACGGCGGCTGGCTCTCGACCGCGGCGCTCGTCGCCGGCGTCTCGGGCGTCCTGCTCAAGCTCGCAAGCCACGCCCCCGAGCTGGCGATCCACCGGGACGGGATCGCCAAAGGCACCCAGCTGTACAAGGCCCTCGACAACACCGCGGGCGCAGCCACCCTCATGAGCCTCTACCCGCTCGCCATCTGCTGCGCGGCCGTCGCGGTGATCGCGCTGCGCGAGCGCGTCCTCCCGCGCTGGCTCGGCATCTTCGCCGCGGTGACCGCGGTCGCGCTCGCCGTCAACGCCGGCTTCGTCTTCGCGAGCTTCGTGCCGGCGCTGCTGCTCTTCCTGCTCTGGACGCTCGTCACGAGCATCGTCCTGCTCCGCCGGACCTCAGGCGCAACCGCACGCGTCGCGTACTCGACGTAGCACTGCGACGGTGAGGCCGCGCCCGACCTGTGCGGGCGCGGCCTCACCCAGGCCTGCCGTCGGAAGGCGATCGTTCCGAAGTCGTCATGCTCGCGCGGAGCCGAGCGGACTTCGGAACGGAAGAGTGCTTCCAACCGGTCATAACCCGAACCGGGCGGGGGCGCCCGGCAGGCGAGTGGGACTTGGTCGACGCTGAGCTGGACGTCGGTCTCCGGACCCTTACACGGCGTTGCGCCGCGACCGACCTGCGCGGGCGCGGCGCGCGAGCGGCTCTGCCGGCTCGCTCCCGAGCGAGCGGAAAGCGGAGCGCTTGCGCACGCGCGCCGCAGGCGCGCCTGCGCCAGCGGAGCGGGCGACGCGGGTGGCTCAGTGCGCCCGGCAGGAATCGAACCTGCGACCTCGCGCTCCGGAGGCGCGCGCTCTATCCCCTGAGCTACGGGCGCAGGGAAGCGCCAGTGTAGCCTCACCCGCGTGCAAGCCGAGGCGCGGATCCTGACCCTGGAGCTCGCCGAGACATTCGTGATCTCGCGCAGCGCCCGCGACGAAGAGCAGGTCGTGCAACTCACGCTGACGTGCAGCGGCGTCCACGGCTTCGGCGAGGCGGCCCCGATCGACCGCTACGACGAATCGCCGCAATCGGCGCTCGCATACATCGAAGAGCATGCGGACGCGCTCGGCGACGACCCGTTCGCGATCGAGGAGATCATGGAGCGCCTGCCCGCTCGAGAGTTCGCCGCACGGGCGGCGTTCGACATCGCGCTGCACGACCTTCAGGGCAAGCTGCTCGGCCGGCCCGTGTACCAGCTGCTCGGACTCCGCCGCGTCAGGGCCGCCGACCACGTGGACGATCTGGCTCGGCGATCCCGACGACATGGCGCGCCGCGCCGAGAAGGTCGATCCGCGTTTCAAGCGGCTGAAGCTGAAGCTCGGCGGGCGGGACGGTCTCGACGTCGAGCGCGTGCGCGCGGTGCGCGAGCGCGACGGTCTCCCGATGCAGGTCGACGTGAACGAGGGCTGGGAGCCCGACGAAGCGCTCGACAATCTCATGCAGTTGGCGCCGTTCGACGTGCAGTACTGCGAGCAGCCGCTCGCTGCGGACGCGATGCGTCGGCAACGAGCAGCTCAAGCGCGACTCCCCGATTCCGATCTACGTCGACGAGAACTGCCACACGCTCGCCGACGTCGCCGAGTGTGCGCAGTTCGCACACGGCATCAATGTCAAGCTCGCGAAGTCCGGCGGCATCCGCGAAGGGCGTCCGCATGGTGCACGCCGCCCGCGCGCTCGGCCTCGGCTGCATGCTCGGTTGCATGATCGAGTCCGGCATCGGCATCGCCGCCGGCGCGCACATCGCGAGCTTGTTCGACCACGTCGATCTCGACGGGAACCTCTTGATCGCACAGGACCCGTTTCCCGGAGTCGAGTTCGTCGACGGCGTACAGGTGCCGCCGGAGCTTCCGGGTCTCGGCGTTGCGCCTGCATGAGCGACACCCGCTACCTGCTGCTCGCGGAAGGCTTTAGCGCCGACCCGCACTACGGCAAAGACCGCGCGCGGCGTGCTGCGGTATCGGCGCGACGACGTCGTCGCGATCCTCGACTCGACGCGAGCGGGCGAGGTCGACGATGGCGTGCCAGTCGTCGGGAGCGTCGACGACTCGCTGCGGTTCGAGCCTGACGACCGCGCTCGTCGGCGTCGTGACGCAAGGCGGACGCTTCCCGCCCGCGTGGCTGGAGATCCTGAAGAGCTGCATCGTCGCAGGGCTCAACATCGAGAACGGCCTGCACGTCTTTCTCGCCGATGATCCCGAGCTCGCGGCACTCGCGGCGCGGCACAAGGTCGAGCTGCGCGACCTCCGCCGGCCGCCGGCCGATCTCTCGACCGCAACGGGCGCGAACCTCGACGTGCCCGGCACGATCGTCCTCACCGTCGGCTCCGACTGCGCGATCGGGAAGATGACCGTCTCGCTCGAGCTCGACCGCGAGGCGCGCTCGCGCGGCCTGCGCTCGATCTTCGTCCCTACCGGACAGACCGGCATCGCGATCGCCGGCTGGGGTATCGCAGTCGATGCCGTCGTCGCCGACTTCATCGCAGGGGCGGCCGAGCGCCTCGTCGTCGAAGGCAGCGCGCGCGGCGGCGAGCTCCTCTGGGTCGAGGGACAGGGAGCGATCCTCCACCCGGTGTACTCGGGCGTCACGCTCGGGCTCTACCACGGCTCGGTCCCGCACCTGCTCGTCCTCTGCCACGAGGTCGGCGTGACCGAGATCGAGGGGGCAGGCGGCGGGCCGCATCTCATTCCGCCGCTGCCTGAGCTCGTCGATCTGCACGAGCGGCTCGCGCTGCCGGCGCGGCCCGCGCAGGTGGCGGCCATCGCGCTGAACACGCGCCGGCTCTCCGAGGACGAAGCGCGGGCTGCGGTGGCGGCGGCGGAAGTCGAAACGGGCCTTCCCGCAGACGATCCCGTGCGGTTCGGCGCCGCGCGTCTCGTCGACGCCGTGCTTCGCGCGGCACAGAAGCAAAGCATTCGTTAACTCCCGCCGGGATCACCCAAAAGGGGTTAGAGCGCGCAAGAGGGAGGTCCCTAAAGTCGGGCCCTGCTTCGACCGATCTTTGCAGTCCGGTCGTTCACTTCTATAGGGGGCCCCATGAAAGTCGTTGCCGTTCTCGCGCTTGCGTGCGCGCTTTTCATTCCTGCCGCAGGCGTTGGCGCAGCGACCGGAAGCAGCGGGAGCGTTGCAGCGGTACCGCCGATCAGCTGGGGCGTGGCTGACGACGCGTCGAAGTACGCGGACGACGGCGGCACCTGGTTCTACGGCGAGCTGCACGGCGCCGGCCTGACGCAAAATCGCTGGACGCTTGCGTTCGACCCGAATAACCCGACCGCGATCAACGAGCTCCCGTTCCTCCAGCGCGCGGCGCCGAAGGCTCAGGCAGCCGGCGTGCGCATCCTGCTCTCGCTCTACTCCTTGAAGGGTTCCTCGCATGACCCGACGGCGTTCTGCGCCTGGGCCCAGAAGGTCGCGGAGACCGTGAGCCAGTGGGGCATCCACGACTACATCGTCTGGAACGAGCCGAACACCCGGCTCTACTGGTCGCCGCAGAAGGACGCGAGCGGCAAGGACGTGGCCGGCCCGCAGTACGAGGCTCTGCTCGCGCAGTGCTACGACGCGCTCCACGCAACCGACCCGTCGGCGAACGTGATCGCCATGGGCCTCTCGCCCCGCGCGTCGACGAGTGATTCGAATGAGCCGCTCGTCTTCTTGCGCGACGTCGGCAAGGCGTACCGGGCGTCGGGACGGACGACGCCGATCATGGATCAGCTGTCCGTGCATCCCTATCCGAACCCGAGCAGCCCCGGCGACGGACCCCAGGTCGGGTACCCGAATCCGGACCGGTTCGGCGTGCCGAACCTCGACCGCGTGAAGCAGGCCGTCTACGACTCGTTCAACGGCACCGGGCAACCGACGACGCTCAACGGCCTCACCTTCGTGGTCGACGAGATCGGCTGGCAAACGGACACGACCGGGATGTCGCAGTACGTCAACCCCGAGAACGTCACCGTGATCAGCGAGCAGACGCAGGCTCAATACCTCGCGACGTTGATAACGAAGTACTACGCCTGCGACCCGACCGTCGTCGGTGTTCAGCTCTTCCTGCTCGCCGACGAGAAATACCGCAACGGACGCGACGAGACCGGCAAGTACATCGGCGGCGGCTGGCAGAGCGGCCTCCTGACGGCGGGCGGCGACGGCGTCTCCCAGCCGAAGAAGGCGTATGCGCTGGACGGTCCGCTCTTCGCCGAGGGACGCGCTGCCTGCGCCGGCCCGATGGTCTCCTGGAGCCCGGGCAAGACCAACCAGGGCAAGAAGCTGGTCAAGAAGGTCGTCAAGAAGGTCGTGAAGAGGCCGAAGCGCAAGGTGGCGAAGCACTAGCGCCGGGCCTTGACACGAACACCCGTTCGCTCTAGTATGGCGAACACATGTTCGGGAAGTTCCTTCTCATCCTCCTCCTGGCAGCCATCGGCGTCGCCATGGTGGCCCGCGTCTCGCGGGGTGCCGGGCCCGAGCGGACGTACGTCGTGAAGCCGACCGACACCCTCTGGACGATCGCCGCACGGAGCTACGGCGGCGACGTCCGCGAGGGCGTCTGGAAGCTCGAGCAGCGGAACCGCCTCACGTCGGCGACGATCCGGCCGGGTCAGCGTCTGCTGTTGCCGGCGAACTAGGCGGAGAGCTCCGGGACGGGAAGCCCGGAGACGTAGACCTTCTCGCCGCGGAAGAGCCGTCGCTCCTGGTCCCAGGGGAACCAGATCACGACCTTCCACTCGAGGCGCTCGCCGGTCGGCGCGACGCCGAGCCAGTCGGTGGCGTGCGTGGCCGAGACGTCCGCTTCCTCGCACACGCCCTGGGGGCCGATCACGATGTCCGTCAGGTCGAAGCGGATGTCAGGAAACGCCGTCAAGAGCTCCGTGTAGAAGCGCGCCGCCCCGTCGTGCCCCTCCCAGCGGTGGCCGGTCTGGACGAGCTCGTAGACGCAGTCCGGCGTCAGAGTCGAGATGAGGCCCGGGAGGTCGCGTGCGTCCTCGGCGATCGAGTGCGTCTTGTAGAGCTCGCGGATCTCGCGGTAGAGCTCTGGAGTGATCTCACGCCGATAGACCTCGAGGACTGTCGGGTCGGCCACGCGCGAGAGCCTACTATCGCCGCGTGGAGCTCGACATCGTCTTTCTCGGCACGTCTGCGTCGATGCCGACCGCGCTGCGCGCGCCCCCGGGGATCCTCGTGCGCCGCGGCGGGGAGCGGCTGCTCTTCGACTGCGCGGAAGGAACGCAGCGGCAACTCCAGCGCTCGACGGTCGGGCTTCCCGACCTCGAGGAAATCTTCCTCACGCACTTTCATGCCGACCACTTTCTCGGCCTGCCCGGAATGCTCAAGACGTTTGCGCTGCGCGGACGCGACGGCGTGCCTCTGGCGGTGTACGGGCCGCCGGGGCTCAAAGAGCTCTTCTCGCGCTTGAAGCCGTTCCTCGGGCGGCTGCCGTACCCGCTGACGACCGTCGAGCTCGGACCGGGGGAGGAGCTCGAGCGCGGCGAGTACCGGATCGAGACGTTCGCGCTCGACCACGGCGTGTCGGCCATCGGCTACGCGCTCGTCGAGCACGAGCGGCCGGGCCGCTTCGACGTCGCCGCCGCGGACGCGCTCGGCGTCCCGTCGGGTCCCGAACGGGGGATGCTGCAAAGCGGCGAGGCGATCACGCTTGCCGACGGGCGGGTGATCACGCCCGATGCCGTGCTCGGTCCGGGGCGGCCCGGCCGGAAGATCGTCCTTGCCTGCGACACCGCGCCGTCACCTGTTGTCGCGCAGGCTGCGCACAAGGCCGACGTGCTCGTCCATGAGGCGACGTTCGGGACGGAGGAGGCCGCGCGCGCACGAGAGACGTTGCATTCGACGGCTGCCGAGGCAGCGGAGGTCGCAAGACTTGCGGAGGTCCGGCTGCTCGCGCTCACGCATCTCTCCACGCGGTACTTCGGCTCCGAGCTCGCGGAGGAAGCGCGCGCGGTGTTCGCGGAGACCGTCGTCCCGCGTGACTTCGACGTGATCGACGTGCCGTTCCCGGAGCGTGGAGCGCCGGCGCTCGTCAAGGCCGGAGCAAGGCCCGTATCATCAGTCGGCGATGACGCGAATGGTGCAGGTGGCAATGGCGGGTGACACCGCGGAGGCGGAGATGCTCCGCGAGCTTCTGCAGAGCGCCGGCATCGATTCCGAGGTCGGAACGGAAGGCGAGGACGATCCGCTGACCGTGCTCGTACCGGAGGACTCGCTCGAGGCGGCGCAGGATGCGATCGAGGCGCTGTCCGAACCGGACGACCTGCTCGCCGAGCCGTAGCTCAGAACTGCCAGGAACCGCCGCGCAGGATCGCCACCTGCTCGCCGGCTTTCGTCGTTCCCGTCACGGTGACGTCGTCGGAGCCGATCATGAAGTCGATGTGCACGACGCTCTCGTTGATGCGCGGTAGATCGGACGCATCGCCGACCGGTGCGGAGTACGCGTCGCCGAGCGCGAGATGACTGGCTGCGTTCTCGTCGAGGAGCGTCGAGAAGAACGTTCGCCCGAGCTTGCCGATCCGGCTCTCGCGGTCGACGAGTGCGACCTCTCCGAGCCTCGACGCGCCGTCGTCGGACGCGCAACGCTGGCGTAACGCCTCGGCGTTCGTGTCCGCGTCGATCTGCGACCGCCCGTCCACCCTCGAAGCGGATGCGCAAGCCGGTGACGAGCGAGCCTGAGACGTCGAGCGGCTTCGTTGCGGTCACGACGCCCTCGGTGCGCTCCGGATCCGGCGTCGTGTAGACCTCTTCGGTCGGGATGTTCGGCACGTGGCGTACACCAGTGCGTGTCTGAGACGACCCGCCCTCCTTCGCGAAGCGAGAGCTCGGCAGCAATCCCGACCGTCAGGTCGGTTCCGGGGCCGTCGAAGTGGAGAGCGTCCAGCTCGAGCGCGTCGAGCTTCAGCGCGCTTTGCCAGATCTGCTCGATCCGCTCCTGCCACGCGGCCGCCGGGTCCGGCTCGTCGAGACGGCAGATGTGAGCGATGTCGTGCCAGAGCAGCTCGAGCGCCGCGCCGCCGTCGATGTCCGGGTACACCGTCTGCGCCCAACCGAGCGTCGGATAGGGCGAGAGCGTCCACGCGACTGACCGGTCGTCGATGACCCTGAACGTCTCGGGAATCGTTGGCAGCCGGTCGCGTCCCGCCCGCGACGCATCGACGCCGTCGAGCAATCCCGGCGGGACGAGCGGCACGAGCACGACGCGCGCGGCGTCCAGATCGCCGAGGGCGAGCATGCGCCGGCCGGGCCACGGCGGCACCCAGTCCAGGCTTTGCTCGGGCGCATACTCCGCCCGGATCCGCTTCACCTGCGGGTCGAAGTACTGGACATCGACGTAACGCGCCTCCTTTTCGTAGGCGCGCCGCGCGATCGCGGCGACAAGCGGCTGTGCTTCTGGTAGAGCCTCGACCGCGAGCACCTGGTCGGGCTGCACGTTGGCGCCGACCGAGACGATCAGATCGGCGTAGCGCTCGAGCAGGTTGGCGTCCATCCGGCGCGCACGATACTGTCCCGCACGAACCGAACCCCTTTAACCCGGTCCAGCGAGGCCGGAAAGGAGTCGAATGACCACGCACGTCCTGATATCCCCGATTCCGGCTGCGCTGTGAGCGCGGTGGAGGCCTCGGGGAAGATCCTCCTCGATGCCGACGCGATCTCGCGAACGCTGTCGCGCATCGCCCACGAGATCATCGAGGCGAACCCCGACCTGGGCCAGGTGGCGCTCGTCGGCATCCAGACGCGCGGCGTTCCGATCGCGCAGCGACTTGCGCGCCTGATCGAGGAACGCGCCGGCGAAGCCCCGGAGCTCGGCGCCGTCGACATCACCTTCTACCGCGACGACGTGCACGTTCGCGGCGGTGAGGCGCCTTTGCATGCTCAGCCACTCGTCCGCGAGACCCAGCTCGACTTTCCGCTCGAAGGCCGCACGATCGTGCTCGTCGACGACGTCCTCTACACCGGCCGGACGATTCGCGCCGCCATCGAGGCGCTCTTCGACGTACGGCCGTCCCGGCGCGCGTCCAGCTCGCGGTCATCGTCGACCGCGGCCACCGCGAGCTGCCCATCCGGCCGGACTACATCGGCAAGAACCTCCCGACGGCTCGCTCGGAGCGCATTCAGGTGCAGCTCGCTGGAAATCGACGAAATCGACCAGATTCTGCTCGTACCGAACCCGGAGGAGGGGTCCCAATGACGTCGATTCACTTGGTTCGCGACGACCTGCGTCCACCGGGGTCGCCGCCGCGACGCCACCTGTTGTCGATCGCCGATCTCACGCGAGACGACATCGAGCGTTTGCTCGGCACCGCGCGCACGTTCGCGTCCTCCCTCGACCGCGAGGTGAAGAAGCTGCCGACGCTGAAAGGCCGGCTCGTCGTGAATCTCTTTTACGAGTCCTCGACGCGCACGTCGTCGAGCTTCGAGCTCGCGGCAAAGCGGCTGTCCGCGGACACGCTCACGGTGAAGTCGGTCGGCTCCTCGGTCGACAAAGGCGAGTCGTTGAAGGACACAGCGGTCACGCTCGGCGCCTACGACCCGGACGTGATCGTCATCCGTCATCCGCAGATTGGCGCGCCGCAGTTCGTCGCCGCTGCGACCGAGGCGCACGTCGTGAACGCGGGTGACGGGAAGCACCAGCATCCGACGCAGGCGCTGCTCGATCTCTACACGCTGCAGCAGGAGCTCGGACGGCTCGAGGGCTTGCACGTGGCGATCGTCGGTGACGTTCTGCACTCGCGCGTCGCCCGCTCGCTCGTCCAGGCATTCGCGCTCGTCGGCATCCGCTGCACGCTCGTCGGTCCGCCGGCGCTCCTTCCGCGTGAGCTTGCAGTCGAGAAGACAACCGACATCGAAGCGATCCGCGACGCCGACGTGATCTACGTCCTACGCATGCAGAGCGAGCGCATGCAGGCGGGCGCGAACTACGTGCCCTCGCTGCGCGAGTACGCGGCGCGGTGGGGCATCACTCCGGAGCGCGTTCGCCCTGGACAGAAGGTCATGCATCCGGGGCCGATGAACCGCGGCGTCGAGATCGACGGCCGCGTCGCCGACTGCGCCGACTCGCTGATCGAGCACCAGGTGCGCTTCGGCCTCGTCGTTCGGATGGCTGCGCTCTACGACGTGCTAACCGGCGGCCCCGTCGGCGTTCGCGCCCTTGCTGCGGCGGAGGTCGCCTGATGCTCTGGGCGAGCGAGCAGCAGCAGGCGAACGTCGTGTTTCGCGGCGCGCGCGTCCTCGATCCTCCCGAGGGGATCGATGCGATCCTCGACGTGCGTATCGACGACGGCGTGATCGTCGAAGTCGCGGAACGGGTCGACGCGAACGAGCACCGGGTCGTGGACGGGGCTGGCCTCGTCCTCGCGCCCGCGTTCGTCGATCCGCACGTTCACCTGCGCACGCCGGGCCGCGAAGACGAGGAGACGATCGCGAGCGGCACCGCGGCCGCCGCGGCCGGCGGCTATTGCGCGATCCTCGGGATGCCAAATACCGACCCGGTGATCGACTCCGCTGCAACGCTCGGAGCACTCGTCGAGACGGCGAAGAGCGAGGCGCGCGTGCCGGTCGGCTTCCTCGCGGCGATCACGCGAGGCCAGTCGGGCGAGGAGCTCACGGAGATGGGCGAGCTCGCCGACGCCGGTGCGGTCGCGTTCTCCGACGACGGAGTCCCGGTGTCATCGGCCGGGATGATGCGTCGCGCCCTCCAGTACGCATCGATCACCGGCCGGCCGCTCGCGCTGCACTGCGAGGAGCCGTCGTTGTCCCGTGGCGGCCACGTGCACGAAGGCGCAGCGGCAGCCGAGCTGGGCTTCACGGGTTACCCGTCGATCGGCGAATCGGTAATGGTCGAGCGCGATCTTGCGCTCGCCGCGTTCGAGGAGCAGCCGATACATCTGCTGCATCTGTCCGCGGCGGAGTCCGTCGCCGCGCTGCGGCGTGCACGGGAGCACGGCGTGCGCGCGAGCGGAGAGGTCACGCCGCACCACCTCGTGCTCACCGACAACGCAGTGCGCACGCTCGACACGAACGTGAAGATGAATCCGCCGCTCCGCGCGGAACGTGACCGCGTCGCGCTGCTCGATGCACTCCGCGACGGGACGATCGAGGCGATCGCGACCGACCACGCGCCGCACGCGCGCCACGAGAAGGACGTGCCGTTCGAGGCTGCGCCCTTCGGCGTCACCGGCCTCGAGACGGCGTTCGCGGTGCTCTACACCGAGCTCGTCGAGCCCGGCCACTTGCCGCTGCAGACGCTGCTCGCGCGCTTGTCGGCAGGTCCGGCACGCATCTTCGGACTCGACCGGCCGCGGATCGCAGCCGGAGCGTGCGCGAACGTCGTGCTTCTCGACCTCGGCGGCGTCACGCGGGTGACGGAGGACGGCTTCTTCCGCTCCCGCTCGGTCAACTCCTGGCTGCTCGGGCGTGCGCTCAAGAGCCGGGTAGCGATGACGGTCGCAAACGGCGCCGTGGTACACGAATGACGACGCGCGGGATGCTGGTGCTGGAGGACGGAACCGTCTTCGGCGGCGAATCGGTCGGCGCGGCTGGCTTTCGCTTGCGGTGAGGCCGTCTTCACCACTGCGATGACGGGCTACCAGGAGATCGTCACCGACCCGAGCTTCGAAGAGCAGCTCGTCTGCTTCACGGCGCCGATGGTCGGCAACTACGGCGTCGACCAGGCGCGCTCCGAATCGGGTCGCCCACACGCGCGTGCCGTGTTCATGCGGGAAGCCCGGGGGCCGGAGTGGACGGACTGGCTGCTCGAACGCGGAATCGTTGCGCTGACGGGAATCGACACGCGCAGCCTCGTACTGAAGCTTCGCGATGCCGGCTCGATGCGCGCGGTGGCCGTGTCCGGCGAGTGCGTGGTCGACGAAGCGCTCGCGACCGCACGCGGGCTGGGGGAGATGCGCGGCCGCGCGCTCGTCGCCGCCGTCTCGACGAAGGAGCCGTACATCTTCAGCGACGCGGGCACGACTCGCGTTGCGGTCGTCGACTACGGCTGCAAGCGCTCGATCCTGCGCCGGCTCGCGCGCTCCGGAGCCGCGGTCACCGTGTATCCGCACGACGTCGACGCGGACGAGCTCGCAACGTACGACGGAGTGCTCCTGTCGAACGGGCCCGGCGACCCTGAGCCGCTCGAGGCCGAGACGGCGGTCGTCCGCGAGCTGCTCGGCCGCGTGCCGGTACTCGGGATCTGCCTCGGTCACCAGCTGCTCGGCCGGGCGACGGGTCTCACGACATCGAAGCTCCCGTTCGGCCATCGCGGCGCGAATCACCCGGTGCTCGAACGCGAAAGCGGACGGGTGCTCGTCACCGCGCAGAACCACGGCTTCTGCGTCGACGCCGCTGAGGCGCCCGAGGTCACCCACGTCTCGCTCTACGACGGGACCGTCGGAGGGTCTCGCGTATCCGAACCTGCACGCGCGGTCGCTCCAGTTCCATCCGGAGGCGGGACCTGGACCGCACGACGCCTGGCCGCTCCTCGAAGGGTGGGTGAGCGAGCTTGCCGCGTAGAACCGACATCGAGTCGATCCTGATCATCGGCTCCGGGCCGATCGTGATCGGGCAAGCGTGCGAGTTCGACTACGCCGGCTGCCAGGCGCTGAAGGTTCTGCGTGACGACGGCTTCCGCACGATCGTCGTCAACTCGAACCCGGCGACGATCATGACCGACCCGGGCTTCGCCGATCGCACGTATCTCGAGCCGCTCGACTTCGAAGGAGTCGCGTCCGTCCTCCGCCGCGAGCGGCCGGACGCGCTGCTGCCGACGATGGGCGGACAGACAGCTCTCAATCTCGCGCGCGAGCTCGCGCAGTCGGGCCTCCTCGACGAGCTCGGCGTCGAGCTCATCGGCGCGCCGCTCGACGTGATCGACCGCGCCGAGGACCGCGAGCTCTTCAAGCGGTGCGTCGAGCTCGCCGGCCTCCGCGTACCCAAGTCACAGACCGTGACGAGCTCGGACGAGTTGCACGGGATCACGGCTCCTGCGGTCGTGCGACCCGCGTTCACGCTCGGCGGGCACGGCGGCGGCTTCGCGGAGAACGAAGACGAGTTGCGCGCGCACATCGAACGCGGCCTCCGCGAGAGCCCGATCGGCCAGGTGCTCGTCGAGGAGTCGGTGCGCGGCTGGGACGAGTTCGAGCTCGAGGTCGTTCGCGACCGGCTCGACAACGTCGTGATCGTGTGCTCGATCGAGAACCTCGATCCGATGGGCGTGCACACCGGCGACTCGATCACCGTTGCGCCGCAGATGACGCTCTCCGACGAGGCGTATCAGGAGCTGCGCGACGCTGCGGCTCTGGTGATCCGCGCCGTCGGCGTCGAGTGCGGCGGCTCGAACATCCAGTTCGCGCGCGACCGCGAGACCGGAGAGATTCGCGTGATCGAGATGAACCCGCGCGTCTCGCGCTCGTCCGCGCTCGCCTCCAAGGCGACCGGCTACCCGATCGCGAAGGTCGCCGCGAAGCTCGCGGTCGGCTACACGCTCGACGAGATCCCGAACGACCTGACGAAGACGACGCCGGCGAGCTTCGAGCCGACCCTCGACTACGTCGTCGTGAAGATTCCGCGCTTCGCCTTCGAGAAGTTCCCGGGCGCCGACCGCCGGCTCGGCACGCAGATGAAGTCGGTCGGCGAGACGATGGGCATCGGCCGGACCTTCTGCGAGGCGTTCGTCAAGGCCGAGCGCGGTCTCGAAGCGACGCTCGACTGGGCTCCGGAGAACCTGCACCCGTGGTTCGAGCGCGAACTCGAGGGCGTCGCGGCAGGAACGGGAGAAGCAGCTGACCCGCAAGCCGGTCTACCGCCGCATCGACTCGTGCGCGGGCGAGGTCGCCGCGGAGTCGTCCTACTACTACGCGACCTGGGACGAGGCCGACGAGGCTCCGCCGGAAGGCACGGCCCCGCGCGTCGTCATTCTCGGCAGCGGGCCCAACCGCATCGGCCAGGGCATCGAGTTCGACTACTGCTGCGTCCACGCTGCGCAGGCGTTCCGTGCGCTCGGCTACGAGGCGATCATGGTCAACTCGAACCCCGAGACCGTCTCGACCGACTACGACACGAGCGACCGGCTCTACTTCGAGCCGCTCGACCCCGCCGCAGTGCTCGCCGTGTGCGAGCGCGAGCAGCCGCACGGCGTCGTGATCCAGTTCGGGGGTCAGACCCCGCTGAAGCTCGCGGCGACGCTCGAGGAAGCCGGGCATTCCCATTCTCGGGACGCCGTACGGCGCGATCGACCTCGCCGAGGACCGCGAGCGCTTCGGGCGGCTGACCGACGAGATCGGGATTCGCGTGCCGCCGTGGGGGATGGCCGACGATCCCGCGCAGGCTGAAGAGGTCGCCGAGCGCATCGGCTACCCGGTCCTCGTGCGGCCGTCATACGTGCTTGGCGGGCGCGCCATGCGCATCTGCTACTCGGCAGAGCAGATGCGTGACGCGATGCGCGACATCGAAGGGCGCGTGCTCGTCGACCGCTTCCTCGAGGATGCAGTTGAGATCGACGTCGACGCGCTGTCCGACGGAACGCTCTGCTACGTCGCCGCCGTGATGCAACACGTCGAGGAGGCCGGCGTGCACTCGGGCGACTCGGCTTGTGCTCTTCCGGCCCCGTCGCTCGATCCGACGACGTACTTCGAGGTCTGTCACGTCGTGCGGCGGCTCGCTCGCGCGCTCGGCGTCGTCGGCCTCCTGAACGTGCAGCTCGCGGTCGCCGGCGGGGACCTCTACGTCCTCGAGGCAAACCCGCGCGCGTCGCGCACGGTTCCGTTCGCATCGAAGGCGACCGGGCTCAACCTCGTCGAAGCCGCGTGCAAGCTCGCGGCCGGCGCACGTATCTCGGAGCTCGGACTACCGCCGGAGCGTCCGCCGGCGCAGGTCAGCGTGAAAGCGGCCGTGCTTCCCTTTGCACGCTTCCCCGGTGCTGACCCCGTGCTCGGGCCTGAGATGCGCTCGACCGGTGAGGTGATGGCGAGCGCGCGTGACTTCCCGACGGCCTTCGCGAAGGCGGAGCGCGCCGCCGGTCGCCCGCTGCCGACGCGCGGCACGGCGTTCCTGTCGGTGCGCGACGCCGACAAGACGTCGCTCGTTCCGGTCGCTGCCGCGCTGGCCGGGCTCGGCTTCGCGCTCGTCGCGACCGCGGGGACAGCGGAGGCGCTGCGCAGTGCCGGCCTCGACGTCGATGAGATCGAGAAGGGCAAGCCCGTCGTCGACATGATCCGCAAGCGACGCTTCGATCTCGTCGTGAACACGCCGGAGGGCGGCAACGCGCGCTCGGACGGCTACGCGATCCGCGAAGCGGCACTCGCTACGCGGATCCCGTGCATCACCACGCCGTCCGGCGCCGCCATGGCGGTGCACGCGATCGCCTCCGCGCGTCGCGAAGAGGCGCTCTCGCTGCAGGAGCGGATCGCGGTGGAAGCGGTCGGTGTCTAAGCGCGAGCTCGTGCGCGTTGCAGGTGCCGAGCCGATCGGCCTCTACACGCTGCTTCGACTCGAGCGCGGAGACCTCGACCCGGGGGCGCCGGGGCAGTTCTTCATGCTCGAGGCGCCGGGTCGCGTCTTGCCGCGCGCGCTGTCGCTCTGTCTCGCGCCCCCGGGCGAGCTCGCGTTCCTGATCGATCCGATCGGGCCTGGAACCGAGGCGCTCTGCGAGCTGGAAGCCGCCGACGAGATCCACGTTTTCGGTCCGCTCGGGCACGGGTTCCGCCTCGATGTCGAACGGCCGCTGCTCGTCGGCGGCGGGATCGGCATGGCTCCGTTGCCGTATCTCGCCGAGCTGCTCCGTTTCCCTCCGGTCGTGCTCGGCTTCCGGAGTGCAGAACACGCCGAAGCGGCGGCGCTCCTGCCCGGCGCCGAGTTCGTCATTGACCCGACGTTCGTCACCGCGCTGATTCCGCCCGGACACGATGTCCTTGCTTGCGGTCCGGAGCCGATGCTGCACGCGGTCGCCGAGCGCTGGCCGGGTGCGCAACTTGCGTGGGAAGCTCCGATGGCCTGTGGGTACGGCGGCTGCTACGGGTGCGCGGTCGACATCGACGGCGAGTTGAAGCGTCTCTGCGTGGAGGGACCGGTTCTCGTTGCTGCTTAATGCCTCCGGCTGCCTCGACGCGCTCGTCGCGCCCGCTGTCGCGCTCCAGCTCGACGGGTTCGTGACGAAGACGATCACGCCTCTCCCGCGCGAGGGCAACGCGCCGCCCCGCATCGCCGAGACGGCGCACGGGATGTTGAACGCGATCGGGCTCGCCAATCCGGGCCGTGACCGCTTCCTCTCCGAGACGCTGCCGCGTCTCCGCGAGCTCGCACTGCCGCTCTGGATCTCCGTCGGCGGCTTCTGCGCAGCGGACTACGCGGAGACGTGCGCCGTCCTGACGAACGTCGAGGCGATCGAGCTCAACCTCTCGTGCCCGAACGTCGACGAGGCGGCCGACTCCGCGGCGGAGATCGTCGCTGCGTGCCGCGCAGCAACGCCCCTCCGCCTTTTTGCAAAGCTTTCCGCAGCACATCCCGATGTCGCGGAAGTGGCGCGGGCAGTCGCCGACGCCGGCGCGGACGGCCTCTCGCTCATCAACACCCTTCGCGGGCTTGCGCTCGACCCGCGCACATTGACGCCTGCGCTCGCGCGCGGCACGGGCGGCCTTTCGGGTCCGACGCTCAAACCGATCGCGCTCGCAGCAGTCCATGCCTGCCATGCAGCGACCCGTCTTCCGATCGTCGGCATGGGGGGAATCACAAGTGGGCAGGACGTCGTAGAGTTCCTTGCGTGCGGCGCGCAGCACGTCGCACTCGGCACGGTGCTGTTCTCGGACCCCGATGCGTCGACGCGCATTCGAGAAGAGTTGAGCGTTGTCCAACTTGACGACCCGCGTCTGTCCGAAATGTTGCTGGAGTTCCGCGCAAACGCCGTCGCTTGATCGCAGCGGACACGTTGGTAGTATCGGGCGCCCGGCCCCAATGTCCGTCTCCAAAGCCCCCACTCACGCACCCCTTCGATCCCTCGATCAGCGCATGGATGCGCTCAAGCGGGCGAACGATGTACGTGTCCGGCGCGCGAAGCTGAAGAAGGACCTGAAGGACGGGCGAATCCGGATCCAGGCGATTCTGAATGCACCCCCCGAATTCGTCGAGACCGCAAAGGTGATCGACATCCTCATGGCGGTGCCGAAGTTCGGCCGCGTGAAGGCCGCGCGTTTCCTCAATACGTGTCGCATCAGCCAGTCGAAGACCGTCGGCGGCTTGTCCGAGCGGCAGCGCACGGAGTTGATTGACCTCTTCAACCGGTAGCCACGGGCCGTCTCTCATCGTCGTGACCGGACCATCGGGTGCCGGGAAGGGAACGCTGATCCGCAAGCTGCTGGAGCGCGTTCCCGATCTCGAAGTGACGGTTTCGGCGACCACGCGCGACCGCAGGCCGGGCGAGGAGGAGGGGCGCGAGTACCGGTTTCTGAAACCGGACGAATTCCTCGCGGGCATCGAGTCCGACGACTTCCTCGAGCACGTCGTCTACGTCTCGGGGCATCGCTACGGCACCCTGCGCTCCGAGCTCGAGCGAATTCGTGCGCAGGGCCACGTCCCGCTCCTCGAGCTCGAGACCGAGGGCGCCCTCGATGTGAAGGCGAAGGAGCCCGGCGCCGTGACGATCTTCATCTCGGCGGCCGTCGACGAGCTGGAGCGCCGGCTCCGTGAACGCGCCACCGAGAGCACCGGTGAGATCGGGGAGCGAATCGCCCTCGCACGGGAGCAGCTCCAGCAGGCCGACAGCTTCGATTACGTCGTCGAAAACGACGATCTCGACCGGGCTCTCGACGCGCTGACGGAGCTGGTCCGCGGACTTCTCGCTCCTGCCGGTACCATGGCGCGACCATGATCTATCCCCGCGTCGATGATCTGCTCACCCATGTGGACTCGCGCTACGCCCTGGTGATCATCTCGGCGAAGCGCGCCCGGCAGATCAACAACTACCACCACCAGCTCGGCGAGGGCACGTTCGACGACAATCCGCCGCCGCTCGTGGAGTCCCGCTCCAAGAACTACCTCACGATGGCCATGGAGGAGATCTCGGAGGGACTTTTGACGTACGACTACACCTCGAAAACCTAAAAACGAGGCACAATCCGGGCATGGCCCGGATTCTCTTAGGGGTTTCCGGCGGCATTGCCGCCTACAAAGCGTGCGAGATCTGTCGCCTGCTCGTGAAGGCCGGCCACGATGTCATCCCGCTCGTGACACCTGGCGCCGAGCGCTTCGTAACCGCCGAGACATTCCGCGCACTCGCCCGGCGCGCTCCTGCCGAGGATCTCTATCTCCATCTGACCCGCGCCGACCTTCTGCTCGTCGCGCCGTGCACCGCGAACACGCTGGCGAAGCTCGCGCACGGCCTCGCGGACAATGTGCTGACCGAAGCGGCGCTCGCGCACCGTGGGCCGACGCTCGTCGCGCCGGCGATGAACCCGCGCATGTGGTCACACGCCGCGACGAGGGCAAACGCCGAAACGCTCCGCTCGCGCGGCGTCGCGCTCGTCGGGCCCGACGAGGGCGAGACCGCGGAAGGCGAGCTCGGCGTCGGGCGGATGGCCGAGCCGCCGGACATCGTCCAGGCTGCCGAGGAGCTGCTTGGCCGGAACCGGACCGCTCCGCGGCAAGCGCGTTCTCGATCTCGGCCGGCGGAACACGCGAGCCGATCGACGCGGTCCGCTTCGTCGGCAATCGATCGTCCGGACGTATGGGTGTCGCGCTCGCGGCCGAGGCGCGCCGCCGCGGCGCCCGCGTGACGTTGCTCGCGGCGAACCTCGCCGTCCCGTCCCCGCCGGGAGTCGAGTTCGTCGAGACTCCGACCGCTTTCGACCTGGAATCCGAAGTGCTCGCGCGTGGGGTAGAGGCGGACGTGGTGATCATGGCTGCGGCGGTCGCCGACTACCGTCCCGCGGAAGCGCTGGGCACGAAGCGCCCGAAGGACCGGAGCGGCTGGACGCTCGAGCTCGAGCCGACGACCGACGTCCTCGCAGCGCTCGGCGCCCGGCGTGCTCCCGGTCAGCTGCTCGTCGGGTTCGCCGCCGACCACGGCGAAGGCGGGCTCGAGCGCGCGCGGGACAAGCTCACGAACAAGAAGGCCGATCTGTTCGTCTTCAACGACGTGAGCCGCAACGACATTGGTTTCGACTCGAACGACAACGAGGTGACGTTGATCGGCGCGCAGGGCGAGCGGACGATTGCGAAGGCGCCGAAGGAGGAGATCGCCGCGGCGATCCTCGACGAGGTGGAGCGCCTGCTTGGCTGAGCCGGCTCTCGCTCCCGAACCCGCGGATCTCGTCGCCGCGATCGTCGCGAATCTTGGCCGCGTCGTCCATGCACCCGAGGAAGCGCTGCGCCGCGTCGTTCTCTGCCTCGTCGCCGAGGGCCACCTGATCATCGAGGACTTTCCGGGTGTCGGAAAGACGATGCTCGCGAAAGCGCTCGCTCGATCGCTCGACTGCTCGTTCTCCCGGATGCAGTTCACGCCGGACCTGCTGCCCTCCGACGTCACGGGCGTCAACGTCTTCGACCAGCGCGCGAACGCGTTCGACTTCAAGCCCGGGCCTGTCTTCGCGAATCTGCTGCTCGTCGACGAGGTGAACCGCGCGTCCCCGAAGACACAAGCGGCGCTGCTCGAATGCATGCAGGAAAGCCAGGTGACCGTGGACGGCGTCACGTATCCGCTCGAGCGGCCCTTCATGGTGATCGCGACGCAGAACCCGATCGAATACGAAGGCACCTATCCGCTGCCCGAGGCGCAGCTCGACCGGTTCACGATGCGCCTCGAGCTCGGCTACCCGCCGCTGGCCGACGAGGCGAAGATGCTCGACGAGCAAACGCACGTGCCGCCGCTCGATTCGCTCGAGCCGGTCGCGGGCGCCGACGATGTGAAGCGGCTCGCGGAGCAGGCACGCGAGATCTATGTCGAGGAGAGCCTGTCGCGCTATGTCGTGGCGCTGTTGCGCACGACGCGCGCGGACACGCGGCTCTATCTCGGCGCCAGCCCGCGCGCGGGCATCGCGTTGCTTCGCGTCGCCAAGGCGCGTGCGCTGGCCGACGGACGCGACTACCTCGTGCCGGACGACGTCAAGGCAGTTGCCCAGTCGGTGCTCTCCCACCGCCTCATCCTCGGTCCGGAGGCTCGCTCGGCCGGGCTCGGCGGCGGAGAGATCGTCGCCGAAGCGCTCGAAAGAACCCCCGTACCCGTGTAGTGGAGGCTCCCGCGGGATCGTCCGGCCTCTGGCGGCTGCAAACCGGCGCGATACCGCGTCCTCGGTCGCGCCCGTACCTTCTAGGTACGAGCGCTCCCTGCGTCCTTGTCTCGCTTGGTTTTCGCTCGCCAGAGACTCGGACATCCCACGGGAGACTCCACTGACCCAGCGCGGGCGCGCGGTTCTCGCCCTCGGCTTCTTCGTCTATCTCGCGGCGTGGGTGTTCGGCTCGCGCGCGCTCTATCCCGTCGCCACGGGGCTTCTGCTCGCGGTCGCGCTCGCAGTCGCCTGGGTTCGCCTCTCGACCCGGCCGCCGCACGTGCGCCGGCACGGAGCGGCACGGGATGTCATCGAAGGAGACGACGTTCGCGTCGACCTCGAGCTGACCGCGACCGGGGCGCTGCCGCCGCCGACGCTCGTCGCGCACGAGCGGCCGGGCCGCCTCGCCGAGCTCCGCGTCGAGCTGCACCGCGTCGGCAGGCGCCGCTTTGCCGGGCGGCTACGAGCTGCGCGCGGTTCCGCGAGGCCGCTACGCCTTCGAGACCGTCCGTCTCACGATCGAGGATCCGTTCGGTCTCGCGCGCGCGTCGCTCGTGCAAGGCGAGCCGCAGGCGCTCGTCGTCTATCCGAGGCTCGTTCGCGCTCTCCCGGCTTGTTCTCCGAGGGCGGCGCACACGCGCAGGATGGGCGTCGCCTGCTGCTGCGGCGGCCGACCGGCTACGAGTTGCACAGCGTTCGCGAGTACGCCGAAGGCGAGTCGCTGCGGAAGGTGCACTGGCGCTCGACGGCGCGTCGCGGGCGGCTGATGGTGCGCGAGCTCGAGGATGCTCCGCGCGACGAGGTCGCCATTCTGCTCGACGGCGACGCGCACATCGGTGCCGGCGAGAGCTTCGAAGTCGCCGTACGTGCGGCCGGCTCGATTCTTGCAGGCGCACCTGAAGCGGGGACGACGCTGCGGGCTCGTCGTCAACTCGGCTGCCCGCGAGTCTCAGCCGGTGACCTCGGAGGGAGAGTGGCGGCGAGCGCTCGAGGTGCTCGCGGCGGCGGAGCCGAACGCGCGCACACCCGCGTTTGCGCTCCTGCAGTCGGACGGCGGCATCGCGGCGCGTTCGCTCGAGCTCGTGGTCGTCACGTCTCGTCTCGACGCTGCACTCGTCGATCGCCTCGTGCAGCGTGCGCTTTCGCGGCGCGGCGCCTCGCTCGTCTACGTCGAGACGGCGCCCGGTCCCGAGCCGCTGCTCCTGCGCCTCGCCGCCGTCGGGATCCCGGTCGCGGTCGTGCGGCCGGGTGACGATCTCGCCGTCGCGCTCGCCGGCCGGGAGGCGCGCGTTGCCTAGGACGCTTGCTCACCTCGCTCATCCCGGCCGCGGTGATCGCGACCGCATGGCTCCGGCTCGAGCACCCGATCAACCAGCCGCTGCGCTCGGTCGCGGTTGCCGGGCTCGCGGTTCTGCCCGCGCTCGTGCGCCCGCTCGCCGCGCGGGTCGTCGCGGTTCTGCTTGCGGCGGGAGCAGCCGCGTCGATCGCGTACGGCGTGTCGCCGTTGCATCCGCGCCATCTGCCCGGTGTCGATCTGGTCGCGCTTCTCCGGCGGCTTCCTCGACTTCTACGACGTGCAGGACGCCGTTCGACCCGCGCGTCCACGCCGAGATGCGCAGCGTGCTGCTCACGGCGGTCTTCGGCTTCGCGCTCGCCGTCGCGCTCGCGGTGGCGGCGCGCCGGCCGGTTCCCGCGCTGCTCCTGTTCCTCGCCGGTGCGGGCTGGCCTGCGACCTTGCGCGGTCCCTCCGGAGGCCTCGTCGTCGGCGGGCTCATCCTGCTCGGGGCGCTCTCCGTCCTGGCGGGGCTGACGAGCCGCAACGTGCCCCGCGTCGTGATCCCCGCTGCCGCCGGCCTCGCGCTCGTGGCGCTCGTTGCCTCGACCTCGTCTGCCGTTGCGAAGGGCGGCCTCGTCTCGTGGCAGCGCTGGGACTTCTACAACGCTGCGCAGCCGCCCGTGAGCGTCTCGTTCGTCTGGAACGCGCAGTACGCAGGCATTCACTTCCCGCGCAAGCGCACGCCGGTCCTCCAGGTGAAGGCGCCGCGCCGCTCGCTCTACTGGCGCGCGGCCGTTCTCGACAAGTTCGTCGGCGATCACTGGATCGAGGCGCCGCCGCTACGGGCCGACGCGCTCGAACCGCGCGGACAGAAGCTCCTCCGGCAGGACGTCCAGGTTCTTGCACTCGCGGACACGCGTCTCGTCGGTGCGAGCGTGCCGCTTCGGTACGACGCAGGGGATGCACCGCTCGTCTCTGAGGTGCCTGGAATCGCGGAGCTCCCATCCGGTCTGACGCGCGGCTTTCGCTACAGCGTCTGGAGCGAGGCGCTCGCAACCGACGGCGGCTCAGCTCGCGCACTCCAAGCCGATCTATCCCGTCGAGCTCGTCGAGCCGGGCACCTTCCTCGATCTGGGACGCGGGATCACGGCGGCTCCGTTCGGTCACGCCAGGATCGTGCGGCCCGAGCTCGAGCGCTATGCGCCGCTCGCACGCGCGGCGGAGACGGTCGCCGGCAACGCACGAACGCCGTACGCCGCCACCGCGGCCCTCGTGTCGTGGTTCCGGACGACCGGCGGCTTCCGGTACACCGACCGGCCGCCGAGCGCGGGGCCGACCGCGCCGCTCGTCGACTTCGTGACCCGGACGCACGCCGGCTACTGCCAGCACTTCGCCGGTGCGATGGCGCTGATGCTGCGCTATCTCGGCGTGCCGGCCCGTGTCGCGGTCGGGTTCTCGAGCGGAATCTATGACGCGAAGAACGGGGTCTGGCGCGTGACCGACCACGATGCGCATGCATGGGTCGAGGTGTGGTTCCGCGGCTACGGCTGGCTGCCGTTCGACCCGACGCCCGCAGCACGTCCGGGGCGAGGACAGCTGAGCGCGCCCTACGCGGCGGCAGTCACAGGGGCCCGTGTCCGGTCCGGCGGCGAGCGGCCGCGCCGTCGGCGTCGGCCCGAGCGACCCGCGCCAGGCCGGGCACCGGCACGGCGAGACGGAGGGGACGGGCGTCCAGCGCGCGGGCGGACCTGCGCTCGTGTCTGCTCCGAGCTCGCACGGCAGCCTCCTCTTGCTGCTTGGCGCTCCTCCTCGGCGGCGCACTCGCTGCGATTGTCATCGCCAAGGTCGCCGTGCGGCGCGGCCGCTATCTCACGCGCGATCCCCGTCGTCTCGCCGCGGCGTGTCGGCGGGAGCTCGCCGACTACCTCGTCGACCAGAACATCGACGCGGCACGCAGCGCGACTCTGCACGAGCTCGGCTCGCTCGTTCGCCACGAGCTCGCGGTCGAGCCAGACGCGTTCGTCGCCGCCGCGACGGCTGCGAGATTTGGCCCACCCGCGGGGGCGGAGCGCGCCGCGCACGACGCGCGGCGGGAGCTGCGGAAGCTCACGCGCGCCATGCGCGGGCGGATGCGCACACGCGATCGTCTCCGCGGCCTCGTCTCGTTGCGTTCGTTTGGGTTCGCTGCGTGATGGACGCCGTGGTGATGGCCGCCGGAGACGGCAGCCGCCTCCGTCCACTCACCGAGCGCTGGCCGAAGCCGATCCTGCCGATCGACGGCCGGCCGGTGATCGCGACGCTGCTGCGTGAGCTCGCCGCCGCCGGTTGCGAACGCGTCTTCGTCGTCACGGGACACCTCGCCGAGCAGGTGGAGGAGCTCGTCGGCGACGGCTCGGGATTCTCGCTCGACGTTCGGTACGTACGGCAGCCAGGAGTGCTCGGATCGGCCGACACGGTTCTGCGCGCGTTAGCGGCAGGGGCCGAGCCGCCGCTCGTCGTGACGGCCGCGGACACCGTCTACAGCGCCGGTGACATCGGCCGCTTCATCGAAGCTTCGCGTGGCGCAGCAGGCGCTCTCGCCTACCGCCTCGAGCCCGCACCGGACCCGCCGCACCGCGCCGCCGTGCGCGTGGTCGGACGGCCTCGTCGAGCGCGTGCTCGACGACGATCCGGCCAATCCGAAGGCGGCGGCGCCGCTCTGGATGCTCGGCCATGAGCTCGTGCCGTACCTCGACGGGCTGCCGGGGCCGCCTTTCGAGCTCTCCGGCGCGATCCAGCGCGCGATCGACGCCGGGCTTCGTGTCGCGGCGGTCGAGATCGGGTCGACCCGGGACTTGACGCATCCTGTTGATTTGGTAAAGGAGAACTTCCACTACCTCGGGTCATGAGCGAAACCACCTACAGCCTCTTCCAGCAAGGTCGCGCGCAGCTGAAGCGCGGCATGGCCGCGCAGGCGACCGTCGCGCTCGAGAAGGCCAAGCGGCGCGAGCCGGAGAAGGCGTCGATCCGCGAGGCGCTCGGCATCGCGTACTTCCGGATCCACCGCTGGCAGGCCGCGGAGGCAGAGTTCCGGAAGCTGATCGAGCTCTCCCCGGTCAACGACTACGCGCACTACGCGCTCGGCCGAACGCTCGAGAAGCAGGGCCGCGCACGTGAAGCCAACGTGCACTACAAGCTTGCGAGCTCGCTCTCGCCCGGCTCGGAGCAGTACCGCGAGCGCATCAAAGAGTTCGACGATTAGCGGTTAAGCGACGCGATCGCCGGTGACGCGGCGGATCTCGTCGAGCGACGAGATGCCCGCGAGCGCGAGGCGGATGCCATCTTCGCGGAGCGTCGCCATGCCCTGCTCGACAGCTTCGGTGAAGATCTCCTCGGTGGACCCGGACTCGATCAGGCTCCGGAGGCGTCCCTTGATCGCCATCACCTCATAGAGCGCGACGCGCCCGGAGAAACCGGTCCCCTTGCACTGCGCGCAGCCGGCGGATCGGTAGAGCCAGGTGTCGTCGGTTGGCCGCTCGATCTCGAGCTCCTCGAGCTCTGCAGCCTCGGGCCAGTAGGGCTCACGACAGTGCGTGCACAACCGGCGTGCGAGTCGCTGCGCGACGATGCAATTGACCGAGGTTGCGATCAGGCTCGACTCGACGCCCATGTCGACGAGACGCGCGATCGACGATGCAGCGTTGTGGGTGTGCAGGGTGCTGAGCACGAGGTGGCCCGTCATCGCCGCCTGGATCGCGATGCGCGCCGTTTCCTCGTCGCGGATCTCGCCGACGAGCAAGACGTCCGGGTCGGAGCGAAGGATCGTGCGTAGGCCGCGCGCGAACGTCAGACCGCTCTTCAAGTTGACCTCGATCTGGTTGACGCCGGGTGTCTGGTGCTCGACGGGATCCTCGATCGTCATCAGCACGCGGTCGTCCTCGTTCAGGACGTCGAGCGCCGCGTAGAGCGTTGTCGTCTTCCCCGAACCTGTCGGCCCGACCGCGAGGACGGCGCCGTGCGGCTGCCGGATCGCGCGCGCGAACTTCGCCTCTGCATCCGGAGCCATGCCGAGGTCGCGGATGCCGAGCACGCCGCCGGCCCGATTCATCAAGCGGAGAACGATCTGCTCGCCGTGCGTGGTCGGGAGGCAGGCGATGCGGAGGTCGGCGGGGTTGCCGCCGTACCGGACCGAGATGCGGCCGTCCTGCGGCGCACGCTTCTCGGCGATGTCGAGCTCGGCCATGATCTTCAGGCGGCTCGTCACGGCCGGTTGCTGCGACTTGGGAATCGTGGTGAAGCGGCGCATGACGCCGTCGACCCGCGCTCGCACGAGCATCTGCTTGACCTGCGGCTCGAAGTGGAGGTCGGACGCCTTCTCGTCGAGCGCGCGCGAGATCAGCGCATTCACGAGCTCGATCGCCGGCGCGCTCGCTTCGGCGCCGTCGATCTCTTGAATCTCACCCTTGTCGGGCTCGTCGTCCTCGAGGAGGCCCTGGGCCGCCCGGTGCAAGCGTTCGATCGCAGCAAAGAGCTCCGGGCCGCCGGCCACGGCGACCCGCACGTTCATTCCGAGTGCGAGCCGAAGATCGTCCGAGGTGACGACGTTCGTCGGATCGGTGACTGCCACAAGGACGGTCTGTCTCATCGATGAACCGGATGGGGAGCGCCTCGTAGCGGCGCGCGAACTGCTCGGGGAGCAGCGCGGCGGCCGCCGGCTCGATCTCCGCGCGGTTGAGATCGATGTATTCGAGCCCGTGCTGCTCTGCGAGCAGCGTCGCGATCTTTGCCGGTGCCACCCAGCCGTTCCCGACGACGATCTCGCCGATCCGGCGGCCGCTGCGTTCCTTCTCCGCGAGTGCAGACTCGAGCTGCTGAGCCGTGAGCGCGCCGTCGCGCACGAGCAGGGTCCCGAGAGGGAGACGCGTCTCCACCGACCGGGCGGGGCCTGCCGGCAGCGGCAAGCGGAGGTTCGTGGCCGCGGCCTCCAAGGCCCTTTTATCGGGATATCGTCCGCGAACCATGAGGGCTGTCTGTCAGCGCGTGGCGGAGGCCCGAGTGCGCGTCGACGGCGAGGTCGTGGGTGACATCGGGCCGGGACTCTGCGTTCTCCTTGGCATTGCGCGCGGTGACTCGGAGACCGAGCGTTTTGCCGGGAAGATCGCCCGGCTGCGGATCTTCCCGGACGCTGAGGGTCGCTTCGACCGGAGCCTGCTCGACACCGGCGGCGCGGCCCTCGTCGTCTCCCAGTTCACGCTGCTCGCCGACACGTCCAAAGGGAATCGGCCCAGCTTCTCGGAGGCTGCGCCGCCCGAGGAGGCGGAGCCGCTCTACGAGCGTTTTTGCGCTGATCTCGAGGCGCTCGGCGTGCCGGTCGCGCGCGGCGTCTTCGGCGCGTCGATGGCTGTCGAGATCGTGAACGACGGGCCCGTGACGATCGTCCTGGACGCGTAGAGCCGCCGCGCTTGTGCCGGACCTTGGTTCGACTCTCGCTCGTACTTCTCGGGAGTGCACGGCTTCTTGCGTCTGCTGCCCGTCGTCGGTTGCCTCCTGGCTCTAACCGGCCCGGCTACAGCGTCCAATCCGTGGAACCTGCATTGCGCCTCCGCGCAGGCCGAGCAACCGGCCCCCAGACCTCTGGCCGCAGAGGCGCGACGATTTTTCCCGTGGGTCGCAAGGCCTTCGGCCGGTGCTCTCCATGACGGTCCCGTGTACCTCGTTGCGCTCTCGTCTCGCACCAGGATCTCCCGCGACGGCGACCGACGAGACAGCCACAACTACTACTCCCATCGCGCCCTCATCGCTGTCGCCCCCTCGTACCGCGGTGCAGTGACGATCGCCGGAAGGCGCCTCGGACGCCGCGCACCGCGCATCGTGCTCGGCTTCTCCACGAACGGCGCGAACCATTGCACCGTTTCGAATCCCGTTGTGAGTTGCGGCGACCGCACGTTGCGCTACGCGTCGCACCTTGCGATTGGGCGCCATCGCGGCTGGCGCATCGTCGAGACCGAGCTCCGAATCGGCCGGACAGGCTGCTTCCGCATTACGGCAACCGGCACCGACCTCAACGCCCGGATACCCCTCTCGGTTCCCGGCCCTGACTGGGGCACAACCGGCTGGTGATCCGGCCGAGGCGATAGGCCGTTCGGCCTACGCCTTGCTACAATTGGCCTACCATTTTCACCGGTAAGGCGAGATGGGCCCGGCGGGCCCATTTTTTTTGACAGGAGTGGCCGTTTTGACAGGAGTGGCCGTGGCGAACACCTACGAGAAGGAACGACAGCTGCAGGACGAGATCGGCTCGCGCGTCGAGCACGATCTTCCCGGCGTGGAAGTTCTCGCGGTCGAGCTCTCGAATCCGGACCGTTTCGTCGTGTACGTCGACCATCCGGAAGGGGTCGACCATGCACTGTGCGTCCGCGTCACCGACACATTGCGCGACTATCTGCGCGAGTACACGATCGACGTGTCGTCGCCGGGCGCGGAGCGTCCGCTCCGGAAGCCGCAGCATTTCGCCGCCGCAGTCGGCCGCAAGGTCTCGCTGCGTACCCGCGAGCCCGTCGACGGCCGCTCGAAGTTCAAGGGCGAGCTCGAGGATGTACGCGACGACGCCCTGACGCTGGCGATTGACGGGACACACGTTGAGATTCCGTACGAGACGATCGTGCGGGGCAACTTGATCGACGAGAGGTAGGACATGACCCAGGAAATCATCGAAGCCGTTCGCGAGATCGAGCGCGACAAGGGAATCGAAGAGGGGGCGCTCGTCGCCGCTCTCGAAGACGCGCTGCTCGCGGCGTACAAGAAGACGCCCGGAGCATCGCGGCACGCAACCGTCGAGATGACCGACGAGGGCGACTTTCGCGTCTTCTCGATCGAGCTGCCCGCTGACATCGAAGAGCGACTGCTCGACGACGCGCGCGAGCGCAAGCTCGAGGAGCTCGAACGGCTCGAGGAGGAGACCGGCGAGCGCCAGCACACGCTGATCTCCGACGACGACCTGGACATCGACTGGTCCGACATCGCCGAGGACCAGATCAACCGTGAAGACGTCACGCCGGAGGGCTTCGGCCGGATCGCAGCGCAGACCGCCAAGCAGGTGATCCTGCAGCGCATCCGCGAGGAGGAGCGGCGGATGATGTACGACGAGTACATCGACCGCGTCGGCGAAGTCGTCACCGGCATCGTCCAGCAGGCCGGCGACCGCAACAACGTCCTCGTCGATCTCGGCAAGGTCGAGTCGCTGCTGCCGCGCTCCGAGCAGGTCGACGGGGAGCGATACGAGCAGGGCTCGCGCATCAAGGCCGTCATCACCGAGGTTCGGTCGGGCACGAAGGGCCCGCAGGTGATCCTGTCGCGCCGCGACCCGGAGCTGATCAAGACGCTCTTCGAGCTCGAGGTGCCGGAGATCGCCGACGGTCTCGTCGAGATCCGCGGCGTCGCACGCGAGCCGGGCTATCGCTCGAAGATCGCGGTCGAGTCGCACGCACAGGGCGTCGACCCGGTCGGTGCGTGCGTCGGCCCGCGTGGCTCGCGTGTGCGCATGGTCGTCTCGGAGCTTCGCGGCGAGAAGATCGACATCATTCCGTGGAACAACGAGCCTGCGCGCTTCGTCGCGAAGGCTTTGTCGCCCGCGCGTGTGCGCGAGGTGTACCTCGACGACGACGGCAAGGAAGCGACGGTCGTTGTTCCCGACGATCAGCTCGCACTTGCGATCGGCAAGGAAGGCATGAATGCCCGCCTCGCAGCGCGGCTCACCGGCTGGAAGATCGACATCCAGAGCGACACGGAGTTCGCACAGGCCGAGGCCGAGATCGCCTTCGGCGGCCCCGACGGCGAAGGCGAGGAGATCTCGGGCCGCTGCTCGGCGATTCTCGCGAACGGCAAGCGCTGCCCGAACGCGTCGCTACCCGGCTCGAAGTACTGCGGCGTCGCCGCCGCACCAGGAGCTTGCGCTCCACGACACCGACGACGAGGAGCCGGTCCTGACCGAGCACGAGCCGGAGCTCGAGGCGCTCGCCGACACGATGCCGCCCGATGCGGAATCCGTCGGCCCGTCGCTGCCGGAGCTCGAGGTGACCGAGGTCGATTCGCCGGCGCCTGCCGACGCTGCTGCCACCCACGGCCCGCCGGCCACCGCCGTCGCCGAAGCCGAGGGAGAGGTCGACCTCGACACGGTTACTCCCCACCCGGTGATTGCACCGCCGCCGGAGGTGCCCGCGGGCATCCCGGTCGAGCATCGAGGAGACGCACGAAGAGGCGTAACGGAGCACCCACCCGGCAGTGCGCCGGCTGCGGCCGGCGCACAGACCAGAGCGAGCTCGTGCGCTTCGGCGCCCGGAACGGCGAGCTCGTTCCGGGACGGACGATCCCCGGCCGCGGCGCCTACACCTGCAAACGGCTCGCCTGCTTCGAGCGGGCCGCAGCCCAGAGATCGTTCGCACGGGTGCTCCGGCAGACCGTCGAGGTCGATCCGTCACTCGCCCGTCTTTACACTGAGGAGTCGCATGGCTAACGGAAAACCAAATCGCCCACTCCGCCCTCGTGGCGGCAGCGGCCCCGGCAACCGCCGGCGCCGCGTCGTCATCGACAATCAGGCGGCGCGCCCGCGCGATCCCGCGCCAGGGTGGGCGCGGCCGCGACGATACGCCGCGCCGCGACAGCACGCGCGCGCCGGCCGCGCCGCCGACCGGGCCCGTCTCCGTCGAGTCCGGCGTCAGCCTTCGCGACTTCTCGCAAGCGCTCGGCGTCTCGATGGGCGACATCATCAAGATTCTCTTCAACCTCGGTGCTCCGAAGACCGCGACGCAGTCGCTCTCGGACGAAGAGGTCGAGCTGATCGCCACCGAGCTGAAGCGCGAGGTGACGATCAAGCACGCTGCCGACGACGACGAGGAGCCAGAGGCGTTCGACGACGCCGAGGACATGCTGCAGGCCCGACCGCCGGTGGTCACGATCATGGGTCACGTCGATCACGGCAAGACGACGCTGCTCGACGCGATCCGCAACGCGAAGGTCGTCGACACGGAGGCCGGCGGCATCACGCAGCACATCGGCGCGTACCAGGTCGACGTCAACGGACGCAAAGTCACCTTCCTCGACACGCCGGGCCACGAAGCCTTCACCGCCATGCGCGCCCGCGGCGCCAAGGTGACCGACATTGCAGTTCTCGTCGTCGCCGCCGACGACTCGGTGATGCCACAGACGCGCGAGTCGATCTCGCATGCGCGGGCCGCCGACGTGCCGATGGTCGTCGCCGTGAACAAGATCGATCTACCCGACGCGAATCCCGACCGTGTTCTCGCCGACCTCTCCGCCGACGGCTTGCAGCCGGAGGAATGGGGAGGCACGACGCAGGTCGCTCGTGTCTCCGCCAAGGAGCAGACCGGACTCGACGACCTGCTCGAGCGGATCCTGCTCGTCGCGGACGCGGAGCTCGATCTGCGCGCGAACCCCGACACCGAGGCATCGGGCCCGATCATCGAGTCGCGCCTCGACATCGGCCGCGGCACCGTCGCGACGATGCTCGTGCAGCGCGGCACGCTCAAGGTCGGCGACGCCATCGTCGCCGGTGACGCCTGGGGCAAGGTGCGCGCGCTCAACAACTACAAGGGCGAGAAGCTTCCGTCGGCAGGCCCCGGCGACCCGGTCGAGATTCTGGGCTTCGACCGTCCGCCTCCGGCCGGAGAGCTCGCGCGCGTCGTCGAGAACGAGCGCGTTGCGCGCGACTTCGCGCAGAAGCGCGCAGAGCGCCTGCGCCGCGAACAGCTGGCACAGCAGCGCCCGGCGGGCATCTCGCTCGAGAACCTCTTCGAGGCGCTGCAGGCAGGCGAGGTCCGCGACCTCAACCTCGTCATCAAGGGCGACGTGCAGGGCTCGGTCGAGGCGATCGTCAGCGAGCTCGCGAAGATTCAGCATCCCGAGGTGCGCGTCAACGTCATCCACCAGGGTGTCGGCGGCATCACCGAGAACGACATCATGCTCGCCGCCGCATCGGGCGGCATGGTCGTCGGCTTCAACGTTCGCCCGAACGCGGAGACGCGTGCCGTCGCCGAGCGCGAAGGCGTCGCGATCCGCACGTACGACGTGATCTACAAGCTCACGGAAGAGATCGAGCAGGCCCTGGTCGGAATGCTCACCGCCGTGAAGACCGAAGAGACGATCGGCGAGGCGGAGGTGCGGAACACGTTCAAGGCGTCGCGCGTCGGCACGATCGCAGGCTGCATGGTCACGAGCGGCGTCCTACGCCGCGGTGCGCAGGTGCGGGTGATCCGCGACAGCACCGTCATCTACACGACGACGATCGACTCGCTCAAGCGCTTCCAGGACGATGCGCGCGAGGTGGCCGAAGGCTTCGAGTGCGGTCTTCATCTCGCCAACTTCGACGATGTGAAGGTCGACGACGTGCTCGAGGCGTTCGAGACGCGCGAGATCGAGCGGACGTCGCTCGACGAGCCGCCGTCCGCGGCTTAGTTCGCGTCGCGCTCGACGAGCATTGGATCGGCGCCGTGTTCGAGCAGCAGCTCGGCGACGTCGTTTGCGCCGGCGAAGGCGCACGTGCCGAGCGGTGTAACTCTGGCGAACGAGGCAGTCGCGAACACGTTCGGGTCGGCGCCCGCTTCGAGGAGTACGCGGGCGGCTTCGAGGTTGCGCGCGAAGGCAGCTATGTGCAGCGGCGTAAAACCGTCCGGAGTCCACGCGTCGGGCGCGGGAAGGCCTGAGCTCTCACCAACCATGATGCGGTCGAACGGGTCGAGCGGCGGATTCGCGGAGCGAACCACATCGAAGACGTCGCCTCCGCGGTACGCGGCGCGCATCAGTACGGTCAGTCCGCTCTCGTCGTGTCCGGCGGCCGCGCCAGGGTCCGCCGCGAGCAGATCACGGACGCCTTGCGCGTCGCCGGCGTCGATCAGCTCGAAGATCGTCGGCACGGCGGGCATTATTGCGTCGATGGCGAGCGGTTACGTCGGCGTGCTCACGTGCGAGCTGCACTTTCCCGAAGCACACTCGCTGAAGGAGAAGCGGCACTACCTTCGGTCCGCGAAGGCGCAGCTCCAGCATCGCGTCGGCGCGTCGGTCGCCGAGGTCGACCACCACGACGTCTGGCAGCGCACCCGTCTGACGGTTGCCTGCGTCGCGCGCGAGCATCGCGAGATCGAGCGGCTGCTCGACGAGGCCGAGCGCTGGCTGCGCGGCCAGGAATGGGAGGTGGCGCTCGCAGAGCGGTTTGTGGTCGATCCGGACGATTAGAGAACGCCGCGCAGGATGGCCGAGCAGCAAAATAGAAAGGCGGATGTGGCCCAGGACGAGCCCAAGCAGGCTCCCACGAAGGCCACGAGGAAGCACCAGAGGCCGACTGCTGCGAGGGTGAGTGCATGCACTCGCTTGAATATGTCCCATGACCGAACGAATGCGGCGCGTGAACGAGTCGGTCCGGCAGGTGCTGGCCGAGTCGCTGCCCGAGCTCAAAGACCCGCGGATCGGCCTCGTCACCGTGACGGGCGTCATCACGTCGCCCGACCTTCGGTACGCCACGGTCTATGTCAGCGTGCTCGGCTCGGTCAAGAAACGGACGGCGACCCTGCGCGGGCTGGAGGCGGCCCACGGGCTGCTGCAGTCGAAGCTTGCGCGCCAACTGCGCATGAAGCGAACCCCGCAGCTCACCTTCGAGTACGATCCGACCGTCGAGCAGGGCGTGCGAATGAGCCGCCTGATAGACGAGCTCGCACCCGAGGATGACGCAGACATCGAGTGACTTGCAAGCTGTCGTAGCGGCGTTGCGCGAGCACGACCGCTTCCTCGTCGTCACCCATGAGAACCCCGACGGCGATGCACTGGGTTCGCTGCTCGCGATGACCATCGCTCTGCGCGGGCTCGGCAAGGACGTTGTCATGTATCTCGCCGGCGCGCTTCCGCTGCCGCGCGAGTACGCCTTCATGCCGCTCGACGGCTTGCTGCGAGAGCTGCCGAAGGACATGGAAGATCGAACGCTCGTCGCCGTCGACTGCGCGAAAGCGGATCGGATGGGGCCAGACACTGCCCCGATCGACCGCGCACAGTTCGTCGTCAACATCGACCATCACCACGACAACAGCCGCTTCGGTGACGTCAACCTCATCGTTGCTGACGCATCCTCTACCGGTGAGGTGCTACGGGACGTGTTTGCCGCGCTTGGCGTCGAGCTCACGCCCGAGATCGCCGAGCCCCTGTACATCGCGCTCGTGACCGACACCGGCCGGTTCCAGTACACGAACACCACGCCGAAGTCGCTGCGACTCGCGGCGGAGCTCGTCGAGGCGGGCGCCGACATCCACGCGGTCTTCCAGCAGGTCTACGAGTCGGTCGAGTTCGCGAAGCTCAAGCTGCTGGCGCGCGCGTTGGAGCGGGCACGGGTTCTCGAGGGAGGGCTCATCGTCGTCTCGCATCTCGTGCGCACCGACTTCGCCGAGGTCGGTGCTGCAGAGCCGTACTCCGAGGGCATCATCGACTACCTGCGCGCAGTCGAAGGGGCGGAGCTTGCCGCCCTCATCCGCGAGCCGCCGCGCGACGACGCCGAGCGGCGAGTCTCGCTGCGGGCGAGCATCGACGAGCTCGACGTATCCGTCATCGCGCGCACCTTCGGCGGCGGCGGACATCGGCAGGCCGCCGGTTTCTCGAGCGAGGCGTCGATCGACGAGATCACCGAGCTCATCCGGCAGGGGTTCGTCGCACAGCGTGCCGCCTCGCGCGCTTGAGCCTGCGGGCGTCGCGCTCGTCGACAAGCCTGCCGGCCCGTCGTCGCACGCGATCGTCGCCCAGATCCGCCGCATGACCGGTGCACGCACGGGGCACGCCGGCACGCTCGATCCCTTTGCGACCGGGCTCCTGCTCGTGTTGTCCGGTCGGACAACTAAGATCGCGCAATGCCTCGTGGGCCTCGACAAGCGCTATCTGACGGACGTCGACCTGACGGCCCGTACCTCGACCGGCGATCCCGGAAGGGGAGGTCGTCGAGCGGCTCGAGGCTCCGGACGACTCCGAGCTCGATCGGAGGCTCGCGGGCCTCCGAGGGGAGATCGAGCTGCCGATCCCGGCCGCCTCTGCGGTCAAGATCGGCGGTGAGCGCGCGTACCGGTTGGCGCGGCGAGGTGTCGAGGTGGAGATGCCCAGCCGGCGCTCGACGGTGCACGCGCTCGACGTCATCTCCTATACAGGCGACGTGGTCACGCTGGATCTGCGCGTCAGCAGCGGCACGTACGTGCGGGCGATCGCTGAGGCGCTCGGCGGTCACTGCCGGACGTTGCGGCGGACGGAGGTCGGGCCGTTCTCCGTCACGGACGCTGTCGACGCCGGACGCATTCGAGCCGTCGCGGCTTCTGCCGGAGGCACTCGTGCTCGACCGGGTCGGCGTGCGCGCATGACCGTCGCACATCGGCCAGAGGAGCTCGAGCCTGCGCGCCGAGCCGTCGCGATCGGGACGTTCGACGGTGTCCACTGCGGCCACCGTCGCGTGATCGAAGCCGCGGAGGCAGCAGCATCTTCGCTCGACGGTCGTGACCTTCGATCCGCACCCGCGTACGCTGCTCGGCGGTTCGCCGGTCGAGCTGCTGACGACGCTCGAGCGGCGGCTGGAGCTGCTCGAGGGCGTGGGCGTCGAGGACGTGCTCGTGTCTACGTGTCGACGAGGCGCTTCTCGCCCTGACGCCGGAAGCGTTCGCGGAGACGGTGCTGCGTGCGATCGGCACGGAGATCGTCGCAGCCGGTGACGGTTTTCGCTTCGGTCGCGGGCGCAGCGGCGACCTCGATCTCCTCGCTCGCCTCGGCTTCGACGTGCGCCGCGTTCCGCTCGTCGACAACGTGTCGTCGAGCCACATTCGCGCGCTGCTCGCCACCGGGCGACGTGGAGCATGCGGCGAAGCTGCTCGGCCGGCCGGCGGAAGTGGAGGGAACCGTCGTGACGGGCGACCAGCGTGGCGAGGGCCTCGGCTTCCCGACGGCGAACCTCGCGGTGCCGTCGAACCTGCTCGTCCCCGGTCTCGGAATCTACGCGGGGTCCGCGCTCGGTCATCGAGCGGCCATCTCGATCGGCACGAACCCGCACTACGGCGGCACCGAGCGGCGGATCGAGGCCTTCCTCCTCGACTACGTCGGCGACCTCTACGGCCGACGGCTCGTGGTCGAGCTGTGGGAGCGGCTCCGGGACGAGGCAGCCTTCGGCTCCGAGGCAGAGTTGATCGAGGCGATCGAGACCGACGTCGCGCGGACGCGTGCGGCTGTGCCGCCCGTCTGATCGACCCGGAGAATCTGCGCAAGTTTGGCGGCCTCCGGGCGTCTATTGGGTATGGAGACGATTGCAACGATCGCGGGCTTGATCGCCAGGTTCGAGAACGTCCGCTGTCTCGAGTGCGGCGAGGTGTACGCGAAACCTCTCGGTGGCGGCACCGTCGAGAAGAACCCGGGCTGCCCACTGTGCGGCTACGTCGGCTGGATCCCGCTCATCCGGCCGCCGGAGCGCGCGTCGCTCCGCTGCGTCGAGGGTCCGCCGCCGCTCCGGTTCTTCCCAGCGAGCTGACACCGCCGAAGAAATGGTGACGCTCCGTCCAGCGGCGCACGGAGCGTCCCCGCGCCTCGAGCGCCTCGAGCCCGCCTTCGTCGACGCCGGGCTCGGCGTTCACGACACCGGCGGCGGGGTGGACGCGACCGCGATCGACCGCAGCCTGCGGCTCGAGTCCCTCGTCGAGGATCCCCGCCGCCACGGCGACGAGGGCGCTGCGCAGTCGGGTGCCGCCTGCGGCGCCGAGAGCGAGCACGAGCCCTGCCGTCGTCGAGCACGACGGACGGCGCCATCATGCTCGCCATCCGCTCGCCCGGCTCGAGCGGGCCGAGGAGCAGGTCGACCTCGCCGAGCATGCTGTTCAGGTGCAGGTCGAACCCCGGTAACCAGTCGCCCGAGCCGAGGCCGAGGCTCGTCGTGAGCACGCACGCGTTCCCGTCGGAGTCGACCGTGACGAGATTTGTCGTGTGGGTCTCGGGACCGGCGCACGCCGTCGAGCGCTTCGACGAGCGCGACGACGCGGTCGGCCGCTGAGAGCTGTCCGAGTCGCGGCAGGCGGGCGAGCGTGCTCGGAACGCCGGAGAGTCCACCGCGAGAGAGGAATCGCGCTGCCGAGCCATGCAGTCTCGAGCGGGTCGGTCCACGCTGCCTCGTACGCGCGAAGATCCTCCGCGGTCAGCAACCCGCCGCGTTCGTCGGTCAGCTCGAGCAGCGTCGCCGCGATCGCGCCGGTGTACGCACTCGCCGCGCCCTCGGCCGCGATCGAGTCGAGCGCGTGCACGAGTCCCGGTTGCTCGAGCACGTCACCGGTGCGGAGCAGGTTTCCGTCCGGTGCGTAGATCCGCGCCCCTTCGCGCAGCGTCATCACCGGCTCGAGCATCTCGAGACACGCGACATGCGCCGGCGGCATCGCAACGCCCTCGCGCGCGAGTCGCAGCGCAGGCTCGACGAGACGCGCCCACGGCAAGCGTCCCGACGACTTCCACAACGCGTGGAGCCCCGCAGGCACGCCGGGCACCGCACACGACGCAGGCCCGACCGCGTAATGGACGATCTCGACTCCGAACGGGACTTCCAGGTGCACGAGCTCCGAGTCGCGCGCCGGTGCACCGAGCCCCGGCATCGCGCAGAAGAAGTCCAGGTTGCGAGCCGTGCCGGAACCAGCGTCGAAATAGATCGCGTGACCGCCGCCGAGCAGTCCGGTCATCACGGTCTCTGCGACGCACGATGCGAGTGCCGCGGCAACGGCTGCGTCTGCGGCGCTGCCGCCGTCGGCGAGGATCTCCGCGCCCGCATCCGCCGTCGCGGGATGCCCGGCCGCGACTCCGGCGTTCACGCTCAACGCTCGATGCGGCGACAGAACGACCCAGCCGATCCGCGCGAGGCCGGGACGCGGAAAGTCGAGCCGGTGACTCATGAGCTTGCCGTCGCGCGAGCCCGAAGACGCCGTCGCCGATCGGCCGCGCGGGATACCGCAACGTTCGCCGGGTGCCGGTCACCGGATCGGTCTCGGCCTCCGAGACGACGACGCCATCGCGCGGTTGTCTCGACGGATCGCTTCCGCGCCGTCGAGCTCGTAGACGCCGGCGATGTCCTCGCGTTGCGATACCCGCCCCGACGGGAGCCGGCAGCAGCCCGAGCGCGTCGACGACGCGGCGTGCGAGTCCGCTCCCGCGCCAACTGTTCGTCAGCACCGCCAGTGCGAGTGACTCCGCCGGGCACGAGCAGGAGCAAGGACTGGTAACCGGCGATCGAGCCTTCGTGGTCGAGCGTCGTCGTGCCGTCCGGCGTGCTCGCGCACCCACCAGCCGAGCGCGTACCGCGCACCGAGCGCGTTCCCGCGAGGCTCGTGCAGCTCCGGCGGAGCGCCGTCGAGGTGGTACGCGGCGAACCGCAGGAGGTCGCCCGACGGTCGACCAGAGGCCGCCCGACGGCCAGCGAGCCGCCGGGTAGCTGTCGACGCTGACCGCGCGGTGCCCGGACTCGCCGTCCTGCACGTGTCCGCGGGCAGGTGACTCGGGCTCTGCAAATCCGGTCGCTGCCAGATCGAGCGGCTCGAGCACGTGGGTCGCCATCGCGGCGTCGAACGGCCCGCCGCATGCGGCTGCGGCTTCTCGGTATCCCGCGTTGCTGTACGACCACAGCCCGATCGCTTCCTGCGGGAGCGGCTGCACCGACTCGCAGCGCAACCCCGCGGTATGGCTCAGCAGCGCCGGCAGGCGCTCGTCGAGCCCGACCGACGCAGCGCAAAGCGTCGCGGTGAACGGCTTCGTGATCGACGCGATCCGAAACGGCGTCTCCGGGCGCACGGCCTCGTTCGCGTCCCGAGCTCGAGCACGCCGTCGGCCGCGAAGACGGTCTCACCGTCGCGTAGAAGCCCGACGGCGACTCCCGGCACGCCGGTCTTCTCCCGCGCTTCCCGCACCGCTTTCTCGAGCCCGAACCCCGTATTCATGCGGAATTCGCTACCCTACCCGCCGACCCAGTCCCGGCCCGACGTGCTTCTTCCTGGCGCGCCGAGCGGAGGCTCGGGAGACGACAACCGAGGAGGCTCATGGCCCTCACCAAGGAAGCCAAGCAGGACTTGATCAACAAGCACGGCCGCAGCGAGACCGATACGGGCTCGCCGGAGGTGCAGATCGCAATGCTCACGCAGCGCATCAACGAGCTGACCGAGCATCTGCGCACGCACCGCCACGACCATTACTCGCGTCGGGGGCTGCTGAAGCTCGTCGGCCGCCGCCGCCGGTTCTTGAACTACCTGCAGAAGCACAATCTCGAGGGCTATCGAGCACTCATCAAGGAGCTCGGCTTGCGCCGCTAGCTCCAGTAGGGCACCCACGGGGGGCGGAGGTTTGAGCGAGCTTCGAAGCGACGGAGCTGACTCAAACTCCCGCCCTCCACAAGACAAAGCAGAGTGGAGGACAATCGAATGAGTATCGCGACCGAGCGCCTGTCTCGGGTCTCCGTCCAGATCGGGGAGCAGGAGATCACGTTCGAGACCGGCAAGCTCGCGAAGCAGGCGGACGGCGCAGTCGTCGTCCGCAGCGGCGAGACGATGGTGCTCGCGACGGCAGTCGGACGGACCGAGGCCCGCGAAGGTGCGGACTTCTTCCCGCTGACGATCGACGTCGAAGAGCGGATGTACGCCGCCGGCAAGATTCCGGGCGGCTTCTTCAAGCGTGAGGGCCGCGCCAGCGAGCGCGCCACCCTGACCGCGCGCATGATCGACCGCCCGATCCGGCCGCTTTGGCCGAAGGGCTTCCGCAACGAGGTGCAGGTCATCTGCACCGTCCTTTCCGCGGACCTCGTCACCCCGCACGACATCCTGTGCATCAACGGTGCTTCGGCAGCGCTCATGCTCTCGCCGCTGCCGTTCTTCGGCCCCGTCGGGGCCGTGCGGATCGGCCGGATCGACGGCGAGTTCGTCGTCAACCCGACGCTGCAGCAGAACTGGAACGAGACGTCGCTCGACCTGATCGTCGTCGGCACGAAGGACGGCCTGACGATGGTCGAGGCGGGCGCCGACGAGGTGCCTGAGGACGTGTTGCTCGAGGCACTCGAGCTGGCTCACGGAGAGATCCGGAAGCTGTGCGAAGTGCAGGAAGAGCTGCGCGCCAAGGCCGGGAAGCCGAAGTGGCTCGACATGGATCTCACCTCGGAGATCGAGGCAGCCCACGGGCACACGATCTGGGAGCGCATCCAGAGCGTCGGCCTGCGTGAGGCCGCAGCGGTCATCGACGAGCTGGGAGTCCAGCTCGCCGGCGAGATCTCGATGGACTCCACCGAGGAGGACATCCAGCGCCAGACGCAGGTGCGTGCCAGCCTGAACATGCTGCTCGAGAAGCAGCGGCTCGTCGCCGTCGAAGGTCCAGTGCGCGAGCAGTTCGAGAGTGGCTTGCGTGCGCTGACGGACGCAGAGCAGGACTCCAAGGAGTTGAAGTCGGCCAAGCGCCACCTGCTCTTCGAGCAGATCGTCAACACCGTCGAGCTGCCGTTCCCCGTCGGGCCGGCCACGGTCGACGGCGAAGGCCCGGTCGTGAAGGACAACCTGACGAAGAACTACGTCAAGAAGGCCGCCGAGGCGATCTACAAGGACCTCGTCCGCAAGAAGATCGCGGTCGACAAGCGTCGCCCCGACGGTCGTGGCGCAGAGGAGATCCGCCCGATCGAGGTCGAGGTCGGCGTCAATCCGCGTGCTCACGGCTCCGGCCTCTTCACGCGCGGCCAGACGCAGGTCTTGTCGACGCTCACGCTCGGCACGGCGAAGGAAGGTCAGCGGATCGACGACCTGTCGCTCGAGACCGATCGCCGCTACATGCACCACTACAACTTCCCGCCCTACTCGGTCGGGGAGACGGGCTTCATGCGCGGCCCGAAGCGGCGTGACATCGGTCACGGTGCGCTTGCACAGCGCGCACTCGAGGCGATGATCCCGCCGGCGACCGAGTTCCCGTACACGATTCGCATCGTGTCCGAGACGCTCGAGTCGAACGGCTCGTCGTCGATGGGTTCCGTGTGCGGCTCGACGCTCGCGCTGATGGACGCCGGCGTGCCGATCAAGGCGCCGGTCTCCGGCATCGCGATGGGCCTCGTGAAGGAAGGCGAGGACTACGTGATCCTGACGGACATCCAGGGTGCGGAAGATCACCTCGGTGACATGGACTTCAAGGTCGCCGGGACCCGCGAGGGGATCACCGCGCTGCAGATGGACATCAAGATCACCGGCGTCACGCAGGAGATCATGAAGGGCGCGCTCGAGCAGGCAAACCGGGCCCGCAACGCCATCCTCGACACGATGCTCGAGGTGATCCCGGAGTCGCGTACAGAGCTCTCCCAGAACGCGCCGCGGATCACGTCGGTCAAGATCGATCCGGACAAGATCGGCATGGTGATCGGTAAGGGCGGCGAGACGATCCGCGGGCTCGAGTCCGAGTACGAGGTGCAGATCGACATCGAAGAGGACGGCACGATCCTCATCTACGCGACCGACGGCGAGAAGGCGGCGGCGGGTATCGCTGCCATCCAGTCGCTGACGAAGGAGCCCGAGGTGGGGGACACCTTCACCGGCAAGGTCGTCAAGACGACGCAGTTCGGCGCGTTCGTCGAGCTGAAGAAGGGAACGGACGGGCTACTCCACGTCTCGAACGTGGGGCCCGGGCGCGTCGGCCACATCGAGGACGTGATGGCGCGAGGTGACGTCGTCGACGTCGTCGTGCAGGAGGTCGACAAGGCGCGCGGTCGCATCGGCCTCAAGCTGATCGCGAAGCACGAGAACGGCGGCCTCGTCCAGCCGGAGGAGCTGATCGAGCGGGCGAAGGATGCTCCGCCGCGGCCCCCCGAGGAGGAGCGCCCTCGCCGTGACGATCGCCGCGGCGGTCGCGGCGGCGGTAGCCGAGGACGCGGCTAGCACTGAGCAAAGAGGGGGGCCGGTTGGCCCCCCTCTTTGCTCATGGCGCTGAGCGAGCGAAAGGCGTTCCTCACCCATCAGAGGTAGTGGCCTGCGGGTCCACGATGCCGATTGGTGAGCGGGGGCATTCGACCCTCCATACGCCTGTGGCGACCCCGTCGATTCCACCCATTTCCCCGCTCCGAGGCCTCCTCGAGGTGACGAGGCTCGTGCGCGCGGGCGGTGACCTGCACGGGCTTCTGCGTGCCATCGCACGGACGATCTCCGAATCGCTCGGCTACGACGCAGTGGTCATCAATCTCTACCGGCCCGCGTGGGATGACTTCTCCGTCACGACGGTGCACGGAAGCGACGGCGCGCGGACGCAGCTGCTCGGGCAGGTGCGCGACCTCCGCGACTGGCAGCGTCTGCTCGACGAGCGCTTCTCCCGGCGCGGCGCGTACGTCGTGCAAGCCGGCGATTTCGACTGGACGGCGGTCGACGACAACTCGAGCTACGTTCCCGCCGCTCGAGGCGGGGATCGGCGACGACGCCTGGCATCCCGAGGATGCGCTCTTCGTCCCGATGCGGCATACGGCCGGTCATCTGCTCGGCATCGTCTCGGTCGACGAGCCGGCGAGCCGGCGGCGTCCGACAGACGAAGAGCTCGACGTGCTCGTCGCGCTTGCGGACCATGCGGCGCTGGCAGTTCAGTCCGCACAGGAAGCGGCCGAGGCGAAGCGGCACAAGGTCGCGCTCGAGCAGCTCCTCGAGGTTTCGTCCCGTCTTCCCGCCGAGCCCGTCGCGGACGAGATCCTTCGCACGGTCTGCGCCGGTGTGCGAGACGCTCTCGGGTTCCAGAACGTGCTCGCAGTCCTGCGCGACGGCCAGGGTCGGCTCGACCCGCGCGCAGCGGTGGGCTGGAGCATCGACGAAGTGGAGCGCATCCGGTCCGGTCTTCCTGCGTGACGTCGAAGGTCTGCTCGATCCAAAGTTCGAGACCGAAGGCTGCTACCTGCTTCCGAGCGCGGAAGCGGAGCGACGCGTATCGCAGTACAGACCGCCGAACTCATCGGCACTGAACGGGCGTGGCCCGTGGTGCGTGGGACCACCACTGGCTGCTCGTGCCGCTGCTCGACAGTCTCGGCGAAGTGATCGGCATCCTCTGGGTGGACGAGCCGGAGGACCGCCTGCTCCCCTCGCGCGACAAGCTGCAGGCGCTACGCGTCTTCGCGAATCAGGCGTCCGCCGCGATCGTCACCGTCCGTTCATCTGCGTGAGTTGCGGTTTCTCGCGGATCACGATCCGCTGACGCGTCTGCTGAACCGTCGTGCGTTCGTCGCGCGGCTCGAGGGGGAAGTTGCGCGAGCGCTGCGATACGGTCGCACGTTCGGGCTCGTCATCTGCGACCTCGACGACTTCAAGGAGCTGAACGACCGCCTCGGCCATGCCGCGGGCGACGAGGCTCTTCAGGTATTCGCACGTACCCTTCATGCGGCGCTGCGTCGAGGTGACGAAGCGTTCCGCATCGGCGGCGACGAGTTCGCACTCCTGCTTGCCGAGGCCTCGGATGAGCAGGCGCGCGAGGTCGTCCAGCGCGTGACAGGCAAGCTGGAAGGCATGCGCGCGAGCTTCGGCGTCGCATCGTGCCCCGATCACGCACGCGACACGCAAACGCTCTTTCGCCTGGCGGACATGGCGCTCTACGAAGCGAAGCGCAACGGCACCGGTCTGCAGTTCGTCGCCTAAGAGAGATCGCCGGATAGGATCGGTCCGTGCAGAAGTACGTTCTGTCGGAGCTCGACTCGGGCGAGAGGGTGATCTCCGAGAAGGTGCCGAGCGTTCGATCGGTTTCGCTCGGATTCTGGATCGGGGCGGGATCGCGGGACGAAAAAGCGGATCGGGCCGGCGTCTCGCACTTCATCGAGCATCTCCTGTTCAAAGGCTCCCAGTCGTACAACGCGCAGCAGATCGCGGAGACCTTCGACGCGATGGGTGCCGAGCTGAACGCCGCCACGTCGCGCGAGCACACGGTCGTCTACTCTCGCGTGCCCGATCGCCACGTCGAGGAGGCGGTGCAGGTGATGACCGACATGGTCTTCGCGCCCGCGTTTGCAGAGCTCGACCAGGAGCGCGAGGTGGTACTCGAGGAGATCGCGATGTACGAGGACACGCCGCAGGAGCTCGTTCACGATCTCTTCTCGCAGGCGGTGTTCGGGTCGCACGCGCTTGGGCGCCCCGTGATCGGGACCGCCGACGTGATCTCGACCGTCAGCCGCCGGGCGGTGGCGGGGTATCACCGTTCGATGTACACGCCCGGCAACATCGTCGTGTCCGCCGCCGGGAACATCACGCATGACCGGCTGATTGGATTGCTGGAGCGGTTCGAGCGGCAGAGCAGCGACGCCGCGCGCCGCGGTCCCCACGTGCGGCGGCCGCTCGTCACCGAGCCGCCACCCGGTCTGCGCTTCCAGCGGAAGGACACGGAGCAGTACCACGTGTGTCTCGGCGCACCGGGAATCGCCCGTTCCGACCGCCGGCGCTTCGCAGCGTCGCTGCTCGACTCGATCCTCGGCGGTTCGGCCTCGTCGCGGCTCTTCCAGGAGATCCGCGAGAAGCGGGGGATGGCGTACTCCGTCTACAGCTTTGCGTCGCAGTACACGGACACCGGCCTGATCGGCGTCTACGTCGGCACGCGGGAGGAAAACCTCCAGACGTGCATCGAGATCTGCGTCGAGCAGATCGCCGAGATCTCGTCGGGAAAGTTGCGCGCAGGCGAGCTCGAACGCGCAAAGGAGAGTCTCAAGGGCCGAATCATGCTGTCGATGGAGTCCACGTCGAACCGCATGAGCCGTCTCGGCAAGTCGTTGATCTCGGACACGGAGCTCTTGACCTTCGAACGGATCATCGCGGAGATCGATGCCGTCGACCTCGAGGCACTGTCGGAGCTCGCCGCCGTGCTGCTGCCGCCGGAGCGTCTCTCGGCCTCGGGTGTTGGTCCCGACGAGGATCAGTTCCGCAGCGCGGTCGAGCGTGCGAACCCTTCGCTCGTCGCACTCGCCGCCGCATGAAGATCGCTTTCTTCGGCGCCGAGGGGAAGGTGGGGCACGCGCTCGTTCCGGTGCTCGAACGAGCCGGCCACGAAGTGCGGGGGATCGAGATCGGCGAGAAGCCGGACGTCGCCGGGCTCGACGCCGCCGTCGACTTCACCACGCCGGATGCGGCGCCTGCGAATGTTCGCGCCGCGCTCGACCAGGGGGTGTCGTGTGTCGTCGGAACGACGGGCTGGGACGCCCAATCGCTAGGCGAGTACGCTCGCGAGCGAAGCCTGCGCCTGTTCGTCGCGCCGAACTTCTCGCTCGGCGCGGTTCTGATGATGCGTTTTGCAGAACAGGCAGCGCAATACTTCCCGCGCGCGGAGATCATCGAGCTGCACGGCGAGACGAAGAAGGACGCGCCGTCCGGTACTGCGCGCGCCACCGCCGACCGCATCGGCAGCGGCACGAACATCCACTCGGTGCGGCTTCCCGGGCTCGTCGCGCATCAGGAGGTGATCTTCGGGGGCGAGGGACAGGTGCTGACGATCCGGCACGACACCACTGCGCGCGAGTCGTTCGCAGATGGTGTGCTGCTCGCGCTCGAGAAGCTGCCCGAGCTTCCGCCCGGGCTCAGCGTCGGCCTGGACACGCTCCTGTGAAGGTCGTCGTCCTCGGGGGAGGATCGACCGGCGAGCACTTCGTCGGGGCACTGCGCCGCTTGGACGCCGACGTGGAGATCACACTCGCCGAGAGCAGGCTTGTCGGCGGCGAATGCTCGTACTACGCGTGCATGCCGACGAAGACGCTGCTGCGCGGCGCGGAGCTCTCGTCCTCGCTCGACCGCGCGCCTGGGATGGATCCGCAGCGGCCGCACGCGGACGGTGTCTGGTGGTGGCGCGATCAGGTGACGAGCGGTTGGGACGACAGCGGGCAGCTCGACTGGCTCAAGGAGCAACGGTGTGCGTTCGTCCGTGGCGAAGCGCACGTCGCCCGGCCTGGCGTCGTCGCGGTGGACGGGCACGAGCTCGAATACGACCGCCTCGTCGTCGCAACCGGCTCGCGGCCGTCGGTGCCGCCGGTCGCGGGGCTCGAGAGCGTCGAGTACTGGACGAATGTCGAAGCGACGTCGGCGCATGAAGTCCCCGAGAGCCTCGCGGTCATGGGCGGCGGCCCGGTAGGGGCCGAGCTCGCGCAGTTCTTCGCGCGCGTGGGCTCACGCGTCACGGTGATCGAGCATGGCCCGCGATTGCTCGGCCGCGTACACGAGGAGGCCGGCGCGATCATCGGCGACGTCTTTCGCGAGGAGGGCATCGAGGTTTTCACCGGCGTCGCCGTCGAGGCCGTAGAGCCCGGCATCAAGTTGACGCTGTCAGGTGGCGCCACCGTCGAAGCGGAGCGCCTGCTCGTCGCCACCGGGCGGCGGCCGAACACCGAGGGACTCGGGCTCGAGCAGATCGGCGTGTCGGTGGGGGAGCGCGGTGTTGAGGTCGATGAGCGTCTACGGGCTGCCGAGAATGTCTGGGCGATCGGAGACGTCAACGGTGTGGCGCTCTTCACGCACGTCGGGAAGTACCAGGCGCGAGTGGCAGCCGCCGACATGTGCGGGAGAGACGCGAAGGCGGACTACCGCGCGATCCCCGCAGGGATCTTCACCGATCCCGAGGTCGCCACAGTCGGACGGACGGAGGGAGACGGTCTCGTCTCCGCACGGTGGGAGCTGACGTCGACGCCGCGCCTGTCGACGTACGAGCGCCCGAAGCGTGAGGGCTTCGTTCGCGTGTTCGCAGATCCGGCGGAGCGCGTGCTGGTGGGCGCAGTCGCTGTCGGCCCGCAGGCGACCGAGTGGCTGGGACAGCTGACGCTCGCAGTGCGCAGCGCGACGCCCGTCGATGTTCTCATCGACACGATCCAGCCCTATCCGACGTTCTCGGAGGCGATCTTCCTGGCACTCCGGGAGCTCGTCGACGTGCTCTAGCGCACCTGATCAGTAGGCGTGTCCGGTGACCGCCTTTGCGATCGCAAAGCACAGGATGATGAAGACAGCCGCTAACAGGACGATCGTGACCATCGCGATCGGGAACGCTCGCCACGGGTGCTCGTCCAGGTGGGCATGCGGCACGTGCGGGTGCGGTACATGCGGATGCTGCAAATGACGCGTCGCCATCCAGCACCACCTCCTTCTCGCGGAAGGATACGCGCTCCTACGTGATCTGGCGCCACGGCCAGCTGAGCAGGCCGAGGCCGGCGACGATGCACACCGCTCCGACGACGGCCCAGAACGTGCTGCCGGTCATCGAGGACCCGTGGATCAGGCGAAGCCCCTGCCCGAGCCATACGGCGCCGGCCACGACGAGCAGTCCTCCGAGCACGCGTCTGGCGACGGTCACGGTTCCAGTACGACGAGTGCGATCCCGCGGTTTGCAGGCGCCAGGTCGTTGCGGTTGTTGCTATTTGTCCTCACGGTTCAGGCCACGTAGCATCGCGCAAACACGTCCGGGCCGGGGCAGGTATTGCTTCGGTTCAGCTCTCTGCAAGTGGGGAGACATGGCACACCGCTTGAGGCTGGTCGGCTCGCTGTGCGTCGTCGTCGCCGTCGGACTGATCACGACGATGAACGCCAGTGCGTCGAAGCAGGTCGCTTGCTCGACCCAGGTGAACGACACGGCAGCGAAGCTCTTGCCGTGTATCACGCAGACGGACCTCTTCAATCACATGCAGGCGTTCGAGAAGATCGCGCAGGACAACCCAGGTCCCGACGGCCGCCGAACCGGCGTCCTCAGAGCAGTGCGTCGATCGATGCGACCGTGACGATCGCTTCGACGCTGCGCGCCAGCTCCGCGTCCATCGTTATGAACGCATCTGCCTGCAGTTGGGTGAGTGCGACGTACTCGGCGTCGTAGGTCGAGGCCCATCCCAACTGATCCGCGACCTCCCATGCCCGACGGCGGAGCACGGCGTCGCCGAGGAGCCTGATGGGCATTCTTCCGATGCGGGTCAGGCGTTGCCGCGCGACATCAGCAGGGATCTCGCCCCGCTGCACGGCCTCGTGCAGAGCCGAAAGCGTCTGGGAGCGAAGGAGCGTCGGTGCGAGGAGCTTGTGCGCGTCCGAGACCTCGATCTCCGTGCTCGCCAGGTGGAGAACGGCGCCGGCATCGACCACGAATTTCGTCATCGCGGCCCATAGGGGGCGTAGCGGTGGTGGAGGAGAATCGGGTTGCCGGCCGGATCGTGCAGCCCGGCTCCATGGCAGACGCCGGAGTCCCACATCTCGTTGACCTGTACGCCGGCCGCTTCCAGCTTCGCCTTCGCCTCGGCGACGTCGGGGACGCCCAAGGCAATCACGCCAGGCGGCAGCGGCGTGAACTCGTAGTCGTGCGTGTGCGGCGTCATCACCGCGAGCGTCACGTTGCCGGTCTCGTACTCGACCCAGTCCTCGGCCGGCGAGTTCGGGTTGCGCTCGAGGCCAAGCACCTCTCCGTAGAAGTGGTTCGCCGCGTCCATGTCCGTCACGGGGACGCGGATGTAGTCGACTCGCACGACGTCGATCACGACTCGCCGTCCCGGTACTCCGCGGGCTCCATCCTCGGAAAGCTAGGCGCTCCGGCCTTCCGACCGCAAGCAGCAAGGTACGCCGATGAGAATTGCCGGCGGTTCGCGTCGAACATCGTCGCCGCTATCGTCGGGGCAGGTTGGCTGACGCAGTCGTTCCTCCTCTGTCGGTTCTGGATCTCGCGCCGATCGTCGAAGGTGGGACGGTCTCGGGCGCGCTGCGGAACTCGCTCGACCTTGCGCAACACGCGGAGCGCTTGGGCTACCGACGCTTCTGGCTCGCTGAACATCACAACGCCAGCGGCATCGCCAGCGCCGCGACGGCGGTCGTGATCGCGCACGTCGCCGCCGGAACGCAGACGATTCGCGTCGGAGCCGGGGGAATCATGCTCCCGAACCACGCGCCCCTCGTGATCGCCGAGCAGTTCGGGACGCTCGCGGCGCTCCATCAAGGGAGGATCGATCTCGGCCTCGGCCGCGCACCCGGTACCGACCAGTTGACGATGCTCGCGCTGCGCCGCGACCAGGTGGGCGCAGGCGTCGACACGTTCCCGCAGGACGTTCTCGAGCTGCAGGCGCTGCTTGGCGATCCGCAGCCCGGTCAGGCGGTGCGGGCGATCCCCGGCATGGGTTCACACGTGCCGCTCTGGATCCTCGGTTCGAGCCTCTACGGCGCGCAACTTGCCGCGGCGCTCGGCCTCCCGTACGCGTTCGCGTCCCACTTCGCCCCCGAGGCACTGCTGCCGGCGCTCGAGATCTATCGCGATCGCTTCGAGCCCTCCGAACAACTGCAGCAACCCCACGCGATGGTCGCGGCAAACGTGATCGCCGCAGCTGACGATGCAGAGGCGCGGCGACTCTTCACATCAGTCCAGCAGTCGTTCACGAATGTTCTACGCGGCCGCCGCGGACAGCTGCCGCCCCCGATCGACGACATCGAGACGTACTGGACGCCCGAGGAGAAGCTCCGCGTCTCGGGGATGCTGCACCGCTCGTTTGTCGGCTCACCCGAGACGGTCAGAGAGGGGCTCGAGGGCTTCGCCGGCGAGACCGGGGCGGATGAATTGATCGTCGCAACCGCCATCCACGATCACGCCGCGCGGATTCGCTCCTACGAGCTCCTCAGCGGAAGCGCGACCGGCTGAAGCTGCCGGTCGCGCATCTTCCGTCGCGGCTACGCCGCGGGCTCGACGACAATCAGCGCGTTCCCGTCGGGGTCCCGTAGCCAGAACATCGGCGGCACCGGCCCGCCCCAGCGCGACACCTCGTCGTCGACGTCGACCTTGGCGGCTTTCAGCGTGGCGTGATCTGCGTCGACGTCCGACGTGTCGAGGCAGATGCCGGTCTGGCTGCCTCCGGGCTCGGTTCCCGGCGGGGGCGGCGCGAGCGCAATGGTCGTGACGGTTCCCGGCAGCGCTACCTCGACCCACCGTCCTGCATCGCCCATCGGGAGATCGACCACTTTCTCGAAGCCGAGCGTATTGACATAGAAGTCGACGGCGCGGTCGGTGTCGGCGACGGTGACACAGACACGGCCGACCTGCGCGAGATTCAACTTGGACATCGGAGCCTCCTGCTCGTCGTGGTTTCACCTAAGACGGCAGAGGCGGCGGAAACTCATCGCTGGCCGTGCTCCGAATCATTGGACTTCGAGTGGCCCGGCGGACCGGTGTGGTCGTGGTTCTGATCTCCCTGTCCATTGCCCGGTTTTTTGGTCGGCTCCGGCGGCACGGGGACCACAGGCGGCGGCGGTGTGGTCGGCACCGTGGTCACGGGTGGATCCCTGCGGTCGTGGCCGGGCTGCTTCTTCGGCTCCGGTGGCACGGGGACGACGGGCGGCGGCGTGGTTGGCACCGTGCTCACCGGTGGATCCCTATGGTCGTGGTTCCGATCTCCGCGCCCATTGCCGGGCTTCTTCTTCGACTCCGACCGCACGGGGACGACAGGCGGTTGTGTGGTGGGCACCGTGCTCACGGGTGGGGTCCGCGCGGGAGGGGTTGCGGCAGGGGAGGCCACCGGAGGGGTGGAGGTCACGGGCGGCGGAGTCGTGGGCGTCGTGACGGGCGGCCCGCTGGGTTTCGCCGGCGGCGGAGGGCTGGGTCGCTTCCTCGGCGGGCTCGGCCGCTTCGGCTCGGTGCGCTTCGTCGTCGCCGGGCGAACGAGCACCGCAGGCCGGACAATCGCCGTCTTCGCAGCGGCACGACGTGGATGTGCGGTCACGCGCACCCGCCTGTGTCGTTTGGCGGGCCGCGGCGACGCGGGCACCTGCGGCTCGATCACGATCGGAGGCACAACCGCGTGAGAGAGCGGCGGTTCAGGCAGCGAGGAGACCGCCGTTGTCGGGTGATGCCAACTGCCCAGGGTCAAGGTCAGGGCTACCAACCCGACGGCGCAGGCAGCTAGGAGAGCACGAATCACGTGCAGGCAGTATCTACGCGCCGGCAGACGGTGTCAGGTACATCCGGCTTAGTGCGCGATTTCCCAGATGTGGCCGCCGGGATCCATGAAGCAGGCAGTCCGTATTCCCCAGGGCCGATCGATTGGGCCGTTCAGCAGCTTCACGCCCCGTGTGGCCAGCTCGGCGCACATCGCATCGACGTCATCGACCTCGAGGGTGAACTGCATGCGGGATCCGGCGTCGTGACCGCCCACCAGAGCCGGCTCGATCAATTCCTTTGCCTCGGTGACCTTCAGCAGATTGATGAGCGTTTCCCCGAACTTGAAGACAGCCGAGTTTTCGTCCTCGTAGACGACCGGCAGCCCGAAGACGTCCAAGTAGAACTGTTTGCGCAGCCGCCAGGTCCTCGACGAACAAGGTGATCGCCGTGATCGGGCCCGGCCACGTGTGCGATTTCGGAGTTGACGCCATCAGCCTTCGCATTGTTCACGCAACGGGACGGTGCCTGCTGCATGAACCATTGGGCTCCGCACCGGTCGGAGGTGAGTTACCGTCCCGGTTGTGCAGCGCGGCCCCGACCCCGACGACTGGTTCGGAGACCAGGATCCGGAGGATCGCCGCCTGCCCGATGCTCCGCCCGACGAGACCTTCCCCCAGGTCGACGACTGGCTGGATGACGACTCCGAGGGCAGGGAGCCTCGGCCCTCGTGGACCAAGACGGTCGACAAACGGATTGTCACCGTGGCCGTGTCCCTCATCGCGTTGCTGATCGCCGGCCTGGCCGCCGCCGGCGTCTTCAGCAGCGGCGGCTCGCCCGCAACGATCTCGACGCCCTCCCAGACGGCGACGGGGCAAACCACGACCGCCGCCACGACGACGGCATCGGTACAGCCGCTTCCTGCTCCCTCAACGGCGCTGGCGCCGGGCGCCAAAGGGACGCAGGTGGCCGTTCTCCAGCGTGCACTCGCTCGCCTCGGCTTCTCGAGCGGCAAGGCCGACGGTGTGTACGGCCCGGCAACGACGAGCGCGCTGAAGCGGTTCCAGCAATCGGTTGGTCTGAAAGCGGATGGGATCCTCGGCCCGGTGACGCTGCGTGCGCTCGGGCGCGCACTCAAGAACGCGTAGAATTCCGCCGTGCTCGGCGAAGTCCTGACCGCGATCGTCACGCCGTTCAGCGCCGACGGGTCGGTCAACTTCGACAAGTTCCGCGAGCTTGCGAGCTATCTCGTCGACCACGGGTCGGACGGCGTCGTCGTCGCCGGCACGACGGGGGAGAGCCCGACGCTATCCGACGACGAGAAGCTCCAGCTCTTCGCAGCTGCCGTGGATGCCGTCGGCAGCCGCGCAAGCGTCGTGGCCGGCACGGGCACGAACGACACCCGTCGCTCCGCGAAGCTCACCGAGCGTGCAAATGAGCTCGGCGTCGATGCCTACCTCGTCGTCACCCCGTACTACAACAAGCCTCCGCAGCGCGCGATCGTCCGGCACGTTCAGGAGATCGCCGCGCGGACGGACAAGCCGATTGTCATCTACAACATCCCAAGCCGCGCCGTCGTGAACATCGAGACGGAGACGATGGCGGAGCTTGCGCAGATCGAGAACGTGCGCGCGGTGAAACAGGCGCACGACGATCTCGAGCAGGCGCGGCGCATTCCCGGCCTCGGCCTCGACCTCTACGCGGGCGACGACAACCTCATCTTCCCGTTCCTCGCAGCTCGGCTCGATCGGCGGCGTCTGCGTCCACACCCACGTCTGGGGGCCGCAGACGAAGGAGATGGTGCGCCGGTACAAGGACGGCGACATCGAGGGCGCGCGGCAGCTGAACGACGAGATGCGACCCGCCTACGACCTCGCGAAGGTGCAGACGAACCCAATCGCGATCAAGGCGGCGCTCAATCTGCTCGGGCACGACGTCGGGGGATACCGGCTGCCGATGGTCGATCCAACCGAGCAGGAGCTCGAGCAGGTCCGCGGTTGTCTCGAGCGCGCCGGGATCCTCAGCGCGGCGTCCGCCTAGGTCGCACCTACACTGACCTTGATGGGCGTTTGCCGGATCATTCCGCTCGGCGGCCTCGGCGAGGTCGGCAAGAACATGACCGTCTTCGAGGCGGACGATTCGATCGTCGTCGTCGACGCCGGTCTCGCGTTCCCGCGGGACGAGCACCTCGGAGTCGACCTGGTCCTCCCGGACTTCACCTACCTGCGCGAGCGCGAGCACATGATCCGCGGAGTCGTGCTCACGCACGGCCACGAAGACCACGTCGGCTCGCTGCCCTATCTCATGCGCGAGGTAAAGATCCCGGTCGTCGTGGCGACGCGGCTGACGCTCGGCCTCGTGAAGTCGAAGCTCGACGAGCACGGCCTGCTGCGCGAAGCCGACCTGCGCGAGGTCTCGCCGTACGACGAGCCGTTCAACCTCGGCCCGTTCCGCATCGAGTTCATCCGGATGGCCCACTCGATCCCCGATGCCGTCGCCGTCGTCCTCGAGACGCCCGGCGGTCGAATCGTGCACACCGGCGACTACAAGATCGACCACACGCCGGTCGACGGCCAGCGCACCGATGTCGGCAAGCTCGCCGAGGTCGGCAATCGCGGAGTCGACCTCCTGCTCGGCGACTCGACGAACGCGGAGCGCGCCGGCGTGACGCAGTCCGAGCGCGTGGTCGGCGAGGCATTCCGCCAGATCTTTCCGCAGCGCAAAGGCAAGATCCTCATCTCGTCGTTCGCGTCGAACGTGCACCGGATGCAGCAGGCAGCCGACGTTGCCGCTGACTGCGGCCGGAAGATTGCCTTCGTGGGGCGATCGATGCGCAAGAACGCGAACATCGCGCGGAACCTGGGCTATATGAACGTGCCGGACGACCTCGTGCTGCGCCCGAACGAGCTTGCGGAGCTACCGCCGCACCAGCAGCTCATCCTTTGCACGGGCAGCCAGGGAGAGCCGATGTCGGCGATGACCCGCATTGCCTACAACGACCACCCGGGCGTCCACGTCGAGGCGGGCGACACCGTGATCATCTCGGCGAAGCCGATCCCGGGAAACGAGCTCCGCGTCCACGACGCGATCAACCGTCTCGCGCGATCCGGGGCAGAGGTGCTGCACGAGGACAACGCGCCGGTGCACGTCTCCGGGCACGGCCGCGCCGAGGAGCTGCGCACGATCATCAGCCTGCTGCGTCCCAAAGCCGTCATGCCCGTGCACGGCGAGTTCCGCATGCTGGCCGCGCACGCCCAGCTCGCGCGTGAAGGCGGCATCCCGGAAGAGGGGATCATCATGGCGGAGAACGGCTCCGTCATCGAGCTCTCGGAGCGCGGCGCTCACATCGTCGACCAGGTGCAAGCGGGAATGACCTTCGTGGACGGCCTCGGAGTGGGGGACGTCCACGACGTCGCGCTTCGCGATCGTCGCCGTCTCTCGGAGGACGGCATCCTCATCGTCGTCGCGACGCTCGCGGGCTCGAACGGTCGCGGCGGGCTGACCGCTGCGCCTGAGTTGATCGCGCGCGGCTTTGGTGACGGAGCAGACGCGCTGCTCGAAGAGTTGCGCGTCGAGGCGCTGCAAGTGCTCGAGAAGCTCTTGGCCGACGACATCACCGAGATCAAGCTGCTCCAAGAGCATGTGCACGACGCGCTCGGCGGTCTCATCTACGACCGCACGCAGCGCCGGCCGATGATCCTTCCCGTGCTGGTGGAAGTCTGACCCTGCAACAGAGCCCAACGTGGGCCGACGTGCTGGAGGAGTGCGCCACCGAGCCCGCGACAGCGAAGCGGTTGATCCAGCAGCTCCGAGCGTGTGAGATCTCCGCGCTTGCGTTCTGCCGTCTCCTCGAGCGCTGGGCGCGCGGCGACGCCAATCCACCCACAGCGGGTCAGCGCCAGGCTGCTCTGCGTCGTGCTGCCGAGCGCATCGAGACGGCGTTGACCGGGCTCGAGGAGCCGCTCCGGCGGTATCTGCTCGAGCTGGACGCAGAGGTGCTCGAAGGACGCTCGTGGTACGGAGGGCCGGGCGCAGCGGAGCTGCTCGACTGGGCGCCCGTCCTCACCCGCGCCGGCGTCCAGGCGCCGACGGAACGCGTCGCACAGGCGTACCTCGAGCTCGCCGTGCTCGTGCGCGCGCTCGAGGGACTCACCACGACCGCGGTCGTCGAGGCGACACCTGACCGGGCGTCGCTGTGGGCCGGGCTCTTCGATCTCCGCGACAACCTGCTCGGCCACGCGCTCGAGGATTTGCGCGTGCTTTCGGTCATCTAGGCGCGGAATACTGCTTCGCAAAGAGGGTCGAAGCGTGTAGCGTCCCAGTGGCTCTGAGCGCGACGCCTTCCGCTGCCGAAATCGTCTTCGACCGGGCCACAAAGCGCTATCCGGGACGGCCGCAGCCTGCCGTCAGCGAGCTCTCACTGACAATCCCCGCGGGAGACATCTGCGTGCTCGTCGGACCGTCGGGCGGCGGCAAGACGACGGCGATGAAGATGGTGAACCGCCTGATCTCGATCACCGAAGGCGACATCCGGATCGACGGGACGAGCGTCCGCTCGCTCGACCTCACCGACTTGCGGCGCGGAATCGGCTACGTCATCCAGCAGGTCGGGCTCTTCCCGCATCTCTCGGTCGGCGACAACATCGGCACGGTGCCGAAGCTGCTCGGCTGGCCGAAGAAGCGGATCCAGGCGCGCGCCGCGGAGCTCCTCGAGCTTGTCGGTCTCGAGGCCGCCGATGCGAAGCGATATCCCGGCGAGCTCTCGGGCGGTCAGCGCCAGCGCGTCGGTCTCGCACGCGCACTCGCCGCGAATCCGCCGCTCATGCTCATGGACGAGCCCTTCGGCGCGATCGATCCGATCACGCGCGAACGCCTGCAGGACGAGTTCCTCCGCCTGCATCGTGAGCTCCGCAAGACGGTGATCTTCGTCACGCACGACATCGACGAGGCGATCAAGATGGGAAACCGAATCGCGATCCTCCATCAAGGCGGCGTGCTCGCGCAGTACGACACACCCGACGAGATTCTCGCCCATCCGGCGAGCACGTTCGTCGAGAAATTCGTCGGCGCAGACCGCGGCCTGAAGCGCCTGTCGCTACGGCGCCTGAGCGAGGTCGAGCTCGAGCCCGCAAGCGACGCGGGAACCGACGCGCCACGCTGTTTGCCGTCGACCACGTTGCGCGATGCGCTCTCGCTCATGCTCACGGAGGGCGCGCACGAAGTCATCGTCGCCGGTGAGGACGGCGAGGCGATGGGGATGCTCTCGCTGCAACGCGTCAGTGACCTGCTCCGCGAGTCGGTGACGGCGTGACGCACCTGCTCGCCGGCGGACCCGTCATCCCGAACTACGGGACTGCGCACGGCTGCATCGTGAACAACGACTCGATGTTCTGCACAACGTGGATCCGGCAGCACTGGAGCGACACCCTTCAACCGGCGCTCATTCAGCATCTCTGGTTGACCGCGATCGCGGTCGGGATCGGCTTCGGCATCGCGTTCGCCTGCGCGCTCCTGGCGCATCGATTCGGCCGGCTCGCGGCGCCGTTCGGAGTGTTCTCGGCGTTTCTCTACACGATCCCGTCCATCGCCCTCTTCCAGCTGCTCGTGCCGGTCACCGGCATCACCATCACGACGATCGAGATCGGGCTCGTCGGCTACACGCTGCTGATCCTCTTCCGCAACACCCTCGCCGGCCTCCGCAGCGTTCCGCCGGATGTGCTCGAGGCCGCTCGCGGCATGGGGTTGACGCGCTCGCAGATTCTCCGTCGCGTGGAACTGCCGCTCGCGCTTCCCGCCATCTCGGCGGGGATCCGCATCTCCGTCGTCACGACGATCAGCCTCGCGACCGTGGCCGCCTACATCACGCCGTACGGGCTCGGCAAGCCGATCTTCGACGGTCTGCAGATCAACTACCGCACCGAGTACGTCGTCGCCGGACTCCTTGCGATCATGCTCGCACTCGTTGCCGACGCTGTGCTCGTCGTCGTGCAGCGTGGGCTGATGCCGTGGTCCCGCAGGAGGGTGACGTCGTGACGCTCGCGGCCGGCTTCAGCCTGTCGACGTTCTCGGACGCATTCCGCTTCCTCTGGGACGACCGCAGCTTTGTTGCGACGAAAGCGCTCGAGCAGGTGCAGCTGTCTGCGATCGCGATCGGAATCGCAGCGGTACTCGCGTTACCACTCGGCGTGTGGCTTGGACACATTCATCGCGGCTCGTTCCTGGCGATCAACATCTCGAACCTCGGCCGCGCATTGCCGAGTCTTGCGGTCATCTCCGTGGGACTCCCGTTCTTCGGGATCGGCCACACTGTCGTGATCCTCGCGCTCGTCGTGCTGGCCGCGCCGCTCATCCTCACGAACTCGTACGTCGCGGTCGACGGCATCGACGAGGACATCGTCGAAGCGGCGCGGGGGATGGGGCTCAGTCCGACACAGGTGCTCGTCCGCGTCGAGCTGCCTCTGGCGCTGCCGCTCATCTTTGCGGGCATCCGCACGGCTGCGGTCTACGTCGTCGCAACGGCAACGCTCGCCGGCGTCGTCGGCGGCGGGTCGCTCGGCGACATCATCTTCAACCAGCCGACGTACTTCCTTTCGGGCGTGGTGGGCGCGGCTATTCGTGGTGTCGCTCCTTGCCTTTGCGGCTGACTTCACCTTTGCCGGCCTGCAGCGGCTGCTCACGCCGCGAGGCCTGCGCTACGTCGACACGGCACAACAGCCGGAGCAAGAACCGCCGTCCGTGCTCGAGGCGGCGGCCGCGTGACAATGCACGACGACAGGAAGGAAGGGCCTGATGAGTAGGAAGAAATGGCGCTCCGTGATGATCGTGGGGCTTTTGGCCGCGTTGACTGCCGCACTTATGTCGGCGGCCTCCGCACCTGCGGCGCCGAAGGCCGGACCCACCGTGATCGTGGGGTCGAAGAACTTCACCGAGGAGTACGTCCTCGGGGAGCTCTACAGCCAGGCGCTGAAGGCCAAGGGGTTCAGCGTCAAGTACAAGCAGTCGATCGGCGCGACGGAAGTCATCGACACCGCGCTGACGACCGGGAAGATCAACATCTACCCCGAGTACGTCGGTGAGATCGTGCAGACGGTCTTCCACAAGACGACGAACCTGCCGAAGACCGCTAGGGGTTGGTGGCAGCTTGGTGTCAACCTCAACAAAGCGCGCGGGATCACCGTGCTCAATCCGACGCCGTTCTTCGACGTCGACGCGATCGCGGTCCGGACTGCAGATGCGGCGAAGTACCACCTCAAGTCGGTCGCCGACCTGAAGAAGGTCCCCAACGCGTCGATCGGCGCGCGGCCGGAGTTCAAGGACCGCGAAGAGGGCTTCCTGGGCATGAAGAAGGTCTACGGCCTGACGAAGATGAAGTACGTCTCGCTCGACCAGGGCTTGACGTATCAGGCGCTCGATCAGGGGAAGGTCTTCTCGATCGACGTCTTCTCGACCGATCCGCAGCTCGCCAGCGGCAAGTACGTCGTCCTCAAGGACCCGAAGCTCGTGTTCGGCGTCCAGAACGTGGCGCCCGAGGTGTCGAACAAGCTGTTGACGGCACTCGGCTCGCAGGCAGCGAAGTTCAAGAGCACGATCAACGCGGTCAGCGCGAAGCTGACGCAGAAGGCGATCCTCGCGATGAACAGCGCCGTCGTGAACAACAAGCAGACGCCGAAGGCAGTCGCCTCGACGTTCCTCAAGGCGAACGGGCTCGGCTAACTAGAAGCGGTGCTCTGGTGCCTGACACCGCGCGAGCGGTGTCAGGCACCGCTTTAGGCAGAGGGTTTGCCGCCGATAGTCCAGTGGATGCTCTCTGGCGTTCTGCGTTGGCTTCGCACGGGTTGGCCGCTCGCCGGCGTCTTCCTCACGTTCGTCGTCGGGCTTGTCGCCGGCGGCTTCGGGACCGGCGTCGTCACTGGGATGCTAGGCGCACTCGCCTTTGGTCTGGCCTACCTGATCCAGAGCAGCATCCGCCGTCGAAGTTGGATGCTGCCACCTGCGCGTCCACGAACTCCTCCGCAGCAAGCGCAGTTCGATGCGCGATTCATGCGCGTCATCGCGATCGGCGACCTCGTGATAGCGGCGGCATTCATCGTGGTCGCGTTCTCGCATCCGAGACTTTGGTTCCGCGCAAGTCACGGCTGGACGGCAGTACTCCTTCTGAGCGCGGCGCTCGCGATTACCGGCGCACCTCATCTCTGGGCAGCGGCAGAGCGCCGCGCGACCCAGCGGTCGTTGCGCTGGGCCTGGACACTTGCCGGGGCATGCGGCGTTGCCTTCGGAATTGCCGCGGCGGCGATCGCGACCGTGAACGCGCAGAGTCACTGGGTCGGTGGAGCGCCGTGGACGGTTGCGCTCGCAGCGCTCGCATTCCTTTGGCTGCTGGGAGCTCTCGGCGATCTCGTGCGCGCGCGGCGCTAAACCGGGGTCAGACCCCGCTGCACGAGTTCCCGCACCGGTTCCAAGTCCTGGGGCGGTGGCTCGCCCCGACTCGTTGCCGCTACAAGCTCACGGACCCGAGCGTAGGCGGCGCCGGTCGCGCGACCCAGTTGCGGCCGTCCGCGCAGGTCGATCGCCTGCGCCGCGACGACGAGCTCGATCGCTGCGATGCGCTCGCCGAGCAGAACCATCTCCGCGAGGCGGCGCGCACTGAGCGGCGCGAGCGTGATCCGGTCCTCAATGCCTTCGTGATGGCTCGTGCTTGCCGTCTCGATCGACACCGGCGCCGCGAGCAGCTTCGCCTCTACAGCCAGCGCCTGCACCGGGACGCCGAACTCGGACAGGCCGCTCTCGGCCAGCCCTGACTCGGCGGCGAGCCCCTCGGGCAGGCCGGTGACGGGCGCCTGGAGGAGCTTCACCGTGCGCTCGGAAGCGGTCGTGAGCACAGGCGCGAGTGCGATGCGCGTGAAGTCGAGCGCCGCTGCAAGCGCGATCGCATCGAAGTTACCGACCGAGACGATGCCCTCCTCGTCGAGGAGGACGAGCGGGTTCTCCTGGGAGGCGTTCAGCTCGTGCGCAAGCCGTTCGTGTGCGAACTCGAACGTCGTGCGCGCAGCGCCGTGCACCTGGGGGATGCAGCGGAAGCTGAGCGGATCCTGCAGGCTTCGTGCGGCGTCGTCCTTCCAGAGGTAGCTGTCGTCGAGTAGCGCGCGGAACCGCTGCGCCGACTCCAGCGTGCTGAGATTGGCGGCGAGCGCCTCGAGGTCGAGAGCGGCGGCAACATCGAGCGTCTCGAGCAGCCGCGTGGCGTCCGAGAGCGCGAGCGCTGCGAGCGCAGTCGAGAACGCATTGTTGCTGAGCAGCGCCAGGCCCTCTTTGGCAGCGAGCTCGAAACCGTCGAGCGCACCGTGGGCGAGGTCGGCGTTCGCGGGCAGGTCGGCCATTCCGATCGAGCCGAGCATGCGCACCGCCGGCAGCAGCCCGTCGTTCAGCCGCAGGACGAGGTGCTCGAGCAGCTCGAGCCGCACACCGGACGTTCCGCGCGCGAACCCGTTCACGATCAGCAGAAGCTGCGCACGCACGGCGTCCGCCGGCGCGGAGTCGCCCTGCCCGACGCGATGCTCGAGGATCAACCGGCGGTTGAACTCAGCAAGCTCGTCTGGCTCGACGCGCGTTCGCTTCCGCACGCCGACCCCGGTCGTCAGGCCGTAGACGGGCGACTCGCCTGCGAGGAAGCGTTCGACGATTGCTCTTCCTCTGCGCACTGGACCGGCTACCTCCGCGGCCAACTCGACGCGTTCCTCTCCTCGCGCGACGGCCAGAAGTTCGTCGAGTGTGAGCGTGTCGCCGGTGAGTGTGACCGTCATCGGGGATAGTCTCGCGCACGTGACCGCCCGCCTCACCGTTGTCGGCTCGATCAACCTTGACCTCGTCGCCCGGACGGAGCGCTTTCCGCGGCCGGGGGAGACCGTTACCGGCGCGACATTCGCGGAGATTCCGGGCGGCAAGGGCGCCAATCAGGCGCTTGCCGCGGCGCGCCTCGGCGCGACGGTGGTGCTCATCGGTTGCGTCGGCGACGACGAGTTTGCACAACTCGCGCTCGCGGAGCTACGCGCCGCCGGCGTCGGCCTCGAGGGGTTGAAGACGGCAAGCGTTCCGACGGGCGTCGCGCTGATCACGGTCGACGCCAGGGGAGAGAACGAAATCGTCGTCGCGCCCGGCGCCAACTCGGAGCTCCGGCCCGAGGACGTCAACCTGCCCGATTACGACGGCGTCCTGTGCCAGCTCGAGATTCCCCTCGAGACCGTGGAGTATGTCGCCACGACCGCCCCGGGCGAGTTCTTCCTGAATGCCGCCCCTGCTGCCGGCCCGGTTCCCGCCGCCGACGTGACGATCGTCAACCGGCTCGAGCTCGAGACGCTGGCGCAGCGCGACGGCGTCATCGTCGTCACGCTCGGTGGAGAAGGAGCGATCATGCTGGAGGACGGACAGGAGGTCGCGCGCGCGAAACCGCCTCCGGTCGAGGCGGTCGACGGGACCGGCGCGGGCGATGCGTTCACGGCATGCCTCGTCGTATCGCTGCTCGAGAACCGCACACGCGAGGAGGCACTGCGCCGCGCGTGCATCGCCGGCGCACTGGCTGCATCGCGGTTTGGCGCGCAGACGTCACTACCGACTGCTGAGGAGGTCGACGCACTGTTGTGAGCACACCGATCGTCATCGACTGCGATCCCGGCCATGACGACGCGATCGCAATCCTTCTGGCCCTCGCCTCGCCCGAGGTCGAGCTGCGCGGGATCACCACGGTGGCCGGCAACCAAACACTCGAGAAGACGACGCGAAACGCGCTCAAGATCCTCGAGCTCGCGGGCCGCGTCGACATTCCGGTCGCCGCCGGCGCGGACGCTCCCCTCAAGCGGACGCTGCGCGTTGCGGCGAACGTCCACGGTGAGAGCGGGCTCGACGGGCCGGACCTCCCGGAGCCGACTGCGAGGCCGGTCGAGGGACACGCTGCCGACCTGCTCGACGAGTGGCTCGAGCCGGGTGTGGTGCTCGTGCCAACCGGGCCGTTGACGAACGTCGCGCTTCTGCTCGAGCGACACCCCGAGGTCAAGCAACGTCTGGAGCGGATCGTCTGGATGGGCGGTGCGATAGCGGAAGGGAACGTCACGCCGGCCGCCGAGTTCAATGCGTTCGTCGATCCCGAGGCGGCTGCCGCGGTGTTCGGCAGCGGCATCCCCGTGACGATGATCGGGCTCGACATCACGCACAAGGCGCTCTTCACGCGCGCGCATGCCGACCGGTTGCGCGGCGCTGGGCGCGCCGGCCGTGCCGTTGCCGAGCTGTCGGACTTCTTCCAGCGGTTCCACGAGTCGCGCTACGGGTTCGACGGCTCGCCGATCCATGACGCACTCGCGGTCGCCGAGGTGATCGATCCGTCGCTCGTGACCCGACTCGAGTGCAACGTCGAGATCGAGACGGCGTCGGAGTACTGCGACGGACGCACGGTCGTCGACCGCTGGCTCGTGACCGACAGGCCGAAGAACGCGCGTGTCGGGATCGACGTCGATGCAGAGCGGTTCCTCGACTTGCTCGTCGAGCGCATCTCGTCGCTTCCGTGACGATCGGCTGAGCAGGAGCCGGCCGGATGCGGGCGAAAGAGGCCCGCATGCCGCGCCAGAAGCGCAAAAGCAAGCTGCGCCCCAAAACGCCGAGCCGCGTCAAGAAGAAGCGGCCGGCGAAGCAGCGACCCCGGAGCCTCCACCACCCGGAGCTCTGGGGCCTCGGCCTGGTTGCGCTCGGGCTCTTCCTCGGCAGCGTCATCTACGTCGGCTGGAACGGCGGCTACGTCGGCCGGGCACTCGCCGACGGCCTCGATGCCCTGATCGGCGGCGCCTCGTGGGTGATTCCGGTCGCTTTCGTCGTCCTCGGAGCGTTGATGGTCGCCCGCAGCGCACTCGTCGACGTCCGCCCGTTCCGCGTCGGACTCATCGTCACCATCTTCGGCCTGATGCTCACGCTGGGACGCGACCAGGGTGGCTATCTCGGCCAGTTCCTCGGCGGAGCCGTCGGTGTCGCGATCGGTGCCACCGGCTCGACCATTCTCGGCGCGCTGCTGCTCGTCGTCGGAGCCCTCCTCCTCTCCGGCGCCTCACTGGGGGCGATTCTCCGCAGATCGCATCACCAGGTTCGCGGAGCAGCAGCGCGCGCGCGGCGGCCGCGCAGGCCTCTGGCCGAGACCTGGGATGAGCCCGCGGTCGCACCTGTGCAATTCAAGAAGCCGATCGTCGACGCCGAGGCCGCCTATCCGGATGTCGTCGAGCCGGTGCCTTTCGCGCCGTCACCGCTCCTCACCATGGATCACGCACCGCTCGTCGCGCAGCAGGAGCAGCTCTTCGACGACATCACGAGGGAGCACCCGGAGTACAAGCTGCCAGACCGCAACGTCCTGCGCGTATCGCCCGAGAAAGAGGACGTATCGGGCGAGACAGCCGCGCGCGTGGCCGACCTGCTCGTGCAGACGCTCTCGCACTTCGGCATCGACGCGACCGTGATCGGCCAGATCTCCGGTCCGCGTGTGACGCGCTACGAGCTCCAGCTTGCGCCCGGTACGAAGGTGTCGAAGGTCGCTGCCCTGAAGGACGACCTGAGCTACGCGCTTGCGACGACCGAGATCCGCATCCTCGCGCCGATCCCCGGCAAGCAGGCCGTCGGGGTCGAGCTGCCGAACCTCTCCCCGAACCTCGTCACGCTCGGTGACATCTTCGACGACTTGCCGGCGACAGCAAGCCCGCTCTCGGTCTGGCTCGGCAAGGACATCTCGGGCGCCCCCGTCTGGACGGATCTCGCCCGCATGCCGCATGTGCTGATCGCCGGAACCACCGGCTCGGGCAAGTCCGGCTGCATCAACGCGCTGCTCACGTCGATTCTTCTGCGCGCAACGCCGGACGAGGTGCGGATGATCCTCATCGATCCGAAGCGGATCGAGCTCAACCATTACGAGGCCATCCCGCATCTGCTCACGCCCGTCGTGTCGAGCCCGAAGGAAGCGAGTGCGGTGCTGGCCAACTGCACGGCGGAGATGGAGCGGCGCTACGAACGGCTTGCATCGGTGCGTGCGCGCAACCTCAACGAGGCGAACCGCGCGTTCCGGCAGCGCGGTGAGCCGACGATTCCGTATCTGCTCGTCGTGATCGACGAGCTCGCGGACCTGATGATGATCGCTCCGCAGGCGGTGGAGGACGCCGTCATCCGCCTCGCGCAGAAATCACGCGCGGTCGGAATCCATCTCGTACTCGCCACGCAGCGGCCATCGGTCGACGTGATCACCGGCATGATCAAGGCGAACGTGCCGTCGCGCATCGCGTTCGCCGTCTCGTCGATGACGGACTCGCGGGTGATCCTCGACACCGGCGGCGCCGAGTCGCTGCTCGGCCAGGGCGACATGCTGTTCAAGCCGCTCGGCACGTCGCGGCTGCAGCGGGTGCAGGGCGCCTACGTCTCGGAGGAGGAGATCGCCCTCGTCGTCGAGCAGACGAAGCAGCGCGAGCAGGAGCTCGACGAGGGCTACCTCGAGCTGCCGGAGGTGTTCGCTACCGAGGCGGATGGGGACGAGGCCGACGGCGAGTTCGACCCGGACGAGGACCCGTTGCTCGACAAGGCGATCGAGATCGTCGTGCAGACCCAGACCGCATCGGTCTCGCTGCTGCAGCGGCGTCTGAGGGTTGGTTATACGCGTGCAGGCCGGCTCGTGGACATGCTCGAGCGGCGAGGCATCATCAGTGGCTATGAAGGCTCGAAGCCGCGCAAGGTCCTCATCGACGAGTCGCAGATCCACCAGTACGCCGCGCCCGATTAAGTCACTGCGCGGCGCGGCCACGTGGATCGACCACGTTGGCATCGCGGCGCTCCTACCCGGTTCGGACCTCGTGCTGCCGTCGCTCTGGGAAGCGATCTCCGGCTCGCGTGAGGTGGACTGGGCGACGGTCGACGACACCGGACGACACGTATTCACGCCCGAGATGGCGAAGTGCTGGGCATGGAAGGACGAGCTTCCCGAGCGGGAGCTCGCGTGCGTCGGCAAGCATTTCGGACGGTGGAGCGCGCTCGTCGCGCCGCGGTGCCTGGCACCGCTCTACGCGCTCACCGGTCGCAGCGGGCGCGCGGAAGACTTCCGCGAGGGCGACTTCACGCCGCTGCAGGTCGAGGTCGCCGAGGCGGCACTTGCCGAGGGCCCGGCCACGGGGCCTGAGCTCCGCGCACTCGTAGGCGCCGACAAGAAGCAGGTGGACGCCGCGGTCGTCGTCCTTCAACGCGCGCTCGTGCTCACGAACGCCGGCGTGGTCGAGCAGAGACACGGATGGAATGCGATCGCCGTCGACGTGCTCGCCCGGCGCTGGGACGTTTCGAAGCGCCCGAAAGAGGACGAGGCGCGGCGCATGCTCGCGGCCAATGTCCTAGCTTCGTCGAGAGACCTGTCGGCGGCGGATCTCGGTGGAGCACTCGGCTGGCGCCTCAAACGCTCGCGCGAAACGTTGGACGAGCTCGTCGAGCTTGGGACCGCCGGGCGGCAGGAGCTCCACGGCCTCACGCTCTGGAACGCCGTTCCCTAGAAACCGAGCCTAACTAGAGACTAGGATCGTCGTCTGTAGCGCAGGGGACCGAGACCGGTCGACTTTTCTGTAACAGGAGGGACACATTTTGAGGATTCCACGCTGGGCGGCGGTCCTTGCCGTCGTAACAATCTGCGTCGTAGCTGCGGCGCTCGGCACCGCCGGGTAGCAGCAACGCGAAGCCGACGGCAGGCACCACGGTCGCGCTCGTCAGCGACATCGGCAAGTTCACGGACAAGGGGTTCAACCAGAGCCAGCTCGCCGGGCTCAACACGGCCAAGGCGAAGCTCGGGATCACGGCTATCCCGTTGCAGTCGAACTCGACGAGCGACTACTCGCCGAACTTCAACACGGCGATCAGGAAAGGCGCGAAGCTCGTGATCGCGGCCGGCTTCCTGCTCGCGAAGACGGAGGCGACCTACGCCAAGCAGTTCCCGAACGTGCACTTCGCGATCACGGACGACTCCGTCCACGGCTTCGACTTCAAGGGCAAGAACGTGTCGAACATCGAGGGGCTCACGTACGCGGCGAACGAGTCGGGCTGCCTCGTCGGCGTCCTCGCGGCGAAGATGACGCAGAAGCTGGGCGGCGACACGATCGGTGCCGTCGGCGGACTGCAGATCCCGCCGGTCGACATCTGGATCGCGGGTTACAAATTCTGCGCACGGAAGGCTGTTCCGGGCATGAAGGTCCTGGTCCAGTACTCGCAGGACTTCGTCGCGACCGACAAGTGCAAGACGGTGGCGACGAACGAGATCTCGCAGGGCGCGAAGGTCGTCTTCCAGGTGGCGGGCGGCTGCGGTCTCGGTGTCTTCAAGGCGGCCGACGATGCCGGCGCGTGGGCGATCGGCGTCGACGTCGACCAGTACAAGCTCGGGAAGCGGGTCCTAACCAGCGGCACAAAGCACGTCGAGACGGGAGTCTTCGGCGTGGCCCAGCAGGAGCAGCAGGGCAAGTTCAAGGGCGGGACCGACCTCAACTTCAACCTGAAGAACGGCGGCGTGGGCGTGGGCAAGATCAACCCGTCCGTCCCGGCGTCGTACATCAAGCTGATGAACAGCTACAAGGCGAAGATCATCGCCGGCAAGCTGAAGGTACCGGTCGCGATCCCCAAGTAGCTCGCGCAACGGATCAGGACTACAGAGGGGCGGGCTTCAGGCCCGCCCCTCTGCGTACCGGGTTAGGATCGGGGCCGCGTGCCCGACGAGCCAGTCCTCGAGATGCGTGGGATCACGAAGCGATTCCCCGGCATCGTCGCCAACGACGACGTCAGCCTCGACGTGCGCAAGGGAGAGGTGCACGCGCTCCTCGGAGAGAACGGCGCCGGGAAGTCGACGCTGATGAACATCCTCTACGGCCTCTACAAGCCGGACGAGGGGGAGATCCGCCTACAGGGGCGCCCGGTGACATTCGGGTCGGCGAAGGACGCGATCCAAGCGGGGATCGGCATGGTGCACCAGCACTTCATGCTCATTCCGGTGATGACGGTGGCCGAGAACATCGTGCTCGGGATCGAGCCGGTTCGCGAGGGCGTGTTCCTCGACGAGCGCGGAGCCGAGGAGCGCGTACGGGAGCTGTCGAAGCAGTACGGGCTTCGTGGTCGATCCGGCTGCGCTCATCTCCGACATCACCGTGGGACAGCAGCAGCGCGTCGAGATCCTGAAGGCGCTGTACCGCGGCGCCGAGATCCTCATCCTCGACGAGCCGACGGCCGTGCTCACGCCGCAGGAGGCGACGGAGCTCTTCGCGATCGTCCGGAGCCTCCGGGCCGACGGCAAGTCGATCATCTTCATCAGCCACAAGTTGAACGAGGTGCTCGAGATCGCGGATCGCATCACGGTCCTGCGACGCGGTAAGAAGATCGAGACGGTGCCGCGCGAGGGAGCGACCGAGGCGTCGCTCGCGCGAGCCATGGTGGGACGCGACGTGCTCCTCCGGGTTGAGAAGCCCAAAGCCGAGGTGGGAGACGCCTTGCTCGAGGTTGGCGACCTCCACGTGCTCGACGATCGGGGAATCGAAAAGGTACGGGGCATCTCGTTCACGGTCCGTGCCGGAGAGATCGTCGGCATAGCGGGAGTTGACGGGAACGGGCAGACGGAGTTGATCGACGCGATCGCCGGGCTCCGAAAGCGTGAGCGCGGAACGATCCGTGTTGCCGGTCGCGCCCTAGAGCACGCGAGCGCGAGGCAGATGCTCGACGCAGGCGTCGGTCACATCCCGGAGGACCGGCAGGTGCGCGGCCTCGTGCTCGAGTTCACGATCGCCGAGAACATCGCGCTGCACGACTACGCCGAGCCGCCCGATGCGAAGTGGGGGTGGTTGTTCCCGAAGCGCCTTGTCGAACGCGCGCGCGTCTTGATCAAGGAATTCGACGTTCGCGGCGGCGGCCCGCTGACGCGTGCCGGCACCCTTTCCGGCGGAAACCAGCAGAAAGTGGTTGCGGCGCGCGAGATCGCGCGCGACCCGAAGGTGCTGATCGCGGCGCAGCCGACGCGTGGCCTCGACGTCGGTGCGATCGAGTTCCTGCACCAGCGGCTCGTCGAGGAGCGCGGCGAGGGGCGCGCGATCCTCCTCGTCTCGCTCGAGTTGGACGAGATTCTGTCCCTGTCCGATCGCATCCTCGTGCTCTACGAAGGCGAGATCGTCGGCGAGCACGGTGCGGACGTCTCCGAGGAGGAGATCGGTCTCGAAATGCTCGGTGGCCGGAGGGACGCCGCATGAGCATTACCCCCGAGCCGGGCCCGCCCGTGACTCCCGAGGAGGCCGCGGCGACCGGCACGCTGGCGGCGCGCATCTCATTGCGCCAGCGCTCAGGCGGGATCGTCGTCCCGGTGCTCACGGCGCTGATCGCGTTTCTGCTCGGCGGGCTGATCGTGCTCGCGACCGGGCACAACCCGCTGCTCGCTTACCGCGACATCTTCAACGGAGCCGGCCTCAACTGGGTCTTCCACCCGACGACGAGCACCGTTGGAACAGCGTCGTACAACCTCAGCCAGACCCTCCTCCAGACGACGACGCTCATCCTCACGGGGCTTGCCGTCGCCTTCGCGTTTCGCTGCGGAATGTTCAACATCGGCGGCCAGGGTCAGTACTTCGTCGGTCTCTACGTCGCCAACTGGATCGGCTTCAGCTTCCCTGGCATGTCGCCGCTGCCGCACGTGCTGCTCGGCATCGGCGCGGCGACCCTTGCCGGCGCCATCTGGGCCGGGATCGCCGGCTTCCTCAAGGCGGCGGTCGGGGCGCACGAGGTGATCACGACGATCATGCTGAACTGGATCGCGATCTGGCTCGGCTCGTACTTCTTCGGCAACGGCGGGCCGCTTCAGGACGCCGCGAACCGGGCGGTGCCGATCTCTGCCGACATCTCCGACGGCGCCAAGTTGCCGGTCTTCTGGGGTGCGCAGCAGCTGCAGGGTCTCCACATCGGCTTCTTCATCGCACTCGCCGCCCTCGTCGTCTTCTACCTCGTCCTCAACCGGACGACGCTCGGCTACGAGGTACGCGCCGTCGGCTTCAGCCCCGAGGCGGCGGCGTACGGCGGCATCAGCGTGCGGAAGAACCTCATCCGTGCGATGGCGATCTCCGGTGCGTTCGCGGGGCTCGCCGGCGGCCTCGACATGCTCGGCTACCTCTACCACTACGGCGTATCCGACATCCCGGTCTCGTCGGTCGGCTTTCTGGGCATCGCCGTCGCGCTGCTCGGCCGCAACACCGCGGCCGGCACGGGTCTCGCCGCGCTCCTCTTCGGGGCGCTGCTCTTCGGCACGACACACGGCCTCTCGTCGAACGTGATCGCGCCCGACCTCGCGAGCAACCTCACCTACATGATCCAGGGGCTCGTCGTGCTCTTCGTCGGCGCCGACGTCCTCATTCTCTATGTCTGGAACGCGCGGCGGCGACTGCGGCCAAAGGCGCGGGAGGCCGTGGCATGAACACCTGGGTGCAAGGAGTCGACGGGGCGTTCTGGGCGCGACTCCGCGACCCGCGCAACTCAGGCGTCGCCGGCATCGCGCTCGGCGTGATCGCGTGCCTGCTGTCGCTGCCGCCGATCGCCCAGCGCTCGATCCTCTGGCCGATCCTCGTCGGCGTGGTCGCGGCGGTCCTAGGGCTGTGGACGGCGACGAGGGGCTTACGCCGCCTCGGCTGGGGCGCAGTCGCCGCGGGACTGATCGGGCTTGCACTCGGCGTGCTCGCCACGCGGTCGAGCGAGGGCAACCTGAACATCGTCTTCACAGCGTCGCTGATCGCGTCGATGTTCGTCTTCTCGACGCCGCTCGTCTTCGGCGCGATTGGCGGCATGTTCTCCGAGCGCAGCGGCGTGGTGAACATCGGTCTCGAGGGCATGATGTTGATGGGCGCCTTCTGGGGGGTCTACGGCGCCGACAAGGCCGGCAGCTGGGTCTGGGGCTTGATCATCGCCATGGCTGCGGGTGGCTTCCTTGCCCTCGTCCACGCGTTCTTCGCAATCAACTTGCGCGCGGACCAGATCGTCGGCGGGACGGCGGTGAACTTCCTCGCGCTCGGGATCACCGGCTACTTCTTCTTCCAGCTCTACCACGGGCAAGACGTCTCCGCCGGCGTCTCGACGATTCCCGACGTGAAGATTCCCGGTCTGGATCACGTGAAGTATCTCGGGCCTGCGATCGGCAACCTCAACCTGCTCGTCTGGGTGAGCTTCGCGCTCGTGATCGTCTCGTACATCGTGCTCTTCAAGACGCCCGTCGGTCTTCGCATCCGTGCTTGCGGCGAGCATCCGCGCGCTGCCGACACGGTCGGCATCAACGTCTATCGTGATCCGCTACGCGTGCGTTGTCCTCTCCGGTGATCCTCGCTGCGCTCGGTGGCGCGTATCTCTCGATCGGCTTCGGCGGCGGCGCGTTCACCGACAACATGACGGCGGGTCGCGGCTTCATCGCGCTCGCCGCGATGATCTTCGGGAACTGGCGTCCATTCGGCGCGTTTGGCGCCGCGCTCCTCTTCGGCTTCTCGACCGCGCTCGCGTACCGGCTGCCCGCGTACTCGGGCTCGGCTGCGACGCTCTTCCAGGCGCTCCCGTACGTGCTCACGCTGATCGCGGTTGCCGGCGTGATCGGCCGGACCGTGCCGCCTGCCGCCGACGGCAAGCCGTACAAGAAGCAATAACCCCTTCGGTCGATGGCTGAGCAGGACGACGCCACGCCGACCGTCGCCGGGCGGCTCGCGCTCGCGCAGCGTGCAGGCGGCCTGATCGGCCCGCTGCTGACGGCGGCCTTCGCGCTCCTGATCGGCGGGCTCGTCGTGCTCGCGACCGGTGCAAATCCGCTGTCGACCTACCGCGCGATCTTCGACGGCAGCGGCCTGAACTGGCTCTTCCCGTGGGTCACGGGCGACGCGCGCTCGTTCGCCGCCACGAATCTCCAGCAGACGCTGCTGCTGACGACCGCGCTCGTCCTCTGCGGGCTCGCTGTCTCCGTCGGCTTCCGCTGCGGCCTCTTCAACATCGGCGGCCAGGGCCAGTACATCGTCGGCTCGATCTTCGCCCTGTGGATCGGCTCGTCGTTCGTCACGTTGAGCGGGCCGCTGCACATCGTGCTGACGATCGCTGCCGCGACGCTCGCAGGCGCCGCGTACGCGGGCGTCGCCGGTCTGCTTGAAGGCGCTCACCGGTGCGCACGAAGTGATCTCGACGATCATGTTGAACTGGATCGCGGTCTGGGTCGGCAGCTGGCTCGTCGGGCAGGGCGGCGCGCTCCAGAGTCATGCGAACGGTGGATCGACGCCGATCTCGAACCCGGTCGCCTCGTCGACGCACTTGCACGTCTTCTGGGGGAATCCGGCGCTGCAAGGGCTGGACGTCGGGTTCTTCTTCGCGCTCGTCGCGCTCGTCGTCTACGCGATCCTGCTCAACCGCACGACGCTCGGCTTCGAGCTGCGCGCCGTCGGCTTCAATCCGGAGGCGGCGCGCTACGCCGGCATCGGCGTTGCGCGCACGTACGTCGCGACGATGGCGATCGCCGGTGCGTTCGCCGGCCTCGCCGGAGCGATCGACGTGCTCGGCTGGGAGTTCCAGCTCGGGGTGACGGACATCCAGACGTCGCAGATCGGCTTCATCGCGATCGCAGTCGCGGTGCTCGGACGCAACCGGGCGCTCGGCGTCTTCTTCTCGGCCTTGCTCTTCGGAGCGCTCCTCACCGGCACGTCGACGCGAAACCTCGACGCGACAGTCTTCCGTCCCGATCTCGCCGGCAACCTGACGCTCATCATCCAGGGCCTCGTCGTCCTGTTCGTCGGCGCGGACGTGCTCGTTCTCTGGCTCTGGAATCGCCGGCGGCGACTGCGAGTGGCGACGTGATCTGGAAGCTGGGGATCGTCGCGGGTGCGCTCGCGTTCTGGCTGGCGCTGCCACCGGTCGAGCTGTCGACCGTCGTCGTGCCGCTCGTGCTCGGAGCGATCGCGGTTGCCTGCGGCGCCTGGACGGTCAGGCACGGGCAAGCGGCGGCCAGGTTTCCATGGCCGATGTCGGCCGGCGTGCTCGGCGCGGTGCTCGGCGTGCTGGCTGCCCATGCGGGCCGCGGAAATCTCGGCGCGGCCGTCGTCTGGTCGGCGCTTGATCGCGGCGATGCTCGTCAACGCGACTCCGCTGACCTACGCGGCGATCGGCGGGCTCTTCTCCGAGCGAAGCGGCGTCGTGAACATCGGTCTCGAGGGGATGATGCTCACCGGCGCGTTCTTCGGCATCTGGGGCTCTGACGTCACCGGCAGCTGGGTGCTCGGCCTGCTGATCGCGATCGCATTCGGCGGTCTCGTCGCGCTCGTGTACGCGTTCTTCGCGATCCACCTGCGCACGGATCAGATCATCGGTGGCACGGCGATCAACTTCCTCGCGCTCGGCGTTACCGGCTACCTGTTCGTCGACATCTACGGCACCCTCGGCACGCCGGCGCTACGCGGTTCGCAACAGATCCCGGACGTCACGATCTCGCGGAGCTCGAGCTTCTTCGCGCAGGCGTTCGGCCAGCTCAACCTGATGATCTGGCTCTCGTTCGCGGTTCTCGCGTCTGACGTACGTCGTCGTCTTTCGGACGCCGCTCGGCCTCCGCATCCGCTCGGTCGGTGAGCATCCGCGCGCGGCCGACGCAGTCGGCATCTCGGTCTACAAGACCCGCTACGCTGCCGTCGTCCTGTCCGGAATGCTGTCCGCGATGGGCGGGGCGTACCTCTCAATCGGATTCGTGCACTCGTTCAATGAGAACATGACGGAAGGGCGCGGCTTCATCGCCCTCGCCGCTCTCATCTTCGGACGCTGGCGACCCGTCGGCGCGTTCGGCGCGGCGCTGCTCTTCGGCTTCTCGAGCGCACTCGCACAACGGCTCGGAACGATTCCGAACTGGAGCTCGTACGCCGTCCTGTTCCAGGCGCTCCCGTACGTGCTGACGCTCGTCGCCGTGGCCGGCGTGATCGGCCGGTCGCTCGCTCCTGCCGCGGTTGGACGGCCGTATGCGAAGCAGTAACCACCGCGCCTCGCTCGCAGTGCTGCTCGGCCTCGTGGCAGTGCTCGCCGTTCCGGCAGCCGTCGTTGCGTCGCGACAGACGAGCGGCATCACGCTGCTCGACGCGGCGTGGGCGATTCCGGTGGCAGTGATCTGCGGCTTGGCGGCGCTCCTCTTCGTGCGCGGCGCGCGCGGACGGATCCGCCTGACGCTCGAACGATCGGGCGGAACGGGTCGGATTCGGCTGGGGCGGATCCTCGGCGCCGCCGGCATCTGCGTCGCGCTCTCCGCATCGATCGCCGTCGGTTTCTACGAGCTTTTGCTGCGCCTCGAGGGGTAGTCGCGCTCGTGCGAATCGGCTCTACAATGGGCCGCTGAATGTTCGAGATCGGCAACAGCCTCCGCGAAGCGCGCGTCCGCCAGGGCCTCGACTATCCGCAGGTCGAGCTCGCGACGAAGATCCGCGCGAAGTACATCCGCGCGCTCGAGGACGAGCATTTCGAGGTGCTGCCGTCGCGGCACCTACATCAAGGGCTTCATGCGCTCGTACGCGGAGTTCCTCGGCCTCGACGGACAGCTCTACGTCGACGAGTACAACTCGCGCCACGTGGTCGAGGGGTTCGACGACATGCCGCAGCGCCGCCCGCACGTGCATCAGAACCGGTCGATCGAGCGGAAGGTCGTCCTGCTCGCGCTCGCGGGCATCGCGGCGGTGACCGCGCTCGTGATCGTCGCATGGAAGTTCGGCGGCAGCAGCTCGCCTCCGGCGGCGACGACGCCCCCGGTCACCAAGCCGCACAAGACGGCGCCGGCCGGCCTCCGGTTCGTCGGAGTCGGCAAGGGGACGTATCTCGAGATCCGACGCGGCTCGTCCGCCGGCAAGTTTCTCTTCCAGGGCACGCTGCGGCCGGGCGACAAGAACTATCTGCCCGGCAAGCGCTTCTGGCTGACCGTGAGGCGCCCGGCGGGCGCGCAATTCAAGCTCGCCGGCAAGCCTGTGTCGGTGCCTGCCGGCCGCAACGTCAAGGTCATCGTCACGCCGACGAAGACGACTCGCGTCGCGGGTTGAGCCGGCCGCGCGCGGTCATCGTCGTCACGGGCAGCGAGCTCGTGCGCGGCGAGCGAACCGATCTCAACGGACCGTTTCTCGCCCGTGAGGCGCTGCGCCTCGGTCTCGAGCCTGCCCGCATCGCGATCGTCGGCGACGAAGCGGAGGAGCTCGAGGCGGTTCTGCGCGCGGCCTTCGAGGAGGGCGATGCGGTCCTCACCTCGGGCGGACTCGGCCCGACCCATGACGACCGCACCGTCGAGCTCGTCGCGAAGGCGCTTGGCGTCGGCCTGCACGTCGATCCCGAGCTCGAGGCGCAGATCGAAGGCGTCTCGCGCGCGGCAGCGCAACGGTTGAAGCGCGACTACGCCGACTTCGCGCCCGGCGTGACGAAGCAGGCGACGGTTCCCGACGGCGCTCGCTCGCTCGGGCTCGCCGGCACGGCGCCGGGCCTGCTGATCCCGCGGGACGGGGGACGTCTCGTCGTCGTCCTGCCGGGCCCGCCCTCGGAGCTGCAGCGGCTCTGGCCGAACGCGCTCGAGAGCGACGAGTTCCGCTCCCTGCTCGCTGCGGACGCAGCCGCCGGGACGGCGCGTGCATGCGGTTGTTCGGCGTCAGCGAGTCCGCGGTCGCGCGGGCGCTCGCGGAGGCAGGCGGAGACGGCGACGGGGTCGAGGTCACGATCTGTGCCCGCGACTTCGAGATCCACGTCGACTTCGTCGTGCAGCCGGGCGCCGAAGCGCGTGCGGACGCGCTCGAGGCGGCGTTCATCCCGCCGATCGAGCGGTGGCTCTACGGGCGGGACGAACGCGGCGTGGAGGAGCACGTGCTCGAGCTGTGTCGCGCGCGCGGCCTCACGCTCGCGACGGCGGAGTCGTGCACCGGCGGGCTCGTTGCCGCGCGGCTCACGTCGGTGCCGGGGTCGAGCGAGCGTCGTGCTCGGCGGCATCGTCGCCTACGCGGACGAGGTGAAGCAGGCCGAGCTGGGCGTCCCGCGCGGAGCTGCTCGCCGCGCACGGTGCGGTGTCCGCAGAGGTGGCAGAGGCGATGGCGCGCGGCGCGCGGGAGCGGCTCGGGGCCGACGTTGCGGTTTCGGTGACCGGGATCGCCGGTCCCGGCGGCGGTAGCGCAGAGAAGCCTGTCGGCCTCGTCTACCTGCACGCCGAAGGGCCGAACGGCGGCCTCGGCAGGGAGTTCAGCTTTCCCGGCGACCGGGGCTCGATCCGGGCGCGCTCGGTCGTCGGCGCGCTCCATCTCGTCCGCCGGCTGCTGACACAGAGCCCTGACGATTCCGTATGACCTCGCTGGATAGCGTGGGCGGCGATGAGCGATTGCGCCTCTTCGTCGCGCTGCGGCTGCCCGAGCCGGTGCTCGACGTCCTCGAGGCCTGGCAGGAGGCGCACCTCGGCGGCGGCATCCGGGTCGTCCCTCGCGGGCATCTGCACATCACGCTCGCCTTCCTCGGCTCACGGCCCGCCGGCGAGCTCGAGGCGATCGTCGGCGAGCTGCGGGCGGCCGCGGCCGACGCCCCGGCGGATCTGCGTCTCGCCCCGTCCCGCTACCGGGAGACCCGGAGCGTCGCCATGCTCGCCCTCGACGACCCCGGCGGCGGGGCTACGGGCCTCGCAGAGGACGTTCAGGCCCGTCTCGAGCGGCTGGGGGTCTACCGGCGGGAGGGGCGGCCCTGGCTCCCGCACGTCACCGTGGCCCGTTTTCGGGAGCGTCCGCGGCTCCGGCTCGACCCGCCGGCGATGGGAACGTTTGTTCCGTCCGACGCGGCTGCTTATCTGTCACAACTGCATCCTGGAGGGGCGCAGTACGTCGTACTGGAATCGGTTGGCTTAGGAGGCTGAAGTGGACAAATACGAAGCATTGGACGTAGCCCTCGGGCAGATCGAGCGCCAGTTCGGCAAGGGCTCGGTCATGAAGATGAACGACCAGGCCGCGGTGGCGATTGGCTCGATCTCGACCGGGTCTTTGGCGCTCGACCTTGCCCTGGGCGTCGGTGGTCTGCCGCGTGGGCGCATCGTCGAGGTGTTCGGGCCGGAGTCGTCCGGCAAGACGACGCTCGTGTACCACGTGATCGCCGAAGCGCAGCGGCGCGGCGGCATCTGCGCGTTCATCGACGCCGAGCACGCGATGGATCCCGCGTACGCAAAGCGGATCGGCGTCGACATCGACAACCTCCTCGTCTCGCAGCCGGACACCGGCGAGCAGGCGCTCGAGATCGCCGAGCTGCTCATCCGCTCGGGTGCGCTCGACGTCGTCGCGATCGACTCGGTCGCGGCACTCACGCCGAAGGCGGAGATCGAGGGCGAGATGGGCGACTCGCACGTCGGCCTGCAGGCGCGCCTCATGTCGCAGGCGCTCCGCAAGCTCGCGGGCACGCTCAACCGCACCGACACGATCTGTCTCTTCACGAACCAGCTGCGCGAGAAGATCGGCGTCATGTTCGGCAGCCCGGAGGTGACGCCGGGCGGGCGCGCACTCAAGTTCTACGCGTCGATCCGCCTCGACATCCGCCGCATCGAGACGCTGAAGGAAGGCGTCGAGGCGGTCGGCAACCGCATCCGGGTGAAAGTCGTGAAGAACAAGGTGGCGCCGCCGTTCAGGCAGGCCGAGTTCGACATCATGTACGGCACCGGCTTCTCCTGGGAGAGCACGGTGCTCGACGTCGGCATCGAGCGGAAGATCGTGACGAAGTCGGGCTCGTACTTCAGCTTCGGCGACGAGCGCCTCGGGCAGGGCCGCCTGAATGCGGCCACGTTCCTGCAAGAGCATCCCGACGTCGCGCAGCAGATCCTTCAGGGGATCCAGGTCCAGATCGGGTCCGGACCAGGTCGTCTCGGCCCGGATGCTCCCGCTCGTCGAGGAAGCCGAAGCCAACGGAGCGCCCAGCGGCAAAGCGGCGAAGGTCGCCGCAGCAGCGGCTGCGCTCGCCGAAGTCGGGGCGCCGTCCGAAGAGTAGGAGACTAGTGCGCAGTCATCACCGCGTTGCGGGAACGGCCGCGCGGGCGGGTCGAGGTCGACCTCGACGGCAAGTCGTGGCGGCTCGTCCCCGCGGACGCGGTGGTGCGCACCGGCCTCGCCGTCGGGCGAGCGCTCGACCGCGAGACCGCACGGGCGCTCGGGCGAGAGCTGCGGCGGTCCGAGGCGCTCGGCGTCGCGCTGCGAGCGCTCCGCCACCGCGACTACTCGCGCAGCCGGATCGAGGCGCGGCTCGCTGGGCGCGGCACCCGCGCCGCCACGCTGGAGGACGCGCTCGAGACGCTCGAGCGGGCCGGGCTCGTCGACGACGCGCGGGTCGGCGCTACGCGGGCGCAGGAGCTCGCCGGCCGGGGCTTCGGAGACGCAGCCATCCGCTTCTCGCTGGAAGAGGAGGGGCTCGGAGCCGAGGTCGTCGACGATGCGCTCGCGACCCTCGACCCGGAGCCGGAACGGGCTCGGAGGCTTCTCGACGCGCGGGGCCGCACGCCCAAGACCGTCCGGTGGCTCGCCGCCAAGGGGTTCGACGCCGGCCACGCTCGAAGATCTGGGCGGATTTGCGGATGGAGCCTGACCGCGCTACGATCAAAGTCACGCTTCACCGACATTTAGCCTGCAAACTGCGCTTTTCCGAACTTCGCTAACCTCGTGACAATCGTGTTGACGACAACTCATTTCACCCGCAGACGACGGAGGACTCACGGCAAGGTAGGCCGGCTTCTGCGGGGCGCGCACGTGCGCGTACGAAGACTCAGCGACTTCGGGGGAACTGCGGCGCAGGCCAGTGCCGGATGGGGCAACCCAACCGAGGAGCCTCGCGCGTGCTGATCGGGATCGGAGTCGCCATCGGAATCGCCGCAGGGGTTGCACTTGCACTCCTTGCGGTTCAGGTCTTCGGCGCGACGGGCGTCGGCAAGGCACGGCGGGTCCGGCGCCAGTTGATCGAGGACGCCGAGCGCGAGGCCGAAGCGCTGCGACGCGAGACGCAGATCGAGGCGCGCGAGCAAGCCGTCCAGCTGCGGGCCGAGATCGACACAGAGCTCGCCGACCGCCGGGAGTCGGTGCTGAAGATCGAGGAGCGAGTCCTCGCCAAGGAGGAAGAGATCGAGCGGAAGCTCGTCGACCTGACCCGCAAGGATCAGGGCCTCGCAGACCGCGAGATCCATCTCCGCCAGCTCCAGGACGAGCTGAAGCAGGCGAAGGTGGACGAGCAGGCCGAGCTCGAGCGCATCGCCGGCCTGACCCTGCAGGAGGCGAAGGCGCACCTCCTGGAGCGTGGGGAGGAGCTCATCCGCCACGAGCTCGCGCGCCGCGTCCGGATGCTGGAAGAGGAGGCGAAGGCGGAGTCGAAACGGCGCGCTCGCAACCTCGTCGCCGATGCGCTCCAGCGTGTCGCCGCAAGTCATGCGTCGGAAACGACGGTCACGGTGATCGAGCTGCCGTCCGACGACATGAAAGGCCGCATCATCGGTCGCGAAGGTCGAAACATTCGCGCGCTCGAGCATCTGACGGGCGTCGACTTCATCATCGACGACACACCGCACGCCGTCATCCTCTCGTCGTTCGACGGGCTACGCCGCGAGATCGCTCGCTTGACGTTGACGAAGCTGATCGAGGACGGGCGCATCCATCCGGCGCGGATCGAGGAGACGTACTACCAGTCGAAGTCGGAGCTCGAGGAGATGGTGCGGCAGGCGGGCGAGCAGGCCGTCTTCGAGGCGAATTGCGGTCCGTTCCACGAGGAGCTGATCAAGATCCTCGGCCGCCTCCGCTACCGGACGAGCTACGGCCAGAACGTGCTGCGTCACACGCTCGAGGTCGTGCATCTTGCGGGGATCATGGCGACCGAGCTCGGCGCGAGCGTCAAGACCGCCAAGCGCGCAGCGATGCTGCACGACATCGGCAAGGCGATGACGCACGAGATCGAAGGCTCCCATGCAGCGATCTCGGCGCAACTCGCGCGGCGCTACGGCGAGACGCAGCACGTCGTGCATGCGATCGAAGCGCATCACTATGAGGTGCAGCCGCAGACGGTCGAGGCCGTGCTCGTGATCGCAGCCGACGCGATCTCCGCCTCGCGGCCCGGTGCGCGCGGCGAAAGCCTCGAGCACTACATCAAGCGGCTCGAGTCGCTCGAAGAGCTCGCCGCGAAGAAGCCAGGCGTGGAGAAGGTGTATGCGCTCCAGGCCGGGCGCGAGATCCGCGTCATCGTCAGCCCGAGCGATGTCGACGACGAGTCGGCAGCGCTCCTCTCGCACGAGATCGCGCGTGAGATCGAGGACCAGCTCGAGTATCCGGGCCAGGTGAAGGTGACGGTCATTCGCGAGAGCCGTTCAGTGGACGTGGCGCGCAATCACACGGCTGTCCAGAACGGTGAGGGCAACGGGCATGCGCTCGGCCCGGTCGATTCCTCGGAGCCGCAGGACTCGCCGATCCAGGCCGCCTAGTACCCTGAATTCCGAGATGCGCCGGTACCACGTCACGACGTTCGGCTGCCAAATGAACGCTCACGATTCGCGAGCGGATCAAAGGGATGCTCGAGGAGGTCGGGCTCGGCGAGGCGGCGACCCAGGGCGAGGCCGACGTCGTCGTCTTCAACACCTGCACGATCCGCGAGAAGCCCGACACGAAGTTCGCGGCGTACATGGGCGAAGCTGCCGCGCGCAAGCGCGAGCGCCCGGAGATGATCATCGCCGTCGGCGGCTGTTACGCGGAGGCGCAGCGCGAGCGCCTCTTCTCGCTCTACCCGGATGTGGACGTCGCGTTCGGGCCCGGCACGATCCCGCATCTCGGCGAGTGGTTGGGCGCCGGCGGCTTTGGTGTCGAGCGCGGGGCGTGGGGGACGGGCAACGAGCGCAAGTTCGCCGCGACGCTGCCGATGCATCGCGAGCGGCGATTCCAGGCGTGGGTGCAGATCTCGATGGGCTGCAATTCGACGTGCTCGTACTGCATCGTCCCTGCAGTGCGCGGCCGCGAGGTGAGTCGCCGCCCAGGCGACGTGCTCGCGGAAGTCACGCACCTGGCCCAACAGGGCGTACGTGAGTTGACGCTTCTCGGCCAGAACGTGAACTCGTGGGGGCGCGATCTCCTGCCGGACATTCACACCGAGTTCGGCGAGCTGCTTCGCGCCTGCGATGCCGTCGAAGGTATCGAGCGCATCCGGTTCACGAGCCCGCACCCGAAGGACTTCCGCCGTCCCGTGATCGAGGCGATGGCCGAATGCGCCGCAGTGTGCGAGCACGCGCACCTGCCGCTCCAGTCGGGCTCGACCCGCATCCTCAAGGCGATGCGCCGCACGTACTCCCGCGAGCGCTACTTGAAGCTCGTCGATGACCTGCGTGCAGGCATCCCCGACCTCGCGATCACGACCGACATCATCGTCGGTTTCCCCGGCGAGAGCGAAGACGACTTCCGCGAGACGATTGAGGTGGTGAAGGAAGTCGGCTTCGACAGCGCGTTCACGTTCGTGTACTCGCCGCGCGCCGGAACCGATGCCGCAGCGATGCCCGACCAGATTCCGGAGGAGATCAAGCGCGACCGGATCGAGCGCCTTGTCGACGTCGCGCAGCGGGTTGCAGCAGAGCGCAATGCGCTGCGCGTCGGGCGAATCGAGGAGGTCCTCGTCGAGGGCCCGAGCCGTACGGATCCTTCAGTACTTCGTGGGCGCACCCGGCGCAACACGTCCGTGAACTTCGTCGGCGATGCAGCCCCCGGAGACTTCGTCGAGGTACGCATCGAGCGCGCCACGTCGACGACGCTCGGCGGGTCGCAGGCGGCGCTGGCTGCGGCGCTCTAAGCGGCAGCGGGCGCGGGTGCGCGCATGCGGCGCAGCCCGAGCGCAGCGGGGACGATCGGCAGCCAGAGGTTGAACACGCGGTACGTGAAGACAGCGAGCACGGCCGCTGCGAGAGAGATGCCGCACCACGAGAGTGCGAACGGGAGTAGCGCGTCGACGGCTCCGGCTCCGCCGAGAGGCAGCGTGCGCCGCGTCAGCGCGTAGCCCGTGGCGTAGCCAAGGAGCAGGAGCGAGATGTTGGGCGAGCCGTGCGTAAACGCCTGAAGGCAAGCCCAGAGACAAAAAATGTCGCCGAACCAGTAGACCGCCGACCCGAGTGGGCCAAGCAGGTGGCGAGTCTTGAACAGGGTCTTCACCACATACATCGAGTCGAGCGCCTCGGCGAGGTGTCGTCGGCGCCCCGTGTGCGCGCGAAGGGTGTCGCGTTTCTCGACGGCCCAGAGCGAGGCGACAAAGCCGAGAGGCACTGCGATCGCCCAAGGAAGCGTGAGACCGAGCGACGGAGAGTGTCCGTCCGCAAGCAGCTGGATGGCGACGACGCACGCCGCCGGCGCGAGCAGCGCGTATTCGAGCGCCCCGAGACCCAGCACGCGGACGCGGACGGCCTGATCGCTCAGTCCTGCTTTCTTGAACGCGTGGACGTCGACGGCAAAGCCGCCTCGCGCGACGAAGGGACCGAAGCCTGCCGTCACCGCTGCCACGATGTCGCGTGTCCCGAAGTCGCAATCGTCCTCGACCCGCGAGACCTCGCGGTAGGCGAAGACGTACCCGACGTACGCGAGCGCCTGGGCGCCAAGTGCCGCCGCAAACCAGATCGGGTCGACCGCTCTCAGCCGTGCGGCAACGTGGTCGAAGCCGGCCACCCAGGTGACCGCGAAGAGGGTCCCCAGCGCGATCGCCGTCGTTGCTCCGACGAACACGAGCGACTCCGCGCGGGTTCGTTCCAGGTGGCTCTTAAGAGCGAATCCCGACAACCTCTCCCAGGTGTAACGCAAGCGACAATGCACTGGTGACGGTTATCGGCATATTCGGGCCCACCGCGAGTGGCAAATCGAGGGTCGCTGAAGCCCTGGTCGAGCGAATTCCCTCAGAACTGGTCTCGGCGGACGCAATGCAGGTCTATCGAGGCCTACCAATCCTTACAAACCAGTCGAGCTACCCGACGAGGCTCGTCGGAATCTGGCCGCTCGACCACGAGGCATCTGTCGGGGCGTATGCGCCCCTGGCTCACGCTGCAGTCGACGAGATTCTCGAGGGCGGTCGCACGCCGGTTGTCGTCGGCGGAACGGGTCTCTACCTCCGGGCAGCGCTTGCAGACCTCGAGCTGCCACCCTCGGCCGCGCCGGGCGCGCGCGAGCGCTGGCAGGAGTTCTACGACGAGGATCCCGGCGTCCGCACACGCTCGACTCAGCAAGCTCGACCCGCGTGCGGCAGCCGCGGTCCACCAGAACGATCGCCGGCGAGTCGTGCGCGCGCTGGAGCTGGCGGAGGCGGGATCCTCGCTCGCGCCCGACGCCGATCGCCTCTGGGCGGAAACGACGCGTCATCCAACAGCCATCGTCGGGCTCGATCTGCCGAAGGAGGTGCTCGAACGACGGATAGGCGAGCGAACCCGCGACATGTTCACCGCGGGCGTGGAGCAGGAAGTTCAGCAAGCGCTGGCTGCGCCAATCTCGCCGACGGCGCGCAAGACGCTTGGCCTCGACGAAGTGGCGGGCCTTCCGCGCGAGGAGGCGGTCGCCGCGATCATCGTGCGCACGCGCCGCTACGCCGCCTACCAGCGCAAGTGGATGCGCCGGGTGCCGGGCCTCGTTATGGTCGATGCCGATCGCCCGCCGGGCGACATTGCAGATGACATCGTCGCGCTGGCACGCACACGGGAACGTCTACCTCGTCGCTGAAACCGACGAGTACACCATGGATCCCGAGCTCGACGGGGTCATGCAGATACTCGGGATCGACGCGGACGATGTCACGGTGGCAATCGTGAACCCCGACGGATCGCTCGCAGAGATGTCGGGGAACGGGACTCGCATCGCCGCCGCCTGGTTGATGGACCGCACGGGGTCCGACATTGCGCGCGTGCACGTTGGTCCGCGAGTCGTCGAGGTGCGGCGTGTCGGGGAACGGCTCTACGAATCCGACCTGGGCGAGGTGGAGGTTGGCCCGCGCGAAACCCTCGACGGCATCGAGTTCACGCCGGTCGACGTCGGCAATCCGCACGCCGTCGTGCAAGCCGATCCCGCCGACCTACCGACCGTCGGTCCGCTCCTCGAGACTCACCCGCGCTTCCCGAATCGGACGAACGTTCAGATCGCCCGGATCGACGGCCCTGGAGAAGTGACGGCGCGGGTGTGGGAGCGCGGAGTGGGCGAGACGACCGCATCGGGCTCGAGCGCCGTCGCGGTTGCGGCGGCAACGCACGGAGAGGGCGAGGTGCTCGTGCACTTTCCTGGCGGTGACGTGCGCGTCAGGCTGTCCGGCGGACGGGCGACGCTGATCGGGCCGGCGGAGCCGCTCGACTAAGTCAAGCGACCTGGTCGCGACCAGGTCGCTGTCTCTAGGAGCCGATCTCGAACTCGCGCAGCACGTCGTTGAGCGACGTCTTCAGATCCGTCTGCGCATTCCGCTTGCCGATGATCAGCGCGCAACCGACCTGAAAGGTGCCGGCAGGGAAGTCCTTCGGCCGGGTGCCGGGCACGACGACGGAGTGGGGCGGAACGTAGCCGCGATACTCGACAGGTTCCGAGCCGGTCACGTCGATAATCGGCACCGACGCAGTGAGCGAGACGTTCGGCGCGAGCACCGCGCGCTCGCCGATCAGCACGCCCTCGGTGAGAATGCACCGCGACCCGATGAACGCTCCGTCCTCGACGATCACCGGGCGCGCCTGCACGGGCTCGAGAACACCGCCGATTCCGACGCCGCCGGCGAGATGGACGTCCGCGCCGATCTGAGCGCACGATCCGACGGTCGCCCACGTGTCGACCATCGTGTTCGGCCCGACCCAGGCGCCGATGTTCACGTAGCTCGGCATCATCACCACACCGGGAGCGAGGTACGCGCCGTAGCGCGCGGTCGCAGGCGGCACGACGCGTACGCCGAGTGCCGCGTAATTGCGCTTCAGCGGGATCTTGTCGAGATACTCGTACGGCCCGACCTCGATCGGCTCCAGCTTGCGGATGCGGAAGTAGTCGAGGATCGCCGACTTCGCGTCCTCGTTCACCTGCCACTCGCCCTCGATCTTCTCCGCGACGCGCAGCTCGCCACGGTCGAGCGCCGCGATCGTCTCTTCGGTCGTCAAAGCTCCTCCAGGATGGCGGCTGCGCGCTCGCATTCCTCGAGCGTCGGCACGAGCGCGAAGCGAACATAGCCTGCGCCGCTCGGTCCGAAGTACGTGCCCGGGCGAGATCAGCACACCACGCTCGAGCAACTGTGCAGTAACGGCTGGCTCGTCAGGCACGGCGACCCACAGATACATCGTCGCGTCGCTCGCGACGACCTCCCAGCCCTTCCGCTCCAGCACCGGCAGGAGAACGTCGCGCTTCGCCCGGTAGCGGTCTCGCGTCTCCTCGACGTGGCGCTCGTCGTTCCAGGCGACGACCGAGGCGCGCTGCACGAACTCTTGCGGCGCGGTGCCGACACTGGGGCGGTACGACTTGAGCGCGGAGATGACCTCCGCCGGCGCTGCGACGAAGCCCGACCGGTAGCCGGTCATGGACGAGCGCTTGCTCAACGTTTGGAAGACGATCACGCGAGAACGGTCTGCGACCTGCAGGGCCGACACCGGCGGCTTGTCGAACCAGAGCTCGGTGTAGGCCTCGTCGGACGCGATCACGAAGTCGTGCCGAGCTGCGAGCTCGGTGAGCTCTTCGTAGAACCGGAGCGGTGCGACCGCGCCGGTCGGGTTGTGCGGATAGTTCACCCAGACGATCGCCGTGTCGTCGTCGAGCGGGCTCAGGTCGGGCAGGAAGCCGTTCTCGCGCAGGAGCGGCAGCGCCCGCACGCTCGCACCTGCAAAGAGCGCGCCGCGCTCGTAGACCGGATACGCCGGCTCGCCGTACACGACCACGCGCTTGGGCGAGTGTGGATCCACGAGCACCTGGGCGAGCGAGAAGATCGCCTCCTTGGATCCATAGGTGGGGATGAGCTCCGTGTCGGGGTCGAGCTCCGCGCCGAAGCGGCGTACGCACCAGGCAGCTGCCGCCTCGCGGAGCTCCGGCAGCCCCGCGGCGAGTGGGTACGGCGCTCGCTCGGGCAGCGCGTCGATGAGCGCCTGCCGAATGATCGGGTCGGTCGGCTCGTTGGGATCGCCCTTGCCGAAGTCGATCACCTCGATGCCCTGCGCAACGAGCGCTCGGCGCACCTCCTCGAGCCGAACGAAGGGGTAGGCCGCCATCTCGGCGAGCGTGGGCGCGATCCGAATCGCCATTCGCTAGACGCTACCGAGGAACGCTCGCAGCGTCTCGAAGCAGCGCTCGAGGTTCTCGATCGGCACTTGCTCGTCCTGCTTGTGTGCGTATGCCGTTTCGCCCGGGCCGTAGTTGATCGCGTCGATGCCGCGCTCGGCGAACTGCGCGACCGGTGTCCAGGCCTGCTTCGGTGCGACCTCGGGCACGAGCTCGCGCAGCTTCACGGCGAGTGGGTTCGTCAGCGCGGGTGGGGCGGAGGGAGAATTGCTCAGCACCTCGAGTTCGCCGACCGGAACGAGATCCCGTAGGCGAGCCTCCGCTTCCTCGCGTGTGCGACCCGGCGCGTAGCGAAAGTTCAGCTCGACGCTTGCGCGCGCCGGAACGACATTCGACGCGATGCCGCCCTCGACACGCACCGCGCTCACGACCTCGCGGAACGTGAGCCCGTCCAGCTCGACGTCCTGCGGGTCGAGGTCGACGAGTCCCTGCAGTCCGCGTACGAGCTCGTGGATCGCGTTCACGCCCGTCCATGGGCGCGCCGAGTGCGCGCTCTGCCCGTGGAAGGTGACGCGCGCCTGGATGTTTCCGAGGCAGCCCGCGTGGAGGATGCAGTCCGTCGGCTCGAGCACGACCGCAAGCTGTGTGTCCGCGACCAGCCCGCTGTCGAAGAGCGACGGGGAGGGGGCTCTCCGAAACGGGGATCTCTTCGCGCGTAAAGAAGAGGTAGCGCCCAGGTACGCCCGCTCGTGCGAGCTCGATCATCACCGCGACGCCCGCCTTCATGTCGCTCGCTCCGAGCCCGTGCACGGCACCCCCGGCGATGCGTCCCGGGATGTTGTCCTGGGCAGGGATCGTGTCGAGATGTCCGGCCAGGAGCGACCGGGCCGTCCCCGTAGAGGAGCACCTCGCCGTCGTCGTAGCGGGCTGGTCCTGGGACGAGCTCGCGCACGAGCTCGACGAGCGCCGTCTCGGAGCGGCTCTCCGAGGGCACGTCGACGAGCTGGAGCGTCCGGGCTGCGAGATCGGGAGTCGGCACGGCAGGCGTCATAATGACCTGCAGATGGCGGTGAGACAGCCCGATCCCACGCTGGGCCCGGAGCCCGAGCGTGGGTTCGTCCTAGCCGTGCTCGAGCAGGGTGTCGATCCTGACGGCGAGCTCGCCGAGCTCGAGGAGCTCGCCCGCACCGCAGGAGTGGAGCCGGTGGCCCGGCTCGTCCAGCACCGGCCGCACCCCGATCCGCGCACGTACGTCGGCAAGGGGAAGCTCGAAGAGCTGAAGCAGTCATACGGAAACGCCCGGGCGGAGGTGCTGCTCGTCGACGACGAGCTCTCGCCGTCGCAACAGCGGCTGCTCGAGAACGAGCTGCAGTCCCGAGTCGTCGACCGAGCCGAGTTGATCCTCGACATCTTCGCGCAGCACGCGATCAGCGCCGAGGGGAAGCTCCAGGTCGAGCTCGCGCAGCTCGAGTACAACCTGCCGCGCATGCGAGGCATGTGGCAGCACCTCGAGCGCCTCGGTGGCGGCGTCGGCACGCGCGGCCCCGGTGAGTCCCAGCTCGAGACGGACCGCCGGCTCGCGCGCCAGCGGGTATCGCTACTCAAGACACGGCTCAAGGAGCTGAGCCGCCAGCGCGACGTTCGCCGGAAGGAGCGGCGGCGCACGCAGATTCCGACGGTCGCGCTCGCGGGCTACACGAACGTCGGCAAGTCCACCCTTTTGAACGCGCTCACAGATGCGACGGTCTCCGTGCGAAACCGTCTCTTCGAGACGCTCGACCCGACGACGCGAGGCTTCGAATACGACGGCCGCAAGTACCTCGTCACCGACACCGTCGGCTTCGTGCAGCGGCTGCCGCATCAGCTTGTCGAGGGGTTCGCTGCGACGCTCGAGGAGACGCTCGTCGCCGATCTGATCCTGCATGTCGTCGACGGCTCCGCCGACGAGGACAAGCTCATCGAGCAAATCGCTGCCGTCGACGGCGTGCTGCACGAAATCGGCGCCGACGAGCTGCCGATCGAGCTCGTGATCAACAAGGCCGATGCCATGGACGCTGACCACCGACGACACCTCTCGAACCGCTATCCCGATGCCGTGCAGGTCTCGGCTCTCTCGGGCGACGGGCTCGACGAGCTGCGCGCCCGGATTGCAGAGCGCTTCGCCGAACGTTTCGAATCCGTCCGCCTTCTGCTGCCATACGAGCAGGGCGCCAAGTTGAACGAGCTGTACGCACTCGGCGCGCCGATCGAGCAGCGCGAGGACACGAGCGAAGGCGTGCTCGTCGTCGCGCGATTGCCGAGGCGCGAGATCCTCCGTTTTGCGCCCTACCTCATCAACGGCGCGTGATCGAGCTCTCCATCCAGCGCTTGCGTGATGACGCGGTCGTACCGACGCGGGCATACGCCGGTGATGCGGGACTCGATCTTGCTTCATGTGAGCGCGTCGAGCTCGGACCGGGGGAGCGGGCCACGGTTGCGACGGGACTCGCCGTTGCAATCCCTGACGGGCACGCGGGATTCGTCCAGCCTCGCTCAGGGCTCGCCTCACGTCACGGCATCACGATTCTGAACACGCCTGGTCTCGTCGACTCCGGCTACCGCGGCGAGCTGAAGGTGATTCTTCTCAACACCGACGCGAACGAGACGTTCGTCGTCGAGCCGGGAATGCGCATCGCGCAGCTCGTCGTGATGCAAGTACCGGGAATCGATCCCGTCGAGGTCGACGAGTTGCCCGAGAGCGAACGCGGCGTGCGCGGGTTCGGCTCGTCCGCCGTGTGATGCCGCTCGAGCCACGTATCCGCGTATCGGCGGTGCTGCGTTGGCAGGACCGGATCCTGCTCTGCCGGCACGAGAAGGCGGGACGCGGCGATTACTGGCTCCTGCCCGGCGGCGGGGTCAACTCCGGAGAAAGCCTCACCGACGCGCTGCATCGCGAGCTTCGCGAGGAGGTTGGAATCGAGGACGAGCTTCCGGTGGAGGGACCGGTCGCGATCGTGGACTCGATCTCGCCGCAGCGCGCGTTCACCGCGAAGCATGTTGTCCACATCATCTTCGCCGGCGATCTGTCCGGACGCTCGCTCGAGGCTGCGACGTCTCAGGACGCCGCAGTTCGTGGCCACCGCCTGTTCGACCGCGCCGAGCTCGACGACGTCGTGCTGCATCCACCGATTCAGCGCTTCCTGCGGCGGTGGGAGTCCGGCGACCCGGCGGTGTATCTCGGGTCGCTCTGGGCACCATGAGGTAATGCCGCCGCTCAAGCGCATCTCCATCGGTGGCTATCGGGCTGCGAGCGAGCTCGACTTCGAGCCCCGCTCTGTCTGCGCACTCGTGGGCGAGGCGTCGAGCGGCAAGTCGACGGTGCTCACCGCGATCTGGACGTTGCTCGAGGCGGCCGCGCCACCGCCGACGATCGACGACGTATCGCGGGTCACCTCCGGCGGACGTATCCACCTCGAGGCCGACGTTGAGCGAGGCCGCACGATCTTCCTCGACGCTCGGCCGCCCGACACGCTCAATCTGAACCGGGCCGGCGCGCCGCCCGTGCTGTTCCTGCCCGCGAACCTGCGGTCACGCTCCCTCGTCGCGCCGGCCACGGGGGCCGGCGCCGCCGACGTCGCGCAGCTCTTCGTGCCGCCACACGCAGCGCATCACTGGGCGGCGGCTGACGGCGGGCTCCAGCTCGTGATGGGGATGGAGCGCCTGCTCGCGTCCAACCTTCGCCGCTTCGTCCTGCTGATCGAGGAGCCCGAGCTCTATCTCAGTCCGCATGCGCAGCGCCATCTCTTCCGCCTCCTGCGCAGCCTTGCGCGGCAGGGGAATCAGATCCTCTACTCGACGCACGCGCCTGTCTTCCTCACCGTCGACCGGATGGAAGAGCTGGCGCTCGTCCGCCACCATGACACCCGCGGGACGACGCTCTTTCAGCCGGAACCGCTCGCGGAGGCCGAAGCCTTCAGGGTTCTTTCCGAGTTCGACAGCGACCGCGCCGAGCTCTTTCTCGCGCGGGCCGCGCTGCTCGTCGAAGGCCGAACCGAGAAGATGACGTTTCCGCTCGTGTTCGAGGCGCTCGGCATCGAGCCCGACAAGGAAGGAATCATCGTCGTGGAGTGCGGCGGCAAAGGCAACATGCCGCTCTTCGCGCGGGTCTGCAACGCGTGCGGTGTTCCGTATGTCGTCGTGCACGACCGCGATGCGCCGAAAGGCGAGCGCCCCGTCGAGTCGGAGCACGTCGTGAACCAACAGATTCTCGACGTTGCCGGGCGACGTCGCACGGTCGTGCTCACGCCCGACTTCGAAGCAGTGTCCGGCGTCGGCGCACGGGGCCGCGGGCGCAAGCCGCGCAAGGCCTACCGGCACTACTCCACCAACGGCGAGGTTCCGGCGGCGCTCCGCACTGCCGTAGAAAAGGTCCTGAGAGAGGCGCGGAGCTAGAACTTGCCGCCGCGCGCCTGCGCGCGCTTAGCGGAGACTTCGTGCGCGCGAGCCTCGAGCTCGTCCGGGAAGCGCCGCGAGCTCCGGTGGCTCGCCACCTGTGCGATGGGCGAGCGCCTGCTGCGAGGAGCCAGTCGGCGAGCCATGGGTTCCGCGGCAGCAGCGGTCCGTGGAGATACGTGCCGACGGCGCGGCCGAGCCTGCAGCCTTCGTAGCCGCTCTTGCCGTCGTTGCCGAAGCCGGCCACGACGCGCCCGAGCGGCTCCGCGCCGGGATCGAGGTGCGTTCGACCGGCGTGGTTCTCGAAGCCGGCGAGCGTCCGGCTGACCCCTGGCTCGAGCTCGCACTCGAGCAGCACGTCGCCGATCATCCGGCGGTCGCCGGCGACCGTCTCGAGCGGCAGGAGCCCCACACCCGGCATGTCCTCGCCGTGGAAGCCGCGGTAGCCGCGGCCGAGCAGCTGGTAGCCGCCGCAGACCGCAAGGAGCGCAGCGCCACCGCCGACGACCGCCTCGATCAGCGGCTCCGACTTCGCGGCCAGGTTCTCCGCGACGAGGAACTGCTCGCGGTCTTGCCCGCCGCCGATGTAGTAGAGGTCGTGCGCGCCGGGAACGATCGCGTCGTGCATCCCGAGCGGCGTCACGTCGAGCTCGTGACCTCGCCACGTGGCGCGCCGGTCGAAGACCGCGATGTTGCCGCGGTCGGCGTAGATGTTGAGGTACTCGGGATAGAGGTGGCCGACGCGGATCGTCGTCATGCAGCGCGCTCCCAGTAAGGCTTGGCCAAGCCGCGCTCAGCGACGAGCCGCTGCAGCGCGAGCATCGCGGTGTACGTCGGCAGCACGACGAGCTCGCCGGCGTCGCGGTGTCAGCGCAGAGCCCCGGTCGATCGCCGCTTCGAGCGAAGGCTCGACGACGATGCGCGACTCCTCGAGTCCGCCGTACTTGAAGCGGAGCGCGAGCTCGGCCGCTCGCTCGCCGGTGGCCACGACGGTCTCGAGTCCGTCGAGCAACGGCTCGAAGTCGACGTCCCAGATCCACGACACGTCGCGGCCGTCGGCGATCGCGTCGTTCAACGCGACGACCGCGACCCGTGGTGGGCCGCCGTCGAGGAGCGTGCGGACGACTTCGTTCGCGCCGGCCGGGTTCTTGATCAGCAGCAGCAGCAGCTGCTTGCCGTCGACCGGAATGCGCTCGAAGCGACCGAAGGCCGCGCTGAACCGGGCGAGCCCTTGCAGCGATCTCGTCGAGCGATGCGCCGAGCGCCTGCGAGAGTGTCGCGGCAGCCGACTGCGTTGTAGACGTTGTACAGGCCGGGCAGCCCAAGCTCGACGCGCTGTGTGCCCGCGGGCGTGACGAGGTCGAACGCCGCGCGCTCGAGCCCGTGCAGCTCGATCGATCGGGCTGCGACGTCGAGCGCCGGCCGGGCGTGGCCGCAGTTCGGGCAGTGGTAGTCGCCGAGGTGGCCGACGTAGATCGCGCGGTACTCATACGGCGTTCCGCAGCGCACGCAGTACTTCGAGTCGGCCGCGTGCTGGAGCGAGGGGCGCGACAGCCGTGGATCGTCGAGGCCGAAGACGATCGACTTCTCGTGCCTCTCGGCAAGCGAGCCGACCTGCGGGTCGTCACCGTTCACGACGAGCACGGTCTCCTGCGGTAGGCGTCCGACGGCCTCGCGCCAGCGATCGGCGACGAGCTCGAGCTCGCCGTAGCGATCGAGCTGGTCGCGGAAGAGGTTTCCAAGGCAGACGGCGCGCGGGCGCACGCGCCGCAGAACCTCCGGCAGTGCGCCTTCGTCGACCTCGAGGAGACCAAGCTCGGCGTCTCCGGCCGCGAGGAGGGTGGAGGCCACGCCCGAGACGAGGTTCGCGCCCGAGTGGTTGTGTGCGAGCCGGAACCGCGGCCGCAGGATCTCGGCAGCCATGGCGGCGGTCGTCGTCTTGCCGTTCGTCGCCGAGATTGCGGCCACACCGGCCGGCAACCGGGCGGCCAACCGGTCGATCGCGCCGGGGTCGAGCTTCGAGAGCAGCTTGCCCGGCACCGTCATTCCCGGCACCGGCACCGACGCGGCGGGAGAGGCCCGCGACGAGGCGCGCCACGCCGTATCTCCACCGCCGTCAGCACGCAGCGAGGGTACGCGACGGCCGGGGTACCTCGATCGAGGGTTCACGCCCGCTCCTGACCCGTTCGGGGGAGGTACCTGTCCCGCTAACGGCCTACGTTGCGGCCGCTTGACGTGTATTTGCGGCCCCGTGCGCGTTGCGGACGGGTCACGGAAAGTCGAGAGGACCAACATGCGGCATTGGCGGGCGACAATCTAGTGAACGATCGAACGCGCTCTGGGGACGCGGCTCGCAAGGCGAGACGCGTTCGAACGCGCTCTGGGGTCGCGGCGGCCGTAGGGCCGGCGTGGCGATTTCAGTGGTCGTGCTGTTCGCATCGGCCTCGGTGGCCGGCGCCGCGGGCTCCGGAGCAACGTGAGCGGCGGGCAGTCCGGCAATCTGAAGGCGTACGTCCCGGACACGCTGCTCAGCGCGATCCAGCAGAACCCGACGCAGTCGTTCGACGTGATTCTCCAGGGCGACTCGCAAGCAGAAAGCTCACGGGTTCATCCAGAAGATCCTCGCGGACCAGAGCGGCTCCAGCGACGAGAACGTTCAGAGCGGGAATGTGAAGCAGGAGTTCGCGTCGATCGACGGCGCTCAGCTGACGTTGACCGGCAAGCAGATCCTGCGGATCGCGAAGAACGGCGTCGCGCAGTCGATCGTCCCGAACGAGACGGTCAAGGCTCAGGGCTACAGCAACCCGCAGCGCGTGGACTTCGGCAGTCGGCGTCTGGCCCAACTGGAACTGCCCGGCCTCGAATGCGCCCACCATCGCGATCGTCGACTCCGGCATCCAGAAGTACCGCACCGACTTCGGCTCGCGCGTGGTTGCCCGGGTGGACATGACGAGCACCGGCTCGAACTCCTCGGGCGACGGTTTTGGTCACGGCACGTTCGTCGCGGGCATCGCGGCGGGCGCGGCCGGCGGCTACGCGGGCGCAATGCCGACCGCGAAGCTGCTCTCGATCGACGTCATCAACGACCAAGGGGTGGGCACGGCTGCGGACGTGATCCGCGCGTGCGACTGGATCCTCGCGAACAAGGACACCTACAACATCCAGGTCGCGAACTTCTCGCTCCACTCGGCGAGTAGGGCAAGCGTCATGTTCGACCCGCTCGACCAGGCCGTCGAGAAGCTCTGGTTGAACGGCGTGGTCGTCGTGGCCGCTGCCGGCAACTACGGCACCGCGGCGCGACGCCGAGTGGCGTGAACTTCGCTCCCGGCAACGATCCCTTCGTGATCACGGTCGGCGCGACGGACATCGGCAGCTCGGATGGAACGAGCGACGACTCGGTCGCACCGTGGTCGGCGTACGGCTACACGCCGGACGGGTTTGCGAAGCCGGACCTCAGCGCTCCCGGCCGCTATCTGGTCGGGCCTGTCCCGTCGACCGGCTTCCTGCCCGCGACGCGGCCGGACCGAGTGACGGCCCCGGGCTACATGCAGCTCAGCGGTACGTCCTTCTCGGCCCCGCTCGTCTCGGCGGCGGCGGCGACGCTGCATCGCCAGGAACCCGATCGTGGACTCCGGATCAGGTCAAGGGCGCGCTCATGGTCTCGGCCTCGAACGAGCCCATCGCGAGCCGGGCAGAGGGCGTCGGCGACCTGAACATCCAGGCTGCTCGCGCCGTGACGAATCCGCCGAACCCGAACGCCTCCCTCGACCGCTACCTCACGAGCACGGCCGACGGGACGACGGTGTTCAACGCGCACGGCCTGGCGTTCTGCAGCGCTCGCCAATCGGGCCTGGGACACGGCAGCCTGGTCTGACGCGGCGTGGTCTGATGCTGCCTGGTCGAGCGTCGCATGGAGCGACGCTGCGTGGGCCGACGTCGCCTGGGCGTCCGCCGCCTGGGGCACGGCCGCCTGGAGCGACGTGGCCTGGTCGGACGTCGCCTGGAGCGACGCCGCGTGGGCCGACAGCTTCATCGAGTAAGAGACGCTGCGTCTACTCGACACACCGACGCGGGCCCCGATCAAGGGGCCCGCTTCTCGTTGCGAGGGATACCTCGATCGAGGGGTTTCACGCCGGGTCCTGACCCTTCCGGGGGAGGTAGGCACTCGTTTACCGACCTACGTTGCACCGGCTTGACGTGTAACTGCGGCTCTGTGCGCTACGCGCGCATGGATTACAGAAGGAGAGAGGATAAGGGTAGATGCGGCATTCTCGAGCGAATAATTTAGGTGATCGCTCGAACGCGCTTTGGGGACGCGGCTCGCGAGGCGAGCAGCGTTCGAACGCGCTTTGGGGACGCGGCGGCCGTAGGGCCGGCGTCGCAGTTGCTTCGCTCATGTCGTGCTCTTCGCCATGGCGGCGGGGGCACGGCAGCCGGGACCAGCACCCATCCGGCAGCAGCTCGAGCGGCGGCAATCTCAAGGCATACGTTCCGACCGAACTGCGCAACGCGATCACGCAGAACCCTAGCCAGACGTTCGACGTCATCGTCCAGGGCTGACCAGAAGCGGAAACGCCAACGGCTTCTACAGAAGCTCGCCGGCGACAGTTCCAGCGAGAGAACGTTCAGGCGGAATGTGAAGCAGCAGTTCTCGTCGATCGACGGGCGTAGAGGCGACCTTACCGGCAAGCCAGATCCTGCGCTCTCGGAGAACGGCCATACGTGACCTCGATCATGGCGAACGAGACGGTGAAGATGGCGGGACCTCCGCTCCAGGACTCCAACTGCCAGCTCTGGCCATGGGCGACCGGTGCACCGGTCGACTGGCTCAAGCAGAGCCCCGACGCGGGGACCATCGCCGTCGTCGACTCGGGCATCGACGCGACGACAGACGGCGGACTTCGGCAGCCGGATTCTCGGCCAGGTCAACATGACGAGCATGTCGCCGAACTCGTCCGGTGACGGCTACGGCCACGGAACGTTCGTCGCCAGCATCGCTGCTGGTGCAGCGCCCGGCTATGCGGGTGTTGCGCCGAAGGCAGAGCTGCTCTCGATCGACGTCATGAACGACCAGGGTCAGGCGACCGTCGGCGACGTCATCAAGGCGGCCGACTGGATCCTGGCGAACAAGACGAAGTACAACATCAAGGTCGCGAACTTCTCACTGCATGCGGTCAACAAGGCGAGCATCCTGTTCGACCCGCTTGACCAGGCAGTCGAGAAGCTGTGGCTGAACGGCGTCGTCGTCGTGGCTGCTGCCGGCAACTACGGCACGCGCGGGCACGCCGAGTGGCGTGAACTTTGCCCCGGGGAACGACCCGTTCGTGATCACGGTCGGTGCGACCGACATCGGCACGAGCCTCGGTGCAGGCGACGACACGGTTGCGCCGTTCTCGGCCTACGGCTACACGCCTGACGGCTTCTCCAAGCCCGACATCGCTGCACCCGGTCGCTACATGATCGGTGCGGTGCCTGTCGGCTCGATGCTGACGCAGCTGAAGCCGGCGAACGTGACCGATCCCGTGAACGGCTACATGCAGCTCAGCGGGACGTCGTTCGCGGCTCCGGTTGTCGCAGGCGCTGCGGCGGAGCTGCTGGCGCAGCATCCGACGTGGACGCCCGACCAGGTGAAGGGCGCGCTCATGCTGACCGCGACTCCTGAGCCGAGGGCGGCGAAGGGCTCGCTCGGCGTGGGCGAAGTGAACATCGCCTCGTCACGCGCGTACCGGAAGAGCCCGCCGAACCCGAACGCCGGCCTGAACCAGTTCGTGGCGACGGGTCTCGACGGGACGCGGACGTTCGACAGCGACGGCATGGCAGACGACCGCCCTCGCCAACAAGGCGTGGGACGCCGCTGCCTGGTCTGACGTTGCCTGGTCGGACGCGGCATGGTCGACCGTCGCGTGGAGCGACGCGGCGTGGGCCGATGTCGCATGGGCGTCCGTTGCCTACGGCACGGTTGCCTGGAGCGACGTGGCCTGGAGCGATGCGGCGTGGGCGGATGCGGCTTGGGCCGACAACGCCACTGACCCGGCAGTCGGTGACGCTAGCCGACGCAACCACCGCAGAGCAGGACGCGGCGCTTGCTGCCCTGGGCATCGTCGACGCCACCTGTGACCCGACGATCAGCATCTGCCAGGCCCCTGCTGCCGCAGTGGCAACCCTCGGCAGCGCGGTCACAACGGTCACAGCGGGCCTCCTGCCGTAACGCCAAGCCGATCTACCCTGAAATGCAGACGGGCCCCGGAAACGGGGCCCGTTTCGCGCCTTGTCACTAAAGGACCGAATCATCCGAACGGGTGACGCCCTTTGGGGGAGTTGCTCCGACAATCAACTCATGGCTCTGCGGCCACGAATTCCATGCCTTTCCCGGGCGGAGCGATGAGCTCAGCCACCGAAAGACTGCCGAGCGGGGAGTTCCACGAGGTCGCAACGCTGGACGAACCAGTCGTCCGCAGCAGCGGCCTCCCGCGGAAAGCCCGGATCTACCTCAGCTTCCTCGGGTTGGGCACGATCGCGGCAGCAGGCAAGTTCTATGTGAACGCCCCGAACATCCACCACGACTGGGCGACGTTCGCGGTTCTTGCGGCCGCGGCCACCGTGGCGCACACGTTCCCGGTGAAGTCTCCGCCGAACGCGATGTACCACACCTCGGTCGTGTTCCTCGTGGCGGCCGCTCTGCTGCTGCCGCCGGAGCTGATCGTCCTGATCCCGCTCGTCCAGACCGTTCCCGAGTGGTTGAAGGAGCGGACGCCATGGCCGATTCAGGGCTTCAACATCTCGAACTACACGCTGGACTCGCTGGCCGCATGGGGCGCTGCGCGGCTCGTCAACGACCACGCAGGCAGTCTCATCTCCAACTCCAACGCTCGATTCGCGATCGCAGGCATCGCGGCCTCGGTCGCCTTTGTCTCGGTCAACCACGTTCTCGTCGGCGTCATCTTGAAGCTCGGTCGCGGCCACAGCTTCGGTGAAACGGGACTCTTCAGCGCAGAGCAGCTCTCGGTCGACCTCGTGCTCACGATCCTCGGAGTTTCGCTCGCGGCGTTCTGGGACTGGAACCCCTGGCTGATCTTCGCCGCGCTCGCACCGCTCGTCGTCGTCCACCGTTCGCTGAGCGTTCCGCAGCTCCAGGCTGAAGCACGCGTCGACGCCAAGACCGGCCTCTACAACGCGCGCTACTTCGCGACGGCCCTCGCCACCGAGATCGCGCGCGCCGCGCGCTTCGACCGCCCGATGTCGTTGATCATGGCCGACCTCGATCTGCTGCGAGACATCAACAACAGCTACGGCCACCTCGCAGGCGACGCGGTCCTCAAGGGGATCGCCGAGATCTTTCACGAGGAGCTCCGGCACTACGACGTGCCGGCGCGCTTCGGCGGTGAGGAGTTCTCGATCCTCCTGCCGGAGACCCCGCCGGAGCAGGCGATGGAGATCGCGGAACGGATCCGGCGCAAAGTTGCGGAGCGCGAGTTCGAGGTCGAGACGGCTGCCGAACCTATCCGCGCGACGGTGTCGCTCGGCGTCGCCGGCTTCCCGAAAGACGGCATGGACGCGAACGAGCTGATCCATCAGGCCGACCTCGCCGTGTATCGCGGCAAGCTCCAGGGTCGCAACCGGGTCGTCAGTGCGAGCACCGAGCCGCTGCTGCTCGCGTCGGAGCGCAGCGCGAAGTTGCGCGCGGTGGTCGAGGACGGCGAACACATCACACCCCTTCCGCCGGCGGAGCCGCTCGCCCCGGCCGAGGAGCGGCGCGCTTCACTGAAGCCGCGCACACTCCACGGGCCGACCTTCTTCCAGCTGTCGACGAGGCTTGCATTTGTCGTCGCGTCGGTCAGCGTCATTGGCATCGGCGCCGGTGCGGCCGGGCTCATCTGGGGCTCGAGCCACGACTACGTCGGCCTCCTTGCCGTTCTCGCGCTCGTCGGCGCGGGCCAGGCCCTGTCGTTCGAGTTGGCCGAGGTTGAGGGTTCGCTCTCCGTCAGCGTCGTCGGCTCCCTCGCGGGCGCCGCGCTCTTCGACTACCGCGCGGCTCTGCCGCTCGCGGTGACGATTGCCGTCGTCGACTGGAGTGCGCGTCGTAACTCGCTGCACACTGTCGTCTACAACATCGGGACCATGGCCCTGTCGTCGCTCGCAGCGGCGTCGGTGTTCACGATCTGGGAGGGCACCGGGAACCTGGGCCGTCTCGTCGTGGCCGCCATCGGGCTTCTGGCCGGCGCCGTGTACTTCCTCGTTAACATGGGCCTGCTCAGCTTCGCGTCGGGCGTCGAGGGTCATGAGAGCCCCTGGGCCGTCTTCCACGAGCGGTTCGCCTGGCTGCTGCCGCACTACGTCGTGTACGGCTTCATCGGCGCGGTCATGGGCATCGGCTATGAGTCTGTCGGCCTGTACGGTCTCGCCGTCTTCGCGGTACCGCTCCTGCTGATGCGCAAGACGCAGGAGGCGTACCTCAAGCACACGCAGAAATCCGCGCAGAAGCTCCGTGAGGCGGCAGAGACGATTCAGTCGCAGAACGTGTCGCTCGAGCAGGCGAACAAGTTGCTCCGAGAGCGCTCAACGGCGGCGATGGAGTCCCTTTCCGCCACCGTCGACGCGCGCGACTCCTATACCGCCGGTCACTCGCGGCGCGTGCAGCAACTGTCGCTCGCGATCGGCCGCGAGCTTGGTCTCTCGCAGGCCGAGCTGGACCTGCTCGGTCACGCAGCGCTCTTCCACGACATCGGCAAGCTCGCCATCCCTGATGCGATTCTCCTGAAGCCCGCGAGCCTGACGGGCGAGGAGTGGGCACTGATGCAGCGCCACGCGGAGGAGGGCGCCCGCATCATCGACCGCCTCGGGTTCCTCCAGGACGCGGTGCCGGCCATTCGCCATCACCACGAGCGGTTCGACGGGACGGGCTATCCCGACCGGATCGCGGGCGAGGAGATCCCGCTCGGCGCCCGGATCATCCACGTGGCAGACGCACTCGACTCGATGCTGACCACTCGCATCTATCGCGCGGCCAGGCCGGTCAACGAGGCGCTCGCCGAGGTCAAGGACAAGTCCGCCACCCAGTTCTGTCCACGGTGCGTCGCGGCGCTCGAGCGGATCCTCCCGCTCGATTCGGTCGTCGGCGAGCTTCCCGCCGTCGAGCCGCAGGTGCATCCGCAGCTCGTTCGGGCTGCGAGTTAGCTCGCACTTGCGTTTCTTCTAACCTGCTCTACCATTATTGGCATGCCCCAGAAGCGCCGCTTTCAGGCGGTGGCCGCGATCGATCCGAAGAAGCTCGCCGAGTTTCAGGCCGGGATCCGGAAGCGCTACTCCGACGAGCAGATCCTCGCTGAGCTCCGTGCTTGCGCCGAGCGCCTGGGCCGGTCGCCGACGATGCGCGAGTTCGCCGCCGACCCCGAGACTGCGGTGCATCCGCAGACCGTGATCGAGCACTACGGCTCGTGGAACGCCGCCAAGCGGGCTGCCGGGCTCGTCCCGCGCCGGTTCGCAACCCGTGAGGAGTTGCTCGGCCTCCTCTCCGAGTTGGGCGACCAGCTGGGGCGTCCGCCGACTGCGCGCGATATCGACGAGCACAAGGGGAAGCTCCCGTCCAAGTCGCTCTACTGGCACACGTTCGGCTCGCTCACGAATGCGCTGCGGGAGGCCGGCTTCGACGTCCCGGTGGGGGAGGAGCGCCTGGAGCGGGCCGTGGGGCAGGGAACGGCGCTCGCCCAGGCGCTCGGCCGGCTGCCGAAGTTCGCCGACTGGGCCGAGGCGCGCAAGGAGGACGACACGCTCCTGACCGAATGGCAGGTCTACCGGATGCTCGACGCGCGCCGGGGCGCGTGGTCGACCTTCCAGTTTCTCGTTCGTGAGCGGCTCGACGAGCAGGGCGTCCGCGTCTCGACGGACGGGCGGCTCCTAAAGAAGCGTTAGCGCCGCTAGGCGAGCGAGGCAGGAGCGACCCTCCTGCGGAGCCCGGACGGCGGGGAGAGCAACCGGATCGGTGTAGTTGAGGTCGGGACGGAAGCGCTCGTCGCGGACGATCCGCGCGTCGCGCAGGGCTAGGAACGTCCCCATCTTCAACTCGCGCTTGCGCAGCTTGACGCCGGCGTACTGCTCGACCACCTCGAGCGCCGCCCGGGTCGAGGCGAAGAAGAGCTCGTGCTTGCCGCCGCCGAGCCACAGCGGCCGGCCGGCGCCACGCGCGACAAAGAGGGTGCCGGCCACTCGCGAGTCCAGCCACGCCGTCGCAAAGGAGCCGTCGAGCTCCTCGAGTGCGCGGACGTCGTTCCCGGAGTGGGCGGCGAGCGCAAAGATCGCCTCGGAGTCGACGGTCATCCGCGCCTCCGAGCGGGCACAGGCATGCGGGGCGAGGAGCTCGTCGTCGTTCAAGATGATCCCGTTGTGGATCCCGACGACCGGCCCGTGGCGAACCGGGTGGTTGTTGGCCGAGATCGAGGGGTGGCCCTTCGTGTAGTCGCGGACGTGGACCAGCAGCTCGGTCGCCGGCTGCGGCACCGAGACTCGGTCGAGCAGCTCGCTGGCGGGCGTGCGCTGCTTCGCCACGACGGGATAGGCGTCCCCGGGGCCGCGATAGGCATATCCGACGGCGTCTGCGCCGCGTTCGGCGATGCCCGCGAGCAGGGATTGAGCCGCGAGCGTCCGGTCTACGGCGCTGCGCGTGGAAAGGCTGTAGCCGGCAATCCCGCACATATCTCGAAAGCTCCTCGGAGTAGGACCTCGTCGTTTACGACGCGGACCTTGATACGCAAGTTAGCGAAGGATTCGGCGGGCATCGGTGCCTCCCTTGTGGCTATCAAGCCAGGCGCACCGACGGTCGATAACCAGGCAATGGAGCCGCGGCCACTCTCCGAAGACACGTTGGCGACCCCGGACGTCGTCGAAGGCCGACTCGAGCTCGTTCCCGCGCTCGACGATCCGGAAGCGCCCGAGCCCGAAGCGGCCGAGGAGGACGACGGACCGGTCGCGGACGACCTCAAGGCGCTCGAGGCTGCCGCTCAGGCGCAGGATCCTCTGAAGCTGTACGTGCGATCGATCGGCGGCGGTCCGCTGCTGACGCGCCTCGAAGAGCGCGAGCTTGCGCGCCGCAAGGACGCCGGCGATGAGGAGGCGAAGAAGAAGCTGATCGAGTCGAACCTGAGACTCGTGATGTCGATCACGCGCAACTACACGAAGGCGGGCGTGCCGCTCCTCGATCTGATCCAGGAGGGGAACCTCGGTCTCATTCGCGCGGTCGAGAAGTTCGACTACAAGATGGGCTACAAGCTTTCGACGTACGCGACGTGGTGGATCCGCCAGTCCGTGACGCGCGCACTCGCAGACCAGGGCCGCACGATCCGGCTCCCCGTCCACGTCGCCGAGCAAGTGCGCCGCCTGCTGCGCTCACGCAGGCAGCTCGCGCAGAAGTTCAACCGTGAGCCGACGCAGGCGGAGCTTGCGAAGGAGACAGGCCTCGACGAGAAGCGCGTGCAGGACCTGCTCGACCTCGTCGAGACGCCGGTGAGTCTCGAGACGCCCGTCGGTGACGGCGAGAGTCTCTACGGCGATCTGATCGAAGACGTCAATTCGCACGGGCCGGACGAGATGACCTCGCAGCGTTCGCGGTCAAGCGAGCTCGCGCAGGCGCTGTCGCATCTCAACCCGCGCATGCGCCGCGTGCTGGCACTCCGGTTCGGACTCGACGGTGAGATTCCGCAGACGCTCGAAGAGGTCGGTGCCGGTCTCGGCATCACACGCGAGCGTGTGCGTCAGCTCGAATCGCGAGCGTTGCGCGAACTTCGCGTTGCCGCGCCGGATCTCGAGCTCTATCTGCGCGTCGAATAAGACGTCGCGTTTAGCTCGCAGCGACCATCTGCATCTCGCGTAGCCCCGCGAGACGTCGCAGCGACTCGAGCTCGATCTGGCGGACACGCTCGCGTGTGAGGCCGAGGCGCTTACCGATCTCCTCGAGCGTCTTCGGCTCTTCGTCGACGAGGCCGTAGCGCAGCACGAGCACCATCCGCTCGCGATCGGGTAGCGCCTGCAGCGCCACCGCGAGCGCCTGGCTGCGGAGCGAGACTTCGACGCGTTCCTCCGGCAACGGCTCGTCGCCGGCGACGAAGTCGCCGAACACCGCATCCTCTTGCTCTCCGACGGGCTGGTCGAGGCTCGCGGACGCGCGCGCAGCCGCTTTCACTTCGCGCGCTTGCTCGACGGGGAGCGACGCCTCCTCGGCGATCTCCTCGAGCGTTGGCTCGCGACCGAGCTCCATCCAGAGCGTGCGCTCAGCGCGATTCATCTTCTGCATGCGCTCGACGATGTGCACGGGCATTCGGATCGTGCGTGCCTTGTCGGCGAGTGCGCGCGCGACGGCCTGGCGGATCCACCACGTCGCATAGGTCGAGAACTTGTAGCCGCGGCGCCAGTCGAACTTCTCGACGGCGCGAATCAGCCCGAGCGTTCCTTCCTGGATCAGGTCGAGGAACGGCAGCCCCTGGTTGCGGTAGTTCTTGGCGATCGAAACGACGAGGCGCAGGTTCGACTGGATCATGTGCTGCTTCGCCATCATGTCGCCGCGCTCGATCTTCTTTGCTAGCTCGACTTCCTGCGGTGCGGTCAGGAGCGCGTGCTTGCCCGCTTCGCGGAGGAAAAGCTGCAACGCGTCGGTCGTCGTCTCGACCGGCTGCGCTGCGGCCGGCTGGGGTGGGGGAGCCGGCTCCTTCTCCGGCTCTTCCACGACGAGCTCGATGCCTCGGCGGTCGAGCTCCGTGTACACCATCTCCACCTCGAGTGGATCGAGCTCCAGCGGCTCGAGCAACTCGACCAAGTCCTGCTGGCGCAACTGCCCATTCGCCTCCGCAGCTTCGAGCAGTGCTGCGAGCTCCTCGTTGATGAGGATGGACTCGATCTCGACGGTCAACGTGTTCCCCCTGACTTTGATCCGCGTATGTCTGGCTAGTGTCCCGCGCCCTCACACAACCCAAACACGTTTGGCGCCCCTAAATCAAGTGAGCCGCGTGCGACGGAACATTCGCCTCAGGAACGCGGCTGTTCCGACAGCTCCGGCGACGGCGACGCCGACAACGTTGGTCGTCACACAGGTCCGGCAGACGCCGCAGCACGCCTGGACCGCCGGAGCCACATCGGCGGCGCGGTTCAGGACCGGCAGAGCTCGGCGGGTCGTGCGCTCGAACATGGCTTCACTCTAGGTCGCTTGACGGTTTCGCGAGCCTGACGGCACGGTGCCTGGCACCGGACGTGTCCCGGTGCCGCCCGGCGTTGCGTAGAAGCCCCAATCCAAGCCAAAGCTTGGAGGCATGTCCGGTGCCTGCCACCGTGACGGAAGTGTCGCCGGAGCGTGACCTGAGCCGTGCACGGGAACGTGCGTTATGTCAAGTTGGAGTAGAAAGGGCCTTTCCCCCGGTTAGGCTGCGGAGCGTGAAGTGCCTGGCGCTGGGGGCAGTCCTTTTCCTCGCTCTGACGCTGCCTTCCCTCGCGCGCGCGGAGCTCGTGCCCGGATCCGCGGGCGCGACCGATTCGCTGCTCGCGGTCGGAGCCGACGGATTGCCCCGGGTCGCGTACATCGCCGCGGACGGGTCGATCGTGTTCGCCGTGCGCTCGGCTGAGGGTTCCTGGGCCGAGCAGCCGGTGCCTGCGCCGGCCGGCTCGCGAGCGCTCATCGGTCTCGAGCTCGGCTCGGCCGGAGCTGTCCTCTTGATCGAGGCGACCGACGGGAGCAGTTTGAGCCTCGCGGAGCAGCGAACGGCAGGCTGGCAGGTCAGAACGATCGCCACCGCCCCGCGGAGCGGCGCGCTCGGCTTCGGCGGCCTTGCGCTCGGGCGCAACGGACGCCCGGTCGTCGCCTACGCATCGCTCCTGCAGACCCGCAAGACGTTCCTTCGTCTCGTTCAGGAGGACGCCTCCGGCCGCCTGGTCGGCGAGGCCGTGACGCGCAAAGGGTTCCCACCGAGCTCCGAGCTGCCGACAGTCACCCCCGTCGTGTTACCGAGCGGCGCCGTACGCATCGTCGAGGCCTACTCGGGCGCCGCCATCGAATGGTCGCGAACGAAGAACCACAAGGACTGGATAGGGCAGTTCCTCTACGCGAACTCGCTCGCCATGCCCGGCGGTGTCGTGCGCTCGACCGCCGACCCTGCCGGCGGAGTCTGGAGCTCGTGGACCGAGCTCTTCCCGACGTTCGACGAGAGCCACGTCGTTCTCTCACAGAACTTCAACGGGCAGCACACGACGATCCTCAGCATGCATGCGTTCCTCGTCGCGCTCGCCCTTCCCGCCGGCGGCGGCCCGGAGGTCGCAGCCGACGACTACGTCGACCTCGAGGGCGCACGCACCGTCTACGCCGGGCTCGTGCTCGACACGCAGGGCCATACGGTCGAGCTCGCCGGCGACCTCGAGGGATACGCGATCGACCCCTCAGGCGCGCGCAATTACCTCCTGCTTGATTCGGCTGGAATCGAGTGGTATCGCGCCCCCACTCCCCCAACGGCAAGCGTCGAGCTTTCCGCTGCAGTGAGCGCCGCAGCGTTTTCGCTCTCCGGACGCGTGACCGGCGCGAGTGGCGGAACCGTCGAGATCTGGCGCGAGACCCAGACCGGCGCCGAGCTCCTCACCACCGTCCCACTCGCCGCCGACGGGACGTTTGCGCTCACCGACACGCCGCCGCAGCGTCCGCTCACATACCGCGCCGTGTACCGCGACGCGGACGGACTGCCGCTCTCGTCACTCGTCCGCAGCGTGCTCGGCGCGTGAATCGGGGTTATCCACAGGTTGCACAAAGCACTGTGGAAATGTTGATTGTTCAAAATCCGCAAAGAGCGGAGTTTTCTGTTCCGACCACCCTTGCACGTCCCTTGTAGACCCCCTATCTTGACAAGTGCGCCGAGCGCGCAGCGAGAGTAGGTCGAAGCAGCACCGAAGGGCTGTACGAGGCGGTCCGCAAGGGCCAAGATCGGAAAGTCAGGCGGTGTTGTCAACGAAATCGCAAGCGGCTCGGCGAATCTATGGTCCGGCGCCTCACGGCGGCGGACTTTTTTTCGGCTCGCTACGATCGCGCGCATGCACTTCCGCGCACCGAGCATCGACCCCGGCGTCATGGCGTTCATCTGGGCGGTCCTGCTCGCGGCCTACGTGTACTTCGGCCTGCTCGCCATCGGTGCGTCGGCAGCCTTCGCGGTCGTGATCGCGCTGCTCTCCTTCGCGGGAATCTGGCTCTTCGTCCGCCTACGCGGCGAAGAGCGCCCGGGCGCCTAGCCCGCTGCGCGAACGAGCACGAGACTTCGTTCCACTCGAGAGCGCGAACACCAGCTTCTGCGCCAGATCCGACCCGAGAGCCTCGTCCAAGCGCTGACGCGCGGTCTGCGAATCCGGGTCAAGGCTTGCGCAATGGGCGATAAGAAGAGCGAGCCCGCGCTCATGCGGTACGGCGTTCATCCCGCTTGATCTATCGACTCTCGGGCCCTGAAGACATGATCCCTGGGTCAGGGGTCGGGGGCCGCGCGAAGCGCGACCCCCTTTCACAGTCCTATTCGGAGTCGTGCGGCCCGACGACGACCGTCCTCGGCTCCGCATTGTGCGCCGCCTCGGCCTGTTCGGCCGTCATCGGCTCGTCCGTTGCTCTGCGGTCGACGACGACCTCGTCCGCCGTCACCGGCACCGCCTTCGGCGTCGGCACTGCGTCGAGGCACGAGCCCAGCACGAGCCCGAAACCGAACGCAAGCACGCCGTGCCACAGACCGAGCGAGTGAATGACGCCCATGAGCCCGATGTCGTGGCTCCACGAGACCATCGTTCCCTCGTGCCAACCGTTGCCGGGCTGCGTCGCCATCAGGATCCAGCCGGCGACGATGAGTACCGGCAGGAAGCCGAGCACGAACGTCCCTGGCGAGAGCCGAAGGCGGAGCCCGGACGTCCAGCCCGCCGAGCACCGGCGCGAGCGCAAGCACGAGACCGGCCGCCGCCACGAGGCCCATCTCTTCCCAGAAGCGACCCGTGGACTGCTGGCCCACCTGGCTGGCCAGATACAGGAGCAGGCCGGCGAGGCCGGCGGCGATCGCCAGAGTGAGGCCGCGGGTCGTGTCGTAAAGTCCGAATCTGCGCATCCCAATCACCTTTCCGCGATTACGCGTCTGGGGTGAAAACGTAGAAGCCGCCTCAGGAGGTTCGGTCGAAATGCCCGAGAACTACTTCGGTGAGCGGGTAGCCGAGCGGTACGACCAGTCAGAGCACTGGATGTTCGACACCGCGGTGATCGACGCGACCGTGGACGTCCTCGTCGAACTGGCAGGAGACGGTTCCGCGCTCGAGCTCGGCATCGGCACTGGTCGGATTGGCCTCCCTCTGTCCCGGCGCGGCGTCCACGTTCACGGGATCGACTTGTCGGAGGAGATGCTCGCGAGGCTGCGCGCGAAGCCGGGCGCGGAGCAGATCGGCCTGACGATCGGCGACTTCGCAACGACGAGGGTCGACCGGACGTTCTCGGTCGCCTACCTCGTCTTCAACACGATCATAAATCTGACGACCCAGGACGCGCAGGTCGCATGCTTCGAGAACGTTGCTGCGCAGCTCGCGCCGGGCGGGTGCTTCGTGATCGAGGTCGGAGTGCCAGATCTCCAGCGTTTGCCGTACGGAGAGACGATCCGCCCGTTCCACATCGGTGAGACCCACCTCGGATTCGATGAGTACGACGTCGTCAACCAGGGGCTCATCTCCCACCACTACCGGGTCGTGGACGGGAGCCTCGAGAAGCGGTCTGTGCCCTTCCGCTATGTCTGGCCGGCCGAGCTCGACCTGATGGCCCGGATCGCGGGCATGACGCTGCGCGAGCGCTGGGGCGGCTGGAAGCGCGAGCCGTTCACGGGCGAGAGCACGACGCCATACGTGTCGGTCTGGGAGAAGGCCTAGCGCTACTCGAGGGCGAGCCGGCGAGCGTCGAAGCTCCCCGACCAGAGCTCCGAGCGAAACTCCTCGATCGCCGCGTGCACGTCGTCGGCGAAGACATGCTCGACGACCCCGACCTCCCGGTCGTTGTGGAACGGAACGTCGACGTGCTCGTGTGAGACGAGGTTCACGGACGTCCGCTGGCACGCCGGGCAGCGCACCGCGAGGCCGAGCGCGCCGTCACCAGGCGCGAGCAGGAAGAAGGACGAGGGATAGACGGGCCGCGGCCGCTCCTCCGGGTAGCAGAAGAAGCTCCAGGGCCACTCCCCCGCTCTGATGCGTGCTGCTGCCAACTCGGTGAGCTCGGCCGACACCGGCTCGACCCGGGAGGTCATCAAGTTCAGGAAGACGCCGCCCTCGAGACCGAGCGGCGCGCAGTCGAGCTCGTCGTGGCTCACGAGCCCGTCGTGCTCGTCGCCGCACGGACAGGCGAACCGCACGCAGAAGACGACGGGATGCCCGGTGCCGGCGAGCGGCTCGAGTGTGCGGAACGAGGACAGCGACACGCGACTCTCGCCCTGCCTTGGACAGGCGAAGGTGTACCGCGACGTCAGCACGTCGTACATGTCGGAGTTGTAATCGGTATCTCGGACGGAAAAACCCTCCCCTAGGAGGGTTATGCGCGTCTCAGTACTCGATCAACGAGTAGATGTCGTAACCGCCGAGCCGCTTCCGGCCCTCGAGAAACGACAGCTCGATCACGAAGTTGATCCCGACCACGTGACCGCCCAACTGCTCGACGAGGCCGGCGATCGCCTGGACCGTCCCCCCCGTTGCGAGCACATCGTCGTGGATCACGACACGCGCTCCCTGCGCGATCGCGTTGGAGGCCACCTCGAGCGCGTTCTCGCCGTACTCGAGCAGGTAGCGGGCCGTGACCGTCTCCGGCGGCAGCTTTCCCGGGCGTCGTGCGGGAACGAACCCGCAGCCCGCCTCGAGGGCGATGGCGGCGCCAAGCCAGAACCCGCGAGCCTCGGCACCGAGCACGAGGTCGGGCTCACGCTCCAACGTCCATGCGGCGAGGTCGCTGACGGTCTGCTTCAGCGCTTCCGGGTCGAGCAGAAGCGGCGCGATGTCCTTGAAGCCGATGCCCGGCTCCGGGAAGTCCTGGACCTCACGGACGCGACTCTTCAGATCGATGGCCGTCACTGCCCGGCGAGTCTACGGACGTTCCGTGCGAAGAGGAGCTGGGAGAGCTCGTTCGCGGACTCGGCCATCGCCTGCAGGTCTTCGATTCCCGCGCCACGGCGTTCCGGTGTGCGCGCGCGCAGTGCCGGCGCGACGACCGCCTCGAGCAAGCCGGTCTCGCGATCCGCAGCAGTGCGGAACGCACGCAGGTGGCGCGGTGCGATCCCATAGCGCGCGAGCGTGTCGCAGGCCACCGCAATGTCGACGTCCGTCTCGGAGTAGAGGCGCTGCCCATGTTCGACCCGGGGCTCGAGGAGCCCGAAATCCTCGAGCTCGCGCGCTCGGCCCGGCTCGATGCCGGCGCGATCGCACAGCATGTCCAGGTCGAGTCCCTCCTCGGCCTCACCGAGCGCGGCACGACGCCGGCGGCGCTTTTCGCCCGCGCCGGCTGCGAGCTCCTCCCGGATCACGCGCAGCGGGAGAAACTCGTCGCGCTGCAGACGCAGGATCGTCTCGAGCGTGTCGACGTCGTCCTCGGAGAAGAGCCGGTACCCGCCCTGCGTCCGCTTGGGCGTGAGCAAGCCCTGATCCTCGAGATAGCGGATCTTCGAGATCGAGATGTCCTTGAACTCGGCCTTCAACCGGCGACAGACGGTGCCGATCGTGAGCAGTCGCTCGCGGGTTGGGGCGGTCGCAGCCATCAACGCTTGAGGAACGTCATCCGGTATTTGCCGATCTGAAGCTCGTCGCCGTCTTCGAGCTCGGCGGTCTCGACGCGCTTGCGGTTCACGAAGGTGCCGTTGAGGCTTCCCCCGTCTTCGACGAGCCAGCGCCCATCCTTCTGGACGAGAACGGCGTGCTTCCTGGAGACGGTCACGTCGTCGAGGAAGATCCCGCAATCGGGCGAGCGACCGATCGAGGTGCGCTCGCCCTGGGGCGCGAACGTCTCGCCGGACCGTCCGCCCCCCGAGCGGACGACGAGCGCCGGGCCCTGGACGCCGATGTCCCCGAGCGACTCCAGCAGCTCCTCGCGCTCTTCGGCCGTGAACGTCTGCGTCTGCTCGGAGCTCTCCGACTCGCGCTCGTGCAGGAGAGCGCCGCATTTGGCGCAATAGTTCGCGGCCTCCGGGTTCTGGAAGCCGCACTCGGGGCAGTAAATGTGGCTCATTCGCTGGGAGGAGACGCCTTCCCGGCGAGGATCTCCGTCAGCGACTCGACGTCGACCTGATCGAGGACGCTGCGGCCCTGCGTCTTCTGAAGCCGCGCCACGAGCTCCGCACGCAGGATGTCGATCTTGCCGTGCAGGATGCGCCGGCGGTACGAGACCTCCTGCTCTTCCTTTGTGTACTCGTCGATCAGACCTTTGAGGTCGGGGTCGGTCAGCGTTGCAAGGTCGGGCAGGGGTTCCACGTACACCTCGTTTTCGAAGGGTCAAGCAGAACTTTAGCCTTTGGCGGCCCGGAGTCTAGACCCGAGCTTTAGGTTCTCGCCGTAGCCGCTTCGCCCTGCTCGATTTCCTCGACGATCGCCCGCAGCTCGGCCGCGAGCTCCTCGGATGCTTCGGGGGTCTCCCCCTCCGCATAGAGGTGGATCAGCGGCTCGTAGGGGTCGGGCAGCGCCTGCGCCCAGCCTCGCGCCTCGAAGACCTTGATCCCGTCGGTCAGATCGACCTCGCGCCCGGCAAATCGCTCGTTCAGGACCCGCATCACGAGCCCCTTCATCCCCCACGGGCACGGAAGCTGCCGATGGACGAGCGTCGGGCGCGGGAGCTCCGCGACGAGCTCGGACAACGGCTGCGTGACGGGTGCCAGGAGCTCGAGCAGGTTCGCCAGGCTCGCGACGGCGTCGTAGCCGGGCAGGAATTCGGGGAACACGTAGCCGCCTCCCACGGCGCCGGCGAAGATGACGCCCTCCTGCGCGGCGGCCTCTGTGAGCGCCTGCAGCGAGGCCGCCGTGCGCACGATCTCGAAGCCGGTGCCTTCGACGAGCCGGTCGACCTGGCTCGTCACCGTCACCGGGAACGCGAGCTTGCCGTGATTGCCGTTCGAGCCGATCAGGCGCAGATAGAGCAGGAGCGCCAGCTCGACCGGAACCTCCCGCGCCTTCTCGTCGATGAGGTACAGCCGCTCGCCGGCACTGTCGAACACCGCACCGAGGTCCGCGCCGACCGCCGAGACGAGCCGCTTTGCCTGACCGATCGAGGCGGCAAGCCCGTGCGGTCCCGAGTCGCCGTCGCTCGGGAACGCGTGAGCAGCGACGACTTCCACCCCGAGTGGACCGAGCACCAACGGCAGGACGTACGACGCGGCCGAGAACCCGTAGTCGACGACGATCCGGAAATGGCGCTCCCGAATTGCGTCGACCTTCAGCGTGCTGAGGAGGTCGGTCGCGTAGCTCTCGGTCACGCGTGCGGGATAGGAGGCTCCACCGACCTCGCTCGCGGGAACACGGCGCAGCTCGCCACGCGTGAAGTGCTTCTCGACCTCCGCCTGCATCGCCGCGCTCATCTCGATCCCCGGCGCCTCGATGAACTGGATCCGGATCGCCTCCGGGTCGTTCGGGCTGATCCCGACATGGAAGCCGGCGGCGAAGCCCTCCGACTTGACGAGATGCCGCGCCACCGCGGCCGGGATCACCCGTAGGTCGGCGACATGCACGCCTGTCGACGCGACACCCGAGATCATCACTCGCTTGATCATCCGGCAGGCGCGGCCGCCTTCGCGCGAAGCGACGACGCGCTCGCCGCGCTTCAACGCCGTTCCGAGCGCGCAGGCGAGGCGAACAGCGACGTCCGGGGTGAGATCGACGTTCACGAGACCGGAGACGCCGTTCATCCGGAAGATTCGGGTTGTGCCTCGCGACTCCCAGATGAGGCTCTCGAAGATCTGCGATCCGGTCTCGACCTCCTTGAAGGGGTAGATCCGGACGCCCGGCATGATCACGCTCTCGGAGCCGATCGTGACTTCGTCTCCGATCGCGACACCCTCGTGCACGCGCACGTGCGCGCGAAGGTCGCACGAGCGGCCGATGACTGCGCCCTCCACGATCGTCGACCGTCCGATCGAGGTCGACGCATCGACGATCGACCTCGACGTGCGTGCCCGCTCGCGCAGCGTCACGCTTGTACCGAGCACCGAGTAGGGACCGACCGACGCCTCTGGCGCGATGCGGCAGTAGTTGCCGAGGAACGCCGGCCCTTCGATTGCGTCGAGATCGTGCAGGTCGACGCCCTCACCCACCCAAACGTTCCCGCGGATGCGAATGCCCGCGATGTTGAGCTGCACGTGCTCGTCGAGCGCGTCGAAGTTCGCCTGTCGGTACTGGTCGAGATTGCCGATGTCCTGCCAGTAGCCGTCCATCACGTAGCCGTACATCGGGCGACCCATCTCGAGCAGCAGCGGGAAGAGCTCTTTCGAGAAGTCGAACGGACGATCGGTCGGGATGTGCCGCAGCACCTCCGGCTCGAGCACGTAGATGCCGGTGTTGATCGTGTCGGAGAACACCTGGCCCCACGACGGCTTCTCGAGGAAGCGCTCGATGCGGCCGTCTTCGTCGGTGACGACGATGCCGAACTCGAGTGGGTTCTCCACCGACTTGAGCCCGATCGTCACCGAGGACTTCTTCTCCCGGTGGAACTCGACGAGCTTCGTCAAGTCGACGTCGCAGAGCGCGTCACCGGAGATGACGAGGAACGTGTCGTCGAGCCGTCCAGCCGCGAGTCGCACCGAGCCGGCGGTGCCGAGCGGCGACTCTTCGACCGAGTACGAGACGTCGACGCCGAGTGACTCACCGCCGCCGAAGTACGAACGGATCGCTTGCGGCAGGAACGCAACCGTCACGATCACGTCCTCGAAGCCGTGCCGGGCGAGGAGCTCGATGATGTGCTCCATGCACGGCTTGCCGACGATCGGAACCATCGGCTTCGGCTGATTCGACGTGAGCGGACGGAGGCGGGTGCCCTCGCCGCCCGCCATGACGACGGCTTTCATCGCTGCAGCTCCCTTAATCCATCACGGACGTACAAGATCGCCGCAACGACAGCTGCGACGAGGCCGAACCAGAAGAGCCACAACGGCCAGCTCGTGTGGTCGTGCGTCACGATCCGGCAGCCGATAGCGAGATACAGAGCCCAGGTGGCGGCCTTGCCGAGGAGATTCACGTCGAGGTCGATGCCGCGCGGCGCGAGTATCCGCCAACCGACCAGCAGCAGGAGATCTCGAGCGACGATCACCGCGAGCCCCGCCCACGGCAGCCGGCCGTACGCGACGAGCAGGATCACCGCCGCGTCGATCATCAGCCGGTCGGCGAGCGGGTCCGCGATCTTGCCGAAGCGGGATTCGACGTGCCAGCGGCGAGCGAGGAAGCCGTCCACCTGGTCGGTCACCCCCGCGACGGCGAAGACGGTCCCTGCCGGCCAGGTCCGCGCATCGCCCGCTTTCGCCATCAGCGCGACGAAGAGGGGGATCAGCAGGAGGCGTGCGACCGTGAGCGCGTTGGGCAGCTGCGCGAGCGGTGCCGGGACTGCGCGGGTGGCCATCCCCGACAAGTCTACGGCCGCGCGTCAGGCGCTATGGGAGCGCGTGATACCGGGCGACCCAGTAGGCGGTGCGAGTCAGGTAGGCGGTTTGTGCGGCGGCGCCGCTCAACCCCCAGGCTCCGTCGTAGGAGGCGTAGCCGGCCCGGGCCTGGGCCGGCTCGATCTGCGTTCCTTCCCCCCACTCGTTGTAGCTCGTGATCGTGACGAGATCGGGCGAGGCTGCGATCGCGGCGCTCCAGAGCCGGTCGTACGTCGCGCCGCGCGCGCGCGATCGGTTGCCGGAGGTTTCGCCGGCGCGGGTTCCGTTGTAGCCGGGGCCTACGCTCGGCCCGCACACGAGGTGCATCGCATGCGCCTCGGCACAGAGCCGAGCGAACTTGCTGCCGTTGTACGTGTTGAAGTCGTACGTGTAGATGCCGTCGAAATGCGCTGCCGCGGCAAAGCCGACAAGCTCCGTGCCGGCGAGCAGTCGCGGCCTGAAGGGCGTTTGCGGCCAGCAGTGCGGCCCAGTCCGCAGCCGGAAAGTCGCACGGGTGGTAGACGTAGACGTCGGGGACCCCAAGCGTCGCGAAGTACGCGAGATCCCGCGCCACCGTCGCGAGCGAGCGGCCCTGGTAGGGCTCGAGGTGGATCCCGACAACCAGGCCGCGGCGCCGGGCAGCCGCGATCACGAACGGCAGCCGCTGGTCCTCGATCGAGCCGCGGCCCCACCAGGACACGACGACCTCGTCGATCCCCGCCGAGCTGATCTGGGCCATCTGCTGCGCGACGACGCGTGGGTCGCTGCTCGAGTACGGGCCCTGCAGCGGGTAGAACCGCGAGTAGAGATCGCTGGGCGGCTGGTGGGTGTTCTGACTCCAGTGCTGCCACCCCCCGTCTAATGCAGGGGTGCCGTACCAGGGGTAGTAGAAGATCGCGACCGTTCGGGCGTGCGCAAGCGCAGGCAGGGACAGGAAAGCCCCTACCACCCCCACGACCAGGAGGCGCCGCAGCACGCGCGTATCCTCTCGCGCGTGGCGGAAAGTTTCCAGCTCCCCGGTTTTGTCGACGCGCACAGCCATGCGTTCCAGCGGGCGTTGCGCGGACGAACCGAGGGCGCCGACTTCTGGGCCTGGCGCGAGTCCATGCTGGACCTGGCCCGGTGTCAGACACCCGGACGGGTCCGAGAGAGCTATGCCCGGATCTACCGGGAGCTCCGCGACGCCGGCTACACCGCCGTCGGCGAGTTCCACTATCTCGGTCTTGCCGAAGCGCACGCGGCTGCGGAGGCGGCCGCCGAAGCGGAGATCGAGATCGTCCTCCTCTACGTCGCCTATGCGCGAGGCGGCATCGATCGCTTCCGGCAGGAGTCCATCGCTGAGTACCTGCGTGGCCTCGAGGAGTTGCGCGCCGCCGGCGTCCGGGTCGGCGTTGCCCCCCACTCCGTCCGGGCTTGCCCACGGGACTGGCTCGAGGCGCTTGGCCGCTACGCGGCGGAACACGAGCTGCCCTTGCACGTCCACGCCGACGAACAGCCGCGCGAGATCGAAGAGTGCCTCGCCGAGTACGGCATCCGGCCGATCGAGCTCCTCGCCGACTGCGGCTGCCTCGGTCCGCGCACGACGGTCGTGCACGCAACGCACGCCGACGGGCACGAGCTCGACCTCCTCGCCCAGAGCGGTTCGCGGATCTGCGCGTGCCCGACCACCGAGGCGAATCTCGGCGACGGCTTCCTACCGGTCGAGCGTGTCCTGCACCGCGGCATCGGGATGTGCATCGGCTCCGACTCGAACGTTCGAATAGACCCCTTCGAGGAGTTGCGCGAGCTCGACGGCATTGCGCGCCGGCAGGCGGGCCGTCGCGACGTTCTGACCATCGACGCGCTGCTCGCGATCGGATCGGACGAGGGCGCGGCATCGCTCGGCCTCGAAGAGTGGCCGGAGATCGAGATCGACCTGTCTCATGCGCAGCTCCGAGGCGTGGACGAGCCGCTCTGCGCGCTCATCCACAGTTGCTCGGCCGATGTCGTCAGGTCACGTGAATGAGCTCACCTGCGAGGCGGAGGTCCGCTTCGTTGAAGGCACGGCTCTCTCTGCGGTAGACCTCGACGAGGCCCCACACGGCTCCGTTCAGCTCGAGCGTGAACATCGCGAGCGCGCCGAAGCCGTGTTCGCGTAGAACCATCGCTTCGGCCGGGTCGACATCCGGGTCAGCGAGCGTGAGCGCGCGCGGCTCCCCCGTCCGGAGAACCTCCGCCGTCTGCGGAAAATCCGGGACGAGGTAGCCCTGCCCCATCTGGAGCGCGCCTCCGTCGGGAATTCGCTCCGCGACGAGAATCAAGACGTCGCCGATCACGCGCGAAATCGCGCAGGCGTCCGCGTCCAGCCGGGCGATGAGGTCGTCGGCAAGATTCGTCAGCACGTCCAGAAGCTTCAGATTCATCCCGCCGCCTGTCACGCGCGAAGTATGGCCCGCGGTTCAGCCGGCGGGAAGACGCACGAGGAATCGTCCTCCCGGAGCGGCGGAGTCGACCTCGATCTCGCCGTCGACGCTTGCTGCCAGCCGTCGTGCGAGCGCGAGCCCAAGGCCGGAGCCGTCGCCGCTCGCGGCTGCTCCTCGCACACCGGGCTCGAAGATCCGTTCTCGCTCGGCCTCCCCCACCCCGGGCCCGTCATCGGAGATCCCGTAGCGCACTGTCGAACCGTTTCGTTCCATGTCGATTCGCACCGTGCGCTCTGCGTACCGGCACGCGTTCTCGAGGACGGGTTGCAGGATTCGCTCCGCAAGATCCGGTTCTACGCCGACCCGCATCAGGTTCGCCGGTTGCTCGACGGTGAGCGCAAGGCCACGCTCGGCTGCCAACTCCGAGCAGGCTGCGACGGCATCCTCCGCAACCGCGAATGCGTCCGCGGTCCCGCGCCGCGAGCCTGCCTCGAAACGGGCGGCCGCCACGAGCGCGTCGACCGTGCGAGTGAGCTGCTCGGCGTTCCGCTTGATGAGAGCGAGCGTCTCCCGGTACTCGGCAGGTTCGCGCTCGCGACGTAGCGCAAGCTCGGTCTCCGCGAGCACGCGCGCCAAAGGCGTACGAAGCTCGTGCGAGAGCTCAGCGGAGAAGCGTTGCTCTCGGCGCAGGCTGGCGGCGAGGCGATCGAGAAGGTCGTCGAGCGTCGATGCGAGCTCGGTCAACTCGTCACGCGGCTCTCCCAGGCCGAAGCGGTGATCGAGTTCGCGCTCGCTCCAGGCCGCAGCCTGTCTCGTCATCCGCCTCACGGGACGCAGTGATGACGTCAAGCAGCCAGCGGGCGGCAAAGGCAACAAGCAACAGGACGAGGCCGCCGAACACGAGTGACGACACGAGCGCAAGCGTCCGCGTCTCTTCGTATGGAGCGAGCGACAGAGCCACGACGACGGTGCCTGCGCGCCGGTTGTGTAAGACGACCGGCACCGCGTAGAGCCGGATGTCTGCCGAGGGAATCTCCCGATACCCACCGGGACCGCGCGCAAGACGTACTGCCGTCTGGTCAACCGCCGTCGCATTCGGAGGACGCTCGAGCACGCGGCCTCGTGATGCGACCCACACCCAGGCATCGGGCGACGCGGACTCAGGTGCCTCCCCGACGTGGATGCGCCCCTGGTCGACGATCAGCGCGGTCTGCGCAGCCGCGCGCGAGCGGAGAACATCGCGCGCATTGCTGTCGAGCGTGTTCGCCAGGAGGAGGTTGAAGCCGACGACGAGCGCGGCCACCGCTCCTGCGACCGCCGAGATGACGAGAACGAGCAGCCGGCGTCTCATCCGACGCGGTACCCGACACCATGAACGGTAACGATCTTCGGTGCGCCCTCGATCGCCTTCAGCTTGCGGCGCAACCGCGCGACGTACGCGTCGAGTGTGTTCTCGCGAACCATCGCTCCGTGCGGCCAGCCCGCGCGCACGAGCTCACGTCTGCGGACCGCTTCGCCAGGCTGTGTGAGCAACCGCGCCAAGAGCCGGAACTCGGTCGGCGTCAGTGGCACGTCGCCGACCGCGTGAGTAGCCGGGTCGAGTCGAAGCCCTGCCGCCTCGATGGCGTCGCTGCCGCCGCTGCGGCGGATGAGCGCGTGCAGGCGCACAACGAGCTCGGCGAGAGCGAAGGGCTTCGACACGTAGTCGTCGCCACCGGCATCGAAGCCCGAGATCCGGTCGACGAGCGCGTCGCGCGCAGTCAGGAACAGCACCGGCGTCTGCACGCCGCGGGCACGCAGCGCCTGCGTCACGTCACGACCGTCGGCGTCGGGCAGCCCGATGTCGATCACGAAGACGTCGGGCAGGCCGTCGGCCACGCGGGCGAGGAGCTCGCCGCCCGTCGCCACGGCCTCGACCGTGAAGCCTTCCTCCTGGAGGCCGCGCCCCAGAACGCTTCGAAGCTCGGCGTCGTCCTCGACGATCAAGACCTTCATGGCTGAATCATTCCTCGCGGAGCACCGCGCCCAGCGGAAGACGCCGGATTGCAAGCGCTGCGAGTCCGGCGGCGAGCAGGCCGCCGGCGGTGGCAGCGGCCCCGAGGCCGCCGAGGAAGGCCCACGGCGCGGCCAGGTGGTCCGGCGGCGGATCGAAGACGTGCTGGAGCATCGCGACGAGCATCTCGGCCAGAAGCCAGCCGAGGAGCGCAGCGAGAGCGAGCGCCGACCCGAGTACGAGGGCGGCCTCGCTCCAGAGGAAAGCGGCCGCCTGGCGAAGCGACGCGCCGACGGCCGCCATCGTCGCGAGCTCGTGCCGGCGTTCGGCGAGTCCGACCGAGACGAAGAGTGCCATGGCGCCCGCCGCAAGCACGAGCGCGAAGATCTCCTCGATCCGGCTGATCCCACGCAGGTCGACCGTCGTGATCGAGCTCACCGTCTGGGCCGCCTGCTGTTGGATGTTCCGCACGGGCACATGCGTGGCGGCTGCAAGGCGCGACGCGACGCCGGCGGGATCGCTCGTCTTGACGAAGGTGACGTTCGGCCCACGATCGTGCGTGACTGCGTGCAGGTACGCGAGATTCGTGACCATGAACGAGTCGCGGGGAGCCGCCGGAAACTCCTGGACGATGCCGACGACGTGAAACGGAACGATCCGAAACTGTCCGGTGTTGTGGTCGAGCACGCGCAGCCGGAGCAGGTCGCCCCGGTGTAGCGAGTAGTCGACGATCGTCTCCTTCGAGACGAGCACGCCGTCGTGCGACGACCGGAGGCTCGACAAGGCTTGCGCAGCCGTGCTGCCGATGAAGTACGAGTCGCGCAGGCTCGATCCTTCGGTGAACGTCGCGGGGTCGATGCCGAAGATGTCCTGGAGATCCGGACCGACGTATGCGTACGAGTGGTCGACCGGCGTCGTCGCCTGGATACCTGGAACGCGCGGGACGGCCGGCGCATTTGCCACGACGTCGGCGCCGAGTGTCAGCTGCGCGTCGACCCGCGCCTGCTGGTCGTATGTCGCCGTGAAGAGACCGAGCTCGACGCCGAACGCCAGCAGCAGGCCGACCACCACGAGCCCTCGGTTGATCGCCGCGCCTCTCCGGCCGGCGCTTGCAAGGAGAAATCCAGGCCAGGTGCGCGCGCGCTTTCCGACGACGCGCTCGCACGAGCGATGCTAACCGCCCGACCGCGCAAACGGACGAGCAGCAGGGCCGCGCCGAGCCAGAGCAGCGCCGGCGCCAGGAACATGTAGACCGACAGCGAGAGTGTCGGATTCGAGTCCGGGTTGACGACCGCGGAGAATCCGGTGCGCGCGGTCAACCAGTACACGAGCCCGGCGACCGTGAGGGCGAGCACGTCGAGATACAGACGCTGCCAGAGCGGCGGCTGCTCACGGCGGGTGCTGCGGCGGCTCTCGCCTATGCCCGCGCGGAAGACGACAAGGCCGGCAGCGATGCGTGCCGCTGCCGCACCGGCGACCGCGAGTACGACACAGATGCCGAAGGTCGCGAGCGCGCGCCCCGCGCCGATGCCTCCACCCGATCCGGCGAGCTGGACGGCGAGGAGCGCCAGGGCGGTTCCGATTGCGCCGGCGATGACTGCCGAGCACGACGCTCTCGGTGCCTGCGAGGACGAGAAGCGAGCGCCGCCGGGCGCCGCGTGCGCGGAGCAGTGCGAGCTCGCGCCGGTCGCGGTCGACCGTCCCGAGCGCCGCGAGATATGCGAGCCCAAGTGCCACGAGCGCGCCGGGCAGGGCGAGCATGATGTAGAGCGTCTGTGCGTAGAGGGCGTCGCCTGCCGCGCTCGTGAGGCCGTCCGCGAGATTGTCGACGAAGACGACCTGGCCCGGCAGTGACCGCTCGACCTTGTTGCGGATCTGCGTCGCCAGCGTCAAGGCCCGCGACGGGCTTCCCGACAGCGCTGCGGGATCGACCTGCGCCTGCACCTGCCACTGGATCCCCGCTTGCGTCCCGGGACACGGCGGGGTTGGCGGTCGTGACCTGCGGCAACGCAGGAGCGACCTTCGCCGCGAAAGTGTCGAGCGGCAGAATCGCGACGTTCGCAGGAGGCTGAGCCGGCGCCGGGCCGACGAGAGGATTCAGGGGCTGGAAGAGCACGTCCGGTGCAGTCACGAGGGCGATGCCGGTGACGCGCAGACGAACTGGATGTGCGCCGCGACGCGGCGTCAACGTCACCGTGTCGCCGATCTGCACCTGCAGCGTCGCCGCGAGCTGTTGGTCGAAGACGACACCGCCGGGCTTCGAGCGCGCCGTGCAGAAACCGGAACGTGTGAATGTGCGCGCTGTAGCGCAGCGGCACTGCGAGGATCGAGCCTGCGCCCGCTCGAATCGTGCCGATGCCGGGAGCGCGGTGCTCGATGCCGGCGAAGGTCGCCGTCGCCACCGGTTGTGCACGTGAGGACGCCGGGCTGTCGCGCGACGCTTCTGCGCCACTCGTTGCGCGGCGCCGTACGAGCCGACCGGACCCTGCCAGTCGAGCGGCACGCTGCGGACTGCTCCGCCCGTCATCGTGCCCAGCGAGTGGCCGACGAAGAGCAGCATCGCGGCGAGCAGCGCCACCGCGGCCGCGAGCGTGATCGCACGAAGAGCCGTTCGCCCGGGCGCGCGGACCAGACCCACGAGGGCGAGGCGGATCACGACGCCACCACCCTTCCGTCGTGGAGCTCGACGGACCGGCGCAGACGGGCGGCGACGTCGGCGTCGTGCGTTGCAATCGCCAGTGCAAACCCGAACTCCGCCTGCAGGGCCTCGATCAGGTCGAGCACGCGTTCGGCGGTATCGGAGTCGAGGTGACCGGTCGGCTCGTCGCAGAGCAGCAGTTCCGGCCGCTGTGCGAGCGCTCGGGCGAGCGCGACACGCTGCATCTCTCCTCCCGAGAGCTCGGCAGGGAGATGCTCGGCCTTCGCGGTGAGGCCGACGAGCTCGAGCAGTTCCTCCGGTTTGCGTCGCTCTCTGCGACACGTACGGCGAACGCGACGTTCTCCGCCGCAGTAAAGGTCGGCAGCAGGTTGCCGCCCTGGAAGACGTAGGCGATCCCTCGGGCCCGCACGCGCGCCGCGCGCGGCTGCGTCGAGTGACGAGAGCAGCCTGCCGTGCCATTCGACGGCACCGCCGACGGTTCGACGAGGCCCCCGAGCACGTGGAGAAGCGTCGTCTTGCCGGAGCCGGAGCGTCCGAGCAACGCGACGCTGTCACCCGCCTGGATCTCGAGATCGACACCGTCGAGCGCGTGCACGGCGGCTTCGCCGCTGCCATACGTGACAACGACGTCGTGCGCCGCCGCGAGATTGGTCATTCTGCGACTGCGCCATCCCGTAGCTCGATCACACGGTCGACTGCGCCTGCGACGCTTTCCGAATGCGTGACGATGACGACGGTCGTCTCCAGTTCGTCGCGCAATCGGCGAAAAGCCTCGAGCACGATCTGCTCGTTCCGGTCGTCGAGCTCCGCCGTCGGCTCGTCTGCCAGCACCAATCGCGCATGCCGGGCTGCGGCGGCTGCGATCGCCAGCCGCTGCTGCTCACCCCCTGAGAGCGATCCCGCCCGTTGGCGCTCGCGACCTCGCAGGCCGAAGCGGTCGAGCGCCCCTTCGTCGTTGCTGCGCCCGGCGAGTCTGAGCGTCAGCGCGATGTTCTCGCCCGCCGACAGCGCCGGCCAGAGGTTCCCGCTCTGGAAGACAATCGCGATCTCGCGCGCCCGATAGTCCGCGAGCTCGGAGTCGTCGAGACGCGCGAGTGAGCGCCCAAAGCAGATGACGTCGCCTGCAGACGGCTCGTCGAGCCCTGCGGCGAGATGCAACGCTGTGCTCTTACCACAGCCGGACGGACCGAGCAGCGCCACGAGCTCGCGTTGTTCGATGCGCAGATCGAGGCCCCGAAGCGCCACCGTCTCGGTAGGCCCGCTGCGAAAGATCTTGAAGACGTCGTGGTACTCGAGCGCGCCGAACGCAACGGTCTGCTCGCGTTCGGGTTCGCGGTAGAGACTCCTCAGCGCCACCGGAAGCTCTCGATCATCAACCGGTATGCGTCGACGTTGTCGACGCCCACCGGCGTGCCGAGATCGACGACAGCTCGCTTCCCGTTGTGCCAGAGGTAGTAGCGGTCGACCGTGAGCGTGACGCGCTTGCCGGTCACCGTATTCGCAGCGCTCTGCGTCCTGTACACGGCCTTGAGCGCAGGGCTGCCCGAGATCGTCACCGGCTGCGCACCTGGCACGCTCGGCCTTGCGCCCGAGCTCTCGACGACGCGCACGATGTTGTTCTTGTCACGGATCGTGACGTGCGCGCCCAAGCCTTGCTGTGCCCAGCCTTCCGGGTACTTCATCGAATAACCGGCCGCCGCATTCCGGAACGTGAGAAAGACCTGGTTGTCGGGGATGTCGCCGGTTGCGGCTGCCTGCGCCTCCGGCGCGAGCGGCGCGGGGGACGCCGCTGTCGTCGCCGAAGGCACAGTTGTCATTGGGGAGAGTGCAGCCGTGGTCGTCGCCACCGTCGAGATCGACTGCTTCGTCCCGCCGCAACCGGCGAAAAGCGCTGAGCCGAGCACAATCGGAATCGCGAATCTGACCATGGCGCATCCTTCCGTGTGTGCGCTGAAGCACGCCTGAACGATCAGCCCGCGGTCAGATCGCGTTCAGCTCGTAGCGCATTCACAGCCTGGGCGCGACGTCCCTCGATCGGGGGTAGGCAAGGGGGCCGCGCATATCGATACAGTTGTCAACGGGAGTTCGGGGTCGCGCAGTGAGGTGCCGCAGCCTCCAGTGCGACGGGTCGCTCGCCAAGCAACCGACTCCTTTTGCGCGAATAGGCCCGGTCTGCCGACTGGGCCTATTCCCTTTGATGCTCGGTTGTCCAGGTGGAAGCCCTCAGCGATACGCTCTATAGAGATATGACCGAAACTCTCGCAAACGTCCTTGTCATCGAAGACGACCCGGTAGTCGGACCGCTCATCGTTCGCATGCTCGAGTCCGAGGGCTACAGCGCCACCCTTGCGACCGACGGCGACGCAGCGCGAGCCGCACTCCAGGACGCTCGCTTCGACCTCACCCTCGCCGACATCGTTCTCGGCTCCCAGGACGGAAACGAGATCGCCGAATCGCTCGTGGCTATCCAGCCCGGCCTGCGAGTCGTGCTCATGTCGGGCTACGGCATCTCGCGCTATGGAGCCGACCCCGGCGATCCGATGCTCTCGAAGCCGTTCAAGGCCGATCAGCTCGTAGCGCGCGTCGAACAAGCGCTCGCCGACTAGGCTCGCCGTATGGCGACGTTGCTCGGCGATTCTGGGGCAACGGTTCTGAACCTGATCATCCTTGCCTCCGCCGTCGTGCCGCTGACGATCGTCGGCATCCTCTGCTGGATCTTCTGGCGCGCTGCGCACCCGAAGGACAAGGCCGAGCCGTAACCGGCGCGCGCACTACTCCCTCGTTCGAGGCACAACGATAGGTGGGGAGAGAAACCTCGCCATCCGGCGGTCGTGCCTCGAGTGTTGCTCGGCCAGACTCTGGATCAGCAACACCGGTGCTGTTCGGGCACACCGCCAGAAGGCGCAACCCGACACGCCAAACGGTTCCTTCCTGCGGCGAAGCGGCTCTGAGTAGGAGCCGCTTCCGCGTTTCTCGCGTCGAGCTTAAAAAAAGAGCCGCTGGACGAGGCTGCGGCTCCCGGTCCAGTCGGCTCTTTTAAGGGGGAAGGGCTGCGGCCCCCCGTCCCTCTCTGAGAACAGATTTCGGCCGGATGGCTTTCGGTCCCGAGCCTCGACCGAGTGAACCGTTCGAGTGAACCACCGACCAGGTGATTGGAGAACCGACGGCGGCCCCCGATGATGGAACTACCGAGGGCCCCGATGCGGCGGGGGCCCGAAGAGTCAACTGAACGGTGCTGCGCTCCGATGCGGCGAGAGCGCTGGACTGAGCATGATGGGGCGAACCCGCGGCGGGTTCGCCCCTCTTTCTTTCTCTTACAGCGACGCTCTTGCCAGCACGAACAGTGCAGTCGCGAGGCTGCGTTCGGCGGCGGTCGCCCCGGTGTCGCGTATGAGCGACGCGACAACAACGGTAACTGCGTCCTGCGCCGGCTTCGCGAGCGAGGCGAACGCCCCGAGGAGCTCCTCGAGTTCGTCGAGCAAAGGCGTCGACGCCGCCTCGCCTACCGTTGCCGCCGCAGTGATCACAACCAGTCAGACAAAGCCTGGCCGGGTCGCAGCGTTTCGCATCCCTCCGGCGGGGGATCCCGCAGCGCCGAAGTCTCAGACGGAGACAAGAGGCCGGGGGTTCCGGCCTCTTCTCTCCTAGGGAAGTTCTTCTCTTCTGTCGAGTCGTTCAGACGTTGAAGCGTGTGGCGCGGCGCACGCCGGCTCCGATGGTCATCAGACCGAGGCCGAAGAGTGCGACGATCCAGATCGGCATCCCGGTGAATGGCAGGGTGCCGCCGGCTTTGGCCGCTAACACGTGCGGTGCGGCCTTCATCGTCTTGGTCGCGCCGAGGACGCCACCCGTCGCTTTAACCTTGTGCTTGGCGGGAGGAACCGTGGTTGGAGGCGTCGTGGCCGGAGGCGTTGTTGCCGGGGGCGTTGTTGCCGGAGGCGTGGTCGCGGGCGGCGTGACGGCCGGTGGTGTGGCCGCCGGCGCAGCGGGAGTCGCCGTCACACTGACAGGCGGGGTGACTGGCTGCGTCCCGCCTCCTTCGGTCGAGCCGCCGCCCGTTGTCACAGGGGGCTTCTCTTCAGAGCCGCCGCCTGTTGACGTGCTGCACGCGACCGCGCTTCCTCCGAACGCCCATTCGACCGTTTGCTGCGAGAGATCGGCGCGCGTCACGAGCTTGGACGCGGGAGTTGCGACTCCCATGAGGTCGACCTGGAAGAAGCACCCGGGCAACGGAACGGTCAGAGTGTGCGAGCTGCCAGGCCCGAAGATGCCCTCCGTCATCTGGGACAGCGTCTGCGGCAGCGAAAAGCCGGCGCCACGGGTCAAATAGACGCCCAGCGTCACCGGCATGTCGGCGCAACCTGCGGCGATCGTGAACGTCGCCGAGGCGGTCGTCGAGCTCAGCACAATCGGCGACGCCTGGATGCAGCGGCGCGCGGTCGTGATGTCATTGGCCGGCCCGGTCGTGGGCGCCGCGGCGGGCGCAGCTGACGTCGATGCGGGGTCGCCGGACGGAGTCGCGGCCGGGGCAGGAGCGTCGTTCCCTGTGCGCCCCCCATTGTCGGCCTGCGCAGTCCCGGCCCAGCCTGCGAGTGCAATCGCAGCGACACTCGCCGCCACGGCCGCCAAAAACGTTCTCATAACATCCCCCTTGGAGTCGCCACAGAATGCGTCTACAACGCACACAACGGCCAAATCGATACGGCCTGCTCCGGTTTTTTCCCGGGACGGTTACACGGGCCGTGCTGGCACCCCGGACGTCAGGCCGGCGCGCCGGTAGACGGTGAAGAAGCCGCGTTCGGTGGCGACAGTCTTCATGGACGGGGAAGAAGACCTCGTCCTCGTCCGTCTCGAGAGCGGCGAGATCGGCCGCTTCACCCGAGCAGTCGTTCGTCTGCTCATCGGCTGACCTCCCCGGGCTCTCAAGCCGGCTCGACCTTCAGTAGCCCGACGAACTGCGAGTCGTCGTCGAGCACCGGCACGAGGTCGAGCACTCGCACGAACCTGCAATCACTTCTTCTTTCTCGAACGCGACCCGGCCGTAACACATCCGTTCGGCTAGGCCGGTTCGAAGTTCCAACCGGAATGGCGAGTTGAGGTCGCTCTTCGGAGGACTGAGCATGGAGTTATGCCCTGGCATCTCTCTGTGGCCGGTTTGTTCGTCGGCTGGCTCGTGGGCGCAACCGGCATGGGCGGTGGTTCGTTGATGACTCCGATCCTTGTGCTTCTGTTCGGCTTCCAGCCGACGGTGGCAGTTGGGACCGACATCGTGCACGGTGCGCTCTTCAAGACGTTCGGCGCGGTTCGTCACCGGCGTCTCGGCACCGTCCACGGGCGGCTGAGTGGTTGGATGCTCCTCGGAAGCGGGCCTGCCTCCCTTGGCGGTGTCGCGTTCGCAACGTGGCTACGACATCATTACGGCGATCCTGGCGCTGCCGCCCAGAACGTTCTTGGTGCGGCGCTCGTCATCGGTGGACTTGGAACGGTCGCGAAGGTGTTCGTCGCTACCCGGAGGCAGCTCCCGGACGATTTTCGGCTTGCACGACGTGACAGGATCGCTGCGGTCGCTATCGGCCTTTTTGGCGGCTTCGTCGTGGGCATGACGTCGATCGGTACGGGTGTCTTCTTCGGACTCACGATGCTGATCGCGTTTCCGCTCCGCTCGTCGAAGGTCGTCGGGACGGACGTGTTCCATGCTGCTGGGCTCCTCTGGATTGCCGGCGCCGGGCACGTGGTCGCCGGCAACGTATCCTTCTCGACGGTCGGTTGGCTCTTGACGGGGTCGATCCCGGGCGTGCTCCTAGGCGCACAGTTCTCGGTCAGCCTTCCCGACCGTCTGCTCCGGGTGATGCTCGGCGTGACACTCGTTGCGGTTGGAACGGTGATGGGAAGCCCGGAGCTCGCGGCCCTCGCTGCGGCACCGATCCTCGCCGCGACGGTGGTCATTGTGGCCCGTCGCCGCCGAGCCCCTGTCGTGCTGGGGAAGCCTGTCGACAGGCCTACGGTCTGATGGATGCACGAGGCCGTGGAAGCCAACGATCAATCGTCATCAGTTCGGCGGCCGAATTGTTTAGCAGCGACTCGGCGAACACGCTCACCTAATGCGCGTGGCCGATTCGTAGTTCGTTGAGTCGGCGAGGAGCCTTTCGTCGGTCGCTGCCCGTGCGTCGCTCGTGGCTTAACTCGCTCGCGGTTTGATTACGGCGACGTTCGTCGCCTCTACGGCGGTCGACCCCTCGTCGCCGCTCGATCCGTGCTCCGTCGGTCACGCAAGTAGAACCTACTCCCACTGGAGCCGAGCGCTGGCACTTTCACGCGGTGCGAAGCAATGCTTCGGGTTTTTTACCTAGAACTGGGCGAGGTCAGCGGGCCAACAGCCGCACGCTAGCCACCGCTTGGGCGGTAACCATTCGGCTTCGCCACTTTCTTGACCGCCGCCGCCACTTCGGCCCAGGTCGGAAACCCGATCCTCATCGCGCCCGGCATGACCTTGGTGGGGCCGTCCCCTGGCAACTCACGGGTGGCGTGCATCCCTTTCTTTCCGGCCATTGTTGTCTCCGCGCGATGAAATGGGTGCGAGTCCCGCCACGGAACGCGCACCCACACCAACCCTCTCATAGGGTCTACTCCCCATGAGCAAGCCGACGTAGGGCGAGTCCTCCTCCTCGACCGGGATAACGGAGAAGACGCGCAGCTTGCGGCCGGTGCCCGTGATGATCGTCTCCCCCGGTTTGACGAGGAACGCGTAGTGCGCCTCGCCCGCGTCGCTGCCGTCAGCCTCGTGAGCTTGTAGCGGTAGAACACGTCCCCATCCGTTCCGGGGCCGGACGGCTTGGAGAGCCTACCTCTAGCAGCCGTTGTATAGGTCGCGGACGTTTTGCGTATTGCAGACCGTCAAGGGGCCTTGAATGTTGACGTTCACGGTGCGTCGGCTGACGCAACCATCAAGGGTGTTGGTGGCACTGTGATAACGATCAGAGGCCCGAACGTGGTGCTTCGCGATCTTACGGTCACACATAGCACTGGGTGTACCCGTTTTGTACCCGACGTCTCAGACGCCGCACTGCCGAAAAAGAAAAGCCCCGCCAATCGGGGCCTTTCAGTCGGGGCGCCGAGATTCGAACTCGGGACCTCCAGTCCCCCAGACTGGCGCGCTAACCAGGCTGCGCCACGCCCCGTGCGGCGGATCGTAGCGGAGCACGGAATGACGGTTGTCCGAATCCGCTGCGGCTTAGGCTTCGTAGGTCTCCGTGGCGGGTCCTTATGGGAAGGAGGTTTGTATGCGAAAAATCGTGATTCTGTTGGTCGCAGCAGCCGTCGTCGGAGCCGTGCTCGTTGCCGGCGCGTCTGCGAAGCGGTCGGCGATGCCGGTGCTCACCGGCACTGTCGGCCCGGGGTACACGATTAACCTGACGCAGAAAAGCAAGGTCGTGAAGACGCTCAAGGCCGGTACGTACAAGTTCGTCATCCACGACAAGGCGACCATTCACGGCTGGTCGCTCGACGGGCCACACGGCTTTGCGAAAGACATCAGTCCCGTGCCGTTCGTCGGTACGAAGACGGTGACGCTGAAGCTGAAAGTTGGCAAGTACAAGCTCTACTGCCCGTCGCACGAATCGACGATGTTCCAGCACTTCACCGTCAAGTAAGTACACGCGACTCGCCTCGACACGCAGCGGCCGCCGTCTTCGGCGGCCGCTGTTGTGAACCGGTCCGCAACATCGAGCGAATGTGACGCGACATCCGACGGTTCCGACCCCGCATTCGCAGGGCCGTCGAAAACAGAAGGAGTCGCACCCGTGAGGAAGCTCGCACTCGGCCTCGTGCTGGCCGCTGCCTTGGCTGCGCTCGTAGCGGTCGCCGCAACACGCGGCGGCCCACAGTCGGCCTCGGCGTCGAGTCACAGAGAGGCGCCGCTCATCTCGCAGGATCCGACTGCCGACAACACGGACCTCTACGCGTTCGTGTCGCCCGACAAGCCGGACACCGCAACGATCATCGCCAACTGGATCCCCGGTGAGGATCCCGCGGCGGGCCCGAACTACTACACGTTCAGCCCGACCGCGCGCTACGACATCTACATCGACAAGAACGGCGACGGCAAGCCGGACATCACGTACCAGTTCCGGTTCCAGAACCAGCCGTCGCAGTTCTTCCTCGGCAACACGCAGCAGTCGTACACCGTCTCGAAGACGGTCGGGAACAAGACGACCACCGTCGGCTCCGGCCTCATGACGCCGCCCGACAACATCGGCCCGCGCTCGACGCCGAACTACCCGGCGCTCGCTGCCACAGGGCATCCACCCGCTCAGCGACGGTACGACCGTGTTCGCAGGACAGCGTGACGATCGCGTTCTTCGCGGACGTCGGCGCGATCTTCGACCTCGTCGCAATCCGCGCAGGGCACCGGCGCGAACGGCGGCGGCAAGGACTTCCTCGCCGGCTACGGCGTCCATTCGATCGCGTTGCAGATCCCGAAGGCCGACCTCGACAACGGCGGCAACCACACGATCGGCGTCTGGGCCGCCACCGACCGGCGCGCCGCCGCCGTGATCGAACACCGTCGCAAGGCTGCGAGCGCCAAGGACGACACGCAGGGCTGGGTGCAGGTATCCCGGCTCGGCAACCCGCTGATCAACGAGGTGGTCATTCCGACGAACCTCAAGGACAAGTGGAACGCGTCCGCGCCCGCAAACGACAAGCAGTTCGAGACGTACTACGCGAACCCGATCCTCGCCACCGTCCTGCAGAAGCTGTATCCGCAGTTCGGTCCGTTCCAGGACACGAACCGGCAGGACCTCGTCCAGTTGCTCGGCACCGGCCTCAAGTCGCCGATGCTGAACTACACCGGGCCGACGTTCGCCGACGAGCTCCGGCTCAACCTGTCGATCCCGCCGACGCCATTCGACAAGATCAACCGGCTCGGCGTGCTCGGCGGCGACCTCGCCGGCTATCCGAACGGCCGGCGGCTCGAGGACGACGTCGTCGACATCTCCGAGCGTGCGGTCGGCGGCGTGCTCATCGGGCACAGCCTGCCGCTCGGTGACGGCGTCGACGCGAACGACGTGGCCGAACCTGCACGTCTTCCCGTACGTGCAGATGCCGTTCAGCGGCTTCGACAACACGAAGGGCGTCACCTACCCCACCACGCCGTAAGTGACGCGACGCGCTTCTCATCGCAGGGATGGCGGCGGCTTCGGCCGCCGCCATCCTCGCCCTCGGCGGAGTGCTCCACCGCGGTCCGTCTGTCGGCTTCGGCGGGCGACGTGCTGCCGACCGCCGTCGCGGCCGAGCTGCAGAAGGGCTTCGCTGCCGGCGACACGGCAGGCGGAGATCGCCGGCCTGCAGGCCGAGCTGCGGGCGAATCCGCGCAACGTCAAGGCGCTCGACACGCTCGGCCTCGCCTACGAGCAGCGTGTCCGCGAGACGGGCGACGCGACGTACTACGGCAAGGCGGAAGGAATCCTGCGCGAGTCGCTGTCGCTCGCGCCGCAGCGACCTGATCGCGACCGCCGCCCTCGGCCAGCTCGCGCTCTCACGGCACCGTTTTCGTGAGGCCCTCGCGTTCGGGCTGCGCGCCCGTCGCATCTCTGCCGACGACCGCCGGCGTCTACGGCGTGATCGGCGACGCCGAGCTCGAGCTCGGCCGCTATCCGGCCGCCTTCCGCGCCTTCGACCGGATGGCTGCGCTCAAGCCGAGCGTCGCTTCGTATGCCCGCGTGTCGTACGCGCGTGAGCTGCTCGGCCACATCCCGCTGCCGCGGAACGGGCGATGGCGCTCGCCGCTTCGGCCGCGGTCGGCGAGCGCGAGGCATCGTCCTGGACTCACACGCAACTCGGTCTGCTCTATCTCGGCCACGGACTGCCTCGGCACGCGCTCGAGCAGTTGCAGTTCGCCTCGACGCTCGACCCCGACCTACTACGTCGCGCTCGACGGCATGGCGCAGGTGCAGGCGGGACTCGGCCACCTGCACGACCGCGATCGCCTTCGAGCAGCGCGCCGTCGACCGTGTGCCGCTGCCGCAGCAGGTCGGCTTGCTCGGCGATCTCTACCGCGCGACCGGCGACCGCGTCAACGCGTCGCGTCAGTACGCGCTGATCGGCGTGATCGAGAAGGTCCTGGCGGCGAACGGCGTCAAGAACGACCTCGACATCGCGCTCTTCGACGCCGACCACGGCATCGCACTTCGCCACGCGCTGACGCTCGCGCGCAAGGGCTATCTCGACCGTCCGAGCGTCTTCGGCGACGACGTGCTCGGTTGGGTGCTCGCGCGGAACGGCCGCTGCGACGAGGCGCTCGCCGTACTCGAAGCGATCGCTCCGGCTCGGCACGCAGGACGCCCTCAAGTTCTTCCATCGCGGCTGGATCGCCAACTGCCTCGGCGATCGGCGTCGGCGCCGCAACGTGGTACCGGCGGGCCTTGGCGCTCAACCCACGGTTCTCGGTGCTCTGGGCACCGGTGGCGCAGAAAGGAGCACTTCGATGAAGAAGCTCATCGTGCTCGTCTCGCTCGCGGCTGCGCTGCTCGCACCGGTCGCGGCGCAGGCGCATCCGCTCGGCAACTTCACGATCAACCGTTTCGCGCGTGTCGAGGTCGCCGGCCACCGCCTCTACGTGCGCTACGTCCTCGACATGGCCGAGATCCCGACGTACCAGGCGCGGCAGCAGGGCGTGGACCCGTCGGTCTACGCGCGCCGCCTCGCGCGCGGCCTGCACGTGACGGTCGCCGGGCGTCCGGTCGATGCTCGTTCCGGTCGCCCACGCGCTCGCTTTCCCGCATGGGCGTCGGTGGCCTGCACACGATGCGACTCGAGGCTGATCCTGCGCGGGCCGCGAATCGAGGGAGCGCCAGGCGTTGTCGGTGCACGACTCGAACTACGCCGACCGGATCGGCTGGCAGGAGATCGTGATCGGCGCCGGCGCCCGCAGCCCTCCGACGAGCTGCGCGCATATCCGAAGAGCCTGCTCCAGAGCCCGCTCGACGTCACGCGTGCGCGAGCCGACGATCGCACCGACGCGGGACGCCGATTCCCGGGCTCACGCGCGGCGCGGCGCTGCAGGCGCCCGATCGCGTCGCCGACTCCGGGTTCACGGCGCTCATCTCACGCTCGCCACCTGAGCGCGCTCGTCATCCTCGCATCACTCGCCGCTGCGCTCTTCTGGGGCGCTGCACACGCACTCTCGCCCGGCCACGGAAAAACGATCGTGACCGCCTATCTGATCGGACGCAAAGGCAGTGCGCGCGATGCGGCCCTCCTTGGCGCGATCGTCACCGTGACGCACACGATCGGCGTCTTTGCGCTCGGGCTCGTCACGCTCGTTCTCTCGCAGTGGATCGTTCCCGACCGCCTGTACCCGTGGATCGATCTCGTCGCCGGACTGATGGTCGTCGGCATCGGCCTCGCTGTCCTGCGCGCGCGCGTCGGCGCACGCTCGGGACCACAGGCACGGCCACGAGCACCACCATCATCACCACGATCACGGCGGCACCTCACGACGCAGCCTGCTCGCCGTCGGCGTCTCGGGTGGCCTGCTTCCCTGCCCCTCTGCGCTCGTCGTCTTGCTCGCTGCGATCTCGCTCCACCGCCTCGCGTTCGGTCTCGTTCTGATCGTCGCCTTCTCGCTCGGGCTCGCCCTCTCCATCACCGGCATCGGCCTCGCTGCGGTGCTCGCGAAGAAGGCGTTCGCACGACGAAGCTTCGACGGTCTGCTGATCCGCGCACTGCCGGCCGTGTCGGCTCTCGTAATCCTCGTCGCGGGCGTCGTCATGACCGTCCACGCGCTCCCGAAGGTCCACTGAGATGTGGCTTCGGCTCTCCGGCTTCGCAGGCGCCGTTGCGCTCCTCCATGTCCTCGGCTGGGGTCTCTTCGCCTGGTACTCGGCGAGCAACCCGCGCTTCGGCCGGTCTCGGCGTCCTTGCGTACACCTTCGGGCTTCGCCACGCGTTCGACGCGGATCACATCGCCGCGATCGACAACACGACGCGTTCCTTCCTCCAGCAGGGGAAACGGCCGCTCGGAATCGGCTTCTTCTTCTCGCTCGGACACTCGACCGTTGTCTTCGGGCTCGCAACGGGACTCGCCGTCGGTGCCTCGGCCGTGAAGGCGAAGCTCCCGAGCTTCCAGACCTGGGGCGGCTACGTCGGTGCGGGCGTGTCCGGCGTCTTCCTGCTCGCCATCGGCGTGCTCAATCTGCTCGTGCTCCTCGACATCGTCCGCATCTTCCGCGACATGCAGCGCGGCCGCCTCGACGAGGCGCGCCTCGAGGAGCGGCTGATCGACCGCGGTTTGATGAGCCGCGGCCTCCTCCGCAGGCTTGGATCGCGCATCACGTCGAGCTGGCACATGTATCCGCTCGGCATCCTCTTCGGGCTCGGCTTCGACACCGCGACCGAGGTCGGCCTGCTCGGTCTCTCGGCCGGGGCCGCGACGCACCGCGTGCCGTTTCTCGCCATTCTCTCGTTGCCTCTCCTATTCGCAGCCGGCATGTCCCTTATGGACACCGCCGACGGAGCATTCATGGCGCACGCTTACGGCTGGGCATTCTCGAGCCCGGTGCGGAAGGTCTATTACAACCTCACCGTCACGACCCTCTCCGTGACAGTTGCGCTCGGCATCGGCGCGATCGAGCTCCTGCAGGTCGCCGCGCGCAACACGTGGCTCGACTTCAACACGCTCGGCTACGGGATGGTCGCGCTCTTCGTCCTCACGTGGGCAGTGTCGGCCGTCATCTGGAAGACGCGGCGCATCGAAGAGCGCTGGGGCGCTGTCTCAGTGCGTGGCGCGGATCTGTGAATTCGATGACGGTACCCATCGGCACCGGATTCGACTTCAGCTCGTTTCCGCGCAGGTCGGCCTCGGAGCTGAAGCTGGCGAGCACGCCGAACCCACGTCGGGACTGATCGCCTCCGGCGCTGTCCGACTTCGTGTCGACGACGGTGTTCCGCTCGACCATGCACATCGAGCGGTCGTTGCAGTAGATGCCGACGCCGAGCGCGCCGCGGACTTCGTTGTGGCTGATCATGCCCATCGACATCTCGGTCATCGAGATCCCGTTGACCTCCGTGCGGCTGACGTGATTGTTCATGATCTCGCTCATGGAGAAATGGGTGGCGATCCCCTGCCTACCGCCGACGATGTTGCAGCCGTCGATCATGTTCATGCCGTAGCCCATCGTGAACGAGATGTCGATTCCCTGGCCGTAAGGGGTTGTCGAGCATGTCGATCGAGCAGTTGTGGATGCGAACCGATGCGTTTCGCACGTGGATGCCGTCGAGCTTCGCGCCCGAGACCGAGACACCGTCGAGCATCGTGCCGCGGACGCCGTCGACGATGATCCCGTTGTCGCCGCCGACGACGGACACGTTCTTGATCGTTACTTCATTCGCGCGGACGACGATGCCGCCGCGGACGACCGCACCAGGCGCGCCGACGAGCACCTCGCGGCGCGTGATGACGAGCGGCCCCTCGTGGACGCCCGACGCGAGATGGACGACCGGCGGCAGCTCCGCGTAGGCGGTCGCGCCGGCTCCGGCGAGCGCCACGCCGACCGCGAGGGCTGCGACGAGCCCGAATCGGCCGAGCTCCCCGCCCTCCTCCGCGTAGCCGAGCCGCAGGAGCGGGAAGCCCGCGTGCCCGAGCAGCTGCGCGAGCACCCAGCCTCCTGCGAAGAGCGCCACTGCCTGCCCGAGCGGCGCCTCGATGCCGGTGAGCCGCATCACGCCGAGCAGAGCGCCGAGCTCGAGCACGCCGAGCGGTACCGCAGCCCAGCCGGGCTGATACGGCAGCAGCCGATGGTAGACCTGCAGATCGAGCGCGAGGCCGACGCCCGAGCATCAGACCGACCGCCTCGACCGGCCACCAGCGGTGCTCGGTCAGCGCGAGCACACACGCTGCAACCAGGACCGGCAGCAGCGCGGCGAGCCGCGACTCGAGGCGTCCTCTCAGCGTGTACGACACGCCTTGATCCTTCGTAGGAATGCGTGGCCGACGTAGCGGGCGCCTGCGAGCGTGTCGGCCGCAGGAAACGCCCACTGTGCCGGGGCGCCGGCGAGCGCGAGCGTTCGCGTGTCGTCGGTGAGCGCCGGGACCGTCGCGTCAGGATCGAGGACGATCCAGTCGGCGGCGGTCGCGAGCTCGTGCTCGTCGACGAGCAGGGCGAGAAGCGGATCGGCGCGGAAGCCGTGCAGGAAGCCGGTCGCGCAGATCACCTGCCTGCTGCCGTTCACCGCTGCCTCGACTCGGAACCGTCCCTCGGCCGCCGCGACGCGCGAGCGGCTCGTCGAATTTTCGCCCGGGCGGGTACGACGGTGCGAGCAGCGCACGCAGGCGCGCGATCCGCTCCTCCGAAGCGAGCCGGTGGAACGGAGCAAGGCCGCGCTGACGAGAAGTACTCGCGCGGGACGTTGAGCGGCCGTCGCACCGGCTCCCGCCGCCGAACCGAGACGACCTCGGCACCGGCGGCAAGCGCATTCAGCCATTCCGTCGCGGCGGCAAGGCCCGCGCCGACGACCGTCACGCTGGACTCGTACGCGTGCGGCTCGTAGGAGTGAACGACGCGCGGATCGCCGCGCAGCTCATCCGGCACGTTCAGGCCCGGATGGCCCGGCGCGAGCAGCACGTGCCGAAAGACGCCCTGCCCGTCGAGCTCGAAACCGCCGTCGACTGCGCGCACGCGCTCGACGCCACGCTCTGCGCACGCTCCGCTCCCAGCCGCTCCGCTCGCGCAGCTCCGCGACGTGTGAGAGGAAGTCCTCGACGCTCGGGTGGTACCGGTCGAGCACGGACGCGACGAGCGGCCCGGGCGAACGCTGCCGCCGCGCGGCTCGCAGCGCGAGGCCGGGCCACGACGTCGCGCGGCAGTGGCCGTCGCTCTCGGAGCGCATCTCGCGCTGGCGGATCGCCGTCAGCGCATCGCCGCCACGCCGCCGTCGGGTCCTCGTCGGTGCCGAAGACCGTGATCTCCTCCGGTAAGAGTCCGCCGCGCCGCAGGGTCTGGTACGCCGTGAATCCGGCCAGCCCAGAGCCGACGACTGCGACGCTCACTTCACGGAGCCCGCCAGCAGCCCCTGCACGAAGTAGCGCTGGAACGCGAAGAACACAGCGAGCGGCACAACGAGCGAGATGAACGACGCCGGCGCGATGACGTCGATCGTCGTGCCGAACTCGCGCAGCTGGCCGAAGATCCAGACCGTGATCGGCTGTGTGTTCTGACCGAACGTCAACGCCACGATCAGGTCGTTCCACGTCCAGAGGAACTGGAAGATCGCGAGCGACGCGATCGCCGGCAGGCCGAGTGGCAGGATCAGCCGCACGAAGATCACGATCTCGCTCGCGCCGTCGATGCGAGCCGACTCGAGGATGTCCTTCGGTAACCCGATGAAGAAGTTTCGAAGCAGGAAGATCGCGAACGGCAGCCCGAACGCGACGTGGAACAGGATGATGCCCAGCACGGTGTCGTAGAGGCTCGTCTTGTCGTAGAGCCTGAACATCGGGATCAACGCCATCTGCAGCGGCACGACGAGCAGGCCGATCACGCCGATGAAGAGCCAGTCCCGACCGGGAAAGTCGAGCCAGGCGAACGCATAGCCGGCCATCGCGCCGAGGACGACCACGAGCACCGTGTTGCCGACCGCGATGTACGCCGTCGTCTTCAGCGCGCCGATCAGCCCGTGGTTGTGGAACAGCGCGTCATAGTTCGACCACGTCGCGATGCTCGGCTTCGAGAAGATCTGCCACCAGCCCTTCGACGCGAGTGCCGAGGCGGGCAGGATCGAGGTGATGAAGAGGCCGACGGTCGGCACGATCCAGAGCGCGCCGAGCAGGACGAGCACGAGGTGCACCGGAGCTCGTGCGACTGCACGCAAGATCTTGGCCGCGACGCTGTCGCGTGGTGCGGGTAGCTCGACTGCAGCAGTCGCCGCCATCGCCGCTTAGACGTCCCTCTTGAAGCGGCGGATGTTCAGGGCGAGCACCGGGATCACGAGCAGGAAGAGGAAGACGGCGATCGCCGAGCCGGTGCCGAAGTCGTTCGTGCCGCCGAAGGCGGTACGCCACATCGCGAGCGCGATCACGTTCGCGTTCGACTGCGTCGACTCTGGCGCGAGCGCGATCACGAGGTCGAAGACCTTCAGGACGTTGATGATCATCGTGATGAAGACGACGCTGAGCACCGGCGCGAGGAGCGGCACGGTGACGCGGCGGAACACCTGCCACTCGGTCGCTCCGTCGGTCCGCGCAGCCTCGAGCACGTCTCGCGGCATCGCCGCGAGCCCGGCTCCGATCACCACCATCGAGAAGCCCGCCCAGATCCAGATGTAGGCGATCAGGAGCGACGGCGTGATCAGGCTCGGGCCCGAGCCACGAGAAGCCGCCGAACGGCTTCGCGAACGTCTGCGAGCCGATCGCGGCCCGATAGCTCCCCGGCGGCACGCTTGGCGAAGTCGAACGTGCCGTCCGGCTTCGTCGTCGTCGACTGCACCGTCTTTCCGGCGGCGAGTCCGCAAGCTGGACGGTCACGCCCGGCAGCCCGAGCTCTCCCTTCTCGACGACGCCGGGCTTGCCGCCGCCGGGCTTGAAGTCGCGCCAGACGACGCCGACGACGTCGCCGCTCTTCGGCGGCGGGTCGACCGCCTGCACGGCGCTCTTCGGCACAGCGTCAGGCGCGATTCCGGTCAGGCCGAGCAGCGCGCGGCCGCCCGGCGCGAGCGGCGTCTTCAGGATCAGGCTGCCGTTCGGGGAGCTGAGGATGTTCGGCGTCGACGGCAGCGCGTTCGACAGCACGCCGGCGGGACTGACGACGCCCGCGATCGAGCGGCCGAGCGCGTTGACCGCGCCCTGGTTCGGATCCTGCTGGTACATGATCCGCCACGTCACGCCGGTCGCGAACGCGGAGATCGCCATCGGCAGGAAGACGACGGTCTTGAACGCGACCGCCCAGCGCACGCGCTCGGTGAGCACGGCGAACATCAGTCCGAGCGCCGTGACGAACGCAGGCACGACCGCGACCCAGATCGCGTTGTTCTTGATCGCCGTCGTGAGCGTCGAGGTCGTGAAGAGGTGCTTGTAGTTGTCGATGCCGACCCACGTGCCGAGGTAGCCGCTCTGGCCGAAGAAGCTGCGGAGGATCGTGTAGACGGCCGGGTAGACCATCCACACGACGAGCAGGACGAGCGCGGGCGCGAGGAAGATCGCGCCCGTCACGTACCGGCCGAGCCGGCCTGACTCGCCGGCAGGGGGCGGAGCCGCCACGACCGGCGGCTCCGCCGTGATCCCTCCTGCGCTCAATGCGTTACTTGCCCTTCTTGTACGCCGCCGTCGCTGCTGCCTCGAGCTGCTTCTGGATGCCGCTCGACGTCCTTCGGGTTCTTGCAGGAACTTCTGGAAGAGCCCCCACTCGCCCTGTCCGGTCGTGCCGCCGAACGAGGCGGCTGCTCGTCGGACATGTCGAACACGACCGACTTCGCGCTGGCGATCAGGGCCTGGTTCGCCTTGTCGATCGCGTCGGGGTAGACCGCCGGCTGACGTTGTGGTTGCCCGTCGCGAACCCGCCCACCTTCGCCCAGGCCGCGGCGGCAGGGGCGGTGGCGAGGAACTTCACGAACGCCTCGATCGCCGGCGTGTCGCGGAAGGTGACGAACAGGTCGCCGCCGATCTCGACTGCGCTCGCGTCGGGGCCGGGCGTGATCGTCGGGAACGGCGCGGTGTTGAAGCCCGTGCCGGGCTTCGCCTTCGTCGACGGTGGGATGACGCCGGCGACGAAGTCGGCCTCGAACACCATCGCGCCCTTCGACGGCGTCGAGAAGGCGTTCGTGACGGAGGTCGTTGAAGCCGTTCTGCAGTGCCCCGCTCGTGCCGCCGGCGATGTTCGGGGTGTCTCCGATGACTCTGCGCCATCGTCTTCAGCGCCGTGGCGACCGAGGGATCGGTCCACTTGATCTTGTGGGCAGCTCAGGAGGTTGTACTTCGCCGGCCCGAACGTCCGCAGGTAGATGTTCTCGAACAGGTCGGTGAGCGTCCAGCCGTACGCCCCGCCGATCGAGTAGGCCGGCGTGCCCGACGCCTTCAGCGTCTTTGCGGCGGCGAGTGAGCTGCGCCCACGTCTTCGGCGGCTTCACGCCTGCGGTCTTGAACGCGGGCACGTTGTACCAGTAGAGCGACTTGTTCGACGCCTTGAAGACGAGCGCGTACAGCTTGCCGTTGAACGTGCCGAGGCTGATCCAGGCCGGCGCGAAGTTCGGCAGCCATCGCCGCCTTCGCGTACGTGATCGGCTTCAGATGCCCCTGCTGGGCGAGCTGCTTGACGTAGCCCGGCTGCGCGATGTCCGCCATGTCCGGCGGATGACCGCCCGCGATCGCGGTCGCGAGCACCGTCGGGAGGTTGTTGCCGACGGGCTTGTAGTTGACGTTGACGTTCGGATAGACCTTGTTGAAGGCCTTGATCACCTTGCCGAACGCGGCGGCCTCGCCGGCGGTCCAGATGCCGTCGAACGTGACCGAGCCCGAGACGGCAAGGTTCGCCTTGGTCGAGCTCGCGCTCGATTTGCCGCTCGTTCCGGCGCCCGCCAGCCCTGCGGCGAGCAGGGCGATCGCAGAAATGAGGACGATGGCCGCGATGCGTGTGCGGGTCATGCGGCTCCTTTCGTTCGAGTTCCGTCGTAGATTCCGAGCCCGGTTTCCGGGTCGAAGAAATGCAGTGAGCGCGTGTCGACCGCAACCTCGACCGGCTGGCCGGGCCGAACGCGCGAGCGCGCGCCGAAGCGACCGACGAGCGTCGCGGTATCGCGCACCGCGCGAGCTCCTCGACGGCCGCGATCGTCGCCGACGTCCTCTGCGAGCTCGCGCACGTCGTCGGTGACGGCCGGCTTGGCGGCGATCGAGAAGTGCACCATGATCTCGGAGCCGAGCGCCTCGGTGAGCTCCGTCGTGCCCTTGCAGCCGCTGATCGCCCGGCGTGTTCGTCGCGAGCGCGGCGTCCTCGAGATCCTCGGGGCGGATGCCGAGCACGACCTCCGTGCCGGCGTAGCGCAGCGAGAGCCGGACGTGCCGAGAGCGTCTCGGCGCCGAATCGCGATCGACTGCGTCGCCGACCTTCGCCGCGTACCCGCCGTTCTGCGACTCGAGCGTCGCCTCGACCATGTTCATCGACGGGCTGCCGATGAAGCCGCCGACGAAGAGGTTCACCGGGCTGGTCGTAGAGGGTCTGCGGGTCGGCGACCTGCTGGAGCTCGCCCTTGCGCATCACCGCGACCTTGTCCCCCATCGTCATCGCCTCGACCTGGTCGTGCGTCACGTAGACCGTCGTCACGCCGAGCTCGCGCTGGAGGCCGGCGATCTCCGCGCGCATCTGCACGCGCAGCTTGGCGTCGAGGTTCGAGAGCGGCTCGTCCATCAGGAACACCGCCGGCTCGCGCACGATCGCGCGGCCCATCGCAACGCGCTGCCGCTGGCCGCCGGAGAGCGCGCGCGGCTTCCGGTTGCAGGAACGCCTCGAGACCGAGGATCTTCGCCGCGTTCTGGACGCGCTTGTCGATCTCGTCCTTCGGCAGCTTCTTGATCTTCAGGCCGAACGCGATGTTGTCGTAGACGGTCAGGTGCGGGTAGAGCGCGTAGCTCTGGAAGACCATCGCGATGTCGCGGTCGCGCGACGGAACGTGATTCACGACCCGCTCGCCGATCTTCAGCACGCCGCGCGAGATGTCTTCGAGCCCCGCGACCATGCGGAGCGCCGTCGTCTTGCCGCAGCCCGACGGCCCGACGAGCACCATGAACTCGCTGTCCGTGATCTCCAGATCCAGACCGTTGACGGCGGTCGTCCCGTCGGGGTACGTCTTCGTGACCCCGTCGAAGCTCACAGCGGCCATCCACGAACCTCCCGCTCGATACTGCGCGAGATCCTACTAATGCAGTGGGGTTACTCGCCGAGGCGCTTGTACAGACGGTCGATCAGCTCCGGCATCGCCTCGAGCCGGTCGGTGATCACGCGCAGGCGGAACTCGCGGAAATGCTCGGCCTCGACGCCGAGCCCCTCGGCGAGCGTGCGCACGACGTCGTTGGACGGCACGGGCCGGTTTCCGTGGACGAGATGGTTCAGATAGCCCGCCGAGAGGCCGGTACGGGCGGCCAGCTCGCGGTAGGTCACGCCCGTCTCCGCCATCAGCGACTCGATCGTCGGTCCGAAGCCCTCTTCGCTGAATCGCCTGCGGCGCGCCACTACGAACCTTCCTTGCCCAGGTCGGCAACGGCTAACCGCTGCTCCTCGCCCGTCGCTCGGTCCTTGACGTCGACCTTGCCGTCCTCGAGGCTCTTCTTCCCCGCCGTGATGCGGATCGGGCAGCCGATCAGGTCGGCGTCGGCGAACTTCTCACCCGCGCGCATGTCGCGATCATCGAGGAGCACGTCGAGTCCTGCGGCACTCAAGCGCCTCGGCGGCTTGGCCGGCGATCTCGTCGGCCCCCGGCAGCGCCACGACGTGCACGTCATAGGGCGCGAGCTCCCGCGGCCAGATGATCCCGTTCTCGTCGTGGTGCTGTTCGATCGCCGCGGCCATGATCCGGCCGAGCCCGATTCCGTAGGACCCCATCACGATCGTCCGCTCGTTCCCGTCCTCGTCGAGCACTCGCGCACCGAGTGGCTCCGAGTACTTCGTGCCGAGCTTGAAGATGTGCCCGACCTCGATCGCCGTCTGGAAGTGCAACGCGCCTCCGCACAGCGGACACCGGTCGCCTTCCCTCGGCACGCGCAGATCCGCAAAGCGCGCTTCGAAGTCGCGGCCGTGCTCGACGCCCTTCAGATGCCAGCCCGTCCGGTTCGCGCCCGCGACGAACTGGCCGTCGCGAAGCGTCTCGTCGGCGATCACCTCACCCTTGAACCCGACCGGGCCGAGCGACCCCGGATCGGCGCCGAAGGCCGCGCGGATCTCGTCTTCGGTCGAAGGGCGCACCTCCGCGCCGACCGCAGCCAGCAGCTTGGCCTCCTCGAGCCGGTCGTCGCCGCGCACGAGCGCGAGCACGCACCGTGCCGTCGCTCTTCGTGTGCGGCATCGCCTTCGACGTCGCCGCCTCGTCGACCGACAGCAGCGTGGCGAGAGCCTCGATCGTCGCGACGCCCGGTGTCTCGATCTCTTCCGGCGCGTCGAGAGACGACGGGAAGTCGGGCGCGCGCGGAATTCCCTGCGCGATCTCGAGGTCGGCCGCGTAGTCGCCGTTCTCGCACGTGACGAGCGTGTTCTCTCCCGGAGCCCGACGGCGCGAGGAAGTCGCGCGACTCACTCCCGCCCATCATCCCGGACTCCGCCTGCACCGCGAACGTCTCGAGGCCGCACCGTTCGAAGATTCGGATGTACGCCTCGCGATTGAGCTCGAAGCTCTTGTCGAGCCCCGCCTCGTCGAGGTCGAACGAATACGAGTCCTTCATGATGAACTCGCGCACCCGCATGAGCCCGCCGCTCGGCCGCGGCTCGTCTCGATCCTTCGTCTGCATGTGGTACCAGAGCTGCGGGAGCTGCTTGTAGCTCTGGAGCTCCGCCGCGTGAAACGTGAACGTCTCCTCGTGCGTGAGCGGGAGGACGAACTCGCGACCGCTGCGGTCCTTCAGCTTGAAGAGCTCCGGAATGCCGTACCGACCCGTCTTCTGCCAGAGCTCGGCGGGCGTCAGCACCGGCGCGTACATCTCCTGCGAGCCGATCGCGTCCATCTCCTCGCGAATGATCTGCTCGACCTTGCGGTGGACACGCCAGCCGAGTGGGAGGAACGTCCACAAGCCCGCGCTGACCTGACGCACGAAGCCGCCCCGCACGAGCAGCTTGTGCGAAACCGCCTCCGCGTCGGCGGGGTCGTCGCGCAGCGTCGGCAAGAAGAGCTGTGATGCCCGGTTGATCATCGGCGTTGTCCGCCCAGGCTACTCGAGCGGAATGAGCGACGCCTCGGCCATCGCGAGGGCCGCCGGCTTCGCCATCTTGAGCCGCTTCGGGCGCTGCATGCCGTCGGCGATCCACCTGTCGATCTCGAAGAACAGCTCGTCGATGAGGATGTCGGAGCTGACCTTCTTCAGCACGCGGCCGTGCGCGTAGACGAAGCCGACGTCGCGTCCGCCGGCGATGCCGAAGTCTGCGTCGCCCGCTTCGCCGGGGCCGTTGACGGCGCAGCCGAGCACCGCTACCTCGAAGTGCTGGGGATAGCTCGGCGAGCCGGACTTCGACCTTTTCCGCGAGCGTCTGCACGCCCACGTTGTCGCGGCCGCAGCTCGGGCAGGCGATCATCACCGGCCCGCGCTCGCGCAGGCCGAGCGCCTTGAGGATCTCGAAAGCCGTCTTCACCTCTTCGACCGGGTCGGCGGTGAGCGAGACGCGGATCGTGTCGCCGATCCCGTCCACGAGCAGCGCGCCCATCCCGACGGCGGACTTGATCGAGCCGGAGAACGGCGTTCCCGCCTCGGTGACGCCCAGGTGCAGCGGGTACGGGACGCGCTCCGACAGTCGGCGGTAGGCGCGGATCATCGTCGGCACGTGGCTCGACTTGACCGAGATCTTGAAGTCGCGGAAGTCGAGGCTCTCGAGCAGGCGCACCTCTTCGAGCGCTGCCTCGACGAGCGCATCGGCCTGATCCTGCTGCGCGAGGTCGTAGAGATGCTTCGGCAACGAGCCGGAGTTCGCGCCGATGCGCATCGGGATGCCGGCCTTCTGCGCGGCGCGCACGACGAGGGCGACCTTGTCGGGCCCTCCGATGTTGCCGGGGTTGATGCGCACAGCCGCAACGCCGCCCTCGATCGCCTTCAGCGCGAGGCTCGCGTTGAAATGGATGTCCGCGATCACCGGAATCGGCGAGAGGCGAACGATGCGCGGCAGCGCCTCCGCGTCCTCGAGCTTCGGAACGGCCACCCGGACGATCTCGCAGCCGGCCGAGGCGAGCGCGGCGATCTGGCCGGTCGTCGCCTCGACGTCGTGGGTCTTCGTGAGCGTCATCGACTGGACGACGACGGGGCGCCCCGCCACCGATCGTGACGCCTCCGACCTTGATCTGGCGCTCGCTGGCCACTGCGTTTCAGTTTAGCCCGGGTGCTTGCCGCCCAAGTCGTTCGAGAGGGCAATGATCCAGATCAGGATTATCAGAGCAAAGCCGACGACCGAGACCCGCTCGTAGACCTCACGGGCGAGCGCGCGCCGGCGCACTCCCTCGATCACCGAGAACAAGATGTGACCGCCGTCGAGCGGCAGGAACGGCAAGAGGTTGAGGAGCGCGAGCGACATGCTCACGAAGCCGACGATCTGCAGGTAGTAGTTGAAGTCCACGCGCAGCGCCTGCTGCGACATGCGGACGATGCCGACCGTGCTCGTGAGCTGGCCGCGCTCCTTCGCGTGGAAGAGCGCTCCGAACGCCGTCACGGTGCCGGTGACGACGTGCCAGCAATCGTCGACGGCGAGTCGCGTGCTCTTGCCGATCGGATACGACACGAGCTGCGCCGACGGCACGAAGCCGAAGATCCACCGTCCGCCCACCTTCTTCGTCGCGCGAGGACCGAGCGTCAGGATCTGACCGCCGCGATCGACGGTGACGGTGATCGGGCGGCCGTGGCTCGAGCGGATGAGCTTCGACAGCTGATCGAACGTCGTCGCCTTGCGGCCGTCGACTGCGATGAGCCGGTCTCCGACCTGCAGGCCCGCCGCGGCCGCGGGCGTGTTGCCCTCGACGAGTCCGACCTTGGTGCTCGCGAGATTCGACGGCGCGCCGGTCGAGTAGACGATCACGAAGATGATGAAGGCGACGAGGATGTTCGCCGCCGGACCCGCCGAGATGACGGCGATGCGCTTCCACGTGCGCTGGCGCCAGTACGCGTCGTCGCTCGTTCCTTCTTCGATGTCGCGCAGCGCGCGGTGCGCCGAGCGCCGCGCCGCCGGAGTCAGCTGCGCCGCTTCGACCGCGGCCTGAAGCTCGGGGAAGGCAGCGCGTGCGGCTGGGAAAGTCTTCGATCTCGAGCGCGCGGCGCACGCGCTGAACCAATGGAGCGAGGCTCGGGTCTTCTCGAAGCGCCGGCCCCATGAAGGCCTCGACGTCGCGGGCAGCTGGGCGGTGCATCCCCGGGAGGCGGACGTATCCGCCGGCAGGAATGAGCCGGAGCCCGTACTCGATTCCGTTGCGCTTGAAGCTCGCGAGCATCGGGCCGAAGCCGACGTAGAAGCCGCGCGGCCGGTTGCCGACCGCGAGCGCGACGGTGAAGTGCCCGAGCTCGTGCAGGAAGACGAGAAGCAGCAGGCCGACCGCGACGACGACCCAGGTCATGCCACGGCCAGTCGCTCGTCGGCGAGCGCGCGTGCGCTCCGGTCGACCTCGACGAGATCGTCGAGATCGCGTGCAGGTGCACCGTCGGCGCGTGCGAGCGCATCCGCGACGACCTCCGCGATGCCGAGGAACGGCAGACGGCCGTCGAGGAACGCGGCGACGGCCACCTCATTGGCGGCGTTGAAGACGCACGGGGCCGTGCCTGACTTCTCCCCCGCTTCGCGCGCGAGCCGCAGCATGGGGAATGTCTCGACATCCGGCGCCTCGAACTGGAGCGTCAAAGAGGTGAAGTCGAGCGGCGGCGTCGGGGTCGCCTCGCGCTTCGGGAAGGTGAGCGCATACGAGATCGGAACGCGCATGTCCGGATGGCCGAGATGCGCGAGCGCAGCGCCGTCGCGGAAGCGCACGAGCGAATGCACGATCGACGTCGGCTGGATGACGACCTCGATCTGCTCGTATGGGATGCCGAACATGAAGTGCGCTTCGATCAGCTCGAGTCCTTTGTTCGCGAGCGTGGCGGAGTCCACCGTGATCTTCGGGCCCATACGCCAAGTCGGATGTGCGAGAGCCTCCTCCGGGGTCACATTCGTGAGCTCGTCGCGGGTGCGGCCGCGGAACGGGCCGCCGGAGCCCGTCAGGACGAGGCTCGCGACCTGGTCGGGCGACCTGCCCTCGAGGCACTGGTAGATCGCCGAGTGCTCGCTGTCGACCGGCAGGATCCCGCCGCCGCCCCGCTTCTGCGCCGCGAGCGCGAGCTCGCCCGCCGCCACGAGGCTCTCCTTGTTCGCGAGCGCGAGGTCGACGCCGTTCTCGAGCGCCCAGAGCGTGGCATGGATGCCCGCAAAGCCGACGACGGCGTTCAGGACGACGTCCGGCTTCGCCCGCTCGAGCAGATCCGTCAGGTCGCCGCCGACCTGCTTCAGCGGCGCGTCGACGTCGTCGAGCGGCGACGAGCCGCTCGCGGCCGCGCACAGCTCGAGCCCGGGATCCGCCTCGATGATCTCGATCGCCTGGCGGCCGATCGAGCCGGTGGCTCCCAGCAGGGCGACCCGTTTCATCGAGTCAGTCTGCCTGGTGCCAGGCCACCCGAAGGGTGCCTGGCACCGCTTTCTCACGAGTAGCCAAAGCCCAGCACGAGATAAAACGCGGCAGCCGAGGCAAAGAGCAGCGCATCGATGCGGTCGAGCACGCCGCCGTGGCCGCCGAGCAGATGCCCCGTGTCCTTCACCTGCATGTCGCGCTTCAGCATCGACTCGAAGAGGTCGCCGGCGGCCGCCGCGAGCACGACGACGAGGCCGAGGACGATCGCCTCCCAGATGTTGAGGTAGTGATGCCGGTCCGAGTACAGCGCGACGAACGAGACGAACATCCCGGCGACCGAGCCGACGGCGAAGCCCTCCCAGGTCTTGCCCGGCGAGAGCGTCGGCGCCATCCGGTGCCTGCCGATCAGCCGTCCGCCGAAGTAGGCGAACGTGTCGGCCGCGAACACCGTGAGCACCACCGTGACCGCGAGCGAGGCGCGCCTTGTCGTCCATGTCGCGCAGCAGGATGAGATGGCCGAGACCGAAGCCGATCCACGCGGCACCGAGCACCGAGGAGCCGACGGCCGACGTTGCGGGCGCGCGCGTCGTCGCGACGGCGTTCAACACGAACGCGACGACGAAGCAGGAGAGGAAGCCGCCGAGCAGCCAGACGATGCCGCCCTTCTCCGCCCCGAGCAGCCCGAGCACCGTGCCGATGTAGACCGCCGGCGTGAGCGGCCGCAGCGGCCGCGCCATCGTGACGAACTCGTGCACGGCGATCGTCGCGGCAGCAGTGACGAGCGCGAACAGCCACCAGCCGCCGGCCCACACCGCGCCGAGCACGAGTGGCAGGCCGATCAGCGCGACGGCGACGCGGGAGAAGAGTCCGCTCATCTGCCGCCGAATCTACGGCGGCGACTCGCGTAATCCTCGATTGCAGCACGAAATTCCTCCGGGCCGAAGTCCGGCCAGAGGGTGTCGATGAAGGCGAACTCCGCGTACGCCGATTGCCACAGGAGAAAGTTCGAGACGCGCAGCTCGCCCGACGTGCGGATCACGAGATCGGGATCGGGCATCTCCGGCGCATACAGGTACCGGCCGAACGACTCCTCGTCGACCTCCGCCCCGCTCTCGGCGATGCGGCGTGCTGCTTCGACGAGCTCGGCGCGGCCGCCGTAGTCGAAGGCGATCCAGAGGTTCAGCCGTGTCTCCGTCTGCGGTCGCCGCTCTCGAGCTCTGCCAGCTTCGTGCGCAGCCAGTCGGGCGCGCGGTCGCGGCGCCCGACGAAGCGAGTGCGCACACCTTCTTTGGCGAGATCGACGAGCTCGCGGTCGATCGTCTCGCCGAAGATCTCCATCAACGCTTCGACCTCGTCACCGGGGCGCGTCCAGTTCTCGGTCGAGAACGCGTACACCGCGAGCGACTCGACGCCGACGTCGATCGCCGTCTCGACGACGGGCCGGAGCGCGCGCGAGCCGGCGCGATGCCCCTCTGCGACGGACACGCCGTGCGCGGTCGCCCAGCGCCCGTTGCCGTCCATGACGATCGCGACGGCGTGGGGAACCTCGGCCGGCACAGGCTTCGGCCGGGCGGCCATCAGACCTCCATGACCTCGGCTTCTTTGTGCCTCAGCAGATCGTCGATCTGCTTCGTGTGGTCGTCGGTGAGCTTCTGCACGCGCTCCTCGGCGCGGCGCTCGTCGTCGGCGCCGACGTCACCCTTGTCGACGAGCTCCTTCAGGTGCTTCATCGCGTCGCGGCGGATCTCGCGAACTGCCACGCGGTGCCCTTCCGCCGAGTCCGCGCACGACCTTCACGAGCTCCTTGCGGCGCTCCTCGGTCAGCTGCGGGATCGGCAGGCGGATCAGCTTCCCGTCGTTCGACGGCGTCAGGCCGAGGTCCGACTCCATGATCGCCTTCTCGATCGCGCGGATCGAGCTCGGGTCGAACGGCTGCACCGTCAGCATGCGCGCCTCGGGAACGCCGATCGTCGCCAGCTGCTTCAGCGGCGTCGTCGTTCCGTAGTAGTCGATGTCGATGCGGTCGAGAAGCGAGGCCGACGCGCGCCCCGTTCGCACCGTGTTGAACTCGTTGCGCGCATGCTCGACGGATTTGCCCATCCGCGTCTGCGCGTTCGCCGATCAGCTCGTCGGTGGTTGCCATTTCTTGCGTGCCCTCCTACCGGGTCTCGATGACGGTGCCGACGTCCTCACCGGCGACGACCCGGGCGATGTTGCCGTCGGCGAGCTCGAACACGTGGATCGTGAGCCTGTTGTCCATGCAAAGCGAGAGTGCGGTCGAGTCCATGACCTTCAGTCCGCGCTCGATCGCCTCGAGGTGCGTCAGGCGCGGCAGGAAACGCGCCTCGGGATCCTCGACGCGGGTCGCCGTCGTAGACGCCGCGTACACCGTGCTTGGCCATGAGGATGGCGTCCGCACCGATCTCGAGCGCGCGCAGCGCTGCCGCGGTGTCGGTCGTGAAGAACGGGTTGCCGGTGCCGGCGGCGAAGATGACGATGCGCCCTTTCTCGAGGTGCCGGATCGCCTTGCGCCGGATGTACGGCTCCGCCACCTCGCTCACCTCGAGCGCCGACTGGACGCGCGTGGACGCGCCCTGCCGCTCGAGCACGTCCTGCAGCGCCAGCGCGTTCAGGAGCGTCGCGAGCATGCCCGCGTAGTCGGCCGTCGCCCGCTCCATTCCTTCCGCTGCGGCGGCCATGCCGCGGTAGAAGTTGCCGCCGCCGACGACGATCGCGATTCCGACATCGGAGTCGTGCACCGCGACGATCTCCTCGGCAAGACCGACTGCACAACGCCGACGTCGATGCCGTGATCGCGCGTGCCCATCAGCGCTTCGCCCGACAGCTTCAGCAGCACGCGTTGAAAGACCGGCGCGCCGCCCGCCGGCGCCGCTGCCGCAACTTCTTCGGATCGAACGGTCATTCGGCGACCGAGAAGCGCTCGAAGTCGACGACCTCCGCGCCGGCCTCCTTCAAAGCCTGCGCCACGGTCTTCGACGAATCGTGCACCCACTCCTGGTCGAGCAGCACGTTCGCACCGAAGAAGCTTCTTGTTGAACATGCCGTCGACGATCTTGTCGCGAGCTTGCTCCGGCTTCGACTGCACCTCGTCCGAATTCGGAAGATCTAGCGCCATTCCTCGAGCTTCTCTCGGGGCACGGTGTCGCGGTCGATCCACTCGGGTTCGACGCCGCGATGTGCATCGCAACCTTGCGACCGAGGTCGGCGTCGCCACCTTTCATCTGAACGAGGACGCCGAGCTTGTTTGCGGGCGGATGTGCATACGCCGGCAATGAACTCACCGTTCGTCGCCTCGTAGTGGGCGGTACCGACGATGACGACGTTCTCGCCGAGCTTCGCGACGAGCGCGATGCGCTCGTCCTCGAGCTCGCCTCCGCGCCCGCGCCTTTCTCGTCGACGATGTCGAGCACCTTCTTCGCGAACGCCTGGAACTCCTCGTTCTTCGATACGGGCTCGGTCTCGCAGCCGACCGCGACCATCGCAGCCTTCGAGCCGTCCTCCGCAAGGCGGTAGCCGACGAGCCCTTCGCTCGTGGAACGGTCGGCGCGCTTGAGCGCCTGCGCCTGGCCACGTTCGCGGATCAGGCGCAGCGCGGCGTCGTAGTCGCCATCGGTCTCGACGAGTGCGCGCTTGCAGTCCATCATCGGCGCGCCCGTCTCGTCGCGCAGCTTCTTGACGAGCGCTGCAGGGATGTCCGCCATTACTGAACCTCCTCGGCTGCCGGCTCCTCCGCTGGCAGGCTCCTCGGCTGCAGCCTCCGGCGCAGAGTCGGGCTCCGGCTGCTCGACGGGCGGCGCAACTTCGGCCTCGACCTCAGCGTCGGCCTCGGCTGCCGGCGCTGCACCGTTCTCCTGCGGCTTCTGGAAGTCCTTGACCGACACCTTCTGCTGGCCCTCGGCGATCGCGTTCGCGATCACGCGCGTGATCAGGGCGCACGCGCGGATCGCGTCGTCGTTGCCCGGCACGACGAAGTCGGCCTCGTCGGGATCGCAGTTCGTGTCGACGAGCGCGATGACCGGCAGGTTGAGCCGGCGCGCCTCGCGCACCGCGAGCTGCTCCTTCTTGAGGTCGATGATGAAGACGGCGTCCGGCTGCTTGCGCATGTCGGCGACGCCGCCGAGGTTGGCTTCGAGCTTCTCGAGCTCGCCCGCCATGGAGATGCGCTCCTTCGCCGGGAGCAGGTCCATCTGTCCCTCGTCGCGGAGCCGCCGCATCTCGTGCAGGCGCTCGATCCGGTCGGACATCGTCCGCCAGTTCGTGAGCAGCCCACCGAGCCAGCGGTGGTTGACGTACGGCATGTTGACGCGCTTCGCCTCGCCCTCGACGGCGTCCTGCGCCTGCTTCTTCGTGCCGACGAAGAGGACCGTGCCGTTCCGCTCGGCGAGGTTGCGGACGAACTGCGCAGCCTCGTCGAGGCGCTCGCTCGTCTGCGTCAGATCGATGATGTAGATGCCGGACCGCTCCGTGAAGATGAAGCGGCGCATCTTGGGGTTCCAGCGTCGCGTCTGGTGGCCGAAGTGCACTCCGGCTTCCAGCAGCTCGCGCATGGAGGCGACTGCCATAACTGACTCCTTTTCGGTTTCGATTTGCGCTGCTCCGGCGGGGCTCGTGGGCGCACCGGCCACAGAGGCCGGCACCCGCGCCCTCGGCTGTATCCGCCGGGTCGATGGGACTGGGATCAGGGAAAAGTCTAGCGGGCGTTCGCCAGGGCGGTTTCGAGGTCGCCGGGCAGCGGCGACGAGACGTCCACGGCAGCTCCCGTGAACGGATGCTCGAACGCGAGCCTCGCGGCATGGAGGAACTGCCGTTCGAGCCCGAGATCGCCCGGCCGCCCGTAGAGCGAGTCGCCGGAGACGGGCAGGTCGATGGCCGCGAGATGCACGCGGATCTGGTGCGTCCGCCCTGTCTCGAGCGTGACCCGCAGGAGGGCATGCCGCGGCAGGAGCTCCTCCACCTCGAAATGCGTCACGGCATCGCGCGGCGTATCGGTGTCGAGGGACTGCCGGAGCGGGTCGTGGCGGTCGCGCCCGACCGGAGCGTCGATCGTGCCTCGCAGCGAACGCGGCCGTCCGGCGACGAGTGCGATGTACTCGCGGGTCAGCGCGCGTGACTGCACGAGCTCCTGCAGGCGGCGGTGCGCCTCGGGAGAGCGAGCGACGACGAGCAGTCCCGACGTGTCGCGGTCGAGCCGGTGCACGATGCCGGGCCGCTCCGGCTCGTCTCCGCCTTCGACGTCGTAGGCGAGCAGCCCTTGCACGAGCGTGCCGCGCGCGTGCCCCGGCGCCGGATGCACGACGAGACCCGCCGGCTTGTCGACGACGAGCAGATGCTCGTCTTCGTACGGCACGACGAGATCCATCTCCTGCGGCTCGAGCGTGCTCGTCGGTGCGGGCGGCGGCTCGAACTCGAGCTCCTCCCCGCCCTCGAGCTTGTGGCTCTTCGCGCGCGCGCGGCCGTCGACGAGCACGCCGCCGCCGCGAAGCAGCCGTTCGGCCACCGCGCGCGACCCGATCTCGGGCATCTGCGACAGGAAGCGGTCGAGCCGCTCGCCTGCCGACTCAGGAGGGACGCGCAGTCGCGTCACTGACGGTCCGCGAGCGGCGCGGATCACGCTCGGCGAGCACGAGCGTCGTGAGCAGGACGAGGACGCCGACCACGATGAAGCTGTCGGCGAGATTGAATGACGGCCACCACCGCAGGTCGAGGAAGTCGGTGACGTAGCCGAGCCTCACGCGATCGAGCAGGTTCGATGTGCTGCCGCCGATCACGAGGCCGAGTGCCACCGGCAGGATCGGGTGACGAGCGCCCGAGCGCCCGAAGTACACGAGCATCCAGGCGACGGCCAGACCGGTCAGCACGATCACAACTGCGGTCGCTTGGGAGAAGAACCCGAACGCGATGCCCGAGTTCCGCACGTGGTGGATCCAGAATGGGCCGAGCACGTGGACGCCGTCACCGAGCGCCAGTTGGCTCGCCACGATGTGCTTCGTCAACTGATCCGCGGCGACTGCCGCGAGCGCAATCGCCGTCAGCGCAACCCATTGCATGGGTCCCGCCCCAAGCGAGCGTTCCGCGAAGGACACGGGCGCGAGCCCGTCTGTCGAAGAACCGACGCGCACGTCGAAGCGTCGAACCGGCTCGCTCAACCGCGCTCTGCCTTCCGCGCGTCGTCGATGCAGAGAGACGCCCAGGGATACGCCTCGAGCCGCTCCGGAGCGATCCCCTGTCCGCAGGCCGCGCACGTTCCGTACGTGCCGTCCTCGATGCGCTTCAGCGCGGTGTTGATCTCCGCCAGCACTTGCTCCGAGTTCTCCCCGAGCGTGTAGTCGATCTGGCGGCCGAGCGTGGCCGTGGCGCTGTCGCCGACGTGGCTGTCGCTGCCGTTGGAAATCTCGTCGACTTCATCGTCGAGCGAGCCCGGATGACTCTCGCGGAGATTTGCGATTGCGGCCTGCACCCGCTACGCGTTCCTGCATTAGCTCCGTGCGGAAACGTTCCGTGTCGATGCTCATGAGCGCCTGTCCTTTCTGCCGTGATCCGTAGCCGATGCAGACGAGAGGCGGCGCTCGGCGAGTGCCGGCCCGACCCCAGCAAGCTCGAACGATCTTGTCCCGGGCGCTGTGACCCGAAACGAGTGTCAACGCCGTGCGGGGCACCGCGAGCGCATCGGCAAGAAGCAGGCGGGTCATGCGCCCAGTGTATGTCGGGCTATGCGATTACGCGGCTTCGCGCTCGCCCGGCCAGGTGTTCTGGCCGTCGTCCTTCGTCGCAGCCGGCGCGTCTTCGGCGTCCTGCACGTCGTCGATCGTCTCGAGTGCCGCACGCAGCTGCGCCTCTGAGCGTGCGCGACGCCTTGATCAGCCGCTCGTTCTCGGCGGTCGCGTCGCGATGGATCTTGCGCGCCTCCGCGTGCGCCTCGCCGAGGATGAGCTCCGCCTCGCGGCGAGCCTGGCTCCTTCAACTCGGACGACGCGCGCTCCGCTGACATGAGCGTCGTCCGCAACAGCGTCTCGAGCTCCTTGAAGCGGACGAGGTCGGACTCGAGCTGCTCGACCTTGTCCGCCAGGTCCGCGCGCTCGCGCCACACGTCCTCGAAGCTCGCGGCGATGTCCTCGAGCAGTCGGTCGGTCTGCCCGCGGTTGTAGCCCATGAACCCCGTACTCGGAGTCATGTGTCTGATCTCAACTGGAGTAAGTGCCATCGATTGATCTCCCCTCTACTGGAACAGGTCGAGGATCCGCATGAGCGCCCCGGCGAGGATCCACAACACGATCGTCCCCACCATCGGCGAGAGATCGAGCGGGCCCATCGACGGAAGGATCCGCCGGAACAGCCGCAGGTACGGCTCCGAGACGTCGTACAGAAAGCGTTGGATCCGGTTGAGCCACGGCGAGTACGGCATCCGCACCCAGCTCGACAGGATGTAGGCGAAGATGATGAAGGTGTAGACGGCCGCAAACGCCCAGACGAAGCCCTTCGCCGAGCTGATCGCGTCCGCGAGCAAGGTGAGATTGGCCGTCGCGCCCATCGGAGCGCCGTTCGCCGCTCGGCGCCTTCTCCTGGCTCGCCCCTAGGCCTGGTTGAAGAAGCCGCCGCGCTCGAGCATCCGCGCGCGCTCCTCGGCGGACACCTCGACGTTTCGCGGTGTCAGCAGGAAGACCTTGTCGGCGACGCGCTGCATGCCGCCGTCGAGCGCGTAGGTCAGACCGCTCCCGAAGTCGATCAGGCGCTTCGAGAGCTCCTGGTCGGAGCCCTGGAGATTCAGGATCACCGGCACGCCCTCCTTGAACCGGTCGGCGATCTGCTGGGCGTCGTTGAAGCTGCGCGGCAGGACGAGATGGACCTTGACGTTGGCGCCGCCGGGCATGCTCTCGACGCCGCGAAGCCGCCGGGGCTCGGGAGCCGGCCGGAGCACGCTCGTGCGGGCCGCCGACGGCTCCGGGTCGGTCCAGTCGTCGAACTCCTCGCGGCGGCGGCGAGGCGCCAGCCGGCGCACGTTCGGGCGCTCCGCGTAGGCCCGCTGCAGGTCCTCATCCGTGAGATAGCCGTCCTCGTCCCACTCTTCCTCCTCGGCGATGCCGAAGTAGACGAGGGTCTTGTTCCAGACGTCAGCGAAGCTCATGGTTGCGCGGAATGTTACTGCGGTCGTCGGCGATTCCTGCAAAGAGGGTCGACCCGATGCGGACGTAGGTCGCCCCCTCTTCGACCGCGACGCGGTAGTCCTGGCTCGTTCCCATCGAGAGCTCCGGCAGGCCGTGCTCCTCGGCCAGCGCGCGCAGCCGCTTGAAGTACGGCCGCGACTCCTCCGGGTCGGTTGCGAACGGCGGCATCGTCATGAGCCCGCGCACGTCGGAGTAGAGGCCGAGAAACGCCGGCAGGTCTTCCGGTGTGACTCCCGACTTCGTCTCCTCCCCGCTGAGGTTGACCTCGACGAGCGCAGGGATGGCGAGCTTCGACGCGGCGGACTCGGAGTCGAGTGAATGGCAGAGCTCGCAGATCGCGTTCACCGTCTTCGTCTTCCGGCTCTGCAGGTGCCCGATGAAGTGCCACCGGAACGCCGTGCCATAACCGAGCGTGCTTCGCTTCGAGATCCTGCGCGCGGTTCTCGCCGACGACGCTCACGCCCGCGTCGCTTAGCGCCTCCATGTCTTCAAGAGCGAGACGTACTTCGTTGCGACGACGATCGTCACGCTCGGGCCGACTTCGCCCTGCACGCCGCTCGTAGCGCTCGCGCAGAGCGTCAGCTGACGTAGGCAATGACTCCCTGGCGTCCCGTGCGTCCGTGGTCGCGCCGGTGCGAGAAGAAGCGATCGCCGTTGCAGGCGGTGCACAGGTCGAAGCGGTCGACCTGCTCGACGCCTGCAGCGCGGAGCGCGCGCTCGGCCGCCGTCCAGAGGTCGAGCTTGCCGCCCTCGTGCATGACGTCTTCTCCGAAGGCCTGGCGGAAAGGTGCGGCGACCTCGTCGCCCACCTCGTAGCAGCACGGACCGATGCTCGGGCCGATCGCGGCAACGAGCTTCTGCGCGCCGATCGCTCGGACGCCCGCTGCCACGATGCCGGCGAGGAGGCCGCGCCAGCCGGCGTGGAGGATCTCGACCGCGGGCCGAAGGCCGTCGGAACGCGCGATCGCGATCGGCATGCAGTCGGCGGTCAGCAACAGCATCGCCCGGCCCGGAGCGTCGCTCCAAAGGCCGTCGCAATGGTCGTACACGGTGCCGGGCGTGATGATTCCGCGCGGCTGGGCACGCGTCACCGTGCCCCCATGTCGCTGCCACGCCATCGTCGCGCCGTCCGGATCGGCGTCGACTGCCTCGCAGAGTCGCGTGCGATTGACGACGACGCGCGCCGGATCGTCCTCGGTGAGAATGCCGAGGTTGAGCGACGCGAACTCCGCTTCGCTCACGCCGCCGAGGCGCGTCGAGAATGCAACGCGGTACGGCCCGGGCGTAGCCCAGTCCAAGAGTTCGACGCCACTCACTTGCGCAGCTTCGCACGCGCCGCCGGAGCAGCGCGGCGCGAGTGTTCTGCGCGGGGTCGTCGACCACCTCGCGCAGGAGGTCGCGGAGGACGTGGCCGAGCTCCGGCCCCGGCTTGAACCCGAGCTCGATCAGATCGTTGCCGTCGACCGCGAGATCTGCGAGCCGGTGTGGGTTCTTGCGCTCCCGCTTCAGCAGCGCCCGGAAACGATCCAGCTTCTCGATGTCCGCGAGCGGTGGGCTCGTCACCGTCGCCCGGCTTTCCGCGGTAATCGGCTTCCTTGTGGTCGATGAGCTCGAACGCAACCTCGTCGCCGTGCTTCGCGAGAAACCGCCGCGCGCGCAGCGCGTCCCCTTTGCCGATCTGGAACATGTGGTGGCGGATGATCCGGAGAACGCGCGAGCGAAGCGCGTTCGGATAGCGGAGCCGGTCGAGCGCGCTCTGCGCGAGCTCGCACCCGACCTGCTCGTGGCTCTTGTCCGAGAATCCCGGCTTCGCGTAGTAGTGCAACCGGCCGTCCGTCCCGCGCCAGGCGACGTACGGCTTGCCGAGGTCGTGGAACAGCGCGGCCAGCCGGACTGCAAGCGAGCGGTTCTGGTCGGCTGCCGCCTGCACGACTTCGAACGTGTGCTCGTCGACGGTGAGCGAGTGGTACCTGCTCTCCTGGTCGAAGCCGATCGCCCGCTCGAACTCCGGCAGGAGCTCAACGAGCACTCCGGTGTCGCGCGCGAGTCGCAGCGCCCGGGCCGGCTCCCGGCCGAGGAGCAGCTTCGAGAGCTCCCCCATTCCGTCGGCGGCGAGACCGCCTCCGATGCGCTCGCCGGACACGAGGCGCACAGCCTTCGCCTCGCCGCGCATCTGCTCGAGCGTCGAGTCGTCGAGGTCGAACCCGAGTTGCGAGACGAAACGCAGTGCACGAACGAGCCGCAGAGGATCTTCCGCGAAGCTCGACGGCGACACCGTCCGCAGGACACGACGCTCGAGATCCTTGCGACCGTTCAACGGATCGACGATCTCGCCGGTCGAAAGCCGTCGCGCCATCGCATTCACGGTGAAGTCGCGCCGCCGCATGTCCTCCTCGACCGAGAGCGATGCGTCGGCGACGATCTCGAAGTCGTGACGCCCGGGGCCGGTGCTCACCTCCTTGCGGGGCGGCGCAAACTCGATTCCCGCCGGCGCGAGCCGCCGGATCTTCTTGTCGCGGGGGTACAACCTCGCGCCGACCAGGCGGCCCGCCACGATGAGGTCCTCGACCTTGCCATGTGGGGCGAGCGCCTGCTTCAGGCCGTCGGTGTCGACGCCCGGGACGAGAAAGTCCGCGTCCTTCGACTCCTCGCCCAGCAATTCGTCGCGCACCGCGCCGCCGACGAGATAGGCGTCGAGGCCGAGCTTGTCGACGTAGTCCTCTAGTTCGCGCCGCATCGGCGCATTCTGGTCTACAGGAGGGCGATCGCTTCGATCTCGACGAGTGCCCCGGAGGGGAGCTGCGCGACCTCGACCGTCGACCGTGCCGGCGGCCGGTCGCCGACGTGCGTCGTGTAAACGCTGTTCATGCCCTGGAAGTCGTCGAGGTTCTGGAGGAACACCGTGGTCTTGACGAGCTTGTCGAGCCCCGATCTCGCCTCGGCGAGGATGGCTGCGAGGTTCGCGAAAACCTGCTCGGTCTGCTCCTCGATCGTGCCACCGGAGAGCGCCTTCTCTCCGGGCTTCAGCGCCAGCTGACCGGAGACGAAGACGAAGCCGTTTGCGACGATCGCCTGCGAGTACGGCGCGCCCTGGAACGGCGCGGGCGCCGACTCCGTCCGCACGATGGTCTTATCGGCCACTGATTCCTCCCTCGTTCGTCGCCTGCGCGAGCGCTACGCCCAGCGCCTTGAAGATCGCCTCGAGCACGTGCTGCGTATCGGTGCCGTTGAGCAGGCGCACGTGCAGCGTCAGGCCGGCGCCTTCTGCAAAGCGCTCGAGGAAACGGCGCGCGACATCGGTGCCGAGACCGCCGATGCGCGCCTCGGTGAGGTCGACGTTCGAGACGACGAACGGCTCGTCCGAGATCTCGAGCACCACGCTCGCCAGCGCCTCGGCCGAAGTCATCGATGCGAAGCCGAAACCGGATGCGCCGGCCGCTCGGAGCGGTTCAGCGAGCGCGCGGCCGAGCGCGATGCCCGCCTCGGCGACCTCCGCCTCGGCGGCGCCGGGCTCGACCTCGAGCGCTAGGTCGAACTGCGCGTACTCCGCCAGCCGTTCGAGCAGCCGGTCGAACACGGGCAGGCCGGTCTCGACGCTTGCGGCGCCCTTTCCGCGCAATTCCACGCGAATCCCGCTTCTGCCCGCCGCGGCCATTGTGAAAGCGAGGCTACAGGAGGGTCGCGTGACGCCGAAGATGGGCCGTTCGGCCCATGGCCGCCGAGAGAACGGACTCCGATACTCGAGCCGACGTGACTTGGCTCACTGCACTCCTCGCCGCGGTCGCACTGGCGCCGGCGCAGCCGATGACCATTGCGGTCGTCGACACCGGCGCGAACGTGCGTGTTCCGGAGATCGCAGCGAGGCAGCCGATCACGTACGACGTTCGCACCCGCGGGCGCGACGTGCGCGACCTCAACGGCCATGGAACGAAGGTCGCGTCGCTCATCGCTCGCGTCGAGTGGGCCTGCCCGCCTCTGATCATCCGCGCCGGGAGCTCGAGCGGCGCTTTCAGCGACGCAGACGAGGCCGCCGCGATCCGCTACGCCGTCGACCACGGAGCCCGCATCGTCAACCTGAGTCTCGGCGGACCACGCACGTCGAGCGTCGAGCGCGCCGCCGTCCAGTACGCGATTGCGCGCGGCGTTCTCGTCGTCGCGGCGGCAGGCGACGACTACGCCAACCGTCCCGAATATCCTGCTGCGCTGCTCGGCCCCGCCGGCCTTGCCGTCGGGGCCGTGCCGAGTCCGGCCTGCCCGCACTTTTCTCGAATACCGGGCCCTGGGTCTCGGTCGCCGCGCCGGGACAGGACGGAACGTCGTTCGCCGCGCCGCTCGTCTCGGCGGCAGCGGCGCGGGTCTGGGCGGCGAACCGTGCACTGACTGCGCGGCAAGTAGTCAGGGTGCTGCAGGAGACGGCCTCGGGCCACGGCGTGCGCACCGATGCGCTCGGCTTCGGTGTGATCGATGTCGTGAGCGCGATCGCCCGCGCGCAGCATCCTTAAGCAGTCGACGCGCTCGATCGACGCGCCGAGCGCTCGCAGGCGCTCGTCGATGCGCTCGTACCCCTTGTCGATCTGGTGCGCGGCGCCGATCGTCGACTGTCCTTCGGCCGACAGCGCCGCGAGCAGCATCGCCATGCCGGCGCGGATGTCGGGGCTCTCCATCCGTTGGCCGACGAGCCTCGCAGGCCCGGTGACGACGGCGCGATGCGGATCGCACAGGATGATGCGCGCTCCCATCGAGACCAGCTTGTCGGTGAAGAACAGGCGGTTCTCGAACATCTTCTCGAACATGAGCACCGTTCCGAACGCTTGCGTCGCGACCGTCAGTGCGATCGAGGTGAGATCCGACGGGAAACGCGGGCCAGGGGCCGTCCTCGATCTTCGGAACCATCCCGCCGAGGTCGTCTTCCACGATCAACTGCTGGTTGGTGGGCACGTGGACCGTGTCCTCGCCGACCTCGACCCGGACACCCAGCTTCCCGAACGCCGGGATGATCGAGACGAGATCGTCCTTCCGCACTCCCTCGATCGTGATGTCGCCTCCGGTGATCGCAGCCATGCCGATGAAGCTCCCGACCTCGATGTGATCCGGTCCGACGAACCACGAGCCTCCGCGCAAGCTCTCGACGCCCGTGATGCGAAGCACGTTCGACTCGATGCCGTCGATCTGCGCGCCGAGCGAGACGAGGAACCGGCACAGATCCTGCACATGCGGCTCGCAGGCGGCGTTGCCCAGCACCGTCTGACCCCTTGCCAGCACCGCGGCCATGATCGTGTTCTCCGTCGCCATCACGCTCGCCTCGTCGAGAAACACGCTCGCACCATGCAGGTTCTTCGCTTCGAGCTCGTACAGGTGGCCGGTGAGATCTATCTCTGCGCCGAGCTCGCTGAACGCATGCAGATGCGGATCGAGCCGGCGGCGGCCGATCACGTCGCCGCCAGGGGGCGGCATCGACGCGCGGCCGAAGCGCGCGAGCAAGGGGCCTGCGAGAAGGAACGACGCGCGGATCTTGCTGCCGAGGCGCTCGTCAGGCGCGGACTTCGACACGCTTCTCGCATCGACGTTTACCTCGTTCATGCCTGTCCATGAAGCATCGGCGCCAAGGTCGGCCAGCAGCTCGAGCATCGTGTCGACATCGCGGATGCGCGGCACGTTCGAGAGCGTCACGGGACCGTCGGCGAGCAGGCACGCGGCGATGATCGGAAGCGCACCGTTCTTGTTTCCGGCAGCGCGGATCGTGCCGCTCAAGCGGCGTGAACCTTCGATGACGAAGGCGTCGGCGAGCGCGGGGGCCACGGCCATAGCGGGCTATGCTAGCCGCGCCGTGGAGCCGACTCGCGAACAGGCCTGGGAAACGCTCACGAGGTACACGAAGAGCGAATCGCTGCTCCGGCACGCGCTCGCGGTCGAAGCGTCGACGGCGTCGTACGCGCGGCAGTTCGACGGCGACGAGCAGCTCTGGCGTGTCTCGGCGCTCCTGCACGACTTCGACTACGAGATGCACCCGACGCTCGACAAGCACCCCCAGGACGGCGCGCCGATCCTGCGAGACGAGGGCTACCCGGAAGAGGTCATCGACACCGTCCTCTCCCACGCCGAGCACCTGGGACTGCCGCGCGACACGCCGTTGAAGAAGGTGCTCTTTGCGTGCGACGAGCTGTCCGGCTTCGTCCACGCGTGCGCGCTCGTCCGCCCCACCGGCCTCGAAGGCCTCGAGCCGAAATCCGTGCGCAAGAAGCTGAAGCAGCCGTCGTTCGCCTCCGGCGTGCACCGCGAGGACGTCTACAAGGGGGCGGAAGAGCTGGGAGTCGACCTCGACGAGCACATCAAGCAGGTCGTCGCAGCGCTGCAGCCGATTGCGGCGGAGCTCGGTTTGAACAGCGGTGCCTGACACCAAGCGGTGTCAGGCACCAAGCCCGGCGACAAGCCGCTGCAGATCGTCCTCGTTCGTCCACCAGCCACACGACGCGCGCACGAGATTGCGGCCGGGCAGCTCGCGCACGACAACGCCATCTTCGTACAGCCGCGCGACGAGCTCCACGGGATCGCCCGTGCGGCCGGAACGACACGAGCGTCGAATGCTCTGGCGGCGTCACGACTTCGACGTGCGGCTCGAGCAGCTCGTGGCAGCGTGCCGCCATCTCCGCCGCCCGTTCGTAGCGCCACTCTGGATGCGCGCTGAGCGCAGCGACGAGCGCGGTAAGCGCGGGAAGGCCAACCCATCCGGCATCGAAGCGGGCAGACGTCCCCTTGGGAACGAACTCGCCCGAGAGCTCATACGAGTCCTGCGAGAAGTACGACGGCGTCTTCACTCGCACCGTCGCCGGGTCGCGCACGTAGAGCGCACCCGTCGGGTCTGGCCCGCAGAGCCATTTCTGCGCCGACACGGTGTAGAAGTCGAGCTCGCCGACATCCACAGGAATCGCACCCGCGGACTGCGCGCCGTCGACGAGCAGCGGCAGTCCGCTCGCTTTCTTCACACGGTTGAGGTCGAACCTGCGTCCCGTCGTCCAAAGCACGTGCGAGGTGGCGATGAGACGGGTGCGCGGCGTGATCGCTGCCAAGATCGCGTCCTCGTCGGCCTCGACGATCACGATGCGCGCACCCGTCGCATACAGCGGGCCGGTCAGGCCGAAATGCTCCTGATCGGTCGTGATCACCTCGTCCTCGCCCGAGAGCCCGAAGCCCGCGAGCACGGTCGCGCAGCCGCGCGAGGTCGACTCCACGAGCGCGATCCGGTCGGACTCGACGCCAAGGACGGAGGCGAATCCCTGGCGCGCAGTCTCGCGGAGCTCGAGCATCTGCTCGAAGTACTCATGGCCGAACCTGCCTTCGTTCAGATCGCGCTGCGCCCGAGCGACGAACGCGTCGACCGTGACGCGCGCGAGCGGTCCGTTCGTGCCCGCGTTCAGATACGCATAGCGGTCGAGGACGGGGAACTGCGCGCGTGCTTCGTCGTATGTCATCCGACGGTGAGTTCTACCGGGGCGTGGTCGGAGAGGAGCTTCCCTCGAACCCGCCGCCGCTCGGCCGGCCACGCCGCGGGCGGTGTCGAAACGAGCCCGCGGACGACGATCTGGTCGATGCTGCCGGCCAGGGGCTCGGAGAAGCCCAGGCTCGCAAGATGGCTGTAGGTCTGCCCATCGCCGGGACGCAAGTTCGCGTCGCCCGCCAGGATCGCGGGTTCACCGGTGCCGGCGACAAGATCGGCCGCGCGGCGGAATTGCCCATCCGCAGCCGGCCCGCCGGTTGCGTGGAAGTTCCCGACGACACCAAGACCGCCGACGCTGGCCAACTGGCAGACGCGGCGCTCGCCGCTCTCGCTGATCACGAGCGTCCGTTCCTTCGTGACGTCGAAGCTCCGTGCGACGAGCATCGCGTTCGCCTGCCCGGTCAAAGCCGAGCGCAGGAAGCCGTGGTGGAGCTCCGTGATCCATCGGCCAAGCTCCGCATTCACGCGCGGCACCGCGGCAACCGCGCCGAGCGCGCGCATTCCGCTCCACGCCTCGAGCCTCTCCAGCGCCCAGACCGGAACCTCTTGGAGGCAGACGATCCCCGGTTCGTCTGCGGTCACGAGCTCGACCATCTCGCGCAGATAGCCGCGGCGCTCGGGGGGCGTGGCATTGCCGTGAAAGAGATTCCACGTGCGAACGAGGATCGCCACGCGCGTAGCCTACGGTCGGAGATGCGCGTCGTACTCACAGATCCTCCGGCGTTCACTCCGGCGTACGACCACGAGCTGGCTGCCGCGCTCGCCCGTGCGGGCGTGGACGTGACGCTCGTCACGTCGCATTTTCGGTTCGGCGAGTCGCCGTCGGTGAACGGCTACGTCCGGCGCGAGCTCTTCTATCCGCTGTCGTCGAGGCTGTTCCGGCGGTCGCGCCTTCGTCTGCCGCTCAAGGTGGCCGAGCATCCGCTCGGGCTCGCGGCGCTGCGGGCACAACACGCGGATGTTCTGCACGTCCAGTGGCTCGTGCCCGAGCTCGACGCGCGCTTGTTTCGTGCCCAAGCGCCTTCCGTCTTCACTGCGCACGACCTCTTGCCCCGACGCACGGCTCGCAAGCAGGATCTTTGGCGCCGCCTACTCCAGCGCTTCGACCGCGTCGTCGTGCACAGCGAGCGCGGACGCGACACACTCGCAGGTCTCGGCGTGGATGCCCGCGTTATCCCCCACCCCGTCTTCCCCAGCGACCCCGAGCGCCGCGACGACGGCCGGACAGTGCTCGCGTTCGGCGTCATCCGACCCTACAAAGGCCTCGGCGATGCGATCGAAGCGGTTCGACGCGCCGGAGATGCTCGCCTGCTCGTCGCCGGCGATCCACTCGAGCCGATGGAGCCGTATCGCAACGCCGCCGCCGGAGTCGACGTCGATTGGCGGCTCGGCTATCTGCCGCAGTCGGAGGTCGACCGCGCGCTCGGGGAGGCAACGATCGCCGTGTTTCCGTACAAGCCCGAGCTCGACCAGAGCGGCGCGCTCCTGCGTGCACTCGGCGCAGGTGTTCCGGTCGTCGCCTACGACGTGGGCGGCGTTGCCGAACCCGTTCGTGCGTACGACGCCGGTCGCGTCGTGCCCGCCGGCGACGTCGAGGCGTCTCGCGAATGCCGTACGGACGCTCCTGTCGGATACCGAGGAGCTCGAGCGCGCCCGCGCGGGTGCTCGCCGCGCACGCGAGTCCCTGACGTGGGATGCGAGCGCGCGTGCACACATCGAGCTGTACAAGGAGCTCGCGTGATGTTCCGCCGTAAGCGATTTGCAGACCTGATCGACCGGCAGCTCGACGTCTTCGCCGAGGACGAGGCGCACGGGCTGCTCGAGGAAGTCCGCGACGCGAAGGCAAAGTACGACCGCACCGACCGCGACGAAGCCGAGGAGATCTACGGCGACTACGTCGACGTCGTCGAGGCGGCGACGGAGGCGCTCGCCGACATGCGTTGGCGGTACGCGACCACGCTTGACGAGACGAGTGCCGAGGAGTACGAGGCGGCGTTCAACCGTGCCGTGCAGAAGCGCTGGCCGCCGCTCGGCCTCGAGATCGGAAACCGCTGATGCCCCGCATCGAGGACTACGCGTTGATCGGGGACTTGCAGGCTGCCGCGCTCGTCGAGCGCGGCGGCTCGATCGACTGGCTCTGCTTCCCGCGCTTCGACTCGGGCGCGTGCTTCGCCGCGCTCCTCGGTACACCCGAGCACGGCCGCTGGCTGCTCGCACCGGAAGGCGAGGCCAGGGCGACGCGCCGCTACCTCCATGACACGATGGTGCTGGAGACGACGTGGGAGACCGAGGACGGTACGGCGCGAGTCTTCGACTTCATGCCGCCACGGGGCAAGGCGCCCGACGTCGTGCGCATCGTCGAGGGCGTGCGCGGCTTCATCCGGATGCGGTCGGAACTCGTCATCAGGTTCGATTACGGCGGCGTCGTCCCGTGGGTCCGCCGCATCGGCGACACGCGACTCGCAGTCGCAGGCCCAGACGCGGTGTGCTTCCGCACGCCCGCTCACACCCGGGGTGAGAACATGCGCACGATCTCAGAGTTCACGATCGAGGAAGGCGAGCGCGTCCCGTTCGCGCTGACGTGGTACCCGTCGCACGAGGACCCGCCCCAGCGAATCGATCCGGAGGTCGCGCTCGCCGAAACCGAGAGCTTCTGGCGGGAGTGGAACGCAAAGTGCACGTCCGACGTCCCCGACGAGTGGCGTGACCTGCTGCACCGCTCGCTGATGGTCCTGAAGACACTGATCTATGCACCCACGGGTGGGATCGTCGCCGCGCCGACGACGTCGTTGCCCGAGTGGATCGGCGGAGTCCGCAACTGGGACTACCGCTACTGCTGGCTGCGCGACGCGACCTTGACGTTGCTCGCGCTCCTGCAAGCGGGGCACGTCGACGAAGCACTCGAGTGGCGCAGTTGGCTGCTTCGTGCAGTCGCGGGCGATCCTTCGGACATCCAGATCATGTACAGCGTCGCCGGCGAGCGACGCCTCACGGAGCTCGAGCTGTCCTGGCTACCGGGCTACGAAGGCTCGGCGCCCGTGCGGATCGGCAACGCGGCGAGTGAGCAGGTGCAGATCGACGTGTTCGGCGAGGTGATGGACGCGCTCTACCAGGCGCGCGCGCATGGCCTCGCGAAGGAGTCCGCATGCGTGGGCGCTGCAGAAGACGTTGCTCGCCTACCTCGAGGACGCCTGGCAAAAGCCTGACCAGGGAATCTGGGAGATTCGCGCCGAGCCGCGGCACTTCGTGCACTCGAAGGTCATGGCCTGGGTCGCCTTTGACCGGGCGGTTCGAACGATCGAAGAGCAGGGACTCGACGGCGACGCAGACGAGTGGCGCTCCATCCGCGACACGATCCACGCGCAGGTGTGCGAGCGCGGCTTCGACGATGACCTCGGCTCGTTCGTGCGGTCATACGGATCGAAGGAGCTCGACGCAAGCCTCCTCATGCTGCCGCTCGTTGGCTTCCTGCCTGCCTCCGACTCGCGCATTCGCGGAACGATCGAGGCGGTCGAGTCCGATCTGCTCCAGGACGGGCTTGTGCTGCGCTACCGCACCCACCACGAAGGAGTCGACGGGCTCCCTGCAGGCGAAGGCGTGTTTCTTCCGTGCTCGTTCTGGCTCGTCGACTGTTACGAGCTGATTGGCCGGCGCGCCGACGCGCATGCGTTGTTCAATCGTCTTGTCGGCCTGGCGAACGACGTCGGCCTGCTCGCGGAGGAATACGACCCTGCGGCGAAACGGCTGCTCGGGAACTTTCCGCAGGCCTTCACGCATCTCGCACTCGTGAACTCGGCGTTCAACGTCTTGACCGACCTGCCGTCGCCGATGCACCGGCGGCACGCGCAACCCTCCTAGACCTTGGCAGCGGCTTCTCGTGCGGCCGCCGCGCGAAGCGTGTGTTCGGCAAGCGAGATGACGCCGTACGTGACGACACTTGCTCCAAGGGACGCATCCTGATCGCGAGCACGCGCCGCGGCGACCCGCGCCTCCTCCGCCGTCGCGCGGGCCTCGTCCGGGTCGACGGTGCGAACGGCCGCTGCCGCTGCGCGCACAGCCTCGACCAGCTCAGGCCTCGGCGCGGCGTTCTCGCCGAGCAATCGAAGCGCACCGGTCGCGATCGCGCGTGCGTCGTTGATGGAAGCCTCCAATTCCAGCCACGACTCACCGAGCGCCTCGAGCCGGCGCCGGAGCGGCCGGCGCCGCGGGGCGCGTCGGGCAACGTCGCGGGCCAACGTCAGAGCATCCCGGAGCCCGTGCTCGTCGACGGAGTTCAGGCGCTTGAGCGCCGCTCGAGCCCGCCCGCGGTCGCGCGTCGCAAGCGACGCGGCAGCTTCTTCAAGGGCATCGGCGAGCCGCACGCGCAACTGCCGCGCCTCGTCGCGTACGAGCTCCAGTGGATCGATCGGAAAAAGCAACCGCGCGAGCACGATCGCGATTCCGCCGCCGATCAACGCATCGACCAGCCGCTGGACCGCAAGGTTCGAACCGGGCTGGTGCAAGGCGACGACGAGGATCGCGGAGGCTGCGGCCTGGCCTCGCACGACAGGCGGCGTCGCCGCAGCTGTCGCGACGACGAGCACAACCGCCGTCGCGAGCACGAGCTGCCAGGCACCGACTCCGGCGATCGCGACGATCGCCGCGCCGATCAGGATCCCCAGCGTGACGCCGAGCATCACTTCGATCGCCTGCCGTCCACGGCGCCCGCGTTCGGCGCCGAGCGCGATCACGGCTGCGATCGGGGCGAAGAAGGGCTTGCCGTGGCCGGGGATCTGCAGCGCAAGCTCCCACGCGGCGCCGGCGGCAAGCGCCGACTGCGCGATACGGCCGACGACGGGCAGGCTCAGGCGACTGCGCGCGCGCTGCCGGCGAGCGCGGAGATCCACGCGCGGATGATGTCAGTCAGCGGTGACCGAAGTGATGCGCATTGGGCAGCGAGCCGTGCACGTCCGCCCCGTCGGTGAGCTCTCGTGCGAGCGGCCCCAGCGATACGAGCTCGCGGACGAGCACGTTGCGGTTCCGGTCGGCGTGCTCGAAGCGGCCGCGCGCGAGCAGCAGCGGCTCACCGCGGATGACCGCGCGGTAGCGGTCGTAGACCTTGGGCGGCACGATCAGGTTGATCTGCGCGTATTCGTCCTCGAGCAGCATGAAGACGACGCCGTTCGCCGTCGACGGACGCTGTCTGGCCACGACCATCCCTGCGACGGCGACGTTCGAGTTGTGCGACTGCCGGCCGAGCTCTTCGGTCGAGAGCGTCCCGGGCGGAAGATGCGGACGCATCAATTCGAGCGGATGCACCCCCACCGACAGGCTTGTCGTGCGGTAGTCCGACAGCATCCGCTCCCACGTCGTCGGCTCCGGGAGGTCTGGCGTCGCCACCGTCGCCTCGAGCGGCAGCGCGAGCTGCTTCTCCTCCCCGCCCGAGCCGGGCACCGTCGTCGGGCGAGGGACGAGGCCGAGCTGCCAGAGCAGCTCTCGCCGCTTCAGGCCGAACGAATCGCACGCGCCCGACTCGACGAGCGCCGACAGCTCGTCCTTCGAGATCGGCGCGCGCTGCGACAGAGCACGGATCGAGCGTGTACGGCCCGTTCGCATCGCGTTCGCCGACGACGGCCTCTGCGTCGTCCTCCCCCACGCCCTGCACGTACTTCAGCCCGACTCGCACCGCTTCGGTCCTCGATGTGGCAGCCGACGCCGCTGCGATTCACGTCCGGCGGCCGCGTCTCGACGCCGTGGCGCTGTGCATCGCGCACGAGCGTCGCCGGTGGATAGAAGCCCATCGGCTGCGCATTGAGCAGCGCGGCGAGGAACTCCGCGCCGTAGTGGTGCCGCAGCCACGCCGACTGGTACGCGAGCAGTCCGAAGGCGGCGGAGTGCGACTTCGGGAACCCGAAGCCCGAGAACGCCACGAGCTTGTCGTAGACGTTGTTCGCGAGCTCCTCGTCGACGCCCTTGCCGAGTGCACCCTCGACGAAGCGCGTGCGGTACGCCTCGAGCGCTGCATGACTTCGCTTGCGGCTCATCGCGCGGCGTAGCCCTTCCGCCTCGCCGACCGTGAAGCCCGCGAGGTGGATCGCGACGTCGAGCACCTGATCCTGGAAGACGACGACGCCGAGCGTCTCACGCAACGGCTCGCGCAGGAGCTCGTGGTCGGCGGGTGGCTCATATGCGGGGTCCTCGCGCAGCTTCTGCCGGCGCTCGATGTACGGGTGCACCGCCTTGCCCTGGATCGGCCCCGGACGGACGAGTGCGACCTGGATCGTGATGTCGTCGAGGTTCTCCGGCCGCGTGCGCAGAATCGTCTGCATCTGCGCGCGGCTTTCGATCTGGAAGCAGCCGACGGTGTCGGCCTGCTGGATCTCCGCAAAGACATCCGGATCGTCGAGCGGCACGCGGGAGAGGTCGATCTTCTCGTTCCGCGTGCGCGCGACGAGGTCGACGCATTCCTCGACGGCGGAGAGCATCCCGAGCCCGAGCAGGTCGATCTTCAGGAAGCCGGCGTCCGCGCACGAGTCCTTGTCCCACTGGCACATCTGGCGGCCGGCCATCGCTGCAGGCTGCACCGGCACGAGCTCGACGAGCGGTCGCGACGAGATCACCATGCCCACCGGGATGCTGCGAGATGTGGCGCGGCAGACCCGCAATCTCCGTGCAGAGCTCGGCGAAGGCGCGCCACCGAGGTGAAGCGAGCTTCGTCGCCGCATCCGGCAGCAACGCCAGCTCCTCACCCACACGCTGTGCATTCCAACCGTCGGAGAGCCGCGCAAGCCGCTCGAGATCCGCGAACGGCAGGCCGAGCGCCTTGCCCACGTCGCGGATCGCACCGCGCGAGCGGTACGTCGCGAAGCTTGCGACGAGCGCGGCATGCTCGCGGCCGTACTTCTCGGTGACGCCGACGATCAGCTTCTCGCGGATGTCGCGCGGGAAGTCGAGGTCGATGTCGGGCACCGACGCCAGCTCGCGGTTGAGGAAGCGACCGAGCGAGAGCTTGTTCGCGACCGGGTCGACGTGCGAGAGACCGGTCAGGTAACAGACGAGCGACCCGACCGACGAGCCGCGACCGCGCCCGGGCGGCAGCACGTGCCGCATCGATCCTGGGCCGCGTACCTCGTTTGCGACTTCGCGTGCAAGCTCGAGCACCTCCCAGTGCAGGAGGAAGAAGCCGGCCAGTCCGAGCTCCTCGATCAGCACGAGCTCTTCCTCGAGCCGTGCGCGAACGCGTTTCTTGTGGCCGTTCAGTCGCGAGTAGCGCTCGACGAATGCGTGCTCGCAAACGCCGCGCAGCTGCACGATCGCCGGTTCCACCCCGTCGGAGAAGTCGGGATACCGGTAGCCCAGCTCCTGCGTCAGGTCGAATTGCAGGCGCTCGGCGAGCTCGACCGTGCGTGCAACCGCGTCGCGGTCGTCGGGGAAGCGCTCGAGCATGTCGGCGGGCGCGGCGAGAACGGATTCGTGATTGCCGCGCCGCTCGCGCTCGCTGCCGTCGAGCGACGTGCGGCAGCGAACGGCAACGAGGACGTCCTGGAGCGTCGCTCTGCTCGCGTGGTGAGCGTGCACGTTGCCGGTTGCGATCGTCTGCACGTTCAGCATCTGCGCGAGATCGCGTAACGCGGCATTCCGTTTCGTGTCCCCGCGCTCGTACGGGCGCTGCAGCTCGACGAAGAAGCTCTCTCTGCCGAACGCATGCGCAAGGCGCGCAGCTGCGTTCGGGTCGCGGACGCCGAGTCCGTCGCGTGCGCAGCCGGAGAGACAGACGAGTCCTTCGTTCAGCTCCTCGAGCAGATGCTGGTCGAGGCTCGGCGGGAGTACCTCTCGATTCTCTTTCGGCCGTGTGCCCGCGTGCGCGTAGCGTGAGCAATCGACAGAGGTTCGCGTAGCCCTGCGACGTCTCGACGAGCAGCGTGACATGCGCACCTCCTGCAAGCGTCAACTCGGCGCCGGTGATTGCCCGTACGCCGAAGTGCTTCGCCGCATGCGCAAACTCGAGTGAGCCGTAGACCCCGTCATGGTCGGTCAGTGCAAGTGCCGGGTAGCCGAGCTCAGCCGCCTGCGCCGCCAGCTCCTCGGGCTGGGATGCCCCGTCGAGGAACGAGTAGGCGCTGTGGGCGTGGAGCTCGACATAACTCACCCCTCAGTTCTACACGAACATATGTTCGATTCAAACCTCGAAGCGGCGGGGATCGAAGGCAGCGGTCTCGAGTGGCGGCTCCTCGCCTGCGAGCAAGGCAGCGATTGCCTCTGCCGTGATCGGCGCCAGCAGGATCCCGTTGCGGTAGTGGCCGCCGGCGATGAGGAGGCCCTCCCACTCCCCGATCAGAGGTCCATTGTCCGGCGTGCCCGGGCGGAGACTGGCCGAGACCTCGACGACCTCGAGCTCGCGAACGGCCGGGACGGCCCGGATCGCCTGGCGGAGGAGCAATTCGGTCGCGGCATCGGTCGGCGAGTCGTCGAAGCCGGCATCCTCGACCGTCGCACCGAGAACGGTCTCGCCGGTCGCACGGGGAACGACGTAGACCTCCTCGCTCCTGATGATGCGCGTCGCAGGCAGCGGACCCCGAAGGCGAATGACCTGGCCTTTCACCGGCCGCACGGGAAGACGTTTTGCCAGTCGTCTTGCCGACCAGGCTCCTGCGGCGAGGACGACGCGGTCGGCATCGATGCGGGAGCCGTCGGCGAGCTCGACGCTTTGTGGTGTGAGATCGACAACATCTGCGTGCGTGCGGAGTGCACTGCCGATCTTCGAGACGAGTGCGTCGACGACCCGGCGCGGGTCGACCTGGGCGTCGTCCGCGAGCAGCCAGCCACCACGGCAGTCCTGCGCGATGCCGGGCTCGAGCGCGCGGCAGGCTTCGCCGTCGAGCCACTCGCCTTGGTGCTCGCCGATGTCCTCATCGAACGACAGGACGAGCGAGCCGCAGCGCGTGTAGCCCATCTCTCCGAGCTCTGCTGCGAACGCGGGCCAGAGCTCCGACGAAGCGCGGGCGAGCGCCGTAAAGCCGGGCGTCTCTGGATCGGGCGCGAGCACTCCCGCGGCTGCCCGCGTCGCGCCGCAACCAGCCGCGCTGCGCTCCAGGACGCACACGCGCAACCCGCGCTGCTGCGCACGCCATGCGGACGCGAGTCCGATGATGCCGCCGCCCACGATCGCCGCGTCGTACCGCTCCACCATGCGGACGATAGTGTCGCCGCCGTGAACGGCCTGGATAGACGCGCCCGGCTGGCGCGCTCACGCCTCTATCTCGTCCTCGAGGCCCGGCCTCACGGCGACGATCCTTCGGCCCTGCTCGACGGGGCGATGCGCGGGGGCGTCGACGTCGTGCAGCTTCGCGATAAGGAGCTCCTGGACGACGAGCTCGTCCGGGCAGCCGAGCCGTTCCGGCGCGCCTGCGACCGGCACGGCGCGCTGTTCGTGCTGAACGACCGGCCCGATCTCGTCGAGCGCGCAAACGCCGACGGCGTGCACGTCGGCCAACAGGACGTGTCCCTGGCGGACGCGCGGCGTGCGGTCGGCCCCGATCGCCTCGTGGGCCTTTCCGCGAGCACCGTGGACGAGCTCCAGGGCGAGCCGGACTATTTCGGCGTCGGGGCCGTGTTTGGAACACCGACGAAGCCGGAGGCCGTGCTCGGCGGACTCGCGCTCGTTCGCGCGGCGCGCGACCGGTTGCGCGTGCCGTGGTTTGCGATCGGCGGCATCGATGGCGGGCACGATCGAAGACGTCGTCGCCTCAGGAGCTGCAGGTGTCGCCGTCGTGCGCGCGGTTCGAGACGCCCTTGATCCGGAAGAGGCGGCCAGCGGCCTACGCGCGCTGCTGCCACCGACGCATGCCGTCGTCGCCGAGGGTGACAAGGAGATTCGCCTGCCGCAGATCGACTGGCTCGAGTGGTCGCTTCCACCAGGCGAGACCGGCGCGCGCCCGCACACGCACGCGGCGCACACTGACGTCTTCTATGTCCTCGCGGGCGAGATCGAGATGCGGCTTGGCGGCGAGACGGTTCGCCTGCCTGCGGGATCGTGTGTGGCCGCGCCCGCGCTCCTTCTGCATGGATTTCGCAATCCCGGGACGATCGAGGCGCGCTACGTCAATGTGCACGCCCCGGGAGGCTGGGCAAGCGGACGGCGGCAGCTCGCGCCCGAGGAATTCGACACGTTCTTCGGAGCCGCCACCGGCGCAGCACGCGTCCGCGGGATCATCAGCGGCCCGGGTGACGGCGACCCCGTGCGCAAGGAGCATCGTCTCGCACTGGTGAAGGTCGAGCGACCGGAGCTCGACGTGCTGGAGTACTTCGTCGACGACGAGTACGACGGAGCCGCCAAGCACGTCCACCTTCGGCACACCGATTGCTTTCACGTCCTGGAGGGCGAGCTCGAAGTAACCGCGGACGGCAACACGACCCGGGCACAACCCGGCACGGCGGTCGTCGTCCCGCCGGGGGTCGAGCATGCATTCACGAGTGTGGGGCGCGGCACGCTTCTTGAATGTCCACGCGCCGTCGTGCGGCTTCGCCGACTCCTTGCGCAAGGTCGATGCCGGTGAGGAGGTCGACGCCGAGCTCTACGACTCGCATCCGCTCGACTGACGCAGAGTCGCGGCTCGTTTCGTAGGCTCGGGCCGGGAGAGGATTTGCGGCTCCCCTCTCCTCCCACGATCGAGGTAAGGAGGGTAGGCGGATGGCAGAGAAAGACGCCTTTACAAGGGACGATTTTCTGCGGAGGGCGGGCGCCGCGGGCGTCGCCGTCGCAGGCGGCACGCTCTGGGCGAGCGCGCCGGCTGCCGCGCGTGCACGCCGCTACGGGAAGGCCCACACCCCGCTCGAGCACGTCGTTATCTCGTGCCAGGAGAACCGTTCCTTCGACCACTACTTCGGCTATGCACCGCAGGTGCAGGCGCGCGGGTTCGGGCCACCCCGCGGCTACACGCAGCCGGACGCCGCGGGGGTCGGGCATGCGCCGTTCGAGCTCACGGCGCTGCGCTCGAGCGATCCGCCGCACTGGTGGGACGCGGTGCACCGCCAGTGGAACGGCGGTCGAATGGACGGCTTCTATCGGAGCACGCAGGAGTTCTTCGGCGACGGCAACATCTCGATGCCGTACTACACGGCGCGGGAGTTGCCGTACTACTACAGCCTGTTCGAGCAAGCAGGCCTCTGCGCGAACTACTTCTGCTCGGTTCTCGGCCCGACCTGGCCGAACCGGTTCTATCTGATGTCCGGCACCTCGGGCGGCATCACGACGAACGGACAGTGGGGCTACGGGATCTTCGACTCGGGCCCGTGGCCGATCATCCTCGACCTCCTCGACGACGCAGAGGTCTCGTGGAAGATCTACTACATCGGGTTCGACGGAGTCGAGGTCGGCGACACCGACAACGTCGCCGTGTTCTGGAGCCGGTACGCGCACGACCCGCGCACGACGGCGAGCCTCGACGACTACCTCGAGGACTGCCGCACCGGGAACCTGCCGAACGTGTCCTGGATCATCTCGAGCTTCTCGATGCAGTTCGACGAGCATCCGGACGCAGACGTGTCGGTGGGGATGGGGTTCCAGAAGCAGGTCATCGGAGCACTCCAGGACTCACCGCACTGGGGCAAGTCCGCATTCCTCCTCACGTACGACGAGCACGGCGGCTTCTTCGACCATGTCCCGCCGCCACAGGTCGACGCGTACGGGCTCGGGATCCGCGTTCCGCTCTGGGCGATCTCGCCTCACGCGAAACGCGGCGTCCAGACATCCGCCAAGCCCGCAGACCATGTGTCGACGCTGAAGTTCATCGAGCGCCTCTGGGGCCTGCCGACACTCGCGGCGCGGAACCACACGTTCGACCATTCGACACCGACTGGCGGCGACTACGACACGGGTGGGGCTCCAGCTCCGCCGCGTGACGGCCTCGCCTCCTTGAGCGACCTGTTCGACCTGTTCCATTTCTAATTCAGGCGTCCACGGGGGAGCCACCGGCTCCCCCGTGCGCCTCTCCGTCGTAAGAGCCATAAAGGCCGGAGGCTAAGGCGCCGCGAAGCGCGTCTTAGCCGGAGGCGAACAAAGCGTGGCGGGGATGCCGAAGGCACCACCGCCCGCGCGGGGTAGGCAACCCGTCAACAGCGCTCTTGGTGGAGCAACCTCTCGCGCGCGGAGGTGAGACCGCGCTCTCGCCGTAGCGCATGCACGCTCACAACTTGCGACGGGCGAAGGAGGGGGCCCGTGGGGGAACCATGGGTTCCCCCACGTCAAGCTCCGCGCTGGGTGAACCACCGCCCTCCTGCGCCGTCCTTGAAGACGACGGTGTTCTCGCCGGTCTCGAGCACGACCTCGAAGTAGCGCCGCGTCACCGGCTCGTCCGTCCACCAGCGGTCGAGCACGCGCCACTCTTCGCGCACGAGGACGACGGGTTGGTGATTCACCTGCCACGGCGTCCCGTCGAAGTTCGCTTCGACGCGCGCCGGGCGCGGCTCGTTTAGTCGTCCCGCGGTACGAAGAGCGCGCGCGTCTCGGGAATCCGTGACCACGGTGCGACCTCCACGACGGTGCAGACGGAGCCGGAGCCGGTGCTCGCCCGCACCTGGCGCAGCCCTTCGCTGAGGCGGCTTCGGTCCTCCGCCCCCGCGGCGAGGAGCTCGAGCTGCCGCCCCGCCGGCTCCGTCAGCTCGATGAGCTCGATCCGCAGCTCGAGAACCGGCCCCGGCAGGTCTGCGAGCCGCGATGCGAGCGGGATGCGAATCCGGTCGGCCTCGGCGCTCGGCTCGCGCAGCGTGAGCGACCGTCGCCAGGAGCCGCCGCCGACGAGGCGTGCCGAGAGCGCCACCTTGCGAACGAAGCGGTCGCGCCGCTCCGGCCGCGCGAGCGCCGTGTCGACGAGCGCGCCGAGTGCACGCCTCAGCGTGAGCTCGTTGCCGATCGCTTCTGGAAACTCGAGCGACTCCGCGAGCTCGGCGGGTGGACGGCGTCCGTGCACGCGCGCGGACGCTCCACCTCTCGCCAGGCCCCAGGCGCGCCGGCCGTCCGGCCCCAATCGTTCGGCGACGGCACCACCCGGGAGCCCAGCAAGCTGTCCAAGCTTTCGAACTCCGAGCGCTTCGAGCTCTTCGTAGCGCCGCTGCTCGAGCGGCAGCAAGCTCAGCGGCAACGGAGCGAGGAAGCGCCCGACCTCTTCGTCGCGCACGACGAGCAGCTGGCCGGGTCTCGCGACCGAGGCGGCTGCGAGCGCTGCAAAGCGGCGGCCGGCGGCGCCGATGCGCCCATCCCACTGGTCGCCGACTGCGGCGAGCGCCCGGCGGAGTGCCGCGTCGAGCCCGCCGTAGAGCCGCTCGACCCCGCGCGTCTCGAAGTACGCCACCCCGAGCGCGGCCGGAGTCGACTGCGAACCCGGCGTCCTCGAGCGAGCAGACGATTTCCTCCCATGCCTGCTCGGCCGAGGCCGGGTCGGGCTCGATGAGCACGAGCTGCGGGCAGGTCGCGAGCGCCTCGCCGAGCCGCATCTGCGGCCGGACGCCGAGCGCCTCCGCGGCCGCGGTCACCGGCCCCAGCAGCGGCTCTCCGCCGGGCTCCGGCGAAAGGGCGGCAGGGCGGAGCGTGAGGGCCGGCTGCTTGCGCAAAGCCGCCTTCAATTCGAATCCTGGGATGGACAGGCAGGCGATCATGGGAACGTATGTTCTACACGAACACACGTTCCCCTGTCAAGACCCGGCCCCGGAGCTATCCCCTCACTGGAGGCGCGCTTCGAGTGTGAGCACCGGTGAGATAAACGGCGAGTACGAGCGGCTCACTGGTCTTGAATGGGTCTCACACGCGTCCGACTGCCGGAGATCTGCGAGCGCATTGCCGCGGCAAGCTGGAGCTCCTCGAGCCAGCGGTCCCCGGTCGGTCGCATTGTCGCTTCGGCGCGGGACCCTGGACGCGTTTCGGCAGCGCGTCGTCGCGGTCGCGTTGATCGCCCGCTGGTTCGCAGGGCAACCAGCACGCGACCCGCCTCCGAGGCGAGTTGACCACCGGTGCGCCGGCGGCGAGTGCGGCCGCCGTGCTTCGCCGTCCCGGCACCGTCGAGCGCCGTCGGCCCGCGGGAAGCCGCCAAGCGCACGCCTACGAGAACGTCACGAGCGGCCCGAGCCAGCGCCTGGCCCCGACCGCGCAGGCCGCGCGCAGCGACCGCGCAGCCTTCGGGCACCCGTGCGCGAGAAACCGCCCGTTCTCGACGACATTGAACGTCTGCCCGAACCACGCTGCGCAGCCTGCGACCGCACCCGCCGGCAGCCGCCGGCAGTCCCCGAGCAGCGCGAGCTCTCGCCTCGGCTCCCCCGCGTAGGCCTGATTCCCGACGCCGCGCACGCACGCAAGCGCATCCGCCGCACGGAGCTTCGCGCACATCGCCAGCTGCCCGACCGGTGTGTCGTACACATCCTTCGCGGCACCCGCGATACAGCCCTCGCGCTGTGCCCCCACGAGCCCGTGGCAGAGCCGCAGGAGATCGCGCGCCCCGTAGATCACGGGACCGGGCGCCTGCTCGATCCAGTACCGGTACCAGCACTGCACCGCGTAACGGGCGTACTGCGCGCAAAGCTTGCGCGGCGAGTGCACCGCATGGATCGGCGAGGTCGCGTCGTCGGCGCCACGGAGCGAGATCCAGTAGTCGTGGAACGCGCCCTGCTCGCAGTCCGGCGCGTACCGTGCGCCGAGCCGGCTGCACGCGTGCACGGCCAGGAACAACGTCTCGTGGTATCCACGCATCAGGGCGTGGCCGAGGCTGTGCACGCACGTGAACGAGCGCCAGCGCGTCGGGAGTGCGACGCACGTCTTGAGCGCGCTCTTACCGCCGGTCGAGATGATCTCGGGGCCGAGCGCCATCACGAGGCCCATCCCGAAGCCCGCGGAGCAGCCCGGGTCGTTCGAGCGCGGGACGACTTTCTGCAACCCGTCGAGCGTCAGGTGATGCTCCATCGCCCACTGCCGCCCGACGACGTGCATGAGCATGTGGCAGCGTTCGTACAGAGACGTTGGCGTGGCCTTCGCGCGGGCGTCGATGCGGGGCAACTCGGTCGCCGGATCGCCCGAACGGTCGATGTCCAGAAGCAGCAAGCGGACGTAGCACGCGTCCTTCGCCTGCTCCAGGTGGATCTGCTCGCACTGCCAGAGCCACGGCCGCTTCGGGGCCGAGGCGGCCGAGGAAGCCACGACGAGCGCGCCGAGCAGGACGGCGACCGCGAGGGCCTTCACGCCTCGGAATCTAGCCGGTCGACAGTATTGGACAAGAGACAACGGCTTTGGCATGATCCGCCGATCGGGCACCTGATCCGGGCGCTCGAAGCCGCACACGGAGAGTGCCCGGGATGCTCGCCAAGCCAGACGCCCGAGTTTGGGGGGCGGCCCCGTGAGGGGCCGTCCGCTTCCTTCGCGTCAGGTCCCGACCTCCGCCGCCGGACCGACGGTCCGGAGGTAGCGGGGAACGACGTCGAGAACGCTCTCGCGGGCGCACCAGTCGATGTCCTCCTCGAGGCCGTGGTTCCGGAGGTTCCAGGCGCTGCGTCCGGAGCCGATCCCCTCGCGCGCCGTGGCGTAGCTCCGTGCGAGCCTGATCGCGGCGGTCGCCGAGTCGGTCGCGTCCCCGCCCAGCACGTCGGCGATCCGCCCGGCGCAGTACGCGTCGTCGAGTGCGAGCTCGCCGAGCACGCCGGCGCACAGCACTGCGACGTCCTCCCCATGCCGGCGCGCCGCGGCCGCGACGGCATCGAGATTGAGCAGCGAGCCCACGTAGACGTGTTCGAAGCGCTCGGCCGCCGACACGAGCAAGCGTGTGCCATTCGTCGTGGAGAGGATGAGCGTCGCTGCACCGGGCTCTCCCGCCACTTCGCGCGGCGAGTTGCCGAAGTCGAAGCCGGGAATCGACTCGAGGCGGCGCTCGCCGGCGAGCTTCGCCGGCCCCTCGGTCTCTGCGAGGGCACGCGCTTCCTCGATCTCTGCACAGCAGAGCACGCGGCGATAGCCGGCCGCGAGCGCCTGCGTCATCGTCGAGGTCGCGCGCAGCACGTCGACGACGATGCCGACCGGCGCCGGTGTCTGCTCCCCCGGGGTAAAGGCGACGTGAACAAGCACGCGGCTAGGCTAGTCGCATGTCTACAGCGGCCACCGGCTTGCCGACCTGTTACCGACACCCGGATCGCGAGACCGGACTTTCGTGCTCGGAGTGCGGCCGTCCGATTTGCACCGAATGCATGACGCCCGCGGCCGTGGGACTGCGCTGCCCCGACCATGCCGGCACGCGCAAGCGGGTCAACCCGCCGCGGGTCGTCCGCCGTACGAGCGCCCGCTTCGTGGAGGCCCCCGTGACGAAGGCACTCGTCGCGTTGAACATCGGGGTGTACCTGATCACGGCGGTGCAGGGCAACGGCATCAACAACCCCGGGCGGCGCGCTCTACACGAAGTTCATTCTCTTCGGGCCCTGGATCGCGCAAGGGGACTGGTGGCGACTCGTGACGCCGATGTTCCTGCACGGCTACCTGCTGCACCTCGGCTTCAACATGTTCGCGCTCTGGGTGATCGGCCGGCCGGTCGAGCAGTACCTCGGCTCGCTCAGGTACGTGCTCCTTTACTTCGTCTCCGGTCTCGCCGGGTCCGCGGGGTCACTCGTCTACTCGCCGCACTCGTTCGGCGTCGGTGCCTCAGGTGCGATCTTCGGGATCCTCGGCGCGATGCTCATCCTCGAGTGGCAGCACACCGGCAAGCTCGGCGGGCAGGCAGCGTCGTTGATCGTGCTCAACCTCGTGCTGAACTTCGCCTTCAACGGCGTCGGCGCGAACATCTCGATCGGCGCGCATCTCGGCGGCCTGATCGGCGGCATCCTCGTCACGTTGGCGTACGCCAACTGGGGTCGTGGCCATGCGGCCTACGGGAAGGTCGGCATCCTCGGCGTCGCCGGGGTCCTGGCAGTTGCGGCCGCGAGCGTCGCCATCGCGTACTTCCAAGTGCGCGGAATGGCCTAGCGCGTCAAGTACCGGCGCGCACCGATGTAGTACGTCCAACGCACCGGCGCGATGCGCACGCGGTGCGCGGAATCGGGTGCCTCGAGCATCCGGTCATTCCCGAGATAGATCGAGACGTGATCCGCGTAGCCCGGCGAGCCGAAGAAGAGCAGGTCGCCGGGACGCAGCCCAGTGCGGGCGATAGCTGTTCCGTGACGGAACTGCGGGTCGGCATCGCGTGGAATCGTCATGCCGTGCGCGCGGTAGACGTCCCAGATCAGACCCGAGCAGTCGAAGCCCCACGCGGAGAGTCCGCCCCATACGTAGTGCACGCCGAGGAAACGCTTGGCTTGCGCAATGATCGACGCGCTCGAGGGTCGATACGCGTTCTCGACCCCGAGGACCGCGCCCTGCCCGTCCGGCGTGCGCACGACCGCGGAGCGGCCAGTCCAGCGGACGAGCGGGAGGCGTGTGCCGTAGCTGAGGGTCAACGTCCGTCCGTGCACGACCAACTGTCCGGTTCGCCCGACGACGACGACCGAGCGGCCTCCGCCCGCGAAGCCGGTCTTCAACTGCGACACCGGAAGCCAGCCTGGGTAGCCGTGCGGCATCCTGCGGATCGGGCTCGTCGACGACTGCAACCTTCGCCCAGCCCCCGCTCCGCGCCAGCACGACGACGTCCTGGCCGTAGAGCGCCTGCGTCTGCACATGCGCGTCGAGCCAGACACGCGATGCGGTCGTCGAGAGGTTCTTGCTCCATTGCACCGGATCGACCGGATTCGTCACCGACGGCCGGTCGATCGACCGGTAGAGATTCGGCGCCTTCCATAGCGTCGCAACCGAGACGTCGATCGCCGCGTGCTGGCCCGGCTCGAGCGCGGCCTGCGCAGGAGAGGCGCAGACGGCAAGCACCACGAGCAGAAACGCGGTGCGGTCGACGATCCTCCCGCCGGTCAACCACGAGAACGCCGACAAGCGCCGGATCTGGACGTGCGTTGCACCGGGATCGTCGGCGGCGTGCTCTTCGACGTATTCGGTGAGCCAGCGCCGCAAATCGTCGTCCGACTTTGCGCGCCAGCGCGACCGGCCGTCGATCAGCAGCTCGTACTTCGCCACCTAGCCTCCCGTTGCCACGTACTCCGCTCGACTGCCGTCCTTCAGCGCCGCCTGCGCCGCGGCAAGCCGTGCGAGCGGGACGCGATACGGCGAGCAGCTGACGTAGTCGAGGCCGAGCTTGTGACAGAACTCGACCGACGCGGGCTCGCCGCCGTGCTCGCCGCAGATGCCGAGCTTGATGTCCGGCTTCACGCTTCGGCCGCGCTCGACTCCGATCCGCATCAGGTCGCCGACGCCGTCCTGGTCGAGCGTCTCGAACGGGTTGCGCTCGATGACGCCCTCCTCGAGATAGAACGTCAGATACTTGCCTTCCGCGTCGTCGCGCGACATCCCGAGCGTCGTCTGCGTGAGATCGTTCGTTCCGAACGAGAAGAAGTCGGCGACCTCGGCGATCTCGTCGGCGCGCAGCGCTGCGCGCGGCAGCTCGATCATCGTGCCGCAGAGATACTCGAGCTCCGGCGCCTCCTCCGCCATCACCTGCACCGTCAGCTCGCGCAGCCGCCGCAGCTCTTCCCGGAAGCCGACGAGCGGATGCATGATCTCGACGAGCGGCGCATCGCCCATCCGCTCGTGCACAGCCCTCGCGGCGCGCGCGATCGCGCGCACCTGCATCTCGTAGATCTCCGGCCATTGAATGCCGAGCCGGCAGCCGCGCGTGCCGAGCATCGGGTTCGACTCGCGCAGGGCGCGGATGCGATTGCGCATCCGCTCGTCGGTCGCCTCCTCGAGCGGCGGCAGGAACTCGTGCAACGGCGGATCGAGCAGCCGGATCGTCACCGGCAGCCCCGTCATCACCTCGAAGATCGCCTCGAAGTCGGACTGCTGAAACGGCAGCAGCCGGTCGAGCGCCGCGCGGCGTCCCTCCTCGTCGGAGGCGAGGATCATCTCCTGCATGACGGGCAGACGCTCGTCGCCGAAGAACATGTGCTCGGTGCGGCAGAGCCCGATTCCCTGCGCGCCGAACTCACGCGACTTCGCCGAGTCCTCCGCATTGTCGGCATTCGCACGCACCTTCAGGCGACGCACGTCGTCGGCCCACCCGAGCACCGTCTCGAAGTCCTCGTTGATCTGCGGCGGAACGAGCTTGACCTCGCCGATGATCACGCGGCCGGTGCCGCCGTCGATAGTGATCGTGTCGCCTTCGCGCAGGTCGTGTCCGCCGATCCGGAGCGTTCGTGCGTCGATGTCGATCTCGAGGCCGTCGCAGCCGGCGACGCACGGCTTGCCCATGCCGCGCGCGACGACCGCGGCGTGCGAGGTCATGCCGCCGTGGGCCGTCAGGACGCCTTTCGAGTGGATCAGTCCGTGGATGTCGTCGGGCGTCGTCTCCCAGCGGACGAGAATCACCGACTCGCCCGCCTTGCCGCGCTCGGCGGCGGTGTTGGCGTCGAGCACGACGGCTCCGCACGCCGCCCCCGGCGATGCGTTGAGTCCGCGTGCCGCGACCTCGACCTCGGCCTTCGGATCGATCATCGGATGAAGCAGCTGATCGAGCTGCCCGGGATCGATGCGCGCGATTGCGTCCTCGCGCGAGATGAGTCCTTCGGTCGTCATGTCGACTGCCGCCTTCAACGCCGCGGCGGCGGTGCGCTTCGCCGAGCGCGTCTGCAGCAGGTAGAGCTTGTCCTCCTCGACCGTGAACTCGATGTCCTGCATGTCGCGGTAGTGCCGCTCGAGCCGCGTCATCGTTTCGAGTAGCTGCTCGAACGCGTCTGGCAGCCGCTCGCGCATCTCCTCGATCGGCTGCGGCGTCCGCACCCCCGACACGACGTCCTCTCCCTGCGCGTTCACGAGGTACTCGCCGTAGAGCCCGGTCTCACCCGTCGACGGGTCGCGCGTGAAGCACACGCCGGTCGCCGAGCGGTCGCCCTTGTTGCCGAACACCATCTGCACGACGTTCACGGCGGTGCCGATGTCGTCGGGGATGTTGTAGGTGCGACGGTAGACCTGCGCGCGCGGGTTCTTCCACGACTCGAAGACCGCGACGACGGCACGGCGAAGCTGCTCGCGCGGGTCCTGCGGAAACTCGTCGCCCGTCTCCTGCCTGTAGATGTCCTTGAACGTCTCGAGCAGGCTCGCGAGGTCGTCGGCCGAGAGATCGACATCCTGCTGCGCGCCGCGCTCGCGCTTGAGGTCGGCGAGCGCCTGCTCGAACCGGTGGCCGTCGATGCCGTCGACCACCTCGCCGTACATCTGAATCAGGCGGCGGTACGAGTCGCGCGCAAATCGCGCGTTGCCCGTCGTGCCGGCGAGACCCGCGAGTGCGTCGTCGTTCAAGCCCAGATTGAGGATCGAGTCCATCATCCCGGGCATCGAGACAGCCGCACCCGAGCGGACGGAGACGAGCAGCGGATCGCCCGGGTCGCCGAAGCGCTTGCCCGTCCTCGCCTCGAGCCGGGAGATGTGCTCGGCGACCTCGTCCTCGAGACCTGCCGGGAGGCCGCCCTCGCGGAGGTAGGCGCGGCAGGCGTCGGTCGTGATCGTGAACCCGGCCGGAACGGGCACGCCCAGCTGCGTCATCTCGGCGAGCCCGATCCCTTTGCCTCCGAGCAGCTCGCGGCCGCCGCCTGCGGGCTCGTCGAAGTCGTAGACGTAGCGGGCCACGGGCGCCGATCTTACTCAGCGGCGGCGCCGGGCCCGAAATTCCGCGAGCCAGGCGACGGCGCGCAGCCCGATCCAGATCGGCGTCAACAGCACGTAGAAGACGAAGTCCGCGACGACGATCAGCGCCCACCACATGGCCCAGTAGCGGAGCGGCACGCGGCCCTTCTCGTTTCTCACGCGGATTGGCGCTCCTCGACGACGCGCAGCACGCGGTGCGCCGTCTCCTCGATCGACAGCTCCGAGATGTCGATCACCGGACAGCCCAGGCGCCGGTGGAGCTTCTCGGCCACCTCGAGCTCTTCGTAGACCTCCTTCAGCTCCGCGTATTGCCGGTTGCGCGCGCCCATCGTCCGCACGCGGGCGCGACGGATCTCGGCCAGCCGGTCCGCGTTGATCGTGAGACCGACGATCTTGCGCGGGTCGATCTCGAAGAGGCCGGGCGGCGGCTCGATCCCCTTGACAACGGGGACATTCGCCGACTTGTGGCCGAGGTAGCCGAGGTAGATGGAGAGCGGCGTCTTCGAGGTGCGAGAGACCCCGACGAGCACGATGTCGGCATCCTCGAGCCCGCGCCCGACACCGTCGTCGAAACGAACGGCGAACTCGATCGCCTCCATCCGCTTGAAGTAGGCGGAGTTGAGCGGTGGCCTCGAGCCCGGTGTCATGCGCGCCGCCATGCCGGACACTCGCGCGACCGCCTCGATCGGATGACCGAGCAGATCGCAGTAGTGGAGCTTCGTGCGGCGGCAGAGCGTGCGCATCGCGTTGCGCAGCTCAGGCTGGACGATCGTGTAGATCACGACCGCAGGGCGGCCCTTCATCCGGTTGACGGCGAGATGCAGATCCTCCTCCGACTCGATGCGCGGATGTCGGATCTCGACGAACTCCTGGTCGGGGAACTGCGCCTCGAGCGCCTGCACGAGGCGCGCGGCGGTCTCCCCGGTCGCGTCCGAGACGACATGCAGCTCGACGGGCGCACTCGTCATGCGGAGGACGCTACCGCGCCGCCGGATACCGTAGGGCCCGATGACCGAGGTGACCATGGACAAGATCGTCTCGCTCTGCCGCCGGCGGGGGTTCGTCTTCCCGTCCTCGGAGATCTACGGCGGCCTCGGCTCGACCTACGACTACGGCCACTACGGCGTCCTGATGAAGAACCACATCCGCTCCCTCTGGTTGCGCGCGATGGTGCAGGAGCGAGACGACATCGTGGCGATCGACTCGGCCGTGATCCTCAATCCGGCGGTGTGGGAGGCGTCGGGGCATGTCGCCGGCTTCAGCGACCCGCTGATCGACTGCCGCACGTGCAAGCTCCGCTTCCGGGCCGACCGGCTCGAGGACGCGCAGTGCGGCACGCAAGCCGTCGAAGAGGCCGGGCGAGTTCTCGGAGTGCGACCTCACCGAGCCGCGCCAGTTCAACCTCATGTTCGAGACGCAGGTCGGCGCGATGGAGGATGCGTCGTCGAAGGCGTACCTGCGGCCGGAGACGGCGCAGGGGATCTTCATCAACTTCAAGAACGTGCTGCAGCTCGCGCGGCGAAAGCCGCCGTTCGGCATCGCGCAGGTCGGCAAGTCGTTCCGCAACGAGATCACGCCGGGCAACTTCCTCTTCCGCGTCCGCGAGTTCGAGCAGATGGAGATGGAGTTCTTCGTCCCGCCCGACGAGGCGGAGCAGTGGTACCGCTACTGGGTCGAGCAGCGGCACGCTGGTACATCGATCTCGGCATCCGCGAGAGCATGCTGCGCGTACGCGAGCACGACGAGTCGGAGCGCTCGCACTACTCGAGCGGCACGAGCGACATCGAGTACCTCTACCCGATCGGCTGGCAGGAGCTCGAGGGCGTCGCGAACCGGGGCGACTTCGACCTGACGCAACACACGCAAGGCGTCCGGCACGAAGCTCGAGTTCGTCGGGCAGGACGGCGAGCGCTACACGCCACACGTGATCGAGCCGGCCGTCTCGATCGAGCGGATCTTCGTCGCGATGCTGTGCGACGCCTACGACGAGGAGGTCGTCGGCGAGCGCGAGCGGACGGTGCTGCGCCTGCATCCGCTGATCGCGCCCGTAAAGGCGGCCGTGCTGCCGCTGATCGCGAAGGACGAAGGCATGTCGTCGCGGGGGCGCACGCTGTTCGAAGAGCTGCGGCGCCGGCATACGGTCGAGTACGACGACAGCGGACAGATCGGCCGCCGCTATCGTCGACAGGATGAGATCGGGACGCCGTGGGCCTTTACGATCGACGACCAGACCCTCGAGGACGAGACGGTGACCGTACGCGACCGCGATTCGCTGGCGCAGGAGCGGCTGCCGATGGCTGACGTCGCAGCGTGGCTCGACGACGCGCTCGAGCGTCCCTGGAAGTCGCCGAAACCATGAAGGTCCTGCTCGTCCTACTCGTGGTTCTCGTGCCGGGCCTTGCCGCGTGCGGCGGCGGCACGAAGACGGTGACGGAGACCACGACGGTCGTGCATACGACAACGGTGCAGGTGACGACGCAGCAGTCGCAATCGTCAGCGACGGCGTGCACGGGCGACGCGATGAGCGGCACCTTCAAGGTCATCCCCGGGAGCCCCGGAGCCGGGCAGATCAGCTACCGGTTACGCGTGAAGAACGACTCGCCGGTGGCCTGCTACGTGTCCGGCTTGCCGGTCGTCCAGCTTCTCGACCAGGCCGGCAAGGATCTGCCGACGAACGCCCAACCGGCGCGGCCCGGGACGGCAACTGCGGCCCGCATCATCTTGCAGCCGGGAGCGTCCGCCGTCGCCGACGCGCGATTCTCTCCCGACGTGCCCGGCGGCAGCGAGCAAACCGACGGGCCGTGCGAGCCCAAGGCCTACACGCTTCGCGTGTCTTTCGCGGGCGCTCCGCTCGACGTGCCGATCAGTCCGCCCACACCGGTCTGTGAGCGCGGGACCTTGTCGTTCTCGCTCTTCACCGCCGCCTAGCTCGAGGTGCTAGTGACGATTTTCGTCGTGCTGCGCTGCGCCTTCGACCGGTAGGAGCCAGCTTTCGCGCCGCTTTACCCAGACCTCGTCCTCCGGCTTCAATTCAAAGGGCGCCTCATCCAGACTTCCAAGCCGAATCTCGATGAGCGTGTCACCGGGAGTGACTGGATCGAGCAGTCGCGACCCGCAGAGAGCGCAGAAGCCGCGTCCGTCGTAGCTCGAGATCTCACCATTCACCTCGAACGCCTCGACAGGCCACTGCGCATACACAGTGAACGCGCTCCCGGACTCCTTTCTGCAGTCCGCGCAGTGGCAACGCCCCACGTGCACCGGGTCACCGCGCACGCTGTAGCGAACCGCGCCGCAAAGGCATCCGCCGGTGCGTGTTCCCGCCTCCACGCGTCGATGGTACTAAGCATTGAGTTTGACAAGCCGCATCGGAGTAATGTCGAGGCGTCTAGCGAGGAGGTTGGTGTGGCAACAGCAAGGTTCGTCAAGACGGGGATCACACCCGACGAGTACGACCAGATGCGGGACAAGCTCGGCGTTGGCGACACTCCACCGGCTGGGGGCGTGTTTCACGCGGCCGCGGTCGGCGAAGACGGAAAGATTCGAGTCTTTGAGGTATGGGACTCACGCGAACAGGCTGAGGCGTGGGGCGAGAAGGTGATGGCGGTCCGCACTGAGGCGGGCTTCGGAGATGGGCCGCCCTCCATCGAATACCTCGATGTCCACAAGGTTGTACAGCGTTAGTCGGATCGGAACGGGAACGGGCGCGAGCGACTCAGGTCGCTCGCGCTAGGCCGCCCGTATCGTCTGTTCTATGCAACGTCGAGGTCGGATTGTATTGCTGCTTTCAGGATTGCTGCTGTTAGCGACGGCGACCGCGGCTCGTGATTCGCCTTCTTCGGCGTCTGTGATCGGTGTCGTCCGGCTCGTGTCCGCGGGATTTGGTGTGGTGGCGGCGAGCCCGGTCGCGTCTCCCGGCACGATCTCGCGCGCGCAGTTGCTCGCGACGACGAGCGTCGGTGGGCACTTCACGGAGATCGGCCCGCGACTGCCGCCATTGACGGTGATCGATGACGTCTCGTTCCTCGACCGCGACCATGGTTGGCTCGTCGGCTGGAACGTCGGCACGGTGGCGGTAACTGTGTACCGGACGAGTGACGGAGGGCGCAGATGGCAGGGCAAGGTGGTTACCACTCACACGCAGAACGCCGGCGCCGTCGCCACCGTCCAGTTCCTTAGCCCTCGGCAGGGCTGGTTGGTCAGCCAGGAGCCGACCGCTCCGGCAGCCAGGCTCTACAGCAGCTCCGACGGCGGCGCGAGTTGGCGACTCGTCAACGACAGCCTGCCGGAAATCGCGCCTGTCACGTTCGCGAGCGCAGGCGATGCCTGGCAGGCAGGCGGTTTTTTCAGCCGCTTTCTCTTTCACAGCGTCGATGGCGGCCGTACCTGGACGCGCGCGAGACTGCTCGTGCCCGCGAGCGAACGATCCGCGAGGGCGGTCTACGGCCTGCCCGTCTTCTTTGGCCGCACGATCCTGGCTCCGGTCACCTTCCTCCATCGCAGAGCGGCTCACCTGGCGGTCTACCGAAGCGGCGACCTGGGTCGAAGCTGGAGGCTCGCCAGCGTGCTCAAGGTAACGGGAGCGACGGCACCTGGAGGGAACTGCGCCGCGCTTGGGGTTCCGGAACCCTTTCCATCTCGCTCGAGACCGCGCGCAGTTGGTGGGTCGGCGCTTTCCGCGCGGGCGGCTGGTTCGCCTATCGCACTACAACCGCTGGCAGAAGCTGGGAGCCGAATCTGATCGCACACGCCGGGCCGTCTCGGTACTGCCAACTCTCCGACTTGCAGGCGATCGACAGCCGGACGGCCTGGTTCACGTTTCAAGCCGGGACGAACGATCGCGAGTTGTACGCGACCGGCGACGCCGGCAAGCATTGGCATCGAATCCGGCCCTCGTAGCTGCGCGTGTCTACAAGCCAGACCCGGAGACTCGCTTGCGCACGTTCAGGACTGGCAGTTCTAGCGCTTGATCAAGGCGTAGTCAGCACTCAGTTGGAGCCATTGCGGTCGCTGGCCGAACAACTGCACGGCCATTGATGCAGTGCCGCGCTTGTAGTTGAGAAAGCCCGTCGCGACGCTGCCTGTCTGATAGATCCAGCCGAGTCTGGGCAGAACCTTGGCATACCAGCCGGCGGTGGCGGTGCGATTCGGGCTGACAGAAAGGCTGTAGAGGCGGAATGTCATGAAGCTCGAGTAGGGCGGCCCGTTTTCGTGCGGTGTACACCCGTCGGCCGCCGGCTGACCAATCGAGTTATCCCGTATGAGTCTTGCGCCCGGGGCTACGGGCACGGTCCGAAGAACGCGTTCGTTCTGGGCGACATACGCAGCCTCATCAACGCTGGTCAGGCGACACGTGGAAGCCGCTTTCAGGCTGGTGGGGCTGAAGAGAGCCACGGCGCCACCGACGGCGACGAGCAGCAATATCAATCGCATGCCCACAAGAGACAGATCGACCGCGTCGAGCCGCACCTTGAGCATTGGATCGCCCACTACGAAGCTGGCGCTCGGAACCCGATAAGCGTACGCACGACGCTCACACTGCCGTCGCGCAACGTGAGTATGTCGATGCCACGGACCACGGGACTACCCGGCGGCCCGAAGCGCCATGGCATGGCGGCGGTGTCAGAACTTATGTAAGCCAGGCCGTCCTCCTCCAACACGAAGTCGGACGGCGCGTCGTCAAGAATCTTCTGAGCGCGTTGGTTCAGCGCTTCCCGTCCCACGACCTCGCCCTCTGGATCGATGAACCTCACGTCTTCGCGATACGTCCGCTCGATGGCCGCCCGGCGCTTTCCAGGGTCCCGCTCGGAAAAGACCTCGTGCAGATTGCTGTACAGCAACTCATTCGCATCGGCCATGTCAGTGATCCTTTCATCGCTGTGTACACCTGGCGGAAATGAAACCATTCCGAAGGTGCTCGCCTGCGCGCGGGAATGTTCCCCGACGAGTTCAGGGGACGGACTCCCGCCGAGGTCAGAGCGTTCGGTACCGCGCGCGCGTGTAGCTGCCAAAATGCGTTCGATGACTCGGGTCTTGGTCATCGTTGGGGCTGCTGCACTCGCGGTTTGCGTTGCGGCGAGGGCTAGCCCTGGTTCAGTGGTAAGTGCAGGCGCGTGTCCAGTAACCGTTCCGAAGCCGGTAACCAAGGCGAGTGTGCCCTTTGGCAGGACAAGCTTCAACTACGGCAACCGTCGCATTCGTGCTGCGATCTACTGGCCTCATGGAACGCTGACGGCCGGCACTTTGCCCGGAGGCGGAAGCATGGCGGTCATCAACGGGGACGGTTCGATCTACGCGAAGGTCGGTTGGTGGCGCGGCGTTCCCGGCAACCTCGTCGTCAGCGGACGGAGGCTCGACCGGTCCGCGCCGCCGTTGCGTGCCGGGGTCCCCAACGGTAGCTACGGGAATGAAGGCTTCATCCCGAGCGCACTAACCTTCCCCACCGTGGGCTGTTGGCGAGTGATCGGAAAGCAAGGAGGCGCGAGTCTGACCTTCGTCGTCAAGGTCACGAAGGTGAAGAAGACCGCCTGAGGCGTCCCTCTTCGCGGGACAGTGGCAACGCCTGCGCCAGCGTTGCGAAATGTCCCCCGAGCGCGGGCGCGCATTTGGCCACGGCAGTGTGTCGAGTGCGCCGGGCGCCGGACGGTGCGACTAAAGCGCAGAGTCCAGGAGCTCCGCGTGTTCGCTTTCTGGCGGGTAGCCGTACGCGTAAACGAGCAGGTCCTCGTCACCGTGGTTCGCGGACTGAAGCGGCACACCGGGGTCGACGCGGACCAGCCCACCGGCCGGCACGTCGATCCGCTCAGGCGGCTCGCCGACGTACAACGAGAGCGCGCCGGCGAGGACGACAAACGTCTCCTCCTGCATCGGATGACGGTGGCGGCGTCCCATCGCCCCGGGCTCGTAGCGCCAAACATTCCCGCGCACGTGCGCGAAGCCCGCGCGGTCGCTCAACTCAGCGACGTGCCGCGCCGGCTCGCCCGGCTCGTGGGGACGCGTGAGCCACTCGAACTCGTCGGGACGGACCACGTCATAGGCCACCGTGCAAGTCTAGGAACTGTCGCCTGCGCCAGTGTGCCGCAATGACCCCTGACGATGGAACGAGAAGGGCGGTTCTATGCTCGCGCCCGCAGACGCGGGAGCGTCAGGCGAGACGGATACCCGCGCCTCGAACCTCGTCGGGGACAGGCGAATTCGAATAGGCCAACCAGCCGAGCCGCGCGGTTTCGCTCGGCGGGCTGAATGGTGCGAGGGCGACTCTCAACGCCTCGCTCCACCCAGAACGCGAACCGCCGCCAGCGTGAGCGACGACACCAAGCTCCAGCTTCTCCCCTTCCGGCCACTCTGTCCTCCGCGCCACGAGATATGCCTCGTGCAGATAAGGAACCGAGGCGACAGCCGCTCGAAGCGTCCTGACGAGATCGTCGTCCGGCGGAGGCGGCTCATACGACTGCGTGAAGGTCACACGAACCTCACTCACGAGGGTCCGGCGGACGACCTCATCCACGACCCTAAATGGGACTGTGATCGCAACGTCCCGAGTCTCGACGTCGTCCCGATCGATCAAGAGCCTCGCGTCGTTGCCGTCGCTCGCCCAGAGGACAGGTGCGCCCGCTGACTCCCCAGCCCGCATGATCCCGCGCTCGCTCCAGTGCGCTGACCCGACGAGCGCGCGGATGTCAGTCGTTGATAGCCGGATATCAACTTCCCGCTCATCCGTGGCCAGCTTCACTAAGAATCGGCCGTCGGCCTCGCGTTGGACGCTCACGTCCACGCGCCGAGCGTAACAGTCGTTCGAGTCGAAGACCGGCCGATATTCGAGACTCTCGGCCGCGCGAGTGTGCGGCAATGACGCCAGACGACGGCTGTATAGACTCGCGGCGTGAGCCGCCTCTTGGTTCGCGCGATGGTTGTTTTCGCGTTGAGCGGACTGCTGTGTGCTGTGGCGCTTGCAGGGCAGCGAGGCGTACCCGCAGGAACGTTCAACGGCTGCCCTCTCGCTGTTGAGGCGTTGCCTAGTTCTCTTGCGTCGTACGCGCCTGCTGTGCGGGGAGTCGTCCTGGCGTATGTCCGAACGTCATTCGCACGTACCGCCTCGACTAAAGCGAGGGTGGTCGGGGCGCGAACGACCGGCGTGATCCTGACGAGGAAATGGCTGCGGAGCGGGTGGATCAAGAGCGAGTGCGGCGCATCCGTCTGGCGGTGGTCGGTCGGAGTTGGCGTGTACTTCCCTGTATTGGACAAGCCGCACAACCCCATCGGGCGGTGCGGCGACTGCGCCCGAATCACGTTTCTCGTCGCTCGAACACGCAGCGTTTGGACAGTCTGGGGGGACTACTAAGCCGAACACACTCGGCTGGGCCAGTGTTCCGGAATGACCCCTGAGCTTGAGACGAAGCCAGCGCTACTTGCTGGCCAGCACATCGGCCGGCAGGATCTCCGGCGGCCCCGCAAGAAGCTCGTCGGCCTTCGCCATAAGTGCAGCCGCAATCTCACCGTTGATGTGCGCCTGGCGTGCGTCTTCGCTACCGAACGTATCGAAGATCCAGAACGTCGTTGGAGAGGTGCGTGCTGCGTACCAGGCCACCGTGCCTGACTCAGCCTGGGCAAGCGGGAGTGCACCGGTCAACAAGGCCGCTACGTCCTCGGCCTTGTCGCGCTTGGCTTCGATGCGAGCTACGAATGCGTAAGGCGTGTCCATATCTCCTCCTTTACGTTCGATACAGCCACGCTACCCCTCGCGGTCGCAGGCTTCAAGATGGGTTCGACCAGGCTGCGCCAAGGCGCCTCTGGGCTGCGCCAGCGTGCTCTCGCCCGACGGCTCAGGAGTCGTCGGCGACGACTTCCGCCAGCGCGTGTGACGCCTGGCGGATCATGCCGGGGTTCGTGTCCCAGTAATACGGCAGCGCCATCACGGCCTGGTAGAGCGCCCAGCCGCGGCCGCGGAGCCATGACGCATCGTCGACCTCGAGCTCGGCTCGATACCGCGCGCGACTGTTGCCTTCGAAGACGTTCCAGGCCGGCTGCAGGTCACAGGCGGGATCGCCCACGTTGAGGCCACCGAAGTCGATGACCGCCGACAGGCGACCGTCGACGACGAGCAGGTTGCCCGGGCAGCAGATCGCCATGCACCCAGACCTGCTGCCGTCCCAGGCCGGGGCGTTGAGCGACTCCTCCCATGAGTGGATGGCGGCAGCGGCGTCGATCCGGTCGCCGAGCTCTGCAATCGCGCGACGGACATGCTTGTCCAGCTCCGCGAGTGGTGAGCCTCGGCTGCCTGGCGGACGCGGATGTGCACCGGTCGCGTCGACCCGGCGCAATGCCGTGACAAACGCGGCGAGATCGACGGCCGCCTGATCCAGATCGTCGATCGTGCCGTTGGCGTTCTCGCCGGGCAGCCACTCGTAGACGGACCATGCGAAGGGGTAGCCCTCAGCCGGCTGCCCCATCGCCAGCTGCACGGGAATCGCGAGCGGCAGATGCGGCGCGAGCTTCGGCAGCCACTCCGCCTCCTTCGCTGCCTGTTTCGTGGCCCACGCGATGCGCGGCAGCCGAGCGGCGAGGTGGTCGCCGAGGCGATAGATGTCGTGATCGGTCCCGTACGACACGACCGGCTCGATCGGCAACTCGGCCCATTGCGGAAACTGACCGGCGAGCAAGCGGCGCACGAGTGCAACGTCGGTGTCGACTTCGTCGGCATGCATCTTCGGTCGCAGCCATGGCGTCAAGCACCGCGTTCCATCAGCCGCACGTTCGGGCCGAACCCGAACTTCTCGTACAGCGAGTGCATGTCGCGCGTGTGCAGCACCCAGCGGCGCGCTGCGAACGGCCCGTGCTCGACGATCTCCCTGATCAGCTCGACGCCGAGTCCGCGGCCTCGATGCTCGTCGAGCACGTACACGTCGGCGAGATACATGAAGCCGGCGGCGTCGCAATCCACGGCACGCGCGAACCCGATCTGGCGGCCGTCGTGGTACAGACCGACGACACGCGCGCTCGCGTCGATCAGCTCGTCCTGCCGCTCACGGGTTCTACCCTCCGCCCAGTACGAGACGCCGCCGAGGTAGGCGTGCACGGCGTCGCGGTCGAGCCGCGCCCGGTCGTCGTCCAGCTCGTAGCCGTCGCCGAGTTCGCGCTTCACGCAGAGAGCGTACGGAGCCTGAAGCCGCCGTGGTACTCGTACGACGCGGTGATCACGCGCAACGCGTCGCGCGTGGCCCGCTCGGTGAGCTCGAGTGACACCGCGTCCGCGAGCGGGCTCCCGAGCAGCGCCTCGATCCCGCCGACACCGTCGGGACTCAGCGACAGCGCTTCTGTCTTGTTCGCGCAGGCGCGGCAGACCGCGCCGCCTGCGCGCGGCGAATAGCCGACGAGCGTCGTGTCGGTCGCGCCGCACTCGGCGCAGCTCGTCAGATGCGGCAGATAGCCGGACAGCCACAGGAGCTTGAGCTGGAACGCGAGCGCGAGCGGGTCGAGCGTCGGGCGCTCGGCAGCGTGCGGTGAGTCGTCGAGCACGTCGAGGAAGCGGACGAGCGCTGTGAACGCGCGTTCGTTCTGCTCCTGCTCGGTGAAGAGCCGGAGCATTGCCTCGGCGCCGATCAGGCCGATGCTCAGCCGGTAGTAGTCGTCGCGAGCGGTCTGATGGTGGTGGATGAGCTGGACGCCCGTGACCGTCTGCAGCTCGCCGGAGCCCTGGTGCAGCATGAGCTCGACATGCGAGAGCGGCTCGAGTCGTCCGCCGAAGCGCGATTTCGTCTTCCGGACGCCCTTCGCGACGGCGCCGACGCGGCCCCGCTCGGCGGTGTAGAGATGGAGCACGCGGTCGGCCTCGCCGAAGCGAATCGAGCGCAAGACGACCGCATCGGTCTTGTAGGAGCGTGAGGCCATGGCTCTTGGAGGCTAGCTGCGGGAACGGACCGAGCCAGCTTCCGCGTTAGAAGCAATAGTGGCCCGAATTCAGATGTATACGACGCGCTGGTGCGGTTACTGCGTCCGGGCGAAGGCACTCCTCGATTCGCGGCAGCTCCCGTACGAGGAGATCTCACTCGACGACGATCCGGCGTTCCGCCAGACGATCCACGATCTGACGGGCGGCTGGACCGTGCCGCAGATCCTCATCGACGGTCAGCCGATCGGCGGCTACACCGAGCTCTGGCGCCTCGACCGAGACGGCCGGCTCGACGCACTGCTCGCTGCGTAGGTCTCGGGCTGACAGGTCGGGCAGAACCATGTGCCGCGGCCGCCGAGACGCGTCTTCGCGATCGGCGTGCCGCAGCGGTCGCACGGCTCGCCGCCGCGGCCGTAGACCTTGAACTCGTCCTGCATCGAGCCTGAGCCGCCGTCGGGAAGGGCGTAGTCGCGGAGCGTCGAGCCCTGGCGGGCGATCCCGGCCTCGAGCGTCGCGCGGATCGCCCTGTGGAGCCGCTGGAGCTCTTTGCGGTCGAGGCTCTCCGCAGGACGAAGCGGATTGATGCGCGCGCGCCACAGCGCCTCGTCGACGTAGATGTTCCCCAGGCCGGCGAGCGTGCGCTGATCGAGGAGCGCGGCCTTGATCGGCGCGCGCCGCTTCGCGAGCCGCTCGCCAAGACGCGCCGCCGTGAAGAGCGCGTCGAGCGGCTCGTCTCCGACGCGCGTTGCGAGGTACGGCGCGAGCTCGCCCGGTTCGAGCACGAGCCAGGTGCCGAAGCGACGGACGTCGCGGTAGGCAACGTCCGATCCGTCGTCTAATCTGACAACAGCCCTGCGGTGCGGGTCCTCGTCGAGCCCGTCGCCGCTGTGGCGGAGCGATCCCGTCATTCGGAGGTGAATGAGCAGAACGCGATCGGATTCGAACCGGACAATCAGATACTTGCCGCGACGCTCGACCGCCGCGACCCGCTCGCCTTCGAGCTCCGCCGCCACCTCGGCCGGCTCGTAGGGCCGCACGAGTCTCGGATCGCGAATCTCGACCCGCTCGAAGCGACGGCCCACCAGCACGGGCTCGAGCTGCGCGCGAACGGTCTCGACCTCGGGCAGCTCGGGCATCCAGCCGCCCGCTAGCCGATCGTGTCGAGCACGATCCTGCGTGCGCGAGGCGGCTCGTCGCCGAGCTCGTACGCCGCCGTGATCGTGGTTGCGGCTTCGTTCGCGCTCTGCTCGTCGCGGGCGTGGATCTCGGCGAGCGGCTCGCCCTCGTCGACGGTGTCACCGCGCTTCTTCAGGCAGACGACGCCGACGGCGTGGTCGATGGCGTCTTCCTTCGCGCGCCTGCCGGCGCCGAGGTGAAGCGCTGCTAGCCCGATCGGGAGCGCCGCGAGCCGCTGCACGTACCCACGGCGTGGTGCGAGCACCTCGCGGATCAACCGGCGCCTTCGGCAGCGCGCCCTCGTCGGGGTCCCCGCCCTGCGCGCGCACCCACCGCTCGTATGCAGCGGTCGCGGAGCCATCGCCGACCGCGCGCTCGACGCGTGCGCGCGCTTCGGCACGGTCGATCCCGAGATCCGACAGCGTCAGCAGGTGGGCCGACGCGTCGAGCACGAGCTCGGTGAAGTCGGGCGGGCCCTCGCCGCGCACGGTGGCGACGGCCTCCGCGCACCTCGAGCGCATTTCCGACCGCGCGACCGAGCGGCTGGTCCATGTCGGTCAGCATGCACACGACCTCGCGCTCCGCGCGCCGGCCGAGCGCAAGCATGGCCTCCGCGAGCACCTGTGCGTCGGGCAGCGTCTTCATGAAGGCGCCGTCACCGACCTTGACGTCGAGCACGATCGCGTCGGCCCCGGAGGCGATCTTCTTCGACATGATGCTCGCCGCGATCAGCGAAACGTTGTCCACGGTCGCAGTGACGTCTCGCAACGCGTACAGCATCTTGTCGGCAGGGACGAGGTTTGCGGTCTGCCCGACGATCGCGAGTCCGGTGTCGCGCACCTGCTCGACGAACTCGTCCGTCGTAAGCTCGACGCGGAAGCCCGGGATCGCCTCGAGCTTGTCGAGGGTGCCGCCTGTATGTCCCAGGCCGCGACCGCTCATCTTGCCGAACGGCACGCCGCAAGCAGCGACGATCGGGCCGACCGCGAGTGTCGTCTTGTCACCGACTCCGCCGGTCGAGTGCTTGTCGACGACCCGGCGGCCGAGCGCGGCGCCGAGGTCGATCGTCTCACCGCTGCGCACCATCGCGTCGGTCAGCGCGAACGTCTCCGCACTCGAAAGGCCCTGGAAGTAGACCGCCATGCAGAACGCAGCGAGCTGGTAGTCCGGAACCTCGCCGCGCGCGTACGCGAGCACGAGCTCTGCGATCTCTTCGCCCGCCAGCTCCTCGCCGTCGCGCTTGCGCTGGATCAGCTCGGCAGGGCGGATCATCGGGCCGTCATGGTTCGAGAATCGGCTGTCCCGGAATTCCGCGTGACGGCGCCTTCCCTTTCATCCACGCGTTCACCGTGGCACCGACATCGGCGAACTCTCCCTCGTGGATCTGGCCGGCGGCGTTGTGTCCCGCTACGTACGCGAGCAACATCGCATGCTCCCTCGAGTGGTCCGTCGACGGCGTCGTCGGATCGCAGCCGTGGTCCGACGTCAGGACGAGCAGGTCGCCGGGACGCAGCGCTTCGAGCAGGTCGGGTAGACGGCGGTCGAAGTCCTGCAGGCAGCGGTGGAAGTTGACCGGGTCATTCCGGTGTCCCCATAAGGAGTCGGTCTCGACGAGGTTGACGAAGACGAAGCCCTCGTCCAGTTCCTGCAAAAGCTTCTCGGTCTGCTGGATGCCGTCGATGTTCGACTTCGTCGGGTGCGACTCGTCGATGTCGCATCCTGCGAAGATGTCGGAGATCTTTCCGACCCCGTGCACCGTCGCGCCGGCTTCGCGCATCAACGTGAGGTAGTTCGGCCGCCGCGGCTCGAGCGAGAAGTCGTGCCGGTCGCCGCCGAGGCGCACGTAGTTCCCCGGCTCGCCGCTGAACGGTCGCGCGATCACGCGACCAACCGCGTGCTTGCCCGTCAGCAGCTCGCGCGCCGCGCGCGACGCCTCGTACAGCTCTTCGAGCGGAATCGTGTCGACATGCGCGGCGATCTGGAAGACGGAGTCACCGGATGTGTAGACGATCCACTTGCCCGTCTCCTGATGCTCCTCGCCAAGCTCCTGGATGATCTCCGTTCCGGACGCGGGCTTGTTCCCGAGCACGCCCCGCCCGGTTTTGTGCATGAACGGATCGATCACGTCGTGCGGGAACCCGTGCGGATAGAGCGGGAACGCCTGAGCCGTGACGACGCCCATCATCTCCCAGTGTCCCGTCGTCGTGTCCTTGCCCTTCGAGCGCTCGACCAACCGACCCGCGACGGCCGGCGCTCCCGGCTGCGGGGGGCAGCCCTCGAGCGGCTCGACGTTCCCGAGGCCGAGCGCCTCCATGTTCGGCAGATCGAGCCCGCCGACTGCCTTCGCGACGTTTCCGAGCGTGTTCGAGCCCTCGTCGCCGTACTCGCCGGCATCCGGCAGCTCGCCGGCCCCGACGGCGTCGAGCACAATCACACAAGCTCTTTGTCTCTGGCGCTTCGGCATCGGGCTATTCTAGGTTCGGCATGAGCACCGTCCTCGGACTCCTCGGTTTCGTCGTCTACATGGCGGCGATTGTCGGCGCGGCGGCCGGGATCACCATGCTCGTCGTGCGGTTCTCGCCCACGAAGAAGCCGAAGACCGACTCCTAGGCGGGCGTCAGCGGCAGGACGGTCTCGAGGGGCGTGTACTCGAGGTCGTGCGCCTCAGCGACGGGCTCGTACGTGATCCTCCCATGGAGCACGTTCACGCCGCGGGCCAGTGCCCGGTCGCGCGACACCGCCTCGGCAAGGCCGTGCTCGGCGATTGCCTCGACGTAGGGAAGCGTGGCATTCGTCAATGCCTTGGTCGAGGTGATCGGAACGCCGCCAGGCATATTCGCGACGCAATAGTGAATGACGCCGTCGACCGTATAGACCGGATCGCTGTGCGTCGTCGGTCGAGCCGTTTCGACGCAGCCGCCCTGGTCGATCGCGACATCGACGATCACGGACCCCGCCTTCATGACGCCGAGCATCGCGCGCGTCACGAGCTTCGGTGCGAGCGTACCGGGCACGAGCACCGCGCCGATGACGACGTCCGCGTCTGCGATCGACGACTCGATCTGCAGCGTCGACGACATGACCGTGGTGACACGCCCCGAAAGGATCTCGTCGAGGTAGCGCATCCGGTCGATCGACCGGTCGAGAATCGTCACCTGCGCACCGAGCCCGATCGCGATGATCGCGGCGTTGTACCCGACGACTCCGCCGCCGAGCACGAGTACGCGACCCGGCGCCACGCCGGGGACCCCGCCGAGCAGCAGGCCCCGGCCGCCGAGCGGCTTCTCGAGGAAGTATGCGCCCGCTTGCGCGGCGAGACGACCCGCAATCTCGCTCATCGGTGCCAGCAGCGGCAGCCTGCGGTCGTCGGTTTCAACCGTCTCGTAGGCGACGCCCGTGATACCGCTGTCGACAAGTGCGCGCGTCAACGGCTCGTCGGCTGCGATGTGTAGATACGTGAAGAGGACGAGGCCTTCGCGGAGGCGTGGGTACTCCTCCGCAATCGGCTCCTTCACCTTGAGGAGCATCTCGCTCTGCGCCCAGACATCGTCGATCGACACGATCTGCGCTCCGGCGCGCTCATACTCCGCATCGGGAAACGAGCTGCCGTCGCCGGCGCCGGTTTCGATGAGCACGTCGTGCCCTTTCTGAACGAGCTCGCGCGCGCCCGCAGGCGTCAACGCGACGCGGTACTCGTCGGTCTTGATCTCCTGGGCAACGCCGATCCGCAAGACGCGCGGACTCTAGCGGGCGGAACGGAGCTGGAGGAAGAGCAGCAGTCCGGCGAGAGTCTTCGCATCCTCGATCTCCCCCAGCTTCGTCTCAAGCTCGTCGACGCGCCAGTGGACGATCTCGACCTGCTCGTCCTCGTCAGGATCCGCCGCCCCCGCCGTCACCCCTTCGGCGAGGTAGAGATGCATGTACTCACGGCAGAAGCCGGGCGTCGTCCAGAACGCTGCGAGCTCCCGCCAGTCGCCGCCCGTCAGGCCGCACTCCTCTCGAAGCTCGCGCTTCGCCGCCTCGAGCGGCTCCTCACCCTCGTTCCGGGCTCCCGCCGGCAGCTCGACGAGCTGCTTGCGCGCGGCCTCGCGCAGCTGACGGACGAGCCAGATGCGCTGGTCCCCATCAACGGCGACGATCGCGACGGAGCCAGGGTGCTCGACGATCTCCCGCTCGTTGTTGCCCCAGCGCTCGAGCGTGACGTCGATCAGCTTGCCGTCGTAGACGGTGCGTGCTTCGTCGGGGTTCACGCAGCGAGCTCCTCGACGTAAGGGCGCGCGATCACGCGCGGGCAGAGTCGACAAGCGCGAGCGTCACGTCGACCATCGCGTCGAGATCCTCCACCGTGATCCGCTCGTCGGGTGTGTGAATGTCCGTCATTCCGTTCGCGAGATTCACGCAGCTGAGTCCGCGTTCATTGAAGACGTTGGCATCGGCGCCACCACCGGACAGCGCGTAGGACGGGGCGAAGCCGCAGCGTTCGAGCGCTCCCGCGGCGAGCCGCACGACCTCGTCGTCCTGCTTGAAGCGGTAGCCGCGATAGCTCTTCCGCAACGACGTCTCGACCTCGCAGTCGGTCGCCGTGGCGGCGAACGAAAATGCGTCGAGCATCTCCTGCACGAGGTCGTTCAGCTTCCGCTCGTCCTGCGATCGCGCCTCGGCGAGGAATGTGCACCACTCCGGGACGATGTTCCCGCCGGTACCACCCGAGATGACCCCGACGTTCGCCGTCGACTCTTCATCGACGCGGCCGAGCCGGAGGTCCGCGATCGCTTTCGCTGCAGCCTGGATCGCGGAGCGACCCTCCTCGGGAAACATCCCGGCGTGCGCAGCACGACCGTGGAAGCGCACCTCCATCGACTGCGACCACGGCGCGCCCAGGATGATCTCCCCGATCGACGCGGCCTGGTCGTAGACGTAACCGAGCTTCGCGTGCAACCGCTCGTGGTCGAACGCGTACGCGCCGATCAGTCCGACTTCTTCCTTCGGAGTGAAGAGCAGCTCGATCCCGGCGTGCGGGCGGTTTTCCGCGAGGACACGCCGCACTCCTTCGAGCATCGCGACAACTGCCGACTTGTTGTCGGCGCCGAGGATCGTGCCGCCGGCGTTCCGGACGACGCCGTCCTCGACAAACGGCTGCATCGGGCCTGATGGCGGCACCGTGTCCAAGTGCGCGCAGAAGAAGAGCGGCGTTCCCTCGGCGGTCGGCTCGAGGCGCGCGTAGACGTTTCCCATCGTCGAGCCGATCGAGGGCCCGCAGTCGTCCTCGTCCGGCTCGAGGCCGACCTCGCGCAGGTAGCGGAGGACGGCGTCGGCGACGGCGCGCTCTTCGCCCGGCGGGCTTGGGATCGCGGCAAGCTCAAGAAAGAGAGACAGAACCGGGTTATGAGTTTCCACGTTCTGATCCTAGGATCTTGAGTGTGATGCCCGCAGCGGAAGTCCTCATCCAAACCGCGCTCCTGGGGGAGGCGGTCGAAGCCGGGCCTGCGCTTGTTTTCGTCGCCGACGAGCAGATGCGCTACATCGCGGTCAACCAGTTCGCCTGTGCGGCGCTCGGCTACACCCGCGAGGAGCTACTCGCCATGCATGTGCCCGACGTCGCACGCGAGCCTGGAGCGGCTACCGAGTACGACGAGTTACTCGCAAGGGGCGTCCGGCACGGCACAGCGGTGCTGACGCGCAAGGACGGCTCCACCGTCGACTTCTTCTACCGGGCGACGAAGACCAAGGTCGCCGGCCTCGCATTCTTCGTTTCGGTCGGCTTTCTCGGCGACTAAGCGGCTCCAGGAGGAGCGTCAGCATCATGCCGAGCGACAGGACGCTGGCGCAGGCGAGCCGGGTTATGTCTCGCAACGCGGCGGGGACGCGTTCACTGGATGCGCGAACGCGCACGGCCGGGCGTCGTTGGGGAGCGGCGACTTGCCGATCCAGCCGACGAACACCCTTTCGCCAGTCTCGGTGAGCTCGAGGATCGCTTCAGGTTCTGGCGGAGCACCGTCGCGTTCGACGAGTTCGTATCGTCCTCCAAGCTGCGCGTAGACGAGGTGACCCAGCGAACTGCCGGCGTCGGCCTTGCAAGGGCTTCGGCTCACGCAGGTCTGCCACCTCGTCACGGTCGGTTGCCGACAGCTCGACGATCCGAGAGTCGCGCCGCCTTATCCGCGCGACCAGCCGCCAGGCCTGATTGTGCCGGTGCGTGGCCGCCCGGTGCAAGGCCGTCAGCTGGCCCTCCGCCTGGGCGAGCAGGTCCTCGGCCGCCGCCAACTTGGCCCACTGCTCCTCCAGTTGTGCAAGGTGGAGATCATCGCCGTCAGGTGGATGCGCGTTTGGCGCCTCGGATTCCGCCACATCCGCCAGTACGAGGGGCGTGTGAGCCATCTTCAAGCGCGGTTCGATCTCATCTTCGCGCTCCAAGTCATGGCGACGCTCGATCTCGGCGCGAAGCCCTGTCCCGAACCCGGTTTCCCCCTTGAGCTCTATCCCGTACTGCGCGGCAAGCGCGCGAGACAGGGCTGGGTGTGAAACGAACCCGAGCTCGACGATCGTCTCACCGAGACGCCGTCCTGTCGAAGCCTGCGCCTCGAGCGCACGCTCGAGCTCGGCCTCGCTGAGGAGCCCCTGCTCGACGAGGAGGCAGCCGAGGGGTCGCCAAGGGATACGGGCCGCTTCCACCAGTAGTGGATATCGGCACGAACACCGCCGAGATCAAGAGTCTAAGAGGCGATACCAACATCGGGGGTCGGCGACCCCAACGACGAGCAGTTCCCAGCTCTCCTCGCGACAGCGACGTGAACTTCCTGCGGGAACTCGAGTCCTTTCTCGCTCTCATACCGCGCAAGCGGCGCGCTTACGTCTTCGACGAGTGCACTGACTAGCTCATCCCTGCGAGCCGCGTCGCATGCTGCGATCACTGTCGCGAGTGGTGTGGCTGCGAGTTGGATCCGAACGTAGTCCTCGGCGGAGGGGAACTCCACGGTATTGACGACCGTCTCGATGATGACCTCTCGGAAGCCTGCTCCAGCTATCAGCGAGCGCAGCTCGCCGGTGTCAGCCAACACGTTGCTCGTTGCGCTTGGCGAGGGAGGCATCGGGGTAAACGTAACGGTCGAGCGCGTCGGCAAGTGCGTGCGTCGCCGGGTTGTGCGCGATCGGGCCGAAGACGCTCAATGCCAACCGTCAGCCGCATCGGAAAACGGAAGCGCGAGCGCACTGCCCTCGTGCCAGGCGATCGGGGCGCCGGTTACGGCCTGCAGTGACCGGGCGACTGCGAGCATCCCGGGGATTGATGTCCAGCCCGGCCACAGATCCCATGTCGCTCACGCGCCTTGCCGCAAGTCGTGCCACTACTCCGGTACCGCAGGCCACGTCGTTCGCCCGGTCGCACCGATGCACGGTCGACCAGGTCGGCCGCCCAGATCGCCGTCACCGCCGGCACCAGGTAGCGCTGGTACAACTCCGCCGCCTCGCGATCGAACTGCCACTGCTCTTGGCCGCCCATCACACCGGTCCCTCCTCAAAGGAGAGCCACAGCCTACGACAGCGGCAGACGACTGATCGGGAACCTTCGCGCAAACAGGCGCACGCGCGCATGATCTCCTCGCAAAGAACCCGACGAAAAAAAAGGAGGAGCGCATGCGCCGCCTGAACTTCTTGGAAGACGAGCCATGGGATGAAGCGGAGAGCGACAAGCGCACCCGTTGGTTCGGGCACCCGTTCGCAACCGATCACCTCGGAGCGTCGCTGATCGAGTACCTGCCGCAGGCACCCGGAGGTCCGATGCACATGCATTACGGGGTCGAGGAGATGTTCTTCGTCCTCAGTGGCACGCTGACCGTACGAACGCCGGAGGGAGAGGAGGAGTTATCACCCGGCGATGTCGTCTACTTCCCGGAAGGCCGGGACGGGCTGCACACCTTCTCGAACCCGACGGATGAGCCTGTGAGGATGCTTGGCATCTCGACCAAGCGGTTCCCAGATGTCGTCGCCTACCCGGAGCGGGGATATGCCTGGGTGGCGACACGCCATCCTGAGCGCCCAATCCCCGAGGGCGGCGACGAAGGAGTCACCGCCCGCTTTGACTTGCCGACTCGTTCGGATGACTAGGAGACGCGGGAAGATTTCGGCCGGCGCCACCGTCCTGTGACCATGAGGCGTCGACTCTTGATCACCGCATTCGCGTTCGGACTGCTGCTCCTCGCGCTCGCCGGCTGGCTTGTGCAGGTCGTGCGTCTGACGCCGCGCCTGCTTGCCGCCTCAGCGTCCTAATCCGGACCGGCTCAGGTGATCGGCGAGGCCCAGCGCTCGCGCATCGCCGCTTCGCACTCGCGCGCGGCCGCGGTGTCCGTTTCCACGAGGCGCTTGAACGCGGACTCGCTCAGCACGACCAGCTCCATCGGTGTCTTCGCGATGACCGATGCGGTTCTTTCGGACGTTTCGAGCAGCGCGATCTCGCCGAAGAAGTCGCCCTCGCCGAGCTCCCGGATCTCGCGCTCGTCCTGGAGCACGTTCGCAGTCCCGTTCTTGATGACGAAGAAGAGATATCCGCGGCTTGCCCTCTCCCGTCAGCTTCGTCCCCGCCGCCAGCTCGATCTCCTCCGCGTACGGGGCGACAGCGCTCCTGGCGGCGGGCGAGAGCGCCGAAAAGAACGGAACCGAAGCCAGTGCGTCGTCGTCCACGTCGGCATCCTCTCGCACCCGAGGTGCGAATCGCAACCTCGGCTGCTAGGACGAAGCGGCGACAGCCTCGCCCGAGCGCGTGCGTGCCCGGTCGAGTGCAGCAGCGACGAAGCCCTGGAAGAGCGGCGCCGGCCGCGTGGGCCGCGACTTGAACTCGGGATGGAACTGGCTCGCGACGAACCACGGATGGTCGGGGAGCTCCACGATCTCGACGAGACGCCCCTGCTCGAACGTTCCCGAGACAACGAGACCGGCGTCGACGAGCTGGTCGCGGAAGAGGTTGTTCAGCTCGTAGCGGTGGCGATGCCGCTCGAAGATGACCGCCTCGGTGTAGAGCTCCCGTGCGCGCGTTCCCTCCGCGACTTCGACCGCCTGAGCGCCCAGGCGCATCGTGCCACCGAGGTCTTCGACGCCCTTCTGCTCGGGAAGCAGATCGATCACCGCGTGCGGCGTCTCCGGATCCATCTCGGTGGAGTTCGCGCCATCGAGGCCGACGACGTGGCGTGCGAACTCCGACACGGCGACGTGCATGCCGAGGCAGATGCCGAGATACGGAATCCGGCGCTCCCGCGCGACCTGACAGGCGAGGATCTTGCCTTCCCAGCCGCGTGAGCCGAAACCGCCCGGGACGAGCACGCCGTCGACCGTGTCGAGCAGCTCTGCGGTCTCCTCGTACGACATGTTCTCCGCGTCGACCCAGCGCACCCGAACGGCGCAGCCGTTGTGGAGTCCGGCGTGCTTGAGCGCTTCGTGCACCGAGAGGTAGGCGTCCTGGAGCTTCACGTACTTGCCGACGAGCGCGATCTCGACGAGCTCCCGCCGCTCGTCGATGCGCTTCGTGAGCTCCCCCACTCGCCCAGATCCGCTTCGCCTTCGGGAAGCCCGAGCTTCTCGCAGACGAGCCGGTCGAGCCCTTCCGCTTGGAGTACCTGCGGGATCGAGATAGACGTCTGGCACGTCGGGGCTCGCGATCACTGCGCCGGGATCGACATCGGCGAAGAGCGCGATCTTGTCGCGAATGTCGCGCGAGAGCTCCTCGTGCGAGCGGCAGACCACGACGTCCGGGTGGATACCGATGCGGCGCAGCTCGTTGACCGAGTGCTGCGTCGGCTTCGTCTTCAGCTCGCCGGCGGCCTCAATGAACGGCACGAGCGTGACGTGGATGTACATGACGTTCTCCGGCCCCACTTCGCGACGGAACTGCCGCATCGCTTCGAGGAACGGGAGTGACTCGATGTCGCCGACCGTGCCGCCGATCTCGGAGATCACGACGTCGGTTGGGCCTGCCTCGGCACCACGCCGAATGCGCGCCTTGATCTCGTTCGTGATGTGCGGGATCACCTGCACCGTCGCGCCGAGAAAGTCGCCTTTGCGCTCCTTGCGGAGAACCGTGTCCCATACCGCGCCGGCGCTGTGACTCGAGCTGCGGAGGAAGTTCTCGTCGACGAACCGCTCGTAATGGCCGATGTCCAGGTCGGTCTCGGCCCCGTCTTCGGTGACGAAGACCTCGCCGTGCTGGAACGGGCTCATCGTCCCCGGATCGACGTTCAGATAGGGGTCGAACTTCTGGAGCTGGACGCGCAATCCTCGCGCTTTCAGCAGTCGCCCGAGCGATGCGGCAACGATTCCCTTGCCGAGCGCCGAGACAACTCCCCCAGTGACGAAAACGTACTTCGGTGGCCCGTGCGCTCACGGGATTCAAGGGTAGCAGCGACTCAGGTCGGACCTCACAACGGTTCCTCACCGGTTCGCAGAAGCGAATGGAGCCGGTCGAGCGCCTGGCGAGGAAACCGGCGGCGGAGTCCGATCAGCCACGGTCCGTCGATCACGAGCGAGATTTCGGTGCGCGCCTCGTCGACGGCTCGCAACGTGATCTCGGCATCGATGTGATCGCCCGCGAGTTGGAACGCAAGCCGCTCCTTCGGGCGCACGTCGAGGACGAGCAGCGCTCCCGTGGCCTGCGGCCGCCGGAAATACGTGGGCTGGTCCGAGCCGACCACCTTCCAGCGCGCGCCGGGCGCGAGGCCGCGGCGATCCGGCTCGACGCCCGAGATGCCGGGCCACCAGTCGGCGAGGTTGTACGGCTCTGCGAGAAACGCCCAGACGTCGTCGATTGGCGCGAGAAGGACGCGATCAGCCGCGTACCGTGGCAAGGAACTCCTGCCCGCCGAGCATCCGCTCGAGCTCGACCTTCCGCTCCGTCGGGCGTGAGCTGCTCGATGCGCGTGTGGGTCGGGTCGCCCGGGACCTTCTCGACCCGGAAGTGCCGGTCTGCGACCGCAGCGATCTGCGGCAGGTGCGTGATCGTGATCACCTGCGCCCGCTCGGCGAGCCGCTGGAGGACACGGCCGACGGCATTAGCGGTCTCGCCGCCGATTCCGGCGTCGATCTCGTCGAAGATGAGCGTCTCGCCGCCCGCCACGGCCGCGATCGCAAGTGCGATGCGCGAAAGCTCGCCGCCCGACGCTGTCTCGGCGACCGGCGCGAACGGAAGACCTGCGTTCGGGCGCACGAGGAACACCGTCTCGTCGCCGCCGGTTGCGCCTGGCTTCGCGCTCGTGGAGCTCGCACACGAACTCGCCCTCGCCCATCCCGACGTCCCGCAGCTCAACGGCAACCGCGTCGGCGAACGCGGGCGCCGCGGCATTCCGCTCGGCCCTCAGCTCAGCGGCAAGTGAAGCCGACCGCGCCTCGGCGGCGCTCAGCGCCTCCGCCGCGACCGCCGCAGGATCGTTGCCGTCGCTCGAGCGCGGCGAGCTCGGCGCGGGCCTCCGCCGCCCGGCTGAGCAGCTCCTCGTAGGTCTGGCACCGGAAGCGGCGCTTCGTCTCGGCGATCTTGTCGAGCGAGGCCTCGAGCCCCTCCAGGCGGCCCGGCTCGGCTTCGAGCGACGCGAGGAACGAGTGCAGCTCCGACGCCGTCTCCCGCAAGCGCAGCTCGACGTCGCGGAGATCGTCGCCCGCGCGCTGGAGCTCGGGTGCAAGTCGCTCGAGCGGCGCGACTGCCCGCTCGGCGAGCGAGACGAGTCCCGCAGCGCCTTCGCCTTCCTCCGGCGTCAACGCCTCGGCTGCGGCGGCCGCGGCCTCGGCGAGCTCCGAGACGTGACGGAGCCGCTCGCGATCGGCGCGCAACTCCTCCTCCCCGCCCGGCTCCATGCCGTCGGTGTCCTCGACGAGCGCGCGGAGCTCGTCGAGCCGCGTTTCCGCCAGCGCGGCGTTCTCGGTGAGCTCCTGGTACCGACGCCTTGCCGCCATCAGCTCGCGCCACGCCATCCGCGCCTCCGCCCGCCGCTTCAGCTGCTCGTCGCCGCAGAACCGGTCGAGCACCTCGAGCTGGTACGCGGGACGCGCGAGCCGGCGCTGCTCGAACTGCCCGGACATGGCGACGACGCGCTCGACGGCTGCGGCCACGTCCTCCCGGGCGGCGGACCGTCCCCACGCGTAGGCGCGCGTGCGCCCGTCTCCGAACACCCGCCGCGCCACGAGCAAGGCGTCCTCATCCTCGGGCCGGAGGTCCGTCAGCTCCTCGAGCTCGTCCGGGATGTCGAGCTCCGCTTCGACGTACGCCTCCGTCGCCGGCCGGCCCGACGAACGACTCGTCGCCCTTCGTCCCGAGCAGGAGCCCGACGGCCTGCGCGAGGATCGTCTTCCCCGCGCCGGTCTCGCCGGTGATCGCATTCAGCCCGGGAGCGAGGTCGAGGTCCGCCTCCCGAATGAGCACGAGGTTCTCTATGCGCAGTCGGCGCAGCATTGCCCGAATCGTAAAGAGCGGGTCCGACGGGGAGGAAGGTGCCGGCGAGGCACGTCTTGTGCCGCGTCAGGACGCGAACGTCTCGCGGTAGCGGCTGAAGAACGTCGTCTCCGGCAGGGTCGCGAGCAGGCTGCGCTGGTTGCACAGGTAGACCGCGACCTCCCCGTCGGGCGGAACCTCCGACACGCGATGGCCGTCGACGAGCAGCGCGAGCGAGACATCACGCGTCGCGTTGTGGACGGTCACCTCGAGTCCGCGCGGCACGACGAGCGGCCGGGCGTCGAGCGAATGCGGCGCGATGAACGTCACCGCCATTGCATCGAGGCTCCGCACGAGCACCGGACCGCCGTTCGAGAGGTTGTACGCGGTCGAGCCCGTCGGCGTGGAGCAGATCATCCCATCGCACGGGATCGTGCCGAGATCCTCGCCGCCGACCGCCCACGAGAGCTCGACCATCCGGCCGAGCGTCGAGCTCGTCGCTACGACGTCGTTCACCGCGACGTGCCGGTCGCCGTTCAGCCGTACCTCGAGCGTCGAGAGCTCGACGACGACGTACTCGCCCGCGAAGACGCGCTCGATGTTCCGCTCGAGATCGTCCGGCCGGATCGAGGCCAGGAAGCCGACCCGCCCGAAGTTGACGCCGATGACGGGCACGTTGCTGCCGAGCAGCTGCGCGAGCGTGCGGAGCATCGTTCCGTCGCCCCCGAGCGCGACGACGAGCTCGGCTTGCCGTGGGTCGTCGATCGAGCGCGACGCCCACGCGCTCCGCGACCGCGCGCACACGCTCGACGGCCTCGGCGACGTCGACGCGGCCATGCGTGACGACCGCGGCGGTGCTAACCGGCCGCGACCGCTGCATCGATCCGCTCGTCGAGGTCATCGGGAAGCGTCGGGTCGTCGGCCTGCGTAAGCTGAAGGAAGAACTCCCGGTTGCCCTTCGGGCCGGGAAGACCTGAGTCTACGACGTCGACGACGCTAGCTCCCCAGCCGAGCGCCGCCTCGGCGATCTCGCGCAGCACTCGGGCACGTACGGTGGTGTCGCGGACGACGCCGCCCTTGCCCACGTCCTCGCGCCCGGCCTCGAACTGCGGCTTCACGAGCACGACGGCCTGCCAGCCCGGTGCGGCGAGACGCAGGATCGGGCGGCAGCGCGGTCCGGACCGAGATGAACGAGACGTCGCAGACGACGAGTTGCGGCGCGAACGGGAGCTCCGCGAGCCCACGTGCGTTCGTGCGTTCAAGGACGAAGACCCGCGGATCGTCACGCAGACGGGGATGGAGCTGCCCGTAGCCGACATCGACCGCGATCACGCGCGCCGCCCCGCGCTGCAGCAGCACGTCGGTGAAGCCGCCCGTCGACGAGCCGACGTCGATCGCGTCGAGCCCGCGCGGGTCGACCCCGAGCGCATCGAGTCCGTGCGCGAGCTTGTCACCGCCTCGCGAGACGTACGCCGGCCCGCGGGCGACCGTGAGCTCCGTGGTCTCGTCGACTTGTTGGCCTGGCTTGTTATAGCCAGGCACCTGGCCGGCCATCACGAGCGCCTGCGCCTGGGCCCGCGATTCCGCGAGCCCGCGCTCGACCAGCACGACATCGAGCCGTTTCTTCAGGGCGAGGTCACGCCGTCCGAACGGCGAGCCCGTCGACGATCTCGCGCAGCACGCTCGTATCGGCGGCAACCTCGTCGAGGCGCTCGCGCGCGCGGTCAGCGGCTTCGTCGGCAAGCTTTCGCGCGCCGTCGAGGCCGTGGCGCACGACGTAGCCGTCGCCGTCGAGGATGTCGTCGACGATCTGGAACAGCAGGCCGAGCTCGTCGCCGAACGCACGCCAGGCGACCTGGTCATCCGGCGAAACGCGGGCGACCCAAAGCCCGAGCCCGACGGCGGCCGTGAACAAGGCGCCCGTCTTCAGGTTGTGCAGCGTCGCCTCGTCGGGCGCGGTGCCGGTGATGTCGAGGTACTGCCCGCCGATCATCCCGAGCGTCGCACCCGCGAGCTCGCGCGCGACCTCCGGCGTCTCGTACGACGTTGCGCAGGCGGAACGCCTCTGCGAGCAGCGCGTCGCCGGCCAGGATCGCCGACCGCCTCGCCGTACTGCTTCCACGTCGAGGGCCGGCCCCGCCGCTCTTCGTCGTTGTCGAGCGACGGGAGATCGTCGTGCACGAGCGAGAACGTGTGCACGAGCTCGAGCGCGCAGCCCGCGGGCAGTGCCAGCTCCGGATCGGCGCCGGCTGCCTCGGCGGTCGCAAGGACGATCACCGGCCGGACGCGCTTGCCGCCGACCGTGATCGAGTACCGCACCGACTCGGCCTGCCCGTGCAGGTGCGGCCACAGCTCGAGCTGCTCGAGTGCGTCCTCGACGAGGCCGCGCAGCTCCTCAGGGCTTCTGGGCATCGGCCTCCGCCGATCGCTTGGCGCGCTCGAGCTCCTCCTCGACCGACTTCGCGAGCTCGGACAGCTCGCTCAAGATCTCGAGCGCGCGGTCCGGCGAACCGCCTTCCTGCTCGGCGAGCCGGTCGAGCTCGCCGCGCGCCGCCTCGAGCCGCGCCAGCAGCTCCTCGGCCCTCGACAACGATTCCTCAGTGCTCATTCCCGCTCCAGCACCGGCAAAGCCGGTGCCTCCGCTCCTTGTAGTGCTCCGTCAAGCCTACGCACTGCCGCCTCCTTGTTGATTCGGTCGAGGATGCCGTTCACGAGCCGGCCCGCCTCGCGGGTCGAATACTGCTTGGCGAGGGTGACAGCCTCGTCGATCACGGCGGCCGGCGGGATCTCACCGACGTCGAGCTCGTGGATCGCGATGCGCAAGATGTTCCGCTCGACAGCGCCGAGCCGGTCGGCCGTCCAGCCGGACTCCGCCGCGGCCTCGGTGATCCTCCGGTCGAGCTCGACGGCGTCGCGGACGACAGCGGTCGTCACCGTCTGCGCGTACTCGTCGATGTCGCCGTCGTAGAGCTCGCCCGGCGCGCGTTCGGTGACGTCCCATTGGTAGAGCAGCGTCAACGCGGACTTCCGCGCCTCACGCCGGCTGATCGGTGGCGTCAATGGAGCTCCTCGACGGAGACGTGCACGGCGGTGACGATCACGCCGCACATGGTGCCGACAGCTGCAGCGACACGCTCCTGCACGTCGCGCACCACGTCGGGCAGCACCTTCCCGTAGTCCACGGTCAGCTCGAGCTCGACACTGGCGCTGCCGTCGTCGATCTCCACGTCCAGATGACGCTTCGGCCGCCGGACGTGCGCTCCCTCCGCCTCCTTCGGCGGCGCGGACGACGATCTGGGTCACGGCGGCGTCGGTCACCTTGACGCCGGGCGCAAGCGTCTTCACGCGCCCGCCAGTGCCGGCAGCTTCCGACCTCGTCGATGAACGACGTCGAGTAGTCGCCGCTCGCGAACTCCTCGCTGTCGAGAATCTCGAAGCGCGTCGCGCGTCGTCGGGACGCCGCGAATGTCGAACTCGCGCAACGCGCGACGCGCACGCGCGATGCACAGGTCTCGGGTCTCGTCGCGCACGATCAGCTTCGCGATCAGCGAGTCGTAGTACGGCGGGATGACGCTGCCGTCCTCGACGAACGTGTCGACGCGCACGCCGAGGCCCGAGCGGCGGCCGGAAACGCTCGAGCCGGCCCGGCGCCGGCGTGAAGTCGCGCGACGGATCTTCCGCGTTGATCCGAACCTCGATGGCGTGTCCCGAGCGCGACGCGCGGCCGGTCACGGTCGAATGCGTGTCCGGCTGCGATCGCGACCTGCATCGCGCACGAGATCGAGCTGCGTCACGAGTTCGGTCACCGGATGCTCGACCTGCAGGCGAGCATTCAGCTCGATGAACGAGAACGAGCCGTCTGGACCGACGAGGAACTCGAATGTTCCGGCATTGCGATAGCCGATGTGGACGCACGCCCGCTCCGCGGCGGACTCCATCGCCTCGCGCTGCTCCGGATCGAGCGCAGGCGACGGCGACTCCTCGATCAGCTTCTGGTGGCGGCGCTGGATCGAGCACTCGCGCTCGCCGCACGTCAGCACGTTGCCGTGCGAATCGCACATCACCTGGATCTCGACGTGGCGCGCGGGCGTGATCGCCTTCTCGACGTAGAGCGTGCCGTCGGAGAACGCGGCCTCCGCCTCCGCCGAGGCACGCGAGTAGGCGTCGTCGATCTCGGCCGGATTCGCGACGAGACGCATGCCGCGCCCACCCCCGCCTGCGGCTCGCCTTCAGCAGCACCGGATACCCGAGCTCCTCCGCGGCGACGCGCGCTTCGGCGAGGCTCACGGTGCCCTCGCTGCCGGGCACGAGCGGCACGCCCGCCGCGCGCATCTCCTCCTTCGCCTGGGCCTTGTCGCCCATCCGCTCCATCACGTCCGCCGGCGGCCCGATGAAGACGAGATCGTTGTCCTCGCACGCGCGCACGAAGTCGGCGTTCTCGGAGAGGAAGCCGTAGCCGGGATGAACCGCGTCGCAGCCGGTGGTCTTCGCAGCCGCCACGATCGCCGGCATCGACAGGTAGCTCTGGGCGGCCTGCGGAGGGCCGATCTTCACCGCGCGATCTGCAAGGCGCACATGCAGCGCGTCTTCGTCGGCGGTCGAGTACACGGCAACCGCCTCGATCCCGAGCTCGTGCAACGCACGGATCACGCGCACGGCGATCTCGCCGCGGTTCGCCACGAGTACACGGGAAAACATCAGGCTGCGTCGAGCGGCCGGCCGGTGAGCGGTTCGAGGTCGAACAGCACCTGGCCGAACTCGACCGGCTGCCCGTTGTCGACGTGGATCGCGCGCACGATCGCCTCGAGATCGGACTTGACCTCGTTCATCAGCTTCATCGCCTCGAGGATGCACAGCGTCTGGCCGGCAGCCACGATGTCGTCGACCTCGACGAACGGCGGTGAGCCCGGCTCCGGGGCGCGGTAGAACGTGCCGACCATCGGCGACTCGATCGAGACGTAGCCGTTCGACGGCCGTGGCGCAGGCGCGGCTCCCGGCTCTGGGATCGCTAGCGGCGCTTGCGACACCGCAGCCGGAGCGTCGGGCGTGGCGCGAACGGAGACGCGCAGTCCGTCCTCTTCGATCGTCAGCTCGCCGATGTTCGACTCCTGCACGATTCGCACCATCTCGCGGATTCGCTCCGCGCGAGCCTTGTCGACTGCAGCGAGCTCGGAGTCGTCCGCAGACGCGCGTCCGCGAATCGCGCGCAGCAAGCGCTCCGCATCTTCGCCGAAGAGCCCTATCAGCAGCAGCTCCTCCTCGCTCGCGGCCATGCCTTCGGCCTGCGCACGGAGCTCGCTGATCGGCGCGACGACGTCCTCCTGCGTCTCCGGGTCGCTCGTCAGCTCGACCGCGCGCCGAACTGCAGGATCGATCGAGCCGGGCGGCTCGCCGAAGAAACCGGTGACGAGCGCACGAAGCTCGTCGACGACGGTGAGGTACCGGCTCGCCGAAAGAACGTTGAGCAGCGCCTGCGACGCGAGCACCTGGCCGATCGGCGCAGCGAGCGGCGGCCAGCCCACTTCGGCGCGAACGCGGCCGAGCTCTTCGAGCACCTCCTCCAGCCGGTCGCCGGCGTCCTGTGCGCGCAGTGTTGCGTCGATTCCCGCGACGAGCCCGGCAGGCACATTGTGCTGCGCTGCGCGGACGGCGATGCGTGGAGCGAGCGGCGCAACAGGCTCGTCGCCGATGTGCTCGTCGACGATGTCGCAGGCGTCCCAAAGAGCGTCGCGGTCGATTCCCGGATCGAGGTTCATACCGATGAGCGCCTCCGACAGCGCCTCACCGGAAACGCGATGCAGCGTCAACGCGAGCGGATAGATCGCACACGCGATCAGCTGCGCGCCGGCCCGCGCTGCCGAGAGCGTCGCAGCGAGCGCGCTGCCGCCGGCGCCCTGCACGTAGATCCCGACTGGCAAGCCGCTCGCCTCGGCGAGCGCGCCGACGAGCTCCTGCGCCTTGTGGGGCTGCAGTGACCCGGTCGGATCGTGCAGGAGCACGCGCACGGCACCGAGCTCGGGCAGGGCCTTCGCGCGCTCGATCAGCGTGTCGATCTCGCCTGTCGGCCCCGGGCTGTACACGAGGCCCGCCTCGAAGTCGCGCTCGGCCGCGACGATTGCCTCTGCCGCCTCACGCAGGTTCGACACGTCGTTCAGCGGATCGTGCAAGCGGAAGACGTCGATGCCGTTCTGGGCGGCCGACGCGACGAACCTTCGCGCGAAGTCGGCGTCGACTGGGCGCGACCCGACGAGAAAGCGGCCGCGCAGCGCGAGCCCGAGCGGCGTCTTGACGCGCGCCTTGAGCGCGCGGATCCGCTCCCAGGGGCTCTCGAGGCCGCGCTTGACCGCCGCATCGAAGCAGCCGCCGCCGGAAACCTCGAGGTATGCGAACCCGGCGCGGTCGAGGATCTCGGCGAGCTCGAGCTGAGCCGCCATCGGCATGACGCCCGCAAGCGGCTCCTGTCCGAGCAGGCGAAGGGTCGTGTCGGCAAGAGTCGGCACAGCCCGGGACCTTACCGCGCAGCCGTTCGGGCTTAGCTCCCGATCGCGTCGATGACGGCGCCCAGCACCGTCAATGCGACAGCGCTCGAATAGAGCACCCAGCCTTCGAGCACGGGGATGCTCGTTCGGCGCCAGATCAGCCTCTGTCCACTCACGACGGCCAATACGATCGTGAGCGCCGCAGCGAACCAGCAGCCGTAGGCGATCGAGCGGGTGAGAGTCGACCCGCCGTGGACGGCCCAGAAGATGACGCCCCCGAGCACGGCGCATAGAGCGCCGGTGAGCGAGAACGCGGCCGCTTGGCGCACTCCTAGGCTCGGCTGATGTAGCGCTTTTCTTTCGGGTCGACCTTGAGCCGGTCGCCGACGTTCACGAACAGTGGGACCGCCACGACGGCGCCCGTCTCGAGCGTTGCCGGCTTGGTCACGTTCGAGACCGTGTCGCCCTTCACTCCGGGCTCGGTCTCGACGACGGTGAGCTCGACCGACGCGGGAAGCTGCACGCTGGACGGCTTCCCGTTGACCGCGAGCACCTGCACGGTCGCGTTCGGCTGCATGAACGAGAGCTCCTCCTCGAGCTCGGCTCGCGGCACTGCGAACTGGTCGTACGTCTCAGGGTCCATGAAGTGCGCCTCATCGCCGTCCTCGTAGAGGTACTGCACGTTCTTGACCTCGGTGTGGACGCGGGGAAACTTCTCGCCGGCGCGGAATGTCTTGTCGACCACCGCGCCTGCGCCGAGGCTCCGCAGCTTCGTGCGCACGAACGCGCCGCCCTTGCCGGGCTTCACGTGCTGGAACTCGAGGATGCGCCAGACCTTGCCCTCGAGCTCGATGTGCATCCCGTTCTTGAACTGGTTCGTGTCGACCATGTCTGCCATAGCTAGGAGACTTCGATCAGATCTTTGCGGAATCCGGTGAGGTTCTCGATGCCGTCCTTCGTGACGACGACGTCGTCCTCGATCCGCACGCCGAACTTGCCGTCCAGATAGACCCCCGGCTCGACAGTGACGACGTTCCCCGGTTCGAGCACGTCGGTCGACTCGGTCGAGAGCCGCGGCTCCTCGTGCACATCGAGGCCCAGCCCGTGACCGAGCCCATGTCCCATCGCGCCCGCGAACGGACTTTCGTCGATCACGCGTCGCGCAAGCGCGTCCGCATCGACGCCGGAGACGCCCGCCCGGATTCCGTCGAGCGCGGCCTGCTGCGCGAGCAGCACGGTCTCGTAGGCCTCCTTTGCCTCGCCGTCGAGCGGTCCCGTGGCGAAGGTACGCGTGTAGTCCGACGCGTAGCCGTCGATCGTCGTGCCCGCATCGATCACGACCAGCTCGCCTGTGCCGATCTTGCGATCGCTCGCACGCCCGTGCGGACGCGAGCCGGTCGGGCCCGACCCGACGATCGATTCGAAGGCAAGTGCATCTCCGCCTTCGTCGTGAAAGAGCTGTGCGAGGTCCCAGGCAACGTCGCGCTCGGTGCGGCCGACGAACGGCACCTCGGTCAGGCGTTCGAACACGCGGTCGGTGATGGCGCAGGCCCTGCGCAGCGCCTCGAGCTCGCCTTCGTCTTTGACGGCGCGCAACTGCTCGACCTCACGGTAGGTCGCAACGGGCTCGACGTTGCCCTTCTTGAGTACTTCGTAGTTCGCGTACGTCAGGGCGGTCGCCTCGAAGCCGATGCGGCCCGTCAGCGTCTCGGCGAGCTCGCCGATCGTGTTGCGTTTGGTCTGGACGGTTTCGGCCTGCTCGACAGCGCGCGCGGCCTGGAGGTAGCGGAAGTCGGTGAAGAGACGGACGCGGTCGCGCTCGACGAGGAGCGCGCAGTTCGAGCTGTGGAACCCGACGAGATAGACGACGTTGACCGGGTTCGTGACGAGCAGCGGCTGCTCGATCCGTTCCTGCAGTCGGCTGAGGCGGTCGTTCATGCGTGCTCCTTCAGATATTCGAGGCCGTGAAGGTAGCCGTCGGCGCCCTCGCCGACGAAGCGAATTGCAACGAGATCGCGGAGGACGGAGGTCTTACGCCACTCTTCGCGCTCATCGACGTTCGAGAGGTGCACCTCCACGAGCGGGATCTTGAGCGGCTCGAGGGCGTCGTGGATCGACCAGGCGTAGTGCGTCCACGCCCCGGGGTTCAGGATCATCCCGTCGGTGTTGTCGTGGGCGTCGTGGCACCACTTGACGAACTCGCCTTCATTGTTCGTCTGGCGGCACTGCACTGTGAGCTCGAGCGCACGCCCCCACTCGTAGATCCGGCCCTCGAGCTCGGCGATCGTGATGCCGCCGTAGAGCCTCGGATCCCGGCGCCCGATGATGTTGAGGTTGACGCCGTTGAGGACGATCACGCGCACGAGGGGCGATGCTATCCGGCAATAAGCTCGTCGAGCGCACGCCGGACGTCCGCCGGCGGAACCGGCACGTCCCACGCAGGCCCGGCTTCCTCGAGCAGGACGAGCCGGAGCTCGCCGCGGACGGCCTTCTTGTCCCGTTGCATCGCTTCCCAGGCCCTGTCCCGATCGACCTTGACCGGCTGAGGATGCAGGAGCTCGACCACCTGGCCGATGTCCCGGCCGGACAGGCGAAGTGCTGCGAGGAGGCCGAGCGCCACCGCCTGGCCGTGCGTGACGCCCTCGTAGCGAGCGGCGGCCTCGAGTGCGTGCGCGAAGGTGTGGCCCAGGTTCAGCATCTTGCGGTCGGCCCGGTCGTGCGGATCGCGCAGGCAGACGGCCGCCTTGAAGGCGGCACAGCGCCGGACGAGCTCCTCGTCGGGCAGCTCGTGGAAGGCCTCGCCGGCGAGGAGCGCCGTCTTCACGACCTCGGCCATCCCCTCGCGCCGCTGCTCGGGCGGCAGCGTCTCGAGCAGCGCCGGGTCGACAACGGTTCGTGCGGGCCAGTGAAATGCTCCGACGAGGTTCTTGCCTTGCGGCAGGTCGATCGCGGTCTTGCCGCCGATCGCGGCGTCGACCTGCGCGACGAGGCTCGTCGGCACAGGCACCCAGTCGATGCCGCGGAGATACGTCGCCGCGGCGAAGCCGGCCGCGTCGGTCGTACAGCCGCCCCCGAGTGCGACGATGGTTCCGCTCCGGTCGAGGCGAAGGTCGTGCCACAGGCGATCGATCGCTGCCAGCGTCTTTGCTTCCTCACCGAGCGGCAGCTCGTGCGTTTGCGCAAGGCGCGTGCCGAGGGCGAGTTGTGCGTCCATGCCGTGGATGCCGGCAACGTGCGGATCGCTGACAAGGTCGGTGGGGCCGTCGCCGGGAGCGAGCACACCGAGCCGTCGCAGAGCCCCGCGCTCGACGTGGACGCCGGCCGCAGCGAGGACGACATCGTCCGCATCTCGTGCCGTTGCATCGGCAACTTCGCCATAGAGCGGCTGCCGTTCCCGGTAGAGCTCCTCGAACGACTCGATCCCGCGCGCCAGGGGGCGGCCAGACCCTTCGACGCGGCGCCACGCGGTCCCGACGTCGACCGGAATCAACACGGTAATGGCGCGTTCACGCAGCGTCCTGCGCGTGCGCTCGGAAAGGACTGCGCCTCCGCCGAGTGCGAGCACGTGCGGCTCGTGCCGCTCGAGCACCTCGCATACGACCTCCTCCTCGACCGTGCGAAAGTCGGCCTCGCTCTTGAGAAAGAGCTCGACGACGGTCGAGCCCGAGCGCCGTTCGATCTCGTCGTCGAGATCGAGGAACGGCCGCCCGATGCGGATCGCGACCTCCGCGGCGAGCGTCGTCTTGCCCGCGCCCATGAAGCCGACGAGCGCGACGTGACTCGTCAGTGAGCGCGCCAGTCGATCCGCTCCACGTATGCGCGCCATGCGGCGACGAAGTCGCCGAGTGCGTCGCCCCCGAACTTCTCGCACGCTGCACGTGCGAGCTCCCATGCCACGGCCGCCTCTGCAACCACTGCGAGCGCCTCGACCGCCGACACGTCGCTGCGCTCGACGAGCGCCTCCGCAGGCTCACCCGTTTGCAGGTCCACCGACGCAAGCGGCTTCATGAGCGTCGGCAGCGGCTTCATCGCCGCGCGTACGACGATCTCCTCGCCGTTCGACATGCCGCCTTCGATCCCGCCGGCGCGATTCGTCTCGCGGCGGAGCCCGGTCTCACCGCGAATGATCTCGTCGTGCGCCTGTGAGCCGCGCAGCCGCGCAAGCACGAAGCCGTCGCCGATCTCGACGCCTTTGACAGCCTGGATGCCCATCAATGCAGCGGCAAGGCGCGCGTCGAGACGATCGTCCTTCCGTGCGTACGAGCCGAAACCCGGCGGAACGCCGTTCGCGCGCACCTCGACCGTACCGCCGAGCGTGTCACGATCCTTCCGCGCCGCGTCGACCGCCTCGGGGTCGGCGCCGAACTCTTGCAGCGCCGTCCCGGTGACCGTTATCTCGATCTGCGCAAGCAGCGCCTTTGCGACCGCACCCGCCGCGACGTGTACCGCGGTATGTCGCGCCGACGCGCGCTCGAGAGCGTCCCGCACGTCCGAGTGCCCGTACTTCTGCACGCCGGCGAGATCCGCATGGCCGGGCCGCGGCAGCGTTACCTCCTTCGTGCCCTTGCCTTCGGCCTCGCCTTCCGGCGGGAACGGGCTCATCCCCCACGTCCAGTTCTTGTGGTCGCGGTTGCGCACGACGAGCGCAAGCGGCGTGCCAAGTGTGCGGCCCTGCCGGAGGCCGGCGAGCACCTCGACCTCGTCGGTTTCGATCTGCTGGCGCGGCGACCGCCCGTAGCCCTGCTGGCGTCGCCGCAGGTCGGCGTCGATCGCAGCCTTGTCGAGCATCAGGCCTGCGGGCAGACCCGACACGATCGCGACCAGCGCGGGGCCGTGCGACTCTCCGGCTGAGGCCAGGTCCAGGGTCACACGGGCAAGCCTAGTGCCCTGCGCATGACGGACACAGGCGCCGGCACGCCGGTCCAGAGCTCGAACGACGCCGCGCCCTGCGCGACGAGTACCTCGAGTCCGTCCAGCACGGTCGCACCGGCTGCAGCTGCCGCCTCAGCCGTCGCCGTCCGCGGGTACGGAAGATCGACGAGCGTCTGCCCAGGCCGAAGCTCGACGAGCACTTCGTCGCGCACCGGGGTTGCGTTCACGACGAGGTCGGCACCGGTCGCGTCGGGTGGCCACTCGCCGCGCCGCGAGAAGACGCGAGCATGCGGCAGCGCGAGGCGAAACGCGGCAGCCGCACCGCCGTCGCCGATCAGGACCGGCCGCTCGGCAGGAAGGCCCTCGAGGATCGCCGCGTCGGTCGAATGACCCTCGACGCCGACGAGCGTGTTCACGGACGGCAGGCTGCTACCGACGATCCGCGCCACCTCCACCTTGTGCGGCGCCGTGATGTTCGCGCCGGCGAAGCCGAGTGCCACGAGGCCGTGCACCGCCTCCTCGAGCCGCTCGGGCGGCACGTCCAGCGCGACGTACGCCCAGTCGAGCCCGCGCGCCGCGAACGCCGCGTTCTGCATCGACGGTGAGAGCGAGTGCTCGACCGGATGGCCGAGCAGCGCGACGAGCCTAGTAGCCGTACTGACGCTGATGGTTGAGGAAGTCGTTGTAGTTGTTCGTGAAATAGTGGTGGACCTTGTCCCGTTTGCGGACGAAGTACAGCCAGTTTCCGGCCGACGGATGGGCTGCGGCCTGCATCGACGCCAGGCCGGGATTCGCAATCGGAGTCGGCGGCAGCCCGGTGATGTTCGGATTGCGCGTGTTGTACGGGTTCGAGCTCGCGAGCTCCGACTGCGTCAGCGACTTCGTGCCCGGCACGTGCAGGCCGTAGCGCGTCGTTGCGTCGATCCCGAGATTCATGTGCGCATGCAGGCGGTTGTAGATGACGCGCGCGATCTTCGGCCGCTCGTCAGGCGCGAGCGCCTCCTTCTCGACGAGCGACGCGATGATCAGCACGTCGTAGGCGGTGAGATTCTTCTTGCGCGCATAGCTGAGGTCGACCTTCCCCCAGTTCGCGTGGAACGCGTCGAGCTGGTCCTGGACGAGTTGCTTCGACGTCGTGTTCGCAAGGAAGTCGTACGTCGCCGGAAAGAGGAAGCCTTCGAGGTTGCGGCGTCTTCACGCCGAAACCGTCCACGGGACGCGGCTTCGACGCGCGGAGGTAAGAGCCGCTCGCGAGGCGCACGTGTTTGTTCGGCTTCTTGTGCTGCGCGATCTTCGCCACCACCTGCACGCGGTGTGCCATCTCCTCGCGATTCATGCCTTCGGGGAACACGATGCGGAACGGCTTCGTGTGGACGATTGCGACGGTCGTCGGCGCCGCCGCCGAACTGCCGCGGCCGCGATCTTCACGATCGCGAACACGATGAGGACGACGAGCACAAGGCCGCCGACCGCGCCGAGTCGCCGCCGCCTGATGCGGTCTCGCGACACTTGCCGAGGAGGAGGCCCCGGCTTCGGCGGCATCACGCCGGGGCGACGCTCGACCACGCGAGATAGCTCGAAAGGAGATGCGCGGCTGCGCGCGCATCCTCGGCGGTTTCCGACGGCGTCTGCTGCGCGAGATCGGTGGTGAAGCGCTCGTCGAACAGGATGACCGGCACCTCGAGGCGTTCGCGCAACGATGCCGCGAACTGCTCGGTGATCCGCGCTTGCTGGCCGCGTTCACCGCGTAACGTCAGCGGATGTCCGACGACGACCTGCTCGGGATGCTCGTCAGCCACGAGGCGCTCGAGCTCCGCCAGACCGTCTTCCGAGGCTGCGCGCTCGACGACGCACAGCGGCCGCGCGATCACGCCGGTCGGGTCGGAAACGGCTACGCCGGTGCGCGCATTGCCGAAGTCGAGCGCCATCACCTTCACGCGAGCGCCGCCGCAACGGCCTTCTTGCCGGCCTCGAGCGCGTCGCGGACTCCGGCGGGGTTCTTGCCGCCCGCCTCGGCGAGCGTCGGCTTGCCGCCACCGCCGCCGCCGATGTGCTTGCCGAGATCGCGCACGAGTTGCGTCGCGTCGAGCCCTCGCTGTACGAGCGACTCGTCGAAGTTGACCACGAGGAACGCCCGGCCGTCCTCGACCGAGCCGACAATCACGCCGTCCGCCTTCTCCTGCTGGCGCAGCCGGTCGGAGAGATCGCGCAGCTGTCCGCCTTTGACCGCCTTCGCCTCGACGAAGAGCACGTTCGACTCCTTGTCGATGACAGTGAAGTCGAGCTCTTCGTTGGTAGTGGTCGGCTGCTTCGACTGCTTGCGCAGTCGATCGAGCTCCACGCGAAGGTCGTCGGCTTCGCGGGACTGCTCGCGCAGGTACGCGAACGCCTCACCGGCGGTCACAGCTTCGATCCGCCTCGCGCCCGAGCCGACCGACGCTTCGGAAAGGATCGCGAACGGCCCGATCTCGGCTGTCGAGCGGACGTGCGTGCCGCCACAGAGCTCGATCGACCAGCTGTCGATATCGACGACGCGCACAACGTCACCGTACTTTTCCGTAAACAGCATCTGAGCACCGAGCTTGCGCGCCTCGTCGATCGGTGTCTCGAAGATCCGGACGGGCAAATTCGCGAAGATGCGCTCGTTCGCGCGTTTCTCGATCTCCGCTCGCTCATCGGCGCTCAATGCCCGGGGATGCGTGAAGTCGAAGCGGAGCTTGTCGGGGCGCACCGCGGAGCCGGCCTGCTTCACGTGCTCGCCGAGCACCTCGCGCAGACACTCGTGGAGCACGTGCGTCGCGGTGTGGTTCGCCATCGTCGGATAGCGGATGCTCCACGGGACGACGGCCTTCACGCGGTCGCCCTTCGCGAAGCGCTCGCCGCCCTGGAAGACGAGCTCCTGGTCGTTCTCGAGCCGCACGACCTCGACCAGCTCGGCGCGCGCCCCGCCGTTCTCGTGCTCGAGGTAGCCGGTGTCCGAGACCTGACCGCCGCCCGCGGGATAGAACGGCGACTGCTCGAGCTTCACCTGGAAGAGACCTTCGCCGAGGTCGGCGTACGCGGTGATCGCGGTGAGAACTTCGGTGCGCTCGTAGCCCACGAACTCGGTTCGCGGCGCGTGCGGGAACTGGATGTCGATCTGCACCTTGCTCGTCTGGCGGGAGATCTCGCGGTGCTCCTCCATCAACCGCGTGTACTCCTCGTCGTTCACGCCGAGACCGCGCTCGCGCGCGAGCTCTTGCGTCAGCTCGATCGGGAAGCCGAAGGTCGCCTGCAGCGCGAAGGCGTCCTCGCCCGTGATCGCACCGTCTGCCGCCGCTTCCTCGAAGACCTTCATGCCGCGCTCGAGCGTCTCGGCGAAGCGCTCCTCCTCGGCGTTCAGCACGTGCTTGATCTCCGCACGGTGTTGCCCGAGCTCCGGGTACGCCTCCCCCATCTGCTCGATCACGGCGTCCGCGAGACCCGAGAGGAACGGTGCCTGCATGCCGATCCGCAAACCGTGCTGCGCAGCACGACGGATGACGCGGCGGAGGACGTAGCCGCGTCCCTCGTTCGACGGCGTGACGCCGTCGCTGACGAGAAACGTCATCCCGCGACCGTGGTCGGCGAGCACGCGGTGCGCCTTCGTCGCATCCGGGGAGTCCCCGTACGCGACGCCGGACTGCGCTGCGATCCACGACATGATCGTCTGGTAACCATCCGTGTCGTACACCGACGGGACGTCCTGCACGATGCGGGCTGTCCGCTCGAGTCCGAGGCCGGTGTCGATGTTCTGCTTCGGCAGCGGCGTGAGCGTTGCCGTCCGGATGGAGCTCGTACTCCATGAACACGAGGTTCCAGAACTCGAGGAACCGCTCGCAGCGCGTGCAACCCGGCTTGCAGTCGGCGTCGCCGCAGCCGGTGGCTTCGCCCCAGTCGTAGTAGATCTCGGAGTCAGGCCCGCACGGTCCCGGCCCGCCGACGGACCAGAAGTTCTCGGACGACGGCAGCGGCGTGATCCGCTCCGGCGGGACTCCGATCTTCTTCCAGAGGTCGATCGCAACCTCGTCGGGGCCGAGCTTCAGCTCCGGGTCGCCGGCGTGGACGCTCACCCAGATCCGCTCCCAGTCGAGCTCGAGGCGGTCGCGGATGAACTCGGTCGCGAACTCGATCGCCCCGTCCTTGAAGTACTGGCCGAACGAGAAGTTCCCCAGCATCTCGAAGAAGGTCAGGTGATACGTGTCGAGCCCGACCTCGTCGATGTCCGGCGTGCGGAAGCACTTTTGCGCGGTCGTCGTCAGCTGGCGCCGGCGGCGGCTCGCGGCCGAGGAAGTAGGGCATCTGCGGCTGCATGCCTGCGGTCGTCAACAGCGTCGAGCGGTCGTCCGCGCGCGGGACGAGCGACGCCGACGGGCGGCGCAGATGGCCCTTCTCCTCGAAGAAGGAGAGAAAGCCCTCGCGGATCTCGTTCGAGGTGCGCACCGAGCGGCCATTGTACGGAGAGGGATTCGACCTCCCTGCGTCGTAGGATCGCCCTGTGCCTCCCCGTCGTCGGAAGCGCTACCGGTATCGCCTGCGCCGGCTCACGCCGGTCGGCGTCGCCGTGCTGCTCGCCGGGCTCGGTGGTGCGTGGGTGGGCAAGCACCAGACGTCGACTCCGCTCGCGTCGGCCTCGGCGCCGCCGCGACAGGCGCGGGTCGTCCAGTTCGCGGCGAAGCCCGTCGCCGTCGCCGTTGCGCCGGAGCGGCTGCTCACCGGCGGCTCGCTGCTCCACCACACGTTCTCGCCGAAGGTGCTCGCATCCGCCGCGATCCTCGTCGACGGGAAGACGGGACGTGTGCTCTGGGCGCGCAATGCGCACGAGCGGAGGCAGGTCGCCTCGACGACGAAGATCATGACGGCGCTCCTCGCGCTCCGGAAGCTGCAGCCGCACGACATCGTGACGGTCGACAAGTCGGTCCCGCGGGTCCCGCTCGTCCGCGAAGGCCTTCGGGCCGGGCGAGCGAGTCCAGGCGTGGAAGCTCTTCTACTCGCTACTCCTCTACTCCGGCAACGACGACGCCCTCGCGCTTGCGATCGCGGTGGGCGGTGACAAGTGGACGTTCATTCGGTCGATGAACGCCGAGGCGAAGAAGCTCGGGCTGCACGACACGCACTACTCGACCCCGAGCGGCGTCAGGGACGCGGACAACTACTCGAGCGCGTGGGATCTCGCCGCGCTGACGCGAGTCGCCATGCGCAACTCGAGATTCCGCCACATCGTGCAAACGCGCGTCGAGCACGTGAAGTGGTCGGCGCCGACGTTCGCGAAGATCTATCTCAACAACAACCGGCTGCTCGGAACGTACATCGGCGCCGACGGCGTGAAGACCGGATACACGCACAAGTCCGGCCCGTGCCTCGTCGCATCCGCAACGCGGGGCAACGTCTCGCTCATCGCAGTCGTCCTGAACTCGCCGAACATGTACGACGACACGAAGCGACTGCTCGACTTCGGCTTCGCGTCGCTCAGTTAGGCAACGGTTTACGAAGGCGCGACACCAACGGCACGGTGCCTGGCACCGGACGTGTCCGTTTCGTCTGGACAGTGGCTCTGTGCAGGGCATTGCTGAACCGCCTGGTGCCTGCCACCGTCGTAGAAGCCGCACGACTCCGCCACGCGGGCGTTGCGCTACCGGCCGGCGCTGCGGGCTTGCGGCTCTTCGTCCGAGGCGATCTCTTCGCGGATCTTCTCGAGCGAGCGGCGGATCAGACGGGAGACGTGCATTTGCGAGATACCGACCTGCTGCGCGATCTGCGACTGCGTGAGGCCGTCGAAGAAGCGGAGCTGCAGGATCATCCGCTCGCGCTCGTCGAGCGCCTTGAAGCCGGGCGCGAGCACGGCGCGGTTCTCCGACACCTCGTACTGCAGCTCCTCGCTGCCGATCGACTCGAGCGGATCGAGATCGTCCTCGCCGTCGCCCGCCGCCGGTCGAGAGCGAGAGCGACGAGTACGCGCGTCCGGACTCGAGCGCCTCGAGCACATCCTCCTCCGTCGAGCCTGACGCCTTCGCGAGCTCGGGGATCGTCGGCGACCGCCCGAGCTGCACCGTCAACTGCTCCATCAGGCGCGACAGCTGCACGTTCAGCTCCTGCAGGCCGCGCGGCACACGCACCGCCCAGCCCTTGTCGCGGAAATGCCGCTTGATCTCGCCGATGATGTTCGGCGTCGCATAGGTGGTCAGCTCGACGCCGCGCTCCAGGTCGAAGCGGTCGATCGCCTTGATCAGGCCGATCGCGCCGATCTGAACGAGATCCTCCAGCTGCTCGCCACGGTAGGAGTAGCGCCGCGCGAGCGAGCGCACGAGCGACATGTACTGCTCGATCAATTTCTCGCGCGCGTGGAGGTCGCCCTCCTCGTGGTACTTGCGCAACAGGATCTTGTCGTCGATGCGGGGCACTACGACGGCCCTCGCTTTCGTCAGCGCGACCCAGGCGCCAGCCGTCACGCTCCTCCACTTCCACACTGTCGGTGACGGTTTCCAGGACGCGCCGGAGCCCGAATTCGCCGGCGTCGCTCTCGAGCTCGGCGAGCGCCTCGGGCTGGAACGGGCCGACCGTCGCGCGGACGGTGTCCGGCTCGACGCTGACGACGACCGACACATCGCCGTCATCGTCGCGGCAGCCGAGGAGGGCCTCGACTGCAACCTGCAGATCCTCGAGTTGCTCGTAGGTCAGCTCGAGCCGCGCAGCCAGACCCGCCGACAACGAGATGCGCAACCGGATGAAAGTCCTCCTGCGCCGGCAGAACGAGCCTGATCTCGTCGATCACTCCACCCCGCCCGCGTCGTGCAGCTCTTCGATCAGCTCGTTCTCCCGGCGAGCGGCCGCGTCCTTGCCCGCCTGAACGGCGTGGCGCCAGTCCCGCTTCGTCTTGAAGTCTGCGGCGCCGTAGCTGAGCGCAGCGGCGAGCCCGGAGACCTTCTGCACGGGACGGGTCACGGCCCGGCTGACGGCGCGGACGGCGGTGTCGACGCTGTCGGCCGCATCGACAGCGCTGTCGGTGATCTTGTCGACCTTGTCGAGCTGCCCGTTGACGCGATCCACGCTGCCTCCGACCTTGTTGATCACCGGGAGGATCTCCCGTTCCGCTCCCGAGATGAACGCGGAAAGGCGGCCGACGGTTCCGCCCAGGCGCACGAGCAAGTACGCCGACGAAAGACCGACGGCGAGCAGGAAGACCGCGAGTGCGAGTCGCCAGAGGTCCCCCCAGCTGAATGCGGCGACGAGCATTCCGGTTCCGATCTTAGTGATCCCCGGCAGCTGAGATGAGACCGCACCCGACGACAGCGTCGCCTTCGTAGAGAACAGCGGCCTGCCCGCGCGCAACGCCATAGGCAGGCTCGTCGAGCTCGAGTGTGAAACCGCCGGTCCGCTGCGACACGCTCGCGCCCACGGCGGGGGAGCGATACCTCAGCTTTGCGGCGGCGCGCCCGACGTCGACGTAGAGCGTCCCGGAAACGTCCACCTGCCGGCGCGCGAGCGACTCGTGCGGACCGACGATGACGGCGTTCGAGGCCGCGTCGGCGTCGAGCACGTACAACGGCGTCGGCGCCGACACGCCGATGCCCTTGCGCTGGCCCGGCGTGAACCGCCAGAAGCCGTCGTGGTCGCCGAGCGTCTTCCCGTGCTCGTCGACGACCTTGCCGGCGCGAGGCTCGAGTCCGTTGCGCGTGAGGAACGCGCGATAGTCGTCACCGGCGAGGAAGCACGCCTCCTGGCTCTCGGCGCGACGCGCGACCACGCCGAGACCGGCGCTCGCCGCCTCCGCACGCGTCGCGTCCTTGTCCTGCTCGCCGAGCGGGAACCAGATGTGCTCGAGATGCTTCGGATCGAGCCGCGCGAGCATGTACGACTGGTCCTTCGCGTCGTCCGCGCCGCGGTGCAAGAGCACACGTCCGCGATGCTCCGCGACCCGCGCGTAGTGGCCGGTCGCGAGCCGGTCGCAGCCTGCGCGCCGCGCGAAGGCGAGCAGCTCTGCGAAGCGGAAGCTCCCGTTGCAGCGGATGCAAGGGTTGGGTGTCTCGCCGCGTGCATAGCCACGGACGAACGGCGTCACGATCGCCCGGCGAAACTCCTCGCGCAGATCGAGCGTCACATGCGGAAGGCCGAGCCGGTGGCAGGTCTCGCGCGCGGCGATGACCGCTTCCGGCGAGCAGCAGGCCCGGTCCGCGTCCGGCCCGTCGGGATCGAGCCACAGGCGAAGCGTCACGCCGATCGCGTCCCGGCCGGCGCGAAGCAGCGCGACTGCACTGTCGACGCCGCCGCTCATCGCAACGGCGGTGCGCCCGGCGCTGCGCCGCGGCGCGGAAGATCGGCCCGATCGCGTTCGCGAGCGCGTCGACGGCCAGGGTCTCGCCGCCGACGGCAGCAGCCTCGAGCAGCGTCAATCCGACGATCGGACGCTCGAGTCCCGGCGCGTCTGCTTCGACGATGCGGTCGCCGTCGACGCGCACACGCACTGCGGCCCAGTCGCCGTCGCGCGTCGAATCTCCGAAGGTCTCGATCATTTGCGGCACGGTAGCGCCCGAAGCGTCAAAAGCGGTGTCAGGCACCGCTTGCGCGGTGCCTGACACCATCCACTCTGCCGATATGTCCGAGCTATGTGAACCTGGCGAACCAGGTGGGATCCGTGCCCTTCGTTGGCAATGCCTCGGTCGGGACGCCGGTTCCCTTCATGTAGGCGTTGGTTCTACATTTAGGCCCGGACCACGTACAGAGTCGAATGGTCAGACAGTAGCGCCTATGACGCAAAACGCCAGCGGATCGTCTGCGAGCCTTGCAGGCCGAGGAGCTTCGCCAGCGCCTCCGTGACGTCGAACGTGCGCCCGGGCGCGGTGTGGCCGCGATCGATCACCTGCGTCAGCACCTGCTTGCCGTCGAACTCGATGTAGATCTTCGCGCCGCACGGCAGCACGGGATGCGCGACTCCCGCGGTCGTCGGACCGATGACGACGCCGCACGCGCTCTTCTGCTGCTTCTTCGACGGCGTGTAGGGCGCGGCGAGCGCGACGTACCACTGCCCCGCCGGCGTCGGAAGCGAGTTCTTGTGAGCCTTGTGGTGTGCGACTGCGAGTGCGACCGCGATCCCAAGCAGCGCGATGCCTGCGAGAGCCGCCGCACGCAGGCCGGCAAACGTCGTCAACGCACGCCCACGAGCTCACCGAAGCTGTCGCGCACGAGCGCGTCGAAGTCGACCGGCAGCTCGCCGTCGGGTCCTGCGAACTCGCGGAGGTACATGAGGAGGAACGAGCGCTCCTCATCGAGGATCGCGTCGCCGCCGGATGCTTCGCGCGTGAGCCGCTCGAGATCCCAGAGATTCCACTGTCGAGGCGTCGCGCTGACGCCGATCTGCACGACCGTCGTCCGGCTCGGGCTCCGGTTCCGGCTCGGGCTCCGGCTCAGGCTCCGGTTCGGGATCGGGCACGGGCTGGAGGACGCGCACGGGCTCCGGCTCCGGCTCCGGTTCGGGCTCCGGTTCGGGCTCGGGTTCGGGCTCCGGCTCGACGACCGGCTCTGGCTCGACCAGCACCTCGACTGGTTCCACGGGCAGCCGGCACCGACGGCTTCGGCTCGGGGACCTGCTTGGGCGGCGCTTTCGCTTCGGGAGCTGCAGCCGGAGCTTCGGCCGCGCGCCGGCTCGGCCGCTCGCGCCAGAGCAACGCCTCGACGAGCAGCACGAGGAGGTAGCCGACGGCGCTCGCGGCGATGATCGCGGCCCGACCGAGCCCGACCGCGAGCGCGATGACAGGCACCGCAACGAGAAACGCGGCCTCGACGACCGTTCTGGGCCCAAAGACGCGGCGCACGCCCGCGGCCTACGACTCGGAGTCGGACTGCCCCTCGTCGCCCGCCGGCTGCTCCTCCGAGCTCTCCGGCTCCGGCGGCGACGGCGAGACGGGCGGCACCTTGGCCGGACCCGCAAGCGCAGCGGCCGGCGGCTGCGGGCGACCTTGCTCGCTCACCCGTTCGGCGGCCTGCATGATCGCGTTCGCGACCTGGGCGATCGCATCCTGTCCCAGTCCTGCGGCAGCGAGCAGCTGCTCGGCGCCGTGCTGGGCGCGCTGGAGCACCGTGCCCGCCTGCGCGCGCGCCCACTCGAGCGTCTGCTCGACCTCGGCACGGGCGGCATTCGTGAGCTCGGTCGCCTGATGGCGCGACTGCTCGAGCAGGCGGTTGCCCTTGGCCTCCGCCTCCTGGAGCTCGGCCGTGGCGTCGGCGTGAGACTTCGCGAGTAGCTCGCGCGACTCGTTCCGCGCGGCGTTCAGCATCTCTGCGCGCTGGCGCTCGCTCTCCTGGCGGTAGCGCTCGACCTCGGCCTCGCGGTCCTGCAGCTCGTTCTGGCGACGGCGCACCTCTTCCTCCGTCTTGCCGAGCTGGGATGCGGAGGCGTTCTGCGCGTCGCGCTCAATCGTGTCGGCGAAGTCCGCGGCAGCGCGGATGAGATGCAGCGCGTCCATCCGGACGGCGTGCCCGCTGGGCTCGACGACCGCCGAACGTCCCGCTGCCTGGAGCACCCGGAGCTGCGCCTGCAGCTGCGACGCGTGGCGGCGGAAGGCGTCGAAGGCCTCGCGAACGCGCTCCGGATCGAGGCCGTCCCCGGTCGCGGGAAGGTCCTCGAATCTCGGCAGGCTCGTCAGCGACGGGGCTCCTACCCGGTCTGGCCCTTCGGTTGCCATTTGGTCGTGCCTCCTGGTCTACGCGTAGGAGCGCAGTGCGCTCGTGGTGAAGTATGACTTCTTCATCGGTTGTCAGGGGCCTGCGCTTGATTTCGGGTCGATTACAACCTGGATTCCGAGCTCCTTGAGGACCGAGGCCGGCATCGGGGTCGGCGCGCCCGTGAGCGGATCGCCCCCGCTCGAGACCTTCGGGAACGCGATCACCTGGCGCAAGTCCGGCTCGCCGGCCATGCGCGCGACGAAGCGGTCGATGCCCATCGCGAAGCCGCCGTGTGGCGGAGCGCCGAGCTTCAGCGCCTCGAGCAGGAAGCCGAACTTCGCCTGCTGCTCCTCCGCCTCGATGCCCATCGTCCGGAAAATCGCCTCCTGGAGCTCGGCGTGGTGGATCCGGATCGAGCCGGAGCCGAGCTCCCAGCCGTTCCAGATCAGGTCGTAGTGCTGACTGAGCGCTGCGCCCGGATCCGACTCGACCTTGCCCTCGTCACCCGGCACGGGCGCGGTGAACGGATGATGGAGGAACGTCCAGTTGCCGGTCTCCTCGTCGCGCTCGAAGAGCGGGAAGTCGATCACCCAGTGGAAGACTTCCGCCCCGGTCTCGGCGAGGTCGAGCTCGCGACCGAGGTGGGTGCGCAGACCGCCGAGCACGCGCGCGACGAGCGCCTCGTCGCCGGCTGCGAAGAGCACCGTCGTTCCCGGGCGAGGCGGCGAACGCGGCCAGCTCGCCTTCGGAGAGGAACTTCGCGATCGGCGAGCGTGTCTCGCCCGACTCGTCGTGCGACGAGGTAGGCGAGCCCCTTCGCGCCCCACTCCTTCGCGATCTCCTCGAGCCGCGCGAGCTCGGCGCGCGAGAACGCCTGCGGCGCGACCAGATAGCGCACGACCGGCGCGCCGGCGAAGACGCCGAACTGCGAGTCCCGCGTGATCGGAGTCGCGTCGTGGATCTCGAGGTCGAAGCGGAGGTCCGGCTTGTCGGTGCCGTAGAGCGCCATCGCCTCGGCGTAGCTCATGCGCGGGAACGGCCGAGCCGGCGGCTCGCGCTCGACGGCCTCGAACGCCGCGACGACAGCGCGCTCCATCACGTCGAGCACGTCTTCGCGGTCGACGAACGACATCTCGAGATCGAGCTGGCGGAACTCGAACTGACGGTCCGCGCGGAGATCCTCGTCGCGCCAGCAGGTGGCGATCTGGTAGTAGCGGTCGAGCCCGCCGACCATGCGTGAGCTGCTTGAAGAGCTGCGGCGACTGCGCAAGCGCGTAGAAGCGACCCGGCTGTAGGCGCACGGGCACGAGGAAGTCGCGCGCGCCCTCCGGCGTCCCCTTCGTCATGCTCGGCGTCCAGACGTCGACGAAGCCGAGGGCGTCCATCTCGCGGCGGATGGCGTTGATCACCGTGTGGTTGAGCCGGAGGTTCCGCTGCATCCGCTCGCCGCGCATGTCGAGATAGCGGTACCGGAGTCGCAGCACCTCGTCGACGTTCTCGTCGCCGATCTGGAACGGCAGCGGCTCCGAGCGCGAGACGATCGTCGAGCTTGTCGACCTGGATCTCGATCTCGCCCGTCGGGAGGTTCGGGTTGACCGCGTCGGGCGCGCGCGGAGTGACCTCGCCTTCGGCCTGCAGGACGAACTCGTTCCGGATCTCGTGCGCGATCGCCGCCGCCTCGGGCGCCCGTTCCGGGTTGATGACGAGCTGCACCTTGCCGGAGTAGTCGCGAAGATCGACGAAGACGAGGCCGCCGTGGTCGCGCCGGGTATCCGCCCAGCCGGCGACGGTCACGCGCTTGCCGGCATCGGTGGCGCGCAGCGCGCCGCACGTCGTGTCGCGCCAGCTGCTCACAGCAAGTCCTTCAAGCTCGCGCCGCTTTTGTCCTGCTCACCGCGACGGCGGAGCGTCCAGCCCGTCGGCGCCACGGATCGCGACCGCTGACGCCCGCTTCTGCGCGTGCGTCAGCTGGCCCTTCACCGAGCGGCCGGCGTAGTCGGTGTCGACCGAGACTCCGCGCGCGCGCAGCTCCGTCATCTCCGCGAGCAGCTCGCCGCGATGCTCCGGCGCCTCGAGCACGAGGAAGAGATCGAGCGGCTGCTCGTCGGCGGTGATGCCTTCGAGCTCGAGGGAGAGCAGCAAGCGCTCGATACCGGCACCGAAGCCGATCCCCGGCGTCGGCGGACCGCCGATCTCCTCGACGAGATAGTCGTAGCGGCCGCCGCCGCAGATCGTCGATGCCTGCTTGCTCTCGTCCGGCCCGAGGAACTCGAACGTCGTACGCGTGTAGTAGTCGAGCCCGCGCACGAGCGTCGGGTCGAGCGTGTACGCGACGCCGTACGAGTCGAGGTGGGCGCGTACACGAGCGAAGTGCTCTTCGCACTCGGCGCAGAGCGACTCCCCGATCTTCGGTGCGTCTTGGAGGGCCGCGCGTACCTTCTCGTTCTTCACGTCGAACACGCGTAGAGGACTCGTCGCGCGTTTCTGCTTCGCGTCGTCGTCGAGGACATCGGAGTGCTCGTCGAGCCACGCGTTCAGCTTCTCGATGTAGGCGGGCCGGCAGTTGCGATCGCCGATCGAGTTCAGCTGCAGCTCGTAGCGCGTCACGCCGAGGTTCTTCAGCAACGCGTCGTAGTACTGGATCACCTCCGCGTCGACGGCGGGATCTGCGGAGCCGATGCTCTCGAGCGACAGCTGATTGTGCTCGCGGTAGCGTCCCCGTTGCGGGGCCGAATAGCGGTACATCGGTGCGAGCGTGTAGAGCTTCACCGGCTGCGGCTCGCGATGCATTCCGTGCTCGATGTACGCGCGGCAGATCGGCGCCGTGCCTTCAGGACGCAAGGGTCAGCGATCGGCCGCCCTTGTCCTCGAACGTGTACATCTCCTTCTGCACGATGTCGGAGCCCACACCGGCCGTGCGCTGGAAGAGCTCGGTGTCCTCGAACCCAGGCGTCTGGATGCGCCGGTAGCCGTAGAGCGCGCACAGGCGCTCCATCTCCCCCGTCACCTTCTGCCAGAGCGGCTGGTCGGAGGGAAGAACGTCGTGCGTGCCGCGAGGCGCCTCGATGCGCGTCACGCGCGCAGCTCCGCGAGGAACGGATTGCGCTCGAGCTCCGTGCCGAGCGTGGTCTGCGGCCCGTGGCCGGGATAGACGATCGTCTCGGGCGGATAGCGGTCGGCGAGCGTGCGCACGGACGCGAGGAGCGTGTCCCAGTCGGCGCCGGGAAGATCGACGCGGCCGACCGATCCGGCGAAGAGCAGGTCGCCGCTGAACAGATGGCCGTCCGCGTAGAACGCGACGTGGGCCGGCGAGTGGCCCGGAATCGAGATGCACTCGAACGAGAGGCCGGCGACGTCGATCGTCTCGCCGCCGACGAGCAGGTGGTCGGGCGTGTACGGACGTCCCGGCACGCCGGCGGGAGCGAACTCGGAGTAGCGCTCGAGTCGGTCACGTTCGCCTTCGGGCATGTACACGGGCGCACCCGCGCTCTCGGCGAGATCGGCGACGCCGCCAACGTGGTCGAAGTGCCCGTGCGTGATCAGAATCGCGGCGCAGGTCGTGCCGAGCCGCTCGAGCTGAAGCACGAGCTCCGGCGCCTCACCGCCCGGGTCGACGACGACCGCCGGCAGGCGCAGCGGCTGCCCGCCCGCACGACGTAACAGTTCGTCTGTATCGGTCCCAGCGCAAAGCGATCGACGACGATGTCCACGCGGGCGAGTGTAACGGCGCCCCTGCGCGGGCAAGGATGACCCATGCAGCACTGGAAGCTCAACGAGATCGAGACGCCCGACGGCTCGCGCTCCCCTGCCGTGCTCCACTCGCAGGACGGCGAGAGCCGTGTCGTGCTGATCGAGCTCACGCTCCGGACAGGAGCTGAGCGAGCACCAGGTGACGGAGGCCGCGCTGCTACTCGTCGTCAGCGGCCACGTGAAGGTCGAGACCGCGACGGAGTCGATCGACGCCGGCGCCGGTGAGCTCTTCCGTTTCGACCCTGCGGAGCGCCACTCGGTCTCCTCACCTGAAGGAGCCCGCGTGCTGCTCACCCTCTCGCCGTGGCCCGGCGAGGGCCATTACCGCGGCGACTCGCGCGCGAGCGCTACCGCTTCTTCGTAGCCGAGGTTCCGCCGCCCTGCCGGGCTTCCCAGCGCCGGTACGCGAAGCGGTCGATGTAAAAGGTGAACGGAACGAAGAGCAGGGTGTAGACCAACGCGAGCGGAATGACCCGCGCGATGTGGCCCTTCGACCCGAACGAGAAGAGGACGAGGACGACGACGCCGAGCATGCCGCCGCGCTTGAGGGCGCGGCTCCACGAGGGCTGTGGCGGCTGGCGGCGCCCGCGCGGCACGGGCTGCCCCTTCTTCGCCGCGGCCGGCTTGGAGCCGTTCGTGCGCTCCTTCTTCGGCTGCTCGAGCTCCTCCGGTACCTCGTCGAGCTCGTTGCCCTCGCCGTCGACGTAGACGAACTCGTAGTCGTGCCGCTGCGCCTTCAGCTCGCGGCGCTTCTGCTTCCTCGTTGGCATGGGTCTAGCGTAGCTCGCCGGAGGCCACGATTCGCGCGACAAGGTCGCCGCCGAGGTGGTACGCGAGGTAGCGCCAGTCCGGCGCGTCGAGGAGGACGATGTCGGCCCGGTAGCCGGGCGCGAGGCGCCCGAGCCGGTCGCTGCGGCCGAGCACGTGGGCTGCGTTGACCGTGCAGGCCGCGAGGGACTCCGCCGGCGAGAGCTTGAGCTGCGTCGCCGCGAGCGAGCAGCAGAGCGGCAGGCTCTCGCAAAAGGCGCTGCCCGGGTTGAAATCGGTCGCGAGCGCGACCGCGGCGCCGGCATCGACGAGCGCTCGGCCCGGCGGCATCGGGCGACCGAGGAAGAGCGCGCTCGCCGGGCAGAAGAACGCCGACGACGTCGCTCGCGGCGAGCGTTCGCACGCCCTCGTCGCCCGTTGCCTCGAGGTGGTCGACCGAGCGCGCGCCGAGCTCGACGGCGAGCGGGATCGCGCCCTGCTCGGTGAACTGGTCGCCGTGGAGCCGCAGCGCGAGGCCGGCCGCGCGGCACGCCTCGAGGTACCGGCGCGCCTGCGCGACGTCGAACGCGCCACGCTCGAGGAAGACGTCGGCGGCTTCGGCGAGCTGTGCGGCCTCGGGCAGCACCTCCGCCAGCGCGAAATCGAGGTAGGCGTCGGCGTCGCCTTCGAACTCGGGCGGCACGGCGTGTGCACCGAGCCACGTCGGCGCGCCGCCGGCCGCCTTGATCGCGCGCAGCGACGCGAGCTCCGTGTCGCGATCGAGCCCGTAGCCCGACTTCGACTCGAACGTCGTCGTCCCGTGCGCACGCATCCAGCCGCGATGCCGCTCGACGGCCTCGCGCAGGCCTTGCTCGCCTGCCGCGCGGGTCGCGCGGACGGTCGAGAGAATGCCGCCGCCGAGGGCGTGCAGCTCCTCGTAGCTCGCACCGCCGGCGCGCAGCGAGAACTCGTCGACGCGGTCGCCGCCGAACGCCGCATGCGTGTGGCAGTCGACGAGCCCCGGAATCGCGCACAGGCCGCGCCCATCGACCTCGACGACGTCGCCGTCGAGCGCCGGCAGGTCGCGCATGCGCCCCACCGACTCGATCGAGTCGCCGGCGCAAAGGACGTACGCGTCCTCGAGCACGTCGACCTCACCGAGCGCGGCCCCACGCAGCGGCGCCTCACGGCCCGCAGGCGTCGCGAGCTGCGCGAGATCGCGGACGAGCAGCTTCACGCCGTCGCGCGGGACCGACGGGATGGCGATCCCGCCCGCGGCGGCCGCGTCGAGCGCCTCGTCGTAGCCCGCGTCCGCATGACGGATCACGCCCATGCCGGGATCCGTCGTGAGCACGCGCTCGAGCCGCTCTGCCGCCTCGTCGGTGCCGTCGGCCACGACGACCATGCCCGCGTGGATCGAGTTGCCGATCCCGACGCCGCCCCCGTGGTGGACGCTGACCCACGTCGCTCCCGCCGCGACGTTGACGAGCGCGTTGAGAATCGGCCAGTCCGCGATCGCGTCGGAGCCGTCGCGCATCGCCTCCGTCTCGCGGTACGGCGAGGCAACGGAGCCTGCGTCGAGGTGGTCGCGGCCGATCACGATCGGCGCCTTGACCGCGCCGCTCCGCACGAGCTCGTTCATCGCGAGACCTGCCTTGGCGCGGTCGCCGAAGCCGAGCCAGCAGATCCGCGCGGGCAGTCCCTGGAACGCCACCCGCTCGGGCGCGAGCTCGAGCCAGCGCTGGAGCAACGGATCGTCGGGGAACAGCTTCCGCAGCTCCGCGTCGATCGTCGCGATGTCGGCCGGGTCCCCGGACAGCGCCGCCCAGCGAAACGGCCCGATGCCGCGACAGAACAGCGGCCGGATATAGGCCGGGACAAAGCCCGGGTATGAGAACGCCTCCGCTACGCCACCTTCACGGGCCTCACCTCTGAGGTTGTTGCCATAATCGAAAACATACGCACCGCGCCGGACGTACTCGAGCATCCCTTCGACGTGCGCGACGATCGACTCGCGCGCACGCTGCACGTACGTGTCCGGATCGGACGCGCGTAACGCGCAGCCGCCTCGTCGACGTCCAAGCCGACGGGCACGTACCCGGTCAGCGGATCGTGCGCAGCGGTCTGGTCGGTGACGAAGTCGAAATGCTCTCCGCGCGCCGCAAGGGCGGGAACGATCTCGGCCGCGTTCCCGAGCAGCCCGACCGACAGCGCGCGCCCCTCCGCAGCAGCCGACCGCACACGCGCGAGCGCATCGTCGAGCGACTCGGTCGCCTCGTCGAGGTACCGCGTCTCGAGCCGCCGCTCGATCCGGTGCGGATCGACCTCGATGCAGAGGATCGCCGCACCGACCATCGTCCCCGCAAGCGGCTGCGCGCCGCCCATGCCGCCGAGACCGGCCGTCAAGATCGTCTTGCCCGCGAGGTCGGGCGAGCCGAAGTGCTTCTCGCCTGCCGCGGCGAACGTCTGATACGTCCCCTGCAGGATCCCCTGCGTGCCGATGTAGATCCACGAGCCGGCGGTCATCTGGCCGAACATCGTCAGACCCTCCGCCTCCAGCCGCCGGAACTCGTCCCACGTCGCCCACTTCGGGACGAGCAGCGAGTTCGCGATCAGCACGCGCGGAGCACCCTCGTGCGTCGTGAAGACGCCGACCGGCTTGCCCGACTGCACGAGCAGCGTCTCGTCCGCACGAAGCTCGAGCAACGACCCGACGATCGCGCGCAGCGCGTCGTGCGAGCGGGCAGCCTTACCCGATCCGCCGTAGACGACGAGCTCCTGCGGGTTCTCGGCAACCTCGGCGTCGAGGTTGTTCAGCAGCATGCGAAGCGGCGCCTCGGTCGACCACTGCCGCGCATTCAGCTCCGTCCCGCGTGGAGCGCGGATCCGCGACAGATCGCCGCACAACGCCTCGACGCGCGCGGCGAGCGTTTCGGTCACGCTCATCGCAGCTCGCCCACTTCCGCCTCGACTGCACCGATGAGAGAACCGTCGCGGATCGCGCCGGCGACCGCCTCGATGTCGCTCGACAGCGACCGGTCGTCACGCAACCGCGGCGAGAGCTCACGCACAGCGGCACGTGTCGCGCGCACGCCGGCGCCCGGCTCGAGCGGCGCGTGGAACTCCACGGCCTGCGCGCCGGCCAGCAGCTCGATCGCAAGCGCTCGCTCGCAGTTCGCCAGCACCTGCCACGCCTTCAGTCCTGCGGCATTGCCCATCGACACATGATCCTCCTGCCCCGCACTCGTCGGGATCGAATCAATGGATGCAGGGTGACACAAGACCTTGTTCTCGGAGACGAGAGCGGCTGCCACGTACTGCGGGATCATGAAGCCGCTGTTGAGACCCCCGTCGGTGGTGAGAAACGCCGGCAGGCCGTCCGAGAGGTTCGGGTTCACCAGCCGTTCGATCCGGCGCTCGGAGATGTTCGCGAGCTCAGATACCGCCATCGCGAGCGTGTCGAGCGCGAACGCAAGCGGCTGGCCGTGGAAGTTCCCGTTCGAGACGAGCGCTTCATCCTCGACGAGCACGAGCGGATTGTCGGTCGCTGCGTTCAGCTCGACGGACACGGTGTAGTCGGCGTAATCGAGGAGGTCGCGCGATGCGCCGTGCACCTGCGGCGCGCAGCGCAGCGAGTACGCGTCCTGCACCTTGTCGCACCAGCGATGCGCCTCGTTGATCGCCGACCCTTCGAGCAACAGCCAGACGTTCGCCGCCGAGTCCACCTGGCCGCGCAACGGACGCAGCTGATGGATCTGCGGCAGAAACGACGTGCGCGAGCCCTGCAGCGCCTCGAGCGAGAGCGCGCACGCGAGATCCGCCGCCAGCGCGAGACGCCGCGCCCGCACGAGGCCGAGCGCGAGAAACGACGCCATGAACTGCGTGCCGTTGATCAGCGACAGTCCTTCCTTCGCCTCCAGCACGATGGGCTCGAGCCCGACGCGCGCGAGTGCCTCGAACCCGGGAAGCCGCTCACCATCGACGATCGCCTCGCCCTCGCCGACGAGCGGCAACGCGAGATGTGCGAGCGGCGCGAGATCGCCCGACGCTCCAACCGACCCGCGACTCGGGACGACCGGGAGCACGCCGCGATCGAGACAGTCGAGCAGAAGCTCAACCGTTTCGATGCGTGCGCCGGAGTTGCCCTTCGCGAGCGTGTTCGCGCGCAACAGCATCGCGGAGCGCACGATCTCGTCCGCATACGGCTCGCCGACCCCGCACGCGTGCGAACGAAGCAGCCGCAGCTGCAGCTCGCCGGTCAGCTCCTCCGGAATCGAACGGTTGACGAACCGGCCGAAGCCGGTGTTGACGCCGTACGTGTGCTCCTGCGTTCCGTGGGCTGCGCGCTCGACGAGCGCCCGCGCGGCGCGCATCTTGTCGCGCGCGGCATCGGAGAGCGCTGACGGGCGCGCGGTCGATCGCGACGGCCCAGACGTCGGCGACGCTCAGATCGTCGCCGGTGAGGCCGATCGCAAGGCGCTGGGCCACGCGGCGAGTCTAGTCGCGCCGGCGAACCGCGTCGGCGTGCGCCGGCATGCCCTCCACCTCTGCGAGCGCCTCGACGACCGGCCGCACCAGCTCGAGCCCTTCGCGCGTCAGCCGCTGCACCGTCACCGGCTTCAGGAACGTCTCGAGGCCGAGCCCGCCGGTGGAGCGCGCGCGGCCGCCGGTCGGCAGGACGTGGTTGCCGCCGGTCGCGTAGTCGCCCGTCGCAACCGGCGAGTAGTCGCCGACGAAGATCGCGCCGGCGTTGCGCACGCGCGATGCGAGCGCCGCCGCCTCACCGAGCAGGACGAGATGCTCGGGCGCCGTCCGGTCGATCTCGACGAGAGCAGCGTCGAGATCTGCGCCGTCGATGACGCGGCACACCGTTCCTTCTCCGTGCTCCGCCTGCGCGGCAACCTCGCGCTCGGCGGCTTCCGCGTCGCCGCCGCGCCCGAGCACGACGAGCACCTCCGACGGGCCGGCCGGAAGATCGATCGCGACGTCGCGCGACACGAGCAGCTTCGCCTCGTTCACATAGGCATTGCCGGGACCGACGATCTTGTCGACCGCTGCGATTGCGTCCGTGCCGTACGCGAGAGCCGCGATCGCCTGTGGCCCGCCGACCGCCCACACCTCGTCCACGCCGAGCAGCTCCGCCGCAGCCGCAACGAGCCCGGCGCCTGCGGGCGGCGTCACCACGACGATCCGGCTCACGCCTGCGACCTGCGCCGGGCACCGCACACATGACGAGCGTCGAGACGAGCCCGCGCGGCACGTAGATCCCGACCGACTCGAGCGGAACCCAGCGCCGCTCGAGCTCGACGCCCGGCTCGACCTCGAGCCGCACGTCGGCCGGCCGCTGGAGCTCGTGCCAGCGCCGAACGCGATCCGCGAGCGCGAGCAGCTGCATCCGCCGGCAATCCCGCGGCATCGGCGACGGCGCGCGCCGGCTCGACCCCGTCGAGCTCGACCGCCCAGTGACGCAGCGCTTCGGCACCGCGCGCCCGCACATCCGAGACGATGTGCGCGACGTCGGCCACGTGTCGAGTCTAGAGCAGCCGCAGTTCGAGCAACCGCGACGCGTCGAACCCGTCGATGCGCAGAATCGCGCCTGCCGCAGCGGCCGCCGCACCCGCGGGCATCAACCCGACGAGCTCGGCGCCGGCGACCTCGACGCCACGTGCCGCGGCCTCGCGCTCGATCGCTGCGACGATCTCGTGCAGCGCCGACGCTTCCCAGTCTTCGACGTTCATGCTCACCTGCGCCTGGCCGGCACTCGGAAGATCGAGTCCGAGCGCACGTACGCCGGGAAAGCCGCCGTCGCGCTCACGCACGACCGCGGCGATCTCTCGCGCCGCGTCGACGTTCGCTCCGACGAGATTCACGTTGAACGCGATCAGCGGCCGCCGTGCGCCGACGATCACGCCGCCCGCCGCGGGGTCGAGCTGGGACGGCCCGAACTCGGGCTCGAGCTCGCCCGCATCGATCCGCCGCTGCAGCTCCTCCGTCCCGCCGCGGCGAAAGAACGCCGGCCCGCGCCCGGCTCCGACCTCCCCGTACAGACACACCGGCAGCCCGACCTCCGTGCCGATGCGGCGCGCAAGCTCGAGCGCCGCAGCCCGCGCACGCTCCATGTCCTCGGGCCGGATCGGCACGATCGGGACGACGTCTGCCGCGCCGATCCGCGGGTGCACGCCCTCGTGCTTGCGAAGATCGATCCGGTCGCGTGCGACTGCGATGCCTGCGACGAGCGCATCGACGAGCTCCCGGTCGTCGCCGACGAGCGTGAACACCGTCCGGTTGTGGTCGGCGTCGGTGTGGACGTCGAGCAGCTCCGCCTTCTCCGCCAGCGCCCGGCCGATCGCCTTGATCACCGCCGCGTCGCGGCCCTCCGAGAAGTTCGGCACGGACTCGAGCGGCAGCGGCATTGTCCGTACTCTAGGACCCGTGGAGACACTCTGCGTCCGGGTGCGCCTGGTGCCGGGATCGCTGCCGCGCGTACGCGAGTGGGCGGCCGAGCTGAACGCTCGCCGCGACGAGGTCATGGCGACGCTGCGAGACGAGGGCGTGCGGATCGAGTCCGTCTTCCTCGAGGGCGAGACGCTCGTCTACTTCCTCAAAGCCGACAGCGTCGACGAGGCGCGCGAGGTCTACGCCCGTTCCAAGCACGCGATCGACGCGTACCACCAGCGCTTCAAGGACGAGACCTTCGCCGAGCAGACGCAGCTCGAGCTGCTGATCGACTTCGAGAATCTCTAACGCGAAGCGCGATGATGCGCAGGCAGTCCTCGCACACGCTCGGCGGCACGAGCCGATCCGCATTCCGGCGTAGAAGACGCGGCAGCCGACGCAGAGGCCGAACGCCGACTCGAGCGACGCGAACACGGCCAGCACCCCGACGAGCGCGAGCGCGGCCACATGCTCGCCGGCGGCGTACCAGAGCAGCGTCGCCGTCAGCGTGAAGACCGCGCCGATCACCTGCGCGAACCGCTTCGCCGGCCCGGGCGAGTACCGGTGGGCCACGGCGAGGCGCGGGGTGACGACCCGCGTCGCGAGCAGGCCCAGCGGACTGAGCTTCGGCCCGGTCAGCACACGCGCGACAAAGCCGTAGGCGAGCACCGGCAGGAGCCAGCCCTGCTGGAATGCAATCGCGATGACCGCAAGCACTGCCACCGCCCCGGCGACGAGCCGAGCCGACGTCTCGTTGACGGGATTCGGGAACGAGAACAGATCGCGCATCGTCGAATCACGGTACCGAGCGTGACCATTCGCAAGTCGAGCTATCGCTCGATCGCCTCCCTTCAGCGCGACCTCGCGCGCTGCCGCGCCTGCGTCGAGGCCGGGTACCCGCTCGAGTCGCTTCCCGTTCGCGCGCCCTTCGCAGGTCAGCGCGCCTATATGTACGGACAAGCTCCCGGAATCGTCGAGGGCGAAGAGCGGCTCCCCTGGCGCGGACGCGCCGGCCAGACGCTCCGCCGCTGGCTCGAGCTGGACGAGGACGCGTTCTACGCGACGTTCTTCTGCGCGTCGGTGACACGCTGCTACCCGGGCCGCGCGCCGTCCGGCCGCGGAGACCGCACGCCGACGCCGCGCGAGCAGGAGCTCTGCCAGTTCTGGCGCGACTGGGAGCTCGAGCTCCTGCGGCCGAAGCTGATCGTGACGGTCGGCGGGCTCGCGTTGCGCAGCCTGCTCGGGCTCTTGCAGCTCACGGACTGCATCGGGCAGCGGTACGACCTCGACGGCGTGCCCGTCGTACCGCTCCCCCATCCGTCGGGCGCGAGCAGCTGGCCGAACGTCCCGGCGAACCGCAAGCGCCTCGACGTCGCGCTCGGGCTCGTCCACGCCGAGCTGAGCCGCCTGTAGCCCCGTCGTTACCCTGACGAAGTGAGCGCGGTCCCATACCGGGCGACCTTCGTCCGCCTGCTCGGCTTCCTCCGGCCCTACCGGGTCGGGCTCGTCGTGTCGATCGTCCTCGCCGTCGGCTCCCAAGCCGCGCAGATCGCGCTCGTCTGGGTCACGGGCCGCGACGTGATCGACAAGGCGCTGATCCATCGCGACACGCACCGCCTCTGGATCTCCGTGATCGCGATCATCGGCCTCGGCATCGTGCGCGCCGTTCTCATGGGCGGCCGCCGGCTGATCTCGGGCCGCCAGGCGCTCGACGTCGAGATGGACATGCGCAGCGGCCTCTACGCGCACATGGTGCGGCTCTCGTTCGGCTTCTACGACCGCCACCAGACCGGCCAGCTGATGTCGCGCGCGACCGTCGACCTGCAGGGCGTCCGCTTCTTCCTCGGCTACGGCCTCATCTTCTTCTTCCAGAACGTCCTCACGGTCGTGTCCGTGACCGCCGTCCTCTTCTTCGTCGAATGGCGGCTCGCGCTGATCGTCCTCGCGGTGACGCCGCTGCTCGTCGCGCTCGCGTACCGCTACAGCCACATCGCACATCCGACGCTTCGCGACGTGCAGCAGAAGCTCGCCGACGTGGCGACGGTCGCCGAGGAGAACATCGTCGGCGTTCACGTCGTGAAGGCGTTCGCACAGGAGCCCGCCGAGCAGGCGAAGTTCACACGGCGTTCGGAGGCCGTCTTCCAACAGACGCTCCGTGCGAACCGACAGCGCGCGACCTACGTGCCGCTCATCTCCGTCGTCCCGCTGCTCGCGCAAGCCGGCGTGCTGCTCGCGGGCGCGCGCATGGTCGCGCACGGCTCCCTCACGCCCGGCAGCTTCGTCGCCTTCAACCTCTACCTCGGCATGCTCGTCGTGCCGCTGCGCGCGCTCGGCATGTGGATCGGCCAGGCGCAGCGCGCGACTGCGGCCGGCGAGCGCATCTTCGAGATCCTCGACGAGCCGGAAGAGATCGCAGACGCGCCCGGAGCGGGACCGCTGCCGCCCGGCCCGGGAGCGATTCGCTTCGAGAACGTCTCGTTCGAGTACCTGCCCGACCGGCCGGTGCTGCGCGGCGTCGACCTCGAGATCGAGCCCGGCAAGACGATCGCGCTGATCGGGCACACGGGCTCGGGGAAGACGACGCTCACCTCGCTCGTGCCTCGCTTCTACGACGTCACGGCCGGCCGGGTGACGCTCGACGGCGCCGACGTCCGTGACGTGACGATCGCATCGCTGCGCCACGAGATCGGCGTCATCTCGCAGGATCCCTTCCTCTTCTCCGCGTCGGTGCGCGACAACATCGCGTTCGGACGCGGCGACCTCCCGCAGGAGGACGTCGAGCGGGCGGCGCGGGCCGCGCAGGCGCACGAGTTCATCGAGCGGCTCCCGAACGGCTACGACACGGTGATCGGCGAGCGCGGGATCACGCTTTCCGGCGGCCAGCGACAGCGCATCGCGATCGCGCGCGCGCTCGCGGTCGATCCGCGCGTCTTGATCCTCGACGACGCGACTGCATCCGTCGACGCCACGACCGAAGCGCACATCCGCACGGGCTTGCGCGCTGCGACGCGGGACCGCACGACGCTCATCATCGCGCACCGTCTCTCGACGATCGCGCTCGCCGACGAGATCGTCGTGCTCGACGACGGCCGGATCGCCGCGCGCGGCACGCACGAGCGAGCTCGCACAGTCGAGTGCGATCTACCGTGAGATCTACGAGCACGGCCTGCTCGAGCGGCAGTTCGCGGATGCGGTCGAGGCGCGCGGCGAGATGGAGGACGTCGCGTGAGAGTCCACCAGGCCGGCAGCTACCTCATGCAGGAGCGCGGCGCCGAAGTCGACGACTGGTCGTGGCGAAAGACGCGGCGCCGGCTCGGGCTGCTCTGGCGGCTGACGCTGCCCTACCGCGGCCGCACGGCGCTCTCGGTCGTCTCGCTCCTCACCGCGACCGCGACTGCGCTCGCACCTCCCTACCTCGCGAAGTACGCCCTCGACGACGCGGTCAACGGCCACGGCGGGTCGCGCCTCTTCGCCGTCGTCGCCATCTTCGTCGCCGCCGGACTCGCGAACTGGGGCATGACGTACGTCGAGACGTACCTGACCGGCTGGGTCGGCGAGCGGATCCTCGCTGACCTGCGCGTCCGGCTCTTCGAGCATCTGCAGCGGCTCTCGCTCGGCTTCTACGAGCGCAACCGCGCCGGCGTGATCATCAGCCGCCTGACGAACGACGTCGAGGCGATCGACCAGCTCGTCACCGACGGCGTCACGAGCCTCGTCCAGAACACGCTGACGCTGCTCGGCACGGCGATCATCCTGTTCGTCCTCGACTGGCGGCTCGCTCTCGCGACGTGCGCGGTGATTCCGCTGATGGGAGTCGCGACGGCGCTCTTCCGCACCCGCTCCGCTCGCGCCTATGCAGCCGTGCGCGAGCGGCTCGGTCTCGTGACGGCGACGCTGGCCGAGGACATCGCCGGGATGCGGATCGTGCAGGCCTTCACACGCGAGCAACCGGCGTTCGAGAACTTCCGCAAGATCGCGCTGCACTATCGCGCCGCGAACATGCAGACGATCGTCCTGAACGGTATCTACTTCCCCGTCGTCGACCTTCTCTCGACGGTCGCGCTCGCCGTCGTGCTCGCCTACGGCGGTCACCTCTACTTCGGCGGCTCGATCACGCTCGGAACGCTCTTCGCATTCATGCTCTATGTCCAGAACTTCTTCGACCCGGTGCAGCAGCTGTCGCAGCTCTACAACACGTTCCTCTCGGCGACCGCGGCGCTCGACAAGATCATGGGCATACTCGACGAGGAGCCGGAGGTGCTCGACCGGCCGACCGCGCGCGAGCTTGCCCAGATCGAGGGCCACGTCGCCTTCGAGGGAGTGCGCTTCACGTACGGCCGCGGCGACGAAGTGCTGCACGGCATCGACCTGGATGTCCCGGCGGGAACAACGGTTGCACTCGTAGGCCACACCGGAGCCGGGAAGTCGACGATCGCCAAGCTGCTGGCCCGGTTCTACGAGCCGACGCACGGCCGCATCACGATCGACGGCGTCGACCTGAACGACGTCTCGCAGGCCTCGCTCCGCCGCCAGCTTGGCGTCGTGCCGCAGGAGGGCTTCCTCTTCGCGGGCACCGTGGCCGAGAACATCGCCTTCGGCAGGCCGGACGCCTCGGCCGACGAGATCGTTCGTGCCGCGAACACCGTCGGTGCGCACGACTTCATCCTGCGGTTGGAGGACGGCTACGAGACGCAGCTCGGTGAGCGCGGCTCGCGCCTTTCGCTCGGCCAGCGTCAGCTCGTCGCGTTCGCGCGTGCGCTGCTCGCAGATCCGCGGATCCTGATCCTCGACGAAGCGACCTCGTCCGTCGACATCGGCACGGAGCAGCGAATCGAGCAAGCGCTACGCGTGCTGCTCGCGGAGCGCACCGCGTTCATCATCGCGCACCGCCTCTCGACGATCCGCGACGCCGACCTGATCGTCGTCCTCGAGCACGGCCGCGTGATCGAGCAAGGCTCGCACGACGAGCTTCTCGCGCGCCGCGGGCTCTACACCTCGCTCTACGGCGACTGGGCCGCCGACGTCGCCTGAGCGCGCCATGCTTGCGCCATGGCAATCCGCTGCATGATCGTCGGGTGGTTCTCGAGCAGCAAGTAGTCGAGCGTCGAAGGGCTCGGTGCGTCGAGCGTCGTCGGCACGAAGCGGCGGAAAAGCGCGGTCGCGGCTGCGGGATCGTGCGTCGTCTGCAGCGCGATCCAGTCTGCCTCTGCCTCCCGGTGCCGTGAGATCGCGTTTTCGAGCGGCAGGGAGAGCAGCCCGAGCACTACGAGTGCGAGGAGAGAGAGCGGCACTGCCTCAGGGTTGCCCATTCCGCCACGCCGCCGCGTCACCCACGCGATCAGAAACGTCCCGGGAAAGGCGAAAAGCGCGTACCACCCGACTGCCTTCCAGATGTGATTCCGCGCGAGATGGCCGAGCTCGTGTGCAATCACGATCCGGAGCTCCGGTTGGCTGAAGCGACCGTCCACAAGCGTGTCCCAAAGAACGACACGCCGACTCGGCCCCACGCCCATCGCCTCTGCGTTCGGAAGCGACGTGATGTCGTGCACGGTCGCAACGTCGATCGGCACGTTGCCGACGTGGTCCTTGGCCTCCAAGCGTGTCGCCGCGGCGCGCAGGCCCGCGTCGTGCAGCCGGTGCGTCGGCGTGAGATACGGACTGATGAAGGCGAACAGGAGCGCGAGGCCGACGAACAGCGGCGCGGCTGCAATCCACCAGCGGTCGCCCAGCTTTCGCGCAAAGCCCATGACGATCGCAAGCGCGAAGCAGAGGAACACGAACTGACCGCCGAGCGAGAACCAGTCGCCGAACAGGTAGTTCACATAGCCGACGCTCGAGAGATTGTGGCGCCGCTGCCACCAAAGATCGAGCACGCCGAAAGGCAGCTCAACGGCCCAGACGAGCGCAAAGCCGAGCATGCCAAGCAGCATCCCGGTGCCGAGAGGCCCGGCGGCCGACTCGCGCGACCAACGGACTGCCCCATCGCGCGTACGCCGCGAGCGCACCGATCTGGACGAACGTTGTCCCCCAGAAGATCAGTTCGTTGACGCGCGAGAAGCTCGCAGTTGCGTGGAGCTCGCGCAGCGGTGAAGTACGTGTGGGGGTCGAGATGCGGCAGATGCAGCGACGAAGGCACCTTCGACTGCCACAGAAGATAGGCCGCGACCGCCCAGATGGTGGCGAGCGCGGCGAGCAGTGCACTACGTCCGGCGAGCCTCGCGCTCACGCCTCTTCGTCGAAGGTGAGCTGCTCTGGCGGCGCGCCCTCGAGCGGGCTCGCGTGCGGATACGCATCGGTCAGGAGATAGGCGTACGCGTTGAGCTGCGCGCTGTAGCGGAGGGCGTATGCCGACACGTTGCGCAACCCCCAGGGAGCCGAGCCTCGAATGAGCGCGACGAACCACGTATAAAACGCCGAGATCACGAGCAGCCAGTTGAGCGCGGCGTTCACGATCAGCGCGGGCACGACAAGAATCACGCGGAATCCGGTCCTCCACCGGTTCTGCCGGGCGCGCTCGGGCAGTTGCAGGTCGAGCGGGTAGGTGCCGGCTTCGCCCGTGAAGCCCGGGAACGGATTTGCAGCCAGATAGAGGAAGGCGTACACGTGCAGCTCGTAGCGCACGTAGCGGCTGAGGAACTGATGGAAGGCGGCGGCAGGCGTTCCGGTGAAGAGCGTCACGAACCAGTTGAGGATTCCCACGAAGATTGCAGCAATCGTCCAGAGCGTGAGCCAAATCAGATGCGGCAACGCGAGAAGCAGGCGGAAGAACACGGTCACGCGGGAGCGGCGCAGATCGTGCGCATCTCCGACCAGGTGCACCGGATGCTGTGGCGGCCGCGAAACGCCGGCGAGCATCGCCGTCGGGTCGGCGTTCGGATAACGGTCGGTCACGAGCAGCACGTAGGCGAGCATCTGCGCGCCGTAGCCGACGCTGTACGCGCCGGCGTCGCGCAGGCCCTTCGGCATTTGGCCGCGCACGATACTGGCGAACCAGCCGAGGATGGCGGTAGCGAAGGCGAGTGCGCCACCGCCGCTCGCGCCATAGCTTCGGTTGCGGCCACCGCCGCTCGAGAACTGGAAGCTCCCTGCGCCGCCGCCGCCCAGAGCGGAGGAGAGCACGATGGCCGGAAGCGCGAGGAAGATTCGCAGCAGCGTTTTCCAGCGCTCCTGCACGTCGGGCGGCGGCAAGCGAACGTCGATGGGGTACGCGCCCTCCTCGCCGACGAAGCCCGGGTACGGATTCGCAACAAGCCAGAGATACGCGTTCAGGTGTGCGACATAGCGGACGTACGCGCTCAGAAAGCGGTGAAGGGATCCCGCAGGCCGGCCCGCGATCAGCGTCACGAGCCAGTTGGCGATCGCCGCGAAGAACACCGCGATCGACCAGAGAAACACCCAGACCAAGTGCGGGATCGCGAGGATCAGGCGCAAGAAGACCGTCAGGCGGTTGCGCCTCAGGTCGTCCTCGACAATCAGCTGAACGGGATGCTCAGTCACTGACCACGAGACTATGCTCCCTGGCGGATGGCGATCGACAAGGAAACCGCAGACCGCATCGATCAGCCTGTCGCCGAAGAAGCTGAGGAGGAGACCCGGCTCAGCCCCGCCGAGGCGATCGAGCGGATGAAGATCAACGTGCCGGTCCGCGGCAACCGCAAGCTGCGCTCGCTGATCGAACTCGTGAACGAAGACAAGAAGCTCAAGGCGTGGTGGCACGTCTCGAATGTGAATGCGGTCGCACGGATGGAGATCAACGACCACTCCTGGGTCCACATCCAGATCGTTGCGAACATCGCGCTCAAGCTCTTGCGGCAGCTGACCAAGCACCACGTGGAGCCGTCACTCGTGCGCGACTACGGCATGACCCGCGACGACGCGGAAATCGTCGTCACGCTCGCGTCGCTCTTCCACTGCGTGGGCATGTCGATTCACCGGCACGGCCACGAGGACTTCAGCCTGTTTCTTGCCGAGCCGAAGTTGCACGAGCTCCTCCAGACGATCTACGACGAGCCCGATCGAACGGTGATCGTCTCGGAGGTCCTCCAGGCGATCATCAGCCATCGTGCCGACGGACAGCCGCTGACGATCGAGGCCGGGCTCATCCGCGTCGCCGATGCCCTCGACATGGCGAAGGGCCGGTCGCGCATTCCGTTCGAGCGCGGACGTGTCTCGATGCACTCGCTGTCCGCGGCTGCGATCGAGGACGTCACGATCAACGACGGTGAGTCGCGCCCGATCCTGATCGAGATCCTGATGAACAACTCTTCCGGCCTCTACCAGGTCGACGGCCTCTTGAAGGCCAAGCTGCGCGGATCCGGGCTCGAGCCCTATGTCGAGGTCGTCGCGCACATCGACACCGAGACCGAGCGGCGACTCGTGCAGATGTACCGGCTCGAGATCTGACCGGCTACAATTGGCTTCCAGCCGTTGCGGGATCGTCTAACGGTAGGACGCCGGTCTCTGGAACCGGAAGTTGGGGTTCGAATCCCTGTCCCGCAGCTCCGTCGGCCCACTTGCGGCATCTACAGGGAGGCGCACATGCGAGGAACGATGATTTGGTTCAACGTCGACAAGGGTCACGGGTTCATTCGTACCGAGGACGACGAGCGACTCATCGTTCACGCGGACGGCTTCACCGACGGCGACGCGCCGGTTGGACGCTGCGCCGGCAATGACGTCATCTTCGACAGGGAGACGGTCGAGGGAGAGGTGCGCGCAGTGAATGTCGCGCCCGTCCCTCTCGTAAACGCGCGTCGCGCCCGCAGGCGCGGCTACTAGCCAGGCGGAGGCTCGGGCGCTGAGCGCGGTCAGGCGTTCAGCTCGGCGAGCCGCCGGGCCACGCGCGCCGCTGCCTTGGCCAGCTCGACAGCGGCCTCGGCGTCGCCGGCCACGCTCGACGTCAGCCGGCTCCGTACGTGGGCCGCGAGGATCGCGACCGCGTCCGCTTGTGCGGCGATCTCCTTGGGCACCTCGATGATTCGCGCCCGCGTCGCGTCGTTGCGATCCGCCATGAATGCGGTGTAGGCGACCGCATCCTCATCCGCCAGCTCCAGAAGCTGCATCACGTGCGTCTTCGCGCGCATGACGGCGTCCTCGTCTTCGGCGAATCGCGCAGCGAGCTCCGTCAACGCTGCGGCGAGCGCACCGGTCAGCGCGGTGGCGGCGCCGCTCGCCGGCGTCGGCGTGCGCTCACCGAGCGCCGCGAGGAACTCACCGACTTGAAGCTCGTTCAGCATGCCGGTAGAAGTCGACGCTCGCCGCGGGCAGCGGCGTGTTACCGAGGATGATGTCCGCCGCCTTCTCGGCAACCATCATCACGGGCGCGTAGATGTTCCCGTTCGGGACATACGGGAAGACGGACGCGTCGACAACGCGCAACCCGTCAACCCCTCGCACCCGCATCGTCGCCGGATCCACGACGGATTGGTCGTCGGTTCCCATGCGACACGTGCACGACGGATGCAGCGCGGTCTCGGCGTCACGTGCGACCCAGTCGAGGATCTCCTCGTCGGTCTCGACCGACGGGCCGGGCGACGTCTCGCCGCCGTTGTAGCGCTCGAACGCCGGCTGATTGAGAATGTTCCGTGCAACTCGAACAGCTTCGATCCATTCGCGCCGATCGTTCGGCGTCGACAGGTAGTTGAAACGAAGCGCCGGATGCTCGCGAGGATCGCGCGAGACGAGCTTCACCGAGCCGCGGACATCGGAGTACATCGGCCCGACGTGCACCTGGTAGCCGTGCTTGCCCGACGGCGAGGAGCCGTCGTAACGGATCGCCACCGGCAGGAAGTGGAACATCAGGTTGGGATAGGCGACCTCCTCGTTCGACCTGACGAACCCGCCGGCTTCGAAATGGTTCGTGGCGCCGGGCCCGCTCCGGAACAAGAGCCATTGCGCTCCGATGAACGGGCGCTTCCACTTCTTCAACGACGGCTGCACGGACACGGGTTGCGTGCACGAGTACTGGATATAGACCTCCAGGTGATCCTGCAGGTGCTCCCCGACGCCGGGAAGGTCGTGGACGACGTTCACTCCGAGGGCGCTCAGCTCGGCCGCGTTGCCGACGCCCGAAAGCTGCAAGAGCTGGGGCGAGTTGATCGCGCCGCCGCACAGGATGACCTCGTTCGCACGGATCGTCTCGCCGTCGACCTCCACGCCAACGGCTCTCGTGTCGTCGAAGACGACGCGGTCGACGAATGTCTTGCAGCGCAGCTCGAGGTTCGGCCGGTTGAGTACCGGATGGAGATACGCGCGCGCAGCGCTGAGCCGCCGGCCACGGTGGATCGTGCGGTCGAACTTCGCAAAGCCTTCCTGTCGCCGCCCGTTCACGTCGTTCGTCAGCTCGTAGCCGGCCTCCCGAACCGCGTCGAAGAACGCGCCGAAGAGCGGGGAGGTCGCCGGCCCTCGCTCGAGCACGAGCGGCCCGTCGCCTCCGCGGTACTCGTCCGCGCCCGCGAGGCAGTTCTCCATGCGCTTGAAGTAGGGAAGGCAGTGCGCGTAGTCCCACTCCTCGAGACCCGGCTCCGCCGCCCAACGCTCGTAGTCGAGCGCATTCCCACGCTGGAAGATCATCCCGTTGATCGAGCTCGACCCGCCGAGCACCTTGCCGCGCGCGTGGTACACACGCCGGCCGTTCATGTGCGGCTCGGGTTCGGATTCGTACATCCAGTCGTAGCGCTTGTTTCCGATCGGGAACGCGAGCGCCGCGGGCATGTGGATGAAGACATCCCAGAGGTGATCCATCCGCCCCGCTTCGAGCACGAGCACGCTCGTGGACGGATCGGCGCTCAGCCGGTTCGCGAGCGCGCACCCTGCGGAGCCACCACCGACGATCACGTAGTCATAGGTCACGCAAGCACGACCGTCTGCAGCTCGGTGAACGCCTCCATCGGCGCCGTGCCGCCGACGCGGCCGATGCCGCTCGCGGTGCCGGAGCGGCCGCCGAAGGGCAAGTGGCTCTCCCAGTAGTTCGACGACTCGTTGATGTTGACCCAGCCCGTCCGCACCGACTCGGCGAACCGTAATCCCTTGGCCAGGTCGCGCGTGAAGATCGCGCACAGGAGGCCGTACGGTGACGCGTTCGTCAACTCGATCGCCTGCTCGAGCGAGTCGATCGAGACGACTGGCGCGACCGGGCCGAACGTCTCTTCCTGCGCGACGAGCGCATGGTCAGGCACGCCGTCGAGCACCGTTGCCTGCCAGTACAGACTCGTGGGATAGCCGTCGGCGCGAGCGCCGCCGCTGATGAGCTCGGCACCGCGCTCGAGCGCGTCCGCGACATGCTCGTCCATCTTCTCTGCGACACCGGCGTTGTTCAGCGGACCCATCGTCGTCCGCTCGTCGAACGGATCTCCAAGCACGACTCGCTCGGTCACGAGCCGTGCAAGCTTGGCGACGAACTCCTCGCGTACGTCGCGGTGCACGAGCAGCCGCTCGCCGGCGGTACAGCTCTGGCCCGCGCAGAGAAAGCACGCGGTCACCGTTGCTTCCGCTGCGAGGTCGAGATCGGCGTCATCCATCACGACGATGGGACCGTTGCCGCCCAGCTCGAGAATCGCCGCCTTGCCGGCGGCGGCCTCGGCAACCTTCCGTCCGGTCTCGGTCGAGCCGATGAAGCCAACGCCGTGCGTTCCGGGGTTGCGCGCGATCTCGTCGCCGACGCGCGAGCCCGGGCCCGTCACGAAATTGAAGACGCCGGGCGGCAGGTCGGCCTCGGCGACGCATTCGGCGAGCGCGACTCCGGCGATCGCCGTCGTCGACGCCGGCGTCCAGACGACCGTGTTCCCGCACGCGAGCGCAGGCGCGATCAGCTCCGCGGGCATCGTGTATGGCCAGTTCCACGGCGTGATGACGCCGATCACGCCGCGCGGCCGACGGAAGAGCAGCACCTTCTTGCCGGGCGACATCGAGTTCGGGAGGCGGCCCTCGAGGCGCTTCCCGTCCTCGGCCGCGTTCCGCCAGTACAGAACAAGCTCTTCGACCTCGTCGCGCGCTTCGCTGATCGGCTTGCCCTGGTCGAGCGTCAGCGTGCGCGCAAGCTCGTCGCGACGCACCTCGATCGCCTCGGCGACGCGCACCATCGCGTCGGCCCGCTCGAACGCGGTTGCACTCGCCCAGCCGTCGGCGGCGCGGTTTGCGGCGGCGATCGCCAACTGCGCGTCGTCTCTGTCCCCCTGCGGGACTTCTCCGATCGCTTCGCCCGTCGCGGGCGAGTCGGCCGTGAACGTCTCGCCCGAGAGCGACGTCGTCCACCGGCCGTCGACGAACATTCCTCGTCGGCCACCTAGCTAGACGCCACGCGGGCTTTCGTCGTCGACGACGACGCGCATCAGGTCCCGGATCGAGACGATCCCCACCGGCTTGCCGCCCTCGAGCACCGGCAGGTGCCTGAACCCGCCGTGGATCATCACCGCGGCCGCCTGGCCGGTCGACTCGTCGACGTCGACGGTCTCCGGATCACGCGTCATCCACGCCGCGACGTTCGTGCCTTCCACGCCGCCCGTCGCGACCGCGCGCAGCACGTCGCGCTCGGTGAGGATCCCGGAGACGGAATCGCCCGATCAGTACGAGGATCGCGCCGACTCCTCGATCGCTCATGCGTGCGGCCGCCTGCTCGAGCGGCGTTGTCGACTCCACCGTCAGCAGGTTGTGCGACATCACTTCGCCTACCGTTGTCATGGTCAGTCTCCTAGTCTCCTAGCTCGGTTCGTCTCCGATCCACATACGCTTTCAGCTCCGCCTTCAAGTCGTTGTCCATCGGCGGCTCTTCGTACTCCTCGAGCGTCTTCTTCCAGACCTCGTTCGCGCGGGTCGCGGTGTCGCGTCCGCCGTTGCGGTTCCAGCGCTCGTAGTTCTCCGTCGAGGAGACGAGCGGCCGGTAGAAGCACTCGCGGAAGCGCTCGAGCGTGTGCACGGCGCCGAGGAAGTGGCCGCCCTGCCCCACCTCCTGGTGCGCCGAGAACGCCAGCGTCTCCTCGTTGATCTCGAGCGGCTGGAACACGTGGTACATCATCCGCAACAGCTCGACGTCCGTGACGAACTTCTCGTAGCAGGACACGAGCGCCGACTCGAGCCAGCCTGCCGAGTGCATGACGAAGTTCGTGCCGGCGAGGAACGTCGGCCAGAGCGACATCATCGACTCGTAGCCGGCCTGCGCGTCGACGACCTGCGAGGACGTCAGGCACCCGCCGCCGCGGAACGGCAGGTTGTAGTGGCGCGCGATCTGGCCCGTGCACAGCAGTCCGACCGCCGACTCCGGCGTGCCGAAGCTCGGCGAGCCCGACTGCATGTCGGTGTTCGAGAGGAACGAGCCGAAGACGACCGGGCAGCCGGGACGGATCGTCTGCACGAGCGCGATCCCGGCCAGCGCCTCGCCGACCTGCTGCGCGAGCGTCGCCGGCACCGACACGGGCGACATTGCGCCCATGAGCAGGAACGGCGTGACGATCGTCGGCTGGCCGCGCTTCGCGTACTCGACGAGCGCAGCGAGCATGCGGTCGTCGTAGCGGAGCGGCGAGTTGACGTTGATCAGCGAGATGATCGCCGGCGTCTTGTCGAGCGAGTCCTTGCCGAACACCATCTCGGCCATCGCGATCGTGTCGATCGCGTTCGGCCCCGACGTGACGGAGCCCATGAACGGCTTGTCGCTCAGCGTCAGGAGCGCGTAGACCATGTCGAGGTGGCGCGAGTCGAGCGGGAGATCGTTCGGCTCGCAGATCGTGCCTCCCGGCGAATCGAGCTGCGGGAACGACTGCGAGAGCCGCACGAGATTCTGGAAGTCGTCGTACGTCGCGTCGCGGCGCTCGAGTCCTTCGCGCACGAACGGGCAGCCGTAGACCGCGGAGAACACCATGTTCTTGCCGCCGATCGGGACCGAGCGCTCGGGGTTGCGCGCCTGCAGCGTGAACTCGGCCGGCGCTTTCGCCACCTGCTCGAGTATCCAGTCCGGGTCGAACTTGACGAGCTGGCCCTCGACGTTCTGGCCTGCCTTGCGGAAGTAGTCGAGCGCTTCCTCGTACAGGAACTCGATGCCGAGCTCGCTGACGATACGGCGCCAGCCGCGCTCCAGCTCCCCCATGGCCGCTTCGTCGAGGATCTCGTAGCGGGGCAGGTCGTTCGTTAACACTCGCGTCCCTCCAGTAGTCGCTCCAGGGCCTGTTCGAGCCCTGTGTCGCCAGTCTCTCGTACTTCGAGCGGCAGCCGCAGCTTCGCAGCGGCGTGCTCGGCCGCGGCGCGGAGCTCGTCGGTCGGCTCCTGCGCGAGCCAGACGACGCGCTCGTAGTGGCGGAAGTAGTCGTCGCGCAGCTCGGGATAGCGGTCGAGGCCGAGCCCGCGCCAGACGACGTTGTCGAAGCTCCGGACGAGAAAGTCGGTGAGGAAGTACGTCGCCGGCTCGTGCTCGGCGCCGTAGACCTCGTAGCAATGCGCGCCGGGGAGCTTGGCGTACCCCGTGAGGTCGGCGCCGCAGTGGGCGTACGCGACGACGACGTCGTCGCCGTTCGCGGCCTCGGCGACGGCGGCGCGGATCTTCTCGGGGCGGTTGTGCAGCTCGGGCGGGACCGGTCTGACCTCGAGATCCCAGCCGCGCCGGGCGGCGATCTTCTTGACGTGGAGGGCAAGCGCGCCGCACGCGACGACGACTCGACGGCGTGCGACCCCGCTGCGCGACCTGGTCGCGTGACTCGATCCGTCCTCATGCCGGAAACGACAGCTGGTCGATGAACAGATCGTTGAAGTCGGTGCGCCCGGACAGCTCGACGTACTCGACCTCTTCGAGGATCGCGTTCGCCGCAGCCCGCTCGGTGACCGAGAGCGCGGCGATCTTCGCGCCCTCGCCGGCGACGTTGCCGGCGGAGACGATGCGCACGAGCGGCAGCTTCGGCACGAGGCCGATCTTGACCGCGCTCGCGGCGCTGAGATACGACCCGAACGAGCCGCCGAGCAGCACCTGCGAGATCTCTTCCGGCTCGACGCCGAGATCGCGACAGAGAATCCCCCAGCCGGTCGCGATCGACGCCTTCGCGAACTGCAGCTCGCGCACGTCGCGCTGCGAGAGAAAGACCTCGTCGGAGAGGTAGAAGACGTTCTCCTCGCCGATCTTGCCGAGCCGCTCCGACGAGTCGAGCACGAAGCGTCCGGAATGGTCGAGGATGCCCGCGCCGAGCAGCTCCGCGACGGCGTCGACGAGACCGGAGCCGCAAAGGCCGACCGGCGCGACGTCGCCGATCACCGTCAGCTCGACCTCGCCGTCGGCGATCTTCACGCCTTCGATCGCGCCGTCTGCAGCGCGCATGCCGCAGCGGATCTGCGCCGCCTCGAACGCAGGCCCGGCGGGCGCTGCGGTCGCGAGCGTCTTCGCCGACGAGCCGAGCACGATCTCGGAGTTCGTGCCGACGTCGATGAAGAGGCGCACGCGCCGGTCGAGCGTGATCCCGGTCGCGAGGATGCCGGCGACGATGTCGGGGCCGACGTACGCGCCGAGCGCCGGGAACATGACCGCAGGCGCGCGCCGGTGAACGGTGACCCCGAAGTCGGCAGCGGTCGCCTCCGGCATCCGCCGCGCCACGACGGTGAACGGCGCCATCGACAGCGGCTCCGGGTCGATGCCGAGCGCGATCTGGATCATCGTCTGGTTGCCGGCGACGACGATCTCGTACACCTCGGACGGATCGACACCCGCTTCCGTGCACACCTCGTCGGTCAGCTTCTGCAGCGTCTCGTGCGCATGCCTCTGCAGCATCTCGAGCGCGTCGTCGTCCATCATGATCGCGGAGATCCGCGAGATCACATCGGCGCCGAACGGCTGCTGCGCGTTCAAGATCGACTGCACCGCCTTCGGCTGCCCGGTCTCGAGGTCGAGCAGCGTTGCGACCACCGTGGTCGTGCCGAGATCGAACGCGATCGCGTGGCGGCTGCCGCTCGTGTCGCCCTCTTCGACGTCGATCAGCACGTCGTCGGCGAGCACGGCGGTGACCTTCCAGTTCGCGCGGCGCAACGTGCCGCCGAGCTCGCGCACGATGTCGAGCGGCACGCGCGGCTCGATGTCGTCCATCGCCGCGAGCAAGCCGCTCGAGATCGGACGCCTGGTCGGTCAGCGTCGCCTCGTCGAGCTCGACGTAGCGCTTCTGCACCGCCGGCCGCAAGATCACGTGGCGCCCGACGCCGACGAGCGCGGCCTTCGGCCGCGTCTGCAGCGGCGGCACCTCGATCGTCAGGTCTTCGCGCGTCTTCGCGCGGCACGCGAGCCGCCACCCGTTCTTCAGCTCTTCGATCGTGAACGCGCGCGGATCGACCGAGCTGATCGGCGCGTGCCCGGCGATGACCTTGACCTTGCACTTCTTGCAGGTGCCGTGACCGCCGCACGTCGAGTCGATCGCGATGCCGTTCCAGCTCGCGGCATCGAAGATCGTCGTGCCGGCGAGCACGCGCGCCTCCTTGACGGCGCGATCTTCGCCGGACTGGAGGAAGCGGAGGCGCACTCGATCGGGATGCGGCGGCTCCTCCGGAAGGTCTTCGAGCGCGCTCACGTGGTCGCGGCCGCCTGTCTTCGCGCGGTACATCCGAATCCAGGTCGCGCCCCACTCGTCGCGGCCGAGCAGGAAGTCGGTCGCGCGAACGCCTTCGACCATCTCCGGCCGGCGCGAGTCCATGATCGCGCTCGTCAACCCGTGGCTCTGCGCGACCGCGAGGAACGCGGCGCCGAGCGTGTGGCGTCCCGGCAGGCCGAACGACGTGTTGCCGGCCCCGCACGTCGTGTTGACGCCGAGCTCGTCACGGAGCAGGTGCAGCGTCTCGAGGAAGAGCGTCACGGCGCGCGGCTCCGCGCCGATCGGCATCGCGAGCGGGTCGATGATCACGTCCTCGGGCGGGATCCCGTGGTCCCCCGCGACGGAGACGATCTTCTTCGCGATCTCGACGCGGCGAGCGGCCTCCATCGGGATGTCCTCGGCGTTCGCGAGCCCGATCACGGCGGCGCCGTACTTCGCGACGATCGGCAGGATCGCGTCGAGCCGTTCGTCCTCGCCGGTGACCGAGTTGACGAGCGCCTTCCCCTCGTACGCCTCGAGGCCAGCTTCGAGCGCCTCGATGACGGACGAGTCGATGCAGAGCGGAATGTCCGTCAGTTGCTGAACGAGCGGAATCGCCTGACCCATCAGCGCGACTTCGTCGGCGAGCGGGTCGCCGACGTTCACGTCGAGCATGTCGGCCCCTCCCTCGACCTGCTGCGCGACATCAGTCTCGAGCTGCGAGAGATCGCCGGCCTGGAGCTGGGCCTGGAATGCCTTCCGGCCCGTGGGGTTGATCCGCTCGCCGATGACGCAGAACGGCTGCTGCGGACCGATGATGACGGTCTTAGACCGCGACTGGACGACGGTATCCACTCAGCTCCCTCTCTTGACGGGTCGGAATGTTCAGGCGCTGGCAGAGGCGGGCGATGCCGGCCTCCTTGCGAAAGCTGATCAAGTGCAGTCCCGCGACGCCGGGAAGCGAGCGCGCAAGCTCGGCGAGCTCGCACGCGACGTCGAAGCACGCCTGCTCCGGGTCGGGCGCGCTCTCGCAGCGCTCGATCGTCGCTTTGGGCACCGTAATCCCTGGCACGTTCTCGTCCATGTAGCGAAGCGCGCTCGGCGAGCGCACGAGACAGATCGATGGGATGAGCGCGCACGCAGTCGCGAGCCCCTTCTCGACCGCTTCGTGCATGAAGGCGGAGAGACGCTGTGGCTCGTAGCTGACCTGCAGCTGGAGGAAGCGCGCGCCCGCGCGCACCTTCTTCCAGGCGCGTTCGACGCGGTAGTCGTACGGCGGCGCGCCCGGATTCTCGACCGCGCCGAGAAAGAGCTTCGGTGCCGGATCGAGCTTGCGCCCCGAGAGATACGTGCCTTGCGCCATCGAGGAGCCGAGCGCGAGCAGCTGGATCGAGTCCAGGTCGAACACGCGCCGCGCTTCCGGCTCGTCTCCCGCGGTCACGTCGTCCCCGGTAAGGCAGCAGATGTTCTCGATCCCGTGCAGCGCCGCCCCGGCGATCTCCGCCTCGAGACCGAGCCGGTTGCGGTCGCGGCAGGTCAGCTGCATCACAGGCTCCATGCCGAGCTGCTTGAGCGCGATTGCGACCGCGAGCGGCGATGCATGCGCGTGGGCAGCCGTGTTGTCGGTCGCGTTCGTCGCGTCGGCGTAGTCCTCGAAGGGCGCGAAGCGCTCGTGGACGGCGTCGAGACCGCCCGCGTTCACGGTGAGTAGCTCGGCGGTGACGACGAAGCGTCCCGCGTTGATTGCGTCTTCAAGACGGGACACGCCAGCCTTTCGGTGTCTGCTTGTCGCGCTTGGTGAAGAAGTTGAGCCAGGACGACGTGCCCCAGAGGCGGTTGTCGACCGGGGGCCGCAGGTCGTTGATCTCGTGCGCCCACGGCGTCTTCGGAGCTCGCTCGACGGCCTTCACCCAGACGCAGCGCATCTCAGGCTTGACCTCGCAGTTGCCATCCGGCCTCACACCGCCGCACGGTCCGTTCCGAAGCGTCTTCGGGCAGTTCATCGGGCACGTCATTCCGGTCGAGTGCAGCACGCACTGGCCGCACATCTGGCAGCCCCAGATCGGCTTCTTGACTGCGGCCTCGACGAGAGCGAGCGGACGCATCAGGCGGGAACTGCCGACCGCTTCTTCTGGATCAAATCCTTGGCCATGCGGACGGCTGTGCTCGCATCCGCCGCGTAACCATCAGCGCCGACCTTGTCGGCGTACTCCTGCGTGACGGGCGCCCCGCCGACCATGACGATCACGTTGTCGCGGATGCCGGCCTTCTCGAGCGCGTTGATGTTCGCCTTGAACATCGGCATCGTCGTCGTGAGGAACGCGGAGAAGCCGACGATGTCGGGCTTGTGCTCGTTGATCGCCTCGATGAACACCTCGGGCGCGACGTTGACGCCGAGATCGTGGACGGTGAAGCCGGCGCCCTCGAGCATGATGTTGACGAGGTTCTTGCCGATGTCGTGAACGTCGCCCTTGACGGTGCCCATGACGTAGGTGCCGACGGTCTGCGCGCCGGTCTCTGCGAGCAGCGGCCGAAGGATGTCGAGTGCGCCCTGCATCGCGCGCGCTGCGATCAGCATCTCGGGCACGAAGAAGTCGCCGCGCTCAAAGCGAGCGCCGACCTCCTCGAGTGAAGGGATGAGCGCGTCGTACAGCATCGACTCGGGGTCCATGCCGTCTGCGACGCCCGTCTCTGTCAGTTGCTTCACCTCGGGCGCATTGCCGATGAGCGTGTTGTCGTAGAGGCCTTTGAGGATCTCTTCGGGGGTCATGCAGCACCTCGCGTGTGGTCGCGGTGGCCGAGCCGCTCCGCCAGCGTGTTCGCTTCGTCGATGAGAAGCGGCGCGAGCTGCGCGATGCGGTCGGGGGTCAGTCGGGCGGAGGGCCCGGAGATGGAAAGCGCGGCAAGCGCCTCGCCTTGCGGCCCGAAGACCGGTGCGGCGAGCGCGGTCAGACCGACTTCGAGCTCGTCGATCGAAGTCGCGAATCCGCGCGCGCGCACCTGCTGGAGCTGCTTGGGCGGTGGCGTCGCGTACGCGAGAAAGACTTTGCCGTTGGCGGCCTGCTCGAACGCGACCTTGCGTCCGACCCAGTCCGTGACGCCGACGAAATGCGCGGTGTCCTCCTGCGCAAGATGCTCGACGCCGTCGATGCCGGGAACGGCAAGGTTGATCGTCTCACCGCTCGCGTCGGCGAGCCGCCGCAGCGAGGGCTGAGCGAGCTCGACCAGCGTCGAGGAGACGTCGCGATTGGCGTACCGGAGGAGGACAGGCCCGGCGGTCAGCCGGCCGCGGTCGCCGAGGCGCTGGACGAGGCCCTGTCGCTCGAGGGCGGAGACGAGTCGCGACGTCGTGCTCTTCGGCAGGCCGGCGCGCTCGGCGAGCTCACCGACGGATGGCGGCTGCGTGGATTCGACGACGCGCACGAGCAGTTGCGCCGCGCGGTCGATCGCCTGGGTGCCGGTGCGTCTCGGCCATCTCACATGATGGAACGACTGTTCCACGGGAATCATGGCGATAGACCGGCCCGGCGTCAAATCGGCTCCCTCGCGTCCCGGGCGGTCGCGACCTCGATCCGAAAGCCGTCGGGGTCGAGGAAGAACGTCGCGTAGTAGTCGGACCGGTACTGCGGCCATTCGCGCGGCTCGTGCAACACGGTCGCGCCCGCGGCGACAGCCGCGGCGTGCGCCGCCTCCACGTCCGAGCGCGTCTCGACGGCGAACGCGAGGTGGTGCAGCCCGGGCGCATAGAGCTCGAACGGCTGCTCCTCGGCTGCCTGCCGGAGCCCGAGCGAGCCCGACCCAGGCGCCGGGAAGCGCAGGTAGTGGATCCGCTCGCCGCGCTCGCCGTCGAAGAGCGCCGGCTCGCCAAGGCCGAGCACCTCCCGGTAGAACGCGACCGATCGCTCGAGATCGCGACAAACCAGGTCCACGTGGCCGAGTCCGACGATCACCAGACGACATCCAGGCGCGGAGGCTTGCGGAAGACGAGACCGCGCGGAGCGGTCGGTTTCTCTGGATCGAGGCGAAGTCCGCCGAGCCGCGCGAACAGCCGCTCGGCTGCGGTCAGCGCTTCCAGACGTGCGAGATGCATCCCGACGCACACATGCGGGCCGTGCGCAAAGGCGACCTGCAGCTTCGCGTTCTCGCGGTGCGGGTCGAAGCGATCCGGTTCCGGGAAGGTTGCGGGATCGCGGTTCGCGCCGGCAATCGAGATCTCGACGAAGTCGCCCTTCCGGATCGAGGCCCCCGCGAGCTCGACGTCGCGCGTGGCATAGCGATCGATGACGGCTGCCGCCGGTTCCAGACGCAGGGACTCCTCGAGCGCGTTCGCCGTCGGCTCGCCTCCGTACGTCAGCAGGTGCCAGACGAGGTTCACGATCATCCCCTCCGTCGTCTCGATGCCGCCGAACATCATCACGGCCGCGTTCGAGACGACCTCGGTCGGCGTCAGATCTCCCGCAGACTCCAACGCCGGCTCGACGGTCTCGCGCAGTTGCTCGAATGCTGCAGCGCCGGCAGGTGTCGGAGGATTGCCCGCAGCGACGCCCGTGACCGACTCGACGATCGCGTCATACCAACCAAGCATTGCGTCCGTGTCCGCGGCTTCGAGTCCGAGCAGCTTTGCGACGACGCGCGCGGCGAGCGGACCGGCCAGCTCGCGGCGAAGCTCTGCACGACCATTCGCCTCGAAGCGGTCGATCAGCGCGTCGACCTCCGCCTCCACAAGCGGTGCGAACCGCTCCCGCACGGGAGCCAGCCGCAGCGGAGCGACGAACGGATCACGGTGGCGTGCGTGCTCCGCGCCGTCGCGCGTGAGCATGCTCGGTCCGACCACCTGCCCTGTCGAGAAGCGCGGATCGTCGACGGTGAACGTCTCGGCATCGCGCATCACCTGCAACGCGAGCTCGCGACCGGTGACGAGCCAGCCGTTCAGCACCGGCACCCACGCGATCGGTCGAAGCTGCGCGAGAACCGGATGTGGATCGGTCTCGAGCTGCTCCAGCGTGACAGTCGTCATTCCAGAGATTCTGCGAGAAGCGTCGAGACGTCGGCAACACGCATCTCTGTGCCGGTCTCGCGAACGCCGTCATCGAGCATGACGGTGCAGAACGGGCACGCGACCGCAAGCGTCTCCGCGCCCGTATCGATCGCCTCTCGCACCCGCTCGGCGTTGATCGGCGTGCCCGTCTCCTCCATCCACATATGTGCTCCGCCGGCGCCGCAACAGAACGTCTTCTTGCCGCTCCGCTTCATCTCGATCGGCTGACCGACGGCCTCCACGAGCTTGCGCGGCTGGATCAGGACGTCGTTGTGGCGCGCGAGATAGCAGCTGTCGTGGTAGGTGATCGGCTTCGCGTCCGCCTTCGGCTGCAGGCGACCCGAGTCGACGAGCTCCGCGAGCAGCTCCGTGTGATGCATGACCTCGTAGCTGCCGCCGAAGTCGCCGTACTCATTGGCAAGAGTGTTGAAACAGTGCGGGCAACTCGCCACGATCTTCGTCACGCCCTGCTCGTTCAGCGTCGACACGTTCTGCTCCGCGTACGCCTGGAACACGTACTCGTTGCCCATCCGGCGCGCGGGATCGCCCGTGCACGCTTCGCGCGGGCCGAGGATCGCGAAGTCGACGCCCGCCTTCTGCAGCAGCTTCGCGGTCGACTCCGCCGACTTCTTCGCTCGCTCGTCGAACGACGCTGCGCAACCAACCCAGTAGAGATATTCAGGCGCTGCATCGCCCGGCTCGAGAACGCGCACGCCCAGCGACTCGGCCCACGCCGCCCGTTCGGTTTGCGGCTTGCCCCATGGGTTGCTCGCCCGCTCGACGTCGCGCAGCATCGGCTCCGCTTCCGCGGGGAACGTCGAATCGACCATGACGCGGCTCCGGCGGAGATCGACGATGTGATCGATGTGCTCGATCGAGACCGGACACGCCTCCACGCACGCGCCGCACGTCACGCAGTCCCAGATCGATTGCTCCGGCACGCCGTTGCCGATGATCGGCTCCGTGCTCTGCGCGAACACCTGGTCGCGGATGCCCATGATCAGGAGCTTCGGCGACAAGATCTTTCCCGTCGCGTACGCGGGGCACGCGTCCTGGCAGCGGCCGCATTCCGTGCACGAGAAGCCGTCCAGCACCTCCTTGCGCGTCAGATCGAAGATCGTCGCGGCGCCGAAGCGCATCTGGTCGTCAGGCACGTCGAAACGCAGCGGCTCGAGCCGGCCGCGCTGACCGCGTGCGCGCGAACCACACGTTCACAGCCGCTGTCGCGATGTGCAGGTGCTTCGAGTACGGCAGATACGTCAGGAACGCGCCGATGACGACGAGATGCGCCCAGACGAAGAACGTGCCACCGACGTGATGCCAGCCGAGCAGCGTCAGCACCACGAGCGCGATCATCGCGAGGATGAAATCCGCCTCGCCGAGGTGCGAGCCCGTGAAGCGCGCCGGCCGCACGACCTTGCGGATCACGAACGCCGTGACGACTCCGGCGAGCACGAGACAGGCGAAGACATCGCTCAGCACGCGGTACCACTCCGGTGTCGTCACGTGACCGCCGGCCGCCGCGATCGCGGCGAGCACGATCGTCGGGAAGAGGACGAGGAAGCCCCAGAAGATGAACGCGTGCATCAGCCCCGGCACGAGCCGCTGCAGGAGCTTGCTCTGGCCGAGCACGATCTCGACCTCGTTCTTGACGCGCCGCGGCACGTCGGCCGGTCGATCGTTCGGCTTGCCTTGCAGAACGAGCCGCGTCAGGAACCACGCTCGCCGCGCGAAGAACCCGCCGCACACGACGACGAGCAGCGCGAGGCGCGATTGCGCCTATGAGCCGCGCACCTTTCGTAGCTCGGCGCTGATCGCCGGCACGATCTCGTGCAGGTCGCCGATCACCGCATAGTCGGCGCTCGCGAGGATCGGCGCCTCCGGATCGCTGTTGATCGCGAGGATCTTCTTCGCGCCTTTCGCCCCGGCGATGTGCTGCGTCGCGCCGCTGATGCCGCACGCGACGTACAGATCGGCGGAGATCTTCGTGCCCGTCTGCCCCACCTGGTCGGTGTGCGGACGCCAGCCCGCCGACGTGACGACGCGCGAGCAACCGACGGCACCGCCGAGCAGCCCGGCGAGCTCTTCGATGATGTCGAACGATTCCGACGAGCCGACGCCACGGCCGCCGCTGACGACGACCTTTGCGTCGCGCAGCGAGACGCCGCCACTCGATTCGGAGACGGTCTCGAGCACGCGCGGCGATCCGTCGTCGCTCACGCTGAGCAGTCTCGACCGGCACGGCCTCTGCTGCAGACTGGGTATGCGGCGCCACCGGACAGGATCTTCGGTGACCCGTGCAGGCGCGCTTCCTCGAGCAGGCTGCCGCCCCAGCGGATGCGCGTGACGTGGTCGCCGTCGATTGCGGTGACGTTCGCGGCGAACGGCTGGTCGAGGCGTGCGGCAACGTGCGCCAGCAGCTCGTTGCCGCGGTCGGAGCCCGCCGCGACGATCGAGTCTGCTCCGTCGGCGGCTTCGACGATAGCCGCTGCCCACGCTGGCGGGCTGGTAGGCGCCCTCGACGGAAACGGCTTTGACGTCGCCGAGCGACTGCGCGAGCGTCAGCGCTTGCAGCGACAGGTCGTCGTTCGGCTCGACGAAGAGGACGACGCTCATTGGGAGTCGGCGACCTGGTCGCTGTCGCGACCAGGTCGCATGCCTTTCGCGCATCACGCGACACCCAGCTGCAACATCACTTCGACCACCCTCGGCGCGGCCTCGGCCCCGTGGCCGAGGATCTCGGCTTGCTTCCCCTGGCCCTCCGGCACGACGAGCCGCAGCTTCTCGAGCTTCGACTCCGGGCGCGACGGCTCGACGACGGCCAGCGGCTTCGACTTCGCGCGCAGTCGGCCCGGCACCGACGGATAGCGCGGCAGGTTCAGGCCCTCGAGCACGGTCAACACCGCCGGCAGTTGCACCTCGTACACGTCCCGCGCACCGCCCGCGTCGCGCTCCACGCGCGCACGGCCGTCGCCGATCTCGATCTTCTTCAGGCCGGTCACCACCGGGAGCCCGAGCGCGTACGCGACGCGAATCCCGACCTGGTAGTTGCCCGCATCGGCCGATTCGTTCCCGAAGAGCAAGAGATCGAACGGCCCGTGTTCTCTGGCTGCCTTCGACGATCGCAGCTGCCGTCGCCTGCGCGTCCCACTCCGCGTCGGTCTTCAGCAGGATCCCGCGATCGGCGCCGATCGCCATGCAGTCGCGCAACTGCTCCTCCGCCTCCGCCGGCCCGAGCGTCAAGACGACCACCTCGCCGCCGCCCGCCTCGACGATCCGCACCGCCTCCTCGACCCCGCACTCCTCGTGCGGGCTGATCGTGAAGCCGAGATGCTTCGTCTCGAGCGCCTGCGCATCGTCCGTCAGCACCATGCGACCGCCCGTGATCGGCACACGCTTCACGCAGACGAGAATCCTCATGTCCCTGGCCGCCTTTCGCTCCCGCGCCGCGGAGCGGCGCTCCGCGAAAGGCTGACGACGCTGCCGCCACGCTCCGAGGTCCTGCGGCCCGCGGCCGTACCTTTACGTACTGTCCGCCGGCCGCCGAACGATGGATCGCGGCGGCAGCGCCGCCCCAGGAACATGAGGAACCTCACGAGCGGATTCTCTCGTTCTCCGGATCGAACGGCGGCGTCGAGCCGACGATGTCGACCGTCGCAGGCAGCAGCTCGGTCATGTATTCGACTGCGAGCTGCTCGCCCTCGTTCGCGTGCTCCGGCGGCAGGTAGGACATGACGATGTGCTTGCCGATCGACGGTCCCGCGCCGGTGGACGTCACGTACGAGCGGCGACCATGCGAATCGGTCAGCGGCGTGCCGTCGCGCAAGGTCACCGGCTCGCGCCCGAGCGGGTAGCGCTTCATGCCGCTCGCCGACGTGTGATCGTCGATCGTCAACGTGCAGAGCTTCGCAATCGGAGCCGCCTCGCGATGCGCGAGGTGCGCGTCCTTGCCGACGAAGTCCTCGCTCTTGACCTTCCACCACGCCATGTCGGCTTCGACGACCGTGTAGTCCGCATCGAGCTCGAAGCCGAACGCGCGGTACGCCTTCTCGAGCCGTCCGGTCGTGCCGTAGACGCCGATGCCTGACGGCACGATGCCGTGCGGCTGCCCTGCCTCCCAGACGGCGTCCCACAACCGCGCGCCCTCAGCCATCGGCACGTACAGCTCCCAGCCGAGATCGCCGACATAGGAGATCCGCGATGCAAGAACGTCGAGGCCATCGACCGAGACGTTCTTCCACGTGCTGAACGGGAAGCCCTCGTTCGAGACGTCATCGGTCGTGATCGACGCGAGAATGTCGCGCGCTCGCGGCCCCCACAGCCCGACCGTGCACCACGACGAGGTGAGATCCTCAACGAGGGCATCGCCGACCAGATTGTCGGCGAACCACTTCTTGTCCGCCATGCCGTGGGCGCCGCCCGTCACGACGCGGAACCGGTCGTCGGCCATCTTCATGATCGTCAGGTCGGACTTGAACCCGCCGCTCGGCGTGAGCACCGGCGTGTAGATCACGCGCCCCGCCGGAACGTTCATCTGCCGTGCAGCCACCCTCTGCACCGACTCCAACGCGTCCGTGCCGACGACGTCGAAGATCGAGAACGCCGTCAGGTCGAACATCGCCGCCCGGTCGCGCATCGCGAGGTGCTCGGCGTTGATGATCGGCGACCACCAGCGCGCGTCCCACTCGTGCTCGCGTGGCTGCACGCCGTACTCCTCGACCAGCCCGGCGTTCGACTCGTACCAGTGCGGCCGCTCCCACGCCGCCGCCTCGTAGAAGACCGCGCCGAGCTTCTGTTCCTGCTCGTAGAACGGCGACATGCGCACGCGCCGGTTCGATGCCCATTGCTCGCCGGGATGCACGATCCCGTACGTCTTGTTGAACCCCTCGGACGCGCGCGCCTTCACGTTCTCCGGCGTGCGCTGCTCGGGATAGAACCGCGCGATGTCGGATGACTGCAGGTCGATCTCCGACTCGCCGCGAGTCATCCACTCAGCGACCGCACGTCCTACGCCGGGGCCTTCCTTCACCCACACGGCCGCGGCCGACCACAGTCCACGGACCTCCGGCGTCTCGCCGAGCAGCGGCAGGCCGTCCGGCGTCAGCGAGAGCAGGCCGTTGATCGCGTACTTGATGCCGACGGACTCGTCGCCGAGCACCTCCGGCACGAGCTCGAGCGCGTGCTCGAGCTGCTGCTCGAAGTCCTCCTGCGTGAACGGCAGCTCGGTCGGCGTCAGCGACGCCTCCTCGATGGAAGGAATGTCGTCGGGCTCGTGGAGGATCGGCCGGTGCGCGTACGAGCCGACCTCGAGGCCCTGCCCGTCCTGGCGCTCGTACATGTTCGTGTCCATGTCGCGGACGATCGGATAGTCGACCGCCGTCTTCGACGTGAGAAACCGCGGCACCGGGCCGACGTCGATCATCTGGTGCACCGCAGGCGTCAGCGGGATCGATGCGCCTGCCATGCGCGCGATGCGCGGCGACCAGACGCCGCACGCGATCACGACGAACTCTGCCTCGACATCGCCGCGAGACGTCCGCACACGCCTGACGTGGCCGTCGTCCACGTCGATCCCCAAGACCTCGGTGTTCGCAAAGACCTGCGCGCCCTTCGCCTGCGCCTTCTCGCGCATGATCGTCCCGAAGCGCTGCGAGTCGACGACCGCGACCGTCGGCGAATAGAAGCCGCCGAGCAGGATCGACTCCTCGACGAACGGGACGAGCTCCTTGATCTCCGCCGGCGTGACGAGGCGACAGCCTTCGACGCCCCACGACTTCGCCGACGCCATCCGGCGGCGCAGCTCCTCCGAGCGCTCCTCGGTGCGCGCGACCTCGATGCCGCCGCACTCGTGCAGCGTGCCGGCCTCGCCGTACTGCTTCATCGAGTCGAGCGTGAGCTGCGTCATCTCCTTCGAGTGGTCGACCGGGAAGATGAAGTTCGACGCGTGGCCGGTCGAGCCGCCCGGGTTCGGGAACGGGCCCTTGTCGAGCTGGACGAGGTCGGTCCACCCCAGCTCGGCGAGCCAGCCGAGCAGGGAGTTGCCGACGATGCCGCCGCCGATCACGACGCACTTCGCACGCTGCGGAAAGTCGCTCACGTCACCTCACACGGTCAGGAGCACGCGGTGCATCGCCTGCTCGAAGTCCTGGACATGTGCACGCATCGTGTCAGCCGCGCGGTCGCCGTCTCCGGCCTGGATCGCTTCGAGGAGTGTGCGATGCGCCTCCACCGCCTCTTCCAGCTCGTGCGCACGATCCAAGGCAATCGACCAGATCCGCAATGCGAGCACGTAGTACTGCTCGAGCGTCGCCTCGAGGAGATCGTTGTGCGCCGCGCGGTAGACGGCACGATGGATCCGCTCGTCGAGGCCCATCAGCTCGCTGCCGCCGGCCTCGAGCTCGGCCAGGAGCGCCGAGAGCTCCTCCCGATCGCTGTCCGTCGCGCGCTCCGCCGCGAGCCGCGCCGCCTCGGGCTCGAGCACCTCCCGCACTTCCGAGAGGCGCGCGAGCTCCCGCACGTCGACGCCGGTCACGAACATCCCGCGGCGCGGATAGACCTCCACGAGCCCCTCGTGCGAGAGGCGCCGCAGCGCTTCGCGCACCGGCGTCCGGCCGATTTCGAGCCGCTCGATCAGCTCCCGCTCGTCGATCACGGCCCCGGGGGCAAGCTCTAATGAGACGATCAGCCCTCGGATCTCGTGATAGGCCTTGTCAGCCAGGGACGTCATGGGAGATATTTTAGACATATTCTCTGCGTCTATCAGACGAGAAGGAGCCTGAATTGGCCACGCACATGCCGTCCTCGCTCGAGATCGCCCAGGAGGCGGAGCTCCGGCCCATCACCGAGATCGCGGAGGCCGCCGGCCTTCTCGCCGACGAGATCGAGCCGTACGGGCGCTACAAGGCGAAAATCGACCTCAGCGTCATCGAGCGGCTCGCGGGGCGTCCCGACGCGAAGCTGATCGACGTCACCGCGATCACGCCGACGAAGGCCGGCGAGGGAAAGACGACGACGTCGGTGTCGCTCACGCAGGGTCTCGGCCACATCGGCCGCTCCCCCGTCCTCTGCCTGCGCGAGGCCTCGCTCGGACCGGTGTTCGGGATCAAGGGCGGCGCGGCAGGCGGCGGCTACACCCAGGTCGTGCCGATGGAGGATCTGAACCTCCACTTCACCGGTGACATCCACGCGATCGGCGCGGCGAACAACCTGCTCGCCGCCATGCTCGACGCGCACATCCTGCACGGCAACAAGCTCGGCATCGACTCGCTCTCGATCTCGTGGCGCCGCTGCCTCGACATCAACGACCGCGCGCTCCGCGACACGGTGATCGGCCTCGGCGGCCGCGCGAACGGCTACACGCGCCAGACAGGCTTCGACATCACGGCCGCCTCCGAGGTGATGGCGATCGTCGCCGTCGCGTCCGACCTGCAAGACCTCCGCCAGCGCCTCGGCGCGATCACGGTCGCGCGGACGTTCGACGGCGAGCCGGTGACGGCGGAGCAGCTGAGAGCGGCCGGCGCGATGACAGTCCTACTGAAGGACACGATCAAGCCGAACCTCGTGCAGACGCTCGAGGGACAGCCGGCCCTCATCCACTGCGGCCCCTTCGCGAACATCGCGCACGGCAACAACTCGCTCGTCGCCGACCGCGTCGCGCTGAAGCTGGGCGATTACGTCGTAACCGAGTCCGGCTTCGGCTCCGACATGGGCATGGAAAAGTTCTTCCACATCGTCTGCCGCGCCGGCGGCCTCAAGCCGAATGCCGTCGTCCTGGTCGCAACCGTCAAGGCGCTCAAGCATCACGCGGGCGAGCCGGACGGTGGGCTCGACGCGATCGAGACGGGCGCCGCGAACCTCGCCCGTCACATCGGCATCGTGCGCGAGTTCGGCGTCAATCCCGTCGTCGCGATCAACCGCTTCCCGGGTGACACGACCGAGGAGATCGAGCTCGTCCGGAAGCTCGCTCTCGAGCAGGGCGCCTACGCAGCGGAAGTCAACAACGGGTTCGAGGAAGGCGGCGCGGGTGCTGCCGCCCTCGCGGAAGCCGTCGTGGCGGCAGCCGACGAGCCGTCGAAGTTCGACTTCCTCTACCCGCTCGACGCGCCGATCGAGCAGAAGATCGAGGCGATCGCGAAGCGGGTCTACGGCGCGGACGGGATCTTCCTCTTGAAGACCGCGCGCGACAAGATCGCCCAGTTCGCAGGGACTGGCATCGACAAGCTCCCGATCTGCATGGCGAAGACGCACCTCTCCCTCTCCCACGACGCGGCCCTGACGAACGCGCCGACCGGCTTCACGGTCACGGTCCGCGACCTGCGTGCCTATACGGGCGCAGGCTGGATCGTCGCGCTCTGCGGCGACATGCAGACGATGCCCGGCTACGGCGCGAACCCGGCCGCGGTCAACGTCGACATCGACAGCGAGGGACGCACTGTTGGACTCTTCTGACACGCCGCGCGGCAGATTCCCCTTTGGCCAAGCCTGGGATAGAGTTGCGGGCGCCCCGTGCCACCCAGGTCCAGGACATCCGAGGGCTTATGACTTCGGGCGCTGAGTTCGTCGCTCCGCGGGCGCCCGGATCGAACGGCGACGTCCAGGTGTCGTGCCACGGCGTCTGGAAGGTCTTCGGGCCTAACGCTGCCAAGGTGATCGAGAGCGGCGACGTCGACCTGCCGAGGGCCGAACTGATGGCGAAGACCGGCTGCACCGTCGCCTCTCGGGACATCTCGTTCGACGTCGGTCGCGGCGAGGTCTTCGTGATCATGGGACTTTCCGGCAGCGGGAAGTCGACCCTCGTTCGCTGCGTCACCCGGCTGATCGAACCGACCTCGGGAGCGATCACCATCTGCGGCCAGGACGTGCTCGGCGCAGACCCGAGGAGCTGCGCGAGCTTCGTCGCACCAAGCGTGTCGATGGTGTTCCAACACTTCGGGCTCTTCCCGCACCGCAACGTGATCGACAACGTCGCCTACGGGCTGGAGGTTCAGGGCATCGACAAGACCACGCGTCACGACCGCGCGCGAGAGCTGCTCGGCGTCGTCGGGCTGTCCTCGGTCGAAGCCTCGTACCCGGACGAGCTGAGCGGCGGCATGCAGCAGCGCGTCGGGCTGGCCAGGGCGCTGGCGGTCGATCCGGAGGTCCTGATCTTCGACGAGGCGTTCTCGGCTCTGGATCCACTGATCCGCCGCGAGATGCAGGACGAGGTGCTGCGCCTCCAGGAGCGGCTGCACAAGACGGTGATCTTCGTGACGCACGACCTCGACGAGGCCCTCAAGCTCGGCGACCGGATCGCGATCATGAAGGACGGGCGGTTCGTCCAGGTCGGGACGCCCGCCGAGATCGTCGGCGCGCCGGCGGACGACTACGTGCGCGAGTTCGTCCGCGACGTGCCGCGCGGCGAGGTGCTCACCGCCGCTTTCGCCACACAACCTCATACCGGCGGCGAGAGCCCCGAGGACGTGGTCCGACACGACCAGCGTCTCGGAGAGTTGCTGCCGGTCGTCTTCGGAGCCCAGGGCCCGATCGGGGTCGTCGACGGCGGCGGTCGAGCTCGTCGGCATCCTCGATCGCCGGCTGGTGATCCACGTTCTCGCCGGCCGCGAGGGATCCTCCGTTCCGGAAGAGCCTGCGTTCAACGCGACCCCGACCGCACCGGCGTAGCCGGAGGCCGCGATGTCGGTGCCGACGGCCACTCCGACGCACGAGCCGCTTCTCCCGACCGGCCCCTCCGACCGACCGATCTGGCCGCCGCCCGCCGGCTCGACGCGCGTCTGGGTGGTCTCGGCCGCTGGCTTGCGCCCGTGGCGGTTGCGGTGCCTCTCTGCGCCGTCGCCGCGATTGCCGGCGGCGTCCACAGCGGCTTCCCGAGCGACCTGGGTCCTGGGTGTGCCCCGCTGGTTCGACAGTCTCAACAACTGGGTCACCAACCACGACACCTCGAATTACTTCCTCCACACCATCGTCGGGGGCTTCGGCAATCTTCCTGAACTCCGCCACGAACGACGTCGTCGAGTTCCTTCACTGGATGACCTGGCTCGGGGTGCTGCTCGTCGCCACGCTGATCGCCTGGCTCGTGGGCTCGTGGCGCACGGCGGTGTTCTCGGCGTTGATGGTGGCGTCGTTCGGCGTGCTCCAGATCCCGAACGGCGGCCCCGGAGGGCACCTCCGAGATGTGGCCGAGCGCGATGACGACGCTGGCGCTCATGGCCGTGTCGATCATCCTCTCGACGATCGTGGGCATTCCGCTCGGCATCGCGTCGGCGGTCTGGCCGACGGTCAACAAGATCCTGCGGCCGATGCTCGACCTGATGCAGATCCTGCCGGCGTTCGCCTATCTGGTGCCGATCGTCGTTCTGCTCTCGATCGGCAACCCGGCGGGAATCGTCGCGACGTTCATCTACGCCGTTCCGCCGCTCGTGCGCTTCACCGAGATCGGGATCCGCTCGGTCCGGAAGGACGTGATCGAGGCCGCCGAAGCGTTCGGAGCAACCCGCCGCCAGATCCTGCGCGACGTCCAGCTCCCGCTGGCCGCCCAGGCGATCATGCTCGGGCTCAACCAGGTGATCATGATGGCGCTCTCGATCGTCGTGATCGCGTCCTTGATCGGAGCCGGCGGCCTCGGAGACCCGGTTCTCAACGCCTTGCAGACCCAGCAGATCGGCGAAGGCGTCGTCGCCGGCATCCTGATCGTCTTCATGGCGATGTGGCTCGACCGGACCTCCGCGGCGTTCGGCCGGCGAACCGATCGCTCCAGGGCCACCTCGAGTCGCACGCGGCTCACCCGCAACCAGCTGCTCGGCATCTGGGGGGTTGCGCTGGCCGTCGTCCTCGACCTCCCGGTACGCGTTCAACCTGGGCGACTGGCCGTCGAGCTGGGGCTTCTCGGGTGTGTCCGCTGCGACGCGAGCGCTCAACTGGATCACGAACGAGTTCACCGGCATCGCGACGCCGATCAGCAGCTTCCTGACGCTCGACGTCCTCAACCCGTTGCAGCGGTACCTGAGCGACGTGCCGTGGTGGCTGATGGCCGCGCTCGTCGGGACGATCGCCTGGGTGCGAGGCGGGTGGCGGCGCGGCATCCTGCTGTCGGCCTGCGTTGTGCTGCTCGGCTTGATGCAGGCGCCCGACGGCTACACGTTCCAGGGCACGACCTCGTACAACTTCGTGGCCTGGAACGACGCGATGGAGACTCTCAGCCTCGTGCTCGTCGCCCTTGCGCTCGACCTGATCCTCGGGATTCCGCTCGGGATCGCCGCATACCGGTGGCGGATCGTCGATCAGATCCTGCGTCCGATCCTCGACTTCCTCCAGACCCTCCCGGCCTTCGTCTACCTGATCCCGGTCGTGGCGCTGTTCGGCGTGGGCAACGTCGCGGGCGTGAGCGCGTCCTTGATCTACGCGCTTCCCGCAGCGGTCAGGGCAACGACATTGGGCCTCCGCGCTGTGCAACGCGACGTGATCGAGGCGGGTCAGGCGTTCGGGTCGACGAGGTGGCAGATCCTGTTCGAAGGTCGAGCTGCCCATTGCTCGTCCCTATCTGATGCTCGCGGTCAATCAGACGATCCTGCTCGTCATGGCGGAGGTGGTCGTCGCAGGACTCGTCGGCGCCGGCGGCCTCGGACTCGACGTCGTCACCGGCTTCTCGCGCTCCGAGGTCGGCCTCGGTGCGGCCGCGGGACTCGTCGATGGTGCTGATGGGGATCGTGCTCGACCGGTTGAGCCAGTCCAATCCGAACCGCGCCCGCGTCGTATCATCGTGAAAAGCCGACGTCCAGATCAACCGAGGCATCAAACGGAGGGCACATGACCATGAATCAGCGCAGGAGGACGTGGCGGACGCCCCGCCGGCTTGCAGTCGTGCTCGCGGCGACAGGGCTGGCGGCAATCGCGGTCGTCGTCGCGTCGAACCCCGCGTTCGGCCGGTCGAGCAAGCCGACCATCGTCCTCGCCAACAACGCGTGGGAAGGCTCGACCGCCAACAACGTGGTCGCCCAGTACGTGATCGAGAAGAACCTGGGCTACTCCGTCAACCTGCTGACGATCGACGAGATCCCCGACTGGCCCGCAATGGTGCAGGGCAAGGTCTCGGCCGTGATGGAGGTCTGGGGTCACTCCCCGCTCTACGCCCAGTACGTCAAGGGCAACCACAAGGTCGCCGACGCCGGCCTGGAAGGCCCCGACGGCAACATCGGCTGGTACGTGCCCACCTATCTGATGAAGTCGCACCCGGAACTCAAGACGTGGAAGGGTCTGAAGAAAGACTGGAAGCTGTTCGTGACGCCGCAGTCGTCGCCTCAGGGCCAGTTCCTCGACGGATCTCCGAGCTTCGTGACCAACGACCAAGCGCTGGTGAAGAACCTCGGCCTGAACCTCAAGGTCGTCTTCGCCGGGAGCGAGGCCGCCCAGCTGACCTCGATCGAATCGGCCTACAAGGCGAAGAAGCCGATGCTCTTCTACTGGTACACCCCGCAATACCAGAACGCCATCTACAAGTTTTCGCAGGTGGCCTTGCCGCCCTGGAGCACGGCGTGCGCGAAGCTGAAGCCGGCCCAGATCAACTGCTCCTACCCGCCGTATCACCTGTACAAGGTCATCTCGGCGAGTCTGTCCGCACAGGCTCCGGACGTGGCCAACTTCATCCGCCGCTTCCACTGGACGTCCGACGACCAGAACTCGGTCGCCTACAACATCGCGGTAAAGCACATGAGCAACAGCGCTGCAGCCGCCGCGTTCGTCAGCTCGCACCAGGCGCTGGTCAAGTCCTGGCTGAGTAAGTCCACTGCGCCGACCAAGGTCCAGCCCCCAGCGGCAGGCACCTAGCCGCCGAGGCTGGAGACAGCCTAGGCCAGTGTCTTGCGGAGCGCCTCACGCCAGCCGGCGTAGGGGCGCTCCGCAGCCTCTTTCGGCTCGAAGCGTTCGCCCGCGGGCGACGGCCGACGTGTGCCGAGCGCAAGCAGCGCCGCACCAAGCGCGGTCTGCTCTGGTTCACGCGCGGTCTCGACCGGGATCCCGAGCACATCGGCCTGGAATTGCATGAGCCACCGGTTGCGAGTCATGCCGCCGTCGGCACGGAGGAGGTCGAGCTTCGGCATCACGTCGAGCACGTCGCGTGTCTGGTAGGCGGCGGCTTCGAGCGCGGCGCGAACGAGATGCGCGCGCGTGGTTGCTCGCGTCAAGCCGGTGATCGTTCCCCTTATGTCGGGGCGCCAGTGCGGCGACCCGAGGCCTGCAAGCGCCGGCACGAAATAGACGCCGCCATTGTCGTCGAGCGACGCCGCCAGATCTTCACTCTCCGCGGCTTCGTCGATGAGCCCGAGACCGTCGCGGAGCCATTGGATCGCGGCGCCGGTGACGAAGACGGCGCCCTCGAGTGCGTGCGTCGGCGGCTCGTTCTCGAGTCGCGCGGCGGCCGTACGCAAGACGCCCTCGCGGGCCGGCGCTTCGGTCTCGACGAGCACGAACGAGCCTGTTCCGTACGTCGCCTTGGCGCCGCCGGCGGCAAAAAGTGCAGCCTGCTGGTCGCCTGCGATGCCTTGGATTGGGAGTATGTGCCCGAGCAGCTCGCCTTCGCCGAAGTGCGAGCCGGACGGGTTGATGTCGGGTAACAGCTCGCGAGGAACGCCGAACAGTTCCAGCAGCTCGTCGTCCCAGTCGAGCGTGTCGAGCGAGCAGAGCAGTGTGCGCGATGCGTTGGTCTCGTCGGTCGCGTGCACGCGGCCTCCGGTGAGCTTCCAGACGAGCCACGTGTCGACCGTGCCGAAGGCGAGCCCCGCGGCATCGTGTCCGCGAAGCAGCCACTCGAGCTTCGTCGCGGAGAAGTACGGATCGGGGACCAGCCCTGTGCGCTCACGGATCAGGTCTGCCGGCAGCTCTGCGCAGCGATCGGCCGTGCGGCGGTCCTGCCAGACGATCGCGTTGTGCACGGGCTCGCCACTTCGGCGGTCCCACAAAAGCGTCGTCTCGCGCTGGTTCGTGATCCCGATCGCCGTCGGCGTTTCCGTCAGCGCCTGCTCGGCTGCGGTGAGCACGCTCTGCCAGATCTCATCGGGATCATGCTCGACCCAGCCCGCCTGCGGATAGTGCTGCGGCAACTCCGCGTAGCCGCGGCCGCGGATGTTCAGGTCGTCGTCGACGAGCAGGCACGTCGTGCCCGTGGTGCCCTGATCGATCGCGAGGATCATGACCAGAGAATGCAACCAGGTTGCACCAGCTCGGTCTCGACCAAGCCAATGCAACCTGGTTGCTTGCCTTTAGGCCCGGCCGATCGCCTTGGCGAGCCGGCGCCGGACGCGCTCGAGCTCGCGCGTGTGCGCGTCCAGCTCGGCGACGCTTGCACCGCGCTGAGCAAGGACCTCGCGCACAAGCACGAGGCCGCGCGCTTGAAGGAGCAAATCGTCGATCGTATGGTCGAGGATCGCGCCGCCGTCGATTCGTTCGATAGTGCTCATGCTGCCTCCGCGAGTGCTTCGCTCGCCACGCGCTCGACGACCTCGTTCTCCGGGTGCCGCACGCGCATCGTGGTGGTCAGGACGGCGCCCACCAGCGAGAGCACGGCGAGCGCGACGAATGCCACGCGGAATCCGTGCGTCGCTCCGGCGGCGACAGACTCGGTCGCCGAGCGGTGAGAGCCGTAGATCGTTGCGATCGTCGTGATGCCTGCCAAGCCCACGGCACCACCGACCTGACGCGCCGTATTGACGAGTCCGGACGCGATGCCCGCGTCCCGCGCCGGCACGCCGGCCAGTGCCGCGATCGTGACCGCGACGAACGACGTACCGATCGCTGCCCCGATCAGCACGAAAGACGGCAGCAGATCGGTCAGGTAGTTGCCATGAACCGGGAGCCGAACGAGCAGGCCCTCGGCGAGCGCCGCGAGGAGCAGGCCCGCGGCGACGACGCGTCGGGGTCCGAGAATCGTGACCAGCCGCTGCGCGAGGTTCGAGGTCACGGCGACGCTGAGCGCAATCGCCACGAAGGCGAGACCGGTGCGCGCCGCCGAGTAGTGAAGCACTTGCTGCAGGTACAGCGTCAGCAGAAAGAACTGCGAGAAGCCGATCGACGCGATGATCGCGGTGATCAGCGTCCCAGGGGCGAGGGTCGTGCCGCGAAAAACGTCGAACGGGACGAGCGGAGATTCGGCACGCCGCTCGATCGCGACGAATGCGGCTGCGAGAACGGCGAACGCAGCAAGCAGCCCGATCGTCGACGCGCTAGTCCAGCCGTGCTGTGTCGCGCGCGTCAACGCGAAGACCAGCACCATGAGGGACGAGGTGATCGAGAATGCGCCGGCCACGTCGAAATGCCGTTCCGCGACCAGACCACGGCTCTCCGTGAGGAACCGAGGGCCGAGTGCGACGAGTGCCAGCCCGACGGGCAGGTTGACATAGAAGATCCAGGGCCAGGAGAGGTACGACGTCAAGACGCCGCCGAGGAGAACGCCGACAGCTCCGCCCGCTCCGGATGCAGCCCCCCAGAGGCCGAGCGCAACGTTGCGCTCGCGACCGTCCCGGAAGATGGTCATGAGGAGCGAGAGTCCCGCCGGCGCGAACAGCGCACCGCCGAGGCCCTGGAGCCCCCGGAAGACGACGAGCGAGCCGGCCGACCAGGCCAGACCGCTGAGCACCGAGCCGAGCGTGAAGAGCGCGATCCCCGCGAGGAAGACGCGGCGCCGGCCGAGGAGGTCGGCGAGCCGTCCGCCCAGAAGCAGGAAGCCGCCGAAGACGATCGCGTAGGCGGTGACCACCCACTGCAGGCTCGCCTGCGAGAAGTGCAGGTCGTTTTTGATGGTGGCAAGCGCCACGTTCACGATCGACATGTCGACCACGACCATGAACTGGGCCGCCAGGATCAGGGTGAGAGCCGTCCAGCGGCTCGGGCGGCGAACTTGGACAATAGCGGAACTACTCATCTATCTTCCTCCAATATCGTGGAACTATGCCACGATAGCACGTAACCACCCTAGAACGCGCTACACTTCAGGTCATGACCGTACAACCCCCTGAAATCATCGTTAAAAAGGCCGTCAAGCCGCCCTACGAGCTCATCTGCAGCACGGCGCACCTGCTGAAGCGCCTCGGCATGGAGATCAAAGAGGCCTATCGCGAGGCCTTCGAGGAAGCCGGAGCCAGCCCGTTCCACTACTCGGTGCTGGCCGTCCTCGAGGAGAGCCCGCGCGAGACCCAGGCCACGATCGCCGATTCGCTCGGCTACGACCGGAGCTGGCTCGTCGGCCTCCTGGACGAGCTCGAGGAGAAGGGCCTGATCGAGCGGCGGCGTGACGCTGCCGACCGCAGGCGACATGTCGTGACGCTTCTGCCGGCAGGCAAGCAGCGCCTGGCCGAGCTGCGGGCCATCTCGAAGGGCGTCGAGGACACGTTCCTCGCGCCGCTCGAGCCCGAGCAGCGGGCCGGCCTGCACCAGCTCCTGTTGCAGCTGACGGCGCACCACGACCCGCGCTATGCGCCGGGCAACGGCACCGGCAAGAAGCCCTAGCTCCGCGCCCGCTCGCTCGCGGGCGCGAACTGCGATGTCCACGCCACGATTCGGGTCCGGTCGCCGCGGAAGACGTCGCGCGCCGTCTCGACGACGAGCCCGGCGCCGTCGTACGCGATGCGGTCCACGAGCATCAGCGGCGCGCCGATCTCTAGCCCGAGTGCCGCCGCGTCGTCTGCCGTGGCCAGGACCGGCTCAATCCGCTCGACTGCACGGACAGGCGCGTCGTCGCCGAGCAGCTCGTACAGGGAGCCCGTGAGGTCGCATTCCAACAAGCCGCGAAAGCGGTCTGCGGGAAAGCTCGAGCGCTCGACGGCGAACGGCTCTCCATCGGCGAGCCGCACCCGCACGACCTCGACGGCGCCGCCCGCCTCGCGGGCGGAGAGAACCAGCGCGCCCGCAGCGACTCCCTGGCGGGCAAGCTGCTCCGAGAGCCCACTGAACGTGCCGAGATCGCGCTCGACCTTGGGCCGGGCGACGAACGACCCGCCGTTCCGGCCGATCGCGCGCCGCAACAGCCCACGCGCCTCGAGCGACTGCAGCGCCTGGCGCACCGTCATGCGGCTGACGCCGTGCTCCTCCGCCAGCGCACGTTCCGGGGGGAGCCGGTCGCCGGGCGCAAGGTCGCCGTCGACGATCGCCTGCTCGATCTGGGCGATGATCTGCGCGTACTTCACGCGCGGACCCGCTCACCCTTCGGGTCGTAGAGCGGCTCTGCGCGGACTTCGGCCGGCACCCACTCGCCGAAGATGTCGACCGCCAGCTGCGTACCGGGGTCGGCAGATTCGCGCGGGACGTAGGCGAGCGCGATGCTCGCACCGACGGCGTAGCCGAACCCCCCGCTCGTAACGCGGCCGACGATCTCACCGCCTGCCGTGCGCACGGGCTCCGACCCGAGCGCGATCGCGCGCGGATCCTCGAGCACGAGACAGACGAGCTTTTGGCTTGGCTCTGGATCGAGTGCCTCACGGCCGATGAACTCGCCTTTGTCGCGCTTGACCGCAAAGCCGAGGCCGGCCTCGTACGGCGTCGTCTCCGAGTTCAGATCGCTCGCCCACGCGCGGTAGCCCTTCTCGAGTCGCAGCGCATCGATCGCGCGATAGCCGCCGGGCGTCACGCCGTCGACGTGCAGCGTGTCCCACAGAGCGAGGCCGTACTCCGCCGGGCAATAGAGCTCCCAGCCAAGCTCGCCCACGTACGTGACGCGCGATGCCATGACCGGGATGTCGCCGACCGAGATCTCACGCGAAGTCATGTAGGGGAACCGGAGATCGAGCACGTCACGCGTCTTCGGTCCCCACAGACACAGGCACGCGTACGAGGACGTCACATCGTTGACGTACACCGAGCCGTCTCGAGGCTTGTGCTTCTCGAGCCACGCGCGGTCGTGCGTGCCGAACGCCGTGCCGGTGACGAGCAGGAAACCGTCATCGGCGTAACGCGTGACCGAGAGATCCGCCTCGATTCCGCCTCGCGTATTCAGCAACTGCGTGTACACGATCGTGCCGACGGGACGATCGATCCGGTTCGCGCACATCCGCTCGAGAAACGCAAGCGCACCGGGGCCGAGCACCTGAAGCTTCGAGAACGACGACTGGTCAAAGAGCGCGACGCCCTCGCGCGCCGCGCGAGCTTCGATCTCGATCGCCGGCGACCAGTTCTCGCCGGCCCACCCGCGCGGCCGCAGCGATTCGTCACCGCCTGCGGCGTTCGACTCGTACCAGTTGACGCGCTCCCAGCCGCCCTTCTCGCCGAAGGAGGCGCCGAGCGCTTGATGGCGCGCGTACACAGGCGAGACGCGCAGCGGCCGGCCTGCCTGCTTCTCCTCGCCCGGATACTTGATGTCGTAGTACTGCGAGAGCGCCTCGTACGAGCGCACGAGCGTGTAGGCCTGACTGCGGTACTGGCGGCCGAAGCGGCGCACGTCGAGCGGCCAGACGTCCCACTCGGGGCGGCCGTCGACGATCCACTCGCCCATTACCTTGCCGACGCCGCCCGCGCCCGCGAGGCCGTGTGCGCAGCCGCCTGCCGCGACCCAGAAGCCGCGCACGTCGGTCTCCCCGAGCAGGAAATCCGCGTCGGGCGTGAACGCCTCCGGCCCGTTGAAGAACTTCTTCACCTCGGCGTTCTCCATCGCGGGCACGCGCGCGATCGCATTGGAGAAGAGCTGCTCCATGCGATCCCACTCCTCGGGCAAGAGCTTCGCCTCGAAGCCCTCCGGAATGCCGTCCAGCGCCCATGGTGCAGGCTTCCGCTCGTAGCCGCCCATCACGAGGCCACCGACCTCCGTGCGGAAGTAGATGAGGTTGTCGGGGTCGCGCAGCGTCGGCAGGGGCTCGAGCGGCGGAGTGAGGGGCTCCGTGATCAGGTACTGGTGGCCGAACGGAATGATCGGCAGGTCGACGCCGACGAGACGCGCGACCTGGGGCGCATACATGCCCGCCGCATCGATGACGACCTCGCACTCGACGCGACCCTTGTCCGTCTCCACCGCGACGACCTGGCCGTCGCGGGTCTCGATGCCGGTCACGGTTGTGCGCATCTCCAGTTGCGCACCGAGGCGGCGCGCCGCGTCAGCAAGTGAGAACGTCAGCTGACTCGGGTCGAGATAGCCGTCGTCGGGGATGAACGCCGCGGCGACGACGCCGTCGGTGCTCATCGGCGGGAAGAGCTCCTGCGCTTCCTTCGCCGAGACGATCTCCATCGGCAAGCCGAACGTCTTCGCCCACGACGCCTGGCGGCGAAGCTCCTCGTGCCGCGCCTCCGACGATGCGAGACGCAGTCCGCCGAGCTGGTGCCAACCGGGATCGTTGCCGGTGAGCTCCTCGAGCTCGGCGTACAGGCCGACCGAGTACTGCATCATCCGGGTCAACGAGATTGAGGAACGCAACTGGCCGACAAGGCCGGCGCTGTGCCACGTCGAGCCGTGGGTGAGCTGGTACTGCTCGAGGAGGAGCGAGTCCGTCCAGCCCTGCTTCGCGAGGTGGTAGAGGATGGAGCAGCCGATGACGCCGCCCCCGATCACGACCGCCCGTGCGCGTTCCGGGATCACAAAGCCGAGTCTCTCACATTCGGTCTAGTCCAATTATAGGATCGGCCCGTGGCCGTTGAAGACGTGCTGGAGGTCGTGCCGGAGCTCCACGACGCGATCGCCGTCGAGCCGCTCGCAGGCGGCCTCACGAACACGAACTACAAGGTGACGACGGCCGGCGGCTGCTACGTCGTCCGGATCGCGGGTAAAGACACCGGCCTGCTCGCCATCGATCGTGAGAACGAGGCGCACAACACCCGCCGTGCCGCGGAGACGGGAGTCGGCGCGCCGTTCGTCGCCGCCGTGCCGGAGCACGACGCGCTCGTGCTCGAGTTTCTCGAAGGCGAGGTGCTGAACCCCGAGAAGCTGCGGCGCGGCGACCGGCTCGCCGCCGTCGCTGAGGCCTGCCGGCGCCTGCACGGCGGCGCGCGGTTCCTCCAGGACTTCGACATGTTCGAGATCCAGCGTCGCTACATCCGCGTGGTGCAGGAGCGCGGCTTCCGGCTCCCCGACCGCTACCTCGAGTTCGAGCCGCAGGTGCGGGCGCTCGAGCAGGCGATGCGCGTGCGCGCCGAAGGCACGGTTCCGTGCAACAACGATCTGCTCGCGGAGAACTTCATCGACGTCGGCGGCGAGCTCCGCTTGATCGATTACGAGTACTCCGGCAACAACGACCCGTGCTTCGAGCTCGGCAACGTGTGGAGCGAGTCGAATCTCTCGCCCGCGCAACTCGACGAGCTCGTCGCGCACTACTTCGGGCAGCCGCTGCGCAACAAGGTCGCCCGCTGCCGCCTGTGGGGGCTGATGTCGAAGTACGGGTGGACGCTCTGGGGCTCGATCCAGGTCGGGATCTCCGACCTCGACTTCGACTTCTGGGGCTGGGCGATGGAGAAGTACGACCGCGCGGTCTCCGAGTTCGACGGGCCGGAGTTCGAGCAGTTGCTAGCTGACGTGCAGCGCGCGGACTAAGGACAGGCGACCTGGTCGCGACGAAGTCGCGACCAGGTCGCAAGACTTTCTCAAGCCACGACTGTGGTGCAGAACGCACACCGCCGCGCGCCCACCGGAATCTGGCTCAGGCACTCCGGACATTCCCGGGTGGTCTCGGCCACGGCCGGCTCCGTCTTCCTGCGAGCCATCAGCGCGGTGACAGGCTTGATGACGAGATAGAACAGCACCGCTGCGATCACGACGAACGAGATCACCGCGTTGAGAAACGCGCCGTAGAGAAAGTGGCTCTTGTTGATCGTGAAGCTCAGTGCGGAGAAATCGGACTTTCCGGCAACTGCAGCGATCAGCGGCGTGATCAGGTCGCCGACGAACGCGGTGATCACGGCCGCGAACGCAAGCCCGATCACGATGCCGACTGCCGTGTCGACGAGATTGCCGCGAAGTAGGAACGCCTTGAAGTCGCTCATCTTTCGCCTCCGTTCAAGTAGGCGGGGCGGCCGAAGCCGCCCCGCTCGGATCGTCTAAGCCGCAGGAATTGCAGGCGTGTCGGGTATCGCACCCTCGGGTGCCTGCATGTGCGCCGGCTTCGTCCGCTGGACGAGCCCGTAGTAGATACCGCCGACGACGAGGATCACGGCGAGCACCGTCCACAGCACCGGCTGGCTGTTCAGCCAGTGCCAGTGGAAGTTCAGCGTGCCCGGCAGTTCCTTCGGCCGCGGGTTCGTTGCCGCGCGCGGCCACATCATGTTGATGAGCATGCCGCCGCCCCACGCGATTGCGAGGACGTTGATCGGGATGCCCCACTTGCCGAGCGCGAACGGGGCCTTCGTCCGAGGCCAGCCGCGCAACCCTCGCCCGCAACAGCGCGAGGTTCCCGATCAGGTAGCTCAGATAGATCATCCCGGTCGCCGCGATCGCGATGATGGCAACGCCCGCGAACTGGATGAACGGGATGCCGGCGAGGATTCCCGACGACGATGCACGACCAGACCGGCGTGTGCAGCTGCGGGTTCACCTTGCTGAGGACCTTCGCCCCCGGAAGTGCGTCGTCGCGCGCCATCCCGAAGCAGAGGCGAATCGTCGCGGTCATGATCGCGAGGCAGCAGACGAAGATCGCTGCCGCCACGGTGAGCAGGAACACCGTCGAGAACGCGTTGCCGAAGTTCGCGTCGATGATCTGCGCCGGGTCCCCAACCGTCCTTGATCGCGGTCTTCATGTCCGGAATCCCGAGCAGCATCGCGTAGAGGAAGATGCCGCCCACGACAAAGGCGCCGATCACCGATGCGATGACGGCCTTCGGCGCGTTACGTCGTGGATCCTTCGTCTCCTCGGCGAGCGTCGCGGCCGTGTCGAATCCGTAGATCACGTAGAGCGACATGAACATCGCGACGAGGAACGTCCCCGTCGTAAGGCTCGTGCCGCTGGTATGGAAGATCACGCCGGCGCTCTGATGGTGATGGAAGAGCGCGACGATGAACGCGAAGATGACCATGCCGAGGATCTCGAAGAGGACGCCGGTGTTGTTCACGATCGAGACCAGCCGGACTCCGAAGATGTTCAGAACGGTGATCGCGACCAGCGTGATCACCGCGATCCAACGCTGATTCGAATGGTTGTTCGCCATGTTCCAGCCCATGTTGTTGAAGGCCGGAATCAGCGCGAACGGCAGCGTCGCGCAGACTGACGCGACCGTGAGAATGCCGGCGAACAAATAGATCCAGCCGGTGAACCACGCGTACGCCTTCCCCGCGAGGTACTTCGTCCACTGAAAGACCGAACCGGCGATCGGGTAGTGGCTCGAGAGCTCCGCGAAGCCGAGCGCGACGAGCAGCTGCCCGATTGCAACGATCGGCCAGCTCCAGATGAACACGCCGCCGACGGTCGTGAGTCCCAGGAAGAAGAGGGCGAAAATGCCCGTCGACGGCGAGATGTACGCAAACGCGACGGCAAACCCGCTGAAGACGCCGAGACTGCGCTTCAGTTCCTGCTTGTACCCGAACCGCGCGAGATCCTGCTCGTCACGGGAGTGGTCGACCATCGATTGCCCTCCTCGATTGCTAGGCCAGGCTGGATTGATCGCACGTTCGCCGGGGCTGTGTCAATCCCTACGCCGCGAGCAGGGCAACACCGGCGACGACGAGAACAGCGCCCGCCGCCCGCCAGGGCGTCACCCGCTCGTGCAGGAAGATCGCCGCCAGCGCCGTCGCGACGAGCACGCCGCTCTCTCGCACTGCGGCGACGGATGCAGCCGAGGCGAGCTGCAACGCCGCCAGCACGCACGCGTACGCGCCGAACGTGCCGATCCCCGCGCCGACCGACTTCCACCCCACCTCGGCTCGGAGTCGCGCGGACACCGCGGAACGCGACGAAGATCGACGCGTACGCGAGCCCCGGTGAAGATGGTCATCAACTCGAGATAGGCGACAGGCGACGCATGTGCGACGCCGTGCTTGTCGACGACGGTGTACGACGCGATCGTGCACGCGATCAGAACGGCGAGCCACGCGCCGCGCCCGCCACGGAAGCCGCGTACGAGCAGGATGCCCGGCCCGACGAGCACGACGCCGCTCGCCTGGCGCGCGTCGGTGCCCGCACCTGTGAACGCGACGGCGCCGGCGAGCACGAGCACCGGCGCGAGCCCGCGCGCGAGCGGGTAGACGACCGACAGCTCCGCGTGCGTGTACGCGTAGGCGAGCAACCCGAAGTAGGCCAGCTCGAGCGCCGAGCTCGCGATGAGGAACGGCCAGACGGCCGCGTGGAAGTCCCAGAAGAAGACGGCCACCGGTGCGCCGACGATCGCCCCGACGAGCAGGACGACCACCGCGAAGGCGTGGGAGTCGCGCGCTCCCGCGAGCAGCAGGTTCCACACCGCGTGGACGACGGCCGCGCTGAGCGCGAGAACGAGAGCCTCGGTCGGCAGCGCTAGGCCCGCATCGATGCCGCGAGCACCGGGCGGTAGTGCTCGAGATCCGGCGTCTCGAGCCCTTCGACCTTGCCGATGTCGTCGTAGCGGCGGAGCCGTACCGCGTCCCGCGCATACGGCGACAACTCGAACTCCGCCACCTCGGCCGGCGAGTACGGCCCGCCCTGCAAGGTCAGCGAGTGCACCGAGGCCGGCGACAGCTCGTTCAGATACGACGGATCGGTCGCGCAGAGGTACCGCTTCGCCGCGACGTGCATGCGGATCGGCTCGGCGATCTCCGGTCCGAAGTGCTCCGACAGGAAGGCGTGCGCGACTTCCTCGTGCTGCGTGTCGATGCCGTGGTCGGCGGCGTCGGACGGGAGCTCGTGGATGAAGTGACCGTAGTCGTGCAGCAACGCAGCCGCGACCAGCTGAGGCGGCGCGCCGTCCTGCTCGGCGGCGTAGGCGGACTTGCAGCATGTGCTCGGTCATCGAGACGCGCTCACCGAGGTACTCCTCCGCGCCGTACTCGCGGAAGACGCGGAAGATCTCGTCGATCAGATCGCTCATCGCGACAGCACCGCCAGCGTGCTGCGCAGCCCGTCGCGGTCGGCGTAGCAGCCCTGCAGGTGACGCTCGCCTCCGCTCGCCGCATAGCCGGTGCGGCCGTGCAGGACGCGCAGGTTGTCGACGATGAAGAGGTCGCCGGCGCCGAGCTTGAACTGGATGCGGTACTCGGGCGCCTCGAGCATCCGCCCGAAGCCGTTGATACGCCTCGTAGTAGCGGCCGACGGCGTCAGCGGGCAGGCGGAACGGCTGCGCCGAACGCGTGTTGTAGTGCACGGCCTGAACGTCGCCGCGCGCGTCGAGCGAGATGACAGGCGTCTCCGCCTCGAGCTCGGTGTCGGCATCGGCGTAGCGAAACCGGATCGGCGTACGCGCGAGCACGTCGAAATCGTCGGGCGGCAGGTCCTGCGCGACGCGGAACGAGTCGACGAGCGTGTTCTCGCCGCCGTCCGCGCTCGACGCAAGACAGTGCAGCAGCTGCAGCGTCGGCGTCGGCTCGCGATACGGATTGTCCGTGTGCGCACCGAGGCCGAGGCCCGTGTACGCGAGGTTCGTCGGGTTGACGACCGTCTTCACGTCGAAGAGACGGCCGTAGTTCGTCTCGCGCACGAACCCGAAGAGCTCGGCCGTGCGCGTCACCGTCTCCGGCTCGGTCGGCCCGCCGGTGAGAATCGCGAAGCCGAGCTCGTCGGCCCACTCGAGCCAGCGCCGGAGCGGCTCGCCGCCGGCAGAGACCTCGTCGTACCGGGCAGTCGGCAGCTCGTCCTGGATCTCGGCGCCCCACAGCCGCCGTGTGGACCGCGGCGGGTCGCCGGCGTTCGCCTGCAGCCAGTGCGGGATCGAAGACGCTCGTGTGACCGTCGGAGAACGAGACCTCGTACCCGCTGACGGTGACGACCGAGAGATCGTCGGGCAGCGAGCGCGTGTCGAGCAGCCGCTGTCCGCTCTCGTGGCGACACTCCGGGCACTGGCAGTTGTCGCGCAGCCACAGCGGATGAAACTCGTTGTCTCCGAGCACGACCATGCTAAAGTCTAGACCATAATGGCGCTCCCGAAAGCTCCTGTCAAGCCCGGGCGCGGTCCCGCCCACGCGCAGATCGAAGCCGCCCTCGAGCACGCGATCGAGCGCGGACAGCTGACGCCCGGCGATCGCCTGCCCGCAGAGCGCGTGCTCGCGCAGCGGTTCGGCGTCAGCCGGATGACGCTCCGGCAAGCGCTCGGCGAGCTCGAACGCCACGGGCTGCTCGAACGCAGCAAGGGCCGCTACGGAGGCACGTTCGTCGCCGAGCCGAAGCTCGAGCTCGCGGGGACGTCCGCCCTCTCCGATCAGCTGCGCGGTCTCGGGCTCGCCGCAGGCGCGCGCGTGCTCAGCGCGCGTGGAGCGCGCAGCCGAGCCGCACGAGCGCGGGCTCGGCCGTCGCGTCTACGCGATCGAGCGCGTTCGCCTTGCGAACGGAGAGCCTGTCGCGCTCGAGCGCGGCGCGTATGCGGTCGATGTCTATCCCGGCCTGATCGACGAGCCCCTCGACGGATCGATCTACGAGTTGATCCGCGCGCGTACGACGACGTGCCGGTGCGCGCGCAGGAGCGGCTCGAGCCGGCGCTCGCACGGCCGGACGAAGCCGAGGCGCTCGGGATCGACGCCGGCGCACCGGTGATGCTCGTCGAACGCACGGCCTTTGCGGCGAACGGCCGGCCGGTCGAGATCTCGCGCGACGTCTTTCGCGGCGACCGCACCCGCATCGTGTGGGAGTCCGAGATCGAATGACCGACGCGATCATCTTCGACTTCAACGGCACGCTCTCGGACGACGAGCCGATCCTGTGCGAGATCTTCATCGAGCTCTTCGCCGAGCATGGGAAGCCGCTGTCGGCGCAGGAATACTTCGACCGGCTCGCCGGTCTCTCCGATCCGGAGATCGTGCGGACGTGGCTCGGCGAGGATCACCCCGACGTCGACGAGGTGATTGCCGAGCGTGTGAACCGCTATCGCGCTGCCGTCGGAGACGGCTCCTCGATTCACGAGCACGTGCGCGAAGCCGTGCGCTACGCCGCCGAGCGCGTGCCGCTCGCGATCTGCTCCGGCGCCGCTCGAGCAGAGATCGAGCCCGTCGTCGAGGCGGCAGGGCTCGCCGAGTATTTTCGAGCAATCGTGTCATCCGACGACGTCGTGCACGGCAAGCCCGACCCCGAGGGCTACCTGAACACGCTGCGCCTCCTCGGCAATCCGAACGATGCGCTCGTCTTCGAGGACACCGAGGCCGGCATCGCGTCCGCGAAAGCCGCCGGGTTGCGCGTGATCGCAAAGCTCGGGACGCTCGACCCTGAGCGGTTGCGCGAGGCCGACGAGCTCGTCGACCGCATCGACGTCGAGCTCATGCGCCGATGCTTGTCATAGCTCACCGCGGAGCGTCGTCGCGAGCTTCCCGAGAACACGCTGCCTGCGTTCGAGCGCGCGATCGAGATCGGCGCGGACTACGTCGAGATCGACGTGCACGCCGACGCCCAGGGACGACTCGTCGTCACGCACGAGCCGCCGCGCGCACGCCGTGACTACCCGACCCTCGAGGAGGCGCTCGATCTGATGCGCGGACGCATCGGCGTGATGGTCGAGCTGAAGACCCCGAGCCGCTACCGCCGCCACAACGTCGTGGCGCGGGCGGTTCGCCTCCTCTCGGATGCCGACGCGCTCGTCTGCTTCCAGCGCAAGCCGCTCGACGAGGCACGCGAGCTCCGCCCCGGCCTGCGCACAGTGCAGCACGTCGGCTTCGCCGTCTCGATCCGCGCCGCGCGCGACGCCTGGGCCGCAGGCTTCCACGATGCGCGCGTGACGCCTCGCGGCATCCGCGCGGCGCAGCGGCTCGGCCTCGTGCCGCTCGTCTACACGGTGAACGACGAGCGGCGCATGCGCGACCTCGCCGCGCGCCGGCGTGGCCGGCATCTTCACCGACCGGCCGGAACTGGCTCTTCGGCTATTTGGGGCACATCCTCTTTGAGCGTCAGCAGACGCGCCCCTTCTGCCGGAAGCACCGCGGCAACGCGCGTTCCGACCGGCAGCGACAGCGCCTTCTGAGTCGGCACGTCGGCGATCACGTCGACGCCGTCCCCGAGGATCTTCAAGCGCGTCACCGGCCCGAGGAAGGTCTGCGTCACGACGTCGCCGACGAGCGTATTCACGCCACCGCCGCCGTTCGCCCGCTCGACGTCGACCGTCTCCGGCCGGACGAGCACGAGCACGCGCTCACCGCGCGGCCGGCTCTGCGCCTCCTCGATCCGAAGCGTCGTGCCGGCATGCGCGACCCCGCCGTCGACGACCGTGCCTTCGAGCCGGTTCATCGTGCCGATGAACTCGGCGACGAACGGCGTCGCGGGCGCGCTGTACATCTCGGCCGGCGACCCCATCTGCTCGATCCGTCCGCCGTACATCACGGCGACGTGATCGGAGACCGAGAGCGCCTCCTCCTGATCGTGCGTGACGTACAGCGTCGTGATTCCGAGGTCCAGCTGAATGCGGCGGATCTCCTCGCGAAGCTGCACGCGTACCTTCGCGTCGAGCGCCGAGAGCGGCTCGTCGAGCAGCAGCACGCGCGGCTCGATCGCGAGTGCGCGCGCGAGCGCGACACGCTGCTGCATGCCGCCCGAGAGCTGGTGCGGGTAACGGTCGCCCGCATGGCCGAGCCCGACGAGCTCGAGCAGATCGTCCACACGCTTCCGCCGGTCGGCCTTTTCCTTGCCGCGGATCCGCAGGCCGTACTCGACGTTCTGCCGCGCCGTCATGTTCGGGAAGAGCGAGTACGCCTGAAACACCATGCCCATGTCGCGCTTGTTGGGCGAGACGTTCGTGATGTCCTTGCCGTCGACGACGATCCGGCCCCCGTCCGGCCGGTCGAAGCCGGCGACGAGTCGAAGCGCGGTTGTCTTGCCGCAGCCCGACGGCCCGAGCAGCGAGAGGAACTCGCCCTCGCCCAACTGGATCTCGATGCCGTCGAGGGCCTTGACCGGGCCGAAGTTGCGCTGAAGGTTCTGCAGTTCCAGATACGCCATTAGCGGGCTCCCGCCACGAGGGCGGCGCGCGCGCCGCGTTTGCGTCCGACGAGCAACAGCGACCCCATTGCGAGCCAGGTAATGCCAAAGCTCATGAGCGTCAGCGCGCCTGCGGGAAAGCCCTGCGTCTCGTTCGTCAATTGAATGAAGATCGGGAAGGTCTTGAACGTCGACAGGTTCGCGATCGTGTACTCGCCCATCACGATCGCGAGCGCGAGGAACGAGCCGGCGAGGGCGGCCGAGCGAATGTTCGGGAGGATCACTCTGAACAGCGTCGTGCTGGTTCGCGCGCCAAGGCTCTGTGACGCCTCCGTCAGCGTGTGCACGTCGATCGAGCGGAAGCCGGCATCGAGTGAGAAGAACATGTACGGGAACGCGAGGATCACGTACGCCCCCGCGAGGAAGCCCCACGGGCTGGCGTAGAACCAGCTCGGCGATCCCTTGAAGAACGCGAGGAGCCCGACGACCATCACGATCGGCGGCACGACGAACGGGATCAGCGCGAGAAACGCGATCACCGGCCGCAGCTTGGGCACCTTCAGATGGACCCAGTAGATCGTCGGCACGAAGATCGCGAGGCTGATCACGATCGTCTCGAGCGCGAGCAGGAACGAGATCTTCAGCGACTGCCAGAACTCGCCGCTGTGGATGACCCAGCTGTAGTTCGCAGCGGTGCAGCACTTGCCCGTCTGGTTGCTCTTGAGGCTGTAGATAAAGGTCGCGAGCAGCGGGATGGCGAAGTAGAGGAAACCGAGCAGCAGCCAGAAGAAGGCCGTCGGGGAGATGTGCTTGCGCGGCTTCACTTGGCCCACCTGGCGGCACGGCGCTGCAGCGGGATGTAGATGAGCATCATCACCGCGAGCACGACGAACATCCCGAATGCCAGCGCCTGCGCGAGATGCGCGTTGTTGAGCACGTTGCCGCTGTAGTACGCGCCGATCAGGATCGGTACGAGATTGATGCCCTGATTGATGCCGTACGCCGTCGCATACGCGGCGAACGCGTTGCCGAAGAGCAGGATGACAGCGCCGAGCATCGAGGGCATGAGGACCGGGATGCCGACGTAGCGCCAGAACTGCCACTGGGACGCGCCGAGATTTGACGATGCCTCACGCCACTCCTTCTTGAGCCCTTCGATCGCCGGCGCGATGACGAGGATCATGAGCGGCAGTTGGAAGTACATGTAGGCAATGCCGATGCCGGTCACGCTGAAGAGGCTGAAGCCGTGTGCCGTGATGTCGAAGTGCAGTTGATTCTTGAGAAAGAGCGTCAGGACGCCGAGCGGCCCGAGCGAGGCGATGAACGCGAACGCAAGCGGGATCCCGCCGAAGTTGGCAGCGACGCCCGAGAAGGTCGTCAGAACGCTACGGATCCACTTGGGCGTTCCTTCGCGCAGAGCCGCATAGGCGATGAAGAGCCCTGCGATGCCGCCGATCACGGCCGTGGCCAAGCTCAGCTTGATGCTCTCCCAGTAGGCATCGATGTACGGGTGATGGAAGAGCGTGCGGACGTTCTCGAGCGTGTAGCCGCTCGCGTTCCCGCGGAACGCACCCAGAAGCACCGAGCCCGCGGGGAGAAACAGAAAGACCAGCGTGTACGCGAAGAATGGCAGCGTGCCGAGCCACGCGAGCGAGAGGCGCCTCCGGCCGGATGCGGTATCCGGCCGGAGGGCCTCGGGTGCTGCTTCGGCCGCTATGGCCTTACGCTCCGACCTTAGACGGCCACTGCGCAACGATGAGGTTCTTCGCCGCAGTCTGCTGCGCGACGCTTGCGAACTTCGCCTTTGCGTAGAGGGCCGGCGGCGGCAGTGCGTTCAGCAACGACTTCGGGATCTTGTTGCGCTTCGCGAGGTCGTTGAACCGCGCTGGATGCGCGAAGCCCTTCAGCCACAGGATCTGCCCCTGGTCGGAGAAGAGGAACTCCTCCCAGAGCCGTGCCGACCACGGGTGCGGTGCAGTCGCGTTGATCGCCTGCACGTAGTAGCCGCCGTAGACGCCGTCGGATGGGATGTTGACCTTCCACCGTGCGGCCGGGAACTCGCTCACGTACGCGAGGTTGTTGTAGTCCCAGTCGATTGAGATGGGGGTCTGGCCCGACGCAACGGTCTGCGGAGTCGTCTGGATCGGGATGTAGTTGCCGACCTTCTTCAGCTGCGCCCACCAGTCGATCCCCGGCCCGACGTCCTTTGCGGAGCCGCCATTTGCCAGTGCGGCCGCGAAGACGCCTGCAATTGCCGAGCCCGACTGGAGCGGGCTGCCGTTGAGGGCGACCTTGCCCTTGTACTCGGGCTTGAGCAGGTCCTTGAAGGACGTTGGCGGGTTGCTGATGAGGTTCTGGTTGTAGCCGATCGAGACGGCGCCCCAGTAGTCGCCCCACCAGTAGCCGCGCGTGTCCTTCATCGCGCGCGGAATCGTCGAGAACGTTGTCACGAAGTACTTCCCGTACAGGCCTTCCCGGGTCGCATCGACGGCGAGCGACACGGTGACGTCGACAGCGTCGGGCGCACGCGAGTCACCCTTCAGCGAGCGGATGGCCTCGTTCTCCTGCGCAGACGTCCCGCCCGGGTTCGTCTCGTCCATCGCCAGGCCGTACTTCTTCTTGAAGGTCGAGATGCTCTCGCCGTAGTTCGCCCAGTCGTGCGGCAGCGCAATGACGTTGACCGTGCCTTCCTTCTTGGCCTCGGCGACGAGCTCCTTCATCGAGATCGACCGACCCTTGAGCGGCGGCGTCTTCGCTCCGACCCGACGCCCGGCCAACGCAGCGGCCGGAGTCGAGAGGACGGTCAAGCCTGCTGCCGCAGCGACGCTTCGCTTCAGCATCTGCGACCGGCTCATGTCGGTTTCGGCCAGCCGGCCCCAAAACTCCTGCTCTTGCTCCTCGTACTCCTCCATGCGAACCCTCCAGGTCCCGGGGAATTTCAACCACCTTGATCGAATCACGTCGGAACGCGGGTTTCAATGGGGTAACGAACCGGTGTAGGCTCGGTTTCCAGTGACCCCGTTCGAGGGCGACGGCGTCTGGCTGCGCTGCGCGCTGCACGCACACACGACGAACTCCGACGGCGAGCTGTCGCCGGAGATGCTCGTGCGCCACTACGAGTGGGCGGGCTACGACGTTCTCGCGATCACCGACCACTGGGTCCGGACCGAGCAGGCGTCGACCCGAACACTCCTCGTTATCCCCTCGGCTGAGCTGAACGCGACCTGCGGCTCTTCAGGTGACGATGCTCACGTACTCGCGCTCGGCGTGCAGGCGGATCCGGTTCCGCCCGATTCGTTCGCACCGCTGCAGGAGGTCGTCGACTGGATCCGCGCCAACGGCGGCTTGCCCTATCTCGCACATACGTATTGGAGCGGCCTGCGCACCGACCAGTGGGAGAGCTGCGAAGGGCTCCTCGGCCTCGAGGTGTGGAACACCGGCTGCGAGCTCGAGGTCGGCCGCGGCGACTCGTCGATCCACTGGGACGAGGCGCTCGAGCGCGGCGCCGCGCTGCAGGGCATCGCAACCGACGACTCGCATCACCCCGGCTTCGACAGCGGCTTCGCCTGGACGATGGTGCGCGCCGTCGGATCGCTCGCGAGGAGGCCGTGCTCGACGCGCTGCGCGCGGGCAGCTTCTACAGCTCCACCGGTCCGTCGATCGAGAGCGTCGAAGTGGACGGCAACGCGATCGTCGTGCGCTGCTCCCCGGCCCAGAGCGTCACGCTCGTCACCGCGCGCCATCGAGGCGCGCGCGCGAACGCCGGCCGCCTCGGCTATCCGAACGCGTCGACGATCCTCGAGCGCGACTCCGCGGGCCTGATCACCGCCTGCCGCCTGGAAAAGCCTCCCCTTGCCCCGTTCGGACGTGTCGTGGTGTCAGACACCGGGCACGCCGGGCCTGGACGAATCCGCTGTGGACAGCGGCCGCGTAGCCAGTCTCGAGCGGCTCGGGTCGACCGAGTTCGACCTGCTCGTGATCGGCGGCGGGATCGTCGGCGCCGGCATCGCCGAGGCGGCGTCGGCGCACGGCCTGCACGTCGCGCTCGTCGACAAGGGCGACTTCGCCGGCGCGACGTCGAGCGCGTCGTCGAAGCTCATCCACGGCGGGCTGCGCTACCTCCGCCTCGGCGACATCGGGCTCGTGCGCGAGGCGCACCACGAGCGGCGCGTCCTGATGAACGTCGTTGCGCCACACCTCGTGCGGCGGCTGCCGTTCCTCTTCCCGCTCTACGAGGACGGGCCGTACCGGCCGTGGTTCGTGCAGAGCGGGAATCGTCGTCTACTCGACGCTCGCGCGCGCCAAGCTCAACGGCCTGATCGGCGCAGAACGCGCGGAAAAGCTGGTGCCGCAGCTCCGGCACGACCGCCTGCGCAAATGCGCGCTCTACGAGGATGCGTGGACGAACGACGGCCGGCTGACGCTCGCGAACATCCGCGCAGCAGCCGACCGTGGCGCCGTCGTTCTCAACTACGCCGAGGTCGTCGGGCTGAGCCCGGTCGAGGTCGCGGCGGACGGCCGGACGATCGAGGTGCGCGCGAAGGCCGTCGTGAACGCGGCGGGGCCGTGGGTCGACCGCGTGCGCCGCCTCGAGGATCCGCGCGCGAAGCCGTCGATGCGGCTGAGCAAGGGCGTGCACGTCGTCGTCGACGGCGGCGAGGACTGGGGCGCCGCGCTCACGATCCCCCACGACAAGGTGCGCGTGTCCTTTGCCGTGCCCTGGGAGGGCATGCTGCTGCTGGGCACGACCGACACGGAGCATGACGGCGAACCGGACACTGTCTCGGTGTCAGACACCGATGTTGCGCAAGTGCTCGCCGAAGCGTCCGTCGCGGTCGACGGCCTCGGCCCGCCGCGCGCGACCTTCTGCGGGCTGCGCGTGCTTCCCGGCGGCGACGGCGGTACCGCAAGCGCGAAGCGCGAGACGGTGTTCACGACCGGGCCGACCGGCATGGTCAGCGTCGCCGGCGGCAAGCTGACGACCTACCGGCGCATCGCGCTCGACGCCCTCGACCACCTCGGCGTGCGCGGACTCTCGAAGCGGCCTCGCCCCCTCCCCGGCGCCACCGGCCTCGACCGGATCGCCTGGCCGGACGAGCTCGACACCCGCACGCGCAACCATCTGCTGCACCTCTACGGCTCGCTGGCGCTCGAGGTGCTCGCCCCCGCCGCCGCCGACCCATCGCTCCTCGAGCCGCTCGTTCCGGGCCGCCCCGACCTGCGCGCCCAGGAGCTCTACGCGCGCACGCACGAGTGGGCGCGCACGGACGAGGACGTGTTCCGCCGCCGCACGACGGCCTGGCTCGCCGCCTCCGCGAGTCCCGGTCTAGACTCGGCAACATGTCACCGCGCTATGCCAGGCTGACGCAACCGCTTGTGCGCGACGGCGGAGAGCTCAGGGAAGCAAGCTGGGACGAGGCGCTCGACCGCGCCGCGGCCGGCTTCCGGAAAGCAGTGGACGAGGGGTCGATGACCGGCCTCTTCAGCTGCTCGAAGGCCACGAACGAGCTCAACTACGCCGCGCAGAAGTTCTCCCGCGTCGTCCTGCACTCCAACAACGTCGACAGCTGTAACCGAACCTGACACGCGCCCAGCGTCGTCGGTCTGGCGACGGTGTTCGGTGCAGGCGGCGGTACGAGCTCCTACGAGGAGGTCCGAAACGCGGACCTGATCATTCTCTGGGGCTCGAACGCGCGCGACGCGCATCCGATCTTCTTCCACCACGTGCTGAAGGGCATCAAGAACGGCGCGAAGCTGATCGTCGTCGATCCACGGCGCACCCCATCGGCGAAGTGGGCGGATCTGTGGCTCGGCCTCGACGTCGGAACGGACATCCCGCTCGCGAACGCGATCGCGCGCGAGCTCATCCACTCGGAGCTCGTGAATACGGAATTCATCGAGCGCGCGACGACCGGCTACGACGCGTTCCGCGACTCCGTGGAGCAGTGGACGCTCGACGAGGCGGCGCGCGTGACGGGGATTCCGGCAGACGCGATCCACGAAGCGGCGCACATGCTGGGTCAAGCGGACCGCGCGCAGATGTGCTGGACGCTCGGGATCACGGAACACCACAACGCAGTCGACAACGTCTTCGCGCTCATCAACCTCGCGCTGCTCGGAGGTCACGTCGGCCGCTACGGCTCCGGGCGTGCAGCCGCTGCGCGGACAGAACAACGTGCAGGGCGGCGGTGACATGGGCGCGATCCCGAATCGTCTGCCGGGCTTCCAGGCACTCGACGACGATGACGCACGCACGCGCTTCGAGACGACGTGGAACGCGCCCATCGACCCGAGGATCGGATTGCACCTCACCGGAATGTTCGAGGCGATGGAGCACGGAACGCTCTCGGCGGTCTACGTGATCGGCGAAAACCCGGCGCAGGGAGAAGCCGACCAGCAGCGCGCAATCCGGCTCCTCGAAGGGCTCGACCATCTCGTCGTTCAGGATCTCTTCCTGACGAAGACGGCCCAACTCGCCGACGTCGTGCTGCCCGCAGCGTCGACGCTCGGCGAGGCCGAGGGAACGGTGACGTCGAGCGAGCGCCGCGTGCAGCGTGTGCGCAAGGCATTCGACCCGCCGGGCGAGGCGCGCGACGACGTCGAGATCGTCTACGAGCTCGCGCGCCGGCTCGGCCACGATCTCGGCAGCCCACGCGCGGAAGACGTCTGGAACGAGCTGCGCACGCTCTCGCCGATGCACGGCGGCATGAGCTACGCGCGGCTCGAGGAGCATCAGGGCATCCAGTGGCCGTGCCCGGACGAGACGCATCCCGGCACGCAGTTCCTGCACGCGCGCCTCTGGGACGAGCCGGTCGTCGAGAATCCCGCGCCGTTCCAGGTGGTGGAGCATTCGCCGCCGGTCGACCTGCTCGACGACGACTTTCCGCTTCGCCTCACGACCGGCCGCCGCCTCGAGTCGTACAACACCGGTGTGCAGTCCGGCGGCTACGCGTCGCCGCTCCATCGTGGCGGCGAGGCGATCCTGCTCGCGCCCGAGGACGGCGCGCGGTACGGCGTCGTCGACGGAAGTCGTGTGCGCGTCGTCTCGCGGCGCGGATCCGTCGAGGCGCCGGTGCGCTACGACAACACGCTGCGGCCCGGCCTCGCGTTCATGAACCTGCACTTCCCAGACGAGGTGGCGACGAACATCTTGACGATCGACGCGACCGACCCGAAGTCCGGCACGGCCGAGTTCAAGGCGACGGCGATTCGCGTGGAGGCGGTCTAGCGTGGACCTTCGCCTGCTCAGCGCCGAGCCCAGCGACGCCGAGCGTGAGGCGATCGACACCGTCGTTGGCGATGCAGACGCGGACGACGGCCGCGTCTCACGAGCCGACCGTACGAGACGCCATCTGCTCCTCCCCGCGCTTCGAGCCGCCCAGCGCCGCGTCGGCTGGGTGAGCGAGGGCGCGCTCGGCTACGCCTCGCGTCGCCTCGATGTTCCACCGGCCGAGGCGTTCGGCGTCGCGACCTTCTATGCGCTGATCTCGCTCGAGGAACGCCCCGCCGACGTGCTGCACGTGTGCACCGATCTCGCGTGCCAGCTCGCCGGCGCAGAGGTTCCGCCGGGTGCGCACGCGTCTCCGTGTCTCGGCCTGTGCGAACGCGCACCCGCGTCGCTGCGCACGATCGCCGGCTCCGAGCCGCGCGAGATTCCGCTGCCCGAGGTAGGCCCGGAGCTCCCCCAGCGGGGCGAGTCCGGCCTGCGCCTGCTTCGTCGCATCGCTGCCGACGTCGATCCGGAGTCGCTCGACGCCTATCGCGCGCACGGCGGCTACGCCGCCCTCCGTCGCGCCTTCGAGCTCGGCCAGGAGCGTGTGCTGCGCGAGGTGGCTGAGTCGCGGCTGCTGGGCCGCGGCGGCGCCGCCTTTCCGACCGGCGCGAAGTGGGAAGCCGTCGCGCGGCAGACGGTGCATCCGCACTACCTCGTCTGCAACGCCGACGAGTCCGAGCCCGGCACGTTCAAGGACCGCATCCTGATGGAGCGCGATCCGTTCGCGCTCGTCGAGGCGATGACGATCGCGGCGTTCGCGACCGACTGCGCGCACGCGTACGTCTATGTCCGTGCGGAGTATCCGGTCGCGCACGCTCGGCTCGAGAACGCATTCGCGCTTGCACGCACGCACGGCTTGCTCGGCAACGACGTGATGGGGACGGGCTTCTCATTCGACATCGAGCTGCGCATCGGCGCGGGCGCCTATGTGTGCGGCGAGGAGACGGCGCTCTTTCAGTCGATCGAGGGGTACCGGGGCGAGCCGCGCAACAAGCCGCCGTTCCCCGTCGAGGTTGGCCTGTTCGGCAAGCCGACGGTCGTGAACAACGTCGAGACGCTCTTCAACGTGCTCGACGTCGTCTCCGAAACCGGAGCGGTGTACGCGCAGACGGGTACCGAAGGCTCTACGGGGACGCGGCTCTTCTGCCTCTCCGGGCACGTCGAGCGTCCGGGCCTCTACGAGGTGCCGTTCGGCACCAACCTCGGCGACCTGCTCGAGCGCGCCGGCGCGCGGCCGCCGAAAGCGGTGCTGCTCGGCGGCGCTGCGGGCTCGTTCCTCCGCCCCGACCAGCTCGATCTGCCGCTCACGTTCGAGGACGCGCGCGCGGCCGGCGCGACGCTCGGCTCCGGCGTCGTCATCGTCTACGACGAGTCGGCGGATCTCGTCGCCGCCGTGCTGCGCATCGCCGAGTTCTTCCGCGACGAGTCGTGCGGCCAGTGCGTCCCGTGCCGCGTCGGCACAGTTCGCCAGGAGGAAGCGCTGCACCGGCTCGCCGCCGGCAAAGGCAACGGCAACGAGCTCGAGGTGCTGGCCGATCTCACCGCGGTGATGCGCGACGCTTCCATCTGCGGGCTCGGCCAGACGGCCGCGAGCGCCGTCGCATCCGCGATGATGAATCTCGGAGTGCTGGTACCGCAATGACCGCTGTCAGCGTCGCCGCGCCGAAGCGCCTCGTCGAGGTCACGATCGACGGGCAGACCGTGAGCGTCACCGAGGGCTCGACGATCCTCGACGCCTGCCGACGCCTCGGCATCGAGACCCCGACCCTTTGCTACGCCGACACGCTCACGCCGGTGAACGTCTGCCGCGTTTGCGTCGTCGAGATCGAGGGCGCGCGCGTGCTCGCTCCGGCGTGCTCGCGCAAGGTCGAGGCGGGCATGGTCGTGCAGACGGATTCGGAGCGCGTCCGCACGAGCCGCCGGATGGTGCTCGAGCTGCTCGGCTCGTCCGTCGATCTCTCGACCGCCCCCGATGCGCAGCGGTACAGCAGCGAGTACGGCGCGCTCCCGGAGCGATACGGGGAAGTCCAGACCGTCGCGCAACCGGCGAAGATCGACAACGACCTGTACATGCGCGACTACTCGAAGTGCATCCTCTGTTACAAGTGCGTCGAGGCTTGCGGCGTCGACCATCAGAACACGTTCGCGATCGCGGTCGCCGGCCGAGGCTTCGAGGCCCGCATCTCGACGGAGTTCGACGTGACGCTCCCAGAGTCGGCGTGCGTCTACTGCGGAAACTGCATCGCGGTCTGCCCTACCGGCGCCCTCATGCCGACAAGCGAGTTCACGCTTCGACAAGCAGGCACGTGGGACGAGTCGGCGCAGTCGGAAGTCGACACCGTGTGTCCGTACTGCGGCGTCGGCTGCAACCTCACGCTGCATGTCCAGGACGACTCGATCGTCAAGGTCACGTCGCCCGACGATCACGACGTGACCCGAGGCAATCTCTGCATCAAGGGCCGCTTCGGCTTCCAGTTCGTGCAGAACCGCAAGCCGTAAAATGGCCCGCTACCAGATCCTGTATTGGCAGGACGTGCCGTCGGTGATCAAGGCGTTCGACGACGGTGGCGGTGAGGTCAAGCGCCAGCTTCCCGACTGGTACCAGCAGGAGATCGACCAGCGAGCGATGGTGCAGGGACTCACCGGAAGCGATGAATACCTCGAGCACTGGCACTGGGGCGAGGTCGAAGAGCGCGACGGCACCCCGGAAGACGTGCTCGACGCGGTCGAGCGCGAGTTGGAGAAGTGAACAGGCGACGGCTGCTGCCGCTCGGTGCCGGCGTGATCGTGCTGCTGGCGCTTGCAGGTATCGCAAGCCACGGCCGGCCGCTCTCGGGGGGCGGCCGCGGGAGCGGTCCGACGGCGACGTTCTTCGACTACGTCGCGACGACACTCGTGCTCTTTGCGATCGTGATGCTCGCAATCGTGGCCTATGCGGTCTTGAGCCAACGCATCGCGGGCGGTCCTCCTCGCAGGGGCCCATGGCACCTCGTCAGCATGCTCCTCTCATTTGCTGCGGCGATAGCGATCGCGTCGATTCTGCTGCACACCGGGTTCCTGAGGCGGTTGCAGAACGCTGCGCAGCAGCAAACGCTGAAGCAGCAAGGAGCGCAAACGGCGACCCAGCGGACGACGCCGCGAAACCTGCGCAACCCGAATCTGCGCTGGGACGAGATCGGGGTCTTCCTGGTGCTGATCGCGGGAACTGCAGTCGTCCTGATCGCGCGCGGCAGAACCAAGCGCTTGCCCCGTCCCTGGCGGCTCGGGCGGAACGAGGAGGTGTCGCTCGCGATCGACGAGTCGATCGACGACCTGCGCAACGACCCTAACCTTCGTCGCGCGATCGTCGCCGCGTACGCGCGAATGGAGCTCGCGCTCGGTCGCGCCGGGCTTCCGCGCCACCCTGCGGAGGCACCTTTCGAATACGTCGAACGTGCGCTCGTCAGCCTGGACACGAGCTCCGCCTCCGTCCGTCGCCTCACGGCGCTCTTCGAAGCGGCAAAGTTCAGCAAGCATGAGCCGGAACCCGAGATGAGGGACGAAGCAATCGACGCGCTCATGGCTGTTCGGGACGAGCTGGCTCGTCCGCTTGAGGAACCGGTGACAGCGTGAGCGCAGAGCGCCGCCGCGCCTTGACGTTCTTCGTCGTCACGACCATCGCGCTCATCGTTGTACTCGGCCTGCACCCGGTCTCGACGACCCGGATCGCGGCCGGATATGCGCTCGCGCTCGCCGCGATCGGCCTTGACACCTTCGTCCGAATTCTCGGAGCGGAATCGTGGCGGGAGCGCGGCTCGCTGTTCGAGCAGGTGCTGTCGCGAAAGGCGCCGGAACCGACGAGACCGTCGGAGCTCGTTCGCATCGAGCGCGAGATCACGCTCGGCACGACAAGCGCGGCACACCTACACACGCGCTTGCTGCCGTTGCTGCGCGACGCGGCGTCAGCGCGGCTCGGTATCGACTTCGATCTTCATCCGGAGCGCGCACACGCAGCGCTCGGCGATGAGTCGTGGGAGCTCTTGCGACCTGACCGGCCGGCGCCCAGCGACCGCAGCGCTCCGGGTCTGCCGACTACGGCGCATCCGCGCGCTCGTCGACCGGTTGGAGCAGCTCTGATGGATCTGCAAGAGGTGCGGGATCGAGGCGACGCTGTCCTCGACGAGGTCGAACGCGCGATCGTGGGCAAGCGCGGGGCGCTCGAGTTGATCCTCGCCGCAGTGCTGTGCGACGGCCATGTGCTGCTCGAGGACTATCCCGGCCTCGCGAAGACGCTGGCCGCGCGCTCCTTCGCGCAGGCGACGACGCTTCAGTTCTCGCGCATTCAGTTCACGCCCGACCTGATGCCGTCCGACGTGACGGGCTCCTCGGTATTCGACCAGCGCAGCGCCGAGTTCAAGTTCCTGCCGGGGCCGATCTTCACCAACCTTCTCCTCGCCGACGAGATCAACCGCGCTCCGCCGAAGACGCAGGCCGCGCTGCTCGAGGCGATGCAGGAGCAGCAGGTGACGACCGAGGGCGAGACGCGACCGCTCGAGGCACCGTTCATCGTGCTCGCGACGCAGAACCCGATCGAGTACGAGGGGACATATCCGCTGCCCGAGGCGCAGCTCGACCGTTTCCTGATTCGCATCGGCATCGGCTACCCGAGCCGCGAACACGAGCTCGAGATGCTCGCGCGCCGGCTCGAACGCGGCGAAGACGAGCTGGAGCTGACGCCTGTCGTCGATCCGGCGACGCTCGTCGCGATGCAACACGCGCTCGAGCAGGTGCACGTCTCCGATTCGATCTCGGGATACATCGTCGACCTCGTAACCGCGACCCGGGAGTCGAAGCGGCTCGCCGTCGGTGCGAGCCCGCGCGGCAGCCTCGCCCTCCTGAAGCTCTCACGCGCGAAGGCGGCGCTTGACGGCCGCGACTTCGTCGTGCCCGAGGACGTGAAGGCCGTCGCGATTCCGGCGCTCGCCCATCGGTTGACACTGCGTCCCGAGCTCTGGGTGCAGCGCGTGCGCGGCGAGGACGTCGTGGCGGAAGCGCTCGCGACCGTGCCGACGCCGCCGGCGGAAGACTCGCTGCGCGCAGCAGGATGACCCGGCTCGACTCGCCGCGGGTCGTCTCGTACGCAGGACTCGCAGCATTCGGTCTCCTCGCAGGCCTCGTCGTCGGGCGGGTCGAGCTCGTCGCTCTGGCTGCGCCGTTCGCGCTCGCGGCGGTCGTCGGCGCCGCACTCGTGCGCGATCCGAAGCTCTCGGCGGCGCTCGCGGTCGACCAGGAGCGAGCGCTCGAGGGCGAAGAAGTCCACGTGTCGGTCGAGCTCTCGGCGCCGGCAGGGGCGGACCGCGTCGACGTCTTCCTGCCGCTGCCGGCGGAGTTGCGCATTCCGGAGGGCAATCCGCGCGCCATCGCGCTCACGCGGGAGAACGCACCCTCGACGTCGCCGTGGTCTGCGACCGTTGGGGAGCGTTCGCGGTCGGGCCGGTCATCCTGCGCGCCCGCGACCGGCTCGGGTTCCATTCGTGGGAGGCGCAGATAGGCGCGGCGCGGCCGTTACGCGTCTATCCGAGTGTCGAGACCCTGCGAACGATGCTGGCGCCGCTCGAGACGCAGGTGTTCATCGGCAACCAGACGTCGCGTGCGAAGAGCGACGGAATCGAGTTCGCGGACATTCGAGCGTGGGCTCCCGGCGACCGTGTCCGCAGCATCAACTGGCGTGCAACCGCGCGACGCGGTGACCTTCACGTCAACCAGCAGCATCCGGAGCGAAACACCGACGTCGTGCTGTTCCTCGACACGTTCACCGACGTCGGCACGGGCGCCCATGGCACGCTCGACATGACGGTCCGGGCCGCGACGTCGCTCGCGCATCGATACCTCGAGCGCAAGGATCGCGTCGGCGTCGTGAGCTTCGGCGGCTATCTGTCGTGGCTCCTCCCCGCGTCGGGAACGCGGCAGCTCTACCGGATCGTCGACTCGCTGCTGCAGATGGACATCGTGCTGAGCTTCGCGAGAAAGGGCATCGACATCCTGCCGCCGCGGACGCTGCCGCCGAAAGCGCTCGTGCTCGCGCTGACGCCGCTCCTCGATGTGCGGTCAGCGGCCGCGCTCCTCGATCTGCGTGCGCGCGGCTTCGACCTCGTCGTGATCGAGGTGTCGCCGGTCCCGTTCGTGCATCCGGGCGGTGACGAGCTCGCGAAGCTCGCCTACCGACTCTGGCGCCTGTCGCGCGAGTCGCTTCGCAAGCGCTATGAGGCGGCTGGCGTACCGGTGGTCGAGTGGGTCGACGGCGAGCCGCTCAACGTCGTGCTCGAGGAGGTGATGACATTCAGGCGTCACGCCCGACCCGTGCGCGTGTAGTCCTCGCGCTTCTGTCGGCGGTCGTCTACGCGGGCGTGCTCGCGTACGCGTGCACGCGCGACGCACGTCTCGCGCCGGTGACTGCCGCGATCGGCGGGATCGGTGGCGTGTTCCTGCTCTTTGCGCTGCTCCGCCGTGTGGACGACGCCGTGCCGTGGGCGATCGTGCTGCTCGGCGGCGCGTACGCGATCCCGCTCTTCGTGCGCGGCAACGGGATCGACGAGGGCGCGCCGCTCGTCGGCGCCGGCTTGTTGCTGTGCAGCGAGCTCGCAGCGTGGTCCTTCGACGAGCGCTGGCGGATCAAGGCCGAGCGTGCCGTCGTTGTTGCGCGCGGGACAGCGGTTGCGCTGCTCGTGTTCGCCGGCCTCGGTGCGGCCGCCCTCGTGCTCGCGCTCGCAGCGGCGCCGATCGGCGGCGGGCTCGCCTGGACGGTGCTCGGCGCAGCCGCGGCGGTGCTCGTGGTCGGGCTCGCTCGCGCGGCTCGGCCGCTAGGGCGCTCGCTACACTAACCCCCGCTCCAGGGCGCATTCGTCTAGTGGCCTAGGACACCGCCCTCTCACGGCGGCGGCACGGGTTCGAATCCCGTATGCGCCTTTCTAATCGAGTCTGGCACCCGGATTTCGCTCAACCAAGCGGCACGGGTGTCAGACGAGACACTCCCTGGAGGGCGACACCGTGAAAGTGACGGGTCCCGATTCGCACAGGGCCGCCTACGCAGACCGCGGACCCGCCACCGAAGGTCACAGTCGTGCCGCAACGGCTTCGACCTCACCGACGATGTCTCTGCCTAACCCGGTGGCTATTCAAGGGCACGCGCCGACTTTGTGAAACGGACTTTCGTCGGTGCTCGCGGTCAGCGCAACGGTCTAGCCTCGAACGGGCAGGGCCGCAACTGAGCCGCAGGGAGACTAGCCTGCGGTCTTACGGGGAGCGTTTCCCTGGCCGCAGGGGGCGCTCCCCGCCTTCTGCGCTGAGGCGGTGGTACCGGATGCCGAGGCAATAGCCGGGCCAGCGTGGCACTACTCCCAAGAGAGCTGTAGCCGCGCGGCTCTCCCGCTCGCGCGTGGCCCGGCTTCCCACCAACGTGCCCTATCTCAGGCGCCTCGGTCGCGTTGCTGCGCCGGGTTTACTGAACAATTACGCGAGCAGGTGGCGGCTACTCAGTCCCACCGGCTCGCCCGATCTGTGGCAATGACGAGAGACGGGTGCACACTTGAAGCACGCCCTGCCCGGCTGAGCCGCCGGCCGCGAAGTCTAGAGGCCGAGGACGAGCGTGAGAGCCTCGTCGACGGAGCGAAGCTCGTCGACTTCGAGGCGTCCGGCGGAGCGGCCAAGCTGTTGTCGGTCGACGACCGTCGTCTGCTCGACAAGGACGCGCGTTACCCGGCCCTCGAGCGTGATGGTCGGACGGAAGCTCGCCGCCCGGGCGCTCGCCGACGTGGGCGCGACAAGGACGGTGCTGAGGTCGAGAAACTCGTCGGCCTGGACGACAACCGCGTAACGAGCCCCGTGCTGTTCGTGCCCGCGCGTTGTGCGAGGCGCCGGCAGGTGGAAGAGCTCGCCGCGCACCAATGTCGTCAGTCCTTAGCCGGCGGAGCGAGGTCAGCCAGCTGCTCGCGGATCAGCCGCATCTCCTCGCGGTCGCTCTCGTCAGCCGCGAGGCCGCGCACTTCGTCGCGGATCGCCGAGCGGACACGTCGCCGGGCCGCCGCCTCGCGCAGCGCGGTCCGCACCGCTTCCGAGTCGGTCAACCCACCCGCGCGGACGATCTCGAGTGCCGCTGCGGAGGCGTCGTCCAGCCGGACATGAAGCGAACGGGTCATGCCCGAACTGTAGCACGAATCGTGCTACGACACTCGACTGAACACGCCAACCGAAGCTGCTATTCACCCGCCTATGCGCTTCGTGCCCTGCAGAAGGTTCGTGAGCTCCGTGACGACGTCACTACGCCGCCGCGAGCTCGCCCTTCTTCTCTTCCTCGTCGCGCTCGCTACGGTCGCAGCCGCACGCTGGACGTCGCCGGTGCAGTGGAAGCCGGACAGCCTCTTCTACCAGGCCCACGTCTACCAGATCGAGGGCGACTCTCACGCGGTGGCCTATCGAAAGGTATTCGACGGCCCTCTGGGTCTACCGCGCAGGCTAGGCGAATCGGGTTTTCCGCTCGCCCTGCGGCGGGTCGGAAACCCGGCGTGGGTGCGGTACAGCGAGCGGTTCTACGAGCGGCGATGGTTCGTGCCGGCAGTCGCCGCGCTCCTGTCCCCGTTCTACGGGACAGACGCGCTTCGCGTCACGTCGCTCATCTTCTATGTCTTGCTCGGACCGGCGCTTTACGCGCTGTTGCGGCTCCGTGCTTCTCCGACGATTGCATTCCTCGTCGCGGCCGGTGCGCTTCTCCTCGCGCCCGTCCTCTTCGTCGCAGGGTTCCCGCTGATGGACGTCTGCGGCGTCACGCTCGAGACCATCGCGGCTGCCGGCGCGCTACTCACCCTGGAGCGCAGCCTACGCTGGCTTGCCCTCTGGATCCCTGCGCTGGCAGCGCTCTCGCTGACACGTGACTCCTCGGTCGTCATCGGGCTCGCCGCGCTTTGGCTTGCGTTGCGCGAGCGCACTCGTGCGTCTCTTCTGTTGGTCGTTTTCGGAGCGTTGGCCGCGCTGCCCGCTCCGCTCTTTCTGGGTGCCGCAGTCCGCGAGGCCATGGCCTACACCTTCGGGGCCTTCTACCAACCTCGAGACGCGAGCTGGGGTTGGGTGGCGGCCAACTACTGGCCGCACCTCCGACCAATGGTTCGAAACAACGTGACCTACCTCCAGACCCATCCGTTCACCGCCGCGTACCTCGTTGGCGGTTACCTCGCACTCTTCGTCGTCCGGTCGCACGGCGATCGATTCGTGCGCTTCTTCCGGGCCGCCGCGGTCGGTTCGATCCTTCTCGACGCGCTTCAACCGAACTACACCGAGTTCCGACTCGAGCTCACGTTTGTCCCGATCGCCGCGGCGGGTCTGGCGGTCGGGCTCACCTCTCTGCAGGGGCTTCTCAGCGGTACGCGAGCTGCTCGTCCCAGTCCGGACGTCCTTCGGGGGTGAGATCGAAGAGATTCCAAACTGGCTCGAGCGTGCCGACGTGCCGGGGGTCTTGTCCCGGATCCGACGGTGCGTAGAGGAGCTCCGAGCTCCAGCAATGGCGGATCGTGTCACCGTCGCGGTGGAGGACGGTCAGCATCGGGCGCTGATCGCCGTCGGCCGTTTCTCCGTGGTAGTCCCGCTTGAACGTGTTGCCGGCTGACGAGACCAGCCGAAGCCGGTGCCACCCGCGCTCTCGAGCAAAGGTGAGGACTTGTTCAAGCGGCGCTTTGGCGACGACGACCAGGTTCAGGTGTTGAGCTGCGTGATCGGCTGCGCCGTCGAGCTGGTCGAGAAACGCAACGCACGACGGACACGGCCCCTCGGCCAGGGGAAGCTTCGCCGTCTCACCGGTGTCAGGACCGGCCCGCTGATCGCCCGGGTCTCGCGGGAACATCATGTTGTAGATCACGAGCGAGCTACGACCCGACTCGAACAACTCCGAGAGCCGGATCTTGGTCAGCGAACCGTCGGCCGCCAGACCGTCGAACACGTAGTCCTCCGCCACCGGCCCGCCGGGCGGAAGCTCACGCCTGGCCGCGGCGACCGCCTCCATCATGCGCCGAAGTGCGATCTCCTGCTCGAGTAGCCGACTTCGAGCCGTCCTGTACTGGGCCGATTCGTTCGGGAACGAGATGTCCAACGTCAACCTCCTGATTTGCCACACGGCCGGCGTGCAACGCAGACGCGCCCTAGAAATGATTCGTGTACGAGAGGAAGCGCCACCCGTCCGGAGTGGCGAGCAGTTGGTAGCTCGTCCAGGTATCTCGGACCACCTGACCGTCCGCGTTGACCGCGTTCCAATGCACGGTCGCGAACACCGAGTGCTCGCCGAGTTGGCGAGCGTCGATCTCGACCGGCGTCCACGCGACAACCCCACTTGTAACGCGGTACGCGATGATCGCATTGGCGAAGTGATCTCGCACCGCGGCGCGGTCGGGCAAGTGGATCGCCTCGCCTCTCCGGACCGCGAGGAACGGCCAGAGGCAGAGATTGGTCACGCCTTCCACATCGCGATCCGAGTAGAGGCGGTTGTACTCGTCGAACGTGGAAACGATGGACTCAGTCACAGCAATCAGCGATCGATCATCCGCTGGTTGGCCTCCGAGTAGCGAGCACCCTTCGGCGTGATCCGCGCGGCACCCTCCTCGATTTCCCGGAGATCCTCCGGCGTCAGTTCCAGCTCAGCGGCGGCGATGTTCTCCTCCAGTCGGTGCAGCTTCGTCGTCCCCGGAATCGGCACGATCCACGGCCTCTGCGCGAGGATCCAGGCAAGTGCGATCTGCGCAGGCGTCGCTTCTTTCCGCTCGGCAACGCGAGCGAGCAGCTCAACGAAGGCGCGGTTGGCTGTGCGAGCTTCCGGACCGAAGCGGGGATCGGTGTTGCGGAAGTCGGAGCTGTCGAATTTCGTGTTGTCGTCGATCTTTCCGGTCAGGAAGCCCCTGCCGAGCGGGCTGAACGGGACAAAGCCGATGCCGAGCTCTTCGAGCGTCGGCAGGATCTCGGCTTCCGGCTCACGCCACCACAGCGAGTACTCGCTCTGGAGTGCGGTGACAGGCTGGACGGCATGGGCGCGGCGGATCGTCTGGACGCCGGCTTCGGAGAGGCCGAAGTGTTTGACCTTTCCTTCTTCGATCAGCTCCTTGACCGTGCCCGCAACATCTTCGATCGGCACGATCGGGTCGACTCGGTGCTGGTAGAGCAGGTCGATCGTGTCGGTCCGGAGTCGCTTCAACGATCCCTCGACGCTGCGCTTGATCGTTTCAGGCTTGCTGTCGAGGCCGCCGCGGCCGTCGCCCTCCAGGTCGAATCCGAACTTGGTCGCGATCACCACCTGCTCGCGTACCGGCTCGAGCGCTTCGCCAACGAGCTCTTCGTTCGTGAACGGGCCGTAGACCTGCGCGGTGTCGAAGAAGGAGAGGCCGCGCTCGATAGCCGTGCGGATCAGCGAGATCATCTCCTTGGTGTCCGCGGGCTGGCCGTAGCTGGCGCTCATCCCCATGCAGCCGAGGCCGATTGCCGAGACTTCAAGGTCGCCTCCAAGCGTTCGCTTCTGCATTCCATCTCCTCACTGGCTACAGGCCCTGGGGAAACGTAATCTTTTCGGGCACAACGAGCGGGCGCCCAACTTCGAGCTGAATCTGCGCGTGCGCGAGCAGCGGGATCTGTCGGGGACTGCCCGTGAACACCCGTCCGTTGAACAGCGCCGTGACGCGTCCATGGGCTGGACCGACCTGGCTGCGATTGAGCTGCTGCCCCCAGATATCGAAGAACTCGCCAAGCGTGTAAGTGCGCTGCACCGGCGACTCGGTGTGGATGATCCCGTCGGCTGCGTGCGTGTGCAGCCACATGAAGCACGCGGCGCCGGCCACAAACGCGCCTCGCGGAGTCGCCTCCACCTGGTAGGGCGGCGCGATCCCGATTCCCGGCGGCACTTGTCGAGCTGCGCCTCGCACGAAGATCGTCAGATGCGCGTGGATGTGAAACAGGACTTGCTCACCGGCTTGACAGGTGATGCCGTCGATCTGCTTGCCGGGCGCAACGAGCCGCGTGCGTCCGAACGCCGAGCCTTGCGGAATGGGTACGTCCTCAGGCCCCAAGTGCCCGCCCACGCCGGCAGGACGAAGATGTCCCAGCGTCGTGAGAGCCGCGAGTGGGAGCGGCGCGGATGCGGCGCCGCTATTTCGCGTCAGTGTCAGCGCTGCGGTCGTCGCGAGCGTGGCGAGAGTCGCAACCACACCGATGGTTGCGCCCAAGCGACGCCGCAACCAGCTCACCGCTGACCTCTGAGGAAGCCTTCATGGCGACGCAGAACCATCTGCGACTCCATCTGGCGCATCGTGTCGAGGGCGACACCGACCACGATCAAGACAGACGTCCCGCCGAGCGCACGCGAGGTCGCCTGCGAGAAGCCTGCGTGGCTGATGAAGATGCACGGCGCGACAGCGACCGCCGCCAGGAAGAGCGAACCGGGAAGCGTGAGGCGGCTGAGCACGCGGTCGAGATAACCGGCTGTCGGAGGGCCTGGGCGAATTCCGGGGATGTAGCCGCCGTACTTGCGCAGGTTGTCGGCTTGGTCGACCGGGTTGAACTGGACCGCCGAATAAAAGAACGTGAAAGCGACGATCAGGAGCGCTTCCCCGCCGAGGTAGCTGAATGTTCCCGGTCGCACGTAGCGGTTGACGAACTGCGTCGTCGACGGAACGAAGCCGGCGAGCGTCGGTGGGAGCGCGAGCAACGCGGCCGCGAAGATCACAGGTATGACCCCGGCCATGTTCACGCGGAGAGGCATGTACGTCGATGCATCAGCCATCGTCCGCCGGCCAACTACTCGTCTTGCGTATTGGATCGGAATCTTGCGCAGCCCTTCCTGAACGAAGACCACCGTGACGAGGACGAGCAGCGCCGCGATCGGGAAGAAGACGTGCTCGGTCGTCGAGCCGCTCAACCAGGCGTGAATCCCGGTTGGCGCGCTCGCAAGGATGGAGGCGAAGATCAAGATCGAGATCCCGTTGCCGACGCCGCGCTTGGTGATCTGCTCGCCCAGCCACATCAGAAGCGTCGTCCCGCCGCACAGAGTCAGAACGACAATGACGAAGCGGCCGGCGTCGAGATGGATCGCGCCCTCGTGGTTGAACAGATACGCGTATCCCGTCGCTTGTGCGGCCGCGAGCCCTACCGTGGCGTAGCGCGTGTACTGATTCAGCTTCGCGTAGCCCGCTTCTCCCTCCTTCTGCAGCTGCTCCAGCCTCGGCACCACAGCTGTCAGAAGCTGGACGACGATGGAAGCCGTCACATACGGAACGATCCCGAGTGCGAAGAGCGACAGGCGCGAGAGCGACGAGCCCGACAGCAAGTTCAGCAACCCGAAGATCGAGCTTCCCCTCGAGTTGACGAAGCTGGTGACCGCGCCCGGGTCGACGCCCGGCGCCGGCAACCACGAGCCGATGCGAAAGACGGCGAGGATCATCGCCGTGAACAACAAGCGGCGTCGCAGCTCCGGCACGCGGACCGCGTTGGACAGCCAACCGAACATCACCAACGCGCCTCGGAGGAGAAAGCGACACCGGCATCTTCCGCGTTCCCTCTGCAGGGCCGCGCTCCGGGCGGAGGAAGGGAAAGCCGGAGCGTCGGGGCGGAATCTGCCGGTGTCATCGTGAAGGCTCCGCGTCCTACCAGCCGTACCCGCCGGAGCCACTACTTCCGCTGCTGCTCGAGCGCTCCTCGACCTTCTTGCCGCTCGCCGCGAGCACGTACCAGCCGGCACCGAAGTTGGTCAGGCCTTCGCCGGTCGTCTGGCCGGTGCGCTTGTCACCGACGAACGTGTAGAGCGGGTGGCCTGCATAGGTGACCTGCCAGGATCCGTTGTGCTGCTTGGTTCGGCGGAGCAACGACTGCTTCACACCTGTCCCTGCGCGTGGCGCGGCTCGGCTCGTGAGTGCCGGCCAGTACTGCGCGCAGGCGGAGTTGCACGCGGTCATTCCGCCGCGGTCCTTCTCGAACAGGTACAGCGTGCGGCCGCGAGCGTCGACGAGAACCGCGCCGAGCGTCGTCTTCTTGAGCGAGACGACTGCGCCTTTCGACGCACCGCCGAGCGCCGGGGCGACGAACACTGCCGCGCCGGCAATTGCGCCGAGCGCAATGCCGAGGGCGAGTAACCGGGTTGACAGGATTCTTTTCATCGGGATCTCCATTCCGCGGTAAGGGTCTGAATCAGCTGAGGTGCCACGAGCACGACGAACGCCCCGAGGAAGAGCAGTCGTCGAGGCTGTCGAAGACCAGGGCGAGGACGATTGCGAGCCGGTAGCCGGACTCCATGAAGCCGAAGAGCGGCGTGTACTCGCTGATCAGCAGACTCACGAGCGATCCGAGCGCGATGCCGATCGCGCCGAGCGCGGCGAGGACGAGGATCAGGTCGCCGATGCTCCGGCCGAGCCGTCTCACCGGTGCGATCAGCACGGCTCCGACCACGCCGGACCCGATGAAGCTGAGCAGGAACAGCGTGCCGATCGTCGGCACGACGGAGAAGTACGCGTCGTAGTACTGCTGGGCGTGGACGACTCCGACCAGCACGATCGAGACGGCACCGAGGTAGCGGAGCGATCTCGGCCGCCACCTCGGTGCGACGCCTCGCGTCGGCAGCCCGCACGCCCGTCAGCCGTGATGCGCGGCGTGGCTGAGCGCTAGCCACGGTGGATCTCCTTGCCCGCGGGTGAGAGGACCCACCACGGGGCGCCGAACTGGTTGATGCCCTGGCCCGTCGTCTGGCCCGGCTTCGTGTCGGTCACGAAGTAGTAGAGCGGGTGGCCGTCGTAGGTGACCTCGAGCTTGCCGTCCTTCCGCTTCGTCGTGCCGAGCAGCGACGCACGAACGCCAGGCCCGGCGACAGGCTTGCCTTTCGTGATGAGCGGCGGCCAGAGCGCGGCGCAAGCGCCGTAGCACGCGCTCGTCGTGCCCTTGTCCTTCACGAAGTCGTACAGCGTGATTCCCTTGCTGTCGACGAGAATGCGTCCAAGCCGCGACTTGGCAATCGCGACTTTCGCTCCGCCCGTCGACTTCGTCCCGCCGGCGAGAGCAAACGCTGCCGCGACCGACGCGACGACTGCGACTGCCGCGAACGCCGTGAGCAGTTGTATCCAGTGCTTCATCGAAACCTCCTATTGGTTGGTCGACACGCGCGAGAGCCGCGCGTTGAAATGGTCGGTCGCCGCACTTGGGAGCGCGGTCAACTCGCGTAGGTGGACGTTCGTCGCCGAGGCGACGCGCGCGATCAGCTCGCCCGTGTCGACCTCGCCGTCGACACGGCGAAGGAGCTCGTCGCCGACGGTCTGCGCGAGCCGGTCAACAGCGTGCGCCCAGCCGGCGATCGCGTTCCCCGCTGTCGCAAGGGCAGCGATCTGAATGCGCGCTGTCGTGGCGCGCAAGACCTACGAGCGCGCGCCTGGGCGTCTCCGCGGACGCGTCGGTTTAGTACGAGTCGAAGCCATGGCTCTTGCCTTTCCGGTTGAAGTACTCGGAAGAGGCGAGCCTTGGCCTCGTGCGACGTCATCGTGAACGCCGCAAGTTCACGCTAGCAGGACCGCTCGGGTCTACGGGCGCAGCAGACTCTGCTGCTCGACAATCCGACCGGCGACGTCGGCGAGGCGCAGGTTGCGCTCGCGCGCGGTCAGCTGCAGCCGGCGGAACGCGTCCTGCTCGGAGAGGTTGAGCGCCGTCATCAACAGCCCCTTCGCGCGCTCGACGAGCTTGCGATCCTCGAGCGCCTGCTGCGCCCGATCGACCTCGGCCTCGAGCGCCTGAAACTCGGCGTGTCGTGCGGCGGCGAGCCCGAGGGCGGCATCGAGCTCGCGCGAGTCGACCGGCTTCGTCAGATAGGCGCTGACGCCGCTTGCGATCGAGCGCTCGATCAGGCTCGGGTCGTCGACGCCCGTGACGACGACGACCGGCCGGCGCAAGCCGTCGCCGGCGAGCTGCGTCGCGGCCTCGAGGCCGTCGACGTTCGGCATCTCGATGTCGAACAGGTACAGGTCGGGCAGGCTCGCCTTCGCCAGCTCGATCGCCTGCGCTCCGTCGCACGCCGGCCCGATCGGCTCGTGCCCGAGCGAGCGCAGGCGTTCCGACGAGGCCGAGCGCGATCAGCGGATCGTCCTCGGCGACGAGCACTCTCATCGCGACACCGTCGGGAAGACGACCTCGGCGCGCGTGCCGCCGCCGGACCGCGTGCTCAGCTCGAAGCGGCCGTCGAGGCCCTGCTCGACCATCCGCCGGACGAGCTCGAGACCGAAACCGGCGTCGCCCTCGACCCCGCACCCGCCGTCGTCGACGCGCAAGCGTCGTCTGCGGTCCGCCGCTGAGCCGCACGACGATCGGCGACGCGCCATGCTGGAACGCGTTCGTGACCAGCTCGTTGGCGACGATGCCGAGCTTTTGCGCCGTGGCGGCGTCGAATGCGGCGGGCTCCGCCGCAACTGCCACGGCACCGGCGCGCTCTCCGCGATGCTGCGCAAGAGCGCACCGCCGTCGACCTGATCGTCGGTCTCCGTCAGCAATCGGTGCACCGTCGCGATCGACCGGATGCGTGCCGCCGTGTCGTCGAACGCCGTCCCGTCCCCGCCGGCCGGACGACCGAGCAGGAGCAGATCGGCAACCGTCTGCAGGTCGTTCTTGATCCGGTGATTCGCCTCCTTCGCCAGCGTTCGCTCGAGCTCCGCGCGCGCAGACGCCTGCTTGTGCGCCGACGACTTCGCGGCGGATCGTCCGCGTGAGAAAGAGCGCCACAGCCGACCACGGCCGCGACGAGAGCAAGCCGCATCGCCGTCGCGCCGACCGACAGCGGGATCAGCGCCGCAGCGACGCGTACACGTGCCCGCGCTGACGCCGAGCCAGAAGCCGCGGCGCCAGCCGCTCTGCACGACCGCGATGAACGGGACCGCGAGGAAGAGAAGCAACGCGAAGCTCGAGCCGCCGTCGACGACGAGCAGCGCGACGAACGCGATCAACCCACCGCACCAGAGATCGAGCAAGACCCGGCCGCGGCGAGTCGCGAGCCACTCGTGCCACGGAACGATCATCGCGACGGTGTTGGCGGCTGCGGCGCCGAGCGTCAAGCCGACCAGCAGCCAGCGGTGCCGCGCTCCCACATCGAGCGCGAGACCGGCGAGCACCGCGACGATCGACGCCCAGCCGAGCCAGAAGCCAACCGCACCGCGGCAGAGCGGAAGCCGAGCTCGAGTCGCGTCGCTCGTCACTCGCGCTCGGCCGACGCGAGCCTGCGGCACGCGTCGCAGGACGGCCAGCCGCTGTCAGATCGTGGGTCAAGAGGCTCGACAAGTAGATCCCGTTCGGTGAGCAACGACGGTCGGGGCTTGCGTAATCCCACGACGCTCTCTACGCAGTCGGACAGACGATCGGTTTCGTGAATGTGACGACGCGCAGCGTGCACCGGTCCTGCTAGCGTCGTCGCACGGCGTTCTCGACGACGCCGCCCGAGGCCAAGGTCGCCTCTCCCCGCGAAGCCCCACCGGCTCGCGCGACTCAAGAGGGAGAAATGGACGACCGAGCCCCGGAAAACGAGATCGATTGACACGCAGGCGAACGGAAGTCGGCATCTCGCCGATCAGCTTCGCGATCGGCATCGCGGTCCTGCTCGTCGGGCTGATCGTCAGCCCGCTGGTGATCGCGCCGCTCGGCGGCGCGATCACCCTCCTGGCGGGACTCGCTGGGTGCGCGGCAACCGCCGCGTTCCGCGCCGGGAGAGTCGCCCCAGCCGGCGGCGCAGCAGCCAGCAGCAGGACGAAGAGCGCTTCCCGCGCAGCCGCCTGCTCGAGCGAGCGACGCTCGGCCTCGGCGGCGTCGTCGCCCTCGGTGTCGCGTTGCCGGCGGCCGGCTTCGCCGTCCTGCCGTCGCTCCTCGGCCAGCGGCGTCGGCCGGTCGACCTCGGCCCGATCGACGCGTTCCCCGAAGGCCAGTTCGTCGTCGCCACCTTCCTCGCCGATCCGCAGGCCGGCGAGGTCTCGCGGCGCGCCGCGTACGTCCGCAACAACGGCCTGCTCGGGAACGTACCGAGCTTCACGATCATGTCGAGCCGCTGCACGCACGTCGGCTGCCCGACGCAGCCGAACGGGCCGCTGTTCCTCAGCAGCGGAAGGCCGAGCGGACGAGCAGGCGGCGAGGTCGGGCTCGTTCCGACCCAGGCCGTCCGGCTTCGGCTGCCCCTGCCACGGCAGCCAGTTCGACAACGAAGGCAACCGCACGGCCGGGCCGGCGCCGCGCGCGCTCGACCGCTACGAGTTCTCGATCCGCAACGGCCACCTCTGGCTCGGCCGCCTGTACAGCGTCAGCCGCGTCGACGGCACCGGCGCGCAGGCGCGGATCCACAGCTTCGCGCTGAAGGGCGACGGCGAGCCCGCCACCGGCCCCGAGGCGTGGCTCTACCCGGTCGACCCGCCGTCATGAGCATCTACGAGCTCGACATCGGCTGGGCGGCGTCCGCGAACGAGCGGCGCTACCTCCGCTGGGAGCTGCTCGCGTGCGACGAGGTCCGCGGCGTCTTCCTGACGGACGCGCGAGGACACGCTCGCCGTGCTCTTCAGCGGCGATCGGCACGACTTTCGCGCGTGGGCGCGCTCGCTCGAGCCGCCGACGCGATGGCTGACAACGACAACAGAAGGAGCACTCGGATGAGACGGTTCTCTCCACGCTTGTTCGCGCTCGGATTCGCTCTCGGCGCGATCGGTGCCGCCGCGGTTCTTGCGGCCAACGTCTACGCGCTCCCCAGGCACAGGCGCGCGTGCGACTCGACGGCGACGTCGGCGCAGACGCCCGACCAGGTCATCCAGTGGAACCGGATCCTGCTCGGGATCCTCCGGACTCCGGGTGCGCAGCCGGCCAACGGTTCACCCAACGCGAAGCATGGCGATCATGCACGCAGCCGTCTACGACGCCGTCAACGCGATCGTCAGGACCCACGCCGACTACCTCATCCACCTCAAAGCGCCGCGACATGCCTCGGTCGCCGGCGGCGGCCGCGCAGCCGCGGCGCACGACGTGCTCGTCCAGCTCTACCCGAGCCAGACCTCGACGCTCGACGCAGATCTCGCGACGTCGCTCGCGTCGGTACCCGACGGCCGGCGAAGGATCAGGGCGTCCGAGTCGGCAAGACCGCGGCCGCGCAGATCCTCACGCTGCGAAGCAACGACGGCTCGGCCGCAGCGCCGATTCCGTTCACGCCGGGAACGAATCCCGGCGACTACCAGCTGACCCCGCCCGCGTTCGCGCAGCCGGTCTTCACGCACTGGCCGTTCGTCACGCCGTTCGCGCTCCGGCAGCGCCAACCAGTTCAGACCCGGACCGCCGCCGGCGCTGACGAGCGCCACCTACACCGCCGCGTTCGACGAGGTCAAGAGCCTCGGCGAGATCGGCAGCACCACCCGCACCGCCGACCAGACCCAGATCGCGAAGTTCTGGGGCGCGCCGATCCAGAACTACTGGAACGAGATCGCCCAGACGGCCGCGCTGCAGCACGGCACCACCCTGCCGCAGAACGCGCGCCTGTTCGCGCTGCTCGACCTCACCCTGGCCGACTCGGTGATCGCCTTCTACGACGCCAAGTACACCTACCACCTCTGGCGGCCCGTTCACCGCCATCCGCGCCGCGGACACCGACGGCAACCCGGCTACCGCCGGCCGACCCGAACTGGACGCCGCTCGCCAACACGGCGCTCGATCCCTCCTACCCCGGCGCGCACGCCGTCGTCAGCGCCGGCGGCGCCGACGTGCTCGCCAGCTTCTTCCACAGCGATCGCGACAGCTTCGCCGTCACCTCCGAGGTGCTGCCGGGAGTCGACGCGCTCGTTCACGAGCTTCTCGGCGGCAGCCGACGAGGCCAGCGTCAGCCGCATCTACGCCGGCCAGCACTTCCGCTTCGACCAGGTCGCCGGGCAGCGCCTCGGACGCCACGTCGCCGACTACGTCCTCCAGAACTTCCTGACGCCTCGCGCGCCCGGCTACCGCTGACGCGCTCCCCTCGGCCCCCGCTCCAGCTCAGGGCGGGGGCCGAAATCGCCCGCCCAACTGAAAGGAGCAATGCCATGACAATGCTTCGCGACGTCCTCGAGTCCGAGCCGGGCTACGCAGTACGGACGGCCGGCGTCTTCGCCCTGATTCTCATCCTTGGCACGCGCGCGGCCGTCGCCGCACGACTCCGGAACAGGTGCGTGCGATGAAACGGCGTCTCCTGCTCGCCGTTCTGATACTCGCGACCCTGCTGCTCGCCCTCGGCGGCTGGACCGTCGCCGCGCTTCGGTCAGCCTGGCCCTCGATTGCATAGCGTGGCAGCCGAGATTTAGGCCGCCCGGCGAAGATCCCCCATTTGCCCACTTCGTTGAAAGACCTGCAAATCAGGCGTTCTTGCACCTCTTTACCCGTCGCGAATCGTACTGGCGCCCGCCCCCGTGGACAAATGGCGTACCTCCGGCTCCGTTGCCGCAGTTCTGCCTAGTAGGCGCGCTGCTGATGACCGCACTGGTCGCCGTGCCGCAGACAGAAGGAGCCAGCCATGACACAACACAACACATATCTCGGACCTGGCCTCATCGGCCTTCCAACCGTCGGTTGTCATGACCGCGTTCGCGTCCCGGACGGGCGGAACGGCGAGGTGATCGGCTTCTACCGCGACGAGGTCGAGCAGATGCTCGTCCGGTTCGACACCGGCGGAAGCCGGCGCTATCTCCGCGCAGACCTGCTTCGGCTTCGCGCGACCACGTAAGCCGTCCCGACGGCTCTACCCGAGCCCCGGCTCTGGACACTCCAGCTCGCTTCGGCCAGCATGCAGCGGTGAATGCGGCTCCATCCGCCCGCACGGCCCTCCGCGCAGCGGTCGAGCGCGTGCGAGGCCTCCCGCCGCCGCTCGCGATCTTCCTCTGGAGCCGCCTACTGATCTGGACGATCGCGATCTACGTCTGGGTCTGGTTCGTGCCGCGGCCCGCAAGGCCGCCGAACTCCTCCGATCTCGGTTACGCGACGGAGATCTGGGCTCGTGCCGACTCCGGTTGGTTCCTGGCAATCGCACAGCACGGTTACGAACGGAACGGGGGCGAGGTCTTCTATCCGCTCTATCCGCTCCTGGTCGGGGGTCTGGGCCGCGTCTTCGGACGGGTACTACGTCACCGCCGGCATCGTCATCTCGCTCGCCTGCTGCGCGGCCGCATTCGTTCTTCTCTACAAGCTTGCCCTGCCGCGGCTCGGTGCGGACGGGGCTCGTCGCGCGGTGCTCTACCTCACGCTGTTTCCGATGTCGCTGTTTCTCCAAGCGGTGTACAGCGAGTCGCTCTACCTGCTCTTGTGCGTTGGCGCCTTTCTGCTCGCCGAGCGGAAGCGCTGGCTCTCGGCAGGCATTGTCACCGGGCTCGCGATGCTGACTCGGCTCGCCGGTTTCGCGTTGTTCGTGCCGATCCTCCTGCTGGCGTGGCGTTCCCCCGAGCGGCGACGGCCTCTGCTGAAGCTGCTCGTAGCGCCCGCTCTCGCCTGCCTCTACCCGTTGTGGCTCCAGTTGCAGATCCATGCGCCACGCTCCGCGTTCACGAACGAGGCCGGCTGGGGACGTCATGTCTCACCGGCCGGTCCCTTCGGCGGTCTTTGGCATGGCCTCGTCAAGGCGTGGTCAGGCGTCGAGCTGCTCGTGTCGAGCGGCTCGGGCAACCTCCAAGGGGCGGCGCATAACGTCGAGTACTTCGCATTCCTCGTTCTCTTCCTCTGGCTCGGCGTTGAGGCGTGGCGACGCTTTGGCGCTCCCTACGGCCTCTTCGTGCTTCTCAGCATCGCGATCGCGCTGAGCGCTCCAACCGGGGGGTATCCCCTGCTCTCGATGCCTCGCTTCTGCCTGCCGCTCTTCCCCGCGTTCCTTGCGCTGGCCGCGGTTGCCACGACCGCTCGACGCGACCGCGCGATCCTCGTCCTCAGCACAAGCTTTCTCGCGGTTGCGGTGACCGAGTGGTCGGTTGGACAATGGGTCTCGTAGACGGCTGCGAGCGGTCGACCTCACGGATCATGCGAACAGTCCGCGCCGTCCGCCTCCTCGCCCGCGACGGCGCGCTGCCGCGCTGGCTGCGTGGGCTCGCGACAATCGGGTTGGCGCCGATCCCAGGCCCGTTCGACGAGGTCGTGCTGCTCGTTGTCGCCGCGATCCTCTGGCTCGGTTATCGAGAACGTCTGCGCGCCGCGTGGCACGGCGCCGGATCGTCCGAGACCTGATCTAGCCTCATTTGCGTGGCTGATCACGGTGCGTTCGGCGACGACCCGTTTGGTCGCTTCGCTGAGAAGACGGCACGCTTCTTCGGGACGCCGCGCTACATCATCGGCCAGACGATCGTCGTCGCGCTGTGGATCACCTTCAACTCCATCGCGCTGTTCCACCACTTCGATTCCCGGCCTTTTATTCTGCTGAATCTGATCTTCTCGACGCAGGCCGCGTATGCAGCGCCGCTGATCCTCCTCGCACAAACGCGTCAGGCCGAACGCGACAAGGCCCACGGCGACATGATCGAGAAGCGCCACACAGGCCTCGAGCACGCGTTACAGAACGAGACCGAGAAGCTCGTCAGGTTGCTGCGGACGAATACGGAGATCACGCAGCAGGACAAGCAGTTGACCGAAGAGGTCTCGAAGCTGACGAAGGAGATTCAGACGCTGCTCAAGCAGCGCGGCACTGCGACCTAGGCTGCGGAAAGATCCTCGACGAGCGGCCCGGTGTCGAGCGGCTCGAAGCCGAGCCGGCCCGCCACCTCTTCGCTCGTCGGGCGCGTGCCCTCGAGGAACAGGTCGCGCAGGATCTCGCCCGTCGCCTCGCTCCGCCACCAGTCCTCGCCCACCTCGCGCAGCAGAAAGATGCGCAACTGGGCGGCACGGATCCAGGCACGGAGGTAATCCGCCGAGTAGAACCCCGAGTCCATGTCGGCGAGATAGTTGCGCGGGTCGTACCTGATGCCGGTCGCCACTCGTCAGCGCCGACGAGTAGTCGCGCTCGGAGCGTCCGCGCTCCTCCTCGAACGCCGACCAGAAACCGAGCTCGTAGCGCAGCTTCGCCGTGTACCGCCGGTACAGCAGCGCCTCGAGGAAGAGCGTCGCCTGTGCGTTCTCCTCCGCCTGTGCAGTCCGACAGCCCGAAGTGCAGCGCGTGCCAGCCCGGCTCACGCGTGACGGCTTCGAAGATGTACGAGTAGATCTCGGTCAGCGCATGGTCGCGAGAGATGCTGCGGAACGTGAACGGAAGGCGCGGATCGACGCCCGCGTAGTGCAGCGCGTGCCCGGCTTCGTGCATGAATGCCTGGTAGTCGGAGAGCCCGCCCTGAGCGCGCGTGATCAGGTGCACGACCTCAGGCGGATTCGACGGGATAACGCACGCACGCGGATTCTTCTGCGGGCGATCCTCGAGATCGAGGCGGATGTTCGGGATCGCGGTCATGTCGAAGCCGAGCGCAAGCGTCGTCGCGAGGCAGATGTCGACCGCAGCGTCCTTCGTATACGTCGACTCGAGCGGTGACAACCGCCGCAGGTAGTGGACGTGCGCATTCGAGGGCTGCTCGTCGCGCTCGGGGCCGAGCAGCTTCTCGAACCAGGTGTCGCGGAGCCTGCCCCACGCGTCCGTCGTCGCATCGGATGCAGCAATGAGCACACCCTCGAGCTCGCGCAGGGAGATCGCCTTCTCCTCCTCGTTGCGCGCGATCGGGTCGAGCTCGCCGCTGACGTCGGCTTCGAGCAGCTCGCGCGCCTCGAGCAGCGTGCGCCGGTCGGGGTTGAACACCGCCGATGCAGCCCGCTCGAGCTCGCCGAGCTCCTCGCGGTCGGCGTACGAGTCGAGGACTGCGAGCTTCGCCTGCGCAGCGCGCAGACGGCATGGCCTCGCCGTGGAACGTCACCCGCGCTCCGAGGATCGCGTTCTCGAGCGCATCCTCCTGCTCGGCGATCTCCGCCGAGATGACGCCGGCCTCGCACGTCTTGCGCAGCCGGTACAGCCGCTCGTCGTCCTCGCCGCTGGCGGCCGCCTCCGCCTCCCGTAGGGCCTCGATCTGTGGTCGTGTGAAGAGATCGCGATAGCGAGCGACGATCGCCGCCTGCTCGGAGACCTCCTTCTCTCCGACACGAACCGCGCGCGCTTCCTCGGCGCGCTCGAAGTAGTACTTCTGGAGCCGCGACTCGTACTCGGCGGCGTCCCGGACGGCGGTTGCAGACATGCGTTGAGCCTACAGTCGGGACGCGCGAAGAGCGGCGAGCCTGGCGACGGTCTCCTCGAGCTCGTCGATCGTGAACGGCTTGCCGAGAACGGCACTTGCGTTCGTCGAGGCAAGCGCCTCCAGATCCGTCGAGCCCGTCACGACCGCGACGGGGATGCCCTGCTCTGCGAGCTCGTCGAGCAGCATGTGGCCGCTCTCGCTGCCGAGATGCATGTCGAGAAGCACGACGTCGACCCCCTCGGCCACCTGCCTTCGGGCCTCGTCGAGCGAGCCTGCCTCACGGACCTCGTAGCCGCCGAGCTCGAGATTCACCCTGCAGAGCAGGCGAATCGCCGGCTCGTCATCGACGACGAGAATGACCTGTCTGCCCCTATCTGTCGCCACAAGGCAGCAGTCTACTGACGGGCCGTACCCTCACCTGCGGCGCGTCCGTTCAACCCGTAGCTAATGACAAAGAGTGCGGGCGACACGAGCAAGCTCGTGGGCCGGGGGGACACGAACGATGATCAGTCACTGCCGTCGCCGTCGATGCAATTCCGGCGGCGGGCGTGGCTCGAGTTTCAACGTGCTCTCGACCCGTTGGCACCCCCGAAACCGATGCCTATGAAACGGCCGCGCTGAGGCGGGCGAGCGTCGTCTCCCGCCCCAGGAGCTCGATGCTCTCGAAAAGCCCCGGCGACACCTTGGAGCCGGTCACCGCGACGCGGATGGGCACAAAGCCCTGCCGAGGCTTCAGCCCGAGCTGGTCGAGCACGGCACGGAGCGCCGCCTCGATCGACTCCGCCGTGAACGCGCTCGAGCGCTGCGAGCGCATCGCGAGCCGCGGCGATCACCGGCGCGCCGCCGTCGAGCTCCGCGGGGTCGGGGCGCACGTCCTCGAAGAGGAAGCGCGCATAGGCGGGGAACTCCTCGAGCCGCGTCAGCTTCTCCTGCACGAGCGGCGCTGCCTTGCGTACGAGGACCGCGTCCCAGCTGTAGCCCTGCTCACCGAGCCAGAGGATCAATGCGTGCGCGAAGTCCTCCTCCGGAAGCGCGCGGATGTACATGCCGTTCATCCAGTCGAGCTTCGCGTAGTCGAACTGTGCCGGGCTCGGTGTCACGTGCTCGAGCGAGAAGCGTTCGATGAGCTCGTTGCGGCTCATGATCGTCGTCTCGCCGTCCGGCGCCCAGCCGAGGAGCGCGAGGAAGTTCACGAGCGCGTCCGGCAGATAGCCCGCCTTGCGGAACTCGTCGACCCCGGTCGCGCCGTGCCGCTTCGAGAGCTTCTTGCCGTCGGCGCCGTTCACGTTCGGCACGTGCGCGTAGACCGGTAGCACGGCACCGACGGCCTCGATGATGTTGATCTGCTTTGGCGTGTTCGAGATGTGGTCCTCGGCGCGGATCACGTGCGTGATCTCGTCCCATACGTCCTCCATCGGCGACGCGAAGTTGTAGGTCGGCCTTCCGTCACCACGCACCAGCACAACGTCCTCGAGCTTCTCGTTCGGGAACTCGACACGGCCGCGCACCACGTCGTCCCAGGCGGTGACGCCCTCGTCCGGCATCCGAAAGCGGATTGCGCCGTCGTCCTCGTAGGCCTTGCCGTCGGCGACGAGCTCGTCCGCAACACGCCGGCAGTCGTCCAGCCGGTCGAGCTGGAAGGTTGCCGGGCCGTCCCAGTCGAGTCCGAGCCATCGGAGCGAGTCCTGGATCTGGTCGACCGCCTCGGCGACCTCGCGGCTCGTATCCGTGTTCTCGATGCGAAGCCGGAACTCGCCGCCGTGGTGTCGCGCGAAGAGCCAGTTGAACAGGAACGTGCGCACACCACCGATGTGGAGAAAGCCGGTGGGACTCGGCGCCATACGGACACGGACTGACATCGCGGCGCCTATCGTAGTTGCGGTGCCGCTCGCGCTCGTCTCCGACATCCACGGCTCCGACGACGCGCTCGCCGCGGTCGTCGCGGCGCTCGAGGAGCTCGGCATCGACCGCGTCGTCTGCCTCGGCGACGCCGTGCAGGGCGGCGACCAGCCTCGCGAGGTGCTCGACCGCCTCGCGCAGCTCGGTTGGCCCGTCGTTCTGGGGAACGCGGATGCGTTCCTGCTCGAGGTGCCTTCCGACTCACCCGAGCCGCTCACGCAGGAACAACTCGACAAGCGCGACTGGACGCTCGCGCAGCTCGAGCCGAGCCATCTCGACCAGATCCGGTCGTTCGTGCCGACGCTCGACGTCGAGCTCGACGACGGCATGGTGCTGCGCGCGTTCCACGGCTCGCCGCACTCCTACGACGACGTCCTGCTGCCCGGACACGCCCGACGGGCAGGTCGAGCGTCTGCTCGGCGGCTCCGGGGTCGACATCCTTGCCGGCGGTCACACGCACATGCAGTGGACGCGGTACGTCGACGGTGCGCTGTTCGTCAACCCCGGATCCGTGCGCGACGACGGCGCCTACGCGATCGTCACCGGTGGCTCGGTCGAGTTCCGAAAGGCTCCGTGGCAGAACGTGTCCTGACGCTGAAGGAGCTGAACCGCGCGACGCTCGCGCGGCAACTGCTCCTCGAGCGCAAGAGGATCGGCGTACTGCCGGCGATCGAACGACTCGCGGGCATGCAGGCCCAATGGCCGCCGTCACCGTACGTCGGGCTCTGGTCGCGCGTGACCGGCTTCCGGCGGGAGTCGCTCGAGCGCGCGATCCTCCGCGGCGACGTGGTCAAGCCGACCGTGATGCGCGGGACGCTCCACCTCGTCACGGCCCGCGACTATCCGATCTTCTGGACGGCACTCCGGGACATGCCGACCTGGTACGACGACACGCACCTCGCGCACGCGCTGAAGGCGGTGAAGGGAGTGCGGGCGCTCGCCGAGCAGACGCCGCTCACCCACAAGGAAGGGCTGGCGTATCTCGAGCGAGAGCACGGCCACACGGACGACCACACGCGGCGCCGGATCTTCCACGCGGTGCGCAGGCGGGCGCACCTACTGCACGTTCCGGAATCGGCTCTCTGGAGCGGCCGGCCGCTCGGTGTCTTCCATCCGTATCCGGAACCGGAGCCGATGGAGGTCCTCGCAGCGCGAACCGAGCTCGTCCGCCGCTACCTCGCCGCCTTCGGCCCGTCGACGCGAGCCGACATCGCCGACTGGTCGGGGCTCCGCGTCTCCGACTTTGCCGACGCGCTCGACGCATTGGAGCCGCTCCGGCGCTTTCGCGACGAGAATGGACGCGAGCTGGTCGACCTCCAGCGCGCACCGCTCCCTCCCGCCGACACGCCGGCGCCCGTGCGGTTTCTGCCGAAGTGGGACAACACCCTGCTGGCACACGCCGACCGGCGACGCGTTCTCCCCGAGGAGCTGCGCAAGGCGGTCATCGCCAAGAACGGCGACGTCACGCAGACCTTCCTCGTCGACGGCATCGTCGCCGGCTCCTGGACTGCGGACAAGAAGGGCAAGATCGCGCTTACGCCGTTTGCGCCCCTTCCCCGCACCGCGCGCCGCGACGTCGACGATGAGGCGGCGCGTCTCGAGACGTGGCTCCGGTAGCGTCGACCGGTGTACATCGGTGCGCATCTCTCTTCGGCCGGCGGTATCCACACCGCTGTCGACCGTGCTGAGACGGTCGGGGCGGAGTCCCTCCAGGTGTTCACGCAGAGCCCGCGCGCCTGGCGGCCGACGAACCACGATCCCGCGAACTTCGAGAAATTTCGCCAACGCCGCGCCGAAGTCGGACTGCACGGAGTGCTCTGCCACGCCCTCTACCTCTGCAATTTCGCCGCGCCGGACGACGCGGTCTACGAGAAGTCCGTCGCGGCGCTGCGCAACACGATGGAGGTCGCCTGCGCGATCGGCGCCGACGCCGTCGTCTTCCACGTCGGCTCGCACCTGGGCTCCGGCTTCGAGCATGGACTCGAAGCGCGTCGTGCCTGCGATGGAGCAGGTGCTCGAGCTCGCCACCGACGAGACCTGGCTGCTGATGGAGAACTCGGCGGGCACCGGCGGAACGATCGGCCGTTCGATCGACGAGCTCGCGACGATCTACGAGCGGCTCGACGGCCATCGGCGGCTCGGCGTGTGTCTCGACTCGTGCCACCTCTATGCCTCGGGCGTCGACGTGACGGACGCAACGCAGCTCGACGCGCTGCTCGACGAGGTCGAGTCGTCGATCGGTCTCGACCGGCTGCGCGCGCTGCACGTCAACGACTCGGCCGAGCCGCTCGGCTCCAACCGCGATCGCCACGCGAACATCGGCGAAGGGCTCCTCGGTGAAGAGCTGGGAGTCTTCCTCGGCAATCCGCGGCTGCAGGGACTGCCGGCGGTGCTCGAGACGGCCGGACCCGACAAACATGGCCCGGACGCAAACGAGGTGCGAAAGGCGAAGGAGATTCACGCACGCGCTATCGCTGGGTGATTCTCGGCGCGGGCACACTCGCGCAGGCGACCTTCTCCGCCATCTCCATCGGGCTACCCGCGCTCGCGCCTGCGCTGCGCGCGCACTACCGACTCTCACTCGGTGAGACCGGGGTCGTACTCGGCGCTGTCGGCATCGGGATGCTGTTCACGCTGCTCCCGTGGGGGCTCCTCGCCGACCGGCTGAGCGAACGGATCGTGATCGTGATCGGCCTAGCCCTCGCGGGCCTGGCGATCGTCGCGGCAGGGCGGACGCACTCGTACGGTGCGCTCGTCGGCGTTCTGTTCGTCGCCGGCGCAACCGGCGCAAGCGTCAATGCGGCGAGCGGTCGCGCCGTCATGGGGTGGTTCCCCGAACGCGAACGAGGCCTCGCACTGGGCGTGCGCCAAACGGCGATCCCGATCGGAGGCGCAGCTGCCGCAGCGGGTCTGCCGTGGCTTGCCTCTGCGGGAGGGACGCGCCTCGCTTTTCTCGTACTCGGCTGCGGGTGCCTGGGCGGCGCAGTCGTCGCCGCGGCGTTCATTCGGGAGTCCCCGTCGACCACGCCGGCGCTGGAGCTCGAAGACCTGACCCAGCCGATGCGCGATCCGCGCGCGTGGGTACTGGGCCTCGGCACCGGCCTCTACATCACCGCACAGATCGCGATCACCGGATTCCTCGTCTTGTTTCTCCACGAGCACCGCGGCGTGTCCGCCCATGCTTCGGCCGCAGTGCTCGCCGGCATCAACGTCCTCGGAATTGGTGCGCGCATCATCTCGGGACGCTGGTCGGATCACGTTCGTGCACGGCTGGCGCCGATCCGCTCGATCGGCATCTGGCTGTCCGCCGCGACCGCCGCCGTCGCAGCAGTCACCGACGCGCCGCTCGCCATCTTGATTCCCACCCTCGTGGTCGCCGGTGTGCTGTCGATGGCCTGGAACGGGCTCGCCGTGGTCGCAGCCGCGGAGTCGGCCGGCCGCGGTCGTGTCGGTGCCGCGATCGGCTTCCAGCAGACGCTGCTCGGGACCTTCGTCGCCGCCTCGCCTCCCGCGTTCGCCGCCGTTGCCACCGGCTCGTGGCGGCTCGCATTCGCGCTCTCCGCGATCGGGCCGTTACTCGGGATGCTCGCGCTTCGCGCGGTGCCGGAACCTACCGGAGCCGGGCGAAGACCCGAAATGTCGGCGATCCCGCCGGCAGCTCGTTGAACTCGGGGTTGACGCAGCCGAGCTCGCCCGCGCGATGCGTGAAGCACGGGTCGACCTCCGAGTGGCACATCGGCAGCGGTCGCTTGATTGCGCGGACGGCGCCGAACCCTTCGTGTCTGCGCTCGGCCGCCCGCACCATGTCGACGTCGATCTCGACCTCGAACACCTTCTGCATGCACCCCATGAAGGTGTGACCGTGCTCCTCGTACGCGTAGACGAACGGGCACGAGCGCTCCATGCACGCCGACGGGTAGACGACCTTGTCGCAATGGACCTCGCACTGGCGGCATTCGACCTCGTCCTGGGGCCGGAGGGACAGCGGGGTCGTCGCGAGCTCACTCATCGACACCACATTGTGGGTGTCGCTTTCGGGGTCTCGCAAGACTTGACTTGTGGCCCGGTTGGTGCTTGCGAAAACGGAGTCGCCACTCACTCCTGCAGCCGGCGGGCGATCGTCAGCACGTCCATCTGGGTGAAGGCCTGGAAGTCGGGCTCCGGTCCGCCCGGATCGTCGTCGGCCCGGAACCACAGCGCCTGGCACGTTTGCAGGCCGAGTGCCGCAGCGCCGGCGATGTCGCTTGCGAGCGTGTCGCCGACGAACAGGGCCTCGGGAGGCGCGACCCCGAGGGCGTCGAGCGCGCGCTGGAAGATCTCCGGATCGGGCTTGCGCCGTCCGACTTCCGAGGAGAAGACGGCGACATCGACGCGTTCCGCAATGCCGAACTGCGCGAGATCTCGGTGCAGGAGGTCGGGTGGGTCGAATGCATTCGAGACGAGGCCGAGCTTCAGCCCGCGCTCGCGCAGCGACTCGAGAAGCGCATGGGTCGTCGCGGCCAGCTGTCGCGCGGGCCCCCAGGCCGTGTGCTCCGCCTCCAGGAACCGCGCGAGCTCGTCGTCGCTCACCTCGATCTCGAACTCGCCGAGGAGCCGCCGCACCTGCGCTGGATACTCGATCTCCTCCACGATGCCCGGCGCGAAGAACGCCGACAGGTAGGCCTCGCGAAAGCGATCGGTCATCGCCGGCACGGGCTCGCGCCCGAGCGCGTCGAATCCGGCCGCATGCCCTGCTTCGAGCAACTCCGGTTCGGGCGCCCAGCGCATGAGCGTGTCGCCCCAATCGAACAAGACAGCGCGCAAGCACGGCGGATACGCTACCCGCGCTTTGACTCGCAGGATCCTCTGGGCGCTGCTCGCGCTCGCGCCAGTGACGATCCTCGTCAACTACGTGACGCATGCAGACAAGGTGCTGCTCTTCCTGCTCTCGTGCGCAGCGCTCATCCCGCTCGCATGGCTGATCGGCGAGGCAACCGAACATGCAGCCGAGCACACAGGGCCTGGGATCGGCGGCTTCCTCAACGCGAGCTTCGGCAATGCGCCGGAGCTGATCATCGCGCTCTTCGCCATCCACTCTGGCTTGCCGCAGGTCGTGCGAGGGTCGCTCGCCGGCTCGGTGATCTCGAACCTGTTGCTCGTGTTCGGCATCGCGCAACTCGTCGGCCCCGAAGACGCACGAATCGACAAGCGCTCGCTGCTCGCGCAACTGGGACTCTGCGGCGCAGGGGTCCTGCTCGCGTTGCCCGCGATCGTGCTCGGCTATACAGGTTCACCCGAGCGGCACGTGGCCGTCGTTGTCTCGATCCCGATCTCGATCGTGCTGCTCGGGCTCTATCTCGTCGTGACGATTCGCAATCTCCGACGGCACTCGCAAGCCGAGCGCCGCGCGCCGGCAGCTGGTGCATGGACGCTGATCGCGCTCGCTCTGCGCGCTCGGTATCGCCACCGCGTTGACCGCCGTCGTGAGCGAGATCCTCGTGCATTCGCTCGACGCGTTCGCGACAGCAGTAGGCGCAAGCGAGTTCTTCATCGCAGCCGTGATCGTGGCGATCGTCGGCAACGCGGCCGAGCATGGTGGCGCGGTCGTGATCGCGCGCGCGGGAAAGATGAAGCTCGCAAGTGAGATCGCGCTCTCATCGAGCGCCCAGGTCGCGCTGCTCGTCACGCCCGCGGTCATGCTCCTCTCGATCTTCTTCTCGCACAGCCTCCCCCTGAGCTTCCGCTGGGAGGAGGCGGCGGCGATGGCCGCCGCCGTCGTACTCACGGTGCTCGTCGTGCGGGACGGCCGCACGAACCGTCGGGGCGGCGCTTGTGCTGGTCGCCGCTTACGTGCTCGTGGCTCTGGGTTTCCTTATCGCCGGAAATCGCTAGCCTGGGCGCCATGGCCGTGGTCGAGGAAGGGGTTCCCGCGCCCGCGCAGCAGGGCACCGTCGTGCAGGCGACGGACCTAACGCGCCGTTATGGCGAAGGCGCGACCGCCGTCGACGCGCTGCGCGGCGTCTCCCTCAGCGTCGAGTCAGGGCAGCTCGTAGCGGTGATGGGCCCTTCCGGCTCCGGCAAATCGACCCTGATGCACATCCTCGCCGGGCTCGACAAGCCCACGAGCGGGACGGTCGAGATCGCGGGCACGGAGATCACCGACGCTGGGCGACGCGCAAGATGACGCGGCTGCGCAGGCAGCACATCGGCTTCGTCTTCCAGTTCTTCAATCTGCTGCCGATGCTCACGGCCGAAGAGAACGTCGTGCTGCCGCTCACCATCGCGGGCGAGAAGCCGGATCGGGCGTGGCTCGACGGCCTGCTGAAGGAAACGGGTATCGCCGATCGCCGCACCCATCGGCCGTCAGAGCTTTCCGGCGGTCAACAGCAGCGTGTCGCGCTCGCACGCGCACTCGTCTCGCGGCCGACGATCCTGTTCGCGGACGAGCCGACCGGCAACCTCGACTCGAAGACCGGCGGCGAGATTCTCGAGCTGCTGCGACGCTCCGTCGATGCGTACGGCCAGACGACGGTGATGGTGACGCATGAACCGCGCGCCGCAGTCATCGCGGATCGGATCTTGTTCATCGCCGACGGGCTGATCGTCCAGGAGCTGAAGGGTGCGACCCAGGCGCAGGTGCTCGAAGTGATCAGCTCGCTCGATTCGTGATCAGCGTCGCGCTCAAGGGACTGCTTGGCCGCAAGCTGCGCGCGCTGCTGACCGCGATCTCGATCGTGCTCGGTGTCGCAATGATCAGCGGCACGTACGTCCTCACGGACACGATCAAGGCTGCTTTCGGCACGGTCTTCAACCAGGTCTACAAGAACACCGACGCGGTCATCACCGGCAAGAGCGCGATCGGCGGGAATGCGAACCAGGGCGTCACGCCGCCGTCACTGCCTGAATCGCTGTTGCAGAGAGTTCGCGGCCTTCCGGGCGTGTCCGAGGCGGAAGGCGGGATCTCCGACGAGGCGAAGCTCGTGGGGCGCGACAACAAGGTCGTCACGAGCGCAGGTGGCGCACCGAGCCTGGCCTTCAGCGTCAATCCGAAAGGGAATCAGCGCTTCAACCCGCTCGTCCTGACGACCGGCCGCTGGCCGCGAGGGCCACACGAGATCGCGATCGACCAGAAGACCGCAAACACCAAGCACTTCAAGGTCGGCGACACGATCGGCGTGCTCACGCGCGGTCCGATTGAGCGATTTCGCATCGTCGGCACCGTGCGCTTCGGAGGCGTGAGCTCGCTCGGCGGCGCGACGATCGCGATCTTCAACCTCCCCACTGCGCAGCGGATCTTCAACAAGGTCGGGAAGCTCGACTCGATCGGGATCGCGTCCAAGCAGAACGTCACACCCGACCAGCTCGTCGCGGAGGTCAAGCCGCTCCTCCCGCCCACCGCACAGGTTCGCACCGGTGCGCAGGAGGCGAAGCAGGCGGCTAAGGACACCAACGGGTTCCTCAGCTTCCTCGAATACTTCTTGCTCGCGTTCGGATTCATCGCGCTCTTCGTCGGCGCGTTCGTGATCGCGAACACGCTCGGAATCACGATCGCGCAGCGCATGCGAGAGCTGGCGACGCTTCGCACGCTCGGGGCAACCCGGAGGCAGGTCTACTGGTCGGTTGTCCTCGAGGCGTTCGTCATCGGCGTGATCGCCTCGGTGGTCGGGCTTTTCCTCGGCCTCGGGCTGGCCAAGCTTCTCAACGCGCTCTTCGTCTCACTGGGGATCGACCTGCCGCAGGTTGGAACGGTGTTCAAGGAGCGCACCGTTATCGTCGCGCTCCTCGTCGGCGTCGTCGTCACGTTGATCGCTGCCATTCGCCCTGCGCTGCGGGCGACGAAAGTGGAGCCCATCGCCGCTGTGCGCGAAGGCGCTGTCCTCCCACGGTCACGGTTTGCGCGCTTCGGGCCGTACGTCGCGATCGTCGTGATCGCCCTCTCGGTCGGCCTCATGCTCGTCGGCCTCTTCGTCGGCGGCCTCTCGACGAAACTGCGCCTGCTCTCGCTTGGTATCGGGGCGTTGGCCGTATTCGTCGGCGTCGCGATGCTTGCGCCAACGCTCGTTCCGCCCGTGGCGCGCTTCCTCGGCTGGCCGGCGATGCGCTGGGGCGGCGCGGCGGGACGGCTCGCCCGCGGCAACTCGATCCGCAATCCTTCGCGCACCGCGTCAACGGCGTCGGCGCTGATGATCGGCGTGACGCTCGTGACGCTCGTCTCCGTTCTCGCAGCCGGGATCAAGTCGACCTTCGAGGACTCGGTCAACAAGCTTTTCACCGCCAACTATGCGCTCACGTCCCAGAATGGCTTCACGCCGTCGTCGATCGCCTCGGAGAAGGCGCTCAACGGCGTTCCCGGCGTCGAGGTCGTGAGCGGCGTCCGCGCAGGCGAGGCCGAGGCGTTCGGCAAGCGGATCACCGTGACAGCGGTGGAACCGAACGTGACCAGCGTGATCGACCTGAAGTGGAAGGAAGGCAGCGTCGACACGCCGGCGCAACCTCGGGCGCAACGGCGCGTTCGTCGCGAAGAGCTACGCGAAGGACCACAAGCTCACCGTCGGCTCGCCGATCACCCTCAAGACGCCGTCGGGCGGCGTGCTGCACCTGAAGCTGCTCGGCATCTTCGATCCGCCGAAGGGTGGATCGCCCTTCGGCGACGTCACGTTCTCGACGACGCGCTTCGACCACGAATACTCGAACCCCCAGAACCTGTTCGCGTTCGTGAAGACGAGCGGCGGCGTCACCGACGCCAACACTGCTCGCCTCCAACAGGTGCTTGCCAGGTTCCCCGACGCGAAGATCCAGACGAAATCGCAGTTCATCAAGCTGCAGGAGAGCGGCATCTCGTTCCTCCTGAAGCTGCTCTACGTGCTGCTCTCGCTCTCGATCCTGATCAGTCTCTTCGGGATCGTGAACACGCTCGTCCTGACCGTGTTCGAGCGAACCCGCGAGATCGGGATGCTGCGCGCGGTTGGCATGACACGCCGGCAGGTGCGCAACATGATCCGGCACGAGAGCATCATCACGGCCTTGCTCGGAGCGGCGCTCGGAATCCCGGTGGGAATCCTGCTTGCACTCATGGTCGGCAAGGCAATCAGTTACCCGGCGTTCACGATTCCGTGGGTGACGCTCGTCGTGTTCGTCGTGGGCGCGATCATCGCGGGCCTCTTCGCCGCGATCTTCCCGGCACGTCGCGCGGGTCGGCTCAACGTGCTCGAGGCGCTGCAGTACGAGTAGCACCGAGCGCCTCGGGAATGAGCTCGATCGCTTGATCGATGTCCTCGTCCGAGACGCCGAGATGCGTGACCGCACGCATGACGCCCGGACGGAGATCGCTGACGAGGACACCGCGCGCTGCGAGCCGAGCCTCGCCGTCTCCGGGGTCGTCGATCTCGACGAAGTTCGTGTCGACGTCGCTCGCATCGAGGCCGAGTCCGTCGGCCAGGCGCCGTGCCCGCGCGTGATCGTCCGCCAGCCGCTCGACGTTGTGATCGATCGCGTATAACGCCGCCGCCGCGATCACACCCGCCTGGCGCATCGCGCCTCCGAACAGGTACTTCCCCTCCCACGCCCGTTCGATGAAGTCTGCGGATCCTGCAACCACCGCTCCGAGTGGACAGCCAAGCCCTTTCGAGAAGCAGATCGTGACCGAGTCCGCGTGCTGGGCCCACTCCCTTAGCGGGAGACCCGCGCCGACCGAGGCGTTGAAGAGGCGGGCGCCGTCGAGATGCAGCGCCGCGCCCCGTTCGCGCGCCGCGTCCACCGTCGCGCGGAACTCGTCGAGCGGCCAGATCCGGCCACCCGAGCTGCGGTGGGTGTTCTCCAGCACGACGACGCTGCCCGGGCCGAGCTCCTCCTCCGCATCGATGTGCTCCGGCGTCACGCGGCCCGCCTCGGCCGTGACGCCGCGCATCACGAGGCCCGAATGAATCGCCGGTCCACCCCACTCGTAGATCAGGACGTGTGTGCGCTCCTCGGCGAGGACGATCGAGCCGGGCTTGCTCTGTGCGCGCAGCGCGATCTGGTTCGCCATGGTCGCCGTCGGGAGGAAGAGCGACGCCTCCTGTCCGAGCAACTCCGCCATGCGCCGCTGCAGCTCGTTGACCGACGGATCCTCGAGATACTGCTCATCGCCCACCTCAGCCGCCGCCATCGCGGCGAGCATCTGCGGGGAAGGCTTCGTCAGTGTGTCCGAGCGAAGGTCGATCACACTTGGACGCTACCGTAAGCCTGTGGACCTATTGCTTCTCGAATCGACGCTGAAGGCGCTCGGCACGCCGCCCTATCGTGCACGGCAAGTGTGGGAGTGGACCGCGCGCGGCGCGAGCGGCTACGACGCGATGTCGAACCTGCCCCGTCCACTACGCGACGAGCTCGACGCGAAGGTGCCGTTTTCGACGCTCGAGGTCGAGACGCAGCGTGAGTCGCGAGACGGCACGGTGAAGACGCTCTTCCGCACCGTGGACGGCCATCCGGTCGAGGCGGTGCTGATGCGCTATCGCGACAGCCGCCGCTCGATCTGTCTCTCGTCGCAGTCCGGCTGTCCGTTGACATGCACGTTCTGCGCAACGGGACAGATGGCCTTCGGGCGAAACCTCACGGCGTCGGAGATCCTCGATCAGGCCCTGCACTTCCGGCGGATGGATGAGATCAACCATGCGGTCTTCATGGGGATGGGCGAGCCGATGCTCAACTTCGACGAGGTCATCGCAGCCGCGCGACGGCTCCCCGACCTCGGCATCACGCACCGTCGCACGACGATCTCGACCGTCGGCTGGCTTCCCGGTCTCAGGCGCTTCGTCGACGAAGTCGACGAGCCGATCCGTCTCGCGCTCTCCGTGCACGCTGCGGACGAGAAGCTGCGGTCACGGATCATGCCGGTCAACGATCGCTATCCCCTGCGCGACATCCTCGCGGAATGCCGGCGGCACGCAGCTGACGTCAACCGGCGCGTCTACATCGAGTACGTGATGCTCGGCGGCGTGAACGACACACCGGAGCAGGCGCGGCAGCTGGCCGAGTTGCTCGGGCCCGACGATTTCAAGGTCAATCTCATTCCGTACAACCCGACGGGGATGTACGACGGCTCGGCGCGTTCGAGCATCGCAGCATTCAAGAGCGTGCTCGACCGTGCGCACATTCCGGCGACTGTGCGGCTTACGCGCGGCCGCGACATCGAGGCGGCGTGCGGGCAATTGGCGACGGCGCCGAAACGTCGCCCCGTGACCGCGTAGGGTCAGACACCGCTGAACGCGTCGAACCCGCCGTCGACCGGAAGAACGACCCCGGTCACAAATGACGCAGCCGCGCTCGCGAGCCAGACGACCGCGCCGGCCACCTCATCGGGCTCTCCGAAGCGGCCGGCAGGCGTGTGGGCCAACACCGTTTCCCCGCGGGGCGTGGGGGTCCCGTCGGAGTTCAGCAGCAGCGAGCGATTTTGTTCGCCGACGAAGAAGCCCGGGGCGACGGCGTTTACCCGAAGCCGGCCGCCGCTCGCGCGACCGAGCTCGACCGACAGCCACCGTGTCAAGTTCTCGACCCCCGCTTTTGCGACGCCGTAGCCGACCACCCGCGTCATGGCGCGCCGCGCGGCCATCGAGGAGAAATTGACGATCGATCTGCCGCCCTCCGGAAACGGCTCGGTGAGCATCGCCTCGCCGAACACCCTGACCGGGCGGAGCGTCCCGTCGAGGTTCAAGCTGACCACGTCGTCGAGAGCCTCCATCGAAAGCTCGAAGAACGAGTTCGCGCCGACCGTTGCCGCGGGGATGTTGCCGCCCGCCGCATTGACGAGGACGTCGATCCGGCCCCAGCGCTCGAGCGCGGCGTCGCGCGCGGCCCGCAATTGGGTCTCGTCGAGCACGTCGGCGACAAGCGCATGTGCGTCGCCTCCACCGCCTCGCAGCTCCGCCGCGAACGCCTCGGCGCGCTCGGACGAGCGGGCGAGAATCCCGACGGCCGCGCCCGCCTCCGCGAGCCCTCTTGCGACGGCGCCGCCGAGCACCCCGGTCGCTCCGGTGACGATCGCGATGCGTCCCGCGAGCGTCACTCCTGGACCCAGGCATGGCGAGGATCGAAGAACGGCGCGAGCTCTCGCCCTTCGCCCGCCATCACCCACAGGTAGTAGAGGGAGTAGCCGGGTGCTGCGACCACCGGGTGATAGCCGGAAGGGATCGTGACGACGTCGCCGTCTCGCACAATCTGCGCGCGCTCGTTGCGGTCGTCGTAGATCAGCTGTACGCCGAAGCCGCCCTCCGGCTTGAAGCGGTAGTAGTAGACCTCCTCCAGCGCGACCTCCTCGGGCGGAGCCTGACGGTCGTGCTTGTGGGGTGGATACGACGACCAGTTGCCCGGCGGGTTGATCGTCTCGCCGAGCACGAGACGTCCGGCGTCGTCGTCGGGACCCAGGATCGTGCGAATGCTTCGCGACCAGTTCCCTGTGCCCGCAGTGCGCAGCTCCTGCTCGCTTGGCGCGATCAGCCGTGCGGGGCCTGCGCGCCGGTCGGCGAGCGGCGCCGCGGCAACCGCGACGACAGCGTCGCGGCGCGCAACAAGTTCGAGCGCCTGAGTGGGCGGCACGTACACGGCGTCGCCGGCGCTCTCGAACACGTCGCCGTCGCGAGTCGCGGTCCCGACCTGCGTTCCGCCGATGGTCACGCCGACAGCGCCGGAAAGAACGACCGCGCACATCTCCCCACCGTCCTGCAGGGTCTCGCGCTCGCCGGTCGCGAGCTGCACGAGGCGGAGGTCGATGAGATCGGTCTCCCGGCCGCGAGCAGTAAGCGTCGAGAGCACGCGCCGAACCCTAACGGGCCGGCGCGTGCCTCTCAGTCACTCACGGATAGCTCGTCACCGTGACCGGCGTATCCGGGTTCGCAATGGTCGACGACCCACCGGTGTCATTGACGACGTTGAGGATTCCGCCCGAGCCAGCGGTGCTCAGGAAGATCGTGAGCAGGTCGTTCAGACTGCCCGGCGGCAGCGTCGCCGGCACCTCGAACGCGTGCGCAGCGAAGATGTCCACGCCCTGGTTGAAGAAGCTGTAGCTCCCCATGCCGTAGCCGTGGAAGCGCGTGACGGAGTCGCCGATCTTGAAGGCGGGATAGCCGTCGACGCCGGGTGCCTCCATCCACGCCGCCTGGCTCGGCGGGTCGTACGGCATCTCGTTCTGGAAGAAGACGTCCGTGCCGTCGTTCCCGTTCCAGATCGTCTCGTTCTTCTGGTAGTGCTCGACGAAGAGGCCGTACGCCGTCACGTTATCGCCGTTGACGACGACGCCGGTGTCAGCCGTGTTGCTCGTCCACCCGACGCCGTTGCCGTGGTCGGCACGCCACGCCCAGATGTCGTCGAGGATCACGTTGTTGCTGTTGACGACGAGGCTCGTCGTCGCCTTGCCGAGCGCCGCGCCGCCGATCCGGAAGAACACGTCGCTGAGCGTTGACGGGTCGGTCGCCTCGTTGTCGCTCCGCGCGTGACCACTGCCGACCTGAAGGAGAACGGGCGACTCGAGCGGCCCCGCGTCGAAGATGACGCCGGAAATCATGATCCCTTTCGCACGGGCGGTCGTCATCGCCGCGTTCCCGTTGGTCGGGACGAGCGTCGGAAAACCGAGACCGAGCACCACCGAGTCGGGACGGGTGACGTCGATGCTCCGGTCGAGGTGGTAAACGCCCGGCGTCAGCAGGAGGTTGCGCCCCGAGTGAAGTGCCGCGTTGATCGTCGATGCCGAGTCACTCGGCTTCGCGACGTAGAACTGGGCGATCGGGATCGAGACGCCCGGTGTCGGACCGTTCGCCCACGTCGTCCCGGACGAGTTCGTCTGCGCGGACGGCACGAAGACGCTCTCGTTCCCCGCGCCGTCCTCGAAGAGGTACGGCGCCTCCCGCGTCACCGGGCTTGTCGCGAGCGTCGTATACGGGCCGCAGCCGTTGGGCTGTGCCGGGAAGCACTGTGCCGGGGCGCCCGCGACGCCGGAGAAGACCTGGTTCCAGACCCCGTTCGACCAGCCGTCGAGCGAGCTGTTCCGAACCAGCCACTGCTGCTGGGACCCGTTGACGACCGTGCTGCCGTCGAAGCGCGAGTCCGCGATGAAGCCGCCGCTCGCGAACGAGGGGCCGGTGCAGTAGTCCATCAGCGTCGCAAAGCCGTTGACGTCGACGCGACGCATCGGCGCCGCCTGTGACACGGGCCAGAACTCGCCGCTGTAGCAACCGAAGTTGGGCGTGTCGACGTTGATCGTCAGGTTCGACAGCGACCGCCAGAAGTTCGTGAGCGCGATACAGAAGTTCGTCGCCGTGCATTGGTTGCGGACGTAGACGGAGCCGTTGATGACGACGTCGCTGGGCGAGCGTCCGAGACCGGCAACCTCGGTGTAGTAGCCGACCTGGAAATTGAGCGGGTCAGCAGTCGTTCCGTACGTGCCGGGCTCGAACAGCAATGCATAGCGCTCCGTCCCGAACTCATTCGAGACCTGCTGCGCAGCAATCGCGTCGACCTTCGCCTGGATCGCGCTCGTCGACATGCTCGGATTGAAGACGATCACGTTCGGACCGAGAGCCGGCCCGGCAGCGGCGGCACCGCCGCCTCCGAACGCCAGCGCCGCAACCGCGAGCGCAAGAACAACGGCCGGATACCTCGCCATGCGTATCTCCTCCCCCTCGAGGTGAACGCCCGTGACGGCTGTCTGGGCGCCGACATTCTACGAAACCGCGACCCCGAGACGCGCCGGCACATGCGGGTAACCTGCGCTGAAGCTCAGGTTTCGACCGGCGTGTCGACCGCCTTTCCCCACTCACACCAAGAGCCGTAGTAGACGCGCACGTTCGGATAGTCCAGCAGGTATTTGAGCGCGAACCAGGCCTCGCTCGCCCGGTTGCCGATGGTGCAGTACGCGATCACAGTTTTGTCCTTCGTTACGCCGGCCCGCTCGAATATGCGGCGCAACTCGTCCGGCGCTTTCAATGTCTCGTCCTCAGCGTGCAGCAGGTCGATCGGCAGGCTCACCGCGCCGGGAATGTGCCCGGCCCGGCCTGCGTCCGCGGTCGCGCCTGACGGCCAGAAACGCTCGCCGGTGTACTCGAGGTCGGAGCGCACGTCGAGCAGCACCTGTTCCGGGTCGCCGATCGCCGCCTCGACCGTCTGACGCGACGCGAGCACGTTCGCGTCCTCGGTGACAGGCGAGTCGATGTTCTCGTCCACACCGGGTGCATCCAGGCTCCATTCGTGCTGGGCCTGCGCCCACTGCTCGCGCGACCCCATCAGCATCCGCACGTTCTCGTGACCGTACGCCTTGAGCAGCCAGAACCCGAGCGGTGCGCCATAGCCGTAGGTGACCACGGTCGTCTCGGGCTCGACACCCGAACTCGACAGCAAACGGCGCAGATTCGCTTCCCCCACCGGCCTGTAGTCGGCATCACGTAGGTCGCCATACGCATTCCATAAAACCGCACCCGGAATGTGACCCTCGTCGTACGCGGCACGACTCACGTCTACCTCAACGAGCCGAACCCCCGGATCGCCGAGATGCGCCACGATCCAATCGACATCTACGACCGCCTCGGTCACAGCGCTCATCCGATTGTCGTGATGTAGGCACCGACCAGCGTTGCCGTCTGCTGGTCGACGGAGCCCTCTCGGCGGTCTGCGTGACCGTCCTGAAAGTGCGCAAAAGCAGCCGTCGAGGCGATCGGGTTCACCTCGTCGTCGCCATGGTTGTGGAAGGACACGTGCACGAACGAGTCATCCGCGAGCCTGAGAACGATGTAGCTCACGTTGTCGGGCTTGGACGCGTCCAGTTCGGCAAACACCCCTTCGACTCGTTCTTGATTCTCGTCCGCCGCCGCGGCGGACCGCATCGCGTAGCGCGTGACCAACCTCTTCTGCATGGGGAGCTCCTCTCCACGGGACATATTGCAACCTAGCGCTACGCCGAAGCGACGACCGCCTCGAGCGGACCCAAGCTCGAGAGTGCCCGAAAGCCGCTCACCGTCGCGCGCACGCTCGGTACCGATCACGATCGCCCCCTCGACGCCGTCCAGCCTGACCGGCTCGCCGCCGAGATTGACGGCGACGAACGCGCCGCCCGCACGACGAAATGCCCAGACGTCCGGCGGCGTCTCCACAGGCTCGTAGGCGCCGTGAAGAATCCGTCGATGCTTGCGCAGCGCGATCAGATCGCGCGTGAGCGTGAGAATCGAGTCCGGGTCGTCGCGCTGATCGGCGACGTTGCGCTCGCGTGAGCCGACCGGGAGCCACGGCTCGACTCCCGGCTCCGTGAAGCCCGCTCCATCCTCGTCCCGCCAGACCATCGGTGTGCGGCAGGCGTCGCGGCCGACCATGTCCCGCTCACGCCCGGCCGGGCACGGGGAGAGCCTCGAGCCCGATCTCGTCGCCCTGATAGAGGATGCACGCCCCGCGCAGCGAGAGCATCCCGACGAGCGCACAGCGGATCGCTCGCTCATCGCCGTCGCACCAGCGCGTCGCGAAGCGAGGGTCATCGTGGCTCGATGCGTGCCAGACAGGCGTTGCGCCCTCTGGCATGAGCTCCTCCGTCCGGGCAACGACGTCAGCGAGCGCGGCCGCCACAAACGGCGCATGGAGAAAGGCGAGATTCATGCAGAGCTGCAGGCCGTCCGGAACGACGTACTTCATCAAGTCCTCGAGCGACAAGACATACGTCTCGCCGAGCAGCAGCCGCTCGGGGTCGAACTCCTGCGCGACGCTCCGCCACCGCCGGTGCACGTCGACCGCCTCGGGCCGGCCGAAGTTGTATTCCGGCCGCTGACCCATGCGCACCCACGTCGGCGGATCGCCGGGTTGCGCGGGCGGGTTGTCGCGCAACTCGCGGTCCTTGATCGAGCGCATGTGCAACATCGATCCGGAAGCCGGAGATCCCGCGCTCGAACCAGAAGCGAGAGATGTCGTCGAACGCCGCACGCACGTCCTCGTTCCACCAGTCGAGGTCGGGCTGCTCGGGCAGAAAATTGTGGAGGTAGTACTGGCCGGTCGCGGGATCAAGCGTCCAGGCAGCGCCGCCGAACACCGACTTCCAGTTGTTCGGAGGCGATCCGTCGGGCTTCGGGTCACGCCAGACATACCAGTCGCGTTTCGTCTCGTCGTGGAACCACGGATGTGCGTCGCTCGTGTGGTTCGGAACGAGATCGAGGAGCACGCGCAGGTCGCGCCGCTCCGCTTCGACGATCAGCCGCTCCATGTCGGCGAGCGTTCCGAAGTCCGGATGAACGTCGTAGTAGTCGGCGACGTCGTAGCCCCAGTCGCGGTTCGGTGACGGAAACGTCGGGCTGAGCCAGATGGCATCGACGCCGAGCCACTGGAGATGGTCGAGCTTCGAGATGAGCCCCGGCAGGTCGCCGATCCCGTCGCCATTCGAGTCCGAGTACGAGCGCGGATACACCTGGTACAGCACGAGGTTCTCCCACCACATCAGACGGGCTCCCGCAGCCGCGCGCGGTTCGTCCAGGCGTAGAGCAAGGCTGCGACGAGCAGCAGCGCATCGCCGACGGCAATCGCGACATCGGCGAGGTTGAATGCGATCCCGCCATGGACGAGCGGATCGGGAACTCCACCCCACGCCAGCCCCGAGACGAACGTCGCGAGCGCGCCGCCTGCAGCGATGCCGGCGCCGAGCACGACGCCGGACGACCGGATGCGAGGCGCAAGCGCCAGCAGCGCGGTCGCAAGCACGCCCGCCGCGACGAGTGTCGCGAGCGAACGGTGATGATGGAAGCGCGTCGGCGCGAGTGCGTCGTGAATGACCACGGCCGCGAGCACGGCGAGTGCCACCGTGACGGCGGTGGACCGGCGAGCAGTCATGTCAGACGCCTTTCGGTGCCTTTGCCGCGACCGGAGGCCGCTCGCCTGCGAGATCCGCGTGCTCGTCGAACCCGTACTTCACGATCGGGTGCTTGGCAGCGCGCACCTCGTCGAGGCGTCGCACGGGCCGGCTGTGCGGCGCTTTCTTCAGCAGGTCCGGGTCCGTCGCCGCCTCGCGCGCGATCTCGAGCATTGCGTCGCAGAACGCGTCGAGCGTCTCCTTCGACTCCGTCTCCGTCGGCTCGATCATCAACGCCTCGGGAACGATCAGCGGGAAGTACACCGTCGGCGGATGGAAGTCGTAGTCCATCAACCGCTTCGCAACGTCGAGCGCGGTGGCGCCGTGGTCGCGCTTCATGCTGCGCGCCGACAGCACGAACTCGTGCATGCAGAGCCGGTCGAACGGCAGGTCATACGCTTCCTTCAACCGCGCGAGCATGTAGTTGGCATTCAGAACCGCCGTCTCCGACATCTCGCGCAGACGCGGTCCGTACATGCGGATGTAGGCGTATGAGCGGACAAAGACGCCGAACGGCCCCGTATACCCGCGCACCTTGCCGATCGACTTCGGCCGGTCGAAGTCGAGTCCGAACGTTCCGTCGTCCTTGCGCACGACCGCCGGCACCGGCAGGTACGGCTCGAGGATGTCGCGCACCGCGATCGGGCCCTCCGCCCGGGCCGCCGCCGCCGTGCGGCTGCGAGAACGTCTTGTGCAGATTGATGTGCACGATGTCGAAGCCCATGTCGCCCGGCCGCGAAATGCCGCACACCGCGTTCAGATTCGCGCCGTCGTAGTACATGAGCGCGCCGACATCGTGGAAGATCGCACGCGATCTCGTCGATGTTCTCGTCGAAGAGGCCGAGCGTCGACGGGTTCGTCAGCATCAGCGCCGCCGTGTGCTCGTCCACCTTCTCGCGAAGGTCGTCGACGTCGATGTTGCCGCGCGGATCCGTCTTCACCGGCGTGACCTCGTAGCCGGCCATCGTCACCGAGGCCGGGTTCGTGCCATGTGCGGTGTCCGGGATCACGACCTTGCGCCGCTGCTCCGACTCGCCGCGCTCCTCGAAGTACGCGCGGACGAGCATCAGGCCCGTCAGCTCACCTTGCGAGCCTGCCGCCGGCTGCAGCGAGACCGCGTGCAAGCCCGTCACCTCGGCGAGGATCTCCTGCAGCCGCCACTCGAGCTCGAGCGCGCCCTGGACGCCTTCCTCCTCCTGCAGCGGATGCAGGTTCGCGAATCCGGGCAGAGCGACGATGCGCTCGTTGACGCGCGGGTTGTACTTCATCGTGCACGAGCCCAATGGGTAGAAGCCGGTGTCGATCCCGAAGTTGCGCTGCGAGAGCTCCGTGAAGTGACGGACGAGCTCGAGCTCGTGGACCTCGGGAAGCCGCGGCGGCTCGGCGCGCCGCAGCTCTTCCGGAACCTCGACGCTCGGCAGTGCATCGTGGTGCGGAATCGCCGACGAGCGCCGGCCGCTTTTCGACTTCTCGTAGATGAGCTTCACGCCGCCGCCACCTCGGCGAGAACCTCGGCCAGCCGGTCGATCTCCTCCGGTGTGCGCTTCTCGGTGACCGCGACGAGCAGCACGTCGTCCATGCCCTCGTAGTCGCGGCCGATGGCGTACCCGGGATGCACGCCACGCTCGCGCGCTGCCTTGACGACGTCGCGTGCGTTCCGTCCGACGCGCACTGCACACTCTTTGAATGTTGCCTTGTCCTGGAAACACCAGCTCGAGGCCGGCGCGCTCCTGTAGCTGCTGCTTCGCGTAGGCCGAGAGCGAAAGACAGGTCTCCCCCAGGTCACGCAGTCCCTGCGGACCGAGCCACGTGAGATAGACGAGACCTCCGAGCGCCAGGAGCGTCTGGTTCGTCGTGATGTTCGACGTCGCCTTCTCACGGCGGATGTGCTGCTCGCGCGTCTGCAGGGTGAGGACATAGCCGCGCTTGCCCGCGGCGTCTACCGTCTCGCCGACGATTCGTCCCGGCATCCGCCGGATGAAGTCCGAGCGGCACGCGAGAAAGCCGTAGTGCGGTCCGCCGTACGCGGGGAAGTTCCCGGCGGCCTGCCCTTCGCCGAGCGCGATCGCGCATCCGTACCGGCCCGGTGCCTCGAGCACTCCGAGCGACAGCGGGTCGACGTGAGCGATCGCCAGCGCCTCGGCGTCGTTCGCCGCCGCAGCGAGCTCCGGCGCCGGCTCGAGGCAGCCGAAGACGTTCGGCTGCTGGAAGATCACCGCGGCAGCGCCGTCGGCGGCGCGGCGCACTGCGTCGGGATCCGTCGTCCCGCCGTCGTGAGGCACCTCGACGATCTCGAGGCCGAAGCCGGGTGCGTACGTCTTCACGACCTGACGCACCTGCGGATTCGTCGCCTCGGTGATGACGATCTTCGTCCGGCCGGTCGCGTGCTTCGCGATGTAGCAGGCGTCCGCCGTCACGGTCGTCCCGTCGTAGCCCGACGCATTCGAGACATCCATGCCCGTCAGCTCGCAGATCGCGGTCTGGTACTCGAAGATCGCCTGCAGCACGCCCTGGCTCATCTCCGGCTGGTATGGCGTGTATGCGGTCAAGAACTCGCCCCGCTGCATCACGGTGTCCACGACGGCCGGCACGTAATGGTCGTAGATGCCGGCGCCGAGAAACGACAGCTCCTTCGTGGAGTCGACGTTCCGCGCCGCGAGCTCCGAGAGGTGCGCCATCAGCTCCTGCTCGGAGAGCGCGGGCTCCAGGTCGAGCGGGCGGTCGAGGCGAACCGCCGCCGGAATATCGCGGAAGAGCTCGTCGATCGACGAGACGCCGATCGTCTTCAGCATCTCCTCCCGGTCGTCGTCGGTGAGGGCGAGGAACGGGTGGGTCACTGCTCGGCCAGGAACTGCTTGTACGCCGCAGCGTCGAGGAGCGAATCGACCTCGGACGGATCGGCGAGGCGGATGCGAATCAGCCACCCGGCGCCGTAGGGCTCCTCGTTGATCGTCTCCGGGCGCGTCGACCGCAGACTGATTCACCTCGAGCACCTCGCCCGAGAGCGGGGCGATCACGTCGGAGACGGCCTTCACGGACTCGATCTCACCGTACGAGGAGTCCTTCGCCACCTGCGAGCCCTGCCGTCGGCGCCTCGAAATGGACGAGCTCGCCGAGCGCATCCTGCGCGAACCACGTGATCCCGAGCACTGCCTCGTCGCCGTCGACGCGCGCCCAGTCGTGCTCGCGGTGGTACTTCAGCTCCTCGGGATACGACTCCGCAGCAGCCACTCAGCCCTCCCTCTTGTAGATCGGCTTGGTCACAACGCGTGCGGCGCGCGGCTTTCCGCGCACGTCGATCGTCAGCTTCGTGCCAGGCGCGGCCTGCGCGCTCGGGACGTAGCCCATGCCGATCCCGACGTCGAGCATCGGCGAATGCGAGCCGGACGTCACCGCGCCACCGCCCTCGATCGGCATGCCCTGGCGCGGAATCGCCTTCTCCTCCATGACGAACGCGACAAGCTTCTGCTCAGGCCCACGTTCCTTGATCGCGCGCAGCACATCGACGCCGGTGAACTCCTTGCCGAGCGCGCACGTCCAGCCGAGTCCGGCAGAGATGGGATCGGTCTCAGGCGAGATGTCGTTTCCGTGCAGTGGAAAGCACGCCTCGAGCCGGAGCGTGTCGCGGGCACCGAGCCCGCACGGCGTGACGCCTCGCGCAAGCACCGCATCCCAGAGGGCGCCCGCGTCCTCGGCCATGCAGAGGAGCTCGCAGCCGTCCTCGCCGGTGTACCCGGTGCGATTCACCATCACCTGGGTGCCGTCGACCTCGGACTCGGCGAACGTAAACGCAGGCGCAGGCGGCAAGCCGAGCTTCGCGATCGCGTTCGGCCCTTGCACGGCGAGCAGGCCGTACTCGTCGGAGATGTCGCGCACGTCGGAGCCGTTCACCTCACGCTCTTTGATCCACCGGAAGTCGGGGTCGCGGTTCGACGCGTTCACGACGAGGAGATAGCGGCACGCCTCGAGCTGGTAGGCAATCAGGTCGTCGATGATTCCCCCGCGCTCGTTCGTCAGCAGCGTGTACTGGGCCCGGCCGGGCTCGATCTTGGCGAGATCGTTCGAGAGGAGGCTCTCGAGAAGCTCCTGTGACCGCGGGCCCTCGACTTCGAGCTCACCCATGTGCGAGACGTCGAACACGCCGGCATCCGTGCGCACCGCCCGATGCTCCTGGATCACGCCCTCGTACTGGACCGGCATCTCCCAGCCGGCGAAGGGGACCATGCGCGCGCCGAGGGCGACGTGCCGGTCGTGGAGCGGCGTCTGCTGCAGCGTCTGCGCCATGCGGAGACGATCCTAGTGTCTGCCCTCCGCCCCGCGTTCGACCGTAAAACGGGGCTGCCCCGGCGTCATCCGAGGATGGGCCGGGGCAGCGGACCGGGTCGTGTGGGCTGACTTTGACTCGTCAACCCTTGAGGGCATCGATCTGATACCCCGGGCGCGAGCGGGACCAAACCTCAGGATTCTGAAAGCGTCCGGCGACTACTTGTCGCGCAGGAACGAGGGCACGTCGAGCGCCTCGTCCGGAACCTCGAACCCGCCGCCCGGCACCGGCGCAGACGGAACCGGCGTCTCAGCGGTGGCCGTGACGCCGCGACGCCTGCGGCGGCCGCCGCCGAACCCCGTCGCGATCACCGTGACGTGCACCGCGTCGCCGACCGCGTCGTCGATCACGGCGCCGAAGATCACGTTGGCGTTCTGGTCCGCAGCGCTCGTGACGACCTCGGCCGCCTCGTTCACCTCGAAGAGCCCGATCTCCGGGCCGCCCGTGATGTTCAGCAGAATTCCCGTCGCGCCCTCGATGGACGTCTCGAGGAGCGGCGACGACACGGCGGCGCGCGCGGCCTCGGCAGCCCGGTTCTCGCCGCTCGCCTCGCCGATGCCCATCATCGCGGAGCCGGCGTCGCGCATGATCGTGCGCACGTCGGCGAAGTCGAGATTCACGAGGCCGGGAACGGTGATCAGGTCGGTGATCCCCTGCACGCCCTGGCGGAGGATGTCGTCGGCCATCCGGAACGCGTCGACGACCGACGTCTTCTTCTCGACCACCTGAAGCAGCCGGTCGTTCTCGATCACGATCAACGTGTCGACGCGGTCGCGAAGATCTTCGATTCCCATCTCGGCCTGCTGCGAGCGCTTCCGTCCCTCGAAGACGAAAGGCTTCGTGACGACGCCAACCGTGAGCGCGCCGATCTCACGCGCGAGCTCCGCGACGATGGGTGCCGCGCCGGTGCCGGTGCCGCCGCCCTCGCCGGCGGTGACGAAGACCATGTCAGCCCCCTTCAGCGCCTCCTTCAGCTCGTCCCGGCTCTCCTGTGCCGCAGCCTTGCCGACGGCCGGATCGGCGCCCGCACCGAGGCCCCGGGTTCCCGCCGAGCCGATATGCATCTTCATGTCGGCGTCGCTCATCATGAGCGCCTGGGCGTCCGTGTTGACGGCGATGAACTCCACCCCGGTGAGGCCTGCGTCGACCATCCGGTTGACGGCATTCGTGCCGCCGCCGCCGACGCCGACGACCTTGATGACCGCGAGGTAATTGCCCGATTGGTCGCGCATGCTCATAAGGTCAACACCTGAGGCTTGAGTAGAGGATCGGGGCAGGAAAACGAGGTTCGCGGAGCAGGGTAGACCGGTGGAATCTCGCTGTCAATCAGAGGTGGAGCGTTCATACCCTCACCCTCTACTCGAGAGTTTAGGGTTGTCCGTACCGGCGACAGGGCGCTCGGGGACACTCACGTCCACGTAGGTGGCGCCCGCCGGCAGCCGGGCCAGCGCCCGCCGGGCGATCGCGAGCTTCAGCCGAACGTCGGTCGGCTCGCCGAGCCGGAGCTCGAGACCGGACCGCAGGCGAAACACGAGCTCGCCGTGAACAAGCGTGGCCGTCGAGATGTGCGCGGGGAAGCGTGCGGCGAGGGCGAGCGTCCGAGCAGCCGTCCCTCCCGTATCCGAGGCGAGGAACGCGCCGACCGCGATCGTCCGCCTTCCGCGGCACCCAGACCCGGGCCAGCGCGGGATACGTGCCGGTCGGTACGCGCTTGACGACTCTGCCCCGCGCCGAGAGGAGCCAGGTCTCCTTTCCACGATGGAGCACCGCGACCGGAACCTCCGGCACGACGTGGATTCGCAGGGTGTGCGGGAACGCGCGGTCGAAGCGAATGGAGACCACCGTCGGCAGTGACTCCGCCCGTCGCTCGAGCGCAGCTCCGTCGAGGGCGAGCAGGTTGGTTCCGATGAGCGGTGCCAGCACGCGCCGCACCTGCTGCTGGACGTCGGCGGGGGCGCCTGTGACGTCGAAGCGGCCAATCGCGAACGCGGACGTCTGCCGCGCGACCGTATACGCCCCGGCGGCGACGGCGATCAACCCCACACCGACCAGGAGCGAACGGCGAGATGGTGCGAAGCGCGCCAGCGCCGGGAGCCGCGATCCCTTCTTGATCCGCGGCAGCGCAACGGCGGCCTCGCGCACACGCGGACGCCGTGCCTCCCCGGATCGTCGCCGGCCGGCCACCCGGCCAGGTTCGCCGCGGGCGGGGGCGCTCCTACCCGAGCTGGCGGCAGCTCGAGCTCGCCGAGGAGCTCAACTTCGTGCCGCAGCTCGACGCCGTACTGGTCGTGCGCCCGCCGGCGCGCCTCGGCCATCAGGGCGATCGCGTCCACCGTTCGCGCGCCGTCAGCGTTCTCGATGAAGTTCGCATGCTTAGGCGAGATCTGCGCTCCGCCGATCCGGTGGCCTTTCAGACCGCAGGCTTCGAGCATCCGCCCGGCGGTCAGCGCGTGCTCCGGATTCTTGAAGACGCTGCCGAACGTCCGCCGGTTCGTCGGCTGCGCCGCCTTGCGGCGCGCGTTCAACTCGCGGACCTCGCGCTTGATCTCGGCGGGGTCGCGCGGGCGAAGACGGAGCTCGGCGGCCACGACGACCTGCCCGTGCCGAAGGTTCGAGTGCCGGTACGAGAGCCCGAGCTCGGCCGGGGTCAGATGGCCTGTGCCCTCTGCTGTCGTGACGAGCACGCGCTCGAGCACCTGCGCGAAGTCGGCGCCATACGCGCCTCCGTTCATCCATACCCCACCACCGATCGTGCCCGGAATCGCGCACGCGAACTCGAAGCCGCCGAGACCTGCGTTGCGCGCATGGTGAAGCACAACCGCGTTGGCGGCGCCGCCGCCGACGTGCACGAGCTCGCCCTCCGAGGCGACGCCGGCAAGCTCGCCGCCGAGCTTCAGGACGAGCGCGTCGACGCCCTCGTCGGCGGCGAGCAGGTTCGAGCCGAGTCCGACGGTTGCGACGCCGATCTGGCGCTCCGCCGCCCAGCGCAGGAGCTCCTCGACGTCGGCTACGGACTCCGGCCTTGCGAATGCGCGCGCAGGGCCGCCTGTGCCGAGCGTCGTGAAGCGCGCGAGCTCGACACCTTCCTCGAGCTTCACGCCAACAGCTCCAAGAGCAACGGCGTGGCGCGGTCGACATCGCCTGCACCGAGTGTGATGACCGTGTCGCCTGCGGAGGCCCACGAGGCGACCATGCGCGCGGCATCGTCGAGCGCGGGCGCCCAGCCGATCCGCATACCCGGCCGAACCTGTGTGAGCTCGTCGACGATGAGCCGCCCGGTCACGCCGGCGAGTGGCTCCTCGCGTGCCGCATAGATCTCGGTGACGCATACCGCGTCGGCCGTTGCGAGAGCGACGGCGAACTCGTGCGCGAGGTGAACGGTCCGCGAATACAGATGCGGCTGAAAGAGCGCGAGCACACGGCCGCCGTTCCGCACTGCCGCCAGATCGGCGGCAAGCTCGGCCGGATGGTGTGCGTAGCTGTCGAGGACGTCGACGCCGCCGGCCTCCCCTTTGCGCTCGAGGCGCCGCGCGGCGCCCGTGAAATCGACGATGACGCGCTCGACATCGCTGCGCGGTACGCCGGCAAACTCGAGTGCGGCGATCGCGGCGGCAGCGTTTCGACGGTTGTGCTCACCCGCGACCGCGAGCTCGAGCTGCACGGGCTCGAGCTCCTCCGCACGGACGACGTGCGGCACCTGCGCGAGCCACATTTCGAAGAGATCCCCCACCTCGGCGCGGGTGCTGAACGTCGCGTGATGGTCGAGGTCGACGTTCAGCAGCACCGCGATATCGGGGCGAAGGGCGGCGACCGATCGATCCGACTCGTCGCCCTCGACGACGAGCAAGCCGCCGCCGGCGCGCGGCGTTGCCGCCGAGCTGCGGAATCTCGCCGCCGATCAGAAAGGCCGGGTCGAGCCCGAGACGGTCGAGACAGAACGCGATCATCCCGCTCGTCGTCGTCTTGCCGTGCGCGCCGGCGACGACGATCGTCGAGCGCAGCGAGACGAGCTCCGCGAGCAGGTCCGCGCGCGGGCGTCCTTCGACGCGACCCGCGTACGCAGTCGAGACATAGACGTCCCAGCCTGCCGGCGGGGTCGGTGGGTCTGGAGCGATCGTGATGTCGATTCCCTCGAGGTGGCCGAGGTACGGCGTCTCGACGCGGTCCCAGCCCGCGACCTCGGCGCCCCACGCGTGCGAGAGGAGTGCGTAGGCGCTCATGCCTGCACCGCCGATCCCGGCGATCCAGATGCGCCTACCGGTGAGCGGTTGCGAGAGCGACGAGCTCATCGGCGATCGTGTCGGCGGCGTCGGGCTTGGCAGCGGCGCGCATCGCGTCGCTCATCGCGGCGAGGCGCGCAGGGTCCGCGAGCAGATCCGCAACGAACACAGGCACGTACTCGCGCGCCTGCCTGTCGAGGATGATCAGCGCACCGCGGGCGCGGTCGAAGTACTCCGCGTTCTTCAGCTGGTGGTTCCCCGTCGCGTCCGGGTAGGGCACGAGGATCGCCGGCTTCCCGGCAGCAGCGATCTCCCACACCGAGCCGCCGGCGCGCGCGACGACAAGGTCGGCTGCAGCAAGCGCAGCGCCGAAGTCCTCGACGAAGGGAAGGAGCCGGTACTCCGGTCTCGATACGCGGCCGTGCAACTCGTCGTAGTCGCGCTCGCCGGCGAGGTGCAGGACCGCGGGCCCTTCGGCACCCCATGCTTCGATCGCCATTTCATTGAGCGTGCGCGAGCCGAGGCTTCCTCCGGAGACGAGCACAACTGGCCCGTTCTCCGGCAGCTCGAAGGTGCGACGCGCCTCGGCCTGCCCGATGTGTCGGGACTGAATTGGAACGGGGCGGCCGACCACACGCGTCTTTCCGTTTGCCCCTTCGATCGGATACGCGAGAAAGACCCGCTGGACGAAGGGCGTCCCAAGTCGATTCGCGAGCCCGAGGTGCGCGTCCGCCTCGGTCAATGCCGCGGGGATCCGGCGCAGCCAGGCCGCGAACACCATCGGCCCTCCGACGTACCCGCCGCCGCCGAGCACAACATCGGGCTGCCGCCGCGCGAGGATGCGCAGGCACGCGACAGGCGCTGCAGCCGCGAGCCCGAGCGCGCCAAGGAGCTTCGGCCCGGGCCGCCGGGGGAAGCCCGCGACGCGGAAGGCATCGAACGCGTAGCCGCGCTCAGGAACGAGCCGCGCCTCGACGCGATCCGGCGACCCGGCGAACGTCACTTCCACCCCGCGCACGCGCAGGGCTTCCGCCACTGCGAGCGACGGCGCGACGTGTCCCACCGTGCCCCCGGCTGCGATCAGGCACCGGAGCTGCCTTTGCTCTCCCATGACCACCGGCGATGTTAAGGAGGATCCCGACCGACAGGAGCGCGATGACGAGGCTCGAGCCCCCGTAGGAGACGAATGGGAGCGGGATTCCCGTCAAGGGGGCGAGCCCGAGCACGGCGGCGAGGTTGATCGCGGCCTGACCCGTGATGAGCGCCGTGATGCCGGCGGCCAGTCGTTTTCCGAAAGGATCCCTGCATTTGACGGCCAGGCGGAGCCCGGCGTAGGCGAGCGCGCAATACGCCAGCATCACGAGGGAGACACCGATCAGCCCGAGCTCCTCGCCGATGACGGCGAAGATCATGTCGGTGTGCGCCTCAGGGAGATAGCGGTTCTTGAGGACTCCCATGCCGAGCCCGCGCCCGAAGACCCCGCCGGAGCCAAGGCTGATCAACGCCTGCACGTTCTGGAGCCCGTTGTTCATCGGGTCCTTCCACGGATCGAGGAAGACGAGCAGTCGCGCGCGGCGGTACGGCGAAGCCCAGGTGGCGATCGCGGCGAGCCCGAAGACGATCCCGTACGCGGTCGCGAGCGTCGGCAGCGGTGTGCCGGCGACGAGCAAGATCGCACCGACCATCACGACGATCGAGATCACGGTGCCGAGGTCGGGCTCGACCAGGATCAGCAGGCAGAAGACGCCGACGAGCAAGCCGATCGGACGCCCGAGCTCCTTGAGCGTGCGCGGCGGCGGCCTGCGCGCGAGGTACGCCGCGCACCAGACGAGGATCGCGAGCTTCGCGAGCTCCGACGGCTGGAAGGCGGCCGGACCGAAGCCGATCCAGCGGCGCGCGCCGTTGATTCGCTGGCCGACGACGAGCACGACGAGGCACAGCCCGAGTGCGGCGATCACGAGACCGGGTGCGAGCGCGCGCAGCTTGCGGAAGTCGGTGCGCGCTGCACAGATCATCAGCGCGATGCCGATAAACGCGTAGACGGCCTGCCGTTCGAGATAGCCGACCGGATTGCCGTGGCCGAGCGCGGCCGAGGAGGACGTCGCGCTGTAGACCATCACGAGCCCGAACGCCGTCAGCGCGAGCGGGATCAGCACGAGGAGCTGCCACTCGAGCGACCGCTGTTTCCTGCGTGGGCTCACGCGAGCTCCTCCACGAGGCGCCGGAACGCGTCGCCACGCTGCTCGAAGTCGCCGAACTGGTCGAAACTCGCCGCCGCGGGCGAGAGCAATACGACATCGCCGGGCTCGGCGTCGGCGCTCGCGTGCGCGAGCGCTCGCTCGAGATCGCCATCGCGCGAGTACGAACGCCCCGCCGCGTCGAGTGCAGCAGCGAGCTCGCCGGACGCCTCGCCGACGAGATAGATCGAGCGCACGTTCGCGGGGAGGTCGCGCGCGAACGAGACGAAGTCCTCTCCCTTGAGCGACCCGCCAAGGATCAGGCGCAGCGGCGCGTCGTAGGCGGCGACGCCCCGGCGGGCTGCGGCGGTGTTCGTTGCCTTGGAGTCGTTGACATAGCGAACGTCGCGCAGCTCGCGCACGAGCTCGAGCCTGTGCGGCACTCCCGCAAAGGTGCGGAGCGCTTCCGCGATCGCGTCGTCGTCCACGCCTACCGCGCGCGCCGCCGCCGTCGCAGCCGCTGCGTTCTCCCGGTTGTGCAGGCCGGGGATGAGCGGTTCGGCCGGCAGCGGATCGTCGGCAGCAAACTCAATGCCATCGAGCCCCATCCCGCGCGGCACGACTTTGACGCGTGCTCGCTCGAAGATGCGCAGCTTCGAGTCGCGATACGCCTCGAAGGTTCCGTGACGGTCGAGGTGATCCGGCTCGAGATTGAGCAGCACCGCGACTTCGCACGTGAACTCGTGCACGTCCTCGAGCTGGAAGCTCGAGAGCTCGCAGACGACCGAGACGCCGGGCTGGATCTCCTCCGCGACGTCGGTGAGCGCCCGACCGATGTTTCCGGCGACCTCGACCCGGCGCCCGGCGGCGCGCAGCATCGCGCCGAGCAGCTCGGTTGTCGTCGTCTTCCCGTTCGTTCCGGTGACCCCGATCAACGGGTTGCCGTCGAGCAGCCGGTAGCCGAGCTCGACCTCGCTCCAGATCGGGATGCCGCGAGCACGGGCAGCCGCGGCGAGCGGCGACGACGCCGGCACCCCGGGGCTCTTCACGACGAGCTCGACACCCTCCAACAGCGACTCCTCCTCCGATCCGGAACGAACTTCGACGCCGGCTCCGGCGAGCCTTCCCGCCTCGGCAGCCGGCGACCTGTCGGCCGCGACGACCTCCACCCCGCGCCGCGCGAGCGCGAGCGCCGCCGCCTGCCCCGACCGGGCGAGCCCGATCACGAGCGCGCGGCGCGGCAGCCACGCAGCCGTCCCGTCAAGCCGTGTCCCAGTCACAGCGAACGCCTCCCCCCAAGGGGGGCGTGAGGGCCCCTGCAGAAAGCGTACGGGGGCAAGCGTGACGCGGGTGTGCCGGATTCTTCGTAGATGCGTGAGAGTTCGGCGCGGGAGCGCCGCATCCCTACGCGGCCGGCTCGGCTCGGCCGTCCGGCCGGAGGACGCGCACGACCTCGGCGTCCGTCGAGTCGGCCCCGACGAGCAGGTCGATCGACGCGTCCGGGAGCGGCAAGACCGGGAGCTCGCCGAGCAGGTAGTCGAGACGTGGATCGGCGAGCTCGGTCATCAGCCGTTCCAGCTCGTCGACCGACGGCTCGAACACGACAATCTCGTCGAAGCCACCGAGCCGCCCGAGCGACTCCCGCGCAGCTGTCGCGCCGAGCACCGCCGCGGTCGTACTCACCGTTGGCCGAAGTAGTAGCGGTAGTAGAGCGCGAAGCCGGCGGCGCAGAGGATCCCCGTGACGATCCAGAAGCGCACCATGATCTTCGTGTCCGACCACGCCTTCATCTCGAAGTGATGGTGGATCGGCGTCATCAGGAACACGCGCCGCCCGCGGTACTTGAAGAAGAAGACCTGGATCATCACCGACAGCGCCTCGATCACGAAGATGCCGCCGATGAGGAGCAGGAGCAGCTCCGTGTGACGCCGCGTCATAATCGCCAGTCCGGCGAGCGCGCCGCCAAACGCCATCGAGCCGGTGTCGCCCATGAAGATCTCGGCCGGGTGCGCGTTGTACCAGAGGAAGCCGATCGCGGCGCCGACGAACGCGGCACCGAAGATTGCGAGATCGAGGTCGGTCAGGTTGCGGAGCGCCGGGTTCGAGCTCGAGCGCACGAACGACACGACGTTGATCGCCGTGAACGTGAAGACCGCGATGATCCCGGTTCCCGCGGCGAGCCCGTCGACGCCGTCGGCGAGGTTCGTCGCGTTGGCCGTCCCCGCGATCACGAGGAAGATGAACGGGTACCACGCGTACGAGAGCGGAATGTTGACGTTGAAGACCGGCAGGAAGACGGTGTGCTGGATCTGCAGATGATCGGCGACGATGCTGACGATCACCGCGATGAGTACGAGCAGCAGCATCTTCCAGCGGCCGGAAAGCCCGAGCGAGCGGCGGTGCGTCAGCTTGATGAAGTCGTCGACGAAGCCGATCGCGCCGCACGCGAGCGTCGCGAACAGCACCGTCAAGCCCTGCAGCGTGAAGTGCGTCGTCGCAAGGAACGCGATCGTCGCCGCGAGCAGGATCATCAATCCGCCCATCGTCGGCGTGCCTGACTTCGCCGAGTGATGCTCGGGAAGGTCCTCGCGGATGTGCTGCCCGAACTCGTTGTTGCGTAGGAACGCAATGAAGCGCGGGCCGATGAGGATCGACAGGATCAATGCCACGAGCGCCGCGATGAGGACTCGTGTCACGGTGCCGTCACCCCTGCGAGCCCGGCCGCGACGAACTCGAGGCCGACCGAGCGCGAGCCCTTGACGAGCACGACGTCTCCCGGTGCGAGCGCGCCTCGGACCTGCTCGAGGAAGGAGTCGCGGTCTTCGAGCTTCACAGACCAGGTCGAAGCGTTCACATGGGTCGTGTAGTGCTTTGCCATCGGGCCTACCGCGAACACATGGTCGACGCCGAGATCGCGGAGGAGCCGCCCGATCTCATCGTGGTACGCGGCTGCGTTCTCACCGAGTTCAGCCATTTCGCCGAGGACTGCAATCGTCCTCCGCCCTTCGGCCCGCTCGACGAGGTACTCGAGGGCAGCACGCATCGCCACCGGATTCGCGTTCCAGGCGTCGTTGATGAGGAGACCACCACCGGGCAAGTCACTTTCCTCGGAGCGCCACCGCGAGAACGAGACCTCGACGAGCTCGTCGGGGAGCGGAATGCCGAGCGCCTCGCAGGCGGTCAGTGCTGCCATCGCATTCGCAGCCTGGTGGCGCGCAGTGAATGAGAATCCGATTTCGCGGCCGGCGTAGCGCACGTATGCGTGACCGTCCCGCACGTCGAGCTCCGGCGCGCGAAAGCGCCTGACGTCGAGCCCGGCCGGAATGAATGGATCGAGCACCGGCGCGTCCGCGGGCACGACCGCGATCCCGCCTGCGGGAAGCGCCTCGAGGAGCTCCGCCTTGGCCCGGGCGACGTTCTCGAGGGTGCCGAGGAGCTCGAGATGAACCGGCGCGATCGCGGTGATGATTGCGACCTCGGGCTGCGCAATCTCGGCAAGCGCCCGGATCTGCCCGGCCCCGCGCATCCCCATCTCGGTGACGACGATCTGCGTGTCCGGCTCGATGCGCGCCAGCGTGAGCGGTAGCCCGATCTCGTTGTTGTAGCCGGCTTCAGCGGCGACGAGCCTGACGTTCGGGCGCAGTAATGCGGCGAGGATGTCCTTCGTCGAGGTCTTTCCGACCGACCCGGTGATGGCGACGACTCGCGCGCTGCTCCGCGCACGCACAGCCCGGCCGATCGCCGCCAGCGCCGCGAACGCGTCGTCTGGCACGAGCGTCGCCGCGGCGCCGCGGGAGCGCGCATCGCCGAGAAACGAGACGCCCCCGCCGACCGCTACGAACAGGTCGCCTGGTGACACACGGCGCGAATCGATCTCCACGCCGGTCACCTCCGGCACCTCGCCCTCGAGCCGGCCGAGGCCGCGGAGCTCCGCGAGCGGCAGCGGAATCAGGTGCGCGCTCCCAGCGTCCGGAGTGCCGTGCGAGCCGACTCACGATCGTCGAACGGCACGGTGCGATCTGCGAACTCCTGGCCTTGCTCTGCGCCCTTTCCGGCAATCAACACGACATCGCCGTCGTGCGCGAGCTCGATCGCATGCGCGATCGCACGCTCGCGGTCCGGCTCGACCTCGACGGCGCCGACGGCTCCCGCGACGATCGCGTCGATGATCGACTGCGGGTCCTCGCTCCTCGGGTTATCGGTCGTGACGATGACGACGTCGGCGAGCTCGGAAGCGATGCGCCCCATCTGCGGGCGCTTCTCGCGATCACGGTCGCCGCCGCAGCCGAAGACGCAAATCACTCTTCCGGCTGCGAGCTCGCGAGCCGTGCGCAGGAGCGTCTCGAGCGCGAGCGGCTTGTGCGCGTAGTCGACAATCACCTCGAACGGCTGCCCCTCGTCGATCGCCTCGAACCTCCCGGGCACGCCGCGCACCGACTCGAGTCCGCGGGCGATCGCGTCGTTGTCGATGCCGAGGAGCCGGGCAGCGGCAACCGCCCCCAGTGCGTTCTCGACGTTGAAGCGCCCGCGGAGCTTCAGCTCGACGTCTGCCAGCGCCGCGGGTCCGATCTGGGCGTCGTCGGCGAACCCAAAGGTCAGCGCGTCCGGCAACTCTGCCGCAAGCCTCCGTCCGTATTCGTCGCCGATGTTCACCGCGGCAGGGTTGCCCTCGCGGAAGAGCCGCCGCTTGGCCTCGAAGTAGTCCTCCATGTCCGCGTGGAAATCGAGGTGCTCGTGACTGAGGTTCGTGAAGACGAGCACGGCAAAGCGCACGCAGTCGAGCCGGTGCAGAGCCGACGCGTGCGATGACGCTTCCATCGCCACCGAGCGATCGCCGGCGTCGAGCATCTCGCGGAACAACCGCTGCAGGTCGATCGCCTCCGGCGTCGTGCGCCTGACGCCGCGACGCTCGCCCCCGACCCGCGCCTCGATCGTGCCGATCAGTCCCGGTCGTTGCTTCGCCGCGGCAAGGATCGCGTAGAGCAGGAACGTCGTCGTGGTCTTCCCGTTCGTGCCGGTGACACCGGCGACCCGAAGCTCGCGCGTCGGGTGGTCGAAGAACGCGTCCGCAGCCGGCGCCATCGCCACCCGCGCATCGCGCACGACGACCTGGGGCACGGAGACGTCCAGTGGCCGCTCGACGACGAGTGCAACAGCACCCCGTTCGATCGCCTCGTTGGCGAAGTCGTGCCCGTCGACAGTCGCCCCCGGCACACAGAAATAGAGCGTGCCCGGCACGACGGCCCGCGTGTCGTAGGCGAGGTCGAGCACCTCGACCGGAGCCCGGCCGACCACGTCGACCGCCCCAACCGCGGCGACGAGGCGCTCCAGATCCATCATCGCCCGGCGAGTCTACCGAGGGGAACGGCGGCTTCCGCTGCTCTCGGTGACGACGAGGCGGAGGTGGCGGCGCACCGTGCGGCGGTGCGGGCGAAGCGGCGTGACGGTCGCCGGTCGTAGCTGGTAGACGTCGGCGTACAGACGGGCAAAGCCCTCGTCTGCGCGCCGCGCATCCATCAGCGGAGTTTCAGATCCGGTGGGACCGCGAGGTATTGCAAATCGAACCCGGCGATCTGTGCGAACGCCGGCGCCGCGACGATGCCGCCGAAGATCGCGCCGTGCGGCTCGTCCACGGTCACCAGGACAAGGAGACGCGGATTGTTGGCGGGCACCATGCCGACGAACGTTGCAACGTACTTCCCGGCCTCGTAGCCGTTCGGGCCCGGCTTCTGCGCGGTACCCGTCTTGCCGGCGACCGTGTAGCCCGGGATCTCGGCGCCCGCCGCAGTCCCGACATCGGAGACGACGCCCTTGAGCATCTGTAGCAGCGTGTGGTCGACGCTCGGCGAGAGGATTCGCCGCGTGCGCGGGGCCGGCGGCTTCTCGCCCTGCAGGTGGTCGACGAGATGCGGCTGCACCCACACGCCCCTGTTCGCAATCGCCGCGTACACCGACGCGAGCTGGATCGCCGTCACCGAGATGCCCTGCCCGATCGGGACGTTGCCGATCGTCGAGCCGGACCAGTACGAGGGCAGAAGACCCGGGCTCTCGCCGGGGAAGTCGATCCCGGTCGTCGCGCCGAACCCGAACTGCTTGATCCAGCGCTTCAGACGCGTCTCGCCGAGCAGCGTTCTCGCGATCGTCACCGTGCCGACGTTCGACGAGCGCTGAAGGATCTGCGCGACGGTCATCGTCTCCGTACCGCGCGGCTCGGCGTCATGGATGCGACGGTCGGCGACCTGGATCGAGTAAGGGAGCGTGAACTTTGTCTGTGGGGTGACGAGGTGTTGCGACAGCGCGCCGGCAATCGTTACCACCTTGAACACCGATCCAGGTTCGAAGAAGTCGCTGACGGCGTGGTTCCTCTGGAACTTCGCCGCAACCGTCGGGAACTTGTTCGCGTCGTAGGACGGGGCCTCCGCCATCGCGAGCACCGCTCCCGTCGACGGGTCGAGCACGATCGCCGTGGCGCTCTTCGCGCCCCACTTCTTGACGGTGTCGGCCAGCACCTGCTCGGCATTCGCCTGGATCTTGTGGTCGATCGTGAGGAAGACCGCCTTGCCGGGACGCGCCGGCGCGACGGGCTGAATGCTGATCGGGCGCCCGAACGGATCGCGGACGACGACCTGTTCGCCCGGTCGGCCGCTCAGCGAGCCGTCGAGCTCGAGCTCGAGTCCCGAGAGACCCTTGTTGTCGACCCCGGCGTAACCGAGCACCTGTGCCGCGACGGACCGCTGCGGATACGTACGCCGCTCCTCGCCGTAGAACGTGAGACCGGCAAGCTTCAGCTTCGCGAGCTTCGCCGCTGCATTTGGATCGGTCTTGCGCGCGACGTAGACGAAGCCGAGTGCCTTATCTGCGAGCAGCGGATACAGCTTGGCTGCTTTCAAGCGCAGAACGCGGGCGATCGTCTTCGCCTCCATGCGCGGATGAAGGATCTGGCGCGGGTCGGCGACGACGGTGGTCGCCTGCTCGCCGAGCGCGAGCGGAGCGCCCATGCTGTCGAAGATCGTGCCGCGGCCGGCCGGCAGAACGACCGTCGCCTTCGTCTGGATCTGTGCCATCTGCGAGAGCGAGGAGGCGCGCACGGTCGCGATCCAGCCTGCGCGTGCGAGCAGCGCGGCAAAGACGAGCAGGATGCAAAGGAGGAGCAGGCGGATCCGCGAGTTGACGACCCGCGCCACTAACGTCCCAGGTCGAGGTAGCTCGTGTTGGCAGCCGGTGCCGGCACGAGTCCAAGCCGGCGGGCGACCTGCTCGATGCGAAGCGATGAGCCGGCGCTCGAGACCTGCGACTGCAACGTCTGGTTCTGCGCCTGCAGCTCGAGCTGCTGTTTGTTCAGATCGTTCAACGCCATGTTCGAGCGCAGGACAGCGACGTTCACCGCAACGATGCCGGCGAGCAGAACCGCGAACAGCGAGATCCAGACGATGCCACCGGTGGCGCGTCTCCCTTCTGCGCGCCGGCGCGGAACCGCACGTGGCCGGGCGTCGCGTGGCGCCCTCCGTACAGGGCGGGGCTCTGCAACCTCGGCCGCGAACCAGTCGAGTGCGGCCACTACGTCTTTACCGCAGCGCGCAGCCGCGCCGACGAGGATCGTGGATTGGCAGCAATCTCGGCCGCGCTCGGCCGGATGGGCCGGCGCTCGATCGCGCGCAGCTCGGGCTCATGGCCGCAGACGCAGACCGGGAAGTCCGGTGGGCACGTGCAGCCGCGCTCCTTCTCGCGCAGGAACTGCTTGACAATGCGGTCCTCGAGCGAATGGAACGAGATGACGGCGAGCCGGCCGCCCGGGCGCAGCATCGCAAGCGCCGCCGGCAGGGCCGCCTCGAGCGAGCCGAGCTCGTCGTTCACGGCGATGCGCAGAGCCTGGAAGACGCGCTTGGCCGGATGGCCTTCGCCGAAGCGGGCCGGCGCGGGGATCGAGGACTTGATCGTGTCGACCAGCTGCCCGGTCGTCTCGAATGGATGCTCGGTGCGCGTACGGAGGATCGCGCGGACGATCTGCTTGGCATAGCGCTCCTCGCCGTACTTGCGGAAGATCGTGACCAGCTCGCGCTCGGGCCACTCGTTCACGATGTCGGCGGCCGTCAGGTCCTGCGAGGTGTCCATGCGCATGTCGAGCGGAGCGTCGACGGAGTAGGAGAAGCCGCGCTCGGGACGATCGAGCTGCATCGACGAGACGCCGAGGTCGAGGAGGATCGCGTCGGCCTGCACGCCGTTCTCTGCGAGCTGCGGCAGCACGACGCTGAAGTCGCCTCGGAGCAGCCGCGACTGCACGCTCGCGTGCTTCTCGAATCGCTCGAAGTACGTGCGCGCCGTCGGGTCGCGATCGATTGCGATCAGCTTGCCGCGGCCCTGAAGGTCACCGGCCAGGAGCGCTGCGTGGCCGCCTGCGCCGAACGTCGCGTCGACGACGGTCTCCCCCGGCTGCACGCCGAGGGACTCGCGTACCTCATCCGCGAGAACCGGGACGTGATCAGTCGCGCTTGGCTGCAAGACGTTCGGCAACATCTTCCGCACTCCCTTCGACCTCGGCGAGCTCGCGGCGCCAGGCGTCGCGGTCCCAGATCTCGAGGTGGTCGTGGACGCCCGCGACGACGACGTCGCGGCCGAGCTTCGCGTGCTCGAGCAGCGCGGCGGAGAGGATGACCCGTCCCTGCTTGTCGAGGTCCGCCTCCATCGCCGCAGAGAAGAAATAGCGCCGCATCTGGCGGCCTTCCTTGCTCAACGGGTCGAGGCCGGCGAGCCGGTCCTCGATCAGCTTGTCCCAGTCGGCGCGCGTGTAGGCGACGAGGCAGCCTTCCATGCCGCGGGTCACGACGATCCCGTCCACGTAGACGTGCCGGAAGCGGGCCGGCAGGGTGAGCCGGTTCTTGTCGTCGATCGTGTGCGCGTGTTCGCCGAGGAGCATCGTGGGGCCGATCCCTTCTCTACCACTTTGCCCCACGATAAACCACTGTCCCCCACCTGTCCACCCCTAAAGGGGGAAATCCCCACCTCCCAGCTGACCGGCGTAGCGCCCCGCGCCCGGTCAAAACGGCCGCCCCGCAGCGAGCCCCCGCCTGGACCGCCTCCTCCATCGAGCAGCCTGCGGCCGAGCGCATAGGTGAGCCCCGCGGCGAAGCAGTCGCCACAGCCGTAGGCATCCTCGACCGGCCCCGGAACCGGCGCCGCCCGGAACGGGCCGCCGGGCCGGACCCAGCCGCCGAGGGCTCCCGAGGTCGTGACGACGGTGCGCGGCGCCGGCTCGAGATCGCCCGGCTCGAAGCGCTCGCCCGCATCCTCGGCACTTCCCACGAGCACGTCGACCTCCTCCTCGGCCAGCCGAAGGGTCGCGAGATCGCGCGCCGCCGCGACGAGGACGCGGGAACGGCGCGCGGCCCGAACGGCTGCGACGTCGCCGCTGACGAAGTACACCGCCTCGCAGCGGGAGAGCTCCTCCCAGGGCAGCGTTCCGTCGTCCCCCGAGGGAAGGAGGCGTCGGCCCGAGCACGGTGATCGTCCGCTCGCCTCGCTCGTCGACGTACGTGTAGGCCCGCCGCTGCGGCGACGCCTGCGGCCGCGGCGTGGAGCGTGACGCCGCGCTCCTCGAGCTCCTCGCGAGCGCGGCGACCGAGCTCGTCGTTGCCGAGCGAGGTGAAGAGGTGCGCCGAGCCGTTGAGCTTTGCGAGCTGGACTGCCGCAACCGCTCCACCGCCGCCCGCCTCTTCCCAGGTCTCGAGCGCGTGCACGATCTCGCCCGGCTTCGGCACGCGCTCGACCCGGACGAACTCCACCCATTCCACGTGTCCGACGACTGCGAGGTTCACAACTCACATCTTCGCCCCCGAGTACGTTTCAAGGAGTAGTGATCCCGCCCTTCGAGACCTTCTACGAGACCCACGGCGCCGAGATCTTCCGGTTCCTCGACCGGCGGCTCGGCCGGAATCGCGCCGAAGACGCCTTTCAAGAGACGTTCCTGCGGGCGCTGCGGGCGTATCCGCGGCTCGAGCACGGCGACCACCTGCGCGCCTGGGTGTTCACGATCGCGAGCCGGATCGTGGTCGACGACGTCCGCCGCCGGAAGCCCGAGGGCGAATTGCCGGAAGTGGCCGTCGAGGATGACCTCCCCGCCTTTGAAGACCTTGCGCCGCTGACCGACGACTTGCCGCCGAAAGAGCGCGCGGCCGTCGTGCTGCGGTACGGCTACGACCTGACCTACGACGAGATCGGCGCGGCCATCGGCTCGAGCGAGCAGGCGGCGCGGCAGGCCGCGTCCGCCGGTGTGCGCCGGCTGCGAAAGGAGCAGCAATGACGATTTCCCCTTCCCTCGACGAACGCTTCCGCGCCGCGGCGGCTGCAGCCAACCTGCTCGACGTCGCGTACGACGTGGTCGCCGACACACCGGTCGGAACGCTGCTCATCGGTGTCACCGACCGCGGCGTCTGCCGCATCAGCTTCGACGCCGAGCCGGAGCACCATCTCGAGGAGCTCGCGCGGGCGTACGGGCCGCGCGTCCTCCGCTCGTCGAAGCCGATCGAGCAGATGCGGCGCGAGCTCGACGAATACTTCGAGGGCCGGCGGCAGCAGTTCGACATCGAGACGGACGTCCGCGGCATCCCGGCGTACTACGAGAAGGTCCTGGCCGAGCTCGCACGCGTCGAATACGGGCACACGACCACGTACGGCGCGCTCGCCGCACTGACCGGGAACCCGCGCGCGGCGCGTGCGGTCGGCACGGTCATGAACCGCAACCCGATCCCGATCGTCCTGCCGTGCCACCGCGTGATCGGCGCGTCGGGCAGCCTCACCGGTTACGGCGGCGGCCTCGACAAGAAGGAGCACCTGCTCCGCCTGGAAGGCGCGATTCTCTAAGAAGGGTCTGGCGGGACGGTGCTCGTTGCGCGGGTGCGATGGGCGTCGCGATGCAAGGACGCAGGGAGCCCCGCTAGTGGTGCTAGCGGGGCGCCTGAGGACGCGGCAGCGCGGCGTCCAGCGCGGCCGCGCGACACAGTCACTGTCCGCCAGACCCTTCTCTACGGGCGAATGCCGTAGCGGACGGCGAGCACGAAGAGAACGCCGGATGCCAACAGGGCGAGCCCACCGACGGTCTGGCCGATGCGGCGGGCCATTGGCGTGACCGAACCAAGGAGGAGTGCGGCGCCGGCAATCGCCGCGAGCGCGCCGGCGATCTCCTCGACCCGGAGCGTCTTGTGCGCGCCGAAGTGGACGGCGAGGACGAACATGCCCGAATCCTGGCACTGCCGGCGGACGAACTCAAGCGGCGAATGCCGGACGCAGCTTGTAGCCCACGCCCCACGCGTTCACGACCCAGCCGTCGAGACCGGCCGCGCCGAGCTTGACGCGGAGCCGCGACGCGTGCGACTCGACAGTTCGAGTGGCCGAGACGCCGGGGTAGCCCCACACGTCGCGGAGCAGATGCTCGCGCGTGAAGACGCGGTCAGGGTCAGAGGCGAGCTTCACGAGCAACGAGTACTCCTTCTGGGAGACGTCGACCTCGCGGCCGCGAGCGAGCACGCGCCGCGCGCGCCGGTCGACGACGAGCTCGCCGAGATCGAGCACCTCGCTCCTCGGCGGGCAGCGACGCAACAGAGCACGGATGCGCGCGACGAGCTCTTCGTACACGAACGGCCGCACGAGGTAGTCGTCGCAGCGCTCGAGCGCTCGGACTTTTGCCTCCGGGTCGGATCTGCCGAGGACGATCACCGGACAGTCCGGCACGCGGCAGCGATCGAGCTCGTCAGGATCGCCGAGTACGAGCAAGTCCGGGTCGGCCGCGCGCGGAAGCTCGTCGGTGCTCGGGAACGCGAGGACGTCGAAGCCGTCACTTCGGAGCTGCCGCTCGAGGAAGCCGCGCATCGTCGCTTCGGGCTCTGCGAGCAAGAGTGCGGTCATGCGCGCGACAGTAAGCACGCCTGCGCCGACGCGCCAGATGTCCTTTCTCGCAAAAGTGTGATTTCTCGTCTACAAGCGTCCGGAGTGGACGTCAGTCCGGCAGCAGCGGCATCGTGAGGCCCTGGTCGCGGCCGAGTAGAACCGCACGCGTAATCGCATTCGGCCCGTAGCGAACGCGCACCTCGTCGAGTACCGCGTCGAGCGCGTCGCGGCTCCGGCGCTCGAACGGCAGCACGAGCTGGGACGGGACGTCGTCGTCGAGCGATGCAACCGCGACACCGATCAGCGTGAGGCCTTGCCGTTCGATCAGCGGCATCGCCGTCGCGAAGAGCGCCCGCGCAGTCGCAAGGATCGTCTCCGTGTGCGCCGTCGCAAACGGCAGTGTGTGTGACCGGGTCGCCCGCGAGAAATCGTCAAAGCGCAGTCGCAGGACAACGGTGCGCGCGACTCGGTGCGCGGCCCGCAGGCGACCGGTGACGCGATCGACGAGCGCGACCAACACCGCGTCGACTGACTCGGCCGTCTTCGGCCCGCGCCCGAGCGCATGCTGTGCGCCCATCGAGCCGCGCCGGCGGCCAACCCGCACGAACCGAGGATCGCGATTGTGAGCGAGTGCGTGCAGATGCCGTCCGGCGGCGAGGCCGAGCAGCGACACGAGCGCGTCCTCGCCGAGCTGCGCGACCTGGCCGACGGTCACGATTCCGCGGGATCGCAGCTTGCGCGACGTCACCGGTCCGACGCCCCACAACCGCTCGACTGCCAGCGGGTGAAGGAACGCGAGCTCCCGGTCAGGCGGCACGACGAGGAGGCCGTTGGGCTTCGCGACGCCGCTTGCCACCTTGGCCAGGAACTTCGTTCTCGCTACGCCGACCGTGATCGGCAGCCCGACCCGCTCCAGGACGTTGCGCCGCAGGCGCACCGCGATCTCGGCCGGCGTGCCGGCAAGCCGTTGCATCCCGCGGACGTCGAGGAACGCCTCGTCGATCGACATCCCTTCGACCACCGGCGTCGTGTCGTCGAACACGCGGTACACCGCCTTGCTCGCCTCGGAGTAGGCCGACATCCGCGGCCGAACGACGATCGCGTGCGGACAGAGCCGGCGCGCCTGCGCGCCTCCCATCGCCGAGTGGATGCCGTACGCCTTCGCCTCGTAGCTCGCGGCGAGCACGACGCCCATCCCGACGATCACCGGTCGGCCCTTCAGCGTCGGATCGTCTCGCTGCTCGACCGAGGCGAAGAAGGCGTCGAGATCGGCGTGGAGGATCGTCGCCTCGCCGGATACGAACATATGTTCGTGTAGTCTACAGGCGTCCCGAGCGAACGACGCCCCAGAGCAGCCAGAGGCCGAGCGCCATCGACGCCGCGAAGCCGATGACCGACACCAGATTCACGCCGAGGAGGTGGGGGCCGCTCTTCGCGAAGATGCCGATCAGGCTCGAGCCGATCAGCCCGCCGGTCACGACGAGCGCGATCACGAGCCGGTTGAACACCTGCTGCATCTGCTCGAGGAAGTTGTCGAGGCCCTTGTGCACGAAGCCGACCTCGATCTGGCCGTCGCGCACCTGCTCCATCAGGTCGTGCCACTGGAAGGGCGCCTCTGCGAAGACCTGCGCGTACCGAACGGCGTCCCGGCTCGCGCGCCGCGCGACACGCTGCGGCGTGAAGCGCTCCAGCATCAGCCCGCGCGCATACGGCTTCGCGACCTCGAACACGTTGAAGTCCGGATACAGCTCGATGCCGACCGAGCCCACTGTTGCGACGGCGCGATCGAGCAAGAGGTAGCGCGTCGGCAGCTGCAGGTTCATCGCGTAGATGAGCTGAAACGCCTCGCGAATGACTTGCAGGGGATCGATCTCGGCGAGACTCGCGCCGTAGTAGCGGTAGTACATCTCGCGCAGCTCGGCGCGAAACTCGTCTTCACGCTCGCGCGGATAGCGAACGCCGAGGTCGGCGAGCCGCTTCGGCAGGATGTCGACGTTCTCCGACGCCGCGTCGATGAAGAGCCGCGTCAGCTTCGTCATGTCGTCGTCGGTGAGCTTGCCTGCAGCTCCGAAGTCCACGAGCCCGATCGCCCCCGCCTCGTCGAGCACGAGGATGTTCGCCGGATGCGGGTCGCCGTGGAAGAAGCCGTGCCGGAAGATCATCGTCATCCAGGTCTCAGCGACCTGGTACGCGAGGTCCCGCCGCTCATCGATGCTCAGCGGCAGCGTGTCGACGTCGGCGAGCTGCGTTCCCTGCAGCCACTCGAGCGTCAGCACGCGAGTCCGCGTGTACGACCAGTACACCTTCGGCACGTGGACGTGCGGCTCCCCGGCGAAGTTGTGGTGGAACGTCTGCGCGTTACGCGCCTCGAGCCGGTAGTCGAGCTCTTTGCGGATCTGCCCGGCGAACTCGTCGATGAGACCCCGCGCATCGATGAAGTCGAGGGCGTGTACTCGCTCCTTCACGAGCCTTGCCGCCTGGTAGAGCAGCGCGAGATCGGCCTCGATCTGACGGGGCGCCCCGGGACGCTGCACCTTCACCGCGACCTGCTTGCCGTTCGGGAGCGTCGCACGATGCACCTGACCGATCGACGCAGCCGCGACGGGCTCGCGTTCGAAGTCGAGGAACAGGCGCTCGATCGAGTTTCCGAGGTCCTCGACGATCACGCGCTCCGCCTGCTCGAACGGGAACGGACGCACGTCGTCCTGCAGGCTGCGCAGCTCGGCGATGATGTCGGGTGGCACGATGTCCGGCCGCGTCGAGAGCAGCTGGCCGAACTTCACGAAGGTCGGGCCGAGCTCGTCGAGCAGGTCGCGGAGATGTGCGCCGCGCGCGGAAGCCCCGGAGTCGTGCGCCGATGCGAGCCGCAGCTCGGCCGAGCGTCCGGGCAGCAGGTCGACGAGCTTGTGGGCCTCGAGGAAGTAGCCGAAGCCGTGTCGCACCATCACCTGTGCGATCTCCGAGAGCCGGCCGAGATTGCGCGTCGACGACTGCTGCTGCGCCATGGCGTTAGTGTGACACGCGCTCTCGGCGCGTCCACCTTCCCGGTGGGACGAGCAGCTGCTCCACGTGGAGATAGGCGAGCCCGACGAGCGGCAGGTCGGTCAGCTTCTCGACGCAGAGATACCGCGGCCGCCAGTGAGGGTGGAACTTCCGGCTGAAGCTGTGCAGGCGCTCGAGCTGGAACACGCCGTCGGCCGCGAGGAGCACGCGCCGGACGAGCCGGCGCGGCACCGTGATGGCGCGATCGGGCGCGACGAAGTCGGTCAGCGCACAGAAGTTCAGCGACAGCTCCGTCACGTCGTGCTCCTTCGCCCAGGCAAGAGTCTCGACGACGAGGAACTCCGTCAGGCCGTTGGGAGTGCCGGGCAGCCGCCGCATCGTCGAGAGCGACCAGCCGCCTCCGGCTGGCGACGGCGCCAGATGGAGGAAGCCGCCGACTTCCCCCGCGTCCGACTGTGCAATCGCGAACGTCGTGCCGAGTGCATACAGGTCGTCCATCGCCATCGAAAAGCCGCGCTCTGACCTGGTTGCCGCGCCACGTCTCCGACACTGCATCGAGTTGCGCCCGCAGCGCGGGGTCGACGTCATCGGCCGCGACGACGCGAAAGCGGTATCCCGCCTTCGTCAGTCGCGACACCGATTGCCTCACCTTGCGAATCGAACGGCCCTCGAGCGAGAACTCGCCGGGAATGAGGATCGCCTCGTCTCCGATTGCGATCGCGCGCATGCCGAGGCGCTCGTAGCGGCACAGGTTCTCGCCGAGCGCGCCGACGACGGCGAGCCGCCAGCCGCGAGCGTGCGCGAAGCTCTGGAACTCGGTGAGGAGACCGTCGAACTCGCTCTCCTCACCAACCGGATCGCCGCTGATCAACGCTGCGCCCGCGACGACGCGATAGGCGAGGAACGCGTTCCGGCTCGGAGAGAAGTGGTAGCTCTTGTCGCGCCTCAGCGCGAAGAACGACAGGCTGTCGCTCCCGAACGCGTCGACGAGCTCGCGCACGGCGCGACGCTCCGTGACGGTCTGCTCTACCGCATGCGACAGCGGCCGGAGCCAGATGAAGAGCGCCGAGAAGCCGAGCACGATGGCCGCCGCCTGGAAGCCGTCGAAGAGCCTGCTCGGGACGTCGGCGCCGCGCAACTCGAAGCTGAGCGTCACGAGCACGATTGCCGAAGCGAGCATTCCGACCACGATGAGCGGCTTCGCCGCCTCGGTGTCGCCGGGAACCGTGAACCGCGAGCGCCAGTGCAGCAGCGCCGCAAGTAGCACGAGCGTCGAGACCGCCTCTTCGATGTCGAGGCCTTTCGCGAGATGCGCGACGGCGGAGCCGATGACGACGATCACGGCGATCTGCCAGGCGCGGCGACGTCGTCGGGCCAGCGAACGCGACAGCCAGATGAGCGCGATCCCGAACGCAAGCGCGAAAACCCGCGCTGCGTTCGGCACCCCAGGCGGTAGCACGCCGCGCACGAGGTCGTAGCGCCCGGCGAACTCCGGCGTGAGCGACGAGGCAACGCCGATCGCGCCAACGAGAGCGGCCGCGCCTCCGAGCAGCGACTCGGCCCTGGGCATCCGTCGCCTCACGGGGGCAGGGTAACGTCACCTTCGGAATGGACGGTCAGAACTCGAGCCGTGTCCCGCTGCCCCGGTGGATACCCCTTGTTCTCCTGTGTACGGCGGCTGCGCTCGTGCCCTGGACGCTCTGGCTGACGTTCAGGCTGCCGTCACGCCATGTGACGGAGCACTACGACATCGCCTGGGTTGTCTTCGACTGCGGGCTCTTTTGCGCGATCGCCGCCACCGCCTGGTCCGCGGTCAAGGGGTCGCAATGGCTCGTCCCGTTCGCCGCAGTGACCGGGACGATGCTCGTGTGCGACGCGTGGTTCGACGTCGTGACATCGATCGGCAGCGGCGACTCGCTCGAGGCGATTCTCGAGGCGATCTTCGCCGAGCTGCCGCTTGCGGCGGTGTGCGCGCTCATCGTCTACGACGCGGAGCGGTTCATCCAGGAGACGTTCGGGCGCTACTCGCAGCGAAGCTAGAGCGGCGGCGGCGCGTCGTTCTGCTCGAGCAGGCGCAGGCGATGCTCGAGCTGCGCGACGCGAAGCTCGAGCTCGTCGACCTCGTCGCGCGAGACGAGGTTCAGCTGGTCCGCGAACGCCTTGAACGCGGCGACCGCCTGCTCGGAGAGCTTCGCCTGGCTGCCGCGCATCCGCTCGGGCAGCTCGGCCATGAGCTCGCCGACGGCGTCGGCGAGGCGCCCGCTACCGCGCGCGGCCATGCGGTCTCGTGCGCCGGCGCTGCCGGCGCTTCTCGCGTCGCGCCTGCGCGCCCACGGGATCCGGCGCGAGGTCGAGCAACCCGGGCGTCGCCTCGTTGGAGAGCGCCTGCTCGGATTCCTGTAGCGCAATCGTCCCGAGATCGCCCTTCGGGCGGAGCGGGCGACGCTTCGCCGGGGTGCCGCCTTCGGGCTCCGGCTCGTCGCCGCCGGTCCCGGCCAGCCGCTTCCGCTTGGCGTACTCCGGCTCGCGTTCCTTCCAGATGGTCAGTAGCGGTGCCGCAATGAAGATCGAGGAGTACGCACCAGACGTCACGCCGACGATGAGCGCGAACGCGAAGTCCTTCAGTGTCGGGCCGCCGAGGATCTCGAGCGCGATGATCGGGAGCAGGGTGATGAGGGTCGTCGCCAGCGACCGGCGGATCGTCTCCCACAGCGAGACGTTCACGATCGTCGCGTACGGCTGCTTGCGCATCAGCGGCTCGTTTTCGCGCACGCGGTCGAAGATGATGATGGTGTCGTAGATCGAGTAACCCAGGACGGTCAGCACAGCCGCAACCGTCGCGACCGACACCTCCCTGAACGCGATCGAGTAGACGCCGACGGTGATGATGATGTCGTGGAGCATCGCGAGAATGACCGGTAACGCGAACTTGAAGCTGAAGCGCAGCGCGATGTAGATCACGATCAGGAACATCGAGACGATGATTCCCCAGATCGCGTCGACGGCGATCTGATGCCCGAAGCTCGAGGAGACGTTCTTCGTACCGCTCGCGTACGCACCGACCTGCTTCTCGAGGTCCTGCTGGAACGCGCTCTGCTGCGTACTCGTGAGTGCGCGGGTCCGCACCTGCCACCCCTTGTATTTCCCGTTCGTCGAGGCGCCTCGACCTTGAACGATGGCGTCCTTGCGGTTGACCTCCTTGGCCACGTTCGCGATTTGGTCGGTCGTGTAGGCCTGGTGCGTGTTGAAGGTGACCTGCGTGCCGCCTTTGAAGTCGATGCCGAGGTTGAGACCGCGGGCGCCGAGCGATACCGCGCCGGCGATGAGGATCAGTCCCGACATCGCGAACCACACGCGGCGGTACTTCATGAAGTCGATCTGCAGCCATTTTGCGGTCTGCTGACCTTGTGCGCCCATGAAGCGCGGATTGTCGAACCAGCGAAACCCGCTCAGCAGTTGGAGCATCGCACGCGTTGCGGCAACGGCTGTCAGCAGCGAGATGAGCGTGCCGATCAGCAGCATGAGTGCGAAGCCCTTCACCGACGCGATCGCGACGAGGAACAGCACGAGCGCGGTGATCGCGGTGACGACGTTCGCGTCGAGAATCGTGTGGAAGCCCTTGCCGTACCCGGCGCTGATCGCCGCACGCACGGACTTTCCAGCGCGCACTTCTTCCTTGATGCGTTCGAAGACGACGACGTTCGCGTCGGCCGCGACACCGATCGTGAGAATCAAGCCGGCGAAGCCCGGCAGCGTCAGCGTGACGTGGAAGAGCAGGATCGCCGAGTAATAGAAGAGCGCGTAGATCGCGAGCCCCAGCACCGCGACGAGACCGAGGAAGCGGTAGAGCAGGAGCAAAAAGAGCGCGACGACGATCAGCCCGACGAGCGCGGCGTGCCACGCCTGCGTGAGCGAGTTCTTGCCGAGCGTGGCCGAAACGTCGGTGCGCTCGATCTGCTTGAAGCTGACGGGCAGCGCACCGGTCTGAAGGATCAGAGCGAGGTTGCTCGCCTCGGACTGCGAGGCGGTCGAGATCTGCGCGCCGCCGCTGATCCCGTCCTGCAGTGTGGGATCGGTGTAGTCGATGTACGGCGTCGACTGCAGCTGGTTGTCGAGGACGATCGCCGAATGGCCGGCGTACTGCTGGACGAGGCTCTTGTCGCCACCGTGCCCGGCGAGGCCGGACGCGAGCTTGCCGCGCTCGTACTCCGCCTTCGTGATCTTCTGGAACTGGTTCGAGCCGTGCCCCGTGAACGAGAGCAGCGTCGCCCACTGGTTCGTTTGCGGGTCAATCTGGGCGCTGATGCCGGAGGAGTTGAGATCCTTGCCGGTCAGCTCGGGCGGGCCGTTGGGATCGTTCGGGAAGTACTTGAAGAGGTAGTAGTACGTCCCGTTCTTCGAGGCCGCGGTCGCGCCGGGGCAGCCGTTCGGCGACCGGGCAGCTGACGACGAGCCGGTGCGCCGGAACCTTCAGGACTTTGAAGCCGGCGGGCACCGTGCCTCCGTGCGGCTTCAAGCAGCTCGGCCTCGGTCGGGGCCGTGCCCTTGAACGACCAGACCGTGGTCGTCGTCGGCTTGCCGCCCTTCTTCTTCGCCTTCGTCGTCACCGTCTTCGACTTGAAGAGGTCGAAGCTCTCCGGCTCGCCCTTCGCGGCCTGAGCCTGAACCTGGCTCAGCAGGTCGTAGAGGCTCGGCGTCGCGATCGGCGTGTCGTTCGCGCCCCGTGACGGACCGACGAGGTCCGGCTCGAAATCGAAGAAGAGGAGCTGCGCGGTCTTGCCGATCAACGCGGCGGCGGCGGCCTGATTGTGGACGCCGGCGAGCTGGATGACGATCTGGTCCTTGCCCTGCTTCCGGATCTCCGGCTCCGAGACGCCGAGCCCGTTGATGCGCTTCTGCATGATCGTGATCGACCGGTCGAGATCGGCCGGCGTCAACTGGTGCCCCTTCGGCGGCGTGGCCTTCAGCACCACCTCGAGGCCGCCCTGGAGGTCGAGGCCGAGCACCGGCTTCTTGTAGACCGGTGACCCGGGTACGGCGAGCACGAGCGAGCCGGCCACGGCCAGGAGGATCACGCCCATCAAGAGCGAGGTACTTACGCCGGTCGGTCACGAGTGCCGCGAAGGGTAGCCGGGTAGCCTGGCTCAGGTGCCGGGAGTTGCCTCAGTGCGCTCCGGCTCCTCGGGCGCCTCGAGCTCCGCAGCGTCGGAGGCCGCCGGCGTCACCGAGGCGATCGCGCGCCGGGCGACCCGCACGTCGAGCTGCGGGGCGATGCGCACGGTGACGTCCTCATCGCCGAGCCCCACGATCTCGCCGTAGATGCCACCGGCGGTCACGACCTCGTCACCGACGGCGAGCTCGTTCAGCATCCGCATCTGCGCGACCTGCCGCTTCTTCTGCGGGCGCACCATCACGAAGTAGAGAAAGCCGAACGCGATGATGATCAAGAAGAAGCCTGCGCCGCCCATCAAGTCTCCAGTCGTGTGAGTGCATCCACTCGCCAGCTTTCGAACGTGCCCTGCTCGATCGCCTTGCGAGCCTGTCCGACCAGGTCGATCAGGAAGCGAAGATTATGCAGGCTGAGCAGCCGCAAGCCGAGAATCTCCTGCTGGTTCACGAGATGACGGATGTACGCACGGCTGTGGCGGGTGCACGCAGGGCAGGCGCAATGCTCATCGAGGGGGCGCGGATCTCGCGCGAAGCGCGCGTTCCGCAGGTTCAAGCGTCCTTCCCAGGTCAACGCGCTGCCGGTGCGCGCGGTGCGCGTCGGCAGGACGCAGTCGAACATGTCGACGCCGCGCGCGATCACCTCGATCACGCCTTCCGGGTCGCCGATCCCCATGAAGTACCGCGGCTTGTCGGGCGGGAGAAAGGACGCGGCATGCGTGGTCGCCTCGAACATCGGTGCGCGGTGCTCGCCGACGCTGAGGCCGCCGATCGCGTAGCCGTCGAAGTCGAGAGGCACGAGCTCTTCGCTCGAGCGCGCGCGCAGCTCCTGGTCGAGCCCGCCCTGGGTGATTGCGAAGCGCAGCTGGCCGGGCGCGCGAGGCAAGTCGCGCTGGCGCCGAGCCCAGAGTGTCGTGCGGCGAACCGCTTCCTCGAGCTCGAGACGCGGAACGCCTGCAGGCGGGCAGATGTCGAGACACATCGCAATGTCGGAGGCCAGTTGCGTTTGGATCTGTGCAGCGAGCTCCGGCGTGAGCCGCTCCGCGTTGCCGTCGTAGACGGAGCGGAAGGTGACGCCGTCGTCGTCGGATGCGAGCAGCGTGTCGCGCAGCGAGAAGATCTGGAAGCCGCCGGAGTCCGTGAGGATCGGCCCGTCCCACGCCATGAAGGCGTGCAGGCCGCCGAGCTCGGCGATCAGGTCTTCCCCCGGACGGAAGTGCAGGTGGTACGTGTTGCCGAGAACGATCGCTGCGCCGAGCGCGCGCAGTTCGTGCGGGTCGACGCCCTTCACCGTCCCTTTGGTTCCGACCGGCATGAAAGCCGGCGTCGGGACGTCGCCGTGCGCGGTGTGCAGGATTCCTGCGCGCGCTGGGCCGTCGGTCGCCGTGATCGTGAACGTGCTCACAGGATCAGCATCGCATCGCCGAACGAGTAGAAGCGATACCGCTCTTGCACGGCTAATGCGTACAGCCGGCGGACCTCGTCGATGCCGGCGAACGCCATGACGAGCGCAAGCAACGTCGAGCGCGGCAGGTGGAAGTTCGTGAGCAGCGCGTCGACGCGGCGGAACACGAAGCCGGGCGTGATGAAGAGCTCGGTTCGGCCTTCCAGCTGTGCGTCGCCGCGTGCGAGCGTCTCGAGCACGCGCACGGTCGTCGTTCCGACGGCGAGCACTCGCTCTGCACGCTCGATCCGCTGCCACGCTGCAGGGTCGACGGAGTAGCGCTCGCCGTGGATGACGTGCTCTTCGAGCCGGTCTTCGGTTACAGGCCGGAACGTGTCGAGCCCGACGTGGAGCGTCACGCGCTCGATATCGAGGTGCGCAAGGAGCTCGGGCGTGAAGTGGAGTCCCGCGGTTGGCGCCGCGGCCGAGCCGGCTTCGCGGGCATAGACGGTCTGGTAGCGCGCGGGATCGTCGAGCGGCTCGGTGATGTAGGGCGGCAGCGGGGTCTCGCCCTGCGGCTCGCCGTCCAGTCGAAGCCGCCAGCGCCCCGCGCCGAGATGCTCGAGCAGCTCGATCGGCCCGTACCGCTGTCCCGGCTTGAGCCGGCGCGTGGGCCGGGCCAGCCCCTCCCAGACGTCGCCCTCGATGCGTTCGAGCAAAAGCACCTCGCCGCGCGGCGCCTCAATCGGGATGCGAGCCGCGACGACGCGCGTGTCGTTCACGACGACAAGCTCGTTCCGCAGCTCGTCGGGCAGCTCGGAGAAGCGGCGGTGCCGAACGTCGCCCGTCGCCCGGTCGTAGACGAGCAACCGCGATCCATCGCGTCGCGCAGCCGGGTGCTGCGCGATCAGCTCCGGCGGCAGCGCGTAATCCAACTCACCGATGTCCATCGCAGCCACGGTAATCGTCACGGCCTCCTCACGAAACCGTCGTGTCTGACACCGTTTGCAGGGCATTTGCCCGGCAAGACATGGCCCTGGGGGCGTGCCGTCCGGTAGCGGGAGTACCGTCGCCCGCGATGGATCCTGACGCGATCAAGCGGGCGCAGGCGCGCATCGATCAGGCCGCTTCCGGACGTGTCGAGCCGGCAGCGCTCGATGCGGCGCTCGAACGCGCGCGCGACCAGGTCGAGGCGCTTGCAGCCACGACCGCCGAGCTCGAAGCCACGCTGCCGTCCCGGGTGGGCGACGCCGTGCAGGACGGGCTGCGCGCGCAGGTGATGCCGGTCGGCCGCAACCTGGCCGAGATCCGAGGGCTCATGAACCAGATCATCCGGCGCCTCGAGCGCGTCGAAGGCGACCTCCTCTCCGAGCGGCACGCGCGCGTGGACGACCTCGCGCTCCTCGTCGACCTCGTGACGAGCGGGTGGCGCGGCGTCGAGCAGCGCCTCGTCAAGATCGAAGAGCGCCTCTCCGCGGAAGACGGCGACGCCGCCGTCTACCGCCTCGCCGGTTAGCCCGGCAGCAGCAACACGAAGCGGCTGCCCTCGCCGGGCGCGCTGTCGAGCGCGAGCCGACCGCCGAGCGCAACCGCAAGCTCACGGGCGATCGCGAGGCCGAGCCCCGTACCGCCGCCGTCCCGCGACCAGAACGGCCGGAAGATGCGCTCCTGCTCCTCTTCGTCGATCCCCGGGCCCGAGTCCGCAACGGCCACCGACACCGACCCATTCTCCGTTGACAGCTCGAGCTCGATCCGGCCGCCCTCTGGCGTCCACCGGAAGGCGTTCGAGAGCAGGTTCACGATGATCTGCAGTACGCGGTCGCCGTCCGTGACGATCACCGGCTTCGCGCGCACGTCGAGGCGGTAGTCGATCTCACGCCGACGCGCCTGCTCGCCGAACGCTGCGTACGCGCGCTCTGAGAGCCGCTCCATGTCGACCTCTTCCTGGAGCACCGTGAAGCGGTGCGCATCGAGCTTCGCGAGATCGAGCACGTCGCCGACGAGCCGTTCGAGCCGAAGCGCCTCCTCACTGATCACGCCGAGCGATGCTTCGCGCATTGTCGGATCCTCGATCACGCCTTCGCTGAGCGCCGCCACGTGGCCGCGGATCGCGGTCAGCGGCGTCCGGAGCTCATGGGACACCGACATCAGGAAGTTGCGTGACAGCAGCTCGGACTCGGCGAGCTTCGCGGTCATGTCTGCAAACCGCGCCGACAGGTGCGCGATCTCGTCCGAGCCGCGCGGCTCCGGCACCTCAACCTCGTAGTGGCCGGCGGCCACCTCGTCCGCCGCTTGCGACAACTTGCGCAGCGGCTTCGTGATCCGCCGGGTCAAATACAAGCCGAGCAGACCCGCGACGATCACGCCGCCGCCGAACGCGAGTCCGAGCCGCTTCGACCAGAGTCACCGAGCGGCTGCGCAGCTGCGACGTCGGCTTGGCCACGACGAGCGCGCCGAAGAGGTTGTCGCCGAGCAAGAGCGGCTGCGCGACCGCGAGGTAGTCCTTTCCCTTCGAGCCCTGCGGCCAGTGGAGGTCGATCGTCTCCGTCTGTCCGGCTCTGAGCAACTTCATGTCCACGGTCGACGCCGCGATGTCGGGGATGTCCTGACCCAGGTTCACGCCACGGGCGACGGGCACCCAGAAGATCTGGTCGCCACCGAGTGCGCGGACGAGACCCTTGGGCGGAACACTCGCCCGGCCCGCTTGCTGCGAATAGAGCTGCACGATGCCGACCGACTCCGAGCGCAGCTCGTCGATCGCGCGCGCACGCGTATAGCTCTGGAAGAAGCGGATCGAAATGAGCGAAGCGATGAGGCCGGCGAGGAGAATGCCGAGCAGGAACAGCGCCGGAAGCCGGAACCGAAGCGACCCGAGCATGGGCCGAGCCTTAGCGCTCTACGCCTTGGCGGGTTCGCGCGCCGGGCTCACCTTGTAGCCCACGCCCCACACGGTGACGATCGGCGACGCGTCGCCGAGCTTGCGACGGAGCTGGCGCACATGCACATCGACGGTGCGCGTGTCACCCGCGAACGTGTAGCCCCACACGCGCTCGAGGAGCTGGTCGCGCGTGAGCACGAGGCCGCGGTGGTCGAGGAGCTCCCAGAGCAGATCGAATTCCTTCGGGGCAAGCTGGATCTCCTGCTCGCCGACGCGCGCCTCACGACGACCCGCATCGATCGTCGAGATCGCCGTGCGTAATGACCGCGCTCTCCCGGCTCGCGCGCTCGGGCGCGGCGCGGCGCAGGATCGCACGAACGCGGGCGACCAGCTCGCGTGGGTTGAACGGCTTCGTCATGTAGTCGTCGGCCCCGACTTCGAGCCCGATGATCTTGTCGACGTCCTCGTCGCGCGCCGTCAGCATGAGTACCGGCAGGTCGCTCGATTGCCGGATCTGCTTGCACACCTCGACGCCGTCGATATCCGGCAGCATCAAGTCGAGCACGACGAGCGCGGGCTTCTCCGACGCAACGAGCTTGAGCGCTTCGGTGCCGCTCGCAGTTGTCCGAACGGTGTAGCCGGCGTTCTTCAGATAGGCCGCAACGAACGAGGCGATCGACGCCTCGTCCTCGACGACGAGCACAGTCTGCGGCTTGCCGGCCACGCCGGTGCCCTACCCGTTCGAGCCGATGGACGCGCTTGTCGGTCTGCGTGCCCGGCAGCGAGACGAAGTCGGCGCCGTTCAACGAGTACTTCCCGTCGGTAACCGCGTCGGGAACGCCTGCGAGCTTCACGGTCCCCTTGCCGATCGCCACGAGGTCGACGCCGGTGCCGTACACGAGCACCACCATGTTCTTCCCGGCGACCGCGCGGAACTTGAAGTCGTGGCCCTTCCAGACCTGGGCGGTGTCGCTCCTCGTCGAGTCGCCGCGCCACTCGGCACCCGTCACGTCCGGCGCGTCGCCGTTGACGCCCGTGTCGATGACGATCCTGCCGTGGTCGACGTGGCCGATCACCGAGCCGGTGATCGTGAGCTGAACGACAGGCGTGCCGACCGGCGCCGAGCCGTTCTGCACGACGAGCGAGCCGTCGCCCGTCGCGGTCGGCGCTGCGAGCGCAGCCGCAGGCACGGCTATCACCGAGAACAGACCGAGGATGACGGAAAGCCGCCGCATGTACTGCAAAGTATCGTCCGGTGTCGTTGCCTGCCATTCAACGGTCCGTAAAGGTTCTGTTACGGGCCCCCCACTCGGGGTAGGCCGAAGCGATGCGCCGGGTCCCCTTTTTGTGTCGCTCGTGGCGGTTGCCGTCGTTGTGCCCGCACAAGCACACGCGGGCGGCCCGAAACTCCTCGGTCTTCACGTCACAAACGGGTCGACGCCGTTTCTCGGCGACGGTCGGCTGCTGACGACCGTGAGCCCGAACGGCGACGGCTTTCGAGACGCAGCGCACATCTACTTCCGGCTCACAGCGCCCGCGCGCGTCTCAGTCCAGGTCGTGCGGACCGACAGTGCGAACTCAGATCCCGAAGTCACATCGACGAACGTGATCGCCCGGATCGCGGGGCGCCGGTTCTCGAAGGGCGCAAGCGAGATCGTTTGGACACCGAAGCCGGCCACGCCGCCGCGAACCTACGTGCTCCAACTCGTGGTGAGCGGGCGCGCCTACAGCAACGGCAAACGGCCGGTCGTGCGGGTGCAGGGCGTCGACGCCGGCTTTCTCGAGCCGAGCTACGCGCCGGGCCAAGAGGCGGCCGTGACGGTCTCGACCGATGCAAAGGCGTTGACGTTCCAGGTCTTCGCCTACGGCGGCGGCGCGTTCCCGTCCGTCCGGGACCTTCGGACGAGCGGGCAGGCAATGACGACGGCGGCGCGCGTCGACTGGTCGGCGCATCGCGACGCGCCCGCTTCGATCCGCTTCGTCCGACCGGGTGACTGGCCGAGCGGGCTGTATTTCCTTCGCGTCACCGCCGCCGACGGACGCGTCGGGTATGCACCGTTCATCGTGAAGCCCCGAACGCTTGGCAGCCACCGCGTCGCCGTCGTGCTCGCAACGCAGACGTGGCAGGCCTACAACTTCGCGGACGAGAACGGCGACGGGTGGGGCGACTCGTGGTACGTCGGTGGCGGTCGCACGCGCGCAGTCGACCTGACGCGGCCGTTCCTCGATTTCGGTCTCCCGTTCCGGTTCCACGATTGGGATCTGACGTTCCTCACCTGGTTGCAGCAGACCGGCAAGCAGGTCGACTTCCTGAGCGACCAGGACGTCGGCGCTCTCGCGAGCGGCGACGACCTCGCGCGCAACTACGACCTCGTCGTCTTCCCCGGTCACGAGGAGTACGTGACCGAACACGAGCTCGACGTCATCACGCGCTACCGCAATCTCGGCGGCAACCTTGCGTTCCTCGCGGCCAACAACATGTTCTGGCAGGTGCGCATCGATCCGCCTCTGATGACGAAGGTGGCGCTCTGGCGCGACAAGGGACGGCCGGAAGCCGCACTCACGGGCGGCCAGTACATCGGCTCGAACCATGGCGCTCTGCAGATGCCGTTCACGGTCACGGGCGCGACACAGGCGCCGTGGCTTTTCGCCGGCACCGGGTTGACGAACGGATCGACATTCGGGCGCTACGGGATCGAGATCGACGCCGCAGGTCCCGCCTCACCGCCTGGGACAATTGTCCTGGCACGCATCCCGGACCTGCTCGGGCCAGGCAAATCGGCGGAGATGACCTACTACGAGACCGCGGCGGGCGCGAAGGTCTTCAACGCGGGAGCGATCAATTTCGCGGCGACCGCCACCGTGGAGCCTGTTTCGACGATGCTTGAAAACCTCTGGGCCCGGTTATCCTCCCCATAGGAACGTCCGCACCGAGAGCGAACCCTCAGCCAATGGCCTCCGACTCAACAGCCCGCAACGTCGCCCAGCGCGTCGATGCACTCGCCGAAGCGCTCCGCGCCGCCGGCGTCTCGCCCGACCGCTCTGCCGGTCTACTTGCGGCGGCCGCGACCGCCGCGATGAACGCAGTCATGCTCGACGCGGTGCTCGACGAGATGCACGCTGGCACGCAACTGCCGGTCACCGAGGTCGAACCGCTCGCGCAGCCGATCCAACTCGCGGCCTAGTAGGTGTAGAAGCCGCGGCCGCTCTTGCGGCCGAGCAAGCCTGCATTGCGCATCGCAACAAGGCGCGGCGGCGCTGCCATCCGCGGTTCGTGGGTCTTCTCGTACAGCGCCTCGCTCGCGTGCACGTGCACGTCGATGCCGACGAGGTCGACGAGCTCGCAGGGACCCATCGGCCAACCCGCGCCGTACTTCATGCCCGCATCGAGGTCCTCGACCGTGACTCGCGCTTCGTCGAGCACGCGGATGCAGTCGTTCAAGAGCGGGATCAGCACGCGGTTGACGACGAAGCCGGGCGTGTCGTAACAGCGGATCGGGTGCTTGCCGAGCTTCTCGCCGAAGGCGTACGCGGTCTCGAATGCCTCGTCGGAGGTGAGCTCCGCGCGGATGATCTCGACCAGCGGCATCAGCGGTGCCGGGTTGAAGAAGTGCATGCCGACGACGCGCTCCGGGCGACGAAGTCGCCGACGCGATCTCGGTCACCGACAGCGCCGAGGTGTTCGTCGCGAGCACGGCGTCCGGCCTGCAGATGCGCTCGAGCTCCGCGAAGAGCTCCTGCTTCGGCACGAGCTCCTCGACGATCGCCTCGATCACGAGATCGCAGTCCGCGAAGTCGGCGAGCGCTGTCGTCAGCGAGAGCCGCCCGACCGCGTCGTCGCGCGCTCCCTGCTCGAGCTGTCCCTTCTCCACCTTGCGCGTGAGGAAGTGCCCGATTCGGTCGCGTGCGTTCTCCGCCAGCTCCATCGACACCTCGCGGCCGATCGTGTCGACGCCTGCCTCGACGGACAACTGCGCGATGCCGGCGCCCATTGCGCCCAGACCGACGACACCGACTTTCACGCGCGAGAGCCTACCGTTGTTCAAGGCGCGGGCCGAACAGAGCAATGACCGCCGCGCTGACGCCGATCAGCGACATCGCGCCGGTGAGTCCGATGCCGCGGGCGAGGAATCCGATCGCCGGACCGCTGACAACGGCGCCCGCGTACCCGGAGGTGGCGACGGCGGCGATGCCCGCGCCCGACGAGACTCCGGGCACCGAGCCTCCGACCCTGAACAGCGCGGGCACGATCGCCGCGCACCCCGCACCCACGAGCCCGAAGCCCGCGAGCGCCGGCACCGGTGAGCGCGTCGCGAGCGCAAGTGCGATGCCCGCACACGTGAGCGCCCCGCTGTAGCGCGCGAGGCGCCCGACGCCCCAACGTGTCAGCAAACGATCGCCGCCAAGCCGGGCGAAAGCCATCGACACCGCGTAGACGACGACGGCACCGGCCGCGACACTCGCGCTCGCCGATACCGGTCCCGCAAGAAACACGGCGCTCCAGTTCATTGCACCGAACTCGATGAACAGCGCGCAGAACGTCAGAAATGCCGGCAGCGCGAGCGCGCCGCGCGGCAACGCGAAGTGGGCGGAGTCGACATCGGCCGCCGTACCTGACAGAAGCTGTGGCACGAAGATCGCGACGAGCACGAGCACCGCCCCGACAACGACCGGAAACTGCAGGCGCGGCGAGATGGCTGCAGCCGCCGCACCCGCCGCGATCCCGGACCCGGCGAGCAGCCCGAAGCTCCACATCCCGTGCAACACGGAGAGGATCGGCCGCCCGATGCGCGCCTCCAGGGTGACACCGTGCGCGTTCGCCGAGACGTCGGCGATCCCCCAGCCGGCTCCGAGCACACAGACCGCGACGACGAGCGTCGCATACGAAGGAGCGAACGCAGCGCCCGTGAGCCCGGCGCACGCCAGCACCAACCCGAGTGCGGTGGGAGCCCGGCTGCCAAGTCGAGCCGCGAGCCAGCCGGCGACAGGCAGGAGCAGCGTCGCCACCGACGTGACGATGAAGAGGACAACCCCGAGCTGGCCGCTGTCGAGGCCGAGCCGGTGCTTCAGCGCGGGAAGGCGCGCCGCCCAGGTCCCGTCGAGCGCTCCGAAGGCGACGAACGTGACGGCGAGCGCAACGTGCGCTCGTGCCAGGCTCCGCGGAGCGGTGCCTGGCACCGCTTTTCTAGAGTCGCTCGACGACGCCGGCAATCGCCTGGCCGAAGCCGATGCACATCGCACCGATGCCGTAGCGCGCGTTGCGCCGCTCGAGCTCCGAGACGAGCGTCGCCGTGATGCGGGCGCCCGTTGCGCCGAGGGGGTGCCCGAGCGAGATGCCGCCGCCGTTCGGGTTCACGTCGCCGGCCTCATAGCGCTCCTTCAGACCGGTGTCCGCCAGGAATTGCAGCACGACAGAGGCAAACGCCTCGTTCACTTCGATCACGTCGATGTCGTCCCACTTCAATCCCGCCTTCGCGAGCGCGCGGTCGCATGCTTCCGGATTCCCGTGCAGCATCATGTGCGGGTCGACGCCGGCGATGCCGAAGCCGAGGAAACGTGCGCGCGGCTCGAGGCCGAGCTCCGACGCTTTCTGCTCGGAAGCGATCAGCACCGCGGCGGAGCCGTCGACGATCTGCGACGAGTTCCCCGCCGTCACGACGCCGTCCGGAATGAAGGCGGGCTGGAGCTGAGCCATCTTCTCGAGCGTCGTCTCGCGAATCGCTTCGTCGACCGCGAACCGCGTTCGCGTCAGCGTCGCGGTCCCACGGCCGCCGTCGTCCCCGGGGACGTCGACGTCGACCGGAATGATCTCCTTCTCGAACCGCCCCTCGTCGCGCGCACGTGCAGCGCGCGCATGGGACTCGTAGGAGTACCGATCGAGCTCCTCGCGCGAGAGCCTCCACTCTTTCGCAATCTCCTCGGCGGAGATGCCCTGCATCACGATGTCGAAGCGGTCGGTGACGAGCTCCGACATCGAGCCGCGGTTCGAGCCCATCGGGACGCGCGACATCATCTCGACGCCGCCGGAGATGACGAGGTCGAGCTGGCCGGACCACACAGCAGCCGCGGCGTTGAAGTTCGTCTGCATCGATGAGCCGCACTGCCGGTCGACCGTCGTGCCACAGACCGAGACCGGCCAGCCTGCCGTGAGCGCGACGTTTCGGCCGATGTTCCACGCCTGCTCGTCGATCTGGGTGACGCAACCCCACTGCAGGTCCTCGATCTGGGCGGGATCGACGTCGTTCCGGGCAACGAGCCCGTTCACGATCTGAGCCGACAGCTCGTCACCGCGGATGTGGGAGAGCGTGCCGTTCTTCTTCCCGATCGGGCTGCGGACGGCGTCGACGATGAGTGCGTCGGTTCCTCTTGCCATACGGAACACTGTACCCCGGGGTGCTTGACCAGCGCGACCGCACGCCGGAGAATCGCCTGATGCTCGGCAAGGACGCGAAGGTGGAGCTGATCCGCTCGGTGCCTCTGTTCGAGGACTGCTCTCGCAAGGAACTGCGCGAGATCGCCGCGGCCGCCGACGAGGTCGTGGTCCCGGCCGGTTACGTCCTCACGAAGGAGGGCGCGAGCGGCAAGGAGCTCGTCGTGATCGTCGAGGGCGCCGCCGAGGTGCGGCGCCGCGGCCGCAAGATCAACGAGCTCGGCTCGGGAGACTTCCTCGGCGAGATCGCGTTGATCAGCGGCTCGCCCCGAACCGCGACGGTGCGAACGACCCAGCCGACACACGCGCTCGTGCTCACCGGCCAAGCCTTCCGGCGACTCGTCAAGACGATTCCGTCGATCCAGATGAAGGTGCTCGAGGCGCTCGCGCGGCGCCTGCCGTCAGACCTGGGTTAGCTCGTACACTTGCCGCATGGCCGCGACGGCAACGCAGCGGGCGCTTCTGATCGACGGCGAGTGGGTCGAGACCGGCGACTGGATCGACGTGCGCTCTCCCTATTCCGGCGACGTCGTCGCGCGCGTCGCGAAGGGTGGCGCTGAGGAGACTCGCCGGGCACTCGATGCGGCCGAGCGTGCGCTCGCCGACCCGCTACCCGCGCACAAGCGCGCGGAGATCCTCGTCAAGGTCGCCGGTCTGATCGGCAAGCGTCACGAGGAGGTGGCGCGCACGATCTCCGACGAGGCGGGCAAGCCGATCAAGACGGCGCGGGTGGAGGCCTCGCGGGCGATGTCGACGTACACCTTCGCGGCGGTCGAGGCGCGCAAGCTCGCGGGCGAGATGATCCCGATGGAGTCCGCGCAGGCCGGCGAGGGCAAGCTCGGCTTCACCGTGCGCAAGCCGATCGGGATCATCGGTGCGATCTCGCCGTTCAACTTCCCGTGCAACCTCGTCGCGCACAAGATCGCACCGGCGCTCGCGGCCGGTTGCCCGGTCGTGTTGAAGCCGGCGTCGCAGACGCCGCTCTCGGCGCTCCTCCTCGCAGAGCTCGAGCAGGAGGCCGGACTTCCGGCGGGCTGGCTCAACGTCATCGTCGGCCAGGCGTCGCAGATCGGTGACGTGCTCGTCGAAGACGAGCGCGTGAAGATGATCACGTTCACCGGCTCGGGCGACGTCGGCTGGCGATTGCAGGAGCGTGCGCCGCGCAAGCGCGTGAAGCTGGAGCTCGGTAACTCGACGCCGGTGATCGTGACCGCCGACGCCGACGTCGAGACCGCGGCGACGAAGCTCGCTGCGAACGCCTTCGCGTTCGCCGGCCAGAGCTGCATCTCGGTGCAGCGCATCTACGTCGAGCGCGCGAGCTACGACGCGTTCGTCAGGTCGTTCGTGCCAAAGGTCGAGGCGCTGGTCGTCGGAGACCCGGCCGACGACGAGACGGATGTCGGCCCGGTGATCGACGCCGGCGCGCGCACGCGGATCGCGGAGTGGATCGAAGAGGCGCGGTCCTCGGGCGCCGAGGTGTTGACGAGCGGCGAGAGCGGCGCGCTGATCAAGCCGACCGTGATCGCAAAGGTCGCCGACGATCAGAAGGTCAGTTGCGAGGAGGTCTTCGGCCCCGTTGTGATCGTCAATCCCGTCGACTCGCTCGACGAGGCGATTGAGCGCGCGAACGGGACCCGCTTCGGCCTGCAAGCCGGAATCTTCACCTCGTCTCTCGACTCGGCGCTGCGCGCGGCCGACCGGCTCGAGTTCGGCGGCGTCATCGTCAACGAGGCCCCGACGTTTCGCAGCGACCAGATGCCCTATGGCGGCGTCAAGGCATCCGGAAACACGAAGGAAGGCCCTGCCTGGGCCGTGCGCGAGATGACGGAAGAGCGTCTCGTCGTCATCCAGCGCTAGAGTCGGCCGCGATGCGGTTTCGCCGCGCGCCAGCGCCTGAGGCGGCCTCCCAGCCGGCTACGCCGCGTGCCGTCCGGCGCGCGCTTCCGCCTGCAGGCCAGCTCAGGCGCGAGCGTCGCGCGCTCCTGGCCGCGCGCGAAGGCAGGCTTCGGGACCTCGGCGGCTTGATGCTCGAGATGTACCGCCGCGACCAGTTCAGGCAGGACCTGCTCGTCGACCGCTGCATCGAGCTCGGACAGCTCGAAGAGCGGCTCGCCGAGCTCGACGCCCTGCTCGCCGCCGCCGTGTCCCGCGGAAAGACGCGGCCGTCCGCCCGCTGCGAGTGCGGCGCCCCGATCTTCTGGGGATCGAAGTTCTGCGCGCAGTGCGGGCGGGCCGTCACCGGCGCCGCGGCGCTGCCGGTCGAAACGCCATGACGCCCGAGGAGCCCCGAGACTATTGCCCTCGCTGCGGCGTGGGGTACGAGCCGCTGCAGGAGTACTGCCTCGAATGCGGCGCCCGGCTGCCGACGAACCGAGGCGTCGTCGGCGTGCTCGCGGCGGCGTGGCAGCGCCGCCTCGCGTGGTACCCGGGCGACTGGATCTGGCCCGTGCTGCTGTTCGCCGTGCTGACGGCGATCGCGACCACAGCGGCGGTCGCCGCGAATTCGGCGCGCGAGCGGGGAACCCCGAGCATTCTGGTCGCGACGACACCGTCTGTGACGGTCGGTCCGGGCGCGACCCCGGGAACGCCGCCCGTGACGAGCAGCCCGGCGAACCTGCCCTCCGCCCCGGCACCGACGATCACGAGCGGCCCGCTCCCGACGGCACCAGGGTCACCCTCCACCGGCGCCACGACGGTCCCGGCACCCTCGAACCCGAATGCCCTCGCCTTCTGGCCCACCGGGGAGAGCGGGTTCACGGACGTCCTCGAGTCCCTCCCGATCAAAGGCGGCCGCGCGGCGGCGGTCACCCGCGCCCGCCAGGCGAAGCGGGCCGGGTTGAAGCAGGTGGGCGTCCTCACCTCGTCCCAGTACTCGAGCCTCCACGCGGGGTACTACGTCGTCTTCTCCGGCATCTACCGGACGCAGGCAGAGGCGACGGCGGGCCTCGCTGCCGCGGAGGCCCAGGGCTTCCGGGGCGCCTACCAGACCCGCGTCACGCGGTAGGTGTAACGCTCGGCGGCGGCGGGCACCGCTCAAGAGGCGGAATTCTCGTTCGCAACAAAGGCAACAAATTCGCCCACTTTGTAACACGGCCGCGAACGTGTAGGATCGGCTGGCCGGGGGGCTTGCCGCGAGCGATTAACCCGTCGTTAACAAAGGTTTGGCGGGAACTTGATAGGAGTGGACAAGACACTGATGGAAGAGCGGACCCTCCAGTTGCAACACTGCATGTATCAATACTCGCGGGCCATATATCGGACGATCAAGGACATGATCGATCCGTACGGCGACCGTGAGTCGCAACTCGAGTCGCGCCGCGCCGTTCTCACCGCCTGCGAGCAGACGATGGAGCGCCTCGCGAAAGACCCGCTCTACTTCGCGAAGCCGGACCGCGCGCTCTTCCAGGACATCCGCCGCTACTTCCCGATCACGTGCCAGGCCGAGGTCGCTTGGGCCGTGACGGAGGGCATCGGCGCGGCGACGCAGTTCATCGAGGATCAGATCGAAGCGGGTGCACTCGACGGCGGCGTTGCACGCTGTCGCGCGACGACGCGCAAGGGCAAGCCGTGCCAGCGCACGCCGCTGCCGGACCGCGACTACTGCCCGTCGCACCAGCATCTCGAAGCAAAAGCTGCCGCGTAGCTCGCGTTCTCCACAGCTTTCCCACGCCGCCATCCACAACAACCCCGTGTAGTGTGAACGCGGGTGTCTCACGATACGGACAAGCTGATTCGGCAGCTCTCGCTGGTTGCCTTCCTGATGGCGGAGCGGCGTGCGATCACCGCACGCGACGTCAAGTCGAATGTCGAGGGCTATTCGGAGATGTCGGACGAAGCGTTCGCGCGGAGGTTCTACTCCGATCGCGCTGAGCTCCTGTCGCTCGGGGTTCCGCTTCAGTCGCAACGCGACGAGTTCACCGGTGAAGAGCTGTACACGCTGCGCTCCGAGCAGTACTTCCTCCCGAAGCTCGAGCTCGACAACGACGAGCTCGCAGCGCTCCAAACCGCGCTGTATCTGCTGGAGGGAAAGTTTGCGTACGCCGAGCCGTTGCGGCTGGCGCTCCAGAACCTCGGGCTCGGTCGACCCGGCTTCGCGGAACCGCTGGGCGACACCGCGCAGCGCGTCGAGGTGGTCGACCCCGACTATTCCCCGGAGATGCCAGGGCGGCTCGCGAAGCTCGAGGGGGCGATCTCGAAGCAGCGCACGGTGAAGTTCGAGTACTGGGCGATCGGGCGCGACAAGGTCGCAGAGCGCGCACTCAACCCGTACGCGCTGCTCCAGGACAACGGCGGCTGGTACGTCATCGGACAGGATCTCGATCGTGCGGGCATTCGCACCTTCCGGGTGTCACGCATCCGCGGTGAGATCAAGTTCGCGACCCGGCGCGAGCGCGATTTCCGTACGCCTACCGACTTCGATATCGAGAAGTTCCGCGGCCGGCCGCCGTGGCAGGTCGGGGAGATCGTCGGCGAGGCCCGCATCGAAGTGCGCGGGGATACGGCCTGGTGGGTGCAACGTGCATACGGAGACACGGGCCGCCTCGAAGACGGCGTGTTCGTCACCGACTTCTCCTCACTCCCCCAGCTCGCCTCCTGGGTCCTGAAGCAGGACGGCCGCGCGGTCCCGCTGGAGCCGGAGGAACTACGCCGGGAAGTTGCGCGTTCGCTGAAGCGCGTACGCGAAGGCCACGAAGGAGTGGCGCCGCAGCCGGCCCGCGAGTCGCCGAAGCGAACCGTCCCCATCGAGCCGATCGAACGCTTCGCAGGGCCCGTGGCTCCGGAGCGGTTCGCGGTGCTTCAAGCGCTGCTCGCGTATCTGCTCGCGGAGTGCGGCGAGGAGAAGGATGCAGAGATTCCGGAAGCCGAGCTGCTCGAGCGCTTCCCCTCGATTCCTCCGGAAGAGCTCGAGGAGCACCTTTCGCTGCTCAATCTGGTCAACTTCGGCGGCGGCTGCTACACGATCTACACGGAGCTGAGCGACGGGGTCGTACACGTCGACAAGGAGTTGTGGGGCGACACGTTCCGCGCGTCACCGCGCCTGACGCCGCTCGAGGCGCGCGCGATCCGGCTCGCACTCGAATACGTGGGGCCTATGATCGCCGCCGACGCGCACAGCCCGCTCGACAAGGTGCGCAAGAAGCTCGAGGAGACCTTCGGCGTGTTCGAGCTCGGGCAAGGAGCCGAGGTGCACGGAACCGAAGAAGAGGACTTGATCGCGGCGCTTGCCCGGGGCCGCGACGAGCGGCGGCTCGTCGAGATCGAGTATCAAAAAGAGGTCGACGAACAGCCTTCGACTCGGATCGTCGAGGCCTACTCGTTCGAGCGTGCGCTTCCGCACTGGTACGTGCACACGTACGACCGGACCAGCGACGGCGAGCGCTCGTTCCGGCTCGACCGGATGCGCAGTGCGAAGCTGCTCGAGGAGACGTTCGAGGCGCGCGAAGGCTTCCAGCCCACCCGCCTGCGCGGCGCGAAGAGCGCCCGCGTCCTCTACACGCCGGAGATCGCGCGTTACGAGATCGAACGTGGCGCCCGCAAGCTCTCGGACCGAAGCGCACTGCGCGAGATCCCCGTCGGAAGCGACGAGTGGCTCGAGAGCGAGATTCTTTCGAAGCGCGGCGAGGCGATCGTGCTCGAGCCGGCCGACCTGCGCGCCCGCATTGGCGCGCGCGCGCGCGAGCTCGCAAAAGAGCTCGGCGTCGAGCGCTTGCGCGTCAAGGCGTAACGGGCAGCGTCAAGATGAACGTCGCGCCCTCTCCGGGGCGGGACTGCACGTCAACCGTGCCTCCGTGCGCCTCGGCAATCGAGCGTGCAATGAACAGGCCGAGCCCGGTCCCGGGCTTCGAGCCACCGCCGCCGACTTCGGCACGGCCGAACTTCTCGAAGATGAACCCGTGCTGGTCGTGGGGAATGCCCGGGCCGCGATCGGCGACGGTGATGCGGACGATGCCGTTCTCCGGCTGCACGTTGACGTCGACCTTGTCACCCGCCCGCGAATACTTGATCGCGTTTTCGATCAGATTGGTCAACACCTGCCGCAACCGCTCGCGGTCGCCACGAATCCGCGGAACCGGCTCGGCAACGGTTGCGCGTACGAGCACTTCATCCTGGCCGATGCTCGCGGTTGCCACTGCGTCCTCGACGAGGCGGCCGAGATCGACGTCGGCGAAGCTGTAGGAGAACGTGCCCGCCTCGATGCGTGACGTGTCGAGCACGTCGCCGATCAAGGCAGCAAGCCGGTTCGTCTCGTCGGCGATGAGCGCGAGGAACGCTTCGCGTTGTTCGGGACTGAGCAGGCGCCACCGGTCCTGCAGCGTGCGGGCCGCGCCGATCACGGCGGCCATCGGGCTGCGCAGCTCGTGCGAAACGAGTGAGACGAAGTCCGCACGCAGAGCCGACAGACGCCGGAGCTCTTCGACGGTGTGCCGCTCCGCCTCGTAGGCCCGGATGTTCTGCACGGCGGTCGCGACCAGGCGACCGAGCAGGGAAACGAGTTCTATCTCCTCTTCCGAGAAAGCATTCGGCTCCACGCGCGAGAGCGAGATCATCCCGATGGGCCGGGCGCCGATCAGGAGCGGCGCGACCAGCTCGCTGTGCAGGCCGAGGTCGAGCAGCACCCGGTCCTCTGCGTACTCGGCATCCGCGAGCTCGCGGCGAACGACGACCTCGCCGGCCAACACGCGGTCGAGCACGGTGCCGCGCAGCGGCCCGGCGGTGCCCGGCGGAAACACCTCGTTCGCACCGCGGCCGGCCGACGCGATCGTGCGCGCCGCTTCGCCTTCGACGAGGACGATCGCGGTCCGCTCGAAGGGAACGAGACCGCGTACCTCGCGGATGAAGGCGCCGAACGCCTGCTCGATCTCGAGCGACGACCCGAGCGCGCGGGCGCAGCGGTTTGCCGCCTCGAGGACGTCGACGCGACGGCCGAGCTCATCACGAAGACGCTCGGCCTCGGCGGCGCGCTCGACACCGTGGCGCGCCTCGAAGTCGAGCCGGCTCGACGAGCCAGCCGACGATCAGCCCCGTCAGCAACATGACCCCCGTCGGAAACGTGACGCGGTCCCAGATGAATCCCGGCGGCCCGAACTCTCGGGCGCGCCACCATTCGTTGAACGCAAAGAACCCGCTCAGGAGCGCCGGAACGACCACGCCGCCGCGAAGGCCGTAGCGGAGCGCAGCCTCGGCGACGGCGAAGATCGTCGCCCAGCGGGTCTGGTTTCCGTATTCGTACGAGAAGATCGTCGCGTACGCGCCGATCGCAGCCGTGTCGAAGAGCAGCGAGCCCAGCCCGACGAGGCGGAGCAGCCCCTCGACCGCGAGGCGCGAGAGGAAATAGAACGCGATCGCGGCGACCGCGACGATGCCGGTGAGCACCCACGCAGCCGTCTCGTAGCGAGGTGGAAAGTCCTTGCTGAGAAAGCCGACCTCGAGCGCCGCGAACACGACGCCGCCGAGGCGAACGTTGGCGATCCACCGCTCGACCGCTCGACGATTCGTCACGCGCGCTCCTCCAGGCGCCCGCAGACGGAAACGCGACCGACTCTGCCGCGCCGAGATCCGTCAGCACTTCAATCGTGCTCTCCTCGAGCTCGATTCCATGTGCGCGTGCCTTCTCGGCCGACCGTGCCTCAGGCTCTCCCGGGATGAGCACCTCCTCGAACCCCGGCGCAGGAGGAGTCGTCGTGATCAGCTCGCCCAGCCGTGCCATCCGGGCGATGAACGCCTGCCGGCCCACAAAGCACTCAGGGTCGAGGGCGACGTAGAGGCTTCCGACGGTTCCGGTCCTCGTTGCCGAGCTGCTGCGGGCGGCGCCCGTCAGGCTCGCGTTGATCAACTCAGGGCCCAAGTCCCCGCCTGCGAGCACGCCAGTCAGCACCTCGATCGCGAACGCAAGGCCGGACCCCTTGTGGCCGCCGGAGGGAAGGAGAGCTCCCGCCAACGCGGCGGTCGGATCGGTAGTCGCATGACCCTCCGGGTCGAGCGCCCAGCCAAGCGGGATCGGCTCCCCGTTCAGCTCCGCAAGCTTGATCGTCCCCCGGGAGACCGCCGACTGCGCGAGATCGAGAACGAAGGGCGGCGCGCCGTGCGGCATCGGGGCTGCTATCGACAGCGGGTTGTTGCCGAGCCGTGCCTCCGCACCGCCCCACGGTGCCATCACCGCAGGAGTGCTCGTTGCGGCGATTCCGACCAGACCGTGCTCGACCGCGCGCAGCGAGTAGAACGCCGCAGCGCCGAAGTGGTTGCAGCCGCGAGCCGTCACGAAGCCGACGCCGTGCAACTTCGCGCGGGCAACGGCCTCGTCCATGCTCACAGTGCCGGTGACCGCTCCGAAGGCGCCAAGCCCGTCGACGGCCGCTGTAGGCCCATGCTCGCGCTCGAGCCGCGGCACGGCGTCGACAACGATCCGGCCGGCTCGGGCGTCGGCGCAATACGAGGCGAGCCGAACGAGCCCATGGGTGTGTACGCCTCGCCGATCGGCCTCGATCAGACTGTCGGCGACGGCACGCGCAGCATCACGGCTCGCGCCCAGGCCTGCGATGATCGCCTCGGCGTAGGAGCGAAGCGCGTCCTCCGGGAAACGGCGGCGATCAGCGCTCATACGACGGTCACGGTGAGATCTTGACTGAGATCGACTCGATCCTGGGAGACCTGTTGCGAGCCCTCGGCGCAAGCCGCGTCACGCTCAGACAAGACCTGCCCGGCGAGTACGCGTTTCCCGTCACCCACGAGGCACTCGCGCCGGGCATCGCGTCGCTCGTCGACGAGCGGACAGTCGACCTTCGGACACAACCGGTGGTGCAAGAGCTGATGCGCGGACGGCAGGTCATTCAGCGTGACTGCCGCTCTGCCTACGACGAGCCGGCGTTCCAGCGGATGCTGGAGACCTACGGTGGGCTCGCAGCACAGGTCGTCACGCCGATCATCCTCGGCGACCGGCTTGCCGCGATCGTGTCGCTTCACCAGCTCGGCATGCCGCGCGCCTGGACCGACGCCGAGGTGGCCGCATGCACTGGCACCGCAGACCGCGTCGCGCAGCTGCTCTGATGCACAACCGCTGGCACCCGGACATCACCCCCGTCGTAACGGTCGCCCCGGGTGAGGCTCTGACGCTCGAGACAGAGGACGGGCTCGCCGGGCAGCTCACGCGGGAAAGCACGCACGCGGACTGCGCCACGCTCGACCTCGGCCTGGGACATCCGCTCGCGGGACCGGTGGAGCTCATCGGCGCGAAGCCGGGCGACGTGCTCGAGATCGAATTTCTCGAGTATCGCTCCGCCGACTTCGGGGTCACGGCCGTGATCCCCGGATTCGGCTTCCTCGCAGACCGCTTCACGGACCCGTTCCTCGTCAAGTGGGAGATCGACGACGACGTCGCGCGCTCCGGCGAGCTGCCGGGCGTTGCCGTGCCGGCCGAGCTGTTCGCAGGAGTCGTCGGCGTCGCGCCGTCACGGGACCGGCTGGAGCAGCTCCGGCGCCGCGAGGAGCGGATCCGCGAACGCGGCGGCCCCGTCGCCGACCCGGAGCCGGAGTCCGCCCTCCCCCGCTCCGCTGCGGGCGGTCTGCGCACGATCCCACCGCGCGAGATCGGAGGGAACCTCGACATCCGGCAGCTCGTCGCGGGGAGCCGGCTGTATCTGCCCGGTCGACGTTCCGGGAGCGCTCTTCTCGATCGGCGACCTTCACTTCGCTCAGGGTGACGGCGAGGTCTGCGGAACCGCGATCGAGGTCGCAGGCGAGGTCACGGTGGCCCTCCACCTCCACGAGGATCACAATCGTCGCAGCCGCTTCCCGTCGTTCGAGGCTCCGGCACGACCGGGGCGGCACGCATTTGCGACGACGGGAATCCCGGTCGACGACGCAATGGATCTCACCGTCGCAGCCCGGGAGGCGCTCGGCGCGATGATCGACCACCTCGTGGCGACACTACGGGTTCGAGGCCGCGGCGGCATACGCGCTCTGCAGCGCAGTCGTCGACCTCCGCCTCTCGGAGGTCGTCGACGTTCCTTACCCCGTCGTGTCGGCGCTCCTGCCGCTCGACATCTTCGACTGACGCGCAGCTATCGCCTGAGCGGAACCGCGTACGACGGCATCGGTGCGCCGGTCGCGCCGCGCAGCTTCATCGGGAAGCCGAGGAAGGCGAACTCGTACTGCTTCTCGGCCGCGATCTCCTCCATGTCGACGACCTCGATGATCTGCGCGCCCGCCGTCGCGAACATGTACGCGTGGACGGGCAGGAACGCGTCCGGCTCGTCCCACGGCATCACCTCGAGGCCGATCGAGTCGCCGGCGATGCACATCGCGCCGGCCTCCTCGCAGAGCCACTTCGCCGCGGCGAGGTTGATCCCGGGCGGCTTCAGGAGGTAGCCGTCGAAGTCGGGCCATGCCGGTCATCCGCCCGGTCCGCACCAGCACGACGTCCTTCTTGCGCAGCTCGACGCCCTGCTTCGCGACGCAGTCCTGGAGGTCCTTGCGGCGTGATCGCGTAGCCCGCCTCGCAGGCGTCGACGCCGTGCATGCCCGGCGACGTCGAGCAGGACGCCGCGCGCGATGATCGGCGGGTACTTGTCGAGGCCCGCCCTTGTTCCAGATCCGGCTGCCGAGGTCCTTGTCCGCCGTCCAGCCGTTCCAGAACATGCCGTGGTGGCCGAGGTGGTTGAGCGTGTCGACGTGCGTGCCGCAGTGCGTGTACAGGTGGATCGAGTCGCCGCAGTACGAGTACTTCTCGTGCGCACGTCGCGCCCGACGCCGGAGAGGTTGTCGTTGATCGACCCCTGCGGCGTGTGCGTCATCCAGATCCCGTACGGCGGGTCGCCGGCCGCGACCCAGGACGGCATGCCGATGAAGTACTCGACGTTCAGGTCGAAGACGTGGCGCGCCGTCGAGGTGGTCGAGAATCGCCGCGTTCGTCTCGGGCGTGATCCAGTTCAGCCGGCCGATCTCGTCGTCCGGGCCCCACGGGCTCTTCGACACCTTCAGGCCGTCCTTGTCGATGATCGCCTCGGGAACGAGCTCGCGATCGCGTTCACGTTGCTCATCGCTGATCCTCTCTCTCTAGGTCGGTGCCGGCTGCCTCTCCTCGACGAGCGCGCCGTAGAGATCCGGCCGGCGGTCGCCGAACAGGTAGCAGCTCGTACTCCCCGGGCACGATGTAGTCCTTGTCGCGCGCGCGCTCGACGTCGACGTCGGCGACGAGCAGCGCCTCGCTCCGTCGCATCCGGCCTCGGCGAGCCGGACGCCGTACGGGTCGACGATCTGGCTGCAGCCGCAGAACTCGGCCGATGCGCTCCTTGCCGACGCGGTTCGCGATCAGCAGGTAGATCCGGTTCTCCGCACGCGCGCGCGGCCGTGATCAGCTCGGTCTGGATGCGCGCGGCGACCGGGAACGTTCGGTCGGCATGCGCGACGATGTCCGCGCCGGCGAGCGCCAGCGTCGCGGGTCACCTCCGGGAAGCGCAGGTCGTAGCAGATCTCGAGCCCGATCCGTCCGAGCGGCGTGTCGAAGACCGGCAGCTCGTCGCCGGGCACGGCGAAGCGGTCGACGCCGAGGAACGGCAGATGCGTCTTGCGGTAGCGTCCCGATCAGTCCGTCCGGGCCGACGAGCACCGCGGCGTTGTGGACAGCGTCTCCGTCGCGTTCGAGCAGGCCGCAGACGACGTGAACGCCGAGGCGCGCGGCACGCAGCGGCGAGCACCTCCGTCGACGGGCCCGGGATCTCCTCGGCGAACGGCATCGCCTCCTCGGCGCTCTCGAACATGTAGCCCGGGGATCGCGCACTCGGGCAGGACGAGCAACTCGGCGCCGGCGGCCGCGGCCGCCTCGAGGCGCGCCAGGCAGACCTCGAGGTTCCGCTCCTTCTCGGCCGAGCTTCGGCTCGATCTGCGCCACCGCGACGCGCATCGACGCCGACTCTACTACCCTTCGCGACCCGATGCGAGACGGTGCGCTTCTACTACGACGTCGTCTGCCCGTACTCGTACATGGAGTCGCGACGCCGTCGAGGCGGCGGAGGATGCAGGCCGGGTCGAGGTCGAGTGGCTCCCGTTCGAGCTGCGGCCTGCGCCGAGGCCGCTGCTCGAGCCGCGCGGAGACCACCTGCGCGTCGACTGGACGCAGAACGTCTACCGGCGCGCGCTCGCGCTCGGAGTCGAGATCCACCTGCCGCGCTACCAGCCGCGCTCGACGCTGGCGCTCGCGGCCTGCCTGTGGGCCGAGCGGCGAGGGCGGCTGCGCGACTTCAAGCACGCGCTGTACGAGGCGTTCTTCTGCGAGGGCGAGGACATCGCGACGGACACGGAGATCGCGCGGCCGCGGCAGTCCGTGCCGGTCTCGATCCCGGCAGCGGCGATCGCCGCCGCCTACTCGCCGGAGCTCTTGGCCCGCATCGGCGAGATCCGGGTCGAAGCCGAGGCGGCGGGTGTCCGCGGCGTCCCGTCGCTGCTCAGCAACGACGGCGGAACGCATTGGGGCATGGGCGGGCTCGAGCGACTCGTCTCAGGTCTGCCTCTCGTCCCGCGCGGCACCTGAGAGAGCTCAGCTCGAGATCATCTTCTTCTCGATGCCGACGCCGGCCGCGACCGCGCGCTCGTACTCGAGCGGCACGGTCGCGGAGTCCTGGAGCGCGATGCCGGTGGAGTCGAACACCGTCACCTGGTCGTCCGACTGCGCGCCCGTCGAGCTGCCCCGCGATCACCTTGCCGATCTCGCCCGCGACGTCGTCCTCGGTGATCAGCACCTTCGGCGAGGGCGACGCTGATCTCGCCGTCCTCGCGGCACTGGCGGATGTCGTCGACGAAGACACGCGCACGCTGCAGGATCCGCGGGTCGAGCTCCTGCTCGCCCTTCAGGTCGGCGCCGAGCGCCGCGATGTGGGCGCCCGGCTTGACCCACGCGTCGTCGACGATCCAGCCGCGAGCGTGCGTCCCGGTGACGATCACGTCGGCGCCCTCGACGGCCGCACGCACGTCGGTCGTGCCGCTCAGCCTCAGGTGCGGGTACTTCGGCGCCTCGCTCGCGAGGAAGCGGTCGACCGACGCCTGCGTCCGGCTCCAGATGCGCACGTCCTCCCACGGAAGACCGTGTCGCACGTGGCGAGCGTGCCCTGGCCGACGCTGCCCGTGCCGAGGATCGTCGAGCACCTGTCGAGTCCTTGCGCGCAAGCCACTTCGCGGACACTGCCGCGGACGCGCCCGTCCGCATCAGCGTGTGGAAGGAGCCGTCGCAGATCGCGAGCGGGAAGCCTGTCTCCGGATGCGTGTAGATGAGGATCGAGAACACCGCCGGCAGCTCGTACTTCGCGTTGTCCTCGCGGATCGAGACCCACTTGCACGCGGCCGCCTCCGGCTCCTCGATGTACGACGGCATCACCTCCCACTCGCCCTCGGTAGCGGTCGAGGACGATGTGGCCCTTCGGCTCCATGTAGACGCGGCCGAGGCCGTGCATCCGGAACGCGTGCTCGACGCAGTCGACGTACTCGGCCGGCGTGAGGAGGCCCATCATGTCGGTGCGGCTGAGGATCAGGGTCTTGCGGTTACGCCAGCTCTCCGCCACGGCGACGACGATACTAGAGCGGTGGCCGCCGGCGTGCATCGACCGTGAGCGGAGTGCCGCGCGCATCGAGCGCGACATCGAGCACCTCGCAACGGCGGACTACACGCTCTCGAGCGAGGCGATACGGCGCTACGCCTACACGCCGGTCTACCGGAACACGCTCGACTACTTCACGCGCGAGCTCGAGCGGATCGGCTTCGCGGTGTCGGAGGATGCCGTCGGGACGCTCGTCGGCCGCAACAGGCCGAGTGGGCGAGCCGGCGTTCGGTGTCGGCTCTCACTGCGACTCGAACCGCAACGGTGGCAAGTACGACGGCACGATGGGCGTCGTCACGGCGCTCGAGGTCTGCCGCCTCAACGAGGAGCTCGGCCTCGGCCTGCCGCTGCAGCTGATCTCGTTTCTCGAGGAAGAGGGCTCGGGCTTCGGCCAGATGCTGCTCGGTAGCCGGATCGTCGCGCAGCGGGTCACCGAAGAGGACCTGCGAGAGCGGTTCCGCGCGATCGACGACGGTCGCAGCTTCTGGGAGCACGCAGAGGATGCGGGCTACGAGCCGGCGCGTTGGCGCGAGTGCGCCGCGGTGCTGGACGGGCTCACAGGCTGGATCGAGATGCACATCGAGCAGGCGACGCGTGCTCCAGGACACCGGCAACCGGATCGGCATCGTCGACACGATCGCGGGCTACGTCCACGCGGACGTCGTGGTCTACGGCCGCGGCGACCACGCCGGCGCCACACCGATGAATCTCCGGCTCGATCCCACGCTGGTTCTCGCAGAGACAGCGGTCGAGCTGGAGCGGCTCGCTCGGGAAGCCGGGCGCGGGACCGTCGGCACGATCGGCGAGATCGAGGTCGACCCGGGGCTGATCAACGCGATCGCAAGCCGGGTCCGTTTCTCGCTCGACATTCGAGGACCGGACGACGACGTCTATCGCAACGTCGCGCGCGAGATCGCGGCGTACGTCGCCCTGACCGCGGAGCGACGCGGCATGCGTGCCGAGTACACGGAACGGCAGACGCTGGCGGCGACGCCGATGGACGACGAGATCGTGAGCAGCGCTCGAGCAGGCCGCGGCCGGGACGGGCGAGCCCTATCGGCGCATGCACTCGGGCGCGGCGCACGACACGATGTGCGTCGCCGACCGCGTCCCGACCGCGATGGTCTTCGTCCCCTGCAAGGACGGGATCAGCCACCACCCGGCCGAGGACGCGAATCCTGCGGACGCGGCGCTCGCGGCCGAGATCATGCTGACGGCGATCGCGTCGCTCCAGTAGGGCCGTGCTCGCCGTCCTCTTCGGCCTGCTCGCGGGCGCCTGCTTCGGCGCGCTTGCGGTGACCGTGCGAATCGCTCTCCGGGCCGGCGCGGACCCGGAGGTCGGCGCGGCGATCGCCGCTGCGACGGCATTCGCGATCTCTGCAGCTTTTGCGCTCGCCGCCTGGTCGAGCATTCGTCCCGGGCAGCTCTGGGCGTTCGCGCTCGTGGGGATGCTCGTACCGGGCGTGTCGCAGATCGTGTTCGTCCTCGCAGTGCGTGACGCGGGACCGTCGCGGGCCGCGATCCTGATCGGCACGGCGCCGCTGATCTCCGTGCTGATCGCGCTGACGCTGCTCGGAGAGCCTTTCCACGTCGCGCTCGTCGCCGGAACCGTGCTCATCGTCGCCGGCGGCGCGACGCTGACACGCGAGCGCGTCCGGCCGCACGACTTCAAAGCGCTCGGAGCAGCGCTCGCGCTCATCTGCGCGGCGCTCTTCGCGATCCGCGACAACGCCGTTCGCTGGGTGGCGCGCGACCAACACCCGCCTCCCCTGGCCGCGGCCGCGACGTCGCTGCTCGGCGCAGCGGCCATTCTCGCGCTCTACCTCGTCGTCGTCAGGCGCAAGGGCCTCGCGGGCAGGCTGCGCTCGGCCGCCGTGCCGTTCGCGCCGGCCGGAATCGCGCTCGCCGGCGGCTACGTGTGCCTGCTCGAGGCGTTCTCGCACGGGCGCGTGAGCGTCGTCGCACCGCTCAACGCGACGCAGTCGCTGTGGGCGGTCGCATTCGCGGCGATTCGTCCTCGGCAGGAACCGAGGCGATCGGATCGCGTCTTGTCGTCGCGAGCGTGCTGATCGTCGCCGGCGGCGCGCTGATCGGCGTCGTGCGCTGACCTTCGGTCAGGCGACGCGTTCGGCGATCGCGTCGCCGACTTCGCGCGTCGTCGCAGTCCCGCCGACGTCACGCGTCTTCGGCCCGTCGCGGCAGACGTCCTCGAGCGCCGTCATCAGCGCGCGCCGCGGCCTCGTGCTCCCCGAGGTGGTCGAGCATGAGCGTCGCGCTCCAGATGGCGCCCGCCGGGTTCGCGATGCCCTGGCCGGCGATGTCCGGGGCGGAGCCGTGCACCGGCTCGAAGAGCCCCGGCGTGCCAGTGCCGGGGGCGAGGTTCGCGCTCGCGGCCATCCCCATCCCGCCCTGGATCGCCGCCGCCAGGTCGGTGAGGATGTCCGCGAACAGGTTCGAGGCGACGACGACGTCGAGGCTGCCCGGGTCGCGCACCATCCGTGCCGCCAGCGCGTCGACGAGCACGCGCTCGTAGCGGATGCCGGGATGCTCCGCGGCGACCTCCTCGGCCACCTCGTCCCAGAGCACGTAGCCGAATCGCGAGGCGTTCGACTTCGTCGCGCTCGTGACGCACGCCGCGCCGCGACCTCGGCCTGCTCGAACGCGTAGCGCAGCACCCGCTCGACGCCGCGCGCGCGTGAAGACGCTCGACTCGATCGCCACCTCGCCCGGAAGTGTGCGGTGCGCCCGCCCGCCGACGCCCGCGTACTCGCCCTCCGTGTTCTCGCGGACGAAGAGCATGTCGACGTCCTGCCGGGCCGCGTCCTGCGAGCGGGCAGGGGATGCCTTCGAGCAGGCGCGCCGGCCGCACGTTGGCCCAGAGGTCGAGCCGCTGGCGGAGCTCGAGGATCAGCCCCCAGAGCGAGACGTGGTCCGGGACCGAGGGGTCGCCGACGGCACCCATCAGGATCGCGTCGTGCGCGCGCACGACCTCGAGCGCGTCTTCCGGCATCATCCGGCCGTGCTCGTGCCAGTAGGCCGAGCCCCAGGGGAGCTCGGTCCACTCGATCGCAGACGCCGAGCGCGTCGACGGCCTTGCGCGCCTCGGCGACCACCTCCGGCCCCACGCCGTCTCCGGCGAGGAGCGCGACCCGGTGCGTCACGCGACGCCGACGCGTTCCGGCACGGTCTCCAGATACGCGAGCGCGTCGTCGAGCGACACGACGTCTGCGTACTTGGCCTGGATGTCGAACAGATTCGCCTCGTGCGGTGCCTGCGCGCGGTCGCCGACGCACTCCCGCGGCACGAGCGTCGGCCAGCCGTACTGGAGCAGGTCGACCGCCGTTGCCCGGATGCAACCGCTCGTCGTCGCGCCGCAGAGGATCACCGAGTCGACCCTGCTGCGAGACGAGGATCGACGGCGAGGTTCGTGCCGAAGAAGGCCGATGCGCCCTTCTTCAGGACGATCGTCTCGTCCTCGCGCGGCTCGAGCCGCGGGTCGATCTCGACCCAGTGGCCGCCGAGCTGCAAGTCGCCGAGCGCCGGGACCTTCTCCAGCCAGAGGCCCCCGTCCTTCAGGCCCGGCTCGAAGCCGATCGTGGTGAACACGACCGGGAGCCCTTCTCGCGCGCGCGACGTCGAGCAGACGCTTCGTCGCCTCGACCTCCGCGGTCAGCTCCGAGCCGAGTGCGCACGAAGGATCCGTGAAGCCGCAGCTGAAGTCGACCACGAGCACGGCCGGGCGAGAGCCGAGCGTGACGCTCTCGCCCAGACGCGCCTTGGCATAGACCTCACGCGCCTCCGCGTCGCTCATGCGTGCATCGCCATCTTCCCGCTCGGGAGGAGCTCCTCGCCGACGCGGGCGCGCTTCACGAACTCGCCGTCGCCCGGCTTGCCGACGAGCTCGTCGCCCTCGACGATCACCTGGCCGCGCACGAGGACGACCTCGGGCGCGCCCTGCACCTTCGTGCCCTCGAACAGGTTGTAGTTCACGTTCGAGTGGTGCGTCGACGCCGAGATCGTCACCTTCTTGTCGGGATCCCAGACGACGATGTCGGCGTCGGAGCCCGGAGCGATCGTGCCCTTGCGCGGGTAGAGACCGAATCGCTTCGCGACGTTCGTCGAGGTGAGCTCGACGAAGCGGTTCATCGACATGCGGCCCTCGCGAACGCCGAACTGGTGCAGCATGTGCAGGCGGTTCTCGATGCCGGGGCCGCCGTTCGGGATCACCTGGAACTCCTCGCCGTTGATCCCCTTCTGCTCCGGCCACTTGAACGGGCAGTGGTCGGTCGAGACGACGGAGAGCACGTCCGACCCGAGCGCCTGCCACAGACTCTCTTGCTGCTCCTTCGGCCGCGGCGGCGGCGTGTAGACGTACTTCGCGCCTTCGAAGCCGGGCTGGTCGAGCGCCGTCTCGTCGATGAACAGATACTGCGTGCAGGTCTCGCCCCAGACGTCCCAGCCCTTCTCGCGCGCGAGCGCGATCGGCTCGACCGAGGGCTGGCACGAGACGTGGACGACGTAGAGCCGAGCAGCCTGCGACCCGCGCAAGCTGGATCGCGCGGTTTGTCGCCTCCGCCTCCGTCTCCATCGGGCGTGTACGGGCGTGCCAGATCGGCTCCTTCTTCCCTTCGGCGACCGCGCGCTTGACGATGATGTCGATCGCGTCGCCGTTCTCCGCGTGCACCATCACGATGCGCGCCCGTCTCGGCCGCCGTCTCCATCGTCCGGAAGAGCGTGTCGTCGTCGACCATGACGGCGCCCTTGTACGCCATGAAGAGCTTGTAGGAGGTGACGCCCTCCGCCGGCAGCTTCGCGAGGTCCTCGAGCGTGCCGCCCGTGTGCAGGTCGGTGACGCCGATGTGGAAGCCGACGTCGATCACCGGCTTGCAGCGGTCGATCTTCTCGAAGTACTTCTCGAGCGCCTGGGCGAACGTGTCGCCCGGCGTCTGCATGCAGAAGTCGATCAGCGTCGTGGTTCCCCCGAAGGCCGCCGAGACGGTGCCGGAGGTGAAGTCGTCGCAGGTCGTCGTCCCGCCGAAGAACATCTCGAGGTGGGTGTGCGGGTCGATCGCGCCCGGGATCACGTACTTGCCGCCGGCGTCGATCACCTTGTCCGCAGACACGTCGAGCGACTCGCCGAGCAGCGAGACCGTTCCGTTGTCGATGAAGACGTCGCCGACGTAGTCGTCGGTCGCGGTGATGATCCGACCGCCCTTGATCAGAACCGACATGAGCGAGCCACCTTTCGTCGAGAGTGTGCTTCTGTATACGACTTCCACGGGGCAATCGCAACTCAGGCCGCGGAGCGCGTGTGCCGGCAGGCGGGCGTGCCAGTCGGTCGCGCGCTGGAAGGCCGAGGCGACACGGAGCACGGTCGCATCGCCGGAAGGCCGGCCGGCGAGCGCAAGGCCGACGGGCAGCCCGTCGACGAAACCGCACGGCACGCTTGCGACCGGGACGCCGGCGAGACGCCCAGGGCGAGTTGAACGGGATCAACGCGAGCCGGTACGGGACCTCGCTCGCCGCGGAGCACGACCGTCTCCTCGCCGATCCGCGGCGGGACCACCGGCATCGCCGGCTGCACGAGCAGGTCGTACCGCTCGAACACCTGGCCGCAGCTCGTCGCAGGTACCAGCGCCTGCGCCCGGAGCCCGGTCACGTAGGCAGTCGAGGGAAGCAAGCAGCCCCGCGAGCAGGCGCGCGCGGACGTCCGCCCCGTAGTCGGGGAGCCGCGTGCGCAGCCACTCGAGGTGCGCCTCCGCCGCCTCGGGGAGCATGATCGTCTGGACGATCGTCCCCGCCTCCTCGAGCAGCGGGATCGTCGACCGGCTCGACGCGCGCCCCGAGCGGGCGCAGCTCGTCGACCGCCGATTGCGCACACGCCGGCGACCGTCGGGGTCGGCCCGCTCGAAGAGCTCCGTCGACGACGCCGATCCGGAGCCCGCTCGCACCGCCGTCCGGCTCCGGCCGGTACGAGGGCGCGAGCACCTCGAGCAGCAGGCTCGCAGTCCTCGGCGCTCCTCGCGATCGGCCCGACCGTGTCGAAGCGTCCAGGAGACGGGAACGACGCCGTCGGTCGGCACGAGACCGGTCGACGGGCGCAGCCCCGTGACGCCGCAGAAGCAGGCCGGGATCCGGATCGAGCCGGCCGTGTCGGTCCCGAGCGTCCCCGGAACGAGATCGGCGGCGACGGCCGCTCCGCTCCCGCCGCTCGAGCCGCCGCAGATGCGCTCGAGCGACCACGGATTTCGCGCGGGCCCGAAGTGCGGGCTCGTCGTCGTCGCGCCGAAGGCGAACTCGTGCGTGTTCAGCTTGCCGAGCACGACCGCGCCGGCCGCGCGGAGGCGGGCGACCGCCGTCGGCGTCACGCCGGGCGACGTTGTCGCGGAGAATCCGCGACGCTGCGGTCGTGCGCGCGCCCGCGACGTCGATCACGTCCTTGACCGCGACCGGCACCCCGTGCAGCGGGCCGTCGGGCGCGTGCTCGGCCTCGGCGAGCGCCTCCTCGGCGCGGACCGTGATGAAGGCGTTGAGCTCGCCGGCCGCCTCGATCCGCTCGAGATACGACTGCACCGCCTCACGCGGGGAGAGCTCGCCCGACCGGAGTCGCGGCCGCTAGCTGCGTGAGGCTCACGGCGGCGGAACGATCGTCGTCCGGGAGACGGCGCTCGAGCTCCGCGAGCGCCGGCAGGATCGCGTCGAGGAAGCCCTGCACGGCTTCGAGGTCGGCGTCCTCGGGCGAGACGCCCTGACGCTCGCAGATCGACCGGAGCAGCTCGATACCGGAGGGAGCGAGGGGAGTACACTCGCCTCGATGCCGATCTACGAGTACCGGTGCGAGTCGTGCGAGACGCGGTTCGAGGAGTTCCTCTCGACTCTCGACCAAGCCCAGCCCGCCGTGCCCGAGTTGTGGCTCGGAGACGGTGGAGCGGCTGATGTCGACGGATCAACACCGAATGGCTGCCGAGCGACGTCAACTGGCATCGCGTCGGCAGCTCGTGGGACTGAGGCGCCCGGCGGCGCGTACGAGGAGCCCCGCATGCCCTACGCCCAGATCGACGACGGCGTCCGGCTCTACTACGAGCTGACCGGCCCCGAGGACGCGCCCGTCGTCCTCCAGCTCGGCGGCGGACTCTTCGGACGGCACAACTTCGGCGCTCGTCAACGACGGCTTCCGCGAGCGCTTCCGCCTCCTCTCGTTCGACGCGCGCGGCTACGGCGCGTCGCGATCATCCACGCGAGAAGTACACGATCGAAGGGTGGGCAGACGACGCGGCGCGCCTGCTCGACGCGCGTCGGCCTCGAGCACGGTGCTTCGTCCACGGCACGTCGATGGGCGGCATGATCGCGATCGCCTTCGTCGCGGAGCACCCGCAGCGAACGATCGCCGCGTGCGCCGACGTCGCCTTCGCGAAGCCGGACGTCTACCGGCGCACGCTGTTCCGCGTCTGGCGCCGGATGGCCGAGACGATGCCGTGGGACGAGTTCTCCGATCACGTGACGACACAGGCGGTCGGCGCGCAGGTTCCTCGAGAGCGCCGAAGGCGAGAGCATCTTTCAGCTCGTCCGCGACATCGTCGGCCTCAACGATCCGTACACCGTCCGGCAGGCGTGTCTCGCGATGGAGGAGATGGACCTCTCGCCGCTCGTGCCGCAGATCGAGCGACCGCTGCTGATGACGAACGGGACGCACGACATCCTCTGCCCGCCCGATCTCGCGCCTTCGGGACTCGGAGCGCGGAGGATGGCCGAGTTGAACGCGAACATCTCGCTCGTCGAATTCCCGGACATCGGCCACGCGGACCTCGTCGAGTGCCCGGCGGACGCGGTGCGCATCGTCTCTGAGTTCTTCGAGCAGGCGCTCGTGCGGGCCTGAGCCGCCGCGCGCTACTTCAGCGGATTCGTCCCCGCCATCCAGATGATCACCCGTTTGAACTTCCCGTCGGCGTCGAAGTCGAAGAAGTTGCAGTTGTGCATGTCGTTCTTCGAGCCGTCCTTCAGCTCGCCGATGTAGCCCTGCTCCGTGGCCACCTTCCCGGCGGCCTCCTCCACCACGATGTTGCGGATCTCGTGGCGAATCGACGCCGAGGAGTCGAAGAAGTCCGTGAACATGCGGCGAATCTCGTCGGCGCCGTCGAAGGTGACGTGATCGGTCTGCACCGTGAGCGTCGCATCGTCCGCGAAGTGCGCTCAGCACCTTGTCGACGTCCATCGCGTCGACGGCGTCGAAGTACGTCTGCGGCGCGGCGGCGAGTGCCTCGCGCGTCCAGGTCAGCGCACTGGTTGCCATTACCGTCCTCCCTAGGGGTTGTGTCGGGCGATCGTATCGGACTCGTCAGCGCCGTCCGTGCTCCGCGTGCCAGTGGCGGGCGATCGCCGCGCGGGTGGTCACCCACGTATCGTCCTGGGCGCGAACGTGCTGGAGGAAACGGTCGAGCGCGCGCGCTCGGCCGGGCCGGCCGACGATGCGGCAATGAAGGCCGACCGACATCATCCGCCCGCCCTCCTCGTGCAGCTGGTCGAACGTGTCGACGAGGTACGCGAGGAAGTCGTCGCGCGGTGACGAACCCGTTCGGCGAGCAGGAACTTGAAGTCGTTCGCGTCGAGCGTGTACGGGATGACGAGGTGCTGCCTGCCGTCGACCTCGACCCAGTACGGCAGCTCGTCGGCGTACGAGTCCGAGTCGTAGAGGAAGCCGCCCTCCTCGACGACGAGCCGGCGCGTGTTCGTCCGATATCCGGCCCGTGTACCAGCCGACGGGCCGGCTGCCCGCAGGCCGCTCGATCGCCTCGATCGCGCGTCGGATGTGCTCGCGCTCCTCGTCCTCGGACAGCTCGACGTAGTCGATCCAGCGCCAGCCGTGGCTCGCCACCTCCCAGCCTGCGTCGACCATCGCCCGCGCGGCCGCCGGGTTCCGCTCGAGCGCCTGGCCGACCGCGTAGACGGTCAGCGGCAGGCCGTGCGTCGGTGAAGATCCGGTGGACGCGCCAGAAGCCGGCGCGGCTGCCGTACTCGAACATCGACTCGGTGTTCAGGTTGCGCCGGCCGACCGTCGGCGGCGCGCCGACGACCTCGTGCAGGAACGCCTCCGACGCGGGATCGCCCTCGAGCGGCGTGTCGCTCGCCGCCCTCCTCGTAGTTGAGGACGAAGCTGAGCGCGATGCGCGCGCCGTTCGGCCAGCGTCGGGTCGGGCGGCTGCTGCGCCGTAGCCGACGAAGTCGCGCTGCTCGCGCGCACCTCCGCTCGCCGAACACGCCTGCCGCGGCGAGCTCGCGCGATCGCGCTCCGGCGCGTAGCCGCAGAGCTCGACGAGCACCTGCTCGGTGTGCTCGCCGCGGAACGGGCCGCGCGCCGGGCGCGCTCGAGCCGCTCGCCGTCCGGCGAGCCGAAGCGGCGTCGCGATCGAGCGCACCGTTCCGAGGGTCGGGTGCTCGTGCTCGACGACGTCGTCGCGGGCGAGCGTCTGCGGGTCGTCGAGCGCCTCGCGCACGGTGTTCACCGGCGCCGCCGGCACGCCGGCCGCCACGAGCATCGTCGAGCCACTCGTCGCACGGTGCGCGCGACGAAGCGCTCGCTCGAGGATCGGCAGCGAGCTCGTCGCGGTTGCTCGTCGCGCGCGCGCCATCGTCGCGAAGCGCTCGTCGTCGGCCAGCTCGGGCTCGCCCGATCACCTCGCAGAGCCGCTCCCAGAACGTCTGCTTGGCCGCGGCGACGACGATCCAGCCGTCCGACGGTCGCGAAGTTCTGGAACGGGCACGATCGACGGATGCGCCGAGTTGCGGCCGCCGCGGGGGCACGTAGCCCTGCGTCGCCGCCCACGTCCCGACGTACATCAGCTCGTGCAGCGCCGTCTCGAACAGCGACACGTCGCAGTCGCAGCCGACGCCGTCGCGCCGCGCCCGCCACAGTCCGGCGAGCAGCGCGATCGTCGACGCGTAGCCGCCCGAGAGGTCGACGAGCGACAACCCGCTCTTCGTCGGCGGGCCGTCCGGCTCGCCCGTCAGGATCTGCCAGCCCGCGAGCCCCTGCATCATGTAGTCGTAGCCGCCCTCGCCGGCCCGCGGGCCGGTCATGCCGAACCCCGACAGCGAGCAGCAGACGATCGCGCGGGTTGACGTCCTTCAGCTGCGTCGTAGGTGAGCCGCAGCTTCGCCGGCTGGTCGCCGCGGAGGTTCGAGTAGACGGCGTCGGCGACGCGGACGAGGTCCTCGAAGACGGCCGCGCGCCTCGGGTGGCGCAGGTCGAGCGAGACGCTTTCTTGTTCCGGTTGAACGTCTCGAAGAAGAGCGAGTCCTCGCCCTCCTGGAACGGCGGCACGTACCGGCCGACGTCGCCGCGCACGCGCCGGATCCTCGATCTTGATCACGTCGGCCCCGAGGTCGGCGAGCTGGAGCGTCCCCCACGGGCCGGCCCCGAACTGCTCGACCGCGACGACGCGGACGTCCGCGAGCGGCAGCGTCAACCGCGGCCCCGCATCCCCCGCCACGCCTTCTCGTAGTAGGGCCGCAGGTACTCCACGTGAGCGTGCATCTCGCCGCCGGCGGCGTCTTCGTCGCCCGCCTCGATTGCGGCGACGATCGCGCGGTGATGCGTCGTTGATCGTGCGGTGGAACCGGTTACCGAGCGTCGAACGGGCGAGTCTCGTCTGGAGGACGTCGAAGACCGGCTGTGCCGCGATCGCGAGCAAGACGTTGCCGGAGGCTTCGAGGACGACGGAGTGGAAGTCCGCGTTGTAGACGAACTGCTCCTGCGCGCCCAGCTCGAGCGGGTTGCCCGGGATCGCGGCGCGGAGACGCTCGACGTCGTGCTCTTGCCGGCGTGCGCGCCGCAAGCCGCGCCGCCGGCACCTCGAGCAGCGCACGTGCCTCCAGCAGCTCGTCGAGCGAGACGTCCTGCGCGTCGGCGAGCAGGCCGATTCCGGAGCGGAGCGACGCCGACAGGTGACCGGCGCTCGGCAGCGTCACGTAACTGCCGCCCGTGGCGCCTTTCGCGGTGCGGATGAGGCTCTGCGCCGTCGAGCAGCCTGCAGCGCCTCGCGCACCGTCGCGCGGCTGACGCCGAACTCGGTCGCGAGCATCGTCTCGGTCGGGAGGCGCTCGCCGGGCTCGAGCTCGCCCGCGACGACCCGCCGGCGCAGATGGCCGGCGATCTGCTCGTACGCCTTGCGTCACGCGGATGCCCGGCACTCCGCGTTCGCCACGCGACGGACGGCAGCCGGCCGATCCCGAACTCGCGTTACCCGCGAGCAGATGCCGAAGCCTGCAGGCAGCGGTCCGAGGCGAAGTGCTCGGTCAGCGAGTGCCGTCCGGCTCGCCGCAGCTTCGCCCGCAGAGCCTCGGTCGCCGCGCGTCGATCTCGAGCGTCCGCTCGTCGGCGAAGACGACGCCGTAGGCGTCCCGCGCGAGCTCGATCGTGGTGAAGTCGTCGAGCACGTCCTCGCGCACCTGCTCGGGCTCGCGCTCGAGCGGGTCGCCGTAGCCGGCCGCGTTCGGCTCGCGGAACTCGATGAACTCGCCCGCCGCGAACGGGATGCCGGTCACCTTCGCCGGCAGCACCTCCTCGCGCGGCGTGTCGGGGTTCTTGCGGCACGAGGCGACGAGACCGTCCCAGCCGCCGAAGATCCCGCGCGGCGGATCGGTCTGGCGGTCGCCCTCGCACGAGTAGGTGCCGTCGACGAGGAAGCGGTTGCGGCGGATGATGCCGATCCCGCCGCGCCAGCGGCCGGGCGCGGCCGGCTCGGGTCGTAGCTCGTACTGGTCGCAGCGCATCGGGAAGCGCAGGTCGAGCTCCTCGATCGGGTTGTTGCGCGTGTTCGCCATCAGGTTGTCGACCGAGTCCATCGCGTCCTTGCCGTAGCGGCCGCCGTACGAGCCCTCGTTCACCTCGAGGTAGAGCCAGTACTCGCCCATCTCGTCGAGGAAGCCCGCGTAGGCGCAGAAGTGGATCCCGGCCGAGTTGCCGGCCGTGACCTTCTCGGGCAGCGCATCGGCGAGGGCGAGGATCGTGTTGTCGACGACGCGCTGCGTCTGGCAGAAGCGCGAGAAGCAGGCGCGCGGGAAGGTCGGGTTGTAGATCGTCCCCTTCGGCGCGATCACCTTCACCGGCCGGAAGACGCCGTCGTTCTGCGGCACGTGCTCGGGGAACGTCACCTCGTCGAGCAGGATCGTGCGCACCGCGTAGTACGCGCCGACGAGCAGCGAGCCCTCGAAGGGGACGTTGAACCCGGTCGGCACCTCGGCGTTCGAGCCGGTCAGGTCGATCGTGATCTCGTCGCCCTCGACGATCACCGTCGTCTCGACCCGCAGCCGCACGCCGCGGTTGCGGGCGTCGTCGTCGAGCCAGCCGGTCGGTGCCTTGTACTCGCCGTCCGGGATCTTGCGGCGATCTGCGTCGCGCAGCATCCGCTCCGAGTAGTCCATCCAGTCGTAGGCGGCGCTCATCACGATGTCGACGCCGTAGCGCTCGACGAGCCGCAGGAAGCGATCGCGGCCGAGCTGGCAGGCCGCGAGCATCGCGTTCATGTCGCCGCGGTTCATCGTCTCGGTGCGGACGTTGTCGAAGATCATCCGGTCGAGGTCCTCGTTCAGCTCGCCGCGCCGGTACCAGCGCAGCCCGTTGTAGAGCTTGGCCTCGGCGTACACGTCGAACGCGTCGGCGTTGATGCCCGGGAACGAGCCGCCGACGTCGAGCACGTGCGCGGTGACGGCGGCGAAGCCGAGCAGCTCGCCGTCGTAGAAGATCGGCACCGCGACCGCGATGTCGGGCGTGTGCGAGGCGCCCGAGGTACGGGTGGTTGTGGACGATCACGTCGCCTTCCTCGACCTCGCCGTCGAGGTGTCGCATGAAGCCGCGGATGTACCAGGGCAGCGAGCCGATGTGCATCGGCGTCGAGTCCGACTCGCAGAGCTCGCGCCCTTCGGCGTCGAAGATGCCGGCGCCGAGGTCCTCGGACTCGCGGATGATCGACGAGTAGCTCATCCGGAAGAGGACGCCCGCCATCTCCTTCGCGATCGCGTGGAACGCGCCGCCGAGCACGCGCAGCGTGATCGGGTCGACCTCGACGCGCTTGCGCGTCGGCGGCCCCGGCTTGCGGCCGACCTCGTAATCCGATCACGCTCATGCGGTCACCTCGCTCGTCGAGCGGCCGCGGACGCGTCTGCGCCTGCGGCCGAGCCGCCCGATCGTCGATCACGATGTTCCCGAAGCGGTCGACGCTGCGCCGTGAGCCCGGGCGGGATCACGGTCGTCGAGTCGTACTGGTTGACGATCGCCGGGCCCTCGAGCCGGTTGCCGGCCTTGAGCGCGGCGCGATCGTAGTAGCGCGTCGCGACCTGCTCGAGCGCTGCCGCCGACCAGGAACCACGCCTCGCCCTCGTGGCGCAGCGCCGCGGCGGGCGATTCGTCGCCCGCCTCGATCTCCGGCATCGCGAGCGGCGGCATCAGCCCGATGCCGCGCACGCGGATGTTCGGGATCTCGATGTCGGAGTCCTCGAAGCGGCGCGTGTACTCCCGCTCGTGGATGTCGTGGAAGTCCGCGCGCACCTTCGCCGACCCAGGCCGTCGTCGATCGGCGCCCGACGGCGACGTCGACGCGCAGCTCGTAGCCCTGGCCGAGGTAGCGGGCAGTCGGCGATCCGCTGGATGACCATGCGCTCGGCGGGATCCCGTCCTCCTCGAGCTGCTGCGACGGCCTGCGCCTCGAGCTCCTCGAAGCGCGTGCTGGAGCGCTGCGACGTCGAGCTTCGAGAGCCGCTGGTACGTCGTGGCCACGTACTCGTAGACCATGTCCGTCGCGATCAGCCCCATCGCCGCCGCGATCCCCGGGTAGGGCGGCACGATCACGTGCGGCGTCCCGACCTCGAGCGCGATCTGCGCGGCGAACAGCGGCCCGGCGCCGCCCTCCGCGACGAGCGCGAAGTCGCGCGGGTCGTAGCCCTTGCGCACGGAGTTCTCCTCGATCGACTGCACCATCGAGTGCGTAGAGGATCTGGACGGCGCCCATCGACGCCTCCTCGACGCTCATGCCGAGCGCCTGTCGCCGGGCCCGTCCTCGAACGCCGTGCGCGCGCAGGTCGGCGTCGAGCGCCATGCCGCCGCCGAGGAAGTCCTCCGGCGAGCAGCCAGCCGAGGTTGACCAGCGCGTCGGTCGCCGTCGCCTCGGTGCCGCCGCGGCCGTAGGCGGCCGGGCCCGGCACGGCGCCGGCCGAGCGCGGCCCGACGCGATAGATGCCGCCCGGATCGACGTACGCGATCGAGCCGCCGCCGGCGCCGATCGTGTCGACGTCGACCATCGGGATCATCGCCTGGTACGGGCCGACCTTCGTGTCGAGCAGGTGCTTCATCCGCAGCCGGCCGTCCTGCGCGAGGCCGATGTCCGCCGAGGTGCCGCCGACGTCGAGCGTGATCACGTTGTCGTAGCCCGCCTGCTTGCCCGCCCAGATGCCGCCGACGACGCCGGCGACCGGGCCGGACATCAGCAGGTTGACCGGGCGCGCGATCGCGCGCCTCAGCGGTGGCGACGCCGCGACGCGGACGTCATCAGGTGGAGGCCGGTGCCGCACCCCGAGCGCGGCTCAGCTCGTCCTGCAGCCTGGCGACGTACGACGCGACACCTTCGGCCCGATGTACGCGTTCAGGCCGACCGTGGAGAAGCGCTCGTACTCGCGGTACTGCGGGCACGACCTCGGACGAGACAGAGAGGAACGCCTCGGGGAACTCCTCGCGCACGATCTCGGCCACGCGCTGCTCGTGCACGGGGTTCAGGAACGAGAAGAGGAAGCAGACCGCGACCGCGTCGACCCGCGCCTCCTTCAGCGCCCGGACCTGCCGCGCGCGCCTCGTCCTCGTCGAGCGGCACGAGCACGGAGCCGTCGCCGATGATGCGCTCGGCGACCGTGAGCCGGTGGCGGCGCCGCACGACCGGGTAGCGCTGCCACGGCAGATCCTGGTAGTTCGAGAAGTTGAGCGGCTTCTTGTGGCGCGCGATGTGGAGGATGTCGCGGTAGCCCTCGGTCGTGATCATCCCGACGCGTGGCGCCGTTGTGCTCGATCACGATGTTCGTCGCGATCGTCGTGCCGTGGAAGACCTGGTCGAGCGCGGACGGGCTCTCGCCGGCCTGCTCGGTGATCTCGCGGATCCCGCGCACGGTGCCCTCGGAGGGGTCGTCCGGCGTCGTCGGCGAGCTTGTGGACGAGGATCACGCCGGCCTCGTCGTCGACGTAGATCAGATCGGTGAACGTGCCGCCGACGTCGACTCCGAGGCGCTTCATCGTCGCCCCTTCACGGCTTGAGGAGGATCTTGCCGAAGTGCTCGCGGCGCTCCATCATCGCCATCGCCTCGCGCGCGTCCGCGAGCGGGAACGTCGCGTGGACGAGCGGCGTGATCTTCCCCTGGCTCGCCAGCTCGAGGCAGCTCTCGCACCTCGAGCGCGGTTGTAGGTGAACGAGCCGATGACCTGCCGCTGCATGCGGAAGAACGGGATGATGTCGAAGGGGACGACCTCGCCCGAGTGCCCGCCGCAGATCACGAGCCGCCCGTCCTTGCCGAGCGAGTCGAGACCCTTCTGGAAGAGCTCGCCGCCGACGTGCTCGAAGACGAGGTCGACGCCGCGATCGTCGGTCAGCCGCATCACCTCGGCGACGACGTCCTGTGTCGCGTGATTGATCCCGTGATCCATGCCCGAGCTCGCTCGGCACGCGCGAGCTTCTCGTCCGAGCTCGCGTTGCCGATCACGGTCGCGCCGGCGAGTCGCGCGAGCTGGACGGCGGCCGAGCCGATGCCGCTGCCGACCGAGTTGATCATCACGGTCTCGCCGAGCGCGAGGCGGCCGCGCGTGAACAGCATGTGCCACGCCGTGCCGAACGCGATCTGCAGCGCCGCCGCCGCCTCGTCGCTCAGACTCGTCGGGAACGCGCAGCAGCTGTCGCGCCGAGCAGGCGAGCCGCTCCGCGTAGCCGCCGGAGGTCGAGAAGCTGATGAAGCCCGGCGTCGAGGCAGAGCGACTCGCGGCCGGTGCGGCAGAACCGGCACTCGCCGCAGGTGTCCATCAGCAGCGGCATCACGCGGTCGCCGACCTGCCAGCCCTCGACGCCCTCGCCGAGCGCGGCGATGCGGCCGACGACCTCGACGCCGAGCACGAACGGAAGCTCGACCGGGAAGCGCGACACGCCCTCGCGGACGTCGACGTCGAGATGGTTGAGCGCGCTCGCAGTGATGTCGATCAGCACCTCGCCCGGCGCCGGCTCCGGGTCGGGGAGCTCCTCCAGCCGCAGCACGTCGAGACCGCCGAACTCGTGGAACACGACCGCTTTCACGCTCCGACCTCCCGGAATCCGCTCGACGTCTAGAGGCTTGCGTTTATGTCTGACTTCAGGGCGGCTGTCAAGTTGACACGTGCCGAATGTCTGACATACAACTGCGCCACGGCCACCGACCTCTCCCACGTCCGCTCCCTCCTCTTCGCTCCGGGCAGCGACGAGCGCAAGCTCGTCAAGGCGCTCGCGTCCGACGGCGACGCAGTCGTCGCCGACCTCGAGGACGCGGTCGCGCCGCGCGAGAAGGACGCGGCGCGAGAGCTCGTGCGCGAGGTCTTCGCAGCGGCCGCCGACGCGGCGCGGTCCGCTCCGGCTCGTCCGCGTCAACGCGCGTCGGCACCGCCGTTCCACGCCGACGACATGGCCGCCGTCGCGGCGATCGCGCCCGACGCGATCGTCCTGCCGAAGGCGAGCCCGGAGGCGGTCGACGACGCTCGGCGCCGACGGGCCGCCCGTGATCGCGATCGTCGAGACGGCGCAGGGTGTCCGGCTTGCCTACGAGATCGCGTCGCAGCCCGCGGGTCGCCGCGCTGCAGATCGGCGCGGTCGACCTCGGCGCCGAGGTCGGCCTCGAGCCGCGGCCGGACGGGCTCGAGATCCTCTACGTCCGCTCGAAGGTCGTGCTCGACTCGGTCGCCGCCGGGCCTGCGTTCGCCGTTCGACGTCGTGCACCTCGACATCGAGCCGAGGCGCCGCGCTCGAGGAGGAGTGCCGGCTGGCCCGCTCGCTCGGCTTCCGCGGCAAGGCCTGCATCCATCCCTCGCAGGTGCCAGTCGTGAACCGCGCCTTCACGCCGAGCGAGTCCGAGATCGCCTGGGCGCGCGAGGGTGCTCGACGCCTACGAGGCGGGCACGGCGGACGGCCGCGGCGTGGTCGCGGTCGACGGAGCGATGGTCGACCTGCCGGTCGTCGAGCGGGCGCGTCGGCTGCTCGCGGAAACGGAGAGGAGATAGCGATGGCAACGGACGCCGGTGCGGCGCCGAAGGTCTGGCGCGGACGCTTCTACGAGGACTTCGACGTCGGGGACGTCTACCGCAGCCGGCTCGGCCGCACGGTCACCGAGACCGACAACATCTGGTTCACGTGCCTGACGCTGAACACGAACCAGGTGCACTTCAACGCCGTGCAGGCGGAGCGCGGCCTTTACGGGCGAGCCGCTCGTCAACTCGCGCCTTCACGCTCGCGCTCGTCACCGGCATGACCGTTCCGGACACGAGCGAGAACGCCGCCGCCAACCTCGCGTGGACCGACATCACGCTGCCGCACCCGGTGTTCGAGGGCGACACGCTCTGGGCCGAGAGCGAGATCCTCGAGACGCGCGAGTCGTCGTCGCGGCCGAACATGGGCATCGTCTCGATGCGCTGCCGCGGCATCAACCAGCGGCGCGAGGTCGTGATCGAGTTCAAGCGGACGTTCATGGTCTACAAGCGCGACGCCCCCGAGGTCCAGGACACGTTTCCCGGTACCGACGACGACTGGACGGTGTGACATGACCGCAGCCGAGACGATCGCCGCCTTCGCGACGTCGCTCACGCTCGACGACGTGCCGGACGACGTCGTCGAGCACGCGAAGCTGCACGTCCTCGACGCGCTCGGCTGCGGGCTCGCGGCCCACGCGACCGGCAACGGCGGCGAAGGCCGCGCGACGATGCGCGAGCTCGGCGGCGAGGCGCAGGCGACCGTGATCGGCCTCGACCGACGGCTGCCGGCGGCCGAACGCCGCCTTCGCGAACGCGATGATCTGCCACGGGCTCGACTTCGACGACACGCACTCCGACTCGGTCATCGCACGTCTCGACCGTGATCGCGCCGGCGGCGCTCGCCGCGGCGAGCTGCTACGGCGCCGTCGGGCGGCGACGTGCTCGCGGCGATCGTCGCCGGCAACGAGGTCGATCTGCCGGATCGGCATGGCCGCGCCGGGCGCGTTCCACGCGCGCGGCTTCCACCCGACGGCGATCTGCGGCATCTTCGGCGCGACGGCGGCGGTCGCGCGGCTCGCCGGCTTCGACGCCGAGACGACGACGCGCGCGCTCGGCATCGCCGGCTCGATGGCGTCCGGGACTCTTCGCGTACCTCGCCGACGGGACGCCGACGAAGCCGATCCACCCGGCCTGGGCGGCGCACGGCGCGCACATCGCCACGCGGCTCGCCCACCACGGCGCAGCCGGCCCGCGCTCCGTGTTCGACGGGCAAGTTCGGGATCTACCACGCGTTCCTCGGCGTCGAGCCGCGGCGACGATCGACATCGACGAGCAGCTCGCCGACCTCGGCGCGCGCTGGGAGACGCCGCGGATCGCGTACAAGCCGTTCCCGATCTGCCACTTCATGCACGGCTCGCTCGGCGCGGCTGCCGACGCGCTGCGACGGGCGCACCTTCGCGCCGGACGAGATCGCGGAGATCGTCGTCACCGTGCCCGGGGCCGGGGTGTCGCTCGTGCTCGAGCCGGCCGAGCGAGAAGAAGACGCCGCGGTCGGAGTACGAGGGCAAGTTCTCGCTGCAGTACGCGGTCGCGTCGATGCTCGTGCGCGGCCACGTCGGCGTCGACGGACTTCACCGACGACGGCGATCGCCGACCCCGACGTGCTCGCCGTCGCCGCGCAAGGTCTCGCACGAGACGCCGCGACTTCGCCACCTACCCGCAGGCCTTCCCCGGCGGCGTCCGCGTCGACGCTCGCCGTCGGGCGAGACGCTCGAGCGCGAGCTTCCCGTACCAGAAGGGCGGCCCCGAGAACCCGCTGTCCGGCGGACGACGTGCGCGCGAAGTTCCGCGCCAACGCCGAGCTCGCGCTGCGCGGCCGACGCCGGCGGCCGCGCTCGAAGAGGCGATCCTCGCGCTCGAGCAGCAGCGACGACCTGACCGCGGCGCTCGCGCCGCTGACGCTGCGGGAGGTCGCCACCGTATGACAGCCGCGCCGGCGCTCGGGAGCGCGGACTCGGCCGAGCTCCAGGCGGAGATCGTCGCCGCCGTCCGCGAGTTCGTCGACAAGGACGTGATCCCGGTCGCGTCGGAGCTCGAGCACGCGGACGAGTTCCCGACCGCGCTCGTCGAGACGATGAAGGAGATGGGCCTGTTCGGGACGACGATCCCGGAGGAGTACGGCGGCCTCGGGCTCGGCCTCGACACGTACGCGCTGATCCAGATGGAGCTGTCGCGCGGCTGGGTGACGCTGCCCGGGATCATGAACGGCTCGTTCATCGCCGCCACGATGATCCGGCTGCACGGCACGGAGGAGCAGCGCCGACGGCTGGCTCCCGCGGCTCGCCTCGGCCGAGATCCGGGCCGCGTTCTCGATGTCCGAGCCGCACGCGGGCTCCGACGTCCAGGCGATCCGCACGACGGCGTCGCGCGACGGCGACGAGTACGTGCTCGACGGGCCAGAAGATGTGGGTCACGAACGCCTGGCGCGCCGGGCTGATCGCCGTGCTCGCGAAGACCGACCCGGCGGCCGACCCGCCGCACCTCGGCATGACCGGCTTCCTCGTCGAGAAGGAGCCCGAGACGCGAGCCGCCCGGCCTGAGGATCCCGATGCCGCCGCTGCGCAAGCTCGGCTACAAGGGCGTCGAGACGACCGAGGTCGTCTTCGACGGCTTCCGGACGCCGGCGTCGTCGCGTGCTCGGCGGCGAGGCCGGCGTCGGGCAGGGCTTCAAGTACTTCATGAGCGGGATCGAGGTCGGCCGCGTCAACGTCGCGGCGCGCGGCGCCGGCCTCGCGCGGGCCGCGCTCGACGACGCGTCCGCTACGCCCGCGAGCGCGAGGCGTTCGGCAAGCCGATCGCCGAGCATCAGGCGGTCCAGCTGATGATCGCGAAGATGGCGACGCGCGCCGAGGCGGCGCGGCTGCTCGTCCTCCAGGCGGCGCAGGCGAAGGCGCGCGGCGACCGCGCCGACCTCGAGGCGGGCATGGCGAAGTACTTCGCCACCGAGGCGGCGCAGGAGAACGCGCTCGACTGCATGCGCATCCACGGCGGCTACGGCTACTCGCTCGAGTACCGGCCGGAGCGCTACTACCGCGACGCGCCGCTGCTCCTGATCGGCGAGGGCTCGAACGAGATCCAGCAGCTGATCATCGCGCGGCGCCTGCTCGAGCGCGACGGAGCCTGAGCTGGACTTCTCGACCGCCGGCGAGCTGGACGAGATCCGCGCCGCGGTGCGCGAGCTCTGCGCCGGCTTCCCCGGCGAGTACTGGCGGGCGCTCGAGCCCGACCGCTACCCGGAGGAGTTCGTCGCGCGCGCTGACCGACGACGGCTGGCTCGCGGCGCTGATCCCGGAGGAGTACGGCGGCGCCGGGCCTCTCGCTCACCGCGGCGAGCGTGATCCTCGAGGAGATCAACGCGTCCGGCGGCAACTCGGGCGCCTGCCACGCGCAGATGTACATCATGGGCACGATCCTGCGGCACGGCTCCGACGAGCAGAAGCAGCGCTACCTGCCGCGCATCGCCTCGGGCGAGCTGCGCCTGCAGGCCTTCGGCGTCACCGAGCCGACCGCCGGCTCGGACACGACGTCGATCCAGACGACGGCGACGCGCGTCGACGGCGGCTGGCGTCGTCCGCGGCCAGAAGATCTGGACGTCGCGGGCGCTCTACTCGGACCTGATGCTCCTGCTCGCGCGCACGACGCCGGCCGACGAGGTGGAGAAGCAAGACGCGAGGGCCTCTCGACGTTCATCGTCGACATGAAGCGGGCGCTCGCGGACGGGACGATGACGATCCGCCCGATCAAGACGCTGATGAACCACGCGACGACCGAGATCTTCCTCGACGGCGTCGTGCGTGCCGGACGACGACCTCGTCGGCGAGGAGGGCAGGGCTTCCGCTACATCCTCGACGGGATGAACGCCGAGCGCGATCCTGATCGCGGCCGAGTGCATCGGCGACGGCCGCTGGTTCGTCGAGAAGGCGACTGCGTACGCGTCGCGAGCGGGTCGTCTTCGGCCGGCCGATCGGCGCGAACCAGGGCGTCCAGTTCCCGATCGCGCAGGCGCACGCCCAGATCGAGGCGGCCGACCTGATGCGCTACAAGGCCGCCTGGCTGTTCGAGCAGGGGCTGCCCTGCGGCGCCGAGGCGAACATGGCGAAGCTGCTCGGCCGCCGAGGCGTCGTGGGCGGCCGCGAACGCCTGCCTCGACACGCACGGCGGCTTCGGCTTCGCCGAGGAGTACGACGTCGAGCGCAAGTTCCGCGAGACGCGCCTCTACAAGGTCGCGCCGGTCTCGAACAACCTGATCCTCGCCTACGTCGGCCAGCACGTGCTCGGCATGCCGCGCTCCTACTGATGCAGTGGACGCGCAGCGCGGTTGAACGCGGCGAGCGAGCGTTCGAGCGCAGCCGGTCGAGCCGGAAGCCGATGAAGACGAGACGCGAGCGGTGGTCGCCGTCGTCCGGCCAGGCGTCGAGATGGACGGGCGGGTGCACGACGTGCTGGACGCCGTTCAGAAGCAGCGGGCCCGCCGCGCCGACGTCGAGCAGCCCCTTGACGCGGAAGATCTCGGAGCCGCGCGCCTGGAGCAGCATCGTCAGCCAGATCCCGAACGCCGTCCAGTCGATCGGCTCGTCGAGCACGACGGTGACGGCTCGACGTCGCCGTGGCCGTGGCCGCTGCCGTTGTCCGGCGGGACGGCTCGCGTGCGGATGCTCCACCGGCGCGAAGAGGACGTCCGGGCTCGACGTCGCCGAAGCTCGCCTCGACGCACACGCGCGGCCGGGTTGAGCCGCGCGAGGCGCTCGCTGCAGGCCAGAGACGCCGAGCCGAGATCCGTCTTCGTCACGACGAGCGTGTCGGCGGCGGCGACCTGCTGCACCGACTCCTCGCGCAGCAGGCCGTGCTGCGCATCGACGGTGGTGACGATGCTCTCGAGCTCGTAGTGATGCTTGACGACCGGCTCGGAGAGAAGCGTGTAGACGACCGGCGCCGGGTCGGCGAGCCCGGTCGTCTCGACGACGACACGTGTGAATGCGGGGATCTCGCCGCGCTCGCGGCGGCTCGAGCAGGTCGCGCAGCTCGTCGGCGAGGTCGCCGCGCAGCGTGCAGCAGACGCAGCCGCTCTTGAGCAGCACCGTGCGCTCGTCGACGCGCCGCAGCAGGTGGTGATCGATGCCGATCTCGCCGATCTCGTTCACGATCACCGCCGTCTCGCCCAGCGCGGGATGGCGGAGCAGGCTCGCGATCAGCGTCGTCTTGCCGCTGCCGAGAAAGCCCGTGACGAGCGCGACGGGGAGCTTGCCGTCAGCTGCCAAGGGCGTCGCACGAGACCGGGGTCGAGTGGGTCGAGGGCCGCGCCGGCGAGGCGCTCCGCCTCCACCCAGAGCACGCCGAGGTTGTCGACGACCGCAGACCGGCCCTTGCGGTCGCGGAGGACGTAGACTCGTCCACCCCAGTCGTCGAGCCGCAGACCGAAGTGATCGAGCACCCTGTTCGCGAGCTGCACTCGGAAGACCCGCGCCCGGCGCCCGCCGTCCTGCTCGGCCCAGTGCTGTTCGAGCAGCACGCCGCAGAGAGCGCACATGTCGTAGCGTTGTAGCACCGACTCGACGACGGAGGAGGAACATGGCGAAGGAGATCTTCTGCTGCATCGGCGTCGACGTCGACGCGGTCGCCGGCTGGCTCGGCTCCTACGGCGGCGAGGACTCGCCCGACGACATCTCACGCGGCCTCTTCGCCGGCGAGGTCGGCAGCCGCCGCCTCCTCAAGCTGTTCGACAAGTACGGCCTGAAGACGACCTGGTTCATCCCGGGTCACTCGATCGAGACCTTCCCGGAGGAGACGAAGCTGATCGTCGACGCCGGCCACGAGATCGGCATGCACGGCTACTCGCACGAGAACCCGATCTCGATGACGCCGGAGCAGGAGGAGGCGGTGCTGATCAAGTGCATCGGCCTGATCGAGAGGCGTCTGCGGCCGCCGGCCGACCGGCTACGTGGCGCCGTGGTGGGAGTTCTCGAACGTCACGAACGAGCTGCTGCTCAAGCACGGGATCAAGTACGACCACAGCCTGATGCACAAGGACTTCCACCCGTACTACGTCCGCGTCGGCGACTCGTGGACGAAGATCGACTACTCGAAGAAGCCGGAGGAGTGGATGAAGCCGCTCGTCCGCGGCCAGGAGACCGACCTGATCGAGATCCCGGCCAGCTGGTACCTCGACGACCTGCCGCCGATGATGTTCATCAAGGGCGCGCCGAACAGCCACGGCTTCGTCAACCCGCGCGCACCTCGAGGAGATCTGGCGCGACCAGTTCGACTACGTCTACCGCGAGGAGGACTACGCCGTCTTCGGCGATGACGATCCACCCGGACGTGAGCGGCCGGCCGCAGGTGATCCTCGATGCTCGAGCGGATGATCGAGCACATCAACGGGCACGACGGCGTCCGCTGGGCGACGTTCGACGAGATCGCCGACGACTTCGCGCAGCGCTCGCCGCGCAGGGCCGCGAAGGACTAGCGGCTCGGGCGAGAGTCGGCCCGCGTGAGCCCGCGTCGTGTAGATCTCCTCGCTCGAGCTCGGCGAGCCGGCGCGTGTCCGTCCAGATCGGGTGGGCGACGCCGTTCGCGACGGCGAGCCCCTGGTAGTAGCCGTACTGGCGCGCGCCCGGCTGGGTCTCGTCGGACGCGACCGTCGCCGCCCGCACCGGTCGCGTCCATGAGCTGCCGCCGTCGCCGCGAGACGCGCGCACGAGTAGTACGCCTTCGTCTCGCGTCGGGTCGCCGCGCGTGTCGTAGAAGCAGAGCCAGAGCGCGCCGTCCGAGCTGGTCGACGGCGGACTGCGCCCAGAACTGGTCGGACTGCGGACGGCGCCGGCGGCTCGCGTGACGATGCGGTGTCGCCGCAGCAGGGGAAGCCCGCGAGCGGCCGCAGGCGGCTGTCGAAGGTCGTGAGCGCCGCACCCTGGTCGCCGGTGTAGTTCGGTGCCCGTGTAGCTCACGTAGACGCGGCCGGAGAACGGGCCGCCCGAGGTGTCGACGGTGACGGTCGGGTTCGGCCTGGATGCACGACCGCGGGTCGGCCCGGATGACGATCCCGATGCCGCACTGCGGGATCGGGATCACGCTGAACGCGGCCGCCGGCCGCTCGGGCCCGAAGTGCTCGCCGCCGTCCGTCGAGCGGGCGATCTGGACCGCGTAGCTGCGAGCGGTCGGTCCAGGCGACGTAGACCGTGCCGTTCCGCGAGATGGCGACGGTCGCGTAGTTGAGGTCGTCGCCGGCGCGGTTGACCTTCGACCGGGCGCGACCACGTGCGGCCGTGGTCGTCGGAGTGGCTGAGCACGATCGAGTAGACGACGCGCCGCGACACGCGCGCCCAGGCGACGTAGACGCGACCCGCGTGCGGGCTCACCGGAGACGAGTCGACCGCGATCGCCGGCTTGTCGTCGAAGCGTGCGCGTGCCGAGTGGTGCGACGAGCACCGGCTGCGACCATGCCGCCGCCGGGCCCGTGCGCGTGCGCGACGTACACGCGCGACGGCGCGTCACTGGTGCACGGTGTCGAGCGGTCGAACGAGAAGTACTGCCGGCCCGCCCGGTCGATGGCGACGCCCGGATCGGACGGGCACGTCGACGTGGAGGTCGGCGACCGGCGGCGTGAGCGTCGTCGCGCTCCAGGTCGCGCCACCGTCGGTCGAGCTGTAGACGCGCTCCGCGCCTTCGAGAAGGCTGTTCGAGCCGGCCAGCAGAATCTGGTCGTCGCGGGGATCGACGGTGATCGTCGCGTTCGTCTGCGGCCCGGGAAGCTGCGAGACGTCGACCTCGGCGACCGGTGATCGCTGCCGCGCCGCCGCCGACGCTGACAGTGGCGAAGGCGACCGAGCACGAGCCGCAGCGACGCAGCCTGGGCGCCAGTGCGCCCCGGTCCTACGCACGAGCCTCGGCGGCGAGTGTCGCCGGCGACGTCGAGACCGGCGCCGAGAGCGATCTGCAGGAGGACCCGCACCTTCGGCCCGGCGAGGTCGCCCGCGAAGAGCGCGCCCGCCTCCTCGAGGTCACGCCCGCCGCCGCGGCCGTAGACCGGCTCGACGCGGCCCGTCGCGCAGCGCGAGCAGACGACGACCGGAACGCCGTGCGCGGTCGCCTCGCGTACCGCCTCGACGACCTGCTCGTTGGCGTTCCCGCGCCCCGTGCCCTCGAGCACGATCGCCTTCGGCTCCGGTCTCGAGCGAGTGGCGGACGAAGCGGCCGTCGCTGCCGGCGTAGAGACGGTGCAGATCGACCGGCGCGAGCCGTTCCGGCGCGGGCAGCGCCGGGTGCGCGACGGCGAGCGGCGCAACGTCGACGACGTCGCCGTCGACGTGGCCGATCGGACCGTAGCCGGGAGAGTCGAAGGCACGCACAGCGCTCGTGTGAACCTTACGGGCCTCGCGGGCCGCATGGATCTCGCCCGCGAAGACGACGACGGCGCCGAGCCGCGGGCGTCCTGCCGGACGCCGCAAGCCGAATCGCGTCGCGGAGGTTGCGCGGGCCGTCGGCGTCCGGCTGGTCGGCGCCGCGCTGCGCACCGGTGAAGACGACCGGGGTATCGGACGGCGAGCAACCGGTCGACCAGGTAGACGCTCTCCTCCATCGTGTCCGTCCCGTGCGGCACGACGACACCGCGGACGTCCGGACGCGTCGCGTGCTCGACGCACACGCCGGGCGAGCGAGAGCGCGAGCTCGCCGTGGACGTCGAAGCTCGGCACGCTGACGAAGTCGTCGAGCTCGAGCGGCGGCGCGTCGGGCCAGCCGAGCGTCTCGACCAGCTCGTCGCCCGAGAGGACGGGAACGAGCTTGCCCGTGCCCGGCTCGGGACGCATCGTGATCGTCCCCCCGGTCGAGACGACGACGACGGTCCCTCACTCATCCCGGCTCTAGGCCGTCGAGCCCGCCTGCCTGCGCGGCCTCGGCGTCGATCGCCGCCGTCGAGACCGAGCTCCTCCTCGACCCGCTCGCACGCGTCGGCCGCGGAGCCGCAGGCGGACCGTGACGACGATCAGCACGCTGAAGATCAGGGCGAGCGTGACGAGCGTCGTCGCCGTGCCGAGCGCGTACAGATCCGGGCGGATCGCCGAGGCCTGGATCAGGCCGACGATCTGCAGCGGCAGCGTGTTGTCGAGCACGAGCAGCACGGTGCGGTCGAAGTCGTTCCACGTCAGCGTGAACCCGAACAGCGCTGCGCCGAAGATGCCCGTCCAGACGAGCGGCAGCGTCACCTCCCGGAACGTCGTGCGCGACGTTGGCGCCGAGATCGCGCGCCGCCTCCTCGATGTGCTCGTCGTAGCGGTTCCAGACGGCGAGCATGACGAGGAAGCCGAACGGGATCCCCCACACCGAGTTGGCCCCGAGCGCCGACCACCAGAGCGACGTCTGGATGCCCATCGCCTTCCAGAGCAGCTGCGTGCCGAGGCCGAGCAGGAAGCCCGGCGTCATCAGCGCGAGCATGATCACGTAGAACGCGATGCCGTCGCCCCGGAAGCGGCGGCGGAAGGCCATCGAGAGGGTGAACGAGAAGCACCGCGACGACGGCACCGGCCGCCAGGCTCACCCAGAGCGAGCGCTCGCCCGCCGCCCGGATGTCGCCCGCGTGCGTGTACACGCCGCCGACCTGCGTCTCGAAGATCGACCGCCACCAGTTGAGGCCCGACCGGCCCGCGGAACGGGAACGTGACGCCGCCGTAGTAGCCCTGGAAGGAGAGGATCGCCATCAGGATCATCGGCGCGTAGAGGAAGATCGAGGAAGATCACGAAGTAGGTGCCGAGGCCCAACTTCGCCCAGTCGCGGCGGCGCTTCGGCTGCCGCGTGATCACCCGGTCCTGCGGTCTCGTCGACGCAGCCTCGACCGTCGTCATCTCAGAGCTCCTCGCGGAGGTTCGCGAACCGCGTGATCACGAACACGCCGACGATCAGGACGAAGACGAGCAGCACCGCCGACGCGGCGCCCTGCGGGTACTGGATGCCGAGAATCTGGTTGCTGGATGAACGTGCCGACCGACGAGACAGCGCCCTGGCCGATCACCGCGACGGTGCCGTACTCGCCCATCGTGAGGACGAAGATGAAGATCGAGCCGATCACGATGCCGGGCATCGTCTGCGGCAGGATCACCTCCTTGAACGACGCTGAACCAGTTGCCGCCGAGGTCGCGCGCCGCCTCGATCGCGTGCCGGTCGACCTGACCGAGCAGGAAGAAGAGCGGCGTGACCATGAACAGGATGTAGAGCTGGATCATCGCGAGCCGCACCGAGAGCGTCGAGAAGCCGAACGCGGTGACCGGCTGGCTGACGATGTGCAGCTTGAGCGAGGAACTGGTTCAGCGCACCCTCGCGACCCATCAGCGGGTACGCCCAGGCGACCGAGCGCGTGAGGAAGCTCGTCCAGAACGGCGCGAGCGCGATGATGAAGAGCGCGATCTGGTTCTGCAGCTTCTCGACCTTCATCGCCAGGAAGTACGCGACCGGGAAGCCGAACACGAGACAGGCCGCCACCGCGATCAGCGACGTCTCGAACGACGTCAGCATGTTCTCCCAGTAGGAGTTGCTGAGGTTGAACGGGTGGAGGAGCGCGCCGTAGTTGGCGCCCGTCCAGTGGCGCAGCGAAGCCCGTGTCGGTCCGCGTCCAGAAGCTGACGAGGACGATGAACGTCGAGCGGCGCGACGAGGTAGAAGCCGAGCCAGACGAAGCCGGGCAAGCCCCACGCGAAGCGTCACCCAGCCGCCGCCCTTGCCGCGCGTGCCGCCCTGCTCTCCGAGCGCGCGCTCCGGCCGGTCGCGTGCTCTCGAGCTCCTCCGCCTCCTCGATCTCCGCCGACGTCGAGGTGCGGGGCTCAGGCGGAGAGGAGCTGGACATCCTCCTCCTTCCAGGAGATCCTGATCTGCTCGCCCTCGCGGCCGCGAAGCGCCGGGATAGCGCTCGCCCGGCACCTTCGCGAGCAGGCGCTCGCCGCCCGCGGTGAGGTGGAGCTTGACGAGGTCGCCGAGGAACTCGACGAAGACGATCTCGCACTCGGCCGAGTTGACCGCGCGCCGGGGCGTCACCGTCGCGCGATCTCGACGGCCGCGGCCCGGACCGAGACCTGCGCCGGCGTCGCCGACGGCCGGCGTGTCACCCGGCGCCTGCACGCTCGCGCGCACACCGTGCTCGTCCTCGACCACGAGCCGGCCGCCGGTCGCGCTCGACGACCTTGCCGCGGATGATGTTGTTGTCGCCCATGAAGCGCGCGACGAGCTCGGTCGCCGGCTCGCGTCGCGATCGTCAGCGGGTCGGCGACCTGCTGGATCCGCGCCTCGTTCATGACGACGATCCGGTCGGCCATCGACAGCGCCTCTTCCTGGTTGTGCGTGACGTGGATGAACATCAGCCCGAGCTGGCGCTGGAGGTTGCGCAGCTCGACGCGCATGCGCAGCTGGAGCAGCCGGTCGAGGTCGCCGAGCGGCTCGTCGAGCAGCAGCGCCTTCGGCTTGGTCACGAGCACGCGGGCGAGCGCGACGCGCTGCTGCTGGCCGCCGGAGAGCGCGCGCGGCTTGCGGCTCGGCGAGCTCGGTCAGGCCGACCATCTCGAGCGCCTCCATCGCCCGCGTGCGCCGCTCGTCCTTGCGGCACCTTCTCCATCTTCAGCCCGAAGGACGACGTTGTCGAGCACAGCTGCGGTGCGGGAAGAGCGCGAAGTGCTGGAAGACGGTCGTCGTCGGCCGCTTGTGCGGCGGCAGGTCGACGAGCGACTGTCCGTCGAGGACGATGTCGCCGCTCGGTCGGGTACTCGTGCCCGCCGATCATCCGCAGCGTCGTCGTCTTGCCGCAGCCCGACGGCCCGAGCAGCACGACGTACTCGCCGTGGTCGACGTGCAGGTTGACGTCGTCGACGGCGACCGTGCCGCCGGTGAACTCCTTCGTCAGGTCGATCAGGTCGAGGCCCGATCCCGTGAGTGCGTCGGAGGGGGCGGCGGCTGCCGCCCCCTCCGTTGACGCGATCGACGTCCTCAGTCATCCAGCTCTAGGCGCTGAGGAAGTCGTTCCAGCGCTTGATCTGGAAGGTGCTGTTCGTGAAGTAGGAGTTCCACGACGAGTAGTGGCCGATGCGCTGGCTGAACGAGCCGCCGTCGCGCACCGAGCCCTTCTTGATGTCCCCGACCTTGCCGGTGATGCCCGGCAGGTCGCGAGCGCGGGCTTGCCGAGGTACCAGAAGTCGTACTCGTCGGCCTGGAACGGGATGCCGCCGGCGGGGTTCGTCGCGCCGTACTTGGCGATCCAGCTGCGCAGCGTCGCGCCGTTGCCGATGTAGTAGCCCTGGCGCATGATCGTCGCGCCGAGCCAGCCGTTGTACATCCAGTTCAGGTAGTCGTAGCAGGCCTGCAGCTTCGGCGGGATCGCTCGCGACGTGCGCCGCGATGCCGTTCGAGCTGCACCAGCCGCGGAAGCCCGTCGGCGGAGCCGCGTACTTGACGTTGATGCCCTGCGCGACGAGCAGCGCCACGGCCGGCGACCACATCGACTCGACCACGACCTCCTTCGAGGCCATCAGGTTGACCGACTCGTTGAAGTTCGCCCAGTAGGCCCGGAACTGCCCGGCCTTCTTGTACTTGATGGCGACCTTGACGACGCGGTCGATCTCGGCGGTCGTCATGTTGCCCATGTCCTTGGGCTTGAAGATGCCGAGCGCCTTGAGCGCGTTGCCGATGTCCTGCATCACGATGCCCGGGTCCTTCAGCAGCGCGACCTTGCCCTGCCACTTCTTGTTCAGGAGCTCCTGCCAGCCGACCTGGTTCGGCTGCTTCGTTGATGACGTCGGCGTTGTAGCCGATCGAGTCGGCGTTGAAGTGCGCCGGCGTGCCGACGATGTAGCGCGGCATCGGCTTGCCGGGATACGGCTTGCCCGGTCGTCTCGTCGATCCACTGCACGATGTCCTTGTTGGTCTTCGGCGCCTTCCTTCGTCAGCGGCAGCCCGCTCGTGCCCTGCTTGAGGAAGAGCGCCCGGAACGGTGCGTCGCCGTCGCCGTAGGTCTCGGTCTTCGAGCCCGGGTTCACCTTGCCCCAGGCGAACAGCTTGTAGAGCTGGGGCCACGCCGTGATCTTCGTGCGTGTCGATCGGCATCAGGTTCTCCGGTCGACCAGCGCCTGGATGTCCTGGTAGTTGTAGCCGCCGAAGATGTCGAAGGTCTCCGGCGCGGTGATCGCCTTCTGCGCCTCGGTGACCGGGTCGGTCGCGGTCAGCGCGACGTCGAAGCCGAGATCCTTCTTGATCCGCTTGGCGACCTCGGGCGTCGGGAACTCGACGCCGAGCGTGATCACGTCGCAGCGTGCCGGTGAACTTGCCGGCCTTCGACGTGGCGGCGGCGGCCGAGCCTGCGAGCCCGCCGAGCCCGCCCATCCGGCGACGGCTGCCGCCCGACGCCGCCGCGCTTGAGCAGCTCGCGACGCGACATGCCGTTGCTGCTCCTCCGCACGGTGTCGCCTCCGACGCGGAGTACGAGAGCTGCTTGGCGAGCTCGTTCGTACGTCGAGCTCGTAGTCGTCACTCATGTGCTGTCATCTCCTTTCGCCTCGCCGCCCTCTGCGAGAAGTCCATGTCGCCGCAAGACCGCTGTGGGCTGTGTCACGACACCGAGATGCCGTGTATACAACCCGTGGTCCGACGCAGGTCAACTGACCTCTGCGCCGCTCGCCTCAGCTCGCCTCCGCCGGCGAACTCCCGGGCGACCTGGACCATGCGCGGCACGAGCGGCGGCCACGATCCGCTCGCCGGTCTCGCGGCGGGCCTTCGTCGCGTCGCCGACGACGCCGGACGCGGTGATGTCGCGCAGCATGTCCATCGGCACGACGACGCCCGGGCCCTTGTGTGTCATGCCGTACTTGCCGAACGACGTCCACGGCAGGCCCGCCTGCACGCACCGCCGCGCCGCGGTCGAAGGCGTCGCGCGCTCGCCTCGGACTCGACCACCCGCTGGCCGAGCGCGAGCGCGATCGAGGTCTCCGCCTCCTCGGCGTGGATCATCGGCCCCTCGATCGCGGCGAGGACGTCGGCGGCGAGGTCCCACCACTGGACGAGGAAGACGCGGCGGCCGGTCGTCTCCATCGTGTAGTTCACCGCCACGGTGAGTGCGGCGATGTTGCCGCCGTGCCCGTTGACCGCGATCAGGCGCTCGAAGCCGTGGTGGGCGAGCGAGTCGCAGACCTCGCGGAAGACCGTGCAGGAACGTCGTCGTCGAGAGCCTCAGGCTCCCCGGGAACTGCATGTGGTACCAGGAGAGCGTCACGTTCAGCGTCGGCGCGACGAGCAGGCGGACGCCCTCCTCCTCGCCCGCCTCGGCGGCGAGCCGGCAGAGCTCGCGCGCGATCAGGCAGTCGGTGTCGAGCGGCATGTGGCGGCCGTGCTGCTCGGTCGAGCCGATCGGGATCAGCACAGCGTCGACGCCGGCTCGCGTGCACGGCCTCCACCTCGGGCCAGGTCATCCGCTCGAGGAAGTGCTCGGTCACGTCGTCCTCCTCGCAGGCGACGTTGACATAGCCGGACCGGAACGGGCGCTCCTCGCCCGAGTCGGGATCGAACGCGTGGCGCCAGACGCAGCCCGTGTCGTTCGTCAGCAAGTGGATCGAGACGGAAGTCTCGGCCGACGTCGTGCGGACGCGGTGGATGTCGTCGGTCGGCGGGATCAGCGCGTAGAAGTCGCCCGGCTCGAGCGCGCGGCGCTCGACCAGCTCGAGGGCGCCGTTCCGCCGCGCGTAGATCTCCTCGTCCTGCGTGCCGCGGTAGAGACCGACGAGACCCCAGGCGAGGTGATCGTGTACGGGCGTCTCCGCGTCGGGCGGAATGACGAGCGAGAAGAGCGAGAGCGACCCGTCGCCCGCCCTGTAGAGCAGCCACTGCCCGATGCCGCCGCCCATCCCGCTTTCCGGTGCGTCGGCGCGGTACTCGCTCGGGAGCCAGTCCGGGTCGGCGAGCAGCTCGGCGAAGCGCGGCCGGATCGTGTCGCAGGCCGCTTCGGGCGACCACGCTTCGTCGATCGACATGCGCACGTCGGTCGACGAACGCACGCAGCCTCGGGCGTGTCGAGGACAAATTCGCCTTCCGTCATTCCGCTATTCCGCCCATCGGAGTCTCGCCTCCCTGTCGGGTCGCCCGCGTGAGGCGACCGCGCGTCTGCACAGACTCGAGCACGAGATAGGCGAGCGCGCCGACGCCGACGCCCCAGACCACCTTGACCCAGGTGTGCGGCAGCGGCGTAGTAGACGGCCACTGCGGTCGCGGTCGCGGTGACGGCGCGCGACGTTGACGCCGTGCAGGAAGCGGTAGCGGCCGCGGCGGCTCGTAGAGACGCCGCCACGTCCACGCGCGTTCGCTCGCACGACCAGGTAGTCGGCGAGGATCACGCCCGTCAGCGGGGCGGCGACGTTGCCGAGGTGGACGATCCACTTCTGCGCGTGGTCGACGAAGTCCGGGAAGCGCGGAGAGCGCGATCGCCGCGGCCGCCACGAGGACGCTCGAGCGGAAGCGGCCCGAGCCTCGGCGCCGAGTTCACGAGCGAGAGCCCGGCCGTGTAGACGTTCATCACGTTGGCGGCGAGCGACTGGACGACGATCGCGACGAGCACGACCACGAGCACCGCGTCCGCCTTCGTCAGGCCGGCCACCGCGACGAAGGGGTTGCTGCTCACCGGTCGCGGCGGCCGCGTAGCCGCCGACGAACGTCGTGACCACCGCGCTCGTCACGCGCCGAGCCGAACAGCGCGATCCGCATGTCGCGCCGCGACCTCGTGTAGCGGCAGACGTCGGCGACGTTCGTGACGAGCGTGAGCGAGGCGCCGCACATCACGGTCACGTACGTCGCGAAGCCGACCCAGGTGAAGTGCTGGTCCGGCGAGCGGAACACGCGGTGCGACGGCGAAGCGCGGATCGTCCGAGGCGAGATAGAGCGCGAGCAGCACGCCCGTGAGCGCGAGCGAGAGCGGCAGCACGATGCGCAGGACGTAGCGCATCACGTCGAAGCCGAGCACGGCGAGAATGGCGTGGCACGAGCGCGAGCCCGATCGCGACGGGCACGAGCGGCAAGCGGTGCCCGGTCATCGTCTGGACGATCGCCTGGAACCCGTACGCGCTCGTCAGCGCCTGTGCCGCGAACCAGTACGTCGCGGCGACGACCCGGTACGGCGAGCTGAGCGAGCCGAGCGCCCCAGAAGCCGAGCGTCGCCCGCAGCGCCACCTGCCCGGGAAGGCCATGGTCGACGCCGACCTCGGCGATCGGGAGCGAGGAACGAGAACGCGAGCGCCTGGCCGAGCACCATCGCCGCCACCGCCCACCAGAGCGGCAGCCCTCCGGCCGCGACCGCGAGCGCCCCGAGCACGTACATGACCGGGTTGAGGAAGAAGGTGAAGTTGATCGCGAACAGGTCGCGCCAGCCGACCGTGCGGAGCGCCTCCGGGATCGGCTCGACGCCGTACGCCTCGACCGCGGGCACTACGACCTCCGCCGCGCCCTCGCCGACCGCGACGCGCGCGCTGCCGGCCGTGGCGCGTGAAGAAGTCGATCACGACCCGGTTGTGCTCGGCGGTGTTGTCGAAGATAGTCGAGTGGTTCGAGCCCCGGATCACGTGCTGTCTCCGCACCGGGGATCCCGTCGACGATCGCCTGCTGGCCGGCACCGCCGGGCCCCTGGTCCCACGGGCGTCATCAGATCCTCGTCGCCGCCGAGCACGAGCGCGGGCGACGTGATCCGCGGCAGCCACGGCGCGGATGTCCATGTCGCACATCGCCTGGCACGCGGCGGTGAAGACCTCGATCCGGTTCGAGTCGCGGAGGATCTGCTGGATCGTGTCGATCGCGGCGACGCCGTCCGGCGTCTCGAGGAACGCCTTCGACAGCGCCTGCCAGGCGATCAGCTCGGCGAGGATCCGGCTGCCCGGGCCGTCGGGGTCCAGCGTCGCGATGTCGATCCAGTTCTTGAAGACGAGGCGGCCGGCGGCGCCGAGCTTCGCGGCGGCGCAGTTGATCACGACCGACGTCGTCCGCTCCGGGTACTTGCCGGCGAAGACGATCGCGATCATCCCGCCCATCGAGGTGCCGTGGATGTGCGCCGTCTCGATGTCGAGCGCGTCCAGCAGGCCGGCGACGTCGTCCGCCCAGACCTCCATGTCGTAGTGCTGCAGCGGCCGATCGGAGCTGCCGTAGCCGCGCAGGTCGAAGTCGACCACCCTGAAGCTGCTTGGCGAGCTCCGGGTGTCGCGGGCGCGAAGTTGAAGTGCCCGAACCCTGCGCCGTGGATCTGCAGCACAGGCTCGCCCTCGCCCGTGACCTCGTACCAGAGGTCGACGCCGTTGACCCGTGCTTTGCCTTCCATCGCTCCTCCCGCGCTCGCTTGAGGTCCGAGTATCGCACGACGTTTGACGTCAGTTGAGGTCGCCGGCGCCGGGTCGTCAGACTCGCCGCACCACCGCCTTCGACCGGAAAGGAGCACGCGATGCCCCGCCGCGTGATCGACCTCTCGCAGCCGCTCTCGCGCGAGTCGCAGCTGCACCCGTTCTTCCCGCCGACGCAGATCCTCCGGCACATCCAGCACACGGACGCGGCGCCGGGCGACCCGTCGTTCAGCGCCGAGATCATCATCACCTCGAACCACGCGGCGACGCACGTGGACGCGTTCGGCCACTACCAGCCGGGCGGCGCATCGCTGCAGGAGATGCCGCTCGACACGTTCTGCGGCGAGCGCGATCTGCGTCGACATCCGGCGAGTACCCGGGCGGGCACGACGTCAGCGCGGCCGAGGTGGAGGCCGCGGTCGCCGCGAGCGGGCAGGAGCTGCGCGACCGGGCGACATCCTCCTCTTCTGCAGCGACCACTACAACCGCACGGCCGGCACGCCGGCGTTCCTCGACGGCTTCTCCGGCATCTCGGCCGAGGCCGTCCACTGGATGGCGGACCGCGGCGTGAAGATCTTCGGCGTCGAGACGATCAGCCCCGACCTCGTCTACCTGACCGACCGCTATCCGACCCACCGCGCCTGCGCCGAGCGTGGCATCACGCACTACGAGAACCTGAACAACCTCGTCGAGGTCGTGGGGCGGCGGTTCGACTTCTACGGCTTTCCGCTCAAGCTCGAGACCGCCTACGGCTCGCCGGTGCGGGCTGTCGGCATCCTCGACGCCTGACCCGCTCGCGAAGCGGACCGCTCAGGCGGTGAGCTCGATCTCGACGAGCAGCGGGTTCGGTCGCGAAGAACTCGTGCCGGAACTCGTCCTGCGTCCAGGCGCGCTTCGGCAGACGCCGGCGGAGCAGCGCGAACCGGGCGGACGTGCTCGACGAACGGATACGGCGCAACCCGTGCCCGCCATGGGCCGAGCGGCGTCGAAGCGGAACGCGCCGAGCTCGAAGCCCGGGGCATCGCCGCGATCCCAGTCGCGGAGGCAGAACACGAGCGAGAAGCGGTCGAGCCACTGGAGCCGGTGGTAGTCGGCCCAGCGGAGCTCGTCGTCGACGCCGACCGCAGCCGCGCGCTCCGGGTGCGACGACTCCTGCTCCTCGACGAAGGCGTCGACGAGAGGCTGAACCTCGGCGGCGCGTGAGAGCGAGAGGCCCGTGTCCGTTCCGTAGCGCTGCCGGTAGATGCCCGCGCCGTGCATCGAGACGAGCAGCCCGGCGTAGGGGTCCTCGTCCGTGATCGCCGCGATTCCGGCGCGGTAGAACGCGAGGTGCGCCGGGACGTGGACGTCGAGGAACCCGACGGGCGAGCCGTCTCGTCGACGAGCGGCGAGCGTTCCCAGACCGCCCAGCCGTCGTCGTGACGGCGGGCGGCGATGACGACCGAGTCGTGGCGCGGGCCGCGGTCGGCCCACGCCTCGCGAACGCGTCCGACAGGTCGGCGTGGTCGGTCTGGAGAACGACCTGCCACGCGTCGTCCGGTGTCGCGAACGATCACGCGCGTCCGGCTGTGCGGAGAGCAACGCTCGAGGTAGCGCTCGAGCGCGGCCTGCAGCCGGCCGCGACGAGCTCGAGCTCGCCCTGGAGCCGCGCGACCTCCTCCTCGCCGTCGTCCGTAGCCGGATCGGCGTCGTCCTCCTCGAAGTCGAGCGAGAGCCCGAAGCCGTCGTCCGGCTCGTCATCTCGTCCGCCTCCTCCCAGGTCCCGCCGTTCACGGCTTGGCCGAGCGCCGCGCGGACGAGCTGCACGTCGTCGGGGCTCAGCTGCGCGAAGACGGCGGCGTCGAGCTGTGCGCCGTCGACTCGGCGACCATCTCCTCGAGCTGCTCGACGAGCATCGCCTCGCGATCGCGCTCGAACGCGAGAGCGTCGAGCGCCTGGCGGCGGCGCGCGGCGCGCACGTGAGCGTCGCGATCCACGGGCCACCATAATCGATCCGCGCCGCCGGCGGCTCGCGACTGCGGCGCAGGCGTGTCGAAGCGGCTTTGCATACTGTATGGTCGCGTCCGTGGCGAGGATCCTCGAGGGAGGCGGACAGCTCGTCCAGAACGCGAGCGTCGCGGCGACGGAGCTGATCCGCCAGGCGATCCTCGACGGCCGGCTCGAGCCCGGGTCGCGCCTGAAGGAGGAGGAGCTCGCGCGCGAGCTCGGGATCAGCCGGACGCCGGTCCGCGAGGCGCTGCTGATGCTCCAGGCCGAGGGCCTGATCGAGACGACGCCGAACCGCGGCGCGGTCGTCCGCACGCACGACGCCGACGACCTGATCGACCTCTACCAGCTGCGGGCGCTGCTCGAGGGCTACGCGGCGCGCCAGGCGGCGAGCGAGAGTCTCCGACGAGGAGATCGAGCCGCCTGCGCGCGAGCTGCGACCGCTTCGACGCGATCGCCGACGACGACATCCGCGAGCTCGTCAAGGAGAACCTCCTCTTCCACAGCGCGATCCACGCGGCGGCCGGCAGCGCCGCGGCTGCGCCGCGATGGTGCGGCGGGTGATCGAGCTGCCGCTCGTCTACAAGTCGTACATCTGGTACTCGCCCGACCAGAAGCGGATCTCGGCTCACTACCACCGGCAGATCACGAAGGCGTTGAGCGTCCGCGACGCCGAGCGTGCGGAGCTCGTGATGCGGAGCACGTCTTCGAGGCGCGCGACCTCCTCGTCGCCGACGATCCGCGACCGAGGTCGACGCGCCGTGACCGAGCAGGCGGTCGGCGCGGACGCGCGGCCGTCGAAGAGGCGCGCAGCATCGGGCCGCTCGCGGGCGTGCGCGTGATCGAGCTCGGCACGCTGCTCGCCGGGCCGTTCACCGGCCGGCTGCTCGGCGACCTCGGCGCCGAGATCATCAAGGTCGAGGATCCGGGCCAGCCCGATCCGATCCGCGAGTGGGGCAAGGCGCGCTACGAGGGACGCTCGCTCTGGTGGCCGGTCCAGTCGCGCAACAAGAAGTGCGTGACGCTGAACCTGCGCATCCGAGCGCGGTCAGGAGCTCCTGCTCGAGCTCGTCCGCGACGCGGACGTCGTCACCGAGAACTTCCGGCCCGGCACGCTCGAGCGCTGGAACCTCGGCTTCGAGCGGATGCAGGAGGTGAACCCGGGGATCATCCTCGCGCGCATCTCCGGCTACGGCCAGACCGGGCCCGTACGCCGAGCGGGCGGGCTTCGCGTCCGTCGCCGAGGCGATGGGCGGGCTGCGCTACATCAACGGCTTCCCGGGTGAGCCGCCGCCGCGGCTCCACATCTCGCTCGGCGACTCGCTCGCCGGGATGTTCGCCGCGCAGGGGATCCTCGCGGCGCTCTACTGGCGCGACGCGCTCGGCGGCGGCGAGGGGCAGGTCGTCGACGTCTCGCTGCTCGAGTCGTCGTTCGCGCTGCTCGAGAGCACCGTGCCCGAGTACGACCGGCTCGGGATCGTCCGCGGGCCGGGCGGCACCGGCCTGAAGGGCGTCGCGCCGTCGAACATCTTCAAGTCGAGCGACGACAAGTGGGTGGTGATCGCCGCGAACGCGGACAACGTCTTCCGCCGGCTCTGCGAGGCGATGGGGCAGCCCGAGCTGGCCGACGACGAGCGCTTCGCGACGCACCTCGCGCGCGGCGACAACCAGGAGGAGCTCGAGGGCATCGTCGCCGAGTGGGCGAGCCGCCACGACGCCGCGCGAGATCGACCGCGTCCTCAACGAGGCGGGCGTCATCTGCGGCCCGATCTACACGATCGCCGACATCTTCGAGGACCCGCAGTTCCGGCCCGCGACATGCTGCTCGAGCACGTCGACCCGGAGTTCGGCCCCTACATCGGGCCGGGGATCGTCCCCAAGCTCTCCGAGACGCCCGGGGCGGTGCGCTGGTCGGCGCCGTGGGAGGAGGGCAGCCACAACCAGCGAGGTCTACGGCGATCTGCTCGGCCTCTCCGAGACGAGCTCGACGCGTTGCAAGAGGAAGGCGTCATCTGAGCCGCGTCACCGATCTGCGACGTCGCGCCGCGCGACGGGCTCCAGAACGACGCCGCTCGTGCTCGAGCCGGCGCGTCCGCGCCGAGCTCGTCGACCGGCTCGCCGCCGCCGGGCTGCCGCGGATCGAGGCGGTCAGCTTCGTCAACCCGGCGCGCGTGCCGCAGATGGCCGGCGCCGAGGAGGTCGTCGCGGCGCTCGAGCGCCGCGCCGGGCGTCGTCTACGCCGGCCTCGTGCTCAACGAGCGCGGCTACGACCGGCTGGCTGCGACCGGGCTCGACGAGGTGCACTTCGCGTTCGCCGCCACCGAGACGTTCAACCGAGCGAAACCAGGGTGCGTCGGTCGCGGAGTCGGTCGCGGCCGCCGGAGCGGATCGTCGCGCGCGCGCACGAGGACGGGATCCGCGCGACCGTCACGATCGGCGTCGCGTTCGGCTGCCCGTTCGAGGGCGCGGTCGACGCCGGGCACGTGCTCGCGCCTCGCCGCGCAGCGTCGCCGCCGTCCGGCCCGGACGAGATCGTCCTCGCGGACACGGTCGGCGTCGGCACGCCGCGGCCGGGTCGGCACGGCTCGTCGGGTCGCGTCGCCGCGCTCGGGCTCCCGGTCGGCGTCCACCTGCACAACACGCGCAACACCGGCCTCGCGAACGCGTACGCGGCGGTCGAGGCGGGCGCGACCGTGCTCGACGCCTCGGTCGGCGGCATCGGCGGCTGCCCGTTCGCGCCGCGCGCGACCGGCAACATCGCCACCGAGGATCTCGTCTACCTGCTGCACGGCGAGGGGATCGAGACGGGCATCGACCTCGAGCGCGCTGATCGGCGTCGCCGAGTGGCTCGAAGGCGTGCTCGGTCGGCAACTCGAAGGTCAGGTCTACCGTGCCGGCACGTTCGCGCCGGTCGCCGGCTAGCGACGACGAAGGAGGAGCGAATGGCGTACAGGCTGGGGGTCGACGTCGGTGGAACCTTCACCGACCTCTTCCTCGTCAGCGACGAGAGCGGCAGCGCGCAGTTCCGCGTGAAGACGCCGTCGACGCCGCGCGACCCGTCCGAGGGCGTGCTCAACGGCGTGCGCGCGCATCTGCGAGGAGGCCGGGATCGAGGTGTCGGAGCTGCGCAACATCCTGCACGGCACGACCGTCGCGACGAACGCGGTGCTCGAGTCGAAGGGCGCGCGCGTCGGCCTGATCACGACGACGGGCTTCAAGCAGATCCTGCACCTGGCGCGGTCGCAGACGCCGGGGCCGCTCGCCGGCTGGATCATCATGATCAAGCCCGATCCGCCGGCCTCGCTCGCCGACACGCGCGAGGCGGTCGAGCGGATGGACGCGCGCGGCGAGCACCGTCGTCCCGGTCGACGAGGCGCAGGTCGAGTCGATCGTCCGCGACCTCGTCGAGTCGGGTGTCGAGTCGCTGACCGTCGCGCTGATCAACTCGTACGTCAACGGCGCGCACGAGCAGCAGATCGGCGCGATCGTCGAGCGGCTCTATCCGGGCTTCCCGGTCACGCTGTCCTCGCGACGTGCTGCCGGAGTTCCGCGAGTACGAGCGCGCGCTGACGGCGTGCATGAACTCGTACGTGCGGCCGAAGGTGGCGAACTACGTCGAGCAGCTCCAGTGCGCAGCTCGGCGCGATCGGCGCGAAGGCCGAGGTGAACATCCTGCGCTCGGACGCCGGCCTGATGACGACGCGGGAGGCCGCGCGCAACCCGATCTACGGCGTGCTCTCGGGGCCGTCCGGCGGCGTCGCCGGCGCGCTCTTCGTCGCGCGCCAAGGCCGGCTTCGACGACATCCTCACCTTCGACATGGGCGGCACCTCGACGGACGTCGCGCTCTGCCAGAACGGCCAGCCGACGATCGGCCGCGAGACGTCGATCGGCCACTTCCGGATCAAGGTGCCGTCGGTCAACGTGCACACGGTCGGCGCCGGCGGCGGCTCGATCGCGCACGTGCCGCAGCTGACGAAGGCGCTGCGCGTCGGCCCGCAGTCGGCCGGCGCCGAGCCGGGCCCGGCCGCGTACGGCAAGGGCGGCGACGGAGCCGACCGTCACCGACGCGAACGTCGTGCTCGGGCACCTGCCGCCGAGCCTGCTCGGCGGCGAGATGACGCTCGACGTCGACGCCGCGCGCGCCGCCGTGCAGACGATCGCGGACGCGATGGGGCTCGCGAGCGCGGAGGAGGCCGCCGAGGGCATCGCTCGCGATCGTCAACGAGAACATGGCGGGCGCGCTGCGGCTCGTCTCCGTCCAGCGCGGCCACGACCCGCGCGACTTCGCGCTCGTCGCCTACGGCGGCGCCGGGCCGCTGCACGCGAACGCGGTCGCCAAGCTGATGGGCTCGTTCCCGGTGATCGTGCCGCCGGCGCCGGGCCTGCTCTGCGCGATCGGCGACCTCGTCGCCGACTTCCGCGACGAGTTCGCGCAGACCTACATCCGGCTCGTCGGCCAGGCGAGCGGCGGCGAGGTGGCGGACATCCTCGACGACCTCGGCGCGCGGGCGCAGGAGTGGCTCGAGGGCGAGGGGATCGACGAGAGCGCGCGCCGGATCACCTACGTCGCCGACATGCGCTACCACCGGCAGGGCTACGAGATCCCGGTCGCGCTCGACCCCGACGAGGTGCGCGCCGACGGTCTCGCCGACCTCGAGGAGCGTTTCAACGCGCCTGCACGAGCAGCTGTACGGGTTCCGGATGCCGGGAACCGCGTCGGAGATCGTCAACCTCCGCGCGGTCGGGTTCGGCGCGGTGCCGAAGCCGGAGCTGCCGCTCCGGGACGATGTCGGGCCGCGGACGCGTCCGGCGCCGTCGTCGACGAGCACGAGGTCGTCTTCGACGGCGAGCGCGTGCGCGACGAAGATCTACGACCGGGCGAAGCTCGAGCCGGGCGCCGCGATCGACGGCCCGGCGATCGTGACCGAGTTCGACTCGACCACCGTCGTCCTGCCCGGCTCACGAGGCCGAAGGTCGACACGAACTTCAACATCCTGATCACCCCGAGCGCATAGGAGGGAGGGCCGAGATGGCAACCGACACCCCAGAGCTGCGGATCGCCGAGATCCCCGACATCGACGTCGACCCGATCACCCTGGACATCATCGAGGGCGCGCTCAAGAACGCCCGCTTCGAGATGGACGCCGTGCTCTTCCGCTCGGCGATGAGCCCCGTGATCCGCGAGCAGCACGACGAGTTCCCGATGATCACCGACCCGCGCGGCCGCATGGTCGTCGGCCAGTTCGGCGCCTACATCAACGAGATGATGGCGGAGTGGGACCGGGGCATCTACCCGGGCGACGTGATCCTCACCTCCGACCCGTTCAAGTGCTCGGCGTCGATCTCGCACACGAACGACTGGCTCGTGCTCGTGCCGATCTTCTACGAGGACGAGCTCGTCGGCTGGTCGTCGCAGTTCGGCCACCAGATGGACGCGGGCGGCCCGCTGCCCGGCTCGCTGCCGACCGGCGCGAAGACGATCTTCGAGGAGGGGATCATCATCCCGCCGCTCAAGATCATCGAGCGCGGCGTGCCGCAGGAGGACGTCCTGCGGCTGATCTTCAACAACGTGCGGCTGCCGGAGATGAACCGGGCCGACCTGTTCGCGATCGTGGCCGGCTGCCGCGCCGGCGAGCGGCGCGTGATCGAGCTGTGCGACCGCTTCGGCAAGGACACGTACCTGGCCGGCCTCCAGGCGCTGCTCGACCGCACCTACGAGGCGATGCGCACGCTGATCCAGCTCGCGATCCCCGAGGTGCCGCAGTCGTTCGAGGACTACGTCGACGACGACGGGCTCGGCAACGGGCCGTTCAAGATGAAGCTGACGATCTGGCGCGAGGGCGACCACGCCTTCTTCGACTGGTCGGGCACCGATCCGCAGGCCCTCGGCCCGATCAACTTCTACCTCTCCGAGGGCATGTTCAAGATGTTCATCGGGATCTACCTGATCATGGTCAACGATCCCCAGATCCTCTTCAACGACGGCTTCTATCCGCTGCTGCACGTCGTCATGCCCGAGGGAAGCCTGCTGCGGCCGCGCTTCCCGGCGGCGCTCGGCTGCCGCACGCACGCGCTCGCGCGCCTCTTCGACGTGCTCGGCGGCGCGCTCGTCAAGCAGGCGCCCGAGCTGAACACGGCCGCCGGGTACGGCACGAGCCCGTACATGCTCTACTCGGGCTGGGACGGGAACGGCGAGTTCTTCTACTCGATGGAGATCCTCTACGGCGGCATCCCCGGCCGGCCGATCGGCGACGGCATGGACGGCCACTCGTGGTGGCCGCTGTTCGAGAACATCCCGACCGAGTACCTCGAGGCCTACTACCCGCTGCGGATCGACGGCTACACGACGCGTCACCGACTCGGGCGGCGCCGGCTTCCACCGCGGCGGCAACGGCGTCGAGAAGCGCTACGTCTACCTCGAGCCGGGCGAGGTCTCGATCCACGACGACCGCTGGCTGACCCGCCCGTGGGGCGTGCTCGGCGGCGAGCCGGGCGGGCGCTCGGAGAAGATCCTCAAGCGCGCCGACGGGACCGAGGAGCGGCTGCCCGTCGAAGTGCGACAACATCGCGGTCGAGCCGGGCGACATGCTCGTCTACCGCACGGCGGGCGGCGGCGGCTGGAAGGACCGGCTCGACCGGCCGGTCGAGGCCGTCGTGCGCGACGTCTCCTTCGGGCTCGTCTCGCCCGAGAAGGCGCGCGACAGCTACGGCGTCGTCCTGAGGGCGGACGGGAGCGCGGACGCAGATGCGACCGAGGCCGAGCGCGCGCGCCAGCGGCAAGGAGCGCGGCGACGCGCTCTCGTTCGACTTCGGCCCGCTCGCTCGAGGACGTGCTCGCGAGCTGCAAGGCGGAGACCGGGCTCGAGCCGCCGCAGCCGGCGATGCCGCTGCGCTGGTCGCCGCTCGAGCCGGGCGACGAGGCGCTCGAACGGGTCCGGCGGGGAGACGGGATCCCGGCGCCTTGAGCCATCTCGAAGGCTTCGGTGGGCGCCAGGGCTTCGGCCGTCGCCCCGCCCTGCTCGTGATCGACATGAGCCTCGGCTTCACGAGCCCGAAGTCGCCGCTCCACTGCGAGCTCGACGATGCGGTGGCGGCGATCGCACGGCTGCTCGACAGTCGCGCGCGCGAAAGGGCTGCCCGTCGTCTACACGACCGTCTCCTACGGCGAGGGCGAGCAGGCGGTGGCGAAGGCCTTCATCGACAAGGTGCCGGCCCTGCTCGCACTCGCCGAGGGAAGCCCGTTCACGGAGATCGACCCACGGATCGCGCCGCTGCCGGACGAGCCGGTGCTGAACAAGCTCTTCGCCTCCGCGTTCTTCGGAACCGCGCTCGCAGAGCCTGCTCGCGGCGCACGACTGCGACTCGGTGCTCGTCACCGGTGCGTCGACGTCGGGCTGCGTTCGCGCGACAGCGGTCGACGTGCTCCAGAACGGCTACCGGCTCGTGATCCCGCGCGAGGCGGTCGGCGATCGCAATGCCGCAGCCCACGAGCAGGCCCTCTACGACGTCGACGCGAAGTACGGCGACGTCGTCTCGCTCGAGGAGTCGCTCTCGTGGCTGGCGGCCCTCCCGACCGGCTCGGAGCGCGAGGCGGTCGCCCTCTGACCGGCCGGGCGACCTGGCTGCGCGTTCCCGGCGAGGCCGAGCTCCCGCCCGAGATGCTCGAGCTCTGGGAACCGTCGCTCGAGAAGCTCGGCTTCGTGCCCAACGTGTTGCGGTTCTATGCGCTTGCGGCCGAGCCGGCTGCTCGCCTGGAACGCCCACTACGACGAGGCGATGAAGGGTGACTCGACCCTCACCAAGGCCGAGCGCGAGATGATCGCCGTCGTCGTTTCGGTGACGAACAACTGCGCCTACTGCATCGACGCCCACTCCGCGGCTCTGCGCAAGCTGACCAAGGACCCGCCGCTCGCCGACCAGATCGCCGCCGACTACGCGAAGGCCGGCATCTCCGACCGGATGAAAAGCGCGCTCGACTACTCCGTGAAGCTGACCCTCTCGCCAGACTCGATGGCCGAGGAGGATGTACAGAACCTGCGCGACGCCGGCTGGACGGACGAGGACGTGATGGACATCACCGAGGTCACGGCACTTTTCAACTTCTCGAACCGCATGGCTTCGGGGCTCGGCTGGCAGCCGAACCCCGAATACGAGACGCTCGGCCGCTGAGCTCGTGATCCTGTGAACGGAACGGAGCTCGAGCGGCTTGCGGAGGAGCTCGGGATCGACGTTGTCGGCGCCGCAGCGGCGGAGCCGTACACGGAGACGGAGCGGCACATCCGTGAGCGGCAGGCCCGCGGGCTCTTCGCCGATATGAAGTTCACCATGGCGCGGCCCGACGAGTCGTGCCATCCGGAGAACCTTCTGCCGGGCGCCCGCACCGTGATCTCGGCGGCGTTCTGCTACTACGCGCCGGAGCCCGAGCGTCCTCCTGGCCACGGGCGGCTGCCGCGCTACACCTGGTTCGACGCGTACGCCGAACTCCGCGAAAAGCTCGACGAGCTTGGGCGGCGGCTCGGTGGCTCGTACCGGGTGCTCGTCGATGCGAACCAGCACGTCGACCGCGAGGCGGCGGCACGCAGTGGCGTCGGCTTTTACGGCCGCAACACGATGATGATCACGCGCAAGCACGGGTCCTGGGTCGTGCTCGGGACGGTCATCACCGACGTCGGCATCGAGCCGACGCCGCCACTCGACCTGGACTGCGGCTCATGCCGCCTGTGCATCGACGCCTGCCCGACTGGCGCGCTCGACGAGCCCGGCACGCTCGACTCGACAAAATGCCTCTCCTACTGGACGCAGGCGGGAGCGCCGATCCCGATCGAGTATCGCGAGCACCTGGGTGCCCAGGTGTACGGGTGCGACATCTGCCAGGACGTCTGCCCGTGGAACCGTGGCATCGAAAAGCGTCGCAGCGACAAACCTCTGCCCGACGGCGCTGAGCCACACGTCTCCCTGCGCGACTGGCTCGACGCGGATGCGGATGAGCTACGCGCCCGGTACGGCCGGCTCTATGTGCCTCGCAACGACGGTCGCTGGCTGAAACGCAATGCGCTCGTCGCAGCGGGCAACATCGGCGGGGAAGCGGAGAGGGCGGAAGTCGACCTGTACCGGGAAAGCGACGATGAGATGCTGCGCGAGAGTGCCGCGTGGGCTCTGTCGCAACTAGCCGAGCGGCGCGGCTGAGCGTGCAGGCGGTTCGTATCCACGAGGACGGCGGTCCGGAGGTCCTCGTACTCGAAGACGTGCCTGACCCTTCGCCGGCCGCCGGCGAGGTGTTGATCCGCCTCAGGGCTTCGGCGCTCAACCATCTCGACGTCTGGATTCGCAAAGGACTTCCGTCCGTGCCGAAGCCACGCATCCTCGGGGCCGACGGTTCCGGAGTCGTCGAGTCGCTCGGCCAAGGCGTGACCGGGTTCGAACCTGGACAACCGGTCGTGATCAACCCCGGCGTCGAGGCACCCGACGGCGCGATCCACGTGATCGGGGAGCACGGTGACGGAACGAACGCGCAGTTGATTGCGGTGCCGGCGACGAACGTCTACGCGATCCCGAACGGACTGTCGTTCGAGGAGGCCGCGGCGTTTCCACTTGTCTTCGAGACCGCCTATCGGATGCTCGTGACGCGCGCGCACCTTCAGCAGGGTGAGTGGGTGCTGCTCTGGGGGATCGGCAGCGGCGTGTCAACGGCGGGGTTGGCGATCGCGAAAGCGCTCGGCGCGCGCACGATCGTGACGTCGTCGAGCGACGAGAAGCTCGCCCGGGCCCGCGAGCTCGGCGCGGATGCGACCGTGAACCATGCGAACGGCGACGTGAAAGCCGCGGTGAAGGAAGCGACCGCGGGGCACGGCGCCGACGTCGTCATCGACCACGTCGGCGAGGCAACGTGGCGCACGTCGCTCGACGTCGCCGCGCGCGAGGGGCGCATCGCCGTTTGCGGCGCGACGAGCGGGCCGAACCCGCCGGCGGCGCTGCACCGCGTCTGGTGGAAGCAGCTGACGATCCTGGGTTCGACGATGGGAACGAAGGCCGACTTCGAAGGCGCGTATGAACTGATCGCGAGCGGACGCGCGCGGCCGGTCGTCGACGAGGTCATCCCGCTGGCCGAGATCCGCGCTGCGCACGAACGGCTCGAGGCCGGCGAGCAGCTCGGCAAGATCGTGCTGACGATTCCGGAGTAGCGGCTAGCCGAAACCGAGGATGAACTTCGCATCCTCGGACATGCGGTCAGGCGTCCACGGGGGGTCGAAGGTCAGCTCGAGCTCGACGTCCTCCACGCCCGGCACTTCGCGCGTCACCCGCTCCATGTCGCCTGCGATCAGCGGCCCCGCGGGGCAGCCCATCGACGTGAGGCTGTAGAGCACCTTCGCCTTGGAGCCTTGCACCTCGACCTCGTACACGAGCCCGAGGTCGACAACGTCCATCCCGAGCTCGGGATCCTCGACCTGGCTCAGCGCCTCGAGGACTTCTTCCTTGGTCGGCATGCCAGACAGTGTAGTGGCGGCCTAGAAGCCGAGGAGGCGGACTTCTTCTCGCCGCTCGCGGGCGAAGAAATGAATGCCGTCCACAAAGCGCACCCAGTTGCACCGCGTGCACATGAGCAGCGAGTGCGTGCGTGCGCTGTCGGCGTGGAACCGAACGCCTCGCAAGAGATCGCCATTCGAGACGCCGGTGGCCGCCACGATCATCTCGCCGGGCGCAAGATCCTCGGTCGTGAGCAGGCCCGTGTAGTCGTCGATCCCCATCTCGCGCAGCTCGTCGATCTCCCGCCGTGACGTCGGCCAGAACTGCGCTTGCAGCTCGCCCCCGAGGCAGCGGAGCGCGGCCGCGGAAAGGACAGCCTGCCGCGTGCCGCCGATTCCGATGGCGAGGTGATCGTTCGTGCCGCGGATCGCCGCGGAGATCGACGCGGTCACGTCGCCGTCCTGAATCAGCTTGATGCGTGCGCCTGCGCTCCGGATCTCCTCGATCAGGTCGTGGTGGCGGGGCCGGTCGAGGACGATCGTCGTCACGTCGTTGACGCGCCGTCCGAACGCTTCCGCGATCGCCTCGATGTTCTCCGCCACCGGGCGGAGTAGATCGATCGCGCCACGCGCGCGTGGGCCGACCGCGAGCTTGCGCATGTACATGTCGGGGAGCGTCAGCAGCCGACCGGGCTCGCCGACGGCGATCATCGACATCGCTCCGTTGCCGCCGCGCGCGACGACTCCGCGGCCCTCGAGCGGGTCGAGCGCCAGGTCGACCTCAGCGCCGCCCGAGCCGAGCACGACGCCCGGCACGAGTCCGCCCTCCTCGGCGACCGAGCCGAACACGACGCGACCCTGGATCGGCAGCTGATCGAGCGTCATGCGCATGCCGTCGGCCGCGGCTTCCTCGGCCGCTTCCTGATCAGCGCGGCCGAGCCAGCGCGCAGCGCGCAGCGCAGCATGCTCGGTCGCGCGCAGATAGGACTCGCACTGGCACGGTGGCTGCAGGTCAGGTGCAGGTTCGGCTACCGGCTCGTTTTCGGTCTGGGTCACACGCGCTCCCGTGCGCGCTCCGCAGCCGAGAGCACGAGCTCGGCCACTGCCGCGGTCGCGCGGTTCGCATTCTCGTTCTCGATCACGGCTATGCCTTCGCGCTCCGCGCGACCGACGATGTAGCGCTGCAGCCGCCGGATCTCCTCGAAGCGGTCGAGGTACTTCGCCATCGGCCGGTCCTCGCCGGACTCACGGGTGAAGAAGTGCTGCGCATGTGATGTCTCGTCGGAGATCTGCAGCACGCACGCGCTCACGAGCACGTTCTCGAGCTCCGCGGGCAAGAGCCCGGGTACGAGATGGACGCCCTCGAGCACCATCGACCAACCCTCCTGCAGCGCCCGGTCGATCGACGCGCGCACGCCAACGAGCACCTGCCGCGACTGCTCGAGGAAGCCGGAGACGAGTGGATCGTCGGCGTCGGGAGCCGCCAGGCCGGCATCGAAGCTCGAGTAGTGGATGGTGGGCATGAACTCGTGCGAGAAGAACGCGCGCATCGTTTGCCGGACGAAGTCTGTGGACGTGACGCGCGTGATCCCGAGCCGGTATGCGATCTCGGTCGCGACCGTCGACTTCCCCGTGCCGGTCGCCCCGCCGATGAGGATGACGATCGGCAGGTCGAGCTCGCGAAGCTCCTGATAGCGGCGAAGCTGTCGCAGCGCCTCGCGCCCCTCCACTTCGCCAAGCGTGTCGATCGCGAGCGACTCGAGGCGATCGAGCTCCACGACGTCGCTGCCGCGCGCTGCCAGGTCGTCGCCGACCTTGCGAGCGAGCGAATACGCGCGGTCAGGTGCGACGCCGACGGCCATCAGCGCGCGAGCCATCAGCCCGCGGGAGTACGGGAGCCCGTGCTCGCCGCCCAGCGGCAGCGGCATGATCCGGCGCGGGTGCGTCACGCTCGGACCGCCTCCGGAACGAGCGCAAGGACCGCCTCGTCGAGCCCGGGCGCGACGACCTCGTTGTCGGCGAGCACGACACGCCCACCATGGGCAAGTGCGTGCTCTGCGACGACGTCGATCGCGGCGGCTTTGATCTCGACGAGGTACGTGTCGGCCGCGACGCCTGCGAGTTCTTCTTGTAGAAGTTCTCGCCGCGCGAGGTTGCGGGACACGTGGACGATGTTCGCATCGAGATGGTCGGTCGGCGCGGGACCGGTCGTGAAAACGGCCACACGGCCTTCGAGCGGCCCGGTCGCGCGCAGGCGGAGCGCGAAGTCCTCGCCCGGCTTCAACACGAGATCGCTGATGAGCGCGCGATAGGCATTGAGACCGGTGAGGTCGTGCGCAATCAGAATGCGCGCCGAGGTCGCAATCGGCGGAATCGCCGCGCCGCTGCCGTCGAAGATGACGATGTCGGGGTCGAGCGACGCGGCAAGGCGAGCGCCCTCGAGGACGTTCGAAGCGAACGGCGCGCCGGCCATCCCGCCTCCGGCGCGACGGCAGCCCACCGTCGGCACGCGAGCGAGCGCAGCCGTCTCGAGATGATCGGACGCTGCATGACGTCCCGAGCGCGAGAGCGCGACGAGATCGTCGAGCGTCGGCGGTGTCGAGATCAGCTCCGGCTCGGACGGTCCCCCGCGTCCCATCGCAACGACGACGACGCTGCGGTCGCGGGCAAGCAACCGCGCGATGTGGCCGGTGACGGCGGTCTTCCCGACGCGCTTGCCGGTTCCGATCACCGCGATCGACGGCTGCTCGAACGGGTGGAACGTCGGCGGGTCGAAGCGGAAGTCGGCGCCGACGTACGGGATGCCGAGCGCCAGGAAGCGCGACGCGAGCGCGAGCCGAAGCTCGGGCGTCAGCACGGGCTCGTCGGAGAGGTCGACGACGATCTCGGCCGTGCCCGGCTCCTCGACGATCGGGACGCCGTAGTCCGGCTCCCCGCGCAGCTTCTCCGTGCCGCCGATCAGGATCACGCCGACGAACTCGTAGGGCAACTCGCGCAGCGCCTCACGGACGACGTCGGGATAGTGCTCCCCGTCGACGATCGCTACGGCTCTCATCGGTTCGACGTCACCTCCCCTTCGATCCGAGCGGTGTACTTCTCGTACGTCTTGGTCTCCGTCGAGAACTGAATGATGCGCTCTTGGCCGTGGAATGGGTATTTCCGCCAGACGTCCACGTGCGTCCCGGAGACCTCGACGATGTTGTAACAGGGTCTTCCATGCCCTCTCAAGCGGGAGGAAGAAACGGTTCCGGCGTTCACGATGAAGAGATCCTCGAGCCTCCAGGCGTAGGGCACGTGCTTGTGCCCCGAGAGGACGAGATCGACTCCGGCCCGCTGAAGGCACTCGAGCGCATCGCCTGCGTCATTCACGATGTTGCGCTCGCGGCCGGTTCCCGGCACGGGCAGCAGGTGATGGTGCACCACGAAGATCTTCAGGTCGGAAGGCTCGGCGAACTGCTCCTCGATCCAGCCATAGCGCCCGCGCCCGATCTGCCCGTTGTCGAGGTCGGGCTCGGTCGAGTCGACCGCGACAATCGTGACCTCGTTGAGCCGGAGCACGGAGTTGCGTGTGCCGAAGAGCTCCTCGAAGTGCACGTAACCGACGTTGCGCGAATCGTGGTTGCCGGGGATCACGATCTTCGACTCGCAGTCGATGCTCTGGACGTAGCGCTGCGCGAGCATGTACTCGTCCTTGAAGCCGTGCGACGTCAAGTCGCCCGAGATCACGACGACATCGGGGGCAAGCTCGTTCGTCTCGGCGATCGCGCGCTCGAGCAGGCTCGGCAGGAAGAACTGCTGTCCGCAGTGCAGGTCGGACAGCTGGACGATCGTGAAGGGACGCCCGTCGGCTATGGGCTCAGCCTAGAAGATCCAGCGCACCGGGTAATAAAACGCGGCCGCGACCAGGCCCGCAGCGGGCAGGGTCAGCACCCACGCCACGACGATGTTGCCGGCCAGCCCCCAGCGGATCGCCGAGAAACGCCGGGTCGCGCCCGCGCCCAGGACCGCACCGGTGACGACGTGGGTCGTCGAGATCGGAAAGCCGTAGTGCGTGCCGATCCAGAGCGTCGTGCCGGCAGAGAGCTGCGCCGCGAACCCGTGCTCGGGCTGCAGCTTGTAGATGCGCTGTCCCAGCGTGCGGATGATGCGCCACCCGCCTGCATACGTGCCCGCGGCGATCGTCAGCCCCGCCGCGATCTTCACCCAGGTGGGGACATAGAAGCTGGAGATGTTGCCGTTCGTGTAGAGGGCGAGCGCGATGACGCCCATGGTCTTCTGCGCGTCGTTCGCACCGTGCGTGAACGCAACCCACGTCCCGGTCGCAAGCTGGCCGAGTCGGAACCCCCTGTGCGCGACTCCAGGCGAGACCCGGAAGAAGAGCCGGTAGATCAGGACGATGAGCACAAATGCGCCGACGAAGCCGATCGCAGGAGATGCGAGACCCGGCAGTACGACCTTCTCCCACACGCCGTGCCACTGGACGCCTGCCGAACCGGACTGCACGAGCGCAGCGCCGACGAGTCCGCCGATAAGCGCGTGCGTCGAGCTCGAGGGCAGACCGAAATACCACGTGACGAGGTTCCATGCGATCGCGCCGAGGAGCGCGGCGAGCACGGTCTTCTCGGTCGCGAGACCGGTGTCGATGAGCCCCTTCCCCACCGTCTTCGCAACGGCGGTCGTGACAAAAGCACCGGCGAGGTTCGCCGCCGCCGAGACGAGAACCGCCTTGCGCGGCGAGAGCGCCCGCGTGCCAACCCAGGTCGCAACGTAGTTCGCCGTGTCGTGGAAGCCGTTCGTGAAGTCGAAGCTGAGCGCGACCGCGACGACGACAACCAGCAGAAAGGTGTTCAACGATTCTTGACGAGAATCGCTTCGAGGACGTCGGCCGCGTTCTCGCACGCGTCGACTGCTTCCTCGAGCTGCTCGTGGATGTCCTTCCAGCGGATGAGCGTGATCGCGTCAGCACCCCCGCTGAAGAGACCCGAGATGGCGGCGCGCGCAAGGCGGTCGCCCTCGTCCTCGAGCTCGCGCAGCTCGATCAGCTGCCGTTGCGAATCCTTGAAGCCCTCGAGCCGGCTGATCGCCTCGGCGAGCTTCTTCGCGGCCCGGTTGACGACGGCCGCCTGCTCCCGAGCCTGGCCGCGAACCTCCTGCACGCCGTAACCGACGATCTTCTCGGCCGTGTCGTCGACGTTGTCGCAGACGTCGTCGAGCACGCCCGCCAGCCGGAACATGTCGTCGCGGTCGAATGGGGTCACGAACGTCCGGTTGATGAGGTCGATCAGATCGTGCGTGATCCGGTCGCCCGCGTGCTCGAGCTCCTTGATGTCGCGCATATGGTCGTCGGCTCCGTTCGGGAACTCGTCGAGCAGCTCGATGAGCCGCTCCGAGATGGCAACGGCGTTCGCGGCCGCATTGTTGTAGAGGTCGAAGAACTCGCGCTTCTGCGGAATGAGGCTGATCCGGGCCAAGGACACCAGTTTGTAACACACGGTTTCGCCGTCCGACCGCGTAGGTACCTTGGTCGCAGATGGGGCTTGATATCCCTGGTTTCCAGGCGTATCAGGGCACCGAGCCACCTCGCTTCGCCAGCCCGGCGGAGTTGGAGTGCGCGAAGGTGCTCGACTACTACGGAATTCCGTGGCTGTACGAGCCGCGCACATTCGTCCTGGAACGGGCGGAAGACGGACGTGTCACCGAAGCCTTCGCGCCGGACTTCTACTTGCCCGACCAGGATCTCTACATCGAGCTCACCGTCATGAAGCAGTCGCTCGTGACGCGCAAGAACCGCAAGCTCAGAAAACTGCGCGAGCAGTATCCCGAGATCAAGATCAAGCTCTTCTACAAACGAGACCTCGAACGTCTGGCTCAGCACTTCCGCCTCGACCTGGCCTCGTAGTGCCTTCGGCAACGGACCCTCGCGTCGGCGAGGTCTACCTCTCGGCCGACGAGTTGGCCACGCGTATCCGCGAGCTCGGCGCGGAGATCTCCCGTGACTACGACGGGCGCGAGCCGCTGCTCGTCGGCCTGCTCAAGGCGAGCCTGATCTTTCTCACCGATCTCTCGCGCGCCATCCCGATCCCCCACGGGCTCGACTTCATCGAGCTGGCCGGTTACGGAAGCGCGCAAATGGGAGGCCACGAACAGATCCGGGTGCTGAAGGATCTCGACGCCGACATCAGCGGCCGCGACGTCATCCTCGTCGAGGACGTGATCGACACCGGGCTGACGTTGAACTACCTCGTCCGCACGTTCGAGCTGCGCAAGCCGCGCTCCGTGGCGGCCGTGACGCTGCTCGACCGGCCTTACCGCCGGCTTGTCGACGATCTGCCGGTGAAGTACGTCGGCTTCGTCGTGCCGGACGAGCTCTTCGTCGGCTTCGGCTTCGACCTCGATGAGAAGTGGAGGCACCTCCCCGATCTGCACCTGCTCCGGCTCGAGGTTTAGGCTAGGCTAACTTTAGTGAGGATCGACCGCGCCGAGTCAATCGACCACGGCGAACGCGTGCTCCAGCGCACTGCTCGGTTCCGGCTCCTCCCCTTCATCGGCCCTGCCTTCATCGCAGCGGTCGCCTACGTCGACCCGGGCAACTTCGCGACGAACATCGCCGGCGGGTCGCGCTACGGCTACACGCTCGTGTGGGTGATCGTCGCCTCGAACCTGATGGCGATGCTGATCCAGACGCTGTCGGCCAAGCTCGGCGTCGCGACCGGGCGGAATCTCGCCGAAGTGTGCCGCGACCGCTTCCCGCGGCGCGTCGTCATCGGGCTCTGGATTCAGGCCGAGGCGATTGCGATCGCGACGGACCTGGCGGAGTTCCTTGGCGCTGCGCTCGGCCTGCACCTCCTGTTCGGAATCGCACTCTTGCCGGCCGCGGGAATCACCGCCGTCTGCGCATTCGCCATTCTTGGGCTGCAGCGTTTCGGCTTCCGGCCGTTCGAAGCGGTGATCGCGGTGATGGTGCTGGTGATCGGCGCGTGCTACGTCGTCGAGCTGTTCAAGGCGCACCCCGATCTCGGCGCCGTCGGCCGCCACGCGTTCCTGCCGGAGTTCCAGGGGAAGGGCTCGGTGCTGCTCGCCGTCGGGATTCTCGGCGCCACGGTGATGCCGCACGTCATCTGGCTCCACTCGGCCCTGATGCAGGACCGCATTCGCACGCAGAACGAAGAGCAGAAGCGCCGGCTGATGCGGTTCACGCGCATCGACGTCGTGATCGCGATGGTGATCGCCGGGCTGATCAACGTCGCGATGCTCGTGATGGCGGCGAGCACGTTCTTCAAGACCGGGCACCACCACGTGGAGTCGCTCGAGACGGCGCACAAGACCCTGGAGCCGCTGCTCGGCGGCGCGGCAAGCGCGCTGTTCGCGATCGCGCTCGTCGCGTCCGGCCTCTCGAGCTCCGCTGTCGGGACGCTCGCCGGCCAGGTCGTGATGCAGGGCTTCATTCGCCGGCAGATTCCGATCGTCGTCCGCCGCGCGGTGACGATGGCGCCCGCGTTCGTCGTCATCGGCCTCGGCGCCAACCCGTCCCGCACGCTCATCCTCAGCCAGGTCATCCTTTCCTTCGGGATTCCCTTCGCGCTGGTGCCGCTCGTGTCGTTCACGGCCCGGCGCGAGGTCATGGGCAGCCTCGTGAACGCCCGGGCGACGACGGCAGCCGCCGTTGTCGTCGCGGGCGTGATCATCGCGCTGAACGTGTTCCTCCTCGTCCAGACCTTCGGCGGCTAGGACCCGACAAGCAACCGGCCGCCCCGGGGGGAGGCGGCCGGCGTCGTCGGGAGACGACATGGTCGGAAACCGGGCCAACCTACGGCCTCGAGTTTCTGAATTACAATCAGTAAACGATTCGGAGCAGCGGGAGGTTACGGCAGGCGGCCGAAGCGGCCACGTCCGGTGCCTGCCACCGCGACGTAACCGTCACGAACTGCGCGCGAAAGCGTCACCGGGGCGCGGAGCTGCCCGCACGGAGCCGCGGCGGCGTGACATTCCCGTCACGGTGCCTGGCACCGGCCGTGTCCGTTCCGCCGGTTACGGCAGGTAGCCGAGCGGATCGACGGGATTGCCGTTCAGGCGGACTTCGAAGTGCAGATGCGGGCCTGTGCAGAAGCCCGTACAGCCGACGTAGCCGATCGTGTCGCCCGTTGAGACCTGCTGGTTACAGCTGACGGCAATCCGCGACTGGTGGCCGTACAGCGTGGCGAGGCCGTTGTGATGGTCGATCATCACGAGGTTTCCGTAGCCGGACATCCAGCCGCACCAGACGACCGTGCCGGAGCCGGCCGCATGGATGGGCGTCCCCGTGGGAACTCCGATGTCGATGCCCGGATGGAGCGTCCCCCAGCGCATCCCGAACGGACTCGTGATCGGGCCGGAGAGCGGCCAGGCGAAGGTCGTGCCGCTCGGCGGTGTGGTCGAGGAGCTACCGCCGGCCACGCCCGCCGCCTGCGTCTCACCAGCGCGAAGCTTCGCTGCGAGCTGCGCGCTCGCAGCCTCGAGCGCCTGCGACTCCTGAATCTCGCTCTGCACCTGGTTGCGCGTGACCACGAGCGCATGGCTCTTGCTCGATCGCGCACCCGCGAGGCTGCTGCGACTCGAGAGGAGCTCACCCCGCAGAATCGCCTGCTGCTGCACGCGCGCGCTGATCACGTTTGCCTCCTGCTGCACGCCATGCCGAACCTTCGTCGTTCGCGCGCGCTGCACCTTGATCTGATGCTTCGCAGTTCCCACCTGCGCAGCCACCCGCTTGTCCTGCGCCGCGATCAACCCGAGGTACCCGAGCTGGTCGACCACATCGCTGAAGCTTCTCGCAGCGAGGAGCACGTCGATCGTCGTCGGCTCGTTCTGCTTGTAGATGTCGACGAGCCGGAGATTGAGTCGCTCGACCGCGAGCTTGTACTCATGTCGCAGGTAGCGGAAACGGATCGTCTGCAACTTGTACAACTGGTTCAGCTTGTCGAGTCGCCGCTGATGCAGCGAGAGGTCCGACTGGAGCGAGGCCAGCTGCGCCGAGACGTCACCGACACGGTGCTCGAGCGTGTGGATCTGCGTGGTCAGGCTGCCGATCTGCGCGTTGAGGTGCGACTCCTGCGCATGGGCGCGGGCGATCTTTGCGTGCAGCTGCCCGAGCTTCGCGTCCACCGCAGCCTTCTGGTCGCCGAAGTTGTCACCCGCGAAGGCCGGGGTCACGGCCACACACATGAGCGCAAGCAAGAGCAGGGCGCGCTTCGCCATCGCCAAAGAGGTTCGCCGAGACCCGATCCGTCCCTGCACCTGCTGGAAAGGGTAACCCTATTTGTCGGACGGATCCGGCCCGGGCTCGGTCGGGAGGACCATCATGGTCTCCTGTACCGGGAGCCGCGCTTTACGAATCCGCTCGTCCGCTTCGCCCAACGCCGCGTCGAGTCCGCTTCGGAGCTCTGCTTCGCGTGCGTCGAGGTCAGCGAGCCGCGCGCGCGCCGCTGCCTCCGCCGTTGCGTCCTGCGCGTGCGCCGCCGCGCCGAGATCCTGCAGCGCGCCGCGCCGGTCGGATTCGAGCAGGAGGAGCGCACTCCGGATGCGCCGAGCCTCGACCATCGCGACCTGGCGGGCACGCAGCGTCTCCCACGACGATCGTGCTCGCTCGCGCGCGTCGACGGACGCCCGCGTCACACCGGATTCGGGACGTCGCCGAGCAGCCTCCAGGAAGGTCGCGAATAGCAGCGCAGCCGCACCGAGCAGGATGAGCCCGTACGGCCAGTGGCCGGTGGCGAAGAGGACGATCGCGAACACGAACGCAACTCCCGCGACCGCGAGCAGTACGTGTGGCGGAGCAACGCCGAACCAGTGCGGCTCGCTGCGCTGGAGCGACACCGGGACCGGACCGGTCTCGTTGGGCGGCACGGCGGCTCTGACGGTCGAGCCCGCATCGACCTGCGCACCGCAGGTCGGACAGAACCGTGCCATGTGCGGAAGATCCGCGCCACAGTTCGCGCAGGTATCAGCGGCCACTTGCGATGCGCTCATGCTCCGCTTCTGCCCGCGGTTCGAGTGCGCGTAACGCGGTCGCCGCACTCCGGCGGAGGGGGCCGACCTGCTCGCGGTAATCCTCGTCCGTGACCTTGCCTGTGCGGTGGTCGAACTCGAGCTCCTTCAACGCGGCGAGCGCACGGTCCCGCTGCTCCACGAGCTCGAGCCGCCGCTGCTCGAGCGCGCTCGGTTCGTCGAGCACGTCGCTCTCGGGTTTCGGCTCGCGCAAGAATGGCCGCGCAACGAAGACAACCGCGAGCAGTGCGAGCGCGGCACCCAGGGCCAGCGCCAGCGTCACGCGGGTGCTGCGGCGTAGCGCTCGGCCAGCCGGCGCTGCTCCACCGCGTCCGGCCACATCGCAACGAGCGAGCCGAACAGGAACAGGAAGCCTGCAGCCCAGAGAAGGTTGACGAGTGGTTTCACGAGCGCTTTGAGGTAGAGCGTTCCGTTCTTGTCGATCTGGTCGGCGATCAAAAACAGGTCGCCGAGGTTGCGCGGGTCGTGATAGATCGATACTTCGTTCGACGTGAACTGCTCAACGGGATAGTTGTTCTTGCCCGGATACAGCGTTGTGACATGCGATCCGCCACGAGAGACGTCGATCTTCGCGCGAACCGCACGCGCATTGGCCTCCTGCTTCGTGCCGAGCTGCTGATAGGTCAGCGTGTAGCCGGCAATCTCCATCGACTGTCCGGGCCGAAGTCCGTGCTCGCGCTGCGTCTGATACGCGCTCGAGCCGGCGACCCCGATAGCGAACATCAGAACGGCCGCGTGCACGATGTACCCGCCGTAGCGGCGGCGATTCTTGCCGATCAGACGGAAGAGCGAGCCTGTCGCGCGGGTGCCGCGCACGAACTCGAGCACGATCGAAGCGGCGACGAACGCAGAGAAGGTGTACGCCAGGAGGCCCGGGGTCGACGAATCGTAGCCGAGGCCGATCAGCACTCCCCCTGTGATGACCGCAACCGCAAGCGGAATGAGGAAGGTCTTCCCAAGCGCGCGCAGCGATGCCCGTCGCCACGCGACGAGCGGGCCGATCCCCATCAGCAGCAGAAGCGGCAGCCCGAAGCTGTGCAGAAAGAAGTTGTAATACGGCTTCGACACTGAACGCGTTTCGCCGCGCACCGCCTGCGTGAGCAGCGGATACATCACGCCCCACAGGATCGTCAGGCAGAACGCGACGAGCAGCAGGTTGTTGTAGAGGAAGGTTGCCTCACGAGAGACGAGCGACTCGAGCTTCGTGCGGGCGCGGAGCAGTGGCAGCCGGAGATAGATCAATCCGACCGTGAAGACCGTGCAAACGACGATGAAGCCGAGGAACCAGCCGCCGAGCGGGCTCTGCGAAAACGAGTGAACCGAGTTCACGACGCCGGACCGCGTGAGGAACGTTCCGAAGATCGATAAGAGGAACGCGAGCGAAACGAGCACCATGTTCCAGACCTTCAGCATCCCGCGCTTCTCCTGAATCATCACGGAGTGGAGGAATGCAGTGGCCGCGAGCCACGGCATCAGCGCCGCGTTCTCGACGGGATCCCATGCGTAGTACCCGCCCCATCCGATCTCGACGTACGCCCAGTGTGCGCCGAGCAACTGGCCGACCCCGAGGAACGTCCACGCCGCGAGCGTCCAACGACGTGTCGCGACGATCCAGCGCTCGTCGGTGCGCTTTGAAAGCAGCGCCCCCATCGCAAAGGCAAATGGGATCGTCAAACCGACGTATCCGAGGTACAGCAGCGGCGGGTGCGCGAGCATGTAGGGGTTCTGCAGGCTCGGCGTCATCCCGGCGCCGTCGGCTGGCGCAGGCGCCGTGCCGAACGGACTCGAGACGAAGCAGAGCATGAACGCGAAAAACGCGGCAACGCCGGAGAGGACCGGGACGACCCATGCCATGAGCTCGCGCGTGCGCCGGTTCAGCCAGACGGCAAGCGCCGCATAGCCCAGCAGGATGATGAGCCACAGCAGGAGCGATCCCTCCTGTCCGCCCCAGAAGGCCGAGAGCCGGTAGCCGAGCGGCAGCTCGCGACTGATGTGGTCGGCGACATAGACGAACGAGAAGTCGTGGCGCGCCAGCGCAGCCCACAGCACGCCCGCAGCGACCAACGCCGTTCCGAAAGCCGCGAGCAACGCATTCTGCGCCGACAGTGCGAGCCGGCGGCGGCGCTTCCACGCGGCGAACGAGCCCGCGACGAGGGCGTAGACGACAAGCCCGAAGCTCAGGAGCAGTGCTGCCCTACCGAGTGCAGCCATTTACGTCGACTTCTTGGCGGGCTGATACTTCGACGGGCACTTCGTCGAGAGCGAGTCGGTGTTCGCGACGAAGACGCCGTTGTGCAGCTTCCCGGTCACAACGACCTCGCGCCCGACGGCGAAGAGATCCGGGACGGTGCCGTGGTACACGACATTCGCCCGCGCCCGTTGATGACCCTTCACGTTGCGCAGCATGAAGTGCTTGCCGGCATTGCTGTGCGCGTCGCCGCTCTCGCTCACGACCTTGCCGACCAGCAGAACCTCGTCCGTGTGACGCGCCAGCTCACTCGGCTGGATCTGAGGCGTTCCCGCGCCGGCGACCGCGGTGTAGATCACGAAGACGGCAAGCGCCGCCGCAACGGACAGCGCGATGACGAGCCGGGCGGGACTGCGCCTCACGCCCGGAAGAATACCGTGGGTTCGCTTAGTGCTCGCCGGCGATCACACGGCGGCCCGGCACGCGGTACCCGTGATCGTGGCAAAGCGAACCAGGTGAATCTTCGGTGAGCGCGTCGCAGTAGCCCTTCCCGTACGCCGCCCGCATGAAGGCGGCAACCACATCGAGGTTCCACTCGGAGATCTCGCCCGCCTCGCGCCACAGGTCGGTGAGGCGGAGGTCGATGTCGAGCTCGAGCAGGTCGATCCGTGAGGGCTTGTTGGCCACGACCGAAAGGTAGAAAGTGCGTCGGACGGACTAGGCTGCCGCAGTGGGAGAGATCCGCCTCGGCCCGGCAGGACTGCCGGATGCGCCCTCGTTCGAGGAGGCGGCGGCCCTGCTCTCGGCCCGTGGCTACCGGGCCTGCGAGATCGGATTTTCGAGCGGCTTCTGGCTCGACTACGACTCCGCCCCGGGGCTCGGCGAGGCGCTTCGCGCCGAGGACATCCTGCTCTCCGTACACGCGCCGCTTGCCGCCTTCATGGGGCATGTCGAGCGCGAGAAGAAGTTCAAGATGGCGCTCGGCATGCTCGATCACACGGCGGGGCTCGCCAAGGCGGCCGGCGCCGAGGTGATCGTCTTCCACCCGGGCTTCTTGCTCGGTCGCGAACGTGAGAAGGCAATCGCGGACGTCGTCGACCAGCTCGGCGATCTGCGTGCACGGCTCGAGGCGAAAGACCGGCTCATGCCGTTCGGGATCGAGGTGATGGGACGCGTGCGCGAGCTCGGAACGCTTGACGACGTGCTCGCGATTGCGTCGCAGGTCGACTTCGTCAGGCCCGTGCTCGACTTCGCCCACATGCACGCGACGAGCGACGGCGCGTACACCGACGTCGACTCCTTTGCCGCTGCCCTCGAGGCGACCGACGAGGTGATCGAGCCCGGCGCGCCGTTTCACATCCACTTCAGCGACATCGCCTACGCGAATCGAAACGAGACGAAGCACCTGCCGTACGGCGAGGGGACACTGCGAGCCGAGCCGTTGCGCGACGCACTGACGCGCTTCGACCGCCCCGCGACGGTGATCAGCGAGTCGCCGGACGAGGTATCGACTCAGACGATCGGAACGGTGCTGCTAGGCGAGAGCGCAGCACGGCGCGCTTCGTAGGCGGCGGCTTCATCCTCGCGACCGCGCGAGCGCAGGAACTGCACGAGATATCGCAGCGCCCAGTGTTCGAGCGCACGTAGCTCGTAGAGCGCAAAGCCCTCGACTGCTTCCAGCATCAGCTTCTCGGCCTCCGCGTCGCGATTCTGTGCCGCGCGGACAATCCCGAGACCGAGCTTCGTCGAGGAAATGGAGAAACGATCCTCGGGGCCGACGGTCTCCCGCGCTTCGAGCGCGAACCGTTCGGCTTCGTCGAGATTGCCCTGCTCGACCAGCACCATGGCGAGCGCGCGAAGCGCCTCGCAAAGCGTCCCGCGGTCGCCGACGCCCTTCAGCGCGCGCACTGCATCGCGCAAGAGCTTCTCTGCGCGATCGATGTCGCCCTGCGCGAAGACCGCGCGGCCGACCATCATCGTCATCACTGCCTCTCGCGTCGAGTTGCCGAGCTCGCTGAACAGCTCGCGTGCAGCGGTGTAGTCCTCCTCGGCCTCGACGAAGCGCTCGCTGACGAGCTCGACCCAACCCTTCACGCTCAACGCAGTCGCCCGGCTGAAGAGACTGCCGCTCTGGTCGGCGAGCTCCATTGCACGCAAAAGCAGCGGCGCAGCGTCGGCGAGCTCGAGCCTGGTCACGTAAGCCGTGACGAGGCCGTGGGTGACGAGCGCCTCGAGATCTTTCCGATCGGCCTCGCGTGCAGCAGCGAGCGCCGCCTTCGCCCAGCGCTCGGTCTGCGGGTAGTCGCCGAACCACGAGGCCACCTGCGACGAGAGCCACAAGGGCTCGAAACGCACGTCGGGCTCAGCGTCGGCCAGGACGTTGACCGCCTGCGTGACGAGGCGTCGTGCGGTCACAGCGTCGGCGCGATGCTGAAGCACGGCCTCGGCGAGTGCGGTGAGCGCGCGGCCCTGCACGCGGGTCTCCCCCGCGGCCTCGGCGTCGGACGCGACTTCGCCCATCTCGACGAGAACCGCCGGGTAGTCGGCGAGCCGCCATGCCGCGCGTCCGGCGAAATACCGCCGCTCGAGCGTCGGGGCGAGCTCGACCGCGCGCAGCAACAGCTTGCGTGCGCTGCGGAAGGACTCGCGCGAGAGGGCGCGACGTCCTGCCTTCGTCAGCGCTTCCGCGGCTTCCTCGCGCAACTCGGCCGGAGCGGCGCCGTCGAGCTCTGCCAGTAGACGCGCAGCCTGGTCGAGATGGAACGCGCGGATCTCGAGCAGCTCGTCGCCCGCCCGCTCGCCGAGCCACTCTGCGAACGCGTGGTGGAGATCGGCACGCGATGTCTTCGACAGCCCGGCGTAGGCAACCTCGCGGATGAGCACGTGCTTGAACTTGTACGCGTGCTCGCCGCTGATCGTCGCGCGTGCCTCGCCCACGACAAGGTCGCGGACAACGAGGTCGTCGAGCGCGTCGCCGACGTCCTCGAGCTCAGGCGTGAGCTTGGAGAGCGCGCCGCCCATGAAGATCCGCCCCATCACCGACGCTCGCTGCAACACGACCCGCGAAGCTGCCGGCAGCCGGTCGATGCGCGCCGCGATCAACGCTTGCAGCGTGTCGGGGATCCGTTCAGTTCCGCCGCGCGGACGTTCCGCAAGCATGCGCACCGTCTCTTCCATGAAGAGTGGGTTTCCCTCGGTCTTCGCGAGCACGGTCGCGATGTCGAGCGGCAGTTCGAGCTCGCCGATCAACGCCTCGACGAGGACCGCGCTCTCCTCGGCCTGCAGCGGCTCGAGCTCGAGCGTCGTCGCTCTGACGCGGCCGCCGCCCCAGGTCGGGCGGATGTCGAGGAGCTCCGGCCGGGCGAGACCGACGATCATCAGCGGGGCCTCGCGCACCGACGCGGCGAGGTGCTCGAGCAGCTCGAGCAGCGGCTCTTCTCCCCAGTGCACGTCTTCGAAGACGAGGACGAGCGGCTGGGCCTCGGCGAGCTGCTCGGCCCACGCGCGTGCCGCCCAGGCGATCTCCTGCTGCGAGCGCTCGCCCTCGACGGCCTCGAGCACACCGACGGCGAGCCCGAGCAGGTCGGCGACGGCTTCGTCCTCGCAGCAGGCGCGCAGCTTTCGTTGCGCCTCGTCGAGCGGGTCGTCGTCGGTGATGCCCGACGACGCTTTCACCATCTCTGCGAGCGGCCAGTATGTGACGCCCTCGCCGTAGGGCAGGCAGCGGCCGATGAGCACCGTCGCGCCTTCGAGCCCGGCCACAAATTCGCGCGCGAGCCTGCTCTTCCCGACGCCGGGATCGCCGTAGATCGTGAAGAGCGCCGCCCGTTTGTCCCGCACTGCGCGCTCGTAGGTGTTCTCGAGCAGCTCGAGCTCGGACTCGCGACCGACGAGCGGTGCGGAGAGGCTCCGCAGCGGCTCGCTCAACTCGACGGCGCACACAACGCGATGCGCCGCCACCGGCTCGCGCCAGCCGCGCAGGTCGAGGTCGCCGATCGACTCCAGCTCGACGCGGCCGCGCACCAGGCTTGCCGCGCCGGGCCCGACGATGATCTGGTTCGGACCGGCCGAGGCCTGGAGGCGCGACGCGAGGTTGACGGCCTCGCCGGTGGCGAAGGTGGACTCGCCATCCTCCGTGACGACCTCGCCGGACTCGATGCCGATCCGCGCCTGCAGACCGAGCTCCGCCACCTTGACGAGCGTCGCAAGCCCGGCACGCACAGCACGCTCGGCATCGTCCTCATGGGCGAGGGGGACGCCGAACGCCGCCATGACCGCGTCCCCGGCGAATTTCTCGACCGTTCCACCGTGCGTGACGATGCAGCGGGAGACCTGGTCGAAGAAGCTGCTGACGCGCCGTCGAACGACCTCGGGATCGGCGTCTGCGACGAGTGTGGTCGAATCGACGAGGTCGACGAACAGCACAGTTGCGAGCTTGCGCTCCATGCCTCAATGGTAGTTGCGTGGCAGATGGCTAGGATCGGCGCCGATGCTCGATCCGAAGGTCTTCAAGGCGTACGACATCCGGGGGATCTACCCCGAGGAGATCAACGACGAGGGCGCCTACGCGATCGGGCGGGGCTACGTGCAGCAGTTCGAGCCGCGGCGCATCGCCGTAGGACGCGACATGCGGCTGTCCAGCCCCCAAATTGCGGAGGCGGTCATTCGGGGCGCGGCGGACGAGGGCGCTGAGGTGCTCGACCTGGGGCTTGTCGGGACGGAGATGGTCTATTTCGCCGTCGGGAAGCTCGAGCTCGACGGCGGGATCATGATCACCGCCTCGCACAACCCGAAGGAGTACACGGGCATGAAGATCGTGCGGCGCGGCGCGCTGCCGGTCGGCGGTGAGTCGGGGCTGCTCGACGTCCGTGACAAAGCGCTTGCCGTAACCGACCTGAAAGGCGACGGCGAAGGGCGAGTCTCCGCCTACGACATCTGGCCGGAGTACGTCGACCGGGTGTTGTCCTTCATCGACGTGGCCGCCGTGAAGCCGCTGAAGGTCGTGATCGACGCCGCGAACGGGATGGCCGGCGCGATGCTTCCCCCGGTTCTGGAACACCTGCCGATCGAGACGGTGAGGCGTTTCTTCGATCCCGACGGCTCGTTCCCGAACCACGAGCCGAACCCGCTCCTCCCCGAGAACCGCGAGTTCATCGTAGGCAAGACGCTCTCGGAGGGCGCCGATCTGGGCGTTGCATTCGACGGCGACGCTGATCGCTGCTTCTTCGTCGACGACAGCGGGGAGTTCGTGCCGGGCGATTTCGCGACGGCACTGTTTGCGACGTCCATTCTCGAAAAGGAGCCGGGCGCGAAGATCATCTACGACGTCCGCGCGAGCTGGGCGGTGCCGGACACGATCACGGCGGCGGGTGGCGTGCCGTTGATCAATCGAGTCGGGCACGCGTACATCAAGCACCGCATGCGCAAGGAGCATGCGGCGTTCGGCGGCGAGGTGTCCGGCCACTACTACTTCCGCGAGTTCTCGCAAGCCGATTCCGGCGTCGTCCCGTTCCTCTTGATGCTCGAGTTGATCTCCAAGGACGGACGGAAGCTCTCGGAGATTCTCGCGCCGTTCCGGTCGAAGTACTTCATCACGGGCGAGCTGAACACGCCGGTGTCGGACACAGCGCTGAAGCTGCAGGAGCTCAAAGAGCGGTATGCGGCGGAGGGTGAGGTGTCGCACCTCGACGGGATCTCGGTCAACGCTCGCGACTGGCACTTCAACGTCCGCCCGTCCAATACGGAGCCGCTGCTGCGGCTGAACCTCGAAGCCCGCTCGCAGGAACTGATGGAGCAAAAGCGCGACGAGGTTCTCGACCTCATTCGGGACTAGCGGCTCCCAATATTGGTGTCTGACACCGGGAGATGTCCGTCATGGACGAGCCGTGCGAACTCGGCGGGGCCGCCGAAGAGCTCGTGGAGAGCCTGGACGTTCAGCCACGGCGGCGGCTCGACAAGGCCGACAGTCGCTCGATAACTGCTGTGAGGCCACTGCGAAGCGTGCCTGCAGATGCCCGCTTCGACGGGGTTCCGCACGACATACAGGATCGCCGCGGTGAGATACGCGTCGCTATTCACCTCAACCGCGAAGGGACGATTCTGGAACAGGTGCGCTTCACGTCGGTGCCGGCGGTTCGTCCGGCGCGCATGATTGCCGTTCACCAGTTGAAATCCTCGTGAAAACCCGCCGGCGGGCGTCCTGACCACAGCGTGGTAATGCGTCGTCATCCCACACCAGGCGAACACCTCCCAGCCATAGCGCTCGGCTGCCATGGCCAGGTATCGAAACCACGACTCGAAGTCGTGGTCGTCCCACGCAATTGGACCACGATCACTGCCGCACGAGATGACGTGGTAGATCGACTCCGGGTCGATGATGCGAAGGTCGCGGCCCACGCTGACGACCGTAACCCGGGAAACGTTACGCGAGCATCACGACTTGTTCGTGTCTGACACCAGGGACATGGCTCCGCTTGCCACCGCGTAGGATCACCCGGTCTTGAGGTCGCCGTTCAAGTTCAGTGCGCGCACCCGGGTTGGGTTCTCCGACACCGACGCGCAGGGGATCGTCTATTACGGGCGGTACAACCCCTACTTCGACCTCGCGCGCGTCGAGTATTTGCGCTCGATCGGCCAGCTGCACCGGGAGGCCGAAGGCGAGTTCGTCATGCGCGCGAACGATGTCGAGTACTTCGCACCTGCGCGGTTCGACGACGAGCTCGAGATCTACGCGCGCGTCTCGCGCATCGGGAGGACGAGCATCACGTTCCAGTTCGCCGCGTACAAGATGCCCGAGGACCTGCTGCTCGTCACCGCGCACCAGACGCTCGTTTACGTCGACCTCGAGGAGCGGAAGGCGCTGCTCGTGCCGAACGACTACCGAGCCGAGGTCGTCGAGCTCGAGGGCGACGATGTCGAGCACTGACGACGCGCTCGAGGTCGTCGACCGCATCCTCAACGGCGGCGGCGACGCGGACGACATCCTCCGCGAGGTCGTCGCCGCACTGCACACGCAGGCGGGTTACGCGTGGGCGGGCATCTTCTTCCTCGAGGCCGGCGAGCTCGCGCTCGGCCCGCAAGCCGGAACACCGGACGAGACGCGGCGCACGAGCCTGCCCGGTCGTCTGGCAGGGCACGCCCGTCGCCGAGCTTGCAGTCGACGACGCGCCCGAGGAAGACCGCATGTTCCTCGAGCGCGTCGCCGTACTCGTCTCCGGTTACTGCCTCGTCGGCTGGGACACCGGCGGCGAGTCCTGGGAACCTTGAAAAGACCTGATAGAGGCCGCGCACCCGGCCGAGTCCTCGACGGCCGGGCGCCGCAGCTTTCTTGCCCCTCTCCCCACTTCACGTTGTAGTCAGCGCCGGCCTCGCGTCGATCCCTCGTTCAGGGGTTCGGCCGATACGCCCGCCCATCCCTCGTTCGAGGGAACGGCGATCCCTCTGAGCAGGGCTTTCTCCGGCTATCCCCCTTTCGGGGTACCCCGCCGTGGGCGATCGAGTGTCCCTCGATCGAGCGACTAGCTCGGCGTAACGCGATACGCGTCGAAGACCGCGTCGACGTTGCGGAGCGCCGTGAGCAGTGTCCGGAGCGACTTCAGGTCGCCGACCTGGGCCACGTACCAGTTCTTCGCCATCTGATCCTCGACGACGCCGCCGTAGGAGACGATGTTCGCGCCGTGCTCGGCGAACGTGCGAGCGACGTCTTCGAGCAGACGCGGCCTGTCCCACGAGTCGACCGCGATCTGGACACGGAAGCTCTCCGAGGTCGCGCCGTCCCACTCGACCGGGGTGAAGCGCTCGGGGTTGCGCATGAGCGCGCGCACATTCGGGCAGTCGCCGCGATGGACGGTGATGCCCTTGCCGAGTGAGATGTAGCCGACGATCCCGTCGCCGGGCACCGGCGTGCAGCACTTGGCGATGCGGACGAGCACGTCCTCGACGCCGACGACGCTGATGCCGTACGTATTGCTCGCGACTGCGTCGCGCGCCCTCGGCTTCTTGCGAGGAACAAGGGCATCCTCCTCGACCACCTGCTCGACCTTCAGCTTCTGAAGCACCTTGTTGACGATGCTTCCGGCGGTCAGCTTGCCCGAGCCCAGCGCGAGGTAGAAGTCCTCGGCCTTCTTGTACCCGGACTCGCGGATCACGCCGGCGAGCACGGCCGAGCCGGCGAGCTTGCGGTACGGGAGGCTCTGCGCCTTGAGCGCGCTCTCGAGTGCGTCACGGCCCTTCGCCTCGAGATCCTCCTTCTGCTCGCGCGAGAAGAACTGCCGGATCTTGTTGCGCGCGCGCGACGACGCCGCGAGCGAGAGCCAGTCGCGCGACGGGCCGCGTTCGCTCTTCGACGTCAGCACCTCGATGCGGTCGCCGTTCTGAAGCTTGTAGTGCAACGGCACGATGCGGCCGTTCACCTTCGCGCCGACGGTGCGGTGCCCGACGTCCGTGTGCACGGCGTACGCGAAGTCGATCGGCGTCGCGCCGGCGGGCAGCGTCTTCACCTCGCCCTTCGGCGTGAAGACGAACACTTCCTCGTCGAAGAGGTCGAGCCGGGACGACTTGACGAACTCGCGAGCGTCCGGCTCCTCGTCGTGCGCGTCCATCAGCTGCTTGACCGAGTCGAGCCACTCTTCACCCGGCTTCTTGCCGCGATGCTTGTACGAGAACCAGTGCGCGGCGACGCCGAGCTCCGCCGTCTCGTGCATCTCGCGCGTGCGCACCTGAATCTCGAGCGGCCGGCCCTCCGGCCCGATCACCGTCGTGTGCAGCGAGCGGTAGCCGTTGAGCTTCGGCATCGCGACGTAGTCCTTGAAGCGTCCCGGCATCGGCTTCCACAGCGAGTGGATGAGCCCGAGCGCGCCATAGCAGTCGCGCGTTCCCTCCTCTCCGTTCGCGCTCGACGATCACGCGCATCGCGGTGAGGTCGTAGATCTCGTTGAACTCGCGACCCTTCTTCGTCATCTTGTCGTAGATCGAATAGAAGTGCTTCGCGCGCCCCGAGATCTCGGCCGGGATGTCGACCTTCTCGAGCTCGCGCGCGAGCACGTCCCCGGCTTCGGCGACGTGTCCTTCGCGATCGGCGCGCCGCTCGGCGACCATCGTCGTGATCTCCTCGTACTTCCGCGGGTGCAGCGTCTGGAACGCGAGATCCTCGAGCTCCCACTTGAGCGCGTGGATGCCGAGCCGGTGCGCGAGCGGCGCATACACCTCGAGCGTCTCCTTCGCCTTCTGGATCTGCTTCTGCTTGCCGAGGTACTCGATCGTGCGCATGTTGTGCAGTCGGTCAGCGAGCTTGATCAGGATCACGCGGACGTCCTCGGACATCGCGACGATCATCTTGCGGTAGTTCTCGGCCTCCGCCTGCTCGCGGCTCTGGAACTGAATCCGGGTCAGCTTCGTGACGCCTTCGACGAGCCGGGCGACCTCGTCGCCGAACTCCGCACGAACGTCGTCGATGCTCGTCTCCGTGTCCTCGACGACGTCGTGCAGCAATGCCGCCGCGAGCGTCTGCTCGTCGAGACGGAGTTGCGCGCAGATGCGCGCGGCTCCGACCGGATGCTCGATGAAGTCGGAACCGGAGTGCCGATGCTGGCCCTCGTGCGCGGCCGCGGCGAAACGGAACGCCCGCGTGACGAGCTCCGTGTCGACCGTTCCGTCGTACTCCGCAATCTCCGCGAGCAGCTCGTCGAGGAGGCCCTGATGCTTCTCTCCTGTCGCGACTATCGCCACTGTCTCAGTGTACTCAGGCCCTCCGCGGCCGTAACTCCGCGGAAGGAGGATTCGTTTCCCAGTCGAAATGTCGCCTTCTGTGCTCAGCCTACGCCGGAAAAATGCCCGCAAGGTCGCGAAGCTCGCGCGCGCACTCGCCTCGCTCGACGAGCAGGCACGCACCGTTCGTCCCGCGCCCCGACGCGTGGCGAAGCTGTCGCTCGGCAGCTAGTCCCGCGTAGTCTTCGCTCGTGCCCTGGTACTACGCCGTCGCCGAGCGCGACCACGAGCTGCAGAACCCGACGAGCCCGGAGAAGATCCGCCTGCTCGGCGAACGGCTTCGCCTCGGCCCGGAAAGCCGCGTGCTCGACATGGCCTGCGGCAAGGCCGGGCCCGCCACGTTGCTTGCGTCGACGTTCGGGTGCAGCGTCGTCGGCGTCGAGCGCTCGCCCGAGTTTGCGGCGGCCGCGCGCGAACGGGTCGCAGCGGCCGGCCTCGCCGAGCGCGTCGAGATCGTCGAGGGCGACGCTGCCGCATTCCCGGTCGAGCCGGGCACCTTCGACGCCGCCCTCTGTCTCGGCGCAAGCTTCGTCTGGGACGGCCTCGAAGGAACGCTCGCGACGCTCAGCGCCGCGGTGCGGCCGGGGGGCCATGTCGCCGTCGGAGAGCCCTTCTGGCGCTCGCTGGCCGCTTCCGGACGGCGTGGACGATCTCGGCTACGTCCCGCTCCCGGACACCGTCGCCAAGGTCGAGCAGGCCGGCCTCGCGCTCGTGACGCTGATTGCGTCGTCCGAGGACGACTGGGACACCTACGAGTCGCTCCACTGGCTTGCGCTGGAGGAGTGGCTCGCAGCCCACCCGGACGATCCGGACGCGCCGACGATCCGCGACCGGCACGAGGAGGCGCGCGACGCGCACATCCGCTGGCAGCGCCCGCTGCTCGGCTGGGCGATCTTCGTCGGCTGGAAAGCGACCTAGGCGGCGCGAGCGAGCGTCGGCGGCTCGTCCTCGAGCAGCGAGCGGAACCGCTCCGACTCGAGCAGGTGGCGCCGGCCGAGCCCTGCGTCGTCGAGCTCGAGCTCCGCGAAGATGGCGACGGCGTCTGCGCTGCGAGCGGCCACCGGCTTGCGGTACTCCGCCACGAGCCAGTCGCGTACCTCGTCGAAGCGCGTATCGGCGTCGAAGATGCGACGCACGACGAGCTGCGGCGCGACCGTTCCGTTCCACCGGTTCTCCTGCAGCCGGAACGCGACGTCCCAGCGGGCCGCCGGCTCCGTAGGAGTCGAGGCTCCCGCCGAAGCCGAACGCGATCGCGCTGCCCGCGTCGGCGCCGTCGCGACGAACACGGAACCGCAGATGCTTCCCCTCGCCCACCGTCGCGAGGTCGCCGAGCTCGCAGCCGGGAGCAAGCAGCGTCACGTCGGGATTGCCGAGACCGAACGGCGCGAGCCGCGCAAGCTCGGTGCACAGCTCGAGCGTCAGCCGCGTGCCGCGCGGCACGACTGCGTCGACGTGCGTCGTCGCACGCAAGTCTTCCTCGACGAGAAGCCCGGCTGCGTGCTCGGCGAACGCCGCCGCGAACGCGGGCACGTTCTCGGGTGCGATCGACAGGCCGGCGGCGGCGCGGTGACCGCCCCAGCGTCCGAGCAACGCAGAGCACGCGCCGAGCGCGCCGTGCAGGTCGAACGACGGGATCGAGCGGCCAGAGCCCTTCCATTCGCCGTCGGCACCTGCGATCAGCACGACGGGGCGGTTGAAGCGCTCGACGAGACGCGACGCGACGATCCCGATCACGCCCTCGTGCCAGTTCTCGCCGGCGACGACGTACGCGCGCCGCTCCTTGTGCTCGTCGGGCCAGTCCTCGACCTGCTGCACGGCCTCGCGCAAGATGCGCCCTTCGACCGCCTGCCGCTCGCGGTTCAGATCCTCGAGCTCGTTCGCGAGCCTGCGCGCATCGTCGGCATCGCTCGTGAGCAGCAGCTCGAGCGCAGCGCGTGGATGCCCCAGACGGCCGGCCGCGTTGATGCGAGGCCCGAGCCGGAAGCCGCACGCACCCGCATCGACCGTCGCCGGATCGACGCCCGCTACGCGCATCAGCGCCTGCAAGCCGGGCTTCTGCGTGCGCGCGAGCGCGCGGAGCCCGCCGATCGCGAGTGCGCGATTCTCGTCGAGCAGCGGCACGACGTCGGCGATCGTCGCGAGCGCGACGAGGTCGAGATGTCGCTTCGGAATCTCCGAGTCGACCCCGAAGAGCGCCTGGCCGAGCTTGTAGACGACGCCGGTGCCGCAGAGCTCCGGGAACGGATAGTCGGACGGACGCGTCGCGACGATCGGACAGTCGGGCAGCGTCTCGCCGGGCCGATGGTGATCGGTGACGATCACCTCGAGCCCACGCGCGCGCGCCTCGGCGACCTCCGCGACGGCCGTGATCCCGCAGTCGACGGTGAGCACGAGCCCGCAGCCCTCGTCGGCGAGCCGGCCGAGCGTGACGCTCGAGACGCCGTAGCCCTCGTCGAAGCGGCTGGGCAGATGCCACTCGACGTCGGCACCGAGCTCACGGAGCAGCAGCACCGCAAGCGCCGTGGCGGAGATCCCGTCGACGTCGTAGTCGCCGTGCACGCAGATGCGGCGGCCGGCGGCGACGGCCGCGCGGATCCGCTCGCAGGCCTCGCGCATGTCGCCGAGCAGGAAGGGGTCGTGAGGCGCAGGTGCGCCGTCGAGGAACGCGCGCGCGTCCTCGGGGTCGGAGTACCCGCGCCGGACGAGAACGCTTGCCGTCAGCTCGCTGATCCCGAGCGCCCGGGCAAGCTCGGTCTGCAGCCGGTGCGGGCACGGACGGAGTGTCCAGGTGCCCTCGTGCATGGTTCGATCACGGTAGGGATGCGGTCGGACGACATACTCGAGGCGCGTGCGCGAGCTAAGCGTCGTTCTCCAGGCTCGGCGACCCAACGCGGCGCTGTGTGGCACGGCCGAGCGCGCGCGCGCTCCGAGCTGACAGCCGGGCGACGAAGTGCTCGCAACAACCTCGAGTACGGCGCGTGCGACCTCACGCTGGCAGCGGCTGTGCGAACGAACGGGCGCGCACTACATCCGCGCCGCGTCGGCGAGCTGTTCGAGCACCGTCCGAGCGGACGCGCGCGGTCTCTCTCGCACATCACCTCGGAGACGGCGCTGCTCCTGCCGTCGAGAGATCGTCGCGGCGCGCGCGAAGGGCTCGTCACGATCGTCGACGGCGCGCACGCGGTCGCGCAGGTCGACCTCGACCTTCCGCCTCGGCGCGGACTTCTACGCCGGCAACTGCCACAACTGGTCTGCGCGCTCAAGGGCGCCGGTTCCTCTACGTGCAGCCGGATGGCAGGAGCGCATCGACGGCACGATCGTCAGCTGGGGCTACGGCGAGCCGGCGACGTTCATCTCGCGCACCGAGCACCAGGGAACGCGCGACTCCGCCGCCTATCTCGCCGTGCCCGACGCGATTCGCGTTCCAGCGCGAGCACGACGTACGCGAGCAGCGCGTCGCACTCGCGCGCGAAGCGCGCGAGCTTGCGCGCTGCTCGGCACCGAGCCGATCGCGCCAGAGCACAGATCCTCCAGATGGCGAGCGTCCGGCTGCCGGAGCCGCAGCTCGACCTCTCGCAACGGCTCTTCGACGAGCACCGCATCGAGATCCCGACGATGGGCCGCCGCGACGACCTGCTGCGGATCTCGATCGCGCCGTACACGGAACGGGAGGACGTCGAGCGGCTGCTCGACGCCCTCCCGGATGCGCTCAGAACTTCCCGCAGCCCTGCGTGATGTTCACGCTGAGAAGCGGGCGCAGCTCTGCGCCGTTCTTCGCGGCGCCCGCCGTCGTCTTGACGGGGTTCCAGAAACCGACGCCCGTCAGATCTGGGCGGTCGCGCCGAGCGGCTGCCAGTTGACGGTCGGGGCCGGGCACTGCTTGAGGAACGCGTTGCGCGTCGGCGACGCATCTGCGCCCGGCCACGCGCCTTCGTCGGCAGGCACGACGCGCTCGGCAGATACGCGTTCATGTACGGTCGACGAGCGGAACGTCGAACAGCTGGAAGACGATCTCGCCGTTCGACGCCATGCGGTAGCTCTGGATGACAGCGGTGAAGCTCCAGACCTGCTTCTGGAACGCGCTGCTGCGAGCGGTCGTGATCTTCGCCGGCGCGGTCAGCTTGGCGATGTCGGCGATGCGTCGTCGCCGTCGGCGTCCAGTGGACGGCCGTCTTGCCGGTGTCGCTGAGCGTCATCAGCTTCCAGAGCGTTCCACCGCACTGCGGGCCGGGCGCCGGCGACGTGGGCGCCGGCGGGAAGAGCGAAAGCGGCGGTGAGTGCGGCAAGCGCCGCCGCGGCTGCAAGGACGAATCGCATTCTCGGACCTCCGAGGGGTCGATCGACGAGCCGCAGGTACTCGAGCATCATCGGCCGCCCGCCGGACGGACGTGACGCTCGAAGGGGTTACCCCTCCCGCGGCAGCTTCGACGCCGAGCACGCTCAGCAGCACGAGCAGCCCGATTCCGAGCACCCAGAGCGCGAGCACGAGCCGCGGACGCTTCGCTCTCGCGCAGCGCCTGGAGCGCGACCTTGCCCCAGAGGATCAGGAGGCCGGCAGCGGCGGCGAAGCCGACCACGATCACGGGCGCGAGGTAGACCGCGCGCTCGAGCGGCCAGCCGAGCGCCCAGGCCAGTGCCCGCGACCATGCAGGCGATGACGACGAACGCGATCGGGAGACGAAGCTTGCGCACGGCCCAAGGGTACGCTTCGAGCTGTGGACGGAGCCGGCAACTACGACTCCGGCGACGACTACGTCGTCGAGTACACGGGCTACCGCTTCAGCTTCAACGCGGAGGACTTCGAGCAGCGCGTCACGGCAGCCGCCGTCAAGCTCGGCCTCATCGGAGGGAACGAGCTCGACGACGACGAGACGGCCGACCTGGTCGAGCTCGTCGAGCGGGATGCGATCGCAGAGCCCCGCTCGTCGCTCGGCCGCTACCTCGTTCGCCACTGGGAGAACGTCTCCCTCGTCGAGGGCGAGTCGCTCGTCTACTGGCTGAAGAAGCTCGTCTTCCGCGGCGCCTGGCTCGACCACCGCGTGAAGGCCGGCAAGCTCGAGGTCGGCTTCGACGAGGCGAGCGCGGAGTTCTCGTACCGCGACCCGCGCGGCGGCCGCGCGCTGCTCGAGCTGCTGCCGACGCCGAGCTGGCACGACGATGCAGTACCGCCGATGAGCATCTCCGCGCTGGTACGTCGTCGCGGGGCCGGCGTATCTCGTCGCGCTGCTCGCGATCGACACGCAGCTCGGCTACCACGGGCAGCTCGTGCTCGGCGGGCTCACGTGGATCGTGCTGCTCGCTCGCGCTACGGCCGCTGCCGGCGCTCGCGCGCGCGCAGGCGCTCGGCGTCGTCGTCTTCGCGACGATCGGCGAGGTGACCGGCTCGCTCATCTGGGGCGTCTACCGCTACCGGCTGCACAACCTGCCGCTCTTCATCCCGCCCGCGCACGGGATCGTCTATCTCAGCGGGCTCGCGCTCGCCTCGCTCGTGCCGACGCGCCGGCTCGTCGCTCTCGCGGCGATCGGCGTCGGTCGGCTGGGGGATCGCCGGGCTCACCGTCCTGCCGCGGCTCGACGTCGCCGGCGCGATCGGCGTGCCGCTGCTCTGCGTCTTCCTCTGGCGCTCGCGCTCGCGCTCCGTCTACGCCGGCGTGTTCCTCGTCGTCGCCGCCCTCGAGCTGTACGGCACGTCGATCGGCACCTGGCGGTGGGCGACCCACCTGCCGGGTCTCGGGATTCCGGACGGCAACCCGCCGAGCGGTGTCGCGAGCGGGTACGTCGCGTTCGACGTGATGGCGCTCCTCATCGCACCGTGGCTCGTCGCCGGCGCGCGTATGCTTCGCGGCGCGCGGCGATGGAGCCCGCCCTCAACCGCCGAGACCGGCTGATGGCTCCTACGAACACAGGAGTCAGCATGCCCGTCATCGTCGGCGTCGCACTCGGCGGCGCGCTCGGAGCCTCGGCGCGGTACGGCATCGATCGCCTGATCGAGCGCTCGAGCTCGGCCGTCTTCCCGCGTCAGCACGTTCACGATCAACGTGACCGGCTGCTTCCTCATCGGCGTCATCTCGGCCGCGCTCGTCGACCGGCATCACCTGCCGGCGTGGCTGCGCATCGGCCTCGTCGTCGGCGTCATCGGCGGCTACACGACGTTCTCGACGTTCGCGCAGGAAGCGCTCGACCTCGGCGAGCTTCATCACGTCGCTGTCGCCGCGGCGTACGTCGTCGCGAGCGTCGCCGTCGGGATGGCCGCGGTGTACGCGGGGACCGTGGTCGGTCGCGTGCTCTAGAAGAGCTTCGCCTCGGCAGCGGGAGCGGCGCCGATGTGCGCGCGGCCGAGCTTCGTGATCGTGCGCCCGCGCGGCGTCCGCTGGATGAAGCCCAGCTGCAAGAGGTACGGCTCGTAGACGTCCTCGATCGTCTCCTGCTCCTCGCCGAGAGACGCGGCCAGCGTCGAGAGCCCGACGGGGCCGCCTTCGAACTTGACGGCGATCGAACGCAGCAACTCGCGCGCCTCGCGGTCGAGTCCTTGCTCGTCGATCTCGAGCAGGTGCAGCGCCTCGCGCGCGATCTCGTTCGTGATCGAGCCCTCGTGCCGCACCTGCGCGACGTCGCGCACGCGCCGCAGGATCCGGTTCGCGATGCGCGGCGTGCCGCGCGAGCGGCACGCGATCTCCTCGGCCGCATCCTTCGCGATCTCGACGCCGAGGATCCGCGCCGAGCGATGCACGATCTGACCGAGCTCGCCCGCGTCGTAGTAGTCGAGCCGGAACGTCAGCCCGAAGCGGTCGCGCAGCGGCGTCGTCAGCAAGCCCGTGCGAGTCGTGGCGCCGACCATCGTGAACGGCGGCAGATCGAGCGTCAGCGTGCGCGCTGCCGCCCCCTCCCCCATCACGATGTCGATGCGGAAGTCCTCGAGCGCCGGGTAGAGGATCTCCTCCGCCGTGCGGCTCATCCGGTGGATCTCGTCGACGAAGAGCACGTCGCGCGGCTCGAGCGACGTGAGGATCGCTGCGATGTCCTTCTTCTCGACGGCGGGGCCGGCGATCGTGCGAATGCCGACTCCGAGCTCCTCGCGAACGATGTACGCGAGGCTCGTCTTGCCGAGGCCCGGCGGCCCGGCGAGCAGCACGTGGTCGAGCGCCTCGCCCCGCGCCTTCGCCGCGGTGAGCGCGATCTGGAGCTGCTCCTTCACCCGCTCCTGCCCGACGAAGTCGTCGAGCCGGCGCGGGCGGAGCGAGAGCTCGAGCTCCTCCTCGTCCTCCTCGAGAACGGGCGCGACGAACGAGCTCACGCTGCTCTCCGCAATGCCTGGCGGACGCGCTCCTCCGGAGTCGCTTCGTCGTCCGTCTCCGCGAGCGCACGCTCGGCGTCGACGATCGAGTAGCCGAGCTCGACGAGCGCGTCGCGCGCGACGACATGGTCGTCGCCGCTCGCTCCGCTCATCGGCGCGATCGCCGTGACGGCGAGCTTCTCCTTCAGCTCGAGCACGATGCGCTCCGCCGTCTTCTTGCCGATGCCGGGAATCGCCTGGAAGCGAACGGCGTCCCCGCGCACGATCGCGCGGCGCAGCTCTTCGGCCGGCGAGCCCGAGACGATCGCGAGCGCCACCTTCGGCCCGATGCCGTTGACGCTCAGGAGCTGCATGAAGAGCTCGCGCTCCGCGCGCTCGGCGAAGCCGTACAGCTGCATCGCGTCCTCGCGAACGTGCAGATACGTCTCGACCGTCACCTCCTCTGCACCGTCGGCCTTGCGCACGGCACTCGGCGTCGCCGCGACGAGATAGCCGACGCCGCCGACGTCGATGAGGAGGCCCTCCGGCGTCGATGCGACCGGCTTGCCTCGGAGGCGGGCGATCACGAGGTCAGCCCACCATCTTCAGAAGCGGCGGTGCGAGCGCGTGACAGATCGCGACGGCGAGCGCATCGGAAGCGTGGTTCGGCGTCGGCAGCGCCTGCAGGCCGAGGATCGCTTTCACCATGCGCTGCACCTGCGCCTTCTCGGCGCGCCCGTAGCCGCAGACCGCCTGCTTGACGCGGGCGGGCGCGTACTCGGTGCACTCGATGTCCCGCAGTGCGGCCGCGACGAGCACGGCGCCGCGCGCCTGTCCGACGGAGAGCGCGGTGCGGGCGTCGACGCCGACGAACGACTCCTCGAGCGCGACCGCATCGGGCGCGTGCTCCTCGACGAGCGCCGCCACTCCCTCGAAAATCGTCTTCAGCCGCAGCTCCAGACGCTCGGCGGCGGGTGTCGACCACGACCCGTGGCCGATGGCCCTGAGGCGCCCGCCGCTTTCGTGGACGATCCCGTACCCGCAATTCGCCGTCCCCGGATCGATGCCGATGACCTTCACGCAGACACGTTAGGCGTGTGGTCGGACAACTCCTGCCTCGTGGAACGTAGGCTCCCCCGGTGGGGATCGCTGCGGCCAGACGGCTGACTCCGGAGCGCCTCAGCCTCTTCCTCGTCGGCCTCGCCGGTCTCATCGCGCTCTGGAACGCCTTGACCTATCCCTCCGGGGCCGGCTACGACGCGGCCTCCCACAGCGAGTACGGCGACTTCCTCATCAACCACCTTCGGCTGCCGCACGCGAACGAGACGCCCGAGTACTACTCGCCGCCGCTCTACTACATACTCGCCGGCGCCGTGACCTGGGTCGGAAGCCACGTGGGCCTTGGCGAGCCGCACAAGCTCGCGCAGCTGCTGAACGTTCCGGCCGTCGTCGGGACCGCGCTGCTCGTCGGCGCGCTCGCACGCCTGTTGTGGCCGGAGCGGCGCTGGATCGCCCCCGCGGCGATCGGCTACCTCGCGCTCTCCCCCGTGCTGACGCGGACGGCAGCGATGGTCAACCCCGAGCCGACCGACCTGTTCGTCTCCGTTCTCAGTCTGTATCTGGCAGCCCGATTGCTCGTGGGCCGGCGCTACGGCCGCGGGGCAGCGCTCGGGCTCGGCGTTGCGCTCGGCGCCGGACAGATGGTGCGGCAATTTGCGCTCTGGACGCTCGCCGTCGTCGTGCTCACGTTCCTCGCAGCGATCTGGTGGCGCAGAGAGGAGCGACGGCAGCTCGTGCGGACGCTCGGGCTCGCGCTCGCCGCCTGCGCGGTGATCGCCGGCCCGTGGTACGGCTATCGCGCGGCGAACTACTCGAATGCGATCTTCGATCCTCCGCACGTCGACAAGCCGCTGTGGGACCGACGTCCGGCGAGCTTCTACTTCAACCCGGGGCTTCCGGATGTGCTTCACTCGGCCGTACCGGCCCTACCTCATGAACCTCGCCGTGCCCCAGACCTATTCCGACATGTGGGGCGACTGGTACGGCGTGTTCGCGTGGTCGCGCGCGACCAAGGCGAAGCCGCCGCCGGTGACGAGGGCCTGGCTCTCGGTGCAGATGGTGCTCGGCCTCGTGCCGACGGCGCTCGCCGTCATCGGCTGGCTCGTGCTGCTCGCGCGATCGTTCCGTCGCCGACTCGAGCAACAGGCTGCTCGTCGCGTTGCTCCCGCTGGCCGGGTATCGCCGGGTACCTGTACTTCACGGTGAGCTACCCGACGCCTGACGGCGACGTGCTGAAGCCGACGTACATGCTCTCGACGCTCGGGGCGTGGGCTCTCTGCTTCGGCTGGCTCGCCGACCGCGCTGGGAAGCCGCTCGCCGCGGCTCGTCGCGGCGGGGCTCGGGGTGCTCGCGCTGCTCATGCTGCCCTTCGTCGTCTACAAGGGGGCGGTGGGCTGGCTGTGAGGGCGCGCCAGGCGATCGCGCTCGGCACGGTGGGCTCGCTCGCCTTCCTCGTCTCCTGCCTGCTCGTCGGGCACGGGCTGCTCGACTCGGCTCTCTACTCGGACCTGCACGTGTATGCGACCTACGGCGGCAACATGGCGGCCGGGCAGGTTCCGTACCGCGACTTCTTCGACGAGTACCCGCCGCTCGCGCAGCCGGTGTTCCTCCTGGGGCGCGTCGCGGGCGCGTCGCACTACGCGCTCGCGTTCAAGGCGTTGATGGCGTTGTTCGGGGTCGGGGCGATCGCGTGCGCAGTCGTGACCTTGCGCGCGCTGCGGGTCACGCTTCTGCGCGCGGCGGCTGCGGTCGCGGTGATCGCGGCCGCACCGCTGCTCGTCGGACCGATCTTCCTCAACGCGTACGACCTCTGGCCGGCGTTCCTGCTGTCGCTCGCGCTCATGCTGCTCGTGCTCGACCGGCCGCTGGTTGCGTTCGGCGTGCTCGGCGCGGCGGTCGCAGCGAAGGTCTATCCGGTCGCGCTCCTGCCGGTCGCGCTGCTGTACATCGCGCCGCGGCTGCGCCGAAGCGCGTTCGTCTCGTTCGCCGGCGTGCTGATTCTCGCGCATCTGCCGTTTGCGATCCTCGGTCCGGGCGGCCTGCGGTTCAGCTACACGCTGCAGGCCAGGCGCGGACTCGAGTTGAACAGCATCGGCGGCGCGTTCCTGCTCGCCGCGCACAAGGTCGGCATCGGCCACCCGACGGCTCGGCAACGAGCCGCCGGGATCGCTCAACGTGCTGGGCGGAACGGCCGACGCGATCGCCGTCGTCAGCTCTGTGCTCGTCCTGTGCGCGATCGTTGCGGCTGCGGTCGTGTTCGCGCGAAGCAGGCGCGACCCGCGGGCGCTCGTCGTGGCGACGGCCGCCGCAGTCGCCGGGTTCGTCGCCTTCGACAAGGTCTTCTCGGCGCAGTACGTCGACTGGCTCGTGCCGCTCGTTCCGCTCGCCGGCCTCGCGGCCTCCGCAGCGACGGTCGTCGTGCTCGGGCTGACCCGGCTCGTGTTCTCGCACCGCTCGGGCATCCAGACCGGCGGCGACGCCGTCTGGCTCCTGCTCGCGCGCGACACTGTTGTGGTTTTCGTGACGATCCTTTTACTGGGGAGTGTCCCCGGTCACGGAACCGTCACGCCCAGGCGCAAGCCTGGCTAGCCGGCGACCGCTTCCAGCACCTGCTCGGGGATGTCGAAGTTCGCGTACACGTCCTGAACGTCGTCGTTGTCCTCGAGCTGGTCCATCAGGCGCAGCACTTTCTTCGCATCGCCTTCGTCGGCGACCTCGACGGTCGTCTTCGGCAGCATCGTCAGCTCGGCGGAGTCGATCGTGAACCCGGCCTTCTCGATCGCCTCGCGCACTGCGGCGAGACTCTCGGGGGCCGTCAGCACCTGATACGACGACCCGTCCAGCGCGATGTCGTCCGCCCCACCCTCGGCCGCTGCGAGCGTCAACTCGTCTTCGTCCGTGCCGGCCGCCGGAACGAGCACGACGCCGCGTCGCTCGAAGAGCCACGACACGGCGCCGGAGCCGCCGAGGTTTCCGTCGTTCTTCGCAAACGTGTGGCGAACGTCGCTCGCCGTGCGATTGCGGTTGTCCGTCAGCGCTTCGACGATCACGGCGACGCCGCTCGGGCCGTAGCCCTCGTACACGACGGTCTCGAACGCCGACGCATCCGCGTCCGCACCGGACCCCTTCGCGATCGCGCGATCGATGTTGTCCTTCGGCATGGAATACGACTTCGCCTTCTCGATCGCGTTCTGCAGCGAAAGGTTGCCGGACGGATCGCCGCCGCCCTCTTTCGCGGCCACGATGATCGCGCGCGAGAGCTTCGAGAAGAGCTTGCCGCGCTTGGCGTCCGCGGCGCCCTTCTTGTGCTTGATCGAGGACCACTTGCTATGCCCGGACACGCGACGCCTCCCGCACCTGGTTCAGAAAGAGCTCGTGGATCCGCGTGTCGTCGGTCAGCTCCGGGTGGAACGCCGCGACGAGAATTCGGCCGTCGCGCGCGAGCACCGGGTGCCCGTCGACCTCGGCGAGGATCTCGACGTCCGGCCCCGCATCCTCGATCCACGGCGCGCGGATGAAGACTGCGCGCACCGGCTCGTCGCCGTGGCCGATGTCGAGGTCCGCTTCGAAAGAGTGCACCTGGCGGCCGAACGCATTGCGCGCAACCAGGATGTCGGCGAGCCCGAGATGCTCGCGATCGAGGACGATCATTCCGGCGCAGGTGCCGAAGATCGGGCCGCCGAAGCCGCGCAGTGCCTCGTCGAGGCCGTACAACCGCATCAGCCGCGTGATCGCAGTCGACTCGCCGCCCGGGATGATCAGGCCGTCGAGGCCGTCGAGCTCCGCCGGCAAGCGCACTTCGACGGGCTCCGCGCCGAGGCGTCGCAAAACGGCCGCATGCTCGCGGAAGTTGCCCTTGCACTGCCAGGACGCCGATCCGAAGCGGCTGTTCCACCGCGCGGATTGTAGAGGCGACTAGACCGCAGGCAGCGGTGTGGCCGGCTCGCGGCGGCGGCGCCGCGCGTCGAGATAGAGCCCGAGCACGACGAAGAAGAACCCGACGACGGCGAACACGACGAGCGGCACCCAGCTGCGGTCCGACCCGAGGCTGAAGAAGCCCGTCGACACCCACTCGATCGTCCAGTGCGTCGCGGCGGCGAAGAACCCGATGACGCCGAACACCGCCCAGCTCGACCGCCACGTGACTCCCGCCAGCAGGATGAAGAGAACGCTCGCCGTGGCGAGGAGCGCAAAGTCGGCCTCGCTCGAGTGCCACCAGTAGAGGAGCGAGCCGCCGATGAGGAACCCCGCGGACAGGTGCCACCAGAACCCGTACGGACTGTTCGCGGGCCACGGTCGACCGATCTCCCGACGAACGAGATAGACGAGCCCGATGAACAGGGTCACGATCGCCGACCAGTTGCCTCCGCCGGAGATGACGTCGGTGACGAGGAAATAGACCGACGCGAGGATGTAGACGAAGAGCAGCGGGAAGCGGATAGGCGCGCAGCGCGGCCGAGGCAGCCGCGATCACGAGGAGGAGCAGCGAACCAGAGGGTCCAGTTCCAGCCGTCGAACGCGTTGCTCGATCCGCTATTCGAATTCCAACCCCACCACGTGAAGAGGACTCCGAGAAAGGCCGCCCACATCGCGACGGTGGCGAAAGCGAAGAGCCCCGCGGCCATCCAGGCTCCCCGGCGCCGGAACATCAGAGCGACCGCGAACAGCACGGCGAGCAGGAGCAGCGCCCAGGCCGTCAGCGCGCCGTCGCCGTAGTGCGATCGCGAGATAGCCCAATGAGGCGCCGGCCGAGATCAGCACCGTCAGCCCGCCCACGTAGAGCAGGAAGGACGCACTCGTCCAAGTTGGTTTCGGAACGCTCACCTGCCGCCGGGGACGCTATGCCCCGGGTCGGACGGAAGGGGCTACCAGCCGCGCGTTTCGAGCAGCTGCGACGGATCGAGCGTCTGCGTCGAGATGCCGACCATCGGCTCGCCGAGACCGGCGGATACCCGCGCGAGGATCTCGGGATCGTTGTAGTGCGTCGTCGCCTCGACGATCGCCTTCGCACGCAGTTCCGGATCGCCTGACTTGAAGATGCCGGAGCCGACGAAGACGCCGTCCGCGCCGAGCTGCATGCAGAGCGACGCATCCGCAGGCGTCGCGATCCCACCGGCCGTGAACGTCACGACCGGCAGCCGGCCGTGCTCGGCGACCCAGCGCACGAGCTCGATACGGCGCCTGCACGTTCTTCGCCTCGGTGTACAGCTCTTCCTCGGCGAGCGTGCTGAGCCGGCGAATGTGGCCGAAGACCGAGCGCATGTGCGTGACGGCGTTGACGATGTCGCCCGTGCCCGCCTCGCCTTTCGTCCGGATCATCGCCGCGCCTTCCGCGATCCGCCGGAGAGCCTCGCCGAGGTTCGTCGCGCCGCAGACGAACGGGACGGTGAACTTCCACTTGTCGACGTGGTGAGCGAGGTCGGCCGGCGTCAGCACCTCGGACTCGTCGATGTAGTCGATCTCGAGCGCCTGGAGAATCTGCGCCTCGGCGAAGTGGCCGATGCGGCACTTCGCCATCACCGGAATCGTGACCGCCTCCTGAATCTCTCGGATGACCTCCGGATCGGACATGCGCGCGACGCCGCCATCGGCGCGGATGTCGGCAGGGACGCGCTCGAGCGCCATCACCGCGACCGCTCCGGACGCCTCGGCGATCTTCGCCTGGTCGGCGTTGACGACGTCCATGATCACCCCGCCCTTGAGCATCTCGGCGAGGCCGCTCTTCACCCGCATCGTCCCGGTTTCGGCCATGCCGCGGATTCTAGCTAGGGCTTGAGGCAGCGAGTGGCCGCGTCGAGCTCGGCCGGGTCCGGCGTCGTCGTCCAGACGAGGACGGCGTTCCGGTTCGTCTGCATGATGTCGGACATGTGCGGCCGCAGGCGCTTCGGGGCGCGCGAGCGGAAATTCTGTTCCGTTTCGGCCGGTCGAGTCGGCATCGGCCGTGAAGGCGATCGTCAGCTCGTTGCCCAGCGGCGAGGCAGCGCTGAGCCCGCCGTTGTCCGCGAACGCCGCGATAAAGCCGACGCTTCGACGGCTCCGTCGTCACGCCGGTAAAGCCGTGCGATTTCAGGCACGGCGCGGTGCCGCTCGCCGTGAACGGCTTCGAGTTTCGAACGCCGCAGCCGGCCGCGAGGAGCGCAACCGCGAGCGCGATTCCGAGGGTCGTGCGGGCCACGCCGGCGACTGTAGCCGCGAGATGTAACGGAAGGAGGAAGAATCCCTCCGATGCAGCCGTGGTCACGCGACCTGGTCGGACGCCTCGACGAGCATGCAATCGAGAGCGAGGCCCTGCGCGGGAACCGCCTCGGCGACCCGCACCGGCGTCCGCTCTGGGTCTACACCCCGCCGGGCGCAGGCGAGACGCCGCTTCCCTCGATCTACTTGATCCAGGGCCACACCGGGCAGATCGACATGTGGCGCAATCGGTCGGCGTTCCGGCCGAACGTCATCGAGCTGATCGACGCGCTCTTCGCCGACGACGGTTGTCCTCCGGCGTTTGTCGTCTTCGTCGACGCCTGGACGTCGTATGGCGGCTCGCAGTTCCTCGACTCTCCGGGAGTCGGCAGCTACCACACGTATCTCTGCGACGAGATCGTCCCGTTCGTCGACGCGCATTACCGAACGCTGAACGATGCTGCGCACCGCGGCATCGCCGGCAAGTCGAGCGGCGGTTACGGCGCGATGGTCACGCCGATGCTGCGTCCCGACCTGTTTGGCGGGCTCGCGACGCACGCGGGTGACGCGCTCTTCGAGCTCTGCTACCTGCCGGACTTCCGCGACGCCGCTCGGGCGCTGCGCGATTCGTACAACGGCTCGTTCGACGCGTTCTGGACCGACTTCCGCTCCCGGCCGGCGTTCTCGAAAGGCACCGACTTCCCGTTGCTCAACACGTGGACGATGGCCGCCTGCTATTCGGCGAACGAGGACGGCTCAATCGATCTCCCGTTCGACACGGAAACCGGACAGCTGATCGACGACGTCTGGAAGCGCTGGCTCGCGTGGGACCCCGTGCGCATGGCGGACCGCTACGCGGATGCGCTGCGAGGTCTGCGCGCGATCTACATCGACTCGGGCTCGCGCGACCAGTTTTACCTCGATCTCGGGGCCGCCGGCTTCCGGCGCGCGCTCGCCCGGATCGGCGTCACCGACGTCTTCTTCGAGCTGTTCGATGGAACGCACAGCTCGATCGAGTACCGCTACCCGATTGCGCTGCGGTACCTCGCCGAGCGACTTACTTGAACTGGAAGTCGGCCCGGTGGACGATGCCGTCCTTCGTCTTCACGATCAAGGCACGACACGTGTTGCTCCAGCTCGGATCCGTCTTCCAGACGTAGGTGTACTGGTCGCTCCCTGCCGAGTAGCTCAGACTGCTCTGACCGGCGGTGACGGTCGTCTCGACACCGTCGGCGGGGGCAGAGGCATCACAGGCGATCACCTGTGACTTCGGATAGCTCGGGTCGAAGAAGATGTTCAAGCCCTGGTCGCCGGTGAGGCTGAACTTGACCGGGACGGCGCTGCCGGCCTTCACCACGTTCAGGACGGGTTGGTTGTCAACGGGCTGGAAAAAGCCCTTGAACCCGTACTCCACGATGTAGGTGCGCTGGAGCGAGCCGACAACCGCTCCGCTCGCATCGAGAGCCTTCACGACGAACGTATGCATGCCGAACGAGCTCGTGTCGATCGGCTGCCCGTTCGGCACGGTCCCCGTGCACTGTGCGACTGGCGTGTCCCCCGCGATGCACTGGTAGGTCGCGTTCACCGGCTGGTTCGGCCCGTACGGCCCGAGCGGCGCTTGCAGGAGGATCTGCGCGGGAACGGGCGCTCCTGCCGGGGCCGACGTGAAGTTCGAGCCCTTGTTGGCGCTGTAGGCGACGTTCGAGCCGTCGGTCGCCTCGACGAAGACCTCCGGGTTGACCGCGGCGGTGGTGTTGGCTGAAAACAGTGTCGGGTCGCTCGACGAGCGCGTGAGCAGTACGTAATGCCAAGCGCCGTCGTTCACGAGCGCAGCAACCGCGACGACGGTGCCGGAGTCGTCGGTGACGTGCGCCTGAACGTTTGCCGTGGTGCCGCTGTACGCGACGTTCACTTGCGAGATGAGCGGTGGGATGCGGTCGGACGTGTTCGAGTAGAAGAGCTCGAGGGAGGCGGACACGATGTTGCGCTGGATGCCTGCGCCGCTCGGCGAGTTCGGATCGGGACGGAACTGCGAGCTCACGTTCGCGTAGTCGCGCTGCTTGCCGAAGACATTCGAGTGCTCGAGCATGAATGGGCTCGCAGGGAAGAAGATCGGCCGAATGCCCGAAACAGACTCGTGCGCGGCGAGGTCGATCGTGGGGAATCCGACCGTCGCGGTCGAAGCGACGTCGTTTGTCACGAGCGACTTGATCCAGAGGCCGCGAGCCGGCAGCGATGACGACGTGACTTCCTGGCTCGTGATCGGCAGGATCGGCCGGTAGAGACCGAACTGGCTCTGCGTCGTGGCACCCGGGCCGGGGAAGTTGATCGTTGCGCTCTGAACCCCGATGAGCGGATCGGCGCTCGTCGTCAGCGGCGTAAAGCTCGTGCCGCTGCCGGCTGTGCTGAAGTGCCAGAACGGAAGGCCGTAGAACGTCGTCTCCTCCATCACCTTCTCGTCGTAGACGTCGTAGGCGCCGGCCGTCGCGAAGTACTGCTGGAGCGACGCCGCCCACTCCTCACCCACCGAGTTGGAATCCGAGTGCAGGTTCTTCGCGAAGATCGAAAGCAGCCGCTCCGAGAGCGCCACGGACGCGCTGTCGCCATAGCCGAACCCTGTGTTGGCGATGTACATCGCCACCTGCTTCGTGCTGAAGAGCTGCGCCCAGTCGAGATACCGTCCGCCGCTGCCGCCGAGCGTGTCGGGGACGTTGAGACCGCCGTGACAGCCCATCGTGAACAGAATGCGCGCGGCAAGCGCAGCGCTCGCGTCGGCGGTGGACGCCAGCGAGCCGTCTGCCGCTTCCAATTCGTAGTGGTTGTAGTGGGCGTTCAGCGACGCAATGTCTGCCGGGGATGCGGACCGAAGGAACGTCGTGAGGACGTCGCCCGCAGTCCAGGGTGGCTGCGCGAGACCCGGCACATTGATCGACGGGTTGGCTGCAAGGCCGACGGTGTCCTGCAGTGTTGCCGCCCCGAACCCGACGGTGTGAAGGTTGTTGCGCACGGCTTGCGCGCCGTCGGCAAGGAAGTCGTAGCCGGTCGGGAGGATCTTCTGCGGATTGAGCGTGCCCGCAGCGGTCTGAGGCGCGGAGATGCCGTTGAGGCCGAGATACCGGTTGATCTGGCCGAGCATGTCCGCAGGACTCTCGACGAGCCGGGAGATCGAGAGCTGCGGAAGCAGGAGGTCGTGGCCGAGCCACGGAATGCTCGTGAACGCCCCGTACGCCCCGTCGGTCAGGATGTTGTTCTGCGCGACCGAGGTGTACAGCGCATTTCCGGTGCTCAGACCGTTCGTCGTGAACGCGAGGTCTGCCGCCGCGTTTTCCTCGGGGGAGAGCGTCACCGGATCGGGCGTTCGCGCCATCGGGACGGCCTCGTCGGTCCCGAGCAGAACGATGTAATGGAGGTTCGGTAGGCCGGTCGTCGAGTTGCGGTACGACGCGACGACATCGTTGATCGAGCGCACGACCGTGTTCGCAAGGTTCACGTCGCACGGGTTCCCGTCCCAGGCCCCGTACGCGCTTCGCACCGCCGCGTTTCCGTCCACTGCCAGCACGGCACCAGCGACTTCGGATCGCGCCGTGAGCGTGTTCAGACCGCTCAAGAGGCTCGACACGGCCGCGCTGCCGTACATCGCGACGAGGCGCTGCTTGTTGATGATGAAGAGCGACTTCGTCGTCGCCGGGAGCGACGCCGGCAGCGTCCCCTGGTTGGCAGAGGAGACGCCCAAACTGCGCGCCGGACAACTCGCCGGCAGAGCCGGCGGTGGGGTCTCCTTCACGCGGAGCTCATACGAGCTGTTGCTCGTGGCGCCGTTGTACCCCGTGACACCGATCGTTGCCATCCCGGCTTCGCCGGTCGTGATGATCTGCGCCGCCTCGTTCGCGTCGCCGCGCGTCGTGGAGGTGCTCCCGACGGGCGTCGAGCCGACCGGTGTGGAGCCGACGGGCGTCGAGCCGACCGGCACGTCCTGCAGCGTCTCCGACGGGAATGCCTGGCCGGTCGTGGCGAACCCGACGCCACTGTCTTCGATCGGCGTCGAGCCAACTGGCGTCGATCCCACCGGCGTCGAGAAGAAGGGTTGCGTCGCGGGCCTGTTGACGGTCAGGTCGAAGTCCGCGCCGGTGGGAACTTTGAGGAACACGGAGACCTTCGTCCCGCGCGGCAACCCGTTGAGGCTCAGCTGATAGAAGTCCTGATCGCCGCTGAAGGCGAGATGTCCCAGAACGAGCGTGTCCGGCGTGATCGTCGGTGCCGTGGTCGGGTCGTCGTTTGCGGGCTCGCCGTTCTGTCCGACGGTGACAGGAGCGACGCCGGTCGATGACAGCGAGAAGCCTCCGGTTGCCGCAGTTGCACTCATGCTGAAGGTGCCGAGCTGGAGGCCGACGAAGGAGTCGAAGCTCAGGACGGCGTTGACCGGAGCGGTGAGGTTCCCGCACGCGAGCGGCCATTGATACGAGTTGAGCTTGGCGGCCGCCCCGGGGCTCGTCCCGAGCACGGTCGGTGCACCTGCGGGCTGTGACGTCGCTCCGCCGTCGAAGGAGATGCTCGCACTGCCGTTCACCGGGAAGAAGCCCGAGGGCAGCCTGGCAGTGAACGTGAAGCTGCTTGCCACCGAACAGTCGACAGACGCGCTGAGCCTGTACGTCACATGGGGCTGAGTCTTCGAGTACGGCTGCAGCCCCTGCAGCGGCAGGAGCTCCCAGGGGAAGCCCGCCGCGCCGATCACGGCAACGACGATGTCGTTGATCGTGATCTGCGCGGTGTTCATCGCCGCGATGAGCGGAGCCGCAGAGAACGTGACGGTCGGGTCGATCGCACTGGCCGCATAGGCGTCACCGAGCGTGCCCGTCGCGCAATTCACCTTCGTGCAGTCGATGATTCCGGTGAGCGGGTTGATCGTCGAGAGCGGGATCGTCGCGAGTCGCGATGCCGTGATCGCGGTCGAGCCGACCGGAGTGGAGCCCACCGGGGTCGAGCCCACCGGGGTCGACCCAACCGGGGTCGAGCCGACCGGCGCCGATGCCAGCTGGCCCGCCACGTCGAGTTGGAGCACCGTCGTGCTGCCGGTCGCGCCGGCGCAGCTGCCGCCGCTCTGTGGGATCAAGCCCGTCGCCGGGTCGCACCAGGCGTTGAATCCACCGGCGAGCGAGGAGAGCGGCGTGTTCCCCATCAGGAGCGTCGACCAGTGCACCGACTTGAGCAAGGTGGTCGTCAGGTCGACCTGCTTCAACGGGAGCGCCTCGAACCGGTCGAGCGATGTCTGCGTCGAGCTGCAAACCCCCTTCTTGAGATCGCCGAGCGTGAGGGTCGGCAGCGGCTGTCCCGCGAGCGGCGCGCACAGAATCTGATCCCACGTCGTCCCGGTGAGACCGATCTGCGAAAGGAGGACCGACGAAAGCGCCGTCGAGCCGACCGGCGTCGAACCCACCGGCATGTCGAACAGACCCGTCGAGCCGACCGGCGTCGAACCCACCGGCGTTGAGCCGACCGGCGTCGAGCCAACGGGGGTCGAGCCCACCGGCGTCGACCCGACCGGAGTCGAACCCACCGGCGTCGAGCCAACGGGCGTCGAGCCGACGGGCGTCGAACCAACAGGCCCTGACAGGATCGAGCCGGCGTAGTACCCAAGCCAGGCATTCGGGATGTTGCTGAGCTTGATCTGATCGATCCCGGCGCCAACGCTCGTCGGAGTTGCGGAGACGTTCAGGCTCGAGATCGGCGTCTTGACCGTGATCGTCAGGGTCTCGGTCGTGCGAACGACGTTGTCGGCGACGACCTTGAGGTCGACCGAGTACGTGCCCGGAACGGCACCCGCCGGCGGTGCGACGACCGCGGAGAACGGGACGTCACTGTTGCTTCCGTCGGCTGCGAGATCGAGTGTGCTCGGGAGTCCGGTGAAGCTGACCCAGCTGCCGGGGTCCGCGTTCGGATCGGGCGTGTTGCCGCCGGTGCTCGTCGTCGCGGCCGCCGTCAGCGAGCCGATGTGCCGGGCCGCCCTCTGCACGAGGCTTTCGACCTGCGTCGCGACGCTTCCAACCCCGCTCGCGCCGCCGTCGACCGCCGATCCGCCGGTCGCAGCCGCAAGCTCGTCGTGGCAGGCCTTCGGCACGGGGAAGTTGTTCGCCCCGGTGTCGTAATGGACGAAGGACAGCGTCACATTCGCCTGCGTCAGATCGTTGATCGCGGTCGCCGCCGATAGCGGGCCCGACGCTGTGGTGCCGGGATCGACGCCGGTCGTTGCCGATGAGTTCGGGCAATCCGCGAACGTCGCCTGCTGCGCGGGGTCGTGGCCCGTCTGGTCGCCGAGCACGATCAGGAAGCGCTCCGCGCCGGTCTGCCATGGGAACACCGAAGCTTCGTAGAAGACGCGGAAGTACGACTCCGGGAAGTCGCCGCCGCCGCCGGCGGTTGGCGGAATTGCATTCTGGATGGCGGTCGGGTCAGTCGTAAGTGGCTGGTCGAGCTGCCAGGGCACGTCGGACATGGCGGAATCGAAGGCCGTTCCGCCGTAGTCCTGAAAGTGGCCGACTGCAAACTGGACCGATCCTCCAAACCCCGAGAAGTCGGTCTGCAGCGTCGAGACGATCGAGGTCGCGTCGGTCTTCGCGGTCGCGAGCGCCGGACCCATGCTCCCCGTGTCGTCGAACGCGAGCAGCACGTCGCCCTTCTGCGGCAGCGCATCGAGGTGGACGATCTGCGCGGCGGTGGCGGAGCCGCCGGCTGCGACCGAGACCGTGGTCACGGAGGTGTTCCCGAAGCCGTCGGTCGCGCCCCCGGCGGACGCCGCGAGCAGCACGAAGCCGGCCGCAGCCGCTGCGATGATGGATCGCCTCACTCCCCGACGCCGCAAACCCTCCACGCCCTTCCCTCAACACCGGACCCGCTCCTCAGGCCGGCCTCGACCAGAATGCGCCCCTTCCTGTTTCTTGTCAATAGGGTCACAATCTCGTTGTGGGGGAAGCGGTGACTCAACCGCTCGCGGGAGCTGCGAGCTCCCAACTCGTGCCGTATTTGCCACGAGTCACGCTCGAGTGGCTGCGCACGGACCCCACGGCTCGCCGGCGAGCGCTCGAGGGCACGATGGCATTCGTCGACGTCTCGGGGTTCACGGCCATGTCCGAGCGGCTCGCGCCGATGGGACGGCTCGGCGCCGAAGAGGTCACGGACGTGATGAGCGCCACGTTCGCCCGCCTGCTCGGCGTGGCGTACGAGAACGGCGGCGGGCTCGTGAAGCTCGGCGGCGACGCGATGCTGCTCTTGTTCGACGGCCCCGATCACGCGCCGCGTGCATGCTCGGCAGCCTGGGGAATGCGCGACTCCCTGCGTGCGCTCGGCCCGTTGCACACGTCGGTCGGCAGCGTCGAGCTCCGCATGCACGTCGGGGTGCACAGCGGCACATTCGACCTCTTCCTCGTCGGGCGGCGCCACCGGGAGCTGATCATCGCCGGCCCGGCGGCGGCGCACACCGTCGTCATGGAGGACACCGCGGGAGCCGGGGAGATAGCCGTCAGCGATTCGACTGCAGCATTCCTCGACCCCGTGTACCTCGGCGCTCGAAAAGGCCCGGGGACGCTACTCGCGTCGCCACCCGCGGTCGCCCTGACGGGCATCGCCGAAGTCCCGAACGTCGAGGATCTCGACCTGCTCGGCTGCGTGCCGCAGACCCTGCGGGAGTACCTCACGGCGGAGAGAGTCGAGAGTGAGCACCGCCATGCCGCCGTCGCGTTCGTCCGTTTCAGCGGTGTCCAGAAGCTGCTCGACGTCGAGGGCATCGATGCCGTCACCGACGCGATCGAGGAGGTCGTCGACACCTTGCAGGACGCGGCTGCCGCGCACGGCATTTTGTTCCTCGAGAGCGACATCGACGAGCTGGGCGGCCGCGGCATTCTGGTCGCCGGCGTACCGACGACCGCAGGCGAGGACGAGGAACGGATGCTGCGCACGATGCGCGCGGCGGTCGAAGCCTCGCCGCGACTGCCACTCCACATCGGGGTTGCCGCCGGCAATGTGTTCGCCGGGCGCATCGGCCCGCCCTATCGCCGCGCGTACACCATCCTCGGCGGCACGGCGGCGCTCGCGGCCCGGCTGATGGCGAGGGCGGATGCGAACGCAATCTGGACGACGCCCGATCTGATCGAGCGCTCGAAAACGGCGTTTGCGACGACGCCCGTTGGTTCCCTGCCGCTCAAGGGCAAAGCCGAGCCGGTCGAGGCCGTGGCGGTCGGCGCGGCTGCAGGCACGCGCTCGCCGGGGCCGCGGAAGCGACTCCCGCTCGTCGACCGTCAGCGCGAACTGCCCGTCCTCGACGCTGCGCTCATACCCGTGCGAATGGGCTTCGGCAGCTTCGTCGAGTTGATCGGCGACGCTGGAATCGGCAAGTCACGCATCGTCGAAGAGCTGTGCGATCGCGCTCAAGGACTCACCGTTGTGTCAGGAGCGTGTGAGCCATATGAGGCGACGACGCCGTACTTCGTCTTTCGCAAGCTGTTGGGCGGCCTGCTCGACGTCAGCGTCGACGGCGATGCAGCGGCGAACAGCGAAGCTCTCTCCGAGTCCATCGCCCGGATCGATCCTGATCTCGTTCCGTGGATGCCGCTCGTTGCGGACGTGCTCGACGTATCGGTCCTTTCCACCCAGCAGACGGACGAACTGCAGCCGTCCTTTCGCCGCGCGCGCCTGAACGGAGTCGTCGAAGCGCTGCTCGCGGAGCTGCTCGAGCCGCCGACTCTGCTGCTCTTCGAGGACGCGCATTGGATGGACGAGGCCTCGTGCGATCTCCTGCGACACCTCGGGACGCACGTTGCCGCCAAGTCATGGCTGATCTGCTCGACCCGCCGCCCAACGGGAGGCGGGTTCATCGCCGCCGAGGGTACGCCACCGGTGCCGGCACTGTCGCTTCGTCTCGATCCGATTCCCGAAGCGGACGCGCAACAGCTCGCCGCCACGGCCGCTGCCGACGATCTCGCGCCTGACCAGCTCGCGGCCATCATCGAGCGAGCCGGTGGCAATCCGCTCTTCGTGCAGGAGCTCGTTGCCGCCACGCGCGCCAGCCACGACGATGTCGAGACGTTGCCCGAGAGCGTCGAGGGCGTCGTGACGAGTCGCATCGACAGCCTGGCGCTCGCCGATCGTGCGCTCCTGCGCTGGGCTTCGGTCCTCGGCCCGAGCTTCTCCGGAGCGCTCATCGCGCAGGTGCTGGAAGGCGACCCCGAGGCCGCGCTCGACTCGGAGTCGTGGGACCGCCTCGCCGAGTTCGTCGAGCGCGATCCGTACGTCGCGGGCGAGTTCCGCTTCCGCCACGCCCTGATCCGGGACGCTGCGTACGAGGGCCTCTCGTTCCGCCGTCGCCGCGAGCTCCATGCTCGCGTCGCCGACGTGCTGCGAGCGACGACCGACGACGGTGAGGACGCGGCGGAGATGTTGTCGCTCCACTTCTCGCTCGCGGAGCGCCCGGTGGACACCTGGTTTTACTCACTGCTCGCAGCGGCACGCGCAAAGGCGAAGTTCGCGAACGCCGGCGCTGCCGAGTTCTACCGTCGGGCGCTCGATGCGGCACGCTCGCTGCCTACCCTTGCGCGCGCGGACGTGGGGCAGGCTTGGGAGGCGCTCGGCGACGTACTCGAGCTGAGCGGCGACTACGGCGATGCCAGGCTCGCCTACAAGGAGGCGCGGTCGGCGATGCGCGGCGACGCGGCCGCGCTCGCGGCGCTGTACCTCAAGGAAGGCCGGCTCCGGGAGAACGAAGGCCAGTACGCGGACGCGTTGCGCTGGTACGCGCGCGGAATGCGAGCTGTTGCATCGCTCCCGGACGAGCAGCAGCCGATCCATCGGCTTCGTCTCTCGCTTGGCTACGCGGCGGCACGATTTCGGCAGGGCGCGATGCGAGACTGCGTGGAGTGGTGCGAGGAAGTGGTGCAAGATGCGCGGGCGGCGGGCGCGCTGGATGAGCTCGCGCACGCCTACTACTTGCTCCACCTTGCGTACACGTCGCTGGGAAGCCCGGCACGAGCGCGTGTCCGCGATCTCGCGCTACCGATCTACGAAGAGCTCGGCGACCTCCTCGGCCAGGCCAATGCGCTGAACAACCTCGGCATCGACGCGTACTACGAGGGACGCTGGGACGAAGCGCTCGAGTATTACGAGCGCAGCCGCCGTGCGCGCGAGCGGATCGGCGACGTCGTCGGCGCAGCGACGATCGCGAACAACATCGCAGAAATCTACTCTGACCAGGGACACATCGCGGAGGCCGAGCACCTCCTGCGAGAGGTTCAACAGACCTGCGAGGCAGCCGGCTCGATGCTCATGTCTGCGGTTGCGACGGCAAACCTCGGCCGCGCGGCCGCTCGAGCCGGTGGACGCGCCGACGAGGCGCGGGACCTCCTCGGCACCGCGCTCGGCACGTTGCGGGAGATCCAGGCTGCGAGCTTTGTCTACGAGACGGAAGTGAGGCTCGCGGAGGCAGCTGTCCTCGCAGGCGACCACGACGCAGCCTTGAAGGCCGCCGACGCCGCCGCGGACGTCGGCTATGGCACGCTGACGCCGTCGGTCCAGGCGTTGCTCCACCGAGTGCGCGGCTATGCACATCTCCAGGCCGGGCGAGTGACCGAAGCCGAGCACGAGCTCGAGCGGAGTCTTACGGTGGCGCGCGCGTGTGACGCACTGTACGAAGTCGCACTGTCGCTTCACGCGTCCGCGCGCATACGTCGCGACGCCGATCTCGAAGCCGAGGCGCGGGCGCTTCTCGATTCGCTTCACGTCGTCGCAGCGCCCGAGCCGCCGCTTCCGTCGAAGTAGATTGTCGCCTCATGCAGGGGCTGACCGGAAAACGAGTTGTCGTCACGGGCGGGACGAGCGGCATCGGCGAGGCGACAAGCCGCCGCTTCCTCGACGAAGGTGCGCGCGTCGCCGCACTCGCGGTCGGTGAGGAAGAGGTCGCAAGCGCCGCCGAGCGGATCCCCGGTGTGCACGCGCTGCTCTGCGACGTAGCCGACGCGGCGGCGGTCGACGATGCGTTCTCGACGATCGACGAGCTGCTCGGCGGAGTCGACGTCCTCGTCGCGAATGCCGGTATCTCTATTCGCAAGCCGTTCCTCGAGATCGATCCGGCGGACTGGCAGCGCGTGCTCGACGTCAACCTCACGGGCGTCTTCCACTGCGCGCAACAGGCTGCTCGCCGTATGACCGCCGGCAGCGGCGGCGTCATTCTCATGACGGCTTCGACGAACGGCCTGACAGGCCACGAGTACTACGCCGACTACAACGCGTCGAAGGCGGGCGTGATCCTGCTCGCGCGCACGATGGCGCGCGAGCTCGCACCGTCGGTCCGCGTCAACGCGGTCTGCCCCGGCTACGTCCTGACGCCGATGCAAGAAGCCGAGTACACGCCGGAGATGCTGGAACAGGTGAACGCGACGATCCCGCTTGGGCGGCATGCGCGCCCCGACGAGATCGCTGCGCTCTATGCGTTTCTCGCGAGCGACGAGGGTGCCTACTTCACGGGCGCAGTGATCTCGATCGACGGCGGCGAGACCGCCTGAGCCCTAGGCGGTCTTGAGGCCGACGGGGCAGGCGACGCCCGTGCCGCCGAGCCCGCAGTAGCCGTTCGGGTTCTTCGCGAGGTACTGCTGGTGGTACGGCTCGGCGTAGTAGAACGGCCCCGCTTCCGCGATCTCGGTCGTGATCTCGCCGAAACCGCTCTTCGCCAGCTCCTCCTGGAAGCGCTCGCGCGACGCGTCGGCGGCCTGACGCTGTGCCTCATCGGTCGTGTAGATCGCCGATCGGTACTGGGTGCCCTGGTCGTTCCCCTGGCGCATGCCCTGGGTCGGATCGTGGTTCTCCCAGAACAGGCGCAGGAGCTCGTCGTAGCTCGTTACGGCCGGATCGAAGACGACGAGCACTGCCTCCGTGTGACCGGTGCGTCCGGAGCAGACCTCCTCGTAGGTCGGGTTCGGGGTGAAGCCGCCGGCGTACCCGACCGCCGTCGTGTAGACGCCGGGGGCGCGCCAAAAGATCCGCTCCGCTCCCCAGAAGCAGCCAAGGCCGAAGACGGCCTGCTCGAGCCCCTCTGGGAAGGGCGGCGCGATCGGATTTCCGAGCACCTCGTGCGCTGCAGGAACGGGCATGGCCTCGTCGCGTCCGGGCAGCGCCTCGTCGGCCGCGACCATCGTGCTGGGTTTCGAGAAAAGGAACATGTCAATCAGTCTGCCGACTGACCGTAACGTTACGTCGACGTTAGACGGCGGCGGGCGCGCAGACGAAGAACTCGCGCGGCGGCTTGCCGGCCGGCCTCACGCCGACCTGCTGCGATCCCTGGATGCGCCAGTCGCCGAAACCGGCGAAATCGAGGACGTCGCCCTCGTGCGGTGCGGCAGGCAGCTGCTTCTCGTCCACGCTCCACCGACCGTCCGCGAAGACGAGCTTGAAGCAGTAGCGGATGAGGTTCCGACTCGGCGCCGGCTCCATCGGCTCGCGAAGAAGAGCCGTGTAGCCCTCGATTGCGGCCAGGGCGAACTCGCGACGCTCTCGCTCCTCCTGATCGACGCCTTGCAGGTCGAGGCGGCCGGCTTGGAGGGCGCGGTCGAGCGTGTCGGCGTTGAGCTTCGCGAAATCGTGGCCCACGCTTCTTGTCATCGTTGCTGGACGGCGTTCTTGCCTCCCCCAAGATGGGGAGCCGCCTCCAGCTTTCGAGGTCCCGCGCGCGGGTGATGACTTTTGACCGCAGGGATGGTCGGACTTCAGCGAAAGGCCGAGAACGCCGATATTGACTGAGGCCTGGCGACCAAGGAGCTTTTCGCATCGTGAGCAACCCGTCCCATACAGCAGTCCCGATCGTACGACGCTGGCGCATCGACATCGCCGATCGCGGCGACCTCGTGTTCTCCTTGCGCGACTACTTCCGGCGCCTCGGGTTGGCGGCCGAGGTCGAAGGCCCGACGGTCGTCGAGTTGACGACCGACAGGCGCCCCAGCGAAATCGAGCAAGACGTTTCCGAGTGGTCGCGGATCAACGACACCCCGCTGCACCTCGAGGAAGTGCGCGAAGTGCCCGGGATGCTCGTCCCGCCGCCTGAAGGATTCGGACCGCCGCGGCTCGGCCAGTTGCTCGTGAGCAAGGGCTACATCACCGAAGAGCAGCTGGCGGCAGCGCTCACGGAATCGCGAGCGACGGAGGATCTGCTCGGAGTCGTGTTGCTGCGCGAAGGGCTGATCTTCGAGGACGAGCTGGCGCGGACGTTGTCCGAGCAGCTGGCACTTCCCTACATCAGCATCATGCGCGTCGGCGTCGACCACTCGATCGCCCGCCTGCTCCCGGCCGAAGTCGGTGCGTCGGCGGCGGCGATCCCCGTGCGCGAAAAAGGCGACAGCGTGCAGGTGGCATTCGCAGACCCAACGGATCCGCGGGCGCTGGCCGCAGTCGACCTCTATCTGCCGAAGATCACCACAGCAGTCGCCGAGCTGTCCGACATCCGGCTTGCCTGGCGAGGCGTCACGGAGGTACGGGGCGCCTTGCGTTCGTCCTAGAGCGTCTCCCTCCCGGACGCCAGTGCCAAAAAGCCGACCCGGCGTGGTAATCCGCCGAGCGGGTAGCGCCGTAGTGGTACTGGGGTTATCTATGCACGGGAGGTGCAGAATGGGGATTTGGCACGATCGGCACAGGCTGACACGCTCGCGTTTCAGGCTCGTTGTGCTTGCTGCGGCTGTGGCGGCGGCTTCTGCGGTAGTCGCGAGCCAGTCTCGCGCCGCGGCTGACCAATCGGCGGCGGGGACGGGTTATTCCGTCCGAAATCTTGTCTCGGACGGGTTCGTGCCCGCCGAACACACCGATCCGAACCTCGTCAACGCTTGGGGGATCACCGCGGGCGGGAGCACCCCGTGGTGGGTCGCTGACAATGGAACCGACAGGTCGACGCTCTACGACGGCAACGGCATTGCTCGCTCGCTGGTCGTCAACGTCGAGGGCGGCCCCACCGGGGCGGTCTTCAACGGCGGAAGCGAATTCGTCGTGACGGACCGCGCGGGCCATTCAGGCCCCGCGCTCTTCATGTTCGCAAGTGAAAACGGGACGATCCACGGGTGGAACCCGGCTGTATCGCCACCGCCCCCGTCGACCCACGCGTTCGTCGTCGTGAGCCGCACGGCGGAAGGGGCGGTCTTCAAGGGTCTCGCAATCGCCGGCAACCGGCTCTACGCGACCGATTTCCACAACGGCCGCGTCGACGTCTTCGACGGATCCTTCACGCAGATCAACAGCCCGGGCGCATTCGTCGACCCGGCGCTTCCTGCAGGGTTCGCACCGTTCGGAATCCAGAACCTCGGCGGTCGCATCTTCGTCACCTACGCGAAGCAGGACGCTGACCGACACGACGAGATCGACGGGCATGGCCTCGGCTACGTCGACGCATACGACACGGCGGGCACACCTGCTCGGACGTGTCGCGAGCGGCGGCGACCTCGACGCACCGTGGGGGCTCGCCTGGGCGCCCGCCGGCTTCGGACCGTTCAGCGGCGACCTCCTCGTCGGCAACTTCGGCGACGGTCGGATTCACGCCTTCGCCGAATCGCCCGCGGGTCACTTCACGCACGCCGGCCAGCTGCGCGACAACTCCGGGCAGCCGATCACGATCGATGGGCTCTGGGGCATCGGGTTCGGCAACGGCACCGGTTCCGGGCCGGCGACGGCCCTCTACTTCGCCGCCGGACCAGACCACGAGGCACACGGCTTGTTCGGGCGTATCGACCCGGCCAGCTAACGAAGTCGTACGACCTGGTCGCGACGTCGTCGCGACCAGGTCGCATGCCTCTATGGGCCCGCCAGGACTCGAACCTGGGACCAAGGGATTATGAGTCCCCTGCTCTAACCAACTGAGCTACGGGCCCGCTCAGGTTTGCAGGGTAACGCCGTGCAGATTCTGCTGAGCTAGGGGGTTTCCGGCTCAACGCTCGCCTGCTTCAAGCAGAATGGCGGCCGTGAAAGTTTTCCAGCGCGAGACCCAGCTCCGGACGTCGGGCGGCCTGACCGTCACCGACATCACGGAAGACGTGCAGACCGCCGTCCAGGCGAGCGGAGTGCAGGAAGGCATTGCCTGCGTGTACTCGCCGCACACGACGTGCTGCGTGCGCGTCAACGAGTTCGAGACGGGCTTCCTCCAGGACTTCGCGGAGCTGCTGCGCCGCCTCGTACCGACCGAGAGCTACTACGCACACGACGACTTCGACAGGCGCACGGAGAACATCTGTCCGGAGGACATGGAACAGGGCAACGGCCACTCGCATTGCATGGCGATGCTGCTCGGCACCGCCGGCGAGTCGGTGCCGGTGCGCGACGGCGAGCTGCAGCTCGGCACCTGGCAGCGCGTGCTCTTCATCGAGCTGGACCGCGAGCGCGACCGGCGCTGGCTCGTCCAGGTCGTCGGCAACGAGTAGCAACTCCTCAAAGCGGGCATAGAGCCGGAGATCGAGCAATCGACTCTGGGAGGAGTCCTATGCGACACAAGTCAGGCCTCGCACTGATCGCGGTCGCGGCTGCAGTAGCAGTCGCCGCGTTTCCGGCCGCCGCAGGCGTGGCCGCCTCGTGGAATGTCCCCGTACACATCAAGAACACAAGCTGCAAGCTTGGCTACACATCGGTGAGTCACCTGTACACGAGGATCGTGTTCGGCATTTTCAACGACGGCACCGTCACGCATGGCTTCGACGTCTCGGCAAAGTTCAAGTCCGGGTTGGTCAAGCCGCACCAGGAGAAGACCCTCATCGCGAACTTCGGCCGCGCGGGCGCCTACCGCTATGCGTGCGTCGCAGCGCACTCGACTGTGAAGAAGGGCGTGTTCACCATTCGGTAGAGCCGAGCCGACCCGAAAAGCTGCAACCAGGTTGCACTGCAACCTGGTTGCATGTGAATCGCCTATTCCGGAGTGACGTACGCGGCCGTCAGGCCGCCATCCACGAGGAACGTCGCGGCATTCACATACGACGACTCGTCGCTCGCAAGGAAGAGCGCCGCATTCACGATCTCGCGCGGCTTCGCCATCCTCCCCATCGGCACGTGCACGAGGCGGCGTTCGGCGGCGCCGGGCGACTCGCTCCAGATGCGCAGCAGGAGCGGCGTCTCGACCGGACCAGGACAGAGCGCGTTCACGCGCACGCCCTGCCGCGCGAACTGAACGCCAAGCTCCTTGCTCATCGACAGCACGGCGCCCTTCGAGGCCGTGTACGAGATCTGCGACGTTGCGGCGCCGACGAGGGCGACGAACGATGCGACGTTGATCACGGAGCCGCCGCCGCGCTCGAGCAGATGCGGGATGCCGTACTTGCAGCAGAGGAAGACGCCGCGCGTGTTCACCGCCTGCACGCGCTCCCAGGCGTCGAGGTCGGTCTCGAGGATCGAATCGTCGTCCGCGGGCGAGATGCCGGCATTGTTGTAGAGGACGTCGATGCCACCGAACTCGGCCGCCGCCGCCTTGTACATCGCCTGCACCGAGTCGGAGTCGGAGACGTCGACCTGGACCGCCAAACCGCCGACGCCGTCGGCCACCTTCGACGCTGCGGCGCCGTCGACGTCGGCGACGACGACCTTGGCACCCTCGTCCGTGAACACCTGCGCGGCCTCGGCCCCCATCCCGCCGCCGGCCCCCGTGATCACGCAGACCTTGTCCCGCAACCGGTTCATGCGGTTGAGTAGAACACGTTCTTGACCTCGGTGTAGCCCTCGAGCGCATGCATGCCGAGCTCGCGACCGAAGCCACTCTGCTTGAAGCCGCCGAACGGCGTCGACGGCCGCACCGACGAATTCGAGTTGATCGACAGCACGCCGGTCTCGACCGCTCGGGCGACGCGCAGCGCGCGCCCACCGTCGCGCGTCCAGATCGAGCCGGAGAGCCCGTAGTTCGAGTCGTTCGCGATCCGGACTGCCTCAGCCTCGTCGGCAAACGGAATCAGTGCCGCGACCGGGCCGAAGACCTCTTCGCGCGCAATCCGGTCCTCCGGGGTCGCCTCGACGACGGTGGCGGGATACCAGAACCCCTTGCCGTCCGGCACGCCGCCGCGAAACAGCGGCTCGGACTCGACGAAGCTCGCGACCGTCTCCCGGTGCTGTGCCGAGATGAGCGGGCCCATCTCCGTCGCATCGTCCTCGGGATCGCCGACCTTCATGGCCCGCGTCGCCTCGATGAGCAGCTCGGCGAAGCGTTCGTATGCGCTCCGTTCGACGAGGATGCGCGAGCGCGCGCAGCAGTCCTGTCCCGCGTTGTCGAACACCGCGTACGGAGCGCTCGCCGCTGCCTTCTCGAGATCCGCGTCCGCGAAGACGATGTTCGCGGACTTGCCGCCGAGCTCGAGCGTGACGCGCTTGATCGTGCTCGCAGCTCCCTGCATCACGAGCTGTCCCACCTCGGTCGAACCGGTGAAGCCGATCTTCGCAACGTCGGGATGCTCGATCAGACGCTGCCCGACGACGGATCCTTTGCCGACCACGACGTTGACGACGCCTTCGGGAATACCGGCCTCCAGTGCGAGCTCGCCCAGGCGCATGGAAGAGAGCGGTGTCAGCTCGGCCGGCTTCAGCACGACCGTATTGCCGGTCGCGAGCGCAGGCCCGAGCTTCCACGAGGCGATGTTCAGCGGGAAGTTCCAGGGGGTGATCAAGCCGACGACGCCGAGCGGCTCGCGGAAGGTCATGTCGACGCCACCTGCAACCGGAATCGTCTCGCCGTAGAACTTGTCGACCGCCCCGGCGTAGAAGTGGAACACCTGCGCGACCATGGCGACTTCGCCGCGCGCGCCGCTGATCGGCTTGCCGACGTTCCGCGACTCGATGCGGGAGAGCTCCTCGTGATGCTCTTCGACGAGCGTGGCGAGGCGGCGCAGCAGCATCGCACGGTCGGTGGGCGCGAGGGCGCGCCACGCAGGGAACGCTGCCTTCGCGCGGGCGACTGCGGCGTCGGTCTCCTCGACGCCCGCCGGCTCGAGCTCCGCCAGCGGCTCCTCGGTCGCCGGGTTGAGGACGGTACTCACTTCAATTTGTCCTCTCTATAGGCGCGCGCTTCGGCCACGAGCGCCTCGAAGAGCTTCTGGTCCTCCCCGGCCTCCGGGTGCCACAGCACGCCGAGCGCAAACCGCTGCTCGGGATCTTCGAGCCCCTCGACCGTGCCGTCGTCGGCCCACGCGACCTCGCGCAGCCCGCTACCGACCCGGCCGAGACCCTGGTGGTGCGACGACTTCACCGGTGCGCGGTCGCCGAGCACGGCACCGAGCCGCGAGCCATCCTCGATCTTCACCCCGTGATCCGAGAACACGCCCTTCACCTCGCGATGCGCTTCGCTGCCGACGACTTCGGGCAGGTGCTGGACGAGATCGCCGCCGCGAGCAACGTTCAGGATCTGGACGCCGCGGCAGACGGCAAGCACCGGCATGTCGCGCGCGAGGGCGCCTTCGAGCAGCGCGAGCTCACCGCGGTCGCGCTCGGGTCGGATCCCGTTCGTCTCGGGATGCGTGTCCGCCCCGTACGAAGCCGGGTCGAGATCGGCTCCGCCCGAAAACAGGAGCCCGTCGAGCGCATCGAGCGTCTCCTCCACGGCGTCTTCGCTCGGCGGCACGAGCAACGCTCGCGCGCCGGCGCGCTCGAGGGCGCGCACGTAGTCGTACGGGATGAGTGCCGCGTCGAGCTTCCAGTGCCCCCAGGACGCGGGCTCGACGTACGTCGTGATGCCTATCACCGGCTTAGCCACGCTCGAACATCCGCTCCCGCTCGTACGTCGTCACGACCTCATCGAAGAGCCGCTGCTCGGTGCGCGCGTAGTTCAGATAGTGATCGACGACTTCGTCACCGAGCAGCGTCCGCGCAACCGTCCCCTGCTCGAGGCGCACGATCGCCTCGCGCAGCGTGCCGGGGAAGCGTTCGACGTCGGACTCGTAGGCGTTGCCTTCGAAAGCCGGCCCGAGCTCGAGCTTCTGCTCGATGCCGTACAAGCCCGCAGCGAGGAGCGCGCCGAACGCGAGATACGGATTCGCGTCGGCACCGGGAATGCGCGTCTCGGCTCGCAGCGCCTTGCCATGCCCGACGATGCGGTAGCCGCAGGTGCGGTTGTCGTAGCCCCAGGCGAGCGTCGTCGGTGCCCAACTTGCCGCAGCGAAGCGCTTGTAGGAGTTGATCGTGGGGGCAAAGAAGATCGCCAGCTCCGAGGCGAGCGCGATCTGGCCCGCCAGGTAGTGCTTGAAGACGTCCGTCTCGCCGGCGAACGCCGATTCGCCGTCGCGCCACAGCGACGAGTGGATGTGGCATGACGACCCGACCCAGGTGTGGTCGGGCTTCGCCATGAAGGTCAAGGACATCCCGCACTGGTGTGCGAGCTCCTTGGCGCCGGTCTTGTAGATCACATGGTCGTCGGCAGCTTTCGCCCCCAGCGCGTAGCGGAAGTTGATCTCGTGCTGGCCCGGCCACGCCTCGCCCTTCGACGACTCCACCTTCATCCCGGCGGCCTTCATCGCCGTGCGGATCGCGCGCATGAACGGCTCGTCGTAGCCGGCACCGAGGATGTGGTAGTCGAGGATGTACGGCACCGACGGCGTCAGATCGCGGTAGTGCTTCGCATGCGCTTCCTCGTAGCTCTCGCGGAAGAGGAAGAACTCGAGCTCGGAGCCGAACGCGGCGTCGTAGCCCATCCCCTTCGCCCGCTCGAGCTGCGCCTTCAGCACCTGCCGCGGAGACGGAGCGACGGGCGAGCCGTCGTGCCACTGCACGTCACAGAGGACGAGCACGGTCGCCTCGTGCCAGGGAATCCGCCGGAGCGTCTCGAGGTCGGGCTGGAGGCCGAAATCGCCATAGCCGCGCTCCCAGCTGGCGAGCGCATAACCGGGCACCGGATCCATGTCCATCTCGAGCGCGAGGAGGTAGTTGCAGCCCTCGACCGTGTTACCGGAATCGAGCTCGTCGAGGAAGAACTCGGCATCGAGCCGCTTGCCCATCAGCCGTCCCTGCATGTCCGTGAAGGCTGCGATCACCGTGTCGACCGCGCCTGTCTCGACGTCCGCCCGGAGTTCGTCGACGCTCAGCACGCGATCGACCCTATCGCACGGTTGAAACCGTCCGACCGAAGGGGTTAGCTATCACGTGCGGCTTCTCACGATCCACGTCAAGGAGGATGGATGAGCTCCGAAGCACCAGCGGTGCACGCGCCCGACGACGACGAGCGCACGCTCCACAAGCTCGGCTACGCGCAGGTGCTCTACCGCGAGATGGGCGGGTTCTCGAACTTCGCCATCTCCTTCACGATCATCTCGATTCTCGCGGGCTGCCTGACGTCGTATTACATCGCGTTCCAGTGGGGCGGCCCCGTGGCGATCACCTGGGGCTGGTTGCTCGTCGGCGGAATGTGCATCATCGTCGCGCTCGCCATGGGCGAGATCGCCTCGACGTACCCGACGGCCGGCGGCCTCTACTTCTGGGCGTCGAAGCTCGGGAGCCCCGCCTGGGGCTGGTTCACCGGCTGGTTCAATCTCATCGGGCAGATCGCTGTCACAGCGGCAATCGACTACGGCGCGGCGATCTTCACGACCTCGCTCCTGAACCTCTGGTTCCCGTCGCTGCCGAACACCCGGCACTCGATCTTCGTGACGTTCACGGTGATCATCTTCCTCCACCTGCTGATCAACCTGCTCGGCGTCAAGCTCCTTGCGGGCCTGAACTCGGTCTCGGCGTGGTGGCACATGGCCGGCGTCGCGGTGATCGTCGCGATTTTGATCATCGTTCCCGATCATCACCAGTCGGCGAGCTACGTCTTCACGAAGACCATCAACAACTCGGGGTTCTCCGGGCAAAGTTGGCACAGTCCGGTGTTCTGGTTCGTCTTCGGCCTGGGCCTCCTGATGGCCCAGTACACGATCACGGGCTACGACGCGTCAGCGCACATGAGCGAGGAGACCCGGAACGCTTCACGCGCGGCAGCGTGGGGCATCGTGATGTCGGTCGTCGTGTCGGTGATCTTCGGCTTCGCACTCCTCGTCGCCGTCACCTTCGCGATCCCGAGCACGGACGGGGCCCTCAAGGCCGGCGCCAACGTCGTCACGTACATCTGGGAAACGTCCATGAGCCGGAAATGGGCCGAGTTCCTGCTCGTGATCGCAGTCGTCGCGCAGTTCTTCTGCGGAACGGCATCGGTCACGTCGGCGTCGCGGATGATGTTCGCGTTCTCGCGAGACGGCGCAATCCCGGGCCACAGGACCTGGCGCCGCGTCGCCGGCAATCGCGTCCCCATCTATTCGGTGATGGCGATCGGGGTGCTCTCCTGGGCGTTGATGATCCCGACGTACTGGAATAACGCGACGGGCTACCTCGTGGGCACATCGATCGCGGTGATCGGGCTGTACATCGCATTCGTGCTTCCGATCATCCTGCGGTTGCGGGCAGGCGAGAAGTTCGAGCGTGGTCCGTGGCATCTCGGCAAGCACTACAAGTGGATCGACGCGCTCGCGATTGTGTGGATCGCGGTGATCTGCGTTCTCTTCCTGATGCCTGTCACGCCTACGGGCATCCCGTGGAAGTCGGGCTTCAACTGGAACGTCGTCAACTACGCACCGATCACGGTCGGCGGCGCTTTGCTCCTGTTCGGCGGCTGGTACCTGCTGTCGGCCCGCAAATGGTTCAAAGGCCCGGTACGACAGGGTTCCGACGAGGAGCTCCAGCGGATCGAGTCCGGTCTCGACGCGCCACCCCTCGGGCACCAGCCCGCGCAGGCGTAGTCTCGCTCGTTGGAGGGTGGGCAGGCTCGCCCCTGCTCACCCTCCAAATCAGAGCAGGCGGCCGATTGAGCCCGTATGGTGAGTCTGATGACGAAGACGGTCCTGACTCAGAAGGCTGTGGGATTCGTAGGCGCGATCGCGGCCGGAATCGGCTTGTGGCGCTTCACGAGTGGCGACTGGCTCAGCGGAATCGTCTTTGTCGCCGCAGTCGCGGGACTCACCGGGTGGTACTTCTGGAGCACCCGGCGCGTGCGCGACGGCGGACGCCGCTACTGAGTCGACGCGCAAGGCGGTCAGGCCCGAACGGTGCCAATCACGCGCGCGAGACCGAGCGCGATCAAGATGATCGCTCCGTTCGCTGCGTCGATCCAGAACGTCGACGTGTTTCGCAGCACGAGCACGTTGTTGACGAGCCCCAGCAAGACGACGCCGGTGAACGCACCGAGCATCCGCCCGCGCCCGCCCTCGAGTGCAACGCCCCCGATCACGGCGGCTGCGAAGACGGTGAAGATCAGGTTGTTTCCTTGGTTCGCCGTCACCGCTACGACCTGGCCGGCGATCATCAGACCTGCGATCGCCGCGAGCGCTCCGGCCACCGTGAAGACACCGATGCGGACGCGGTCGACCTTGATTCCCGCCGCGCGAGCGGCCTCGAGGTTGCCGCCGATCGCGTAGATCGCACGTCCGTTTCGGTGGTAGCGCAGGAAGAGGCCGGCGACGAGGAACACGGCCGCCGTTGCCCACGCGGAGACCGGGAACCCTCCCCAATACGCGGAGCCGAGGTAGATGAAGGAGGGCGGCATGCTGTAGATCGTCCGGCCGCTGACGATCCCCTGCTGCAAGCCCGCGAGCAGGATCAGCATCGCGAGTGTGAAGATGAACGCGTTGAAGCGCAGCTTCACGATCATGAAGCCGTTGAAGAACCCCACGGCCGCGCCAATCGCAACAACGACGAGGATGCCGAAGGCGGGATTCCAGTTTGTGCCGAGTCCCTGGCCGTCCTTCGGCACGACGAGCCAGGCGCCGATCATCGGCGCGAGGCCGTAGATCGATTGGAGCGAGAGATCGAAGCTGCCCGTCAGCAGGATCAGCGACTCGGCAACCACAACGAGGCCAAGTGCCGCCGAGAACTGCGCCGTGTTCGACAGATTGGCGCTCGTGAAGAACGCGGGGCTCGTGAAGATCCCGACGATGAAGAGGACGATGAGCGCGGGGACGAGTGCGAGCTCGCGCACCGAGCCAAGCAGGACGCGCCTGATGGGACGACGAACAACATCGACGCGCTGGATCGCCGCGTCCGTCACACCGCCACCTCGAGTCCCTCGGCTGTCGCGATCAGATCGTGCCGGTCCCATGGCGCCTCCCTGAACTCTCGCACGATTGCGCCTCGCCGTACGACGAGCACACGCGTCGAGATCCTGAGCTCGTCCAGGTCGTCCGAAACGAGCAGAACCGCCATTCCGTCCGCGCGTGCACCGTCGATGACGGTGAGCAGCGCCTCCTTGGACGCGACGTCGACGCCGACCGTTGGACTGACGACGACGAGCAGCGACGGCTCGGCCGCCAGCGCGCGCCCGACGACGACCTTCTGTTGGTTCCCGCCGCTCAGCTCGGCGACCGGTTGGTCGCCTCCACTCGTGACGATCTGGAGACGGCGAACGAGCTCGTCGGCGACGCCATCGCGCCGAGCGCGCGAGACGATGCCCCACCTGGAGAGGCGCTCGAGGATCGGCAACGTCAGGTTCTCTGCGACGCCGAGAGTCGGGACGAACCCACGCGCATGACGGTCTTCTGGGACGTAGCCGACACCGCGCATCAGGGCGACACTCACGTTGCCCGCCTGCAGCGGAGCACCGTCCACCTCGATCTCGCCGTCTGACGGCCTCACGAGGCCGGCGACCGCGTCGGCGATCGCCGCGGTGCCCGAACCGCGCAAACCGAAGAGCCCGACGCACTCACCGACATGCACGTCGAAGCTCACATCCTCGACCGAACCGAGCGGTGTCTGCACCGACAGGCGGCGGACGCGTAAGCGCGGCTTGCCCTCGCTCGCGTCACGTTGTCCAACCTGCTCACGAATCGAGCGGGCGAGCTCGCTCCCGACCATCGCAGTGACAAGGTGGTCGTGATCCAGCTCCGTCACGGGTGCGGTGACAATCCTCTGCCCGTCGCGGAGCACGGTCGCGCGATCGCAGATCTCGTAGACCTCCTCGAGATGATGCGAGATGTAGAGGATCGCGACGCCGCTCTCTTTGACCCGGCGGACGCGGTCGAAAAGCCGCTCGATCGCGTGCGACTCGAGCGACGCGGTCGGCTCGTCGAGAATGAGGAAGCGCGCGCCAATCCCGAGTGCGCGAGCGATCTCGACGACCTGCTTCTGCTCGACCGACAGCTCGTCGGCGGGCTGGTCGACGTCGAGGTCGAAGCCCCACTCGAGCAAGAGTTGACGCGCCTGTCGCCGCAGCTCTCGCCAGCGGATGAGCGAGTGGTCGCTGCGGTTCAGGAAGATGTTTTCGCCGACGCTGAGCGACGGGATGACCATCGAGCGCTGGTACACGCAGGCCACGCGCTCCTGCCACGCGGCACGGTCGCCAAGCCCTGGCGCCGACTCGCCGTACAGGCGAATGCTGCCGCGATCGGGCTTGAGCAAGCCAGTGAGAACGCCGACGAGCGTCGACTTGCCGGCCCCGTTTCGCCCGACCAGCGCATGACACTCGCCGGGCTGCACGGAGACGGAAACGTCCTGGAGAGCCTTCGTTCGCCCGAACGACTTCCAGATCGCCTCCGCCTCCGCTGCAGCTACCGACGTCATTTCTTCTTGTAGTTCCCCCAGAGACCGGGGTCGTTGACGTTGGCCTTGCTCACGACGGGAGCAACGATCGCATCCTCGAGGTTGCCGAGGAGGTTGATGATCTTGCTGCCGTGATCGGTCGTCATGCCGGCGTGGTACTTCGCGCCCGCAACCGCCTGCTTCGCATAGAAGACGGCGAAGCCCGCGTAGAGGTTCGCCGGCTGCGAGATCGTCGCATCCTCCTGGCCCTGACGGATCCACCCGTGCTCCTGCGGTGTCCCGTCGTTGCTGAACAGGATGATGTGATTCGGCGAGCCGACCTTCGTGAACTTCCCGGCTGCCTTCTCCGCGGCGATGATGCCCGGCACCGGTCCGCTCCAGTGGACGTAGATCCCCTTGAGGTCCGAGTAGGCACTGAGCGCCGTCTTCGCGTCGTTCACGGCCGTGGGCGTATCCCACTTGGTCGCGTACTCGACGACCTTCAGCTTCGGGTACTTCGCCTTCATGCACTTGAGGAAGCCGTTCTTGCGGTCGAGACCATTGATCGAGGCGAGGTCGCCCTCGAGCATCGCAACATGGCCCGAGCCTTTGGCGTGCGAGCCGATGTAGTTGCAAGCGGCTTGGCCGTAGAGGATGTTGTCCGCCCGGACGATCATGTAGACCTTGCCCTTCGTCGGGGCAACGTCAACGCTGACCACCGGGATGTGCTTACTTGCGGCGTACGCGAGCGTCGGGGCAATTGCTGCGCTGTCGACCGGGTTGATGATCAGCGCGTTGACGCCCTGCGAGATGAGCGTGCGGATTTGCGTCGCTTGCTTGCCCGCGTCGCCATTCGACGAGATCGGGCCGACGAGAGAGACGCCGTACTTCGTGCCGGCGGCTTTCTCGAAGGCGACGTACGAGCTCCAGAAGTCGGTGCTGTAGCCGGCGAGGGAGATGCCGATCTTGATCCCCGCAGACTTCTTCGCGTGCCCGGTTGCCAGCGGCGAGCGCCGCTGTGGCGAGGACACCGGCGAGCCCGACGAGCAGGAGCCCGCCGTAGAGGCGTGCTTTCACTGTGTTCCTCCTTGCGTTCGATCGTTTTCCGAGAGCGGTCACGCCGGTACTTCCTCCTCCTCCTTCCACCAGCAGCCACCGTCCGGAAACGCGAACTCGGACAATGACTCCGGCTTGATCTCGATGCTGTAGCCCGGCACGGTCGGGGCGAGGTAGCGCCCGTTGACGACCCGCACCGGATCGACGAAGTGCTCGTGCAGGTGATCGACGAATTCGCAGACCCGGTCGTCGAGCGACGCTCCGACCGCCACGAAGTCGAACATCGACACGTGCTGCGCGTACTCACACAGCCCGACACCACCTGCATGCGGGCAAACCGGTACGCCGAACTTCGCTGCGAGCAGAACCACCGCGAGAACCTCGTTGACGCCGCCGAGACGGCAACAGTCGACCTGGCAGACGTCGAGCGCTCCCAACTGCAGCAGCTGCTTGAAGACGACGCGGTTCTGAATGTGCTCGCCCGTCGCGACGCGGATCGGTGCGATCGCATCGCGAATGCGGCGATGTCCGAGGACGTCGTCCGGGCTCGTGGGCTCCTCGATCCACCAGGGATCGACCTCGGCGAGCGCCCGGATCGCGTCGATCGCCTGGTCGATCCCCCACGCCTGATTCGCGTCGAGCGAGAGCTGCGCCGTCGGCCCGATCGACTCACGCACGATCTTCGCCCGGCGCAGATCGGTTGCGAGATCGCCCCCGACTTTCAGCTTCAGATGCGTGAACCCCGCGGCAACCGCTTCGCGGGCACGCTGCGGCAGCGAATCCTCCGAATATCCGAGCCAGCCGACCGACGTGGTGTACGCGGGAAAGCCTTCAGCGCGCAGAATCGCCTCGCGGTCAGCCTTGGTTCCCTCGGCGCGACGCAGGATCTCGAGCGCCTCGTCCGCGGTGAGCGCATCCTCGATGTACCGAAAGTCGATGCAGGCGACGAGCTGTTCTGGCGGCATGTCGACGAGGAGCTTCCAGAGCGGCTTCTCCTCGAGCTTCGCGTAGAGGTCCCAGACCGCGTTGACCAGTGCCGCTGTGGCGAGGTGGATCACGCCCTTCTCAGGACCGAGCCACCGGAGCTGGCTGTCAGTGACGAGTCGGCGCCACATCCCGCCGAGGTCGCCGACGAGCTCTTCGACCGTGGCGCCGACGACGTGCGGCGCGAGAGCCTCGATCGCAGCGACACAGACCTCGGTGCCGCGCCCGATCGTGAAGGTGAGGCCGTGACCGTTCAGGCCGTCCCGATCGTCCGTCTCGAGCACGACGTACGCCGCCGAGTAGTCCGGATCCACGTTCATCGCGTCGGAACCGGCACCGCTCCTCGACGTCGGAAAGCGGATGTCGTACGTGACGGCCCGGACGATCCTCGTTGCCACCTGAGAGACGGTTCTAAAGCAAAGGTAGGATGTTTGTCAAGTCATGTGCCATGATCATGGCGTGAGAAGGCGAAACACGCCTCTTTGACCCGACCTCTCTCCTGGAGACATAGGATGGCTCGTCGAAATGGCCCAGACTGACCGGCAAGGCCGGAGCCGCGGCTCCGGTGTTACCCACGAGGCGATCGAGACGATCCGCGAGCTCATCGCTTCCGGAGAATGGGGTCCCGGGACGCGGCTACCGCGCGAGGCCGACCTCGCCGCTCAGCTCGGCCTCTCCCGCAACTCGCTGCGCGAAGCCGTGCGCGCGCTGTCGCTGGCGCGCGTCCTCGAGGTACGGCAGGGCGACGGCACCTACGTCAGCAGCCTCGAGGCCAGCGAGCTGCTCGAGCCGACGAGCCTGGCGACCAACCTGCTGCAGGGCCGGACGGTGCTCGAGCTCTTCGAGGTCCGCCGGATGCTCGAGCCCGAAGCGGCCGCGCTCGCCGCACTGCGCGCGGACGACGCCGACGAAGGCGGCCCTCCGCCACGAGCTCGACCGGATGTATGCCGCCGGCGATCGCGCGGACGAGCTCGTGGAAGCGGACGCCGCGTTCCACGACGTGCTCGGCGATGCTCCGGGCAATGCGGTGCTCCGCTCGCTCCTTCGCAGTCTCTCGACGCGTACGGTCAGGGCGCGCTTGTGGCATGGCATGGCCGACCGGATGGCGCTCGACAAGGCCCGCGTCGAGCACACGAACATCTACGACGCGATCGTCGCGGGCGACGCGGATCTCGCCCGCGCCGCGACGTTGCTGCACATCGCCACCAATGAGGCCTGGCTTCGCGACCACCTCGGGCCGGCGACGATGTCCCGATCGGCGACGACGGTGCCTGAGCAGTCGGGCTGCACACGCGGCTCCGGCGCGAGGAGCGTACGACGAGCTCCATCGGGATCTGGCCTGACGTGCTCGCGCGATCCGAGGTCGGCATACGCGCTGGCTCATCTTCCGCGACGGCCTCGACCTCTTTCATTTCGTCGAATGCGCGGACTACGACCGGGCGATCGCAGAGCTTGCGCACGATCCGTCAATGTGCGCTGGCGGCCGAGGCGCACCGCTGATGGAACTGCCCGACCGGCTGCCGGTCATCTTCGAACTCGAACGATGAATCCGACCGCAGTCCAACTCGGCCGAACCGACGTGACCGTCACTCGACTCGGACTCGGCTGCGCTCCGATCGGCGGTCTCTACGAGCCTGTGTCCGAACCCGACGCGCGTGCGGTCGTCGATCGTTCGTGGGAGCATGGCCTGCGGCTCTTCGACACCGCCCCGCTCTACGGCTCCGGGCTCTCCGAGCGCCGCGTCGGGGCTGCTCTGCGCGACCGTCCACGCGACGAGTTTGTGCTCTCGACCAAGGTCGGGCGTCTGCTTCGCGCCGGAGGATCGCCGGATCCGGTCTTCGAGGGAGCGCTGCCGCTCGAACCGGTGTTCGACTTTTCCTTCGACGGCGTGCTCCGGTCACTCGACGAAAGCCTCGAGCGCCTTGGCCTCGACCGCGTCGACGTCGTGCACATTCACGATCCGGACCACCATTTCGACGAGGCTCTGGCCGGTGCGTACCCCGCACTCGAACGGCTCCGCGGCGAAGGTGTCGTGCGCGCGATCGGCGTCGGCATGAACCAGTCCGAGATGCTCGCTCGCTTCGCGCGCGAGACCGACATCGACTGTCTGCTGCTCGCGGGTCGGTACACGCTCCTCGACACGAGTGCGCTCGACGAGTTGCTGCCGCTCTGCATCGAGCGCGGCGTCGCCGTCATCGCCGGCGGAGTGTTCAACAGCGGCGTCCTCGTGGGCAACGCGCACTACAACTATGCGCCGGCCGAGCCAGCCGTACTCGACTCGCGTCAGCCGGCTGGCCGAGATCTGCACGCGCTGGGAGGTGCCGCTCTCCGCGGCTGCCGTGCAGTTCCCGCTCGGCACATCCAGCGGTCGCGTGCGTGCTCGTCGGATGTCGCTCGAGCGCGGAGGTGGACGACGACGTCGCGCTCTTCGAGCTCGACCTGCCCGCTGGGTTGTGGGAGGAGCTGCAAGCCGAAGGATGATCGTCGACTCCCACCACCACTTCTGGGATCCGGCGCTCGCCGACTACCCGTGGATGACCGACGACGTTGCCGCAATTCGGCGACGATTCGACCCCGAGGATCTGGAGCCGCTGCTGCGCGAGCACGGCATCGACGGCACCGTCGTCGTTCAGGCAAGAGGGTCGATTGACGAGACGCGATGGCTGCTCGAGATCGCCGACGCGAACCCGTTCGTGCTCGGAGTCGTCGGGTGGATCGATCTCACCGACCTGGATGTTGCGGACGTCCTCGCGGACTACACCGGCGGGCGACTCGTCGGCATCCGGCACCAGGTGCACGACGAGCCGGACCCGGCGTGGCTGCTCCGAGACGATGTGCAGCGAGGTATCGCTGCGGTCGGCGACGCCGGCCTCGCGTTCGACTTGCTCGTACGGAGCGCCGAACTGCCGGCTGCGATCGAGACGGTTCGCCGCCATCCGGACACGCGCTTTGTGCTCGATCATCTCGCCAAACCACCGGTGCGTGAAGGCGGCACCGAGACCTGGGCCTTGCGGCGTCGCGGCCCTCGCAGACGCTCCGAACGTGACCTGCAAGTTGTCGGGGCTCGTGACCGAAGCCGACTGGAGCGCCTGGCGATCGGCCGGAGCTCGCCGACTACCACCGGCGAGCACTCGGATGGTTCGGCGCAGAGCGCTGCATGTTCGGCTCGGACTGGCCAGTCTGCGTGCTCGCGGCGGAGTACGGCGAGGTTCTCGGGTTGCTCTCTCAGGCGCTTGTTGGCGTCAGCGAGCGTGAACGAGCCGACATTCTCGGCGGCACGGCCGCGCGCGTGTACGGGTTGTAGAGCTACGCCTTCTTCATGGACGCGTGCCACCTCCTGCGTCAGCGCGAGCACTGACTGCGTGAGCTGCTCGATGCGCTTCCCCTGCTCGAGCAACTCGAGGTTCTGCTTCTTCTCCTCCTGAATCATCTCGTACTGGCTGTCGGCGAACACCTGCCGTCGCGCATCCGCGCGGTTCTGCGAGATCATCACGAAGGTCGAGAGGAAGATCGCCTCCAGGCTGACGATCATCGTCAGCAGCCCGTACGGGTACTTCTCGACCGGAAGCAGAATCCAGAACGCGAACCACACCAGATGGACGTAGACGAAGCTCATCGATCCGGCGAAGCCCGTGACCACGTCGGCGATACGGCTCTGCAGGCTGGTCGCGCGTTCCTCTTCGTGCTTCACGAGGGCGGGCGACAGCGGTCCGCGCCGCGTCAGCTCGTGGCCGATGAACTTCAGGACGGCTTTCGAAGTCACGTCGTCTCCTTCTGCTCACGCCCGCCGTGAGTTAATGAGCCGATAGTCTGCCGCGTCGTGGCCCTTGACCGCCCGCACATCGACAAGCCCGAAGGCGACATCCCCTTCGAGCTCATCACCGAGGACATCGTCGTCGGCGACGGAGACGAGGCGACCAAGGGCGCGAAGGTCTCGGTGCATTACGTCGGTGTCGCCTTCTCATCAGGCGAGGAGTTCGACGCGTCGTGGAACCGCGGGCAGCCGTTCGAGTTCAAGCTCGGCAAGGGCCAGGTCATCCCCGGTTGGGACGCCGGGGTCGAGGGAATGAAGGTCGGCGGCCGCCGGAAGCTGACCATTCCGTCCGCTATGGCCTACGGCGCGCGCGGCGCCGGCGGCGTGATCGCTCCGCACGAACCGCTCGTCTTCGTGGTCGACCTGCTCGCTGTTTCCTGAGTCGTTTTGCGCCTCAGATCGTGACGACGACCTTTCCTCGGGCGTGTCCTTCGCCCAGGTACCGGAAGGCGTCGGCAACTTCGCTCAACGAGTAGCGCCGGTCGACGACCGGCCGTACCTTGCCGGCCTCGAGAAGCTCTCGCAGCGTCTGCATGTCGTCGCTCGTGAACTTGGCAACGAAGAAGACGGCCTTGCGGCTGCCGAACATCGACGCGACCTTCGACCTGAGCACGTGCCCCATCGGTCCCATCACCGGACCGCCCATCTGTCCTCCGACGAGGACGACTCTCGCGCGCGGCTCGAGCACCCGCTTGCACTCCCGCCAGGACCTGCTCCCCGCGTTGTCGAACATCACGTCGTAGCGCTCGTCGCTCCGGGTGAAGTCGTCGCGGGTGTAGTCGACGACGTGATCGGCGCCGAGCGATCGCACGAGGTCGACGTTCCCGGTGCTGCAGACGGCGGTCACCTCTGCGCCGAGCGCTTTCGCGATCTGCACGGCGAACGTTCCCACTCCTCCCGAGGCGCCGTTGATCAGAACCTTTTGCCCGGGCTCGAAGCTGCCCGATGTCGCGGAGACCCTGGAGCGCGGTGATCGCCGAGGTGGGCACTGCCGCCGCCTCGTCGAACGTCACGTCGGCCGGCTTCAGCGCGATGGCCGTCGTGCGAGCGGCCACGTACTCCGCAAGCGCGCCGCTCCTCGCGCCGAACACCTCGTCACCCGGCTGAAAGTCGGTGACGTCGCCGCCGACCGCCTCGATCGTCCCGGCGAAGTCGCCGCCCAGCAAGCGGGACTTCGGCTTGAGCAAGCCCATCTCTGCCCGGCCGACGTAGACGCCGATCAACGTGTACCAGTCCCCTCGAGCAACGGAAGCCGCGTGCACTCGCACGAGAACCCTGTCGTCGGGGAGCTCGGGCTTCTCGACCTCCCCAAGCCTCAGAACATCCGGCGATCCGTACGTGTCGCGAACGATCGCCTTCATCGTGTCGTCGCCTCCCGCTCTTCGTACACTGTAAGCTTACGGCGTAAGATATAACGTACGGCGTAAGATTTGTCAATGGCAACCGAGACCGAGCCCCGGCTTCCCCTCAACCGCGACCGCATTCTCCAGGCGGCGCTCGAGCTTGCCGACGAAGGCGGGATCGAGTCGCTGACGATGCGCAAGCTCGGCCAGACGCTCGGGTTCGAGGCGATGTCGCTCTACAACTACGTCGCCAACAAGGACGACCTCCTCGACGGCATGCTCGATCGCGTCCTGGACGAGACCGAGCCGCCTTCGCCGACGGGCGAGTGGCATGCCGCGATCCGGAGCAGCGCGATCTCGGTCTACGAGGGCTGACACGCCACCCCTGGGCGTGCCCACTGCTGATGTCGCCTGGCCGGATCCGGCCGGCCCGGCTGCGCTACATGGACCTGCTGCTCGGGCGGCTACGCGAGGCGGGCTTCTCGGCCGACACGACCTACCACGCCTACCACGTGCTCGACGCGCACATCTTCGGCTTCTCGCTCTGGCAGGCCAATCACTCCTACAACGCCGGGCAGGTCTCGGACATGGTCGTCGGAGTTCGAGCGGATGATCCCCGTCGACGTGTACCCGTACCTCCACGAGCATGGGAAGCAGCACTTCGCGGAGGGCCCGCACCGCGAGGTGAGCGCGTTCGAGTTCGGCCTCGATTTCATCCTCGACGGTCTGAAGGCGATTCGCGGGCACTAGTCGTCGTCCGAAGCTGTGAAGAGCCCGTTTGCCAGCAGCAGATTGCCCGTTCGCCGTTCGCGCCACGAGACCTCAATCGAAACGAGCCTGAATGCCCGCTCCGCCATCCACGCCATGAGGTCGTGTGCGAGTGCCTGTCCGGCGTAGAGCGGCACGAAGGAAAGCTCGAGCTCGACCGCGGCGCAGTGCTGCTCGATCGTCTCCCGCGCGCCCTTGAGAACCTCGAGCTCGTGGCCTTGAACGTCGATCTTCAGGTAGACGGACTCGCCCTGCTTGGCAACTCGAAGATCATCAAGGCGCGCCGTTTGCACGATCTCGATCTCCGTGTACGCGTGCCCGGGTTCCAGCTCGGCCTGCAGCCCGAGCGGCAACAAAGAGCTCGCCATCGCTTCGGGAGAGATATGAAAGGTCTCCGTCCCGCTGTGATCGGAGAGCGCGAGCTTGTGGCTCGTCCACGAGGCGTCAGCGGCAGCGCGCTGCGCGAGCTCGTCGTGCGGCGAGCTCTGCGGCTCAAACGACTCAATCCGGCCCGCAAACCCGGCCTCGCGCGCGGCTGCCGCCCAGGCGCCATTGTTGGCGCCGACATCGACGAGGACGTCGATCCCGCCCTCGCGGAGCATCTCGACCCGGCGTAGATGCGTGTAGTTCCGAGGCAGATAGCGGGTCAGCTCGAAGCCGACCGCATGCGCAAGTGATTGGACGACACGAACGAGGATCGGTCAAGCGTATCCCGGCGACCAAGATGAACGATTCTGGTTACGGCACGGTGACAGGCTGGTAACTACCGCTGAAGCGCTGCTCCGGACGAGGTACGTTCGCCGCCTCCGTGTCTTCCACTGCCGCCGAGCTCTCGGGAATCCCACTCTTCGATTCGCTGTCCGACTCAGACCTCCGAGAACTGGCCGGGTGGTTCGATGTGGAGACGGCCGGCGAAGGCATTCGGCTCACGGGCGAAGGCGCGTCCGGCTACTCGTTCTTCGTTCTTGTGGATGGAAGTGCGGCGGTGACATCCGCCGGTGCAGAAATCGCGACCCTGTTGCCAGGCGACTTCTTCGGAGAGATGGCGATCCTTGGAGACGGGTGGCGAAGCGCCACCGTCACGACCACCGCTCCTTCCCGGTTGCTCACCCTGTTCGGAACCGAGTTTCGCCGGCTCCAGCAGAAGCACCCCAACATCGCGCTCCAGATCGAGGCCGCGATGCGAGAACGGGCTAGCCGAAGCTAGCCCGTCGTCGTCTTCCCGATCCCACAATTCTTCTGAGCCCAGCCGGCCAGATGTTGCTCGGCCGCCTGTAACTTCGGCGCGCTGAAAGTCTTTCCAAGAGCCGCCAACGCGGCCAGTTGCTTGGCGGTCGGGGTCTTGCCCGCCTGGAGTCCGGCCTTCGTCAACGCCTGAGCGTACGCAGAAAACGCGGCCGCGAACGTCTCGAAGTCGCCGCGGATCTCCGACGGAGCTGCGCTCGCCAGCGCCTTGAACACATTCGCCTCGTTGCCGACGGTGCTCAAACCGCCCCCGGTGCTCGACCGGAGCGCCTGCGACATCTTCGCGCCCAGCGTCATCAGCTGCTGACAGTTCTTTGTCGATGCGAATGTCGGCAGCACCGGCGTCGTCGCCGCTGTCGTCGTCGTGGCCGCCGTTGTCGACGACGTTGTCGCGGTAGTCGCAGCCGCCGCTGACTTCTTCTTGCCTCCACCGCAGCCGCCGGCGACAACCGCAAGAGCGATCAACGTAACGGCCATCAACTTCATGCTCATCCCTCAACCTCCAGTACGTCGGCTCGACGACGGTCCCGGCGAGAGCGGCCGCCTCCGTGGACGGCCGCGCTCGCGGGATCGCCGTTACGTCGGATCGGTGCCTGCGGGCGCGGGCGGTGATTCATCATCGACCGCTCGAGGTGACGCGTTTGCTACGCCTGCGGTGGCGGTCGCGACGCGGGGGAGCGACTCGCCGCTTTCCTGGAACGCCAGCCACGCGCCGTAGGCGACCCCCGCCCCAAGAACGATGCCAACGTAGCTGGGCCATGCGGAGTAGCTCTCGGTCACGGTCTTCAGGAGGGCGAACAGCACGATCAGAGCGCCGGCCGCGAGTGTGGCAAGTCCATCCGGAATGTTCGCGGGCAGAGCGACGCCGAACGCTCGGGCACCGACCCAGAGCACGATCGCAAGGGTCAGCAACCCGAGCAGCACACCCCAGAAGCCATGCCACGCGCTTTGCCCCGCGGAGACAACGGTGACCCCGGATACGCGGACAGAAACGCTCTGCCAATTGAGAAACGTGTCGATCAACAACAACACGCCCGACGCCAAGATGAGTTTCCGACCGAGCGAGAGACCTTTCAACTGTTCCATCGGTGTCCTTTCCCTAGCAGGCCGCCATCCGATTCCCACACCCGATTCGGAGCCCGGTAGTTGAGACCTTCTGCTTCTGAGGTTGTTCGGTCAAGTGATGTGTAACGACATAACCTTGCGAGCGTCGTGCAGGGACTCACACGCCGTGGCTTCCTCGCCGGAGGGGCCGCCCTGCTCCTCGCGCGACACGGGCTCCGATTTCCCGACGTCGCCGAGGCCGCGGACGGCGGGAACGTGCAGCGGTTCGTCTCGCGACCGGATCTGAAGCCACCGACGCTGACCGTGCTCCACCCCGCTCGCGGCAACCCGCCTGGGCTCGTGTTCCTCGCCCCTTCCTCGGGTCCGGGCCAACGCGGCGGGATGATCGTCGACGACGCCGGCGAGCTTGTCTGGTTTCGGCCGGTCGTCGACAAGACCATGACCGACTTCAAGGTCGGACTCTTCCACGGGAAGCCCGTGCTGACCTGGTGGGAGGGCAAGGCCGTGCACGGCCTCGCTGAGGGAGAGTGGGTCGTCCTCGACACGTCGTACCGCGAGCTCTTCCGCTTCTCCACCGCGCACGGCCTCCACGGCGATTTGCACGAGTTCGTGATCACGCCCCAAAACACCGCCCTCGTGACGAGCAACGAGACGAAGACATGGGACCTGACGAGTGTCGGAGGAAGCCGGAACGGACAGGTCGTCGGCGGGGTCGTGCAGGAGCTGGCGCTGCCGAGCGGCAGGTTGCTCTGGGAGTGGCGCAGCCTGGAGCATGTCGGGGTCGACGAGACTGAAATCAAAGAACGGCCCGGGCCGCGCTTCGACTACTTCCACGTCAACTCGATCGACGTTGCTCCCGACAACGACCTGATCATCTCAGCGCGGAACACCTGGGCCGCCTACAAGGTCAGCAGACACACGGGCCGGGTTCTCTGGCGCCTCGGAGGCAAGCGGAGCGACTTCACGTTCGGCAAAGGCTCGAGCTTCGAGTGGCAGCACGACGTGCGCGAGCACGCACACGGCCTCGTCAGCCTGTTTGACAATGCGGCTGCGCCGCAGGAGGAGCCGCAATCGCGCGCACTCCTGCTCGCTCTCGACACGAAGCGGATGCACGTCTCTCTCGAGCACGCCTACGTCCACCGCCCGGACCGGGTGTTGTCGCACTTCCTCGGCAATGCACAGCTGCTCGACAACGGCGATGTCTTCGTCGGTTGGGGCGGCGCCCCGTACGTGACCGAGTTCACCCGGAACGGCGACATTGCCTTCGATGCGCGCCTGCCGCGCGGCGGACAGAGCTATCGCGCGTTCCGTTTCCCCTGGGTTGGGCGCCCGACCGACCGGCCGACGCTCGCAACTCGCGGCGATCGTGTGTACGCGACCTGGAACGGCGCAACCGAGGTCGCCTCCTGGCAGCTGCTGGAGGGTGCGAGCGCCTCTGACCTGCGCCGCAGCCAGACCGTGCCAAGGACGGGATTCGAGACGTCTCTGACGCTCGCAGCTCAGACCCGCAGCGCGGCGGTTGTCGCGCTCGACCGCGCCGGTGCTCCGCTCGGAACGTCGATCACCGTTCACGTGTAGAACGACGCAGTGTCAGACTGTCCGACCTAACGAGACGGGAGAACCCATGGAGTTGAGCACACGGAATCAGTTGAAAGGCACCGTGAAGAGCGTGAAGACGGGGACGATCATGGCCGAGGTGGTGGTCGACGTCGGCGGCCAGGAGATCGTCGCCGCGGTCACCCGTGGAGGCGTCGAGCATCTGAATCTGTCGGAGGGTGATGCGATTGTGGTGCTGATCAAGGCGACCGAGGTGATGCTCGGGAAGTAGTCGAGGCGAAGGCAACCAGTCGAGTTCCGGTTGCCTTGAAGGTTGCGAAGGCGGTACCGCCGCGCGCGAGGTCGAGCTTGTCGGCTGAGGCGGCGGTCACTTCGGCGGTGATCGAGCCGATGCGGACGCGGACGCGGTTTCCGACGGCGACGACGGAGCCGATCTCTCCTTGAATGAGGTTCATGGCGGAGTCTTGTTGTTGGAGACGACCGATCGAGACCTCCCAGGGGTAGACGACGACGCCGACTTCTCCCTCGCCCCATTCGGTCGAGTAGATGAGCTCCCCGGTGTCGAGCTGGATGCGGGTCATGTCGTCGCCGTGCCGCCGGGCGACGCCTCGGAGGAGGTTGGCTCCGGTGAAGGAAGCGACGAAGGCGTCCGCCGGTCGGTCAACGAGCTCGCTCGGTGTCGCGAATTGTCGTAGCTGGCCGTCGACGATGACGCCGACCTGATCTGCGAGCGCGGCGGCGTCCTCGAAGTCGTGGGTGACGAGAATCGTCGGAAGAGCGAGCTCGTGCAGGAGCTCTTGCAGTTCGGCGCGCACCGTCGCTTTGGTATGCGCGTCGAGTGCGGAGAGCGGCTCGTCGAGCAGGATCACGCCGGGACCCGGGCGAGCGCCCGTGCGAGTGCGACTCGCTGGCGCTCGCCACCGGAGAGCGCCGTTGGCCGGGCGTTTGCGAGATGGGCGATGCTGAAGCGTTCGAGGTATTCGTCGGCGCGCCCCTTCCCGGCGTAGGCCACGTTTTGGCGAACGGTCAGGTGCGGGAAGAGCGCATATTCCTGAAAGACGAGCCCGACACGCCGCTCGTCCGGTTTTCGGAAGAGCCGTCGGTCGCTGTCCAACCAGACGTCGTCGCCGAGCGCGATCTGCCCGCGCGGCGGCCGGACGAGCCCGGCTATTGCCCTCAGCACCGACGTCTTCCCGGCACCCGACGGCCCGACAAGGGCCACGGTGCGGTCGACCTCGAGGGCTAGCTCCAGCTCAAAAGACCGAAGCGGGAGTGTGAAGTCTGCTCTGAGGGCTGCCACAGGGATGCCAGCTTGAAGGAGATCAGGAGGGCGGCGCTGATCAGGACGAGCAGAGCACTGATTGCCAGCGTGACGTTGAAGTTGACTTCGAACTGGGCGTAGATCGCAAGCGGCAGCGTCTGCGTGACTTTTTGCAGGCTGCCGGCGAACATGATCGTTGCGCCGAACTCGCCCAGACCTCGCGCGAACGCCAGCGCTTCGCCGGCTGCGAGCCCGCCGCGCGCGAGTGGCAGCGCCACTCGGAAGAAGGTGCGCGCCGGGCCGGCTCCGAGTGTGCGAGAGGCGGCGATGAGGTTCGGGTCGACCGCTTCGAAGGCGGCGATCGCCTGGCGCACGTAGAGCGGGCTGGCGACGAACGCAACCGCGACCGTGACCGCGGCCTGGGTGAACGGGAGCGTGACGCCGAACCAGCTGAGAGTCGAGCCGAGCAGTCCAAAACGGCCAAACGCGACGAGGAGACCGATGCCGGCCACGGCCGGCGGGAGCACGAGCGGCAGCTCGACGAGCGTGACGCAGAGCGAGCGGCCGGGGAAGCGCCGGCTGGCGAGCAGATACGCGGTCGGCGTCCCGAACAGAAGTACCAAGGCTTGCGCGATCACCGTCGTTTTGAAGCTGACGATCAGCGCGTCGATGACGACTCGGTTCGAAAGCTGGTCGATGAGCCGGCCGGGAGAGACATGCACGAAGATCGCGAGGACCGGCAGCACGAGAAACGCGAGCGCGGCGGCCGCGGCGAGGAAGTAGGCGAGGGCGAGCAGTGCTCTGCGCATGGGTCTGCCCGCCCCCGGAGGGTTCTAGTAGCCCGACTTCTTCTTGGTGATCGGCAGGAAGCCGGCGGCCAGCATCTTCTTCTGGCCGGCTTTGCTCAGAACCTCGTTGATGAACTGCTGCGCCGCCGTCTTGTTCGTGCTCGCGGAGACGACCGCCATCTCGTAGGTGACCTTGGGCTGCGCCCACGCGGGAACCTTGATGACGTTCACCTTGCCCGGGACGGTCTTGGCATCGGTGGAATAGACGAAACCGGCGTCGGCCTCGCCGAGCGCGACCTTCGAGAGCACGCTGCGGACGTCCGACTCGCGACTGACGACGTTCGCGAGCACGCTCGTCAGCCCCATCTGCTTCAGCACCTGCAGCGTGTAGCTCCCGACCGGGACCGCGGGCGCAGCGATCACGAGCTTGATGCCCGGCTTCTTCAGGTCGTACAGACTGTGGATGCCTGCGGGATTCGAGGACGGCACGACGAGCACCAGCCGGTTACGCGTGAACACGACCGGCTTCTGCACGAGGCCTTTCGCGAACAGCTGGTCGGGAATCGTCGTGTTCGCCGAAGCGAATACGTCTGCCGGCGCTCCTTGTGTGATCTGCGCCGCCAGCGTGCTCGACGAGCCGAACGAGTACTTCGGGCCAGAGTCGATCTGCGGGAACACGTCGGTCAGGGAGGCCGCCGCATAGACGGTGACCCCGGTTACGCGGCTCGCGGCGTGCTTGCTCGCACCTGCAGCAGCGACACCCGCAAGCGAGAGCGCACCGAGAAGCGCGGCGAAGATGATCGTAAGCCTGCGCCGGGTGATGTTCTGGGAAGGAACCTGCACTGCGATGACCCTTTCTCTAGTGCTCGACCATGACTGAGGTGGACTTGATGACCGCGACGACGTGATCGCCGGGTTTGATGCCCAGCTCCTTCACCGCGTCGGCGGTGACGATCGCGGTGAGGACCGCCGGCTCCGTGACGACCATCTCCACCTGGGCCATCAAGCCTTCGACCTTGACGTCTCGTGACGGTCCCGCTGAAGCGGTTTCGCGCGCTTACGTGATGCTCGCCGTTGTTTCCGATGCCGCGCAGCCGCTCGATCTCCTTCGCTGACACAATCCTGCGGTTGCCGGAATCGCGGCGCGTCTTGATCCGGCCTTGGCTATCCCAGCGGCGCAACGTGTCGAGACTGATCCCAAGCGTCCGCGCTGCATCACTTGCGCTATAGAAGTCCCGCGGCATCCCTCACCCCCGCTAGCTGGAGTACGCATCCAATGCGTTCGACGCCTCGTCGATTGTAAGAGCAGCCGGGAACGAGATCCCGACCGGATCGCCGCCGGATAGCCGGGTCAAGATGCTCAAGTGCTCGGCTTCGCTTGCTGCGATCCGCGCCGCGGGCTGCTTGAGCCCATTCGTCAGCAGGGCGTCGACGGCGCCAAGGTAGGCGCCGAGAAAGGTCGTCTCCAAGGCGATGCCGAGCTTCGCGATCGAGAGTTTTGAGCCGAAGCTTCCTTTCGGATACGCGAAGTCGAAGTCGCCGGCGGTCGCAGGCGTTTGCCCCGCGCCGGACAGGACCTCCGCCAGGGCCTGATAGTGCTCCTGCTCGTTGAATAGCGCCCGCTTCAGATACCTCACGGTGCCGCCGCCGAACTTCTTCGACGCGATCGCCAGAGCGTAAAAATCGGCGGCGAGCAGCTCCGCTCCGACCACCAGCCGTGCATAGGCAAGATCGCCATCCGGGACGGTGTCAGCCGCTGCCGAGCCGGCCAGGAATCCCGTCGCGGAGCCCGCCACGAGAATCGCGGCTCCGCCCTTGACACCCCGGGAAAGCAGTTGAGCCCTACTGAATGCCGCAGTCACGTGGTTGGCGCTCCTATCGCGAGTGTGCTGTGATACCTGTGAAATGCCTATGAAGGTCGGTTCGAGGTTACCACTCCAACGGACGGCAACCAAGCTGTGACTGTTCCAGAGCTCGCGCGCGTGACCTACGGCGTGATCGGCGTTGTTCGCTCGCCTTTCACCCGCATCGAGGGAATGCCGCTGCAGTCAGTGGCCGCCGGCGATGCCCTCGGAGCGATCGAGCTCCACTCACACCACAGGCCGGCGTGCTATCTGTCGTCAGGCGAGCGCGGCAAACAGCTTGTCTACATCGTCAGCGACGCTGCAACTGGCAACACGTCCGCGAAACGCGATCCAGCTCGCCAGCCGAATGTTTGCGACGTCATGTACGCGAACCCGAAGACACTGCCTCACGACGCCCGGGTCGGCGACGTCAGACGGCTCTTCGCAAGCCCAAGAGTCAGTCTCGCCCTCCTCGTTCACCGAGGCGCCTGCACCGGGACAATCAGGCGCGAGGACATCAGCGCCGGTACCCGCGACGAAGACACCGCCGGCTGGTTCAGAGCATTTACCTGGGGGACCTGCTCACCCTCCCACCAACACAGACGCGCTGGCTCGTCGTCGACGTCAGAGACAATCCGCGAGACAACGACAGTGGCGTCGTGACCGTCGAAGAACTCGACGACCACGAGGCGCGGCACGGTCACGTTCTTTAGGCGGTCTCGCCGGGGTCAAGGCCCTGCCGTCGGCCGCCGGCGCAGAAGTTTCGACGAGACGCGCAGGACGCGGTTGATCGTCTGATGGCCGTGCTCCACGCGAAGAATCGTGACTGGGCCGGGTGACATATCGCCGCTCCCGTCGAACCGGAACGTCCCGAGGATCCCACGGTCGACACGATCCGCGAGGACGTGCGACGTGACAGACGCACGCGTCCCGTTCGAGTGCGCGATCGATGCCAGCAAGATCTCAGCTGCCTCTGCAGCGGCGGGAGCACCGCCGCTCCCGGTCCTGGTCGTCCCGAACTTCCGCTGCAGCTTCTGTCCGAGCGCGCCATATTTGCTTGGCGCGAGGCCAGGTTGCAGCAGGTACATGCCTTCGGCGGCAGAGCCGGCAAGCTTGAGGAGCGCAGGCACGGGCGAAAAAGCGTCAGGCACGACAATCGCCGCCTTCGGGAGCGCCGCGCGTAGCTGCTTGATGAGTGAGCCGCAGGTCGGGCACCCGACTCCTGCCAAGAGCACACCCGCCGGACGCGCGCGCGCGACTCGACGCACGACCGACCGGAAGTCCGATTGCGCGCCGCCCCACGACGCGGAGCCGACGACCGAGACGCCGAGATTCCGAGCCGCGGCGTCGAACCCACCGGCCACGTCCAACCCGTAGCCCTCCGCATCGTCGAGCACAAACACACTCCGAAGACGGAGTTGCTTCGCCAGCAGCGCGGCGGCGATTCCCTGGAAGTCGTCGGGGACCTCCAGGCGCGCGAAATTGCGCTTTCCCGCCGGGTAGTAGCTGCGAGGCTCCCCCTGCGCACTGCCGCCGCTGGCGTGAGTGAGCCCGGGGTACGTGTTGTTCGGACTCAGCAGCACCAAGGGGCCCGATGGAGACCGCCCGATGATTGGAAGCTCGACAGCCGAGCAACTCGAGAACCACGCCCCAATCACTCCGACGACGCTCGAGTTGCCGGCATACGCCTTTGCGTTCGAGGCGCACTTCGCCAAATCGCCTTGGGGATTCCGCGGCGTCGAATCGTCGCAGGACTGATATCCAACCGAGTAGCGGCCGGCCGTGAAGCCGTGCTGCGCGAGCACGAACTTGATCGCGGCGACCATCACTGCGGGTTCGCTCCCGTTTTGGAGGCCGAGATCCGACGCGATGATGTAATCCGGAACGCGATCGCCGCCCGAGACCACTTTCGAACAGAACGAAGACGGCAACGGTTGCGACCGAGTTGCATCAGCAGCCACCGCCGAAACGACGAGCGCAACGGCGGCGGCCAACGCCAGCCAGAACAGCCCGCGCCTCACGATCCGAGTATGCGGGCCTCGCGACGCGAAGACAACTCAATCCACACTTACCCAGACTTCTCCCTGCCCAAATGCGATGCCGATCGGTGTCCCGCCGACGGTCAGAGTGGCCGTTACCTTCGTCGTGGTTGGATCGATCCGCGACACCGTTCCGTCGGCGCTTGCAACCCACACCGATCTTGCGCCGACAGCCACACCGGACGGCTGTTGCCCAACGGACGTCGTCCCCGATACATCGTTCAGATTCGGGTCGATTCGCCACACGCGGTTCGTCAGCGCATCGGTCACCCATACGCCACCCAGCCCGACGGCGAGACCGGAGGCATGAAACGGAAGTTTGATCGGGATCCGAGCGCCCGACCGGATGTCGAGGCGTACGACGCCTAGATCGTCGGCAACCCAGACCGACCCGAGCCCGAGCGCGATGGGACCGCAGCAGTTGATCTGGATGACCGAGAATTTCCGCCTCGGAGCCGGTGCGATGCGCCAAACAGCTCCAGTAGAGGTCGCCCAGACCGAATGGGTATCGGCCGCGACCCAGCTCGGCTCGCCGCCGACCAGCGGATTTCCAGCGCCGGGCAACGCAAGTGTTTTCGCAGTCAGCGGAGCGTTGGGATCGATCTTTGCGAGCACGTTCGACGCGCCCGCGACCCAGATGGCTCCCCCGCCTAATGCAATGTCGCTCGCGGGCTTCGCGGCAGGAATCGTTCGCTGCAGCTTTCTCGTGCCGGGATCGATTCCCGAAATCGTCTGCTCATTCGAGTTGAGCACCCAGACCGAACCGGCGCCAACGGCGACGGCTGTGGGCGTATTGCCGACGACGGTGTCCGAGCTGACGCGATTGGTGCTCGGGTCGATCGCGGCCAACGAGTTCGGAATTGCGAGCACACGCGTTGGACCTCTCGTAAGCTCGTAGGCGCCGGTGCCGATTGCGGCCGCGAGCACCAACGCTCCGCCACCAATGAGCGCTGCGTCACGCCGTCGCCTCGGGAAGCGTCGCAAACCGGTCGGCGCGAAGACCGCCTCGCTAGCGTCCGTTCCGATGCTGTCAATAACCTGCAAGTCGAGCGCGGGATCCTGCGCGAGGATTCTCTGTTCGAGTCGTTGGAGGGCTTTGCTCGGCTCGACGCCGAGGGCGTCGACGAGCGCTGCTCGTGTCGAGCGGTACACCTCGAGCGCTTCGACCTGACGATCGCAGCGGTAGAGCGAGAGCATGAGCAGGCTGCGGAGACGCTCCCGCAACGGATGCGCGACGACGAGCGACTCGAGTTCCGCGACCACATCCGCATGCAGCCCTAACGCCAGGTCTGCGGCGATCCGCTCCTCCAGCGCGACGAGTCGTAGCTCCTCCAGGCGGCTGATCTCCCCCTGTGCCCATCCTTCGTATTCGACGTCCGCCAGAGCTCGACCGCGCCAGAGACCGAGCGCAGCGCGAAGCGTCCTCGCGGCGTCAGCGGGGTCTTCCGAACGCGCACCACTGAGGAGGCGCTCGAACTCGGCCGCATCGGTGTCGAAGACGCGCAACAGATAGCCGGATCCCCGCGTCACAATTGCGTCTGGAGGCAGCACCCGCCGCAGCTGGGATACGTATCCCTGAATGACCTTGGGCGCGCTCGGCGGCGCCTGCTCGCCCCAGAAGTCCTCGATGAGGCGATCGATCGAGACCACCTCGTTCGGGTGCAACAGCAACAAAGCCAGCAGTGCTCGCTGCCTCCCCTGCCCCAGCGGAACTTGGCGGCCGTCGTCCCAGACTTCGAGCATTCCCAGGGTTCGGAACTGCATGCAGCGCACGCTACCGCGGTTTACCGACGACTTACCGCCGTTGACCGCCCGTCGACCGACGTCCGCGACCTTCTGCGAACCGGCCGTGTGAGGCGGCCTCGAAACGGGAGGCACGACGATGAAAGCACTGTTCACTCTTCTCGTAGTACTCGCCGCGATCGCGATCGCTGCGCCGATGTCGCTCGCGGCCGGCAAGCCGCAAGGTCAGACGTTCATCACCGACACGCTCAGCGGTAACCACCCCGCGCGGACCGCGCACGAGCATGGGTACCGCTTCGTCACGGACACGCTCGGCGGCAACGGCGGCCCTCAGGTGACAACGGTTCTTCGGAACACGGGGTTCAGCTGGAAAGACGCCGGCATCGGTGCAGCCGCAGTCGCGGGAACGATGCTCCTGCTCCTCGGCAGCGCGCGCGTCGTGCTCCGTCGGCGCGCCGAACTCACGGCCTGAGTCTCCCCAACCCGGAGAGAGGCGGCGCCGGCTTTCGGCCGGCGCCGCCTCAGCGTTCTCCGCCGACGATCATGGCGGCGGAGGGAATCGAACCCGCGCAAGGCGCCTTCGAACGAGTCGCTTAGCGCGGCCGCGCATCTAGTGTCCTCCATGTGAAGGTCACTGCTGAGGCCGCGCGTCGTTTTCTCGTCGCGCGGCACTTCCTCGCGCCTGCGCGGTCTCTCGCCGGAGGCCTCGACGGGGTGCTCGAGGTCTTCCGGAAGCTCGGGTCGATCCAGTTCGACCCCATCGCGGTCGCCGGCCGGAACCACGACCTCGTGCTGCACGCGCGCGTCGCCGGCTACGAGCCTGCCTGGTGCGATGTGCTCTACGAACACCGCGAGATCTTCGAGGCGACCAACAAGGCGCTGTCGTTCGTCCCGACGAGCGAGTTCCCCTGGTTCCGTCATGTGATGGGCCGCAAGGGGCCTCGGTTCCACGGCGCGGCCCTCGCCGACAACGCCGCGGTTGCCGAGCGCGTGCTGGAACGGATCCGTGCGGAGGGACCACTGTCCTCACTCGATTTCGAGCGAGAGACTGGCCCGACGAAGGACTGGTTCGGGATGCCGGAGAACGCGGTGCGCGCCGTGCTCGAGGGGTACACCGTCACGGGCGTGATCGGCCTCGCACGGCGTGACGGCAACCGCCGGTACTACGACCTCCTCGAACGGCTGCTCCCGGCCGAGGTGCTCGCGCACGAGGTTCCGGAGCGAGAGCAGCTCCGGCACAAGCTCCTGTCTCGGTACCGCGCCCACGGCCTGCTCGGTGCCGGCGGTGCCGGCGGCACGTTTGACCGCATCGCCCCGCCGAGATCGACGCTGGAGCGGGTGGGGCGCAACACGCTGCACGAGGAGCTGGTCGAGCTCGGTGCGCTCGTGCCCGTCGACGTCGAGGGGGTGCGCGGCAAGCGCTTCGTCGTCGCCGAGGAACTCTCGCTGCTGCAGGCCCCTCCGGAGCCGGCGCCCTCCGTCGCGTTCATCGCCCCGTTCGACTCGATGCTGTGGGACACCGCCCTCCTCGAGCGCTTGTTCGACTTCGAGTACGTGTGGGAGGGTTTCTTTCCGCCGGCAAAGCGCCGTTGGGGCTATTACGTTCTCCCGATCTCCTTCGGCGACCGCTTCGTGGGCCGGATCGAACCGCGGATCGACCGGAACCAAGGCCGCGTCGAGGTGCTCAACGTCTGGTGGGAGGACGGCTTCGCGGCGCGCCGCGCCGAGGGGTTCGTCGACGCGATGCGCGACGCACTCCGCGCGTACCTCCGCTTCGCAAAGGCGGACGGCATCGAGTGGCCGACCGAGCTTCGCACGGAGAAGCGGCTCTTCGGGACGGCGTCGCTAACGTGAGCGCGCACGCTCCGTGACCTGGAAGACGACGTAGCGGCTCCGGCTCGGCGTGACGATCCGCGCGCGGTACCAGCCGACACGCGGCGGGCTCCAGGTGAGCGTGGCGAGCGCGGAAGCGGCCACGGGCAACCGGTACGTGTGGACGTAGAGCCAACCGTCTATCGGGTCGTCCCGTCCTGCGGGACCGGCGTCTTCAGCCTGCTGACGCCGCGCTCGCGCAGGAGCAGGCGGTAGCGCGCGGGCGCGGATCCGATGCTGCGCAACGGTCTGCGGCAGGCCCGTTTTCCTCCGGCGCAGTGTTAGCGTCAGCGGTGCCGTGCCGGCCGCTCTCGACTTTCGGATCCTCGGTCCGCTCACGGCGCGGGCCTACGAGCGGGAATTGGCACTTGGACCCGGCAAGCAGCGGGCCGTCCTAGCGATCCTGCTCGTGAACCTCAACCAGGTCGTGGCGACCGAGCAACTCGTAGAGTGCCTCTGGCCCGACCGCGCACCCGGTCGGCCGCAGACGGCAATTCAGGGCTACGTGTCCGGGTTGCGAAAGATCCTCGGGCGCAACGCAATCGAGACAACTGCGTCCGGGTACGTCTTACATGCCGATCGCGAGGCGCTCGACGCGCACCGCTGCGAAGCACTGCTCGCCGAAGCACGCCGAGCACGTGACGAGCGTCGCCACCTCAACGCGGCGAGCTCACTCCAGGAGGCCGCGCAGCTGTGGCATGGGCCGGCGCTGGCCGACTTCGCGTATGAGCCCTGGGCGCAGAACGAGATCGGACGCCTGGAGGAACTGCGGCTCGTGTGCACAGAAGAACGAATTGATGCGGACCTGGCGCTCGGGCGGCACGCGGAGCTGGTGGGCGAGCTCGAGTTGCTCATCGGTGCGCAACCGCTCAGGGAACGGCTGCGCGGCCAGCTCATGACGGCGCTCTACCGCGCGGGTCGCCAAGCGGAGGCGCTCGACGTCTATCACCGCGCGCGCGAGGAACTGCGCGAAGGACTCGGAATCGATCCCGGTCCGGATTTGCAGGCGCTCTACCGGCAGATTCTCACCCACGACGAAGCGCTGCTGCTCGAAGCGGAGCAGCCTCGTCAGCACACGGAGGCGCTGATCGGACGCGACCGCGACCTCGAAACAGTAACCGGCCTGCTGCGCGCCGACCGCGTCCGCCTCGTGACCCTGACCGGCCCCGGCGGAGCAGGCAAGACACGACTTGCGCGCGAAGCAGCAGAGAAGCTTGCCGACGCGTTTCCGCACGGCGTCTGTTTCGTCGCGCTCGCGTCGATCCACGACGCCCGGTCCGTCCTCCCGGCGATCGCGGAGGCCCTCGAGGTGTCCGAGGAGGCCGGCGAGACATTGGTCGCGACGCTCGGCGCGCAGGTGGGCGAGACGCTGCTCGTGCTCGATAACCTCGAGCAGCTCGTTCCCGATGTCGCCCCACTCGTCGACGATCTCCTCAGACACCTTCCCCGTGCGACGTTCCTTGCGACGAGCCGAGAGCGTCTGAACGTAGGACATGAGCACGAGTACGCGGTGCGCCCGCTGTCGGAAGCCGCGGCGAGCGAGCTCTTCACGGAACGTGCGCGCGCTGTGCGGTCGGCCTTCGAGGCTGATGCCGCGGTGGAGGAGATCTGCCGTCGCGTCGACTGCCTACCGCTCGCGCTCGAACTTGCAGCCGCCCGCATCAAAGTCCTCTCGACACGGGAGCTCGCAGAACGCCTCGAGCGGGCGTTGCCCGTCCTCGGCGGCGGGCCGACCGATCTTCCCGATCGACACCGGACGCTACGCGCGACGATCGACTGGAGCTACGACTTGCTGGCCGAAAGCGAGCAGCGGCTGTTCAGCCGGCTCGCAGTCTTCGCGGGCAGCTTCTCGGTTGCCGCGGCTGAGGCAGTGGCCGACGCCGACCTCGACGACCTCTCGGCACTCATCGACGGCAGCCTCATCCAGCGTCGCGACGACACAGGCACCCAGGCGCGCTTCCAGATGCTGCAGACGATCCGCGAGTATGCCGCCGAACGCCTCGACGCCACCGGCGAGCGCGACCGTATCTCCGAGTCGCATGCACGTTTCTTCGCGGAACTCGTGACGGAGCTCGATCGGGAACGCGGAGCCGAGCAGGCACAAGCCTTCGCGGCGTTTGGACGTGAGCACGACAACATCCGAGTTGCGCTTCAGTACTGCGTCGAACGCGGACACGCGGAGCTCGCGCTACAGCTCGCCGCAGCGACGGGCTGGTTCTGGTTCGTCAGGGGACATTGGACGGACGGGCGCAGATGGTTGACCGAGGCGCTAGCGCTCGCGGACGTCGGTACTGCCCTTCGTGGGAAGGCGCTGATGACGGCAGGGATCCTCGCCGAGCAGCAGGGAGACCCGGACGTTGCGACGGGAATCTATACCGAGTGCCTCGAGATTCGGCGTGCGCTCGGCGACGATGCGGGAGTCGGGGCAACGCTCAACAATCTCGCCTCCGTCGCGCTCAACCGTGAGGACTACGACGCGGCGCGGCAGCTCTACGAGGAGAGTCTCGGCATGGCGCGACTCGCCTTCGACGACGAGGGTGTCGCGAGTGCTCTCTGCAATCTCGGCGAGATCGCGCTCGTCTCACGCGACTACCGCGGCGCGCTTCCACTGTTCGAGGAGAGCCTCATAGCCGCGCGAAAGCTCGAGCATGCATGGGGTTGCGCGCTCGTTCTCGGAAATCTCGGTGTCGTCCGGATCGAGCTCGGCGAGCTGCAAGCCGGCGTGGCTTCGTTGGCCGAGGCCCTGCAGGTCTACGGCGAGTTGTCGGATCCGGCCGGTGCAGCCGCGACGCTCGATCGCCTTGCGGGCGCCCTGGCGCACGTCGGGAACGGAGCGACCGCGGCGCGACTGCTCGGGGCTGCCACCGCCGTTCGTGGGCCGACGCAAGGCGGGCTCAATGCGCCGAATCGCGACGAGGTGCAGTCGCTGCTTGCCGAGATGCTCGATTCAGAGCTCCTGGGCACCTTGATGGCCGAAGGCGAGATGTTCGACCTGGACACAGCCGTCGGCTACGGGCTCGAGGCTGCTCGATCAGTGCGTGAGGCGGGGAAGCAGAGCGCGCGAACCGCATAACGCGCTCGTGTCGGAAGTCGATGTCCTTCGAGGGACATAGCGACGAGGCCCGAAAAGGCCCCGTCGCTATGTCCGTTGAGAGCGGGTTCAGCAACCGTAGGTGCTGAACGAGGCCGGCGTGTAGTCATAGTTGTAGTAGCCGTTGATGGTGTAGTCCAGCGCGCCGGTGTACTGCTGCGAGACCGGGTCCCACCACCGGATGTGAACCCTGACGCCCAGTGGATGAAAGTAACTGAAGCTGCCGCTCATGTCCGCGAGCCGCACCGGAGCTGTAGTGGTTGCGAGTGCCCAAGCCGACCAGCTTCCGATCGCCGTCACCAAGGTAGTAGCGTCGGTCACGTCGGTGCTCCACCTGACGTACTGCGACCTACTGCCGTTGCTGAGCGCGGCCGCGTAGACCGTTGGCCCGGTCACGGTCAGCTGCTTCACACGGGCGAGAATGTTGTCGTAGCAGGTTGCCGGCCGCGACGGCTCCCAGGTTGCTCCGGGCGCCCCGGACCGGCTGACTGCCGTCGCAGCGTGAGCGCTGGGTGTGCTCAGCGCCGCCAGCATCGCCACCAGAGCTGAGACGAGGGGAATGAGGATCGTTCGCTTCTTCATGTGGGAACCGAGCGACATCTTCGAACCTCCCTTTCCTGTTCCGGCCGCCCGATGCGACCGACTGCAAGGGAGGGTCGCCTTGGGCGCTAGATGGGCACTAGATGGCCGCTAGATCGACCGTCCGGCGCGGGCAAACGGCTCGGCTGATCGCAGAAGGCTCGTCTTGCCTCGGAATGTGGTCTATCTGTCCCGGCAACGCACGAGCGTCGCCCGATTGGACGACGCTCGATGATGCAACCCCTCAAGTACCCTCGAAACCGTTTGATGGAGGCGGCGGGAATCGAACCCGCGTCCGCAGCCGCACCGGCTGAGCATCTACAAGCGTAGGCGGCACTTAGATCTCGCTCGCCGGCCGGAGTGCCACCGCCCTGCCGACGAGCCAGCCATCCTTAAATCTCGCGCCTCCGACGATTGGCATTTCTTCGGCGCCAGCCTGTTCGTTAGCGTCGCGTCAGATCACAGGCAAATCCGACGGGACGTCGCTGGATCTAAGTTGCCTTAGGCAGCGAGTGCGAGATCATGCTGATTCGCATTTGATTGGTGCCGGTGGATTAACGAGGCCTACCGGCGACCTCGGCTTGCAGCTCATCCGGATGGATCGACCACGTCGAAACCAGGTCGCCCCCGTATGTTCGTTCTCCTCATTCTAGCGGGCTTCGCCTCCTCGATAGCCCGCCGCACGAGCACGCGCGCGAGATGGCGCCGGTAGTCGGCGCTTCCGCTCGTGTCGCTCGGCGGCTCCGTCGCCGCGTCCGCCGCCGCTCCGGGGTCGGCGTCGCCGGCCGCCCACGCCGCCTCGGCGGCCCCTGCGCGCAGCGGCGTCGCGCCCATGTTCACGAGCGCGATCGCGGCATCCGCGACGCCGCCGTTCGAGCGGCGCGCGACCGCCGCGACGCCGACCGTCGCCCAGTCCTGCGCCCGGCGCCGGAACTTCAGATAGCTCCAGACGTGGTCGCCGGTGAGCTTCGGCACCCGCACCTCCGTCACGAGCTCCTGCGGGCCCGCCGCCGTCTCGAAGACGCCGCGGAAGAACTCCGCGGCCGGCACCGTCCGAACGCCGCCGGCGCCCGCGATGTCGATCTCGCCGTCGAGCGCGAGCACGACCGCGGGCAGGTCCGACGCGGGATCGCCGTGCGCGAGCGAGCCGCCGATCGTGCCGCGATGACGAACCTGCGGGTCGCCGATCAGCCCCGCGGCGAACGACACGAGCGGGTTGTGCTCCTGCAACAAGCGGAGCCGTCGCCACGTCGTGATGACGCGTGAGCGCGCCGATCGCGATCGAGTCGCCGGCGTCGCGCACGTACGACAGCTCGGTGAGACCGCCGACGTCGACGAGCAGCGACGGCCTCGTGAGCCGAAGCCGCAGCAGCGGCAAGAGCGAATGCCCGCCCGCCAGCACCTTCGTCTCCTCGCGCGAGCCGAGCAGCTCGATCGCGTTGTCGACCGACTCGGCGACCTCGTAGTCGAACGGAGCCGGGATCATCGCCGCACCTCCTCCAGCGCACGCCACACTCGCTCGGGCGTCGCCGGCATGTCGATGTCGGTGATGCCGTCCGTCGGCGAGCGCGTCGACGACCGCGTTCATCACCGCCGGCGGCGACGCGATCGCGCCCGTCTCCCCCACGCCCTTCACGCCCATCGGATTCGTCGGGCTCGGCGTCTCCGTGCGGTGCAGCTCCCAGCGCGGGAACTCCGCCGCCGACGGAACGAGATAGCTGACCATGTTCCCGGTCAGCAGGTTGCCGTCCTCGTCGTAGATCGCCTCTTCGTACAGCGCCTGCGCGACGCCCTGCGCGAGCCCGCCGTGGATCTGCCCGTCGACGATCGTCGGGTTGATGACCGTGCCGACGTCGTCGACGGCGATGTAGCGCAGCAACTCGACCGCACCGGTCTCCGTGTCGACCTCGACGATCGCGACGTGCGCGCCCGCCGGCCACGAGAAGTTCGGCGGGTCGTACACGTACGTCGCCTCGAGCCCCGGCTCCACTCCCTCGGGGAGGTTGTGCGCCGTCCACGCCGCGAACGCGATCTCCTTCAGCGTGAGCGAGCTCTCCGGCCCGTGGAAGGTGCCGCGCACATGGTCGACCTGAGCCTCGTCGACCTCCAGCAGGTGCGCGGCGATCTTCTTCGCCTTCTCGACGATCCGCTCCGCCGCGTAGTAGAGCGCGACGCCGCCGACCGCGAGGCTGCGGCTGCCGTACGTGTCCATCCCGAGCGGGACGACGGCCGTGTCGCCGTGCAGCACCTCGACCTCGTCGATCTCGTAGCCGAGCCGGTCGGCGACGATCTGCGACCACGACGTCTCGTGTCCCTGCCCGTGCGGCGTCGAGCCGGTCAGCACCTGCACCGTCCCGGTCGGCAGGCAGCGGATCGTCGCCGCCTCCCAGCCGCCGGCCGAATAGCGGATCGCGCCGAGGATGCGCCGACGGCGCGAGCCCGCACATCTCGACGTACGTCGAGAGCCCGATGCCGAGCCGCTTCGGATCGCCGGCGGCCCGCCGTGCGCGCTGCTCCTCCCGCACCGACTCGTAGCCGGACTTGCTCGAGCGCGACGTCGAGCGACGCGTCGTAGTCGCCGGAGTCGATCGTCGAGACCCGCCTTGATCGTCGCCGGGAACTCGCGGATGAAGTTCAGCCGCCGGATCTCGACCGGATCCTTGCCGAGCTTGCGCGCGAGCGCGTCGACGGCGCGCTCGATCGCGTACGTCGCCTCCGGCCGTCCCGCACCGCGGTACGCGTCCGTCGGCACCGTGTTCGTGAACACGCCCGTGCATTCGAAGCTGTAGCCCTGCACGTCGTAGCAGCCGGCGTAGAGCCACGCGCCGAGCAGCGGAATCGCCGGGCGTGACGAGCTGAAGGTACGCACCCATCGGCGACGGTCAGCTTCGTGCGCACGGCGAGGATCTTCCCCTCGGATGTCGCCGCGAGCTCGATCTCCTGGATCTGGTCGCGGCCGTGGATCGTCGAGAGATAGCCCTCGCTGCGCGTCTCCGTCCACTTGACGGCGCGGCCGAGCCGGCGAGCCACCGCGAGCGCGAGCGCCTCCTCGGCGTAGACGTTCAGCTTCGACCCGAAGCCGCCGCCGACGTCGGGTGCGATCACGCGCAGCTTCGCCTCCGGGATCCCGCAGACGCCGCTCAGCGTGACCCGCGCGATGTGCGGCACCTGCGTCGTCGACCACATCGTGAACTCGCCGGTCGCGGGAATCGAGCGTGACGAACACGGCGCGCGGCTCGATCGCATTCGGGATCAGCCGGTTCTGGCGATAGCGCTCGCTCACGGTCACGTCCGCCTCCGCGAACAACCGGTCGACCTCGCCCTCCTCGAGCGTCCACGTGTAGCACGCGGTTCGTCCCGAACTCGTCGTGCACGAGCGGCGCGCCGTCCGCGAGCGCAGCCTCCGGATCGACAACGGCGGGCAGCGGCTCGTACTCGACCTCGACGAGCTCCGCCGCATCCTCGGCGGCGCCGCGGCTCGTCGCCGCGATCACCGCAACGGCGTCGCCGGCGTATCGCGCCTTGTCGACCGCGACCGGCTTGTGCTCGGGCGCGTTCGTGTCCTCGGTCGGGAGCCACGCGCACGGCAGCGAGCCCTGCCACTCGTCGGCGATGTCCTCGCCCGACCACGCGCCGACCACGTCGGCGTGCGCGAGCGCGGGCGTGACGTCGACCTTCGTGATGCGCGCGTGCGCGTACGGGCTCCGCACGATCGCCGAGATAGACCATCCCGGGGACGTTCATGTTGTCCACCCACTGCGCCTGCCCCTGGAGAAGCTTGCGGTCCTCTTTTCGCTCGACCGGCATGCCGATCGCTCTGCCGACTTCGACCTCCGCCGGAGCGCTCATCCGCGCCACCGCCCCGATCGCGTCGACGATGTTCTGGTAGCCGGTGCAGCGGCAGATGTTGCCCTCGAGCGCGTGGCGGATCTCGTCCTCGCTCGGGCTCGGATTCTCGGCGAGCAGGCTCACCGCCGCGAGCACCATCCCGCTCGTGCAGTAGCCGCACTGAAGCGCGTGATGCGTGTGGAAGCTCTCCTGCAGCGGATGGAGCGCGCCGTTCTCGGCCAGCCCCTCGATCGTCGTGATCTCGTGCCCGTCCGCCTGGACGCCGAGCAGCGTGCACGACTTCACCGATTCGCCGTCGAGCAGCACGGTGCAGGCACCGCACGACGAGGTGTCGCAGCCGACGACCGTTCCGGTCAGGTCGAGTCGCTCACGCAGGACGTAGACGAGCAGCTCCCGCGGGTCGAGCTCGAGCTCGTACGGGACTCGTTGACCGTGAGCGACACGTGCCTCACAGCCGCCTCCTTTCACGCTCCGGGCGGCGCGGCGGCCGCCTCGGGGCGAGCATAAACGGGTCTTCGCCCCGTTGCCTAGCGACGCGACTTGAGCTCGCGCTCGATCTGCCGCTTCGCGTCTCGGTCGGCGACGTCGCGCCGCTTGTCGCGCAGCTCCTTGCCCTTTGCGACCGCGATCTCCGCCTTCACGCGCCCGTCCTTGAAGTAGAGCCGCGTCGGGACGAGCGTGAAGCCCTTCTCCCGCACCTGGGCGTACAGGCGGTCGATCTCGCGGCGGTGCAGGAGCAGCTTGCGTGGACGGTCGGGCTCGTGGTTCTCCCGGTTGCCCTGCCCGTACTCGGGAATGTGCAGGCCGACGAGCCAGGCTTCGCCCTCGCGCACCTCCGCGTATGCCTGCTGCAACGTCGCCTTCCCGTCGCGCAGCGCCTTGACCTCGGTCCCCGTCAGCACGAGGCCGGCCTCGACCCTGTCGCTCAGGTGGTAGTCGTGCCGCGCGCGCCGGTTGTCGACGATCAGCTTTTCTCCGACCGGCTTCGCCATCGGGCCGAAGTGTAGGGTCGCCGCGTGGACCTCACGCTCGCCCAGCTGAACGAGGCCGGCGCGGGCCTCTTCCCCGGCCACATCGGCGTCGAGATCGAGATCGGTGGAGGACGGTGTCGTCCGCGGGCGGATGGAGCTCGACGACCGCCACCTCGCGCCGAACGGCTACCTCCACGCAGCCGCCGTGATCGGGCTCGCGGACACGGCGTGCGGCTACGGCTGCATCCTCAGCCTGCCGGAGGGCGGGATCGGCTTCACGACGATCGAGCTGAAGACGAACTTCCTGCGCAGCGTCCGCCAAGGCGTACGATCACGTGCGAGGCGAAGCTCGTGCACGGCGGCCGCACGACGCAGATCTGGGACGCGACGGTGCAGCGACCCGGACGGGCGCGCGATGGCGCTCTTTCGCTGCACGCAGCTGGTGCTGAGGTAAGGCGTGCGACCAGGTCGCGACCTGGTCGCCGTCGTTCAGCGCTGCCGGTAGCCGCGCGCCATGAAGCAGCGGTCGCAGAGCTTCGCCCACGGCGCCGTCTTCGAGCCGCAGACGCGGCAGCGGCCGATCGTCGGATCGTCGATCTCCGCGCGCAGCTCCTGCACGACGCGCGCAGCCGCGGCCTCCTCGAGCGCGGCCGCCTTCTCGATCGTGACGCCGGCGACGCCGGGATACTGCAACGCGAACCAGCGCAGGTTCGACGCCTCGCGCGCGGCCTGCTCCGCCTCGGTGAGGCTCGCCCCCTGGAGGCGCTGCGGATCGAGGATCCACTTGATCATCGTGCGCTGCGTCGTGTCGCCCGCGACCGCGCACGCGAGCACGCCGAGCAGCTCGAGCCCGTCCTCGTCGATCGGCGCCTGCATCAGCTTCCAGACATCGGCGAGCTCGAGCCGCCGCCGCGCGTGGTGCAACGCCTCGCGCACCGCGTCGAGTCGCGCGAGCAGCGGCTGGATCGACTCGACCGTCAGCCAGCCCTCGGCGCTCCAGTAGCGCAGCGCCACCTGCCGCCACGCGTGCAGCGCAGGCTCGAGCTCGTCGACCCGCGTGACGTTCAAGTCGGCGAGCTGCGGCCGCAGCCGCCCGGTGTCGACGATGCGATAGCCGAAGTGGCCGTCCTCGATCTCGACGCTGCGGGGTCAACGCGTCGCGCACGAGCTCCGGGTCCGGATGCGCCCACGGAATGCCGGTGAGCACGCCGACATGCCCGCGCTCGTGGAAGCCGAAGCGGCCGGCGCGGCCGGCGATCTGCGCGATCTCCCACGAGCTCGAGATCGCGGCGCTCGTGCCCGTCGAACTTGTCGGTCTCGGCGAAGAGCAGCGTCTCGCACGGCAGGTTGACGCCGTGACCGAGGACGTCGGTCGCTGCGCACACCTCCGCGGCGCCGGAGATGAAGCGGTCGATCTCCTCGCGCCGCGACGCGAGCGGCATCGCGCCGTACAGCACCGCGACCTTGCCCGGATGGAACTGGTTGAGCTCGCCCGCGAGGCCGATCACGGCGCGGCGGCTGAACGCGACGACGACCGTTCCCGGCCCGAGTCCGGCGATGCCGCGCTTGCCGATCCAGTCGAGCGGCGCCTTGCGCTCGAAGAAGCGAACCTCGACCTCCGGGAACGCGTTCCGCACGAGCGGCAGCGCCTCGACCGCGCCGAGCAGCAGGATGTGGCGGTACTCGCCGCCGAGCATGAGCCGCGTCCACGCCGAGCCGCGCTCCTCGTCCTCGGCCCACTGCACCTCGTCGAGGACGAGCGTCTCGCCGCGCATCGGCGCCATCTCCGCCGTGCAGCAGATGATCGGCGCGTCCGGATTCACGCGCTCCTCGCCGGTGACGAGGCCGACGCCGTCCTCGCCGATCTCGGACGCCAGGCGGCGGTGCGCCTCCTGCGCGAGCATGCGCAACGGCGCCGCGTAGACGCCGCGGCCGTTCTCGACGAGGAACCGGAGCGCATCGTGCGTCTTGCCGGAGTTCGTCGGCCCGAGATGCGCGATCACCGTCTCCGGCTCGGTCCGGCGCTCGGGCAGCCGAACGGTCAAGTCGGAGATCGACTTGCGCGGCGGCGGCATCCGCCGCCGGTGCCGTTCGCTACGACTCGGTCGTTTCTGGCGCCGATGGGACACGGCGCCACGGTAGCTACCGGAGCACGCGCTGCTGCCCGACCGGAACGTCGAGCGGAACGGTCTCGAGCACGTGCCCGTGGCGGCCGTACACGAGCAGATGGGCGCCCGGCGACGTGGCCTGTACGTCATCGAACTCGCCCCAGGAGTTTCCGCGGGTGTAGAGCAGCTGCCGGTGTGACGCCGTCGACGAGCACGACACGCCGGACATCGCCCCGCGCAACACCGGCGAAGTAGATCGGATCTTTTCCGCCCGGCCAGTTGAGACGGGCGGCCGCGATCAGCACATGCTGATGCGACAGCGTGTGCACTGCCGGGCACAGCCACACGACGGGCGCGTCCTCGCGCAGCAGCGCCGCAAGGCAGGTTCGCTCGGGAGTCGAATACGCCGTGTGCGTCGCGAGAATCGCGAGAACGCCGCGCCGGTCGCCGCGCACCGACGTGATCACGCGCACCGCTTCGGAGTCCAGCGCGTCCCGAGCAGCCGCGAGCTGCGCAGCCTGCACCTCCACGGGCTGCATGAATGTCACCGGGAAGCCTTTGATCGTCTGGCCGGGCGTCCAGCCGGGCACTCCGTCTGGCCAGACCCACCCTGCAACGCCTGACGCGTCATTCGCAGGATTGCGGTGCGGCAGCTTGATCGTGACGCCGTTTTGTCGACGCTGCGGGCTCGGGAAAGCCAGATAGCCGGCGGCCGAGAGACAGACCATGAACGCGAGCACGACGACGAGAACGCGCGAGGTGATCACTCAGGCCCTATCGGCCTCCCGTTTAGCCGGCTTTAGACCTGGAGGAAGCGACGGAGCGTGAGGCCCGAGCCGACCGCCCCGAGCAGCAGTCCGGCGACGAGCAGCGCCAGTGCGTTCAGCGCGAACGGCAGAGCATGTACGTCGGAGCCTCCGCCGATGTGCGGCAGGATCGACGGCAGTGCGATCTCCTTGCCGAGCACGAGCAGGATCACGGCCATGATCGAGCCGCCGAGACCGCAGATCAGCCCTTCGAGCATGAACGGCCCGCGCACGAACCAGTTGGTCGCGCCGACGAGCTTCATGACCTCGATCTCACGCCGCCTCGAGAAGATCGAGAGCCGGATCGTGTTCGCGATCAGGAGCGTCGAAGCCGTGATGAGCAGCACGACAGCCACGAGGAAGCCGATCCAGACCACCTCCGCGATCGTGAGGATGCGCTTCGCCGTCTGCGCACCCCATTGCACTCCCTGAGTCGCCGGCGTCTCGACGCCCGGATAGTGGGCGTTCCTGATCTGCGCGCCGAGCAGAGGCGTGTACTCGCCCTTCGTCGGGGTGACGACCCATGCGTCCGGCAGCGGGTTTCCCGGCAGCGGCGTCGTGTAGAGCTCCGGGTAGAGCTGGCGCATGTGCTTCTCGGCCGCCGACTTCGACACGAAGGTGACGAGCTTGACGTGTTGATGATCCTTGCGAATCTGCTGGCCGACGAACGTCATCTGCTGCGGAGTCGCCGTCGTCGTGAAGTAGACGTGGACCAGCGAGCTCTTTCTTGACGTGGTTGCTCCACGAGAGCACCCACGTGCCGAGCGCGATGAACAGCCCGAGGAGAAACATCCCGATGAGCACCGTCATCGTCGCAGCGAACGTCGTCGAGATGTTCGCGGTGATCGAGGACCATGCCTCGGAGAAGAGGAGTCGCGTGCGTGCGCTCATTCGCTCGTGTACCCGCCGCGGCGCTCGTCGCGTGCAAGCCGCCCGTCTTCGAGCGCGATCACGCGCTTGCGCATCTTGTCGACCATCTCGCGATCGTGCGTGACCATGAGGATCGTCGTGCCGGCGCGGTTGATGCGGTAGAGCAGCTGCATGATCCCGACCGACGTATCGGGATCGAGGTTGCCTGTCGGCTCGTCGCAGACGAGAAGCGGCGGATGGTTGACGACGGCGCGCGCGATCGAGACGCGCTGCTGCTCACCGCCCGACAGCTCGTCGGGCAGCGAATCCATCTTGTGCGCGAGCCCGACCATGTTCATCACCTCAGGCACCTTCCGCCTGATCGACGTGCGACTCTCGCCCTGCACCTTGAGCGCATAGGCAACGTTGTCCGCGGCGCTGCGGCTCGGCAGCAGCTTGAAGTCCTGGAACACGCAGCCGACGTTGCGGCGCAGCAGCGGCACCTTGCTGTGCTTCAGCCGCGTCAGGTCCCGGCCTCCGACGAAGATCCGCCCCTCGGTCGGATCGATCTCCTTCAGCAGCAGCTTGACGAGCGTCGACTTGCCGGACCCGGACGCGCCGACGATGAAGACGAAGTCGCCCTTCTCGATCACGAAGGACACCTCGTTCAAGGCTGTGACATCCGGCTCGTAGACCTTCGTCACGCCCTCGAAGACGATCATCGTGCCGGAGCCGGGCGCAGGCGCAGGACGCACGGCGGTTTCGGCTGCGGGCTCTATCTGAAGGTCAGTCAACGTCCAGTACCGGATTCAAAACGGACGGCGGGCGAGACGCCCACTCTAGCTGACCCTTCGGCGCACTAGCTCCCGTTTCCTGCCGTCTGCAGGAGATACGCCCGGATGAAGCCGTCGAGGTCGCCGTCGAGCACGCCCTGGGCGTTTCCGACCTCGAAGTTGGTGCGGTGATCCTTCACGACCTGGTAGGGATGGAGGAAGTAGCTGCGGACGGCGTTGCCGCCGAACCCCATGTTCACTCCGCCACGTTCGCGCGCGAGCTCGGCCTCGCGCTCCTCCACGGCCTTCTCGGCGAGGCGCGAGCGCAGGATCTTCATCGCCGTGTCCTTGTTCGCGGTCTGGCTCCGCTCGTTCTGCACGGACACGACGATGTTCGACGGCATGTGCGTGATGCGTACGGCGGAGTCGGTCTTGTTCACGTGCTGCCCTCCCGCGCCTGAGGAGCGGAACGTGTCGATGCGGATGTCGTCGTCGTCGATGACGATGTCCCCCGCTTCGTCGAGCAGCGGTGCGACGATCACCTGTGCGAAGCTCGTGTGGCGCCGATGTGCCGAGTCGAACGGCGACTGGCGCACGAGCCGGTGCTTGCCGCGCTCGGCCTTGAGGATCCCGTAGGCGTTGTCGCCCTTGACCGTGAAGGTCGCAGACTTGATGCCGTACTCCTCCCCCGGGCTCGTCTCGAGAATCGCAATCTGAAAGCCCCGGTTCGCCGCCCAGCGCTCGTACATGCGCAGCAGGATCTCCGCCCAGTCCTGCGCGTCGGTGCCACCTGCGTCGGATTGGATCGTCACGACCGCGTCGCCGGCGTCGTACTCGCCGGAGAAGAGCGCGTCCTCTTGCAACCGTTCGAGCTCGCGCCGCAGTGGCACGATCGACTTCTCGACGTCGTCCGCGAGATTCTCGTCGAGCGCCAGCAGCTCCTGTGCGTCGGCGTACTCGCGGTTCAGCCGGTCGTACCGCTCGAGTCGCCTCATGAGACGCGCATGCTCGGCAGAGACAGCCGCTGCATGCTGCTGGTCGTCCCAAAATCCAGGTTGGCCGAGCTCTTGCTCCAGCTCGGCGGTGCGCGCCCTCAGTCGATCGGGGTCAAAGGTAACCACGGACCCAGTCGAGCTGGGCCCCGATCTCCTCGAGTTGCTCCTTCAGTGAGAGCTCGCGTTCCTCGGCCATCGTGTCGTCGATGGTACTCAGGCCCGGCCGGTGTCGCGGCGGTACGCGCGCACGGCCAGCGCAGCGAGCGCCGCCGTCCAAAGTCCGTCGACGATCCAGCCGCGCGATCCCCAACCGTTCCCGCCCAGCCCGACGTGGCTCGCCTGGACAAGCCAGTACGAGGGCAGCGCCTGCGCGAGGTCGTGCATCACGCCGCTCGTGATCGGAAACCAGATTCCGCCGAGAATCGAGAACAGTGCCGTGATGCCACCGATCGACGGTCCAATCGAGTCGACGTTCAGCAGGTGTCCGAGCAAGATGCCGAGGACCGCGAACGGTATGAGCCCGATGAGAATGAACACGGTCATGTTCAACCAATGCCCGGCGCTCAGGCGAACGCCGAGCGAGGTGCCGGCGACATAGAGCAGCACGAGCGTGCACAAGGCCATCGCGTAGCCCGTGAGCACCTTCGTGCGGAAGTACATCCGGGTCGAGAGAGGCGTGAGCCGGAGCTGACGGGTCCAGCCGACCGAGCGTTCGGCGGCGATCCGGGCGCCTGATGAGATCACGGCGTTCATGCACCCGAAGGCGGCCAGGCTGACCATGAAGTAGAGCGGCGCGGAAATGCCCGAGTTGCCGATGCTCGCGACGTGGCGGTTGGGCGCAGCAATCAGGAAGTAGAGAACGAGCGGAAAGCCGAGCGACAGGATGACGAACCGCCGGTTGCGGAACGTACGCAGCAGCTCGCACCTGATGTAGACCGTAGACATCAGCGGCCGGCCGCCGTCAGCTCGAGGAATGCCTCTTCGAGGCCGGCGCCGGTGATCTCGAGGTCGCGCACCTCCGGGAACCGTTGCAGCAGCGCGCGGACTGCAGCGTCGGAGTCGGAACAGGCAAGCACGACTGCCTCGCCGCGCCGCTCCACGTGCGTGACGCCCGGCAAGCTCGCAAGCTCCTCGCTCGATGCGTCTGGCAGCGTCGCCCTGATCGTGCGCGTTCCGACCATGCCCTTGATCTCGGTCGGCGGTCCATCCGCGACAACCGCTCCGGCAGCCATCAGCACGACGCGATCCGCGAAATCGTCGGCCTCTTCGAGGTAGTGCGTTGCGAAGAGCACGGTCTTGCCGCGCGACGCGAACTCGCGCATCGTCGTCCAGAACGCGTGCCTGCTTTCCACGTCCATCGCGACCGTGGGCTCGTCGAGCACGAGCAGGTCGGGGTTCGTGACGAGGGCGAGAGCGAAGCGAACGCGCTGGGTTTGCCCGCCTGAGAGCTTCTGGGTCCGCTGACCGGAGATGTCACCGATCCTGGTGAGCTCGATCGTCTCCTCCAGCCCGAGCGGCTTGGGATAGAGCGAGCCGACCATGCCGATCAGCTCCTTGACGGAGAGATCGCGGATCAGCGCTCCGGTCTGCAGCATCGCACCGACCGCGCCGCGAGACACCGCAGCCTGAGGCGGCGCGCCGAAGACCTCGACGGTGCCTCGGTCGGGCCGCGTGAGTCCGAGCAACATGTCGATCGTCGTCGACTTGCCCGCGCCGTTTGGGCCGAGGAGCGCAACGGTCTCGCCCGGTTCGATCGAGACGTCGATGCCGCGCACAGCCTCGATGGGCCCATAGGACTTCGCGAGGTCGTGCAGCTCGATGCCGGCGGGGCCTACGCCCCGTGGCACTTCTTGAATTTCTTGCCGCTGCCGCACCAGCAGGGATCGTTGCGGCCGGTCTTCTCGTGCGGTGATGCCTGCACCGTCTGCACCGCCCCGGTTGGCACAGCCTCGCCCCCGGCCGCCGAGATCGCCTGCGCGCCCGAGGTGATGTCGTGCTCGTACTGCAGGTTGCCGTTCGCCGTCTGGCTCTGCGTCAGCTGTTGCGCTTCCTCGGGAGCAAGCTCCGCGTGGAACAGGTGCAGCACGACCTCGCCGCGAATGGCGGCACCGAGGTCGGTGAACATGCGCTCGCCCTCGCTCGTGTACTCGACGAGCGGGTCCTTCTGCGCCATTGAGCGCAGATGCACGCCTTCGCGCAGGTAGTCCATGTTCTCGAGGTGCTCGCGCCAGCGGACGTCGACGACCTGGAGAATCACGAACCGCTCGAGCTCGCGCATCAGCTCGGCGCCGAACTCCTCTTCCTTCGCGTTGTACTCGTCGCGCGCGTCGGTCTGGAACTCCTCGATCAGCGCGTCGCGCGTGAGCTCCCCGAGATCCTCGCGTAGCTCCTGCGCCGTGATCTCCGTCTTGTAGAGCTGCGCCATCGCATTCGTCAGCCCCTCGAGATCCCACTCCTCCGAGTACTCCTCCTGCGTGAACTGGAGCACCGTGCCCTCGACCATCTCGTCGATCCACGAGCGCACCTGGTCCGACATGTCGTCGCCCTCGAGCACCTGCCTGCGCTGCTCGTAGATGCGTCCGCGGTGCCGGTTCATCACGTCGTCGTACTTGAGGACGTTCTTGCGCATGACGAAGTTCTGCTCCTCGACCTTCTTCTGCGCGCCTTCGATCTGGCGCGAGAGCAGCTTCGCCTCCATGGGCTGGTCGTCCGGGATCTTGAATCTCTCCATGATCCCCTTGATCCGCTCGCCGGCGAACAGGCGCACGAGATCGTCCTCGCCCGAGAGATAGAAGCGCGTCTCGCCGGGGTCGCCCTGGCGGCCTGAACGGCCGCGGAGCTGATTGTCGATGCGGCGCGACTCGTGGCGCTCGGTGCCGAGCACGTACAGCCCGCCGGCCTCGAGCACGCCTTCGCCGAGCTTGATGTCGACGCCGCGGCCCGCCATGTTCGTCGCGATCGTCACGGCGCCGAGCTGGCCCGCGTCCTTGATGATCTCCGCCTCGCGCGCATGCTCCTTCGCGTTCAGGACGTTGTGCGGGACGCCCTGCCGCGTGAGGAGCTGCGACAGGTACTCCGACGTCTCGACGGCGATCGTGCCGACGAGCACCGGCTGCCCGGTCTCGTTGCGCTCCTTGATGTCGCGTGCGACGGCGTCGAACTTGCCTTCCTTCGTCTTGAAGACGAGATCCTGCTTGTCCTGGCGCGCCACGTCGACGTTCGTCGGAATCTCGACGACGTTGAGGTTGTAGATCTCGACGAACTCCTTCTCTTCGGTCTTCGCCGTACCGGTCATGCCGGCGAGCTTGTCGTAGAGGCGGAAGTAGTTCTGCAGCGTGATCGTCGCGAGCGTCTGGTGCTCCTCCTGGATGCGAACGCCTTCCTTCGCCTCGACCGCCTGGTGCAGGCCCTCGCTCCAGCGGCGCCCTTCCATGATGCGGCCGGTGAACTCGTCGACGATCTTCACCTCGTCGTCCTGGATCACGTACTCGACGTCGCGGTTGTAGAGCGCCTGGGCCTTCAGCGCCTGGTGGAGATGGTTGACGAGCTGCGAGTTCTGCGGCGCGTAGAGGTTCTCGATCCGCAGCGCGCGCTCGACCTTCTTGACGCCCTGCTCCGTGACGGCGACCGTCTTGTGCTTCTCGTCGTACTCGAAGTCGGCGCCGGCCGTTTCGGCCGCACCCTTCGGGTCGCCGGGATTGGCCCGGTGACCGACGAGCTGCGGAGCGACGCGCGCGAAGTCGTAGTAGATCTGCGCCGCCGTCTCCGGTTCGCCGGAGATGATCAGCGGCGTGCGCGCCTCGTCGACGAGGATCGAGTCGACCTCGTCCACGATCGCGTACGGATGGCCGCGCTGCACGAGGCCTTCGAGCGACACGGACATGTTGTCGCGCAGATAGTCGAAGCCGAACTCGGAGTTCGTCCCGTACGTGACGTCGGCCTCGTACGACTCCTTGCGGGGCCCGAACGGCATCATGTTCTCGATGTTGCCGGTGCGCATGCCGAGCTGCTCGAAGACGGGCCGCGTCCACTCCATGTCGCGCTTGGCCAAGTAGTCGTTGACCGTCACGAGGTGCGTGCCGCGGCCGGTCAGCGCGTTCAGATAGAGCGGCTGGGTCGCGACGAACGTCTTTCCTTCGCCGGTCTTCATCTCGGCGATGTCGCCCTCGTGGAGGACGATGCCGCCCATCAGCTGCACATCGAAGAGGCGGACGCCGATCGTGCGCTTGAAGGCCTCGCGCACGGCCGCGAACGCCTCGAAAAGGAGGTCGTCGACGTGCTCCCCGTTCTCGATCCGCTGCTTGAACTCGACGGTCTTCGCAGCGAGCTGCTCGTCGGTCAGCTTCTCGAAGTCGGGCTCGAGCCCGCTGATGTACTCCGCCTGCTGCTGGAGGCGCTTGGTGCGGCGGCCTTCACCGACGCGGAGGACTTTCTCGAATGAGCCGACCTGGGCCATAGGCCTAGGGTAGCGATCAGAGGGCGGACGCTCTGATCTCCCAGAGGTCGCCGTCCAGACGGTCTGCCTGCACCACGAAGTCGGAGCCGAGCGTCTCGCCGGCGCGCGCGAGCTCGGGAATTTCCTCGGTCCAGGGGTTCCCGTCCACGCGGAGCTCGGTCACGCCCTCGTTCTCCACGAGCTCGATCTCGTCGCCGCCGTCGAAGCTGAGCTCGACCACGTCGATCGTCCGCGCCGCGACGCTCCAGAGGTCGTCGTCCTCCCGGCGCGCGAGCACGCGGTAGGGCGGCTTCAGCTGCTTCTCGACGGCGTCGGCGAGCGGCGAGAGGTCTGCGTCGCCCGTCTCCGTGTCGACGATCATGTCGCCGGCCGGGAGCGTCGCGAACTCGACCTTGTCGCCCGCGATCCCCGGTGCCGTGACGGTCGTGACGAGATCCCAGACAGCGGGCCTGCGCCATGGCCCGGTCCAGAGAGGCGGGGATGATGCCGCCGGTCGTGTCCGCGGGATAGCTGCCTGCGTACGGATCAGCGTCTTCGGCGGCCGGTCCTCGGCCGGCTGGTCTTCGATGCCGGCCTCGCGCAGCATCTGCTCGTTCAGCGTCTCCTCGTTTGCGGCGGCGGAAGATTCCCATGCTCAGAGCGCCGCGGCGCGCACCTCCCACACGTCGTCGTCGAGCCGTTCCGCGTGCACGGTGTAGTCGCTTCCCTCGCGCTCGCCGCGCTGCTCGAGGACCGGGATCGAGCCGAAGATGCGCTGACCGTCGACGGAGAGCGTCGATACCCTCGGCAGTCTGCGTGAGGTCGATCACGTCACCCGCCGGTCGCGTCGGGAATCGACAGCACCTCGATCCGCTTCGCCTCGATCGCCCAGAGCGTTTCTCCTCGCCGGACCGCGCGTGCGCGATACGGCGGCGGCAGCTCCTGCTCGACCGCTGCCGCGAGCGCGTCGAGCGGCGAGTCTGCGCCCTCCTCGACGAGCAGCGAGCCGTCAGCGAGCGAGACGAAGCGCACCGCGTCGCCCTCGACGTCGGGCGCCTCTGCGGTGACGACCGCGTCGGCTTCGCGCGGCCGGTGGAGTCCCGTGACGCCGGGCTCCTGCCACAGCGGGCGCGGCGCTCCCTGCGGCGGCCGCTCGGTCATGCCGCCCTCGCGGGCCAGCCGTTCGTGCAACGGCTCGCGCCGGCGAAGAAAGCCCATCAGGTTAGGAGTCGGGCGGCGTGACGCCGTCAGCGTCGAGCGCGTGCGTGTCGATCTTGCGCTTCCGCAGCTTCTTGTCGCGCTCCTCGTGCACCTGACGGAGCAGCTTCTCGGTCAGCTCGTCGATCGATGCCTTCATGTCGCGCGTCGCCTCACGCGCACGCAGCGTGTGTCCCTTCAGCCAGACGGTCGCCTCGGCGACCTGGTTCGCAGACGACGGACGGATTCTTCTCGACGGCGAGCTCGAGCTCGACGCGCGTCGTGTCGTGCAACTGCTTGTCGAGCTTGGCCAGCTTTCGCTCTGCGTAGCTGCGGATCGTGTCGCTCACTTCGAGGTTCTTACCCTTGATCTGAAGCTGCATGCTCTTAGCCTAATCGCGGTGAGCGGATCGCGCGGGCGAACGTCACGACCTCGACCCGGGTGCGAAGCGCCGAGGCTGCGGCATGCGCGGTCGCTCCCGTGGTGTAGACGTCGTCCACGAGCAAAACCGCGCCCTGGAACGGCCGGGCGGCAAAGGCGTGCGCAACATTCCGGCGGCGCTCGAGAAGCGAAAGACCGCGTTGCCGGCTCGAGCGGCCGACCCTGGTGAGTAGCGGCTCGCACGGCAGTTGCCACGCATCCGCGAGCGCACGCGCGAGCTGCTCGGCCGGGTGGTAGCCGCGGTGGAGGCGGCGCTCGCCGTCGGCGGGCACGAAGATGACGAGATCGACATCGGCAGCGCGGCAGCCTCTCTGCGACGATCGCGCGCCGCCTCGGCACCGAGGCCGCGAAGACCGCGCTCCTTCCAGCCGCGAACGACCGTGCGGACGTCGGCGTCGTAGGCCACAGCTGCCCGCGCGCTCACAAAGGCCAGCCGCCGGCCGGCGCATTCCCGGCAGCGCGCGACCGGCCACGCCGTCGGCGCGCCGCAGCGCGCGCACAACGGTGGCGTCAGCGCCGGCAGACGTGCACGGCACGTCGCGCAGAGAAGCGTTCCCGCGGCGTCACAGACGAGGCAGCGCCGCGGGAGCAGTAGATCGAGCACACGGCCGACGCTACTGCGCGGCCTGTATCGCCAATCTCTCGGCTTCCTCGCGTAAGGCGTCCAACTCTGCGAACGCTTCGCGCCAGGTGTCGGTCGAGCGGAGGTCGAGGCCGAACGGCGCGACGAGATCGGCCGGCGATGCGGAGCCGCCCGCGGCCAGGAGCTCGAGGTACTTCGGAGCGAACGCCTCGGGGATCCTCGCGGAAGCGGCGGTAGAGCAGCAACGCGACGAGCTGGGCGAACGAATACGCGTACGTGTAGAAGCGAACGTGGATGAAGTGCGGGATGTACGACCACCCGAGCGCGTACCCCTCGGGCATCACGAGCGAGTCGCCGTAGTACTTGGCGTTCTCCTCGACCCAGAGCTCGCTCAGGCGCTCGGCGCGCAAGCGATAGCCCTTCCGCGCGCAACCCGTACGCACGCTGCTCGAAGCGCGCGAGCACCGTCTGCCGGTAGATCGCGGCGAACGCGTTCTCGAGCCGGTCGGCCGCGAGCGCCGCGCGCGTGCCGGGATCCGCCTCGTTCTCGAGCAGGTAATCGTCGGCGATCGCCTGCGCGAACGTCGATGGCACCTCGGCCATCGGAATCCCGCAGCGGTGCGAGCGCCACGTCTGCCGCTCGAGCGCCAGCACGTTGTGCGTCGCATGCCCGAACTCGTGGGCGAGCGTGCTCACGTCGCGCAGCCGCTCGGTGTAGTTCATGAGGACGTACGGCAGGATCGTCTTGGACACGGACGTGCAGTACGCGCCCGCAGCCTTTCCGGGCCGCGGCAGAACGTCGACATGGCCGGCTTCGATGCAGGAGCGGAAGATCTCTGCGAGGCGCGGCGCGAAGCGCGCGAACGAAGACTCGACGATCTCGACGGCCTCGGGCCAGCTGAACGCGCGCGCGTCGCCGATCGGCGCGTACTGGTCGGCGAGCTCGAGCTTGTCGAGGCCGAGGAGACCGGCCTTCGCCTGCAGCCACTTGCGGGCGATCGGGTACGCCTCCTCGGTCGCGCTCATCATCGCCTCGACCGTCTCGTCGTCGAGCTCGTTGTTCATGTTCGTCGGCTGCATCGGATTCGTGTAGCCGCGCAGACGGTCGATGCTCAGCCGGTCGCCGACGAGCGCGTCGTACGCAGCCGCGAGCACGTCCGTTCGCGGAGCGAGCCCCTCGTAGAGCGCGGTGACGGCCCGCAGGCGGATGTCGCGGTCCGGCCGGTAGAGATACGACAGCAGCTGGCTGATCGTGTGCGGACTCTCGCCCTCCCCCGCGTCGAACGGCACCTCGAGCGTCGAGACGTGCCGGTCGTGCAGCGCCTGCCACGCGGAGACCGTCGGGCGGCGCGCGTTCAGCGCCTGTTCCTCCGCCTCGCTCAGGACGTACGGCTTCTCGTCGCGCTCGACGCGCAGCTTGTGCTCGTACGGCGCGACCTCCGGCGACGACAGGATCTCGGCTGCCTTGTCGTCGTCGAGCGCGATCCATTCGAGCCCGAGGAAGACGAGCGCGTTCTCGATCTCGGCTGCGCGATCGCGCGAGAAGGTCGTGAGGTCGTTGGCCTCGACCTCGGTCGCCGCCATGCTCAGCCGGAGATACGAGTAGACCTGAAGGCGAGAGAGCTCCTGCTCGAGCTCGTCGGTCTCGTCGAGGAGCGCGCGAAAGGCAGTTGCGTCGAGCGATGCGATCTTGCCGCGATAGCGCGACGCGAGCTCCTGCGCGCGCTCGACGAGCGCCGACCACTCGGCGCGAGCCTCGTCGGCGCTCGCGCAGAGGTCGGTCAGATCCCAGCGAATGTCCTCGGCGCGGAGCTCCGTGCTTGTCACGGGCGGCACTCTAGTCGAGGGAATACGAATTGCGAAGGGGAAGCCCGGCGAGGGCTCGAAGGCGATTGTCCGCCTCGAGCAGCTGGCCCGCATCGCCGATGTCGCGCCAGTCGCCGCCCGCGGTATAGCCGTAGACCGGGGCGCGCGAGACGAGCCAGGCGACGAGCCGCCCGGGATGATCGGACGGGTTGCCCTCTTCGAGGTAGCGGCGGATGAGCGGCACGTGCGCGCGGTGGTAGAGATACGACGCGGTGGCGGCGAGGGTCGACGTCGGGTGCTCGGGCTTCTCGACGAACGAGACGAGCCGTTCGTCGTCGTCCACCTCGACGTTGCTGTACTGCTTCACGAGCTCGAGGTCGCCGACGTCGTAGAGGACGACGGCGCTCGCCTCTCCCTTTCGCCCTCCACCACCGCACGTAGTCCGCGAGGCTGTAGTCGAAGAGGTTGTCGCCCGCGATCACGAGCAGATCGTCGTCGAGGCCGGCGCGATCGACCACGAAGGCGATGTCGCCGATCGCGCCGAGCCGGTCGTCTTCGTTCGTTGTGCCGTCGTCGTGGACGATGACGTCGCGCGTCGACGCCCAGTCGTCGAACGCATCGGCGAACTTGTGGTTCGTGACGACATGAACGGCGTCCACCTCCTCGACCTCACGGATGCGGTCGAGGAGGTGGTCGATCATCGGACGGCCGCCCACCGGCAACAGTGGCTTCGCGACCGTCTTCGTTAGCGGATACAGCCGGGTCGCGTAGCCGGCTGCGAGAACGATTACCTTCACGCGGCTGAGGTTAGGTCCCCTCGTCCCACGAGGCCAGGTACTTCTCCTGCTCCTCGGTGAGCACGTCGATCTCGACGCCCATCGTCGCGAGCTTCAGCCGCGCGATCTCCTTGTCGATCTCGGCAGGCACCGGATACACCTTCCGCTCGAGCTCGCCCGCATGCTGGGCCGCGTACTCGACGCCGAGCGCCTGGTTCGCGAACGACATGTCCATCACGAGCGCCGGGTGGCCTTCGGCCGCGGAGAGATTGACGAGTCGTCCGTCCGCGATGAGGTAGAGGCGGCGGCCGTCGGCCATGCGTGAACTCCTCGACGTACTCGCGTGCGATCCGGGTCTCGCTCGCGAGCGCGCGCAGCGCCTGGATCTCGATCTCGACGTTGAAGTGGCCGGTGTTCGAGAGGATCGCACCGTCCTTCATCACTTCGAAGTGCTCGCGCGTGATCACGTTCTTGTCGCCTGTTGCGGTGCAGAAGATGTCGCCCACCTCGGCGGCCTTCTTCATCGTCATCACTTCGAAGCCGTCCATCGTCGCCTCGAGGGCGGGCATGGGATCGACCTCGGTGATGATGACGTGGGCGCCAAGCCCGCGTGCACGCGAGGCGACGCCGCGTCCGACCCAGCCGTAGCCGCCGATGACGAACTTCTTGCCGGCGAGCAGCACGTTCGTCGCGCGGATGATCCCGTCGATCGTCGACTGGCCGGTGCCGTAGCGGTTGTCGAACATGTGCTTCGTCATCGCCTCGTTGACGGCGATGATCGGGAAGCCGAGCTTGCCCTCGGCCTCCAGCGCCTTCAGGCGGATGACGCCGGTCGTCGTCTCCTCCGTGCCGGCGATGATGTCGCCGAGCTGCTCGCGCCGGGCGGAGTGCAGCACGCCGATCACGTCGGCGCCGTCATCCATCGTGAAGTGCGGCTTGTGATCGACCGCGGCCTCGATGTGCGCGTAGTACGTGTCGTTGTCCTCGCCCTTGATGGCGAAGACGGAGATGTCGAAGTCCTCGACGAGCGAGGCCGCGACGTCGTCCTGCGTCGAGAGCGGATTCGACGCGCACAGCACGACATCCGCGCCGCCGGCCTTCAGCGTCCGCATGAGGTTCGCGGTCTCGGTCGTCACGTGCAGGCAGGCGGCGATGCGGTAGCCGCTCAGGGGCTGCTCCTGCTCGAATCGGTCGCGGATCGCCGCGAGCACCGGCATCTGCCGGTCGGCCCACTCGATCCGTCGCTTGCCCTCTGCTGCGAGGGCGAGGTCTTTCACGTCGTAACGCTGCGTCGTTGCCATTGATCCTTTCGGTTATGCGGCGAGCAGCCGCTCGTGCTTGCGTTGTTCCCACTCGACCCACGCGAGATCGTCGGCGCCGGCAAGCCAGCCGTCGACGGCCCTGCGGAGCTCCGGCTCGCGCCGGAGCCTCGCCGCGAAGACGAGGTCGGAAATCTCGATGTCGAACCTACCGCGCAGCTCGGAGAGCGAGCGGAGCTGGTTCAGCTGCCGGAGGCCGTAGAGCCGATACCCGGCGGGCGTGCGATGCGGAGAGACGAGGCCGAAGCGCTCGAGATAGCGGAGCATGCGCGGCGACCAGCCCGTCCGCTGCGCCGCCTCGGTGACCTTCAGACCCTCCATTCCTCAACCTTATCAGAGTCGTGTCAAGGTTCGCTCGTGCCCTCGCGGCCGTAGCGATCCTCGAGGCGGACCACGTCGTCGAGGTGCGGGGTCGAGACCTCGATGATCGTCGTGTCCGTCGAGCGCGGTCACGCGGTGCACCGTGCCCGGACGGAAGCGGAAGCACGCGCCCGCGCCGATCACCTCGGTATTGAGGATCGCCTGGCCGGTGTCGCCGAGCTCGAGCTTGGCCTCGCCTTCCTGCACGTACCAGCTCTCGTCCTTCACGTTGTGGAACTGCAGGCTGAGCGACTGGCCGGCGCGGACGAACAGGATCTTCCCGACGTAGGCCTCCGCCTCCGCCCAGATCAGCTCCCAGCCCCACGGCTTCTCGACGCGCCGCGGCTCGAACGCCCACCGGTCGAGACCCTCGAAATTCGGCGAGTCGACGCTCATGATGAGACCGCTCGGCTCGGACGCCAGTCCGGATGCTCCTCCATGAAGTCGGCTGCGCGGCGCAGATCCTTCGGCGTGTTCACGGTCAGCCACACGCCGTCGTGCCGGTAGCCGCGCAGCTTCCCCTCGGCGGCGAGCTCCGGAAACGTACTCTGCTCGTGGTCGCCCTTCTCCGGCAGCCGCTCGAGCGCCTCGGGGCCGAGCACGTACACACCGGTGTTCACCCAGTTGTCGAGGAGCGGCGCCTCGCGGAACCCGCTCACGCGCCCGTCGTCTTCGAGCGCGACGACGCCGAAGGGCGAGCGCACCTGAGCGACGACGATCGTCGCCACCGCGCCCGTCCGCTCGTGCTCGGCGAGCAGCGCGGCCATGTCGACGTCGAGCAGCTCGTCGCCGTTCAACGCCAGCACCGGCCCTTCGTCGCGGCGTGCTGCTGCAGCGAGTCTCAACCCACCCCCGCGCCCGAGTGGCTCGTCTTCTCCGACTGCGTCGATCTCCGCACCGAGCCCGCTCAGCGCGTTGACGAACGCCTCTTCGTTGCCTGCTCGGCACGCGACGATCACCCGCGTGACGCCGGCCGCAACGAGACGCCCGATCGTGTACTCGGCGAGCGGGAAGCCGGCCACCGGGACGAGCGGCTTCGGCAGCCCCTGCGCCGCCTGCCCCAGCCTCTCCGCCTTGCCGCCCGCGAGCAGCAGCGCTTCCATCAGATCTGGAGCTCGGGGTCGCGAGCGCGCTCCGGCTCGGCCGGCGACGCGTGCCGGGGCCGCCCGATTCCCTCGTAGCTGAAGCCGGCCGCCCGCGTCGCCACCGGGTCCAGCAAGTTGCGACCGTCGACGATCAGCGGACGCGCCATTGCATCGCGGACCTCGGCGGTTGCGAGTGTCGCAAGCTCCGGCCACTCCGTGACGATCACGGCTGCGTCAGCGTTCCGCACCGCGTCGAGCACGGTGTCGGCGAGCTCGATCCCAGGCAGATCGTCGGGATGCGCAACCGGGTCCCAGGCGCGCACCTCGGCACCCTCGTAAAGGAGCCGGTAGGCGATCACACGGCTCGGCGCTTCGCGCATGTCATCCGTGTTCGGCTTGAACGCCAGGCCGAGCAGCGCGATCGTCTTGCCTCGCAACGACCCGAGATGCTTCTGCAGCTTCTGGACGACGCGCCGCTTCTGCAGCTCGTTCACCTCCCAGACCGCGTGCAGCAGCATGAACTGATAGCCCGAGTTGCCCGCGAGCTGCTTGAGCGCGGTGACGTCCTTCGGGAAGCAGGAGCCGCCGAATCCGATGCCCGCCTTCAGGAAGTGCGGCCCGAGCCGATGGTCGAGGCCGACGCCGCGCGCCACATCGACGACGTCCGCGCCGACGATCTCGCACACGTTCGCAATCTCGTTGATGAAGCTGATGCGAGTAGAAAGGAACGCGTTCGCCGCGAGCTTGACGAGCTCCGCCGACGAGACGTCGGTGCGCACGATCTCGGTTTCGATTCCGCGGTAGAGATCGACGACTCGGTCGCCATCGGCATCGTCGAACGCGCCCACGACGATCCGGTCGGGCTTCATGAAGTCCGCAACGGCGCTTCCCTCTGCGAGAAACTCCGGGATTCGAGACGTAGCCGATGTCGGTGAGGCCGCGCGCGTCGAGACGCTCGCGCACATGCTCGCCCGTGCCGACCGGCACGGTGCTTTTCATGACGACGATCGGGCGTCCCGGCAGATCAGAGGGCAACTCATCCACGACCGACCACACGGCGCTCAGGTCGGCATCGCCGGACTCGGTCGGCGGCGTGCCGACCGCGACGTAGAGGAAGTCCGACCCGGCGACCGCCTCCTGCACGTCGAGCGTGAAGTGGATCCGGTCGGCGTTCCGTTCGAGCACCTGCTCGAGGCCGGGCTCGTAGATCGGAACCTCGCCCGCCCGCAGCCGCTCGATCCGCTCGGGTACGACGTCGCGAATCACGACCTCGTGCCCGAGGTCGGCGAAGCAGGCGCCGGTGACGAGGCCGACGTAGCCGGCCCCGAACATGCCGATCTTTGCCACGCGCCTAGGTTACTTCGCGCCGCTACCGGCCAAGGGGCAAAAGCCCCTTCGCAATCGCGAGCATCGTCTCGTTCGACAGCTCGTCGCGGAGCGTGTTCACGACCCAGTAGCTCGTCCCACCCTTGTAGAGCACGATCATGTGGATGTGGCCGCCGGTCGTGAAGAGGTGGAACTTGCGGCCGGCGACCTTGTAGACATCGGTCTCGTGGCGGAGGATCGGCGCCTCGGTCCAGTTGGTCTCGATCACGTTCCAGTAGATGTTGCCCGCACCGGTGACGTAGGTGAGAGCGAGCTCGTGCTTGTGCGCGATCGGGGCTTGAACGCGCGGACCCCCTCGAGCGAGCTCAGGTTCGAGCTCCGCTCGATCACATGCGGCACCATGATCGGGAACGGCACTTTCGCGCGAACCTGCTGAACCGGCGCGAGCGTCGCGCCGACATCGTTCCGCACGTTCGGCGGCTGGCGCGGCGTCACCTGGACGATGTGCGCCTGCGGATTGACGATCTTGCCGCCGAACGCGGTGCCGACAACGACGACCGCGAGCGGATTCGCCGCCTGTTGTGCGAGGGGCGCAAGCTCGGGCGGCAGCGCGGCGACAAGCGTGTTCGGGCCCATCGCCTCCTTCAACTGGCTTGCAGCCGTCTTTTGCATGCGCCTGCACCGGGTCGAAGTAGACGTAGTTCGAGGTGTAGGTCGGCGTGCCTGACGGCGTGTTGGCGAACGTCGCCGGCGGCAGCTGCACCGTATGGAAGCCCGCGACGGCGAGCTGGTACGAGGTCTCGTGGGCGAGTCCGGCCAGACGGCGTCCCGTTCAGGACCAGCGTCGTGATCTCGCTGCGCTTGATCACCGGCTGCTTCGGCGCCGTCGGCTTGCGGCCGAGAGCGGCGTTGTTCGCACGGCCGGGCAGGCTGACGTCGGGATGCATGAAGCTGTCGACCGCTGCCTGGATGTCGCTCGGCTGCGTGCAGAGCTGCGCGGCGAAGGCACCGCAATCGACGAGATTGTTGATCGTCACCCGGAACAGGTGGTTGGGCTTCAGGTGGTAGCCGAGCCCGATGTACGACTGGATCTCCGACATGCTCGGCGTGCCGGTCGAGCCCCCGCGCGCGATCTCGAGGTTGTGCTTGAGCGCGCCGATCAGCTGCGGGATGTCGAAGAGCGAGAAGCCGCTCGCGAGCCGGTCTTTGAGCGACTCCAGGAAGAGCTGCTGGCGCGCGTTGCGGTAGATGTCGTTGTCGGTGTGGCGAGAGCGGACGAAGTCGAGCGCCTCCTGCCCGTCGAGCTTCTGGTAGCCGGGATGCAGGTCGATCGTCGCGTAGCAGCTCGAGCACGTCCCGCCCTGCGTGTTGATGTAGCGGTGATCGACGTTCATGTAGACGCCGTGGAGCTTGTTCACGATCAGCTTGAAGCCGTGGAAGTCGAGCGTGATCAGATAGTTGACGGGGATGCCGGTGAGCTTCTGGACGGTGTCGAGCGTGCCTTGAGGCCCGCACCGCGACCACGCCGAGTTGATTCGGTCGACGACGAGCGAGGACGTCGTGTTGCAGTAGATCGGGACGTCGAGATCGCGCGGGAACGAGAGCAGCGAGAGCGTGTTCTGCTGCGGGTCGGCGCGGATCAGCATCAGCGTGTCCGAGCGCGAGTCCTTTGCCGAGAAGCCCTGCGCGCCGGCGCGCTGGTCGTAGCCGACGACGAGCGCGGTCGCGGGCTCCGACGGCGCCGGCACGGTCACGAGGTCCTTCTGCGCCTTCTTCACCTCTTTCGTGTGCGGCCCAATCGCGCTCAGGGTCTCGTGGCCGTAGAGGTAGAGGCCGCCCGCAAGCCCCGAGCCGACGACGAGAACCACGAGCACGATCCAGCCGAACACCTTGCCGATCATTCGTCCCGTCGAGCGCGACGGCGGCGGCGGCTGCTGGTAGCGCCGCATCGGGTCGAGCACCGGAGGCGGAAGGACCGCGCGGCCGTTGCCGTTGAGGGTCGACGCGCGACCCATCCCTCTCTTCAGCGTCGTCCTCATGCGGAAAAAGCGGCGCCGCCAGGCGCCGTAGGGCCACCTTACCGCAGTGCGCGGCGGGATTGATTAAGAGTCGGTTGTGCGCTCCGCGTGCCAACGGGCGACCCCCGAGCAGGCTCCCGCCGGCGGTCTCATGGACGGCTCGCTGCTCGTGCGTTCCGTCACCACGTTCGAGCAATGCCTCGAGGCGGCCGGCTGCAGCCGTAGTTGACGTCCATCTCGCGACGCCGCCTACCCACGCCGGCTCCTGGACTACCTAGATCACGGCGTCGGCATTGAGCCGGTTGACCACTACTTGCGCAAAACGCATCAGGCCCGCGCCGAGGATGGGCCTGTCGGCCGTGAACGAATGGAGGACGGTCGTGACGCGCCCCTTGCCAACCGCGATCACGGGTCCGTCGCGCCCGCGGGCAGCGCGAACACGAGCGCTCCCAGCAGGACGGCGGCCGCGCGCATTGCCGGACGCTAGGCCGACACCACAGCCGGGTCAATCCCCCGCTCGTACGCGAGATTCGGCCGGAGCCAGCGCTCGACCTCGTCGAGCGGCATGCCCTTGCGTGCGGCGTAGTCCTCGACCTGGTCGGGCCCGACGCGGCCGACCGAGAAGTAGCGCACCTCCGGATGCCCGAGGTAGATGCCGCTGACGCTCGCGGGCGGAATCATGGCGCCGCTCTCCGTCAGCGTCATGCCGATGTCCTCTGCGCCGAGCAGGTCGAAGAGCTTCCACTTCTCGCTGTGGTCAGGGCATGCCGGATACCCGAAGGCCGGCCGGATGCCGCGGAAGCGCTCCGCGATCAGTTGTTCGGTCGAGAGCTTGTCGCCGCGCTCGTACCACTCCTGCCGCGCAACCTCGTGCAGGTACTCGGCGAACGCCTCGGCGAGGCGGTCGGCGAGCGCCTTCGCGATGATCGAGCGGTAGTCGTCGTGCTCGGCCTCGAAGCGGGCGGTGATCTCGTCGAGGCCGATGCCGGCGGTGACCGCGAACGCGCCGATGTGATCGGCCGCCCCAGCACTCGCGGGAGCCACGTAGTCGGCGAGGCACCGGTTCGGCCGCGAATCGGCGTGCCTCGTCTGCTGGCGGAGGAAGCAAAAGCGCGTATCGTTGTCATCTTGGACAACGATATCGTCGCCGTCGGACGACGCCGGCCAGAAGCCGTAGACACCACGCGCGGTGAGCAGGCTGCCGCGGACGATCTCGTCGAGCTGCTCGAGCGCGTCGTCGTAGAGCTCGCGCGCCTCGGGCCGCTCGAGGATCGCCGGGAACTTCCCCTTGAGCTCCCAGGCATAGAAGAAGAACTGCCAGTCGATGTACTCGCGCAGCGTCTCGAGCGACGGCTCGACCAACCGGAGACCGGTGAACGACGGTGTCGCAAGATCGTTGAACGCCACCGCGTGCTCTGTTCTCGCGCGCCTCGACGATCGGAAGCAGCGGCTTGCGCTGCCGCTCCGCGTGCTGCTCGCGCAGCAATGCCTGGGCAGCTCGGTTCTCCGCGTCGAGCGTCGCGCGCCGCGCGGGGTCGAGCAGCGACGAGACGACGCCGACGACCCGCGACGCGTCGAGCACGTGCACCACCGGCTGCGAATACTCGGGTGCGATCTTCACAGCCGTGTGCTGGCGCGACGTCGTCGCACCGCCGATCAGCAGCGGCAGGTCGAGGCCGCGCCGCTCCATCTCGTGCGCAGCATCGACCATCTGATCGAGCGACGGCGTGATGAGGCCGGACAGTCCGACGACATCGGCGCCAAGCTCCTTCGCGGTGTCGAGCACCCGTTCGGCCGGAACCATCACTCCCAGGTCGTGCACCTCGTAGTTGTTGCAGCCGAGGACGACGCCGACGATGTTCTTGCCGATGTCGTGCACGTCGCCCTTGACCGTCGCGAGCACGACCGTCCCCTGCATGCGGCTCCCCGTCTTCTCCTCCTCCATGTACGGCTCGAGGTAGGCGACGGCGCGTTTCATCGCGCGCGCGCTCTTCACCACCTGCGGGAGAAACATCTTCCCCGCTCCGAAGAGGTCGCCGACGATCTGCATGCCGGCCATGAGCGGGCCCTCGATCACGTCGAGCGGACGCTCGTACTGCTTCCGCGCCTCCTCGGCATCCGCCTCGATGTAGTCGACGATGCCGTGCACGAGCGCGTGCGAGAGCCGCTGCTCGACAGGCGCCTCGCGCCAGGTGAGGTCGCGCTCGCGCTTCGTTCCCTCGCCGCGAACGTTCTCGGCGAGATCGACGAGCCGTTCGGTCGCGTCCTCGCGCCGGTTGAAGATGACGTCCTCGACGCGCTCGAGCAGGTCCGGCTCGATGTCCTCGTACAGGACGAGCTGTCCCGCGTTGACGATGCCCATGTCGAGCCCGGCGCGAATGGCGTGGTAGAGGAACGCGGAGTGCATCGCCTCACGCACGCGGTCGTTGCCGCGGAACGAGAAGCTGAGATTCGAGATGCCGCCGCTCGTCTTCACGCCGGGGCAGCGCTCTTTGATCAACGGCAGCGACTCGATGAACGCCTTCGCGAACTCGTTGTGCTCTTCGATGCCGGTCGCGACAGCGAGCACGTTCGGGTCGAAGACGATGTCCTCAGGCGGGAAGCCCACCTCCTCGACGAGCAGCTTGTACGCGCGCGCGCAGATGTCGACCTTGCGCTCGACGGTGTCCGCCTGACCGAGCTCGTCGAAGGCCATGACGACGACGCCCGCGCCGTAGCGGCGCACGATCCGCGCCTGCTCGAGGAACTGCTCCTCCCCCTCCTTCAGCGAGAGCGAGTTGACGACGCCCTTTCCCTGGAGGCACTTGAGCCCTGCCTCGAGCACGGTCCAGCGCGAGCTGTCGACCATGATCGGCAGCCGCGCGACCTCCGGCTCGGTCGCGACGAGGTTGAGGAACGTCGTCATCGCCTGCGGGCCGTCGAGCAGGTCGGCGTCCATGTTGACGTCGAGCAGGTTCGCGCCGCCCCGCACCTGCTCGAGCGCGACCTCGAGCGCTTCCTGCCACTCGCCGGCCTCGACGAGGCGGCGGAAGCGCGCCGAGCCGGTGATGTTCGTCCGCTCGCCGATCATCACGAAGTTCGTGTCCGGCGTGATCGCGAACGGCTCGAGCCCGCTGAAGCGCGTCATGCGCTCCGGCTCCGGGAATGCGCGCGGGTGGACGCCCTCGACCGCGGCCGCGATGGCGCGAACGTGGTCGGGAGTCGTGCCGCAGCAGCCGCCGACGACGTTGACGAGGCCGTCGATCGCGAACTCACCGAGCAGACGGCTCGTGTCGTGCGGCTGCTCGTCGTGCAGGCCGAACTCGTTCGGCAGCCCTGCGTTCGGATAGCACGCAACCCACGTCGTCGCGATGCCCGCCATGTCCTCGACGAAGGGCCGCATCTCGGCCGCGCCGAGCGAGCAGTTGACGCCGACGATCAGCGGGTTCGCATGCTGGACGGAGAGCCAGAACGCCTCGACCGTCTGGCCGGAGAGATTGCGGCCGCTCTTGTCGATCGCCGTGAACGACAGCCAGAGCGGCAACTCGGGCGCCTCGTCGAGCGCAGCGACGATCGCAGCCTTTGCGTTGAGCGAGTCGAACACGGTCTCGACGAGCAGAAGGTCGACGCCGCCTTCGCGCAGCGCGCGGATCTGGTGCGCGTACGCGTCGCGTACCTGCTCGAAGCTGACCGCGCGGTAGGCAGGATCCTCGACCTTCGGCGACAGCGAGAGCGTGACGTTGAGCGGCCCGACGGCACCCGCGACGAAGCGAGGCTTGTCCGGCGTGCGTGCGCTCCAGTCGTCGGCCGCGCGGCGCGCGAGGCGCGCGCCCTCGACGTTCATCTCGTGCACGACGTCCGCGCCGAACGCGTAGTCCGCCTGCCCGATCGTCGTCGCCGTGAACGTGTTCGTCGTCGCGATGTCGGCGCCGGCCTCGAAGTAGTCGTTGTGGATCCGGGTCACGACCTCCGGCCGCGTGATGTTCAGCAGGTCGGGGTCGCCGGCGACGTCGTGCGGGTGGTCGCGGAAGCGCTCGCCGCGGTAGGCGTCCTCGCCGCGCAGCTCTCGCTGGATGAGCACGCCCCAGGAGCCGTCGAGGACGGCGATCCGCTCGCGAAGGATTGCTTCGAGTCTCTGGCGCGTATCCGGCACTGTCTCTGCTCCCGTCTACCTCCCCCGGGAGCACGGAAGCCGCGCCCTCGGGCTCTTTAGGCGTTTGTTAACCCGGTCGCCAAGCTGCCTGTCAAAGCTGTCCGGTGCGAAAAGCCTAGCAACCCGGCGCTACGAGTACCCAAAGGCTAGCAGCGGCGTGCGCGGTAGTCTGCGCGCTTGTCGCCCGCTCCACCTGGAAAACTTCTCCGAGCCGATGAGCACATTCGATAGCCCCGCGTCCGTGCGCGACGCCCTGCGCACGATCGCAGGCAACTTCTGGTTCACGCTGGCTGCCGGGCGCACGCGCCCTCTTCGAGGATCTCGATCCCGTGCGCTTCGACGCGCTCGACCACAACCCGATCGCGCTCGTCGACGGCGCTCTCCGACGAGGAGCTCGCCGCCCACGCGACGCCCGAGTACGTCGAGCGCCTCCAGCGGGTGCTCGCGACGACCGAGGCCGAGGCGCAGCGCTCGACCTGGTGGGACCGGAGCCAGCGAGGACGACCGGTTCGGCGTCGCGTACTTCTCCTGCGAGTTCGGGCTCGACGAGAGCCTGCCGATCTACTCCGGCGGCCTCGGCGTGCTCGCGGGCGACCACCTGAAGTCGGCGTCCGACCTCGGCGTGCCGCTCGTCGGCATCGGCCTCTTCTACCGCGAGGGCTACTTCCGCCAGGAGCTCGACGACGACCGACTGGCAGACCGAGCGCTATCCCGAGAACGACCCGGCGCGGCTGCCGCTCCAGCTCGAGCACGGTCAGCGTCGATGGTCGACCTCGCCGACGGCGCGGGCGCGCTCGTGCCCGTGCGCGTGCAGGTCTGGCGTGCGCAGGTCGGGCGTGTGCCGCTCTACCTGCTCGACACGGACGTCGACGGCAACCCGGACTGGGCGCGCACGATCACCGACAAGCTCTACGGCGGCGACCGCGAGCACCGGCTCCGGCAGGAGCTCGTGCTCGGCGTCGGCGGCGTGCGCGTGCTCCGCGGGCTCGGGCTCGACCCGACCGTCTTCCACATGAACGAGGGCCACTCGGCGTTCCTGCAGCTCGAGCGGCTGCGCGAGCTCGTCGAGGACGGGAACCTCCCGCGCGACACGGCGCTGCAGCGGCTGCGCGCGTCGACGGTGTTCACGACGCACACGCCGGTCCCCGCCGGAAACGAGGTCTTCGACGCAGCGCTCGTCGAGCGGAACCTCGCGCCGCTCGTCGCGCGCTGCGGGTACTCGTGGGACGAGTTCGTGGCGCTCGGTCGCGTGCAGGCCGACGACGATCGCTTTGGGCTCACGCCGTTCGCGCTGCGCACGTCGTCGCTACGCGAACGGTGTCTCCGCGCTGCACGGCGAGGTCTCGCGCGAGATGTGGCAGAGCCTCTGGCCGGACCGCAGCGCGCGACGACGTGCCGATCGGCTCGGTCACGAACGGCGTGCATGCGCGCACCTGGATCGACGAAGGGCTCGACGCGCTGCTCGGCAGCGAGGAGGACATGGGCACGCCCGACTTCGCACGCGCGTACCAGCTCGACGGAGACGCGCTCTGGAACGCGCACCGCGCGGCGAAGCAGGAGCTGCTGCGCATGATGCGCTCGCGCGGCTTCGGCGAGGCGTTCGATCCGGAGGCGCTCACGATCGGCTTCGCGCGCCGCTTCGCGACGTACAAGCGCGCCGACCTGATCTTCAGCGATCCCGACCGGCTCGCGCGACTGCTCGCCGACACGGAGCGGCCGCTGCAGATCGTGCTCGCGGGCAAGGCCCATCCGGCGGACGAGGGCGGCAAGGCGCTGATCCGCAAGGTCGTCGAGTTCACGCGCGACCCGCGCGCGAACGGCCGCGTCGTCTTCCTGCCCGACTACGAGATGACGCTCGCGCGCTACCTCGTGCAGGGCGTCGACGTGTGGCTGAACACACCGCGCCGGCCGCTCGAGGCGTCGGGCACGTCCGGGATGAAGGCGGCGCTGAACGGCGTCGTCAACTGCTCGATCCTCGACGGCTGGTGGGTGCGAGGGCTACTCGCCGGAGACGGGCTTCGCGATCGGCGGCGACTGGATCGCCTCGAACGACGACGAGCAGGACGCAGCCGACGCAGCCGCGCTCTTCGACGTGCTCGAGCAGCAGGTGATCCCCGCGTACTACGACCGCGAGCGCGTGGCTCGAGCTGATGCGCAACTCGATCGCGCGGCTCGGCGCGCGCTTCACGACGAATCGGATGCTCGTCGAGTACGTCGAGAGCCTGTACCTCCCGGCGCATCGCGACCTGCTCGGGCAGCTCCAGACCGCGTAGGGTCCGGCGGTGCTGTACGCGCCGGAGCTGCACGAGCCGCTGACCGACGTCGCCGTGGGACGCGACGCGCGCGCGCGACTGCGATCCACGCGATCGTCGCCGACGCAGACCGGGCCTACGACCCGGACGACTTCTGGCCGGCCAACGAGTGGGACGGCTACCAGGCGGCGCTGCCGATGACGACTCTATCGCGGCGCAGGCGGTGTCGCGCTGGGGGCTCGAGCGGCTTCGGCGCGAGCGGACACGCCGAGACCGCGCTCGATCTGACCGCGGTCGCGCAGCGCGCGCTCGCGCGCTTTCGCGACGAGCCGGACTATCCTCGACGGCGAGGAGCTGCCGACGCCGGCCGGCTCGTCGCTCTTCAACGGCGAGGCCGGGCTCGCTGCTCGTCGCCTGGCTCCTCGAACCGAGCGACGAGCTCGCGACGGAGCTGCTCGAGCTCGTGCGGCAGAACATCGGCAACGAGGCGAACGAGCTCATGTGGGGCGTCCCGGGCACGCTGCTCGTCGCGCGCATGCTGCACGCACGGACCGCGCGAAGAGCGCTGGCGTGCAGCGGTCGAGGAGAGCGTGCAAGCGCTGTACGACGAGCGCGACGACGACGGGCTGTGGACGCAGAAGCTCTACGGCACACACGGCCCGCATCCTCGGCCCGATCCACGGCTTCGTCGGCAACGTCGCCGCGCTCGGGGACACGCGCGGCGCGGCCGAGATCCTCGCGCGCACGGCGATCGTCGAGGATGGCCGCGCGAACTGGCCGCCTGAGGCTCGGCTCCGAACGCGTGCCGCGCCTGCAGTGGTGCCACGGCGCGCCGGGAATCATCACGACCGCGAGCGACTACCTCGACGAGGAGCTGCTGCTCGCCGGCGCCGAGCTCATCTGGGACGCCGGGCCGCTCGAAAGCGAGGAGAAGGGCGCCGGCCTCTGTCACGGCACGGCCGGGAACGGCTACGCGCTCCTGAAGACGTTCGAGCGCACCGGCGACGAGCGCTGGCTCGAGCGTGCGCGCGCGTTCGCGATGCACGCGCTCGCGCAGGTCGAGCAGCTGCCCGCCGCGCTACTCGCTCTTCACCGGCGGCGATCGGCGTCGCGCTCTACGTCGCCGACTGCATCGACGCGCGGGCGCGCTTTCCGATCGTCGACGGCCTGGACAACGCGTGAGCCGCAAGAAAGCCGCGCTCGCCATCGTCGCGACGCTGCTCGTCATCCTCGGCGGTTTCGCCGCGTTCGTCTACTACAAGTACCACCAGAGCCGCGACATCCGCGGCTCGCACGACCGAGTTCATCCCGACGGAGACCGCGCCGCCGCCGGTGAGCGACGCCGCAAGATCGTGTGGCCCGACGTTCGCCTACGACTCCGAGCGCACTGCACGTCGGGCCGGACGTTCCGTTGCGGCCGCCGTTCCGCAGAGCTCTGGACGGCAGGCGGCGCACGGCTGCTCGAGTTCCCGCCGGTGATCGGCGTACGGCCGGCTCTTCCTCGCCGACGGCGGCGGGCGCGTGCTCGCGTTCTCGACGAAGACGGGCGCGCGGGCGTGGACGTTCGACGAGCACCGCTGCCAGGCCGCGTCGCCGGCGGTCGACGACATGCAGCACGGCACGATCTTCGCGTCTTCCTCAACCGTCGCCCGTGCAAGGCCAAGCGACGCGGCGACGGCGAGGTGATCGCGCTGTCCGCCGGCAGGGAAAGGTGCGGTGGACGCCGCCACATCGGCGCGAGCGAGACGTCGCCGGTCGTCATCGGCAACCGTCTCTACGTCGGCGACTGGCTCGGCAACGTCTACGCGCTCGACAAGCGAACGGGGGCGCATCGTCTGGACCGCGCGCACCGGCGGCGCGGTGAAGGGCGCCGTCGCGGTGAGCGGCAACCGCGTCTACGCCGGCTCGTACGACGGCCACCTCTATGCCTTTGACGCGCGCAACGGGCATCGGGTCTGGCGCGCGAGCGGCGAGCCGCGCCTGTTCGGCAGCGGGCAGGTTCTACTCGACCCCCGCAGCCGCCTACGGCGCGCGTCTACATCGGCTCGACGGACGGCAAGGTCTACTCGTTCGGCGCGACGAGCGGCAAGCGCCGCTGGTCGCACAGCACCGGCGGCTTCGTCTACGGCTCGCCTGCGATCTGGCACCAGCTCGTCCTCATCGGGTCGTACAGCCACACGTTCTACGCGTTCGACGCCGCGACCGGCGACACGCGCTGGCGCTTCAAGGCGAACGGCCCGATCTCCGGCTCGGGGACGGTGATCAACGGCGTCGTCTACTTCGCGACGCTGAAGGGACGGACGTACGCGCTCAACGCGCGCACCGGCCGCCTGCTCTGGAGCTTCCCCGACGGGCGGTACACGCCGGTCGTCGCCGACAAGCAGCACCTGTACCTCGTCGGCTACGCGAGGCTCTACGCCTTCGCGCCGCGCTAGCGAATCTTGCGCAGCCGCTCGCGCGCGACCTGCTCCAGCCCGGGCAGGCTGCGGCAGATCTCGCAGCGAACGATGCGGGCGGTCCCGTCCTCGCTGCCGGTGAGGATCCAGTTGCCGTCCGGGCTGAAGGTCGCGCCCGTGAGCGGCGGGTGTGTCCCTGGAGATAGAGGACGAGCTGGCCGGTGACGGCGTCCCAGAGCCCGGCGGTGAACTGGCTCGACGTCACGATCCAGCGGCCGGTCGGGCTGAACGACGCGGTCCGCACCGGGAAGAAGTGGCCGCGCAGCACGTGCAGGAGGCGGCCGCTCCCGACGTCCCAGGTGCGCGAGTCGTGGTCGTCGCTCGCGGTGACGAGCAGGCTCGCTGTCGGGCGAGAACTCCGCGTCCGTGACGAGCGAGCGGTGGCCGGTGAGCCGGTGGAGCAGCTTGCCGGTCGCTGCGTCCCAGAGCTCGGCCTCGCGCGCATGCGTCGTCGCGACGACCGCGCCGTTCGGTGCGAGCGTCGCCTCGCCGCGCATGCGACGTCGAAGTGTGCGCACGAGACGGCCGTCGAGGGCGTAGACGCGCACCGACCCGTTCGGCTGCTCTCGTGACGAATCGATCGCGCGCCGCCGAGATCGCGGCGATCGGTCCGCGCGGCTCTGACGATCCGCGGCGATCCGCCGCCCGGCGGCCAGATGCGGATCGTTCCGTCGCTCGAGCCCGTGATGAGCGTCCCGTCCGGCGCGAACGCGAGGGCGCTGACGTCGAGGCCTCCGTACTGCGCCGTTCCGCCGCGCAGCGATCCGCTCGAGGTCGCCGGCCGAGTCCGCGAGCGCGAGCGAGCCGCCCTCCGCCGCGGCCGCGACGATCGGCGTGCGCATCCGCAGCCGCTCAGACCACGCGCCCCGTCGGGCTCAGCACGCGCGCGTCCGCCCGGCGACAGCGAGCACGTGCTGCCCGGCGAAGCGCGCCTCGACCGTGCCGGGCTGCCGGTCGATCACCGCCAGCTGGTCGCCGGCGTTGACGCTCCAGAGCCGCGCCGTGCCGTCGCTCGACCCGGTCACGATCGTCTGCCCGCGCGGGATCGAAGCCGACGCTCGTCACCGCGTCGGTGTGCCCGGCCAGCGGCGCGAGGAGCCTGCCGTCGTCGCTGCTAGTAGATCCGCGCCAGCCGGTCGCCGAACGCGACGGCGATCTCCTTTCCGTCCGGGCTGAACGACGCGTCCTCCGCGACGCCGGTCGAGCCGACGAGCAGCAGCAGCCGGTGCCGCTCGAAACGTCCCAGACGCCCGCGCTTCCGTCGGAGCTCGACGTCACGAGCTCGCGCCCGTTCGGCGAGAAGCTCTCCGCGACGACGTGACCGCGATGGCGGAGCACGTGCAGCTGCCGCCCGGTCCGCGCAGCCCAGATGCGCGCGGTCTTGTCGGTGCTGCCGGTGACGAGCAGGCGGCCGTCCGCGCTGAACGCGAGCGAGCCGATCCCTCGCTCCGGGAGCAGCTTGCGCAGCCGTCCGGTCCGCGCGTCGAGAATCCGCGTCGTGATGCGTGCCGGCGCGCTTCGCCGCCACCGCGAGCAGGCGCCCGTCCGGGCTGAGCGCCGCGGCGACGACCGCGCCGGCGACACGAATCGTCCGGATCGGGTCGCCCGTCGTCGTCAGGATCCGAGCGTGACCGCCGCTCGCAGCGAGCAGCCGGTTGCGGGTGAACGCGAGCACCGATGATCGGCGCCGGTGTCTCCACGCGCGCGCAGCTCGCGACCGTCGCTCGCCCGCCAGACCGTGACCGTTCCGCCGGCGTCGCCGGTCGCGAACAAGCGCCCGTCCGTGCTCCAGGCCGCGCGCGTGAGCGCGTGCTGCCGCGGGAGCGTCACGACTCGGCGACCCGCCTTGTCGTAGATGCCGAGCACGCCGTTGCTGCCGGCGACGAGCAGCCGATCGCCCGTCGGGTGCAAAGCTCGCGTCGACGACGCTGCCGCCGACGCGCATGACGCGCTCCTCTCGCATCGCGAGCAGGGTCGAGCGCAAGACGTTCTCCGCCTCGCGTTCCGGGCACGAGCTCCGCCGCCTGCAGTGCGCGGGCGAGGCTCGCAGCGGGATTCGACGAGATGCCTGCAAGTGCCTGCGCCGACAGCTCGCGCGCGTGCGCACGGCGCGCCTGCGACCGCGCAGTGCCACGCTGAACGAGCGCGAAGACGGCGACCGCGCCGACGATGACGAGCGCGACGAACGCGGCCGCGACGAGCGACCGCAGCCGGCGGCGCTGCCGCCGCGCGGCGACGCGCTCGCGCTCGAGCTCATAGCCGGCCCGCCAGGCGAGCAGCGGCTCCGCGAGCACGTCGTGGAAGATCTCGTAGCGCGCCGGCCGGCCGGCGGAACCCTCGACGACGCGGACGATGCGCTCGTGCCGTGAGCACGTCCGAGCAGCGATTGCAGCTCCGCCGCGTCGGCGCCCGTGTATTCGGCGAGATCTGCGGCGGTGTGAGACGTCTTCGCGCCGGACGGCGTCACGAGCTGCCGCACGAGCCGGGCAGCGATGTCCTGCTCCGCGCGGGTAGCCGCGTCGAGCGTCGCCGTACACGTGGTTGCGGAGGATCGGCTCGGCGCCGCCGAGCCGCTGGAACGTCTCGAGCCGCAGCTCGCGTGAGCCGTCCGCCTGCTCCTCGGCCCACAGCCGCTCGAGCACGAGCTGGAGAAACGGCGCCTCCACGTGCTCGCTCGACGGCGACGACTCGCCGGCGCCGCCGAGGTCGACGCGACCCGCGGCAACCTCGTCGAGCAGCGCGTCGATCGAGCGCCGGCTCGGCGCCGTACGCTCCGCGTCTGCAAGCTCGCCGTAGCGTTCGAGCGGGCCGACGATCGCCGCACGAGCCGAGCCGCGATCGAGCCGTTCGAGCCGCAGCATGTTCCCGAAGAGCTCGGGCAGGCGCCCGGCGAACGCGTCGAGCTCGGCGAGCGCGTCGTCGCGCAGCGCGATGCAGCACGTTGACCCGCAGCCCGGGACGGCGCAGCAGCGCGGGCAGCGTCTCCCCGAGCCCGCCGTCGGCTGCCGTGATGGACGAAGTACTCCTCGAACTGGTCGAGGAGCAGATACGCCTCGCCGTTTCGCTGCGCTGCGGCCGCGACCGTGTCGACGAGGCCCGCCGTCGGCCCGAGCTCGGGATCGGCGGCGTGCACCGACGCAACAAGCCCGGCCTCGGGCTCGACCGCCCACTCGCCGTGCACGATCACCGCACCGCCGCCGAGCGCGCGAAGCCGCTGCGCGACCCCTGCCCGCAGCAGCGAGCTCTTGCCGACGCCGCTCGGCCCGAAGAGGACGGTCAACCTGTTCGCGAGGACGTTCGCGACGATCGCCTCCCGCTCGCGCTCGCGGCCGAAGAAGAGGAGCGCGTCGAGCGCGGAGTCGCCGAACGGCAGCGAGACCTTTGAACGGGCTGGCGGGCAGATCGCTCATGCCTGCCTCCCGAGGCGACGCTGCTCCAGCTCCGCCATGTACGCCGCCGGCGCCATGTCGATCACCTCGACGTTGCGCCGGCGCCAGAACTCCCGCTCGAGCGGCTGCGGGCCGGCGTGCACCGACCACGAGCGGTAACCGAGCGGCTCTTCACCCCAGAGACGCTCGAGCACCACCCGCAACGTCCAGTCGGAGAGCGTGTAGCCGAGCAGGAGCAGGTGCGACCGGCGCAGCCGCGCCGCGAGCGCTACGGGGAGCCGGCCCGCAACGTCGCCGTAGTGGATGAAGTCGTCCTCGGTGACCGCGAAGCTCTCCCAGGCGCGCTCCGGCGAGGCGTCGACGCGGCCCTGCAGATGCAGGACGACGGTGCGCTGCTCGAGCGACAGCTGCAGCGCGTACGCGTTCGGCCGCTCGATCGGCGTCGCGGCGCCGCCGGGCGAGACGTGGCAGAAGCTCCCGCGGTGCGGACCGCTCGCGATGTAGCAGACGCTGTCGAACTCCTCGCCGGCGTCCTCGAGCGCCTGCTCGAGCGCGAGCTCGTAGCCCGTCGTGACGAGCAGAGGATGACCTCGCCCCGCGTTCGCGTAGCTTCGCCGGCAAGCGCGGCGAGGAACCGATGCAACGGCGCGGGCGCGCCGTCCGCTTCGACGAGCGCGTGCAGCGTGTCGTAGAGCGGCCCCGCGCCGTTCAGCGTCGCGATCGCCTGTGAGACGCGCGGCAGCTCGGGCCGCTCCGCGTCGAGGCCGAAGTGGCGCGCGAGCTCGATCGCGAGCGGTTCCGCGTCGCCGCCGACCACGATCGTGACCTTCCCGCGAGCAGGAGCGCGGCGACCTCCTCGAAGTGCTCCGGGGCCGGCGTCGTGCCCTCGCCGGGCGGCGGTGCCTCCTGACGCAGAATCGACGCGTGCAGCTGCTGCAGGAGCGGGCTCGGCTCGATGCCGAGCGTGTCGACGAGCGCCTTGCGCCCCAGCGCGGTACGACCTCGAGCGCTTCCGCCTGTCGTCCCGAGCGGTAGAGCGCGAGCATCAACTGGCCGCGCAGGCGCTCCCGCAGCGGGTTCTCGCGAACGAGCGCTTCGAGATCGCGGACGAGCTCGCGCGTGGCGGCCGAGCGCGAGCTCGGCCTCGGCGCGCTCCTCCTCGAGCGCGAGCCGAAGCTCCGTCAGCCGCGCGATCTCGCCCTTGCGCGAACGGCCTCGTACGCGAGCTCCGCCAGCGGCTCGCCTCGCCAGAGCGCAAGCGCGTCGCCCAGGAGCCGCGCCCGGCGTAGCGGATCGCTCGCCCGCGCCTCGTCGACGAGCCGCCGCACGGTCGCGAGGTCGAGCTGCCCTGCCTCGACGCGCATGAGGTAGCCGGGCGGCCGCGTCTCGATCGTCTCCGCCCCGAGCGACTGGCGGAGCTGCGAGATGAAGTTCTGCAGGGACGCAGTCGCCGTCGGCGGCGGCTCGCCCGACCAGAGCGCGTCGATCAGGCGGTCGGTCGAGACGACGCGGCCCGCCTCGAGCAGGAGCAAGGCGAGGACCGCACGCTGCTTCGCGCCGCCGAGTGGCAGCGACCGGCCGTCGACGACCGCCTCGAGCGGACCGAGGATTCGGAACTCGACCACCGGCAGGTTGTAACAGGCGCGCCGCACGACCCGTGACGGGCCGTTAGCGCGCCGTTAGAGAGCGGTTTGAGACGCGCTCGACGGTGGCCGCATGGATACCACCGGACGCCGCCTCAGCCTCGATCGCACTTCTGCTCTTGCTGCTCGTCGCTCGTGCTTCGTCGGCGCTCGCCCGCAGCCGCGCGTGACCGCGAGCCCGCTCGACCTCGACGGCGACGCCTCCTCCGGCATCGCGACGAAGCCGCCGAACGACGGCGTGCAAGCCGCGTTCACCGCGCGGAGCTACGCGCCGGGAGCACGCGCAGTCCTGCGCCTGCGCGGGACGCGCGCCGCTCCTCCGCGTCCGGCTCTTCCACGCCGGAGCCGGAGCGCGACGGCCCGCTCCAGGGCGCTCCCGTCGAGGCTCGGAGACGGACGCTCGCCATCCGTCGCGAGAGCGTCGCGCTGACGGTTCGGCTCGTGGCCGAGCGGCTTCTACTACGCGCGCGTCACGACCCCCGGCCGCGGCGTGTGGTACGCGCCGTTCGTCCTTCGCCCGCAGCGCCTCGGAGCGCATCGCGTCCTCGTCGTCCTGCCGACCAACACCTGGCAGGCCTACAACTTCGAGGACAACGACTCCTGGTACGAGAACGCGACGTCCACACGGTCGACCTCACGCGGCCGTTCATCGACGGCGGCGTGCCGCCGCACTATCACGGCTACGACCGCGGCTTCATCCGCTGGCTCGCCGTCAACCACAAGCAGGCGGACTTTCGTCTCCGACGACGACCTCGACCGGCATCGCCGTCCGGCTCCGCGCTCGCCCGCGCGTACGACCTGATCGTCGTCTCGGGCCACGAGGAGTACGTCACCGGGCACGAATACGACCTGATCGCAGCATTACCGCGACCTCGGCGGCAACCTCGCCTTCCTCTCCGCCAACGACATCTTCTACAAGGTCGTGAAGCACGGCGACGAGATGGACGGCCGCTGGCGCTGGCGCGACCTCGGACGGCCCGAAGCCGCGCTCGTCGGTGCGCAGTACGTCGACTGGAACCACAACGAGTACCCGAACCGGCCGTTCATCGCGACCGGCGTCGCGGCAGGCGCCGTGGCTCTTCGACGGCACCGAGCTCCGCAACGGCGACACGTTCGGCGTCTACGGGATCGAGGTCGACGCGCGGACGTCGCGACTCGCCGCCCGGCACGCAGGTGCTCGCGCACATCCCCGGGCATCTTCGGCCCGGGCAAGAGCGCGGAGATGACGTACTACACGACGCCGGCCGGCGCGAAGGTCTTCTCGGCCGGCGTCATGAACTTCGGCGGCTCGGCGCTCTGGCCGGTCGTCTCGACGATGATGCAGAACCTCTGGACGGCGCTGAGCAAGCCGTGAAGCTCGCTCGTCGTCGTCTGCGGCCTGCTCCTCGCCGCCGTCGGGCTCGCCGCCGCCTACCTCGAGCTCTGGCGGCACCACGCGCCGACGATCCGCGGGTCGACCGCGACCGAGTTCGTCGCCGACGCCCGCCGCCGCAGCCGCCGCCGGAGCCGGGCATCGCGTGGCCGACCTACGGCTACGACCAGGAGCGAACACGGGCCGCGCCGGGTTTCGCCTGCGGCCGCCGTTCCGGCGGCTCTGGACCTTCCACGGCCGCTCGCGCTGCTCGAGTTCCCGCCGGTCGTCGGCTACGGGCGCGTGTACATCACGAACTTCGCCGGGCGGCTCTTCGCGCTCGACGCGTCGACCGGCAAGACCGTCTGGCGCTACCGGTCGGGCCGCTGCGGCTGGGCGTCGCCCGCGCTCGCGGATCACGTCGTCTACGAGACGTTCATCGGCAACGCGCGAGTGCGGATCGCACGCCGACGACGGCGAGGTCGCGGCGTTCGACGCGCGCAACGGCGACACGCCGCTGGCGCCGCCGCATCGGCCCGACGGAGTCGTCGCCGCTCGTCGCGCGCGGAACCGTCTACGTCGGAGACTGGGACGGTCGCGTCTGGGCGCTCGACGCGACGACCGGGCGCACGCGCTGGATCGCGCAGCTCCACGGCGCGATCAAGGGCTCGCTCGCGCTGAGCGGGAACCGGCTCTTCATCGGCACGTACGGCGGCGACGTCGTCGCGCTCGCCGCACGCACCGGCCGCGTGCTCTGGCGCAGCGGCGGCCACGGCTCGATCTACTCGTCGCCCGCGGTCGCGTACGGTCGCGTCTACATCGGCTCGCTCGACGGCGGCGTCTACGCGTTCGGCGCGGCGACCGGGCACCTGCTCTGGGCGCACGCGACCGGCGGCTACGTCTACGCCTCGCCCGCAGTCTGGCGACGATCGCGTGCTCGTCGGCTCGTACAACCACCGCTTCTACGCGTTCGACGCCGGCACCGGCGATATCCGGTGGCGGTTCGACGCGGGCGGCCCGATCTCCGGCTCGGCGAGCGTGATCGACGGGCTCGTCTACTTCTCGACGTTCAAGGAGCGCACGTACGCGCTCGACGCGGCGAACGGACGGCAGGTCGCGGCGTGGGCCGACGGGAAGTACTCGCCGGCCGTCGCCGACGGCGAGCACCTCTACCTCGTCGGCCTCGGCACGCTCGCACGCGCTCGTGCCGCGCTAGCCCGAGGCGCCGGAGACGCGGAGCATGTTCTCCGCGTGCGCGGATGCGCTGCTCGAGCTGCCAGCGGTCGGCGGTCGAGTCGCCGCTCTCGACCCGCGCGAGCTCGGCCTGCGCCTCTTCGAGCTGCCGCTGCGCGGCGGCGGCGTCGATCTTGTCGGCCGTCACCGCATCGTCGACGAGCGCGATCGCGCGATCCTCGAGCACCTGGAAGAAGCCCGGGCCGGTCGCGAACTCCTGGATCTGCCCGTCGCCGGTGTGCACGCGCGTCGAGCCCGCCTTCAGCAGCGCGACGAGCGGCGCGTGCCGTGCGAGCACGCCGATCTCGCCGGCCGCGCCGGGGACGATCAGCATCTCGGCGTCGCCGTCGAACGCGGCGCCCTCAGGCGTCACGACCGAGACCGAGAAGAGCGGATGGTCGGCCACGACCTAGGCCGCGGTGCCGGCGGTCTCGCGTTCGGCGGCTTCGTCGCCCTGCTCCTCGGCCTCAGGCTTCGACGCAGCCTCCGGCTGCTCGCCCCCATCGTCTTCGCCCGCTCGACCGCCTGCTCGATCACGCCGACCATGTAGAAGGCCTGCTCGGGCAGGTCGTCGTGCTTGCCGTCGAGGATCTCGGTGAAGCCGCGGATCGTGTCCTCGAGCTTCACGTACTCGCCGGGCGTGCCGGTGAACTGCTCGGCGACGTAGTTCGGCTGCGAGAGGTAGCGCTCGATCTTGCGCGCACGCTGCACGACGAGCTTGTCCTCGTCGGAGAGCTCGTCGATGCCGAGGATCGCGATGATGTCCTGCAGGTCGCGGTAGCGCTGCAGCACTTCCTGCACGCGCGTCGCGGTGCGGTAGTGCTCGTCGGAGACGATCCCCGGCTGCAGCGCGCGCGACGTCGAGTCGAGCGGGTCGACCGCCGGATAGATGCCCTTCTCCGAGATGGCGCGCGAGAGCACCGTCGTCGAGTCGAGATGCGCGAACGTGTTCGCCGGCGCGGGGTCGGTGAGGTCGTCGGCGGGGACGTAGATCGCCTGCACCGACGTCACCGAGCCGGTGAGCGTCGACGTGATGCGCTCCTGCAGCTGGCCCATCTCGGTCGCGAGCGTCGGCTGGTAGCCGACGGCGCTCGGCATGCGGCCGAGGAGCGCCGACACCTCGGAGCCCGCCTGCACGAAGCGGAAGATGTTGTCGATGAAGAGCAGCACGTCCTGGCCCTGGTCGCGGAAGTACTCCGCCATCGTCAGGCCGGACAGGCCGACGCGCAGGCGCGCGCCCGGCGGCTCGTTCATCTGGCCGAAGACGAGCGCGACCTTGTCGAGCACGCCCGACTCGGTCATCTCGAGGATCAGGTCGTTGCCCTCGCGCGTGCGCTCGCCGACGCCGGTGAAGACCGAGACGCCGCCGTGCTGCTGCGCGACGTTGTGGATCAGCTCCTGGATCAGCACGGTCTTGCCGACGCCGGCGCCGCCGAAGAGGCCGATCTTGCCGCCGCGCACGTACGGCGCGATCAGGTCGATGACCTTGATGCCGGTCTCGAAGATCTCGATCTTCGCCGACAGCTCGCCGAACTTCGGCGGGTCGCGGTGGATCGGCCAGCGCTCGCCGGTCGACGCTTCCTTGCCGTCGATCGGATCGCCGATCACGTTCCAGATGCGCCCGAGCGTGACGTCGCCGACCGGCACCGAGATCGGCTGGCCCGTGTCGACGACCTCCGTGCCGCGCGCGAGACCGTCGGTCGTGTCCATCGCGACGGCGCGGACGCGATCGTCGCCGAGATGCTGCTGCACCTCTGCGATCAGCTCGCCGTGATCCGTCTGGATGCTGAGCGCGCTGTAGATCGCGGGCAGCTGGTCCGGGAAGACGGCGTCGAGGACGACGCCCTTGATCTCGACGATGCTGCCGGTGTTCTTTTTGTCGGCCATTGAGTCTCCTGAGGTTACTGGGTCAATGCGTCTGCGCCGGCGACGATCTCGAGGATCTCCTGCGTGATCTGCGCCTGCCGCGCCCGGTTCATCTGCAGCGTGTACGTGTCGATCAGCTCGCCCGCGTTCTTCGACGCGTTGCGCATCGCGGTCATCTGCGCGGCGAGGAATGACGTCGCCGACTCGAGGAGCGCGCGGTAGATCTCCGTCTCGAGATACACCGGCAGCAGCCGCTCGAGAATCTCCTCCGGCTCGGGCTCGTAGATGAAGTCGCCGCGCAACGCCTCCTCGCGCGGCGTCAGCTCCTCTTCGCCGCCCTCGAGCACGTGCTCGGGAATCGGCAGCAGGTCGGTCGTCGTGACGCGCTGCACGAGCGCGGACTCGAAGCGGTTGTAGACGAGCACGACGCGGTCGACTTCCTCCGCGGTGTACATCTCCGCGAGCTTGTGCGCGACCGCCTGCGCGTCGGCGTACGTCGGCTTGTCGACGAAGCCCGCCCACTGTGCGGTCACCTCGTAGCGCCGGAAGCGGAGCGTCGACGCGCCCTTGCGGCCGATCACCGTCCACGCGACCTCGTGCCCGTCGGCGCGCTCCTGCCGCTCGAGCTCGAACGCGCGGCGCAGCACCTGCCCGTTGAACGGCCCGGCGAGACCGCGGTCGCCCGTGAGCACGAGCAGCGCGACCCGCTTCACGTCGCGCCGCTGCAGCAGCGCGAGGTTGCGGAACGACGCACGCCGCGCGCGCGGTGCCGACCATCAGCTCCTGCATCCGGTCGGCGTACGGCCGCATCTCCTCGATGCGCTGCTGCGCGCGGCGCAGGCGCGCGCCGGCGACGAGCTCGAGCGCCTTCGTGATCTTGCGCGTGTTCTTGACCGACGTGATCCGCCGGCGGATGTCCTGCAGCGATGCCAACTAGACGAGGGCCGCTTTCTTCCTGGATGTTGAAGCTCGTTCTTGAACTTCTCGATCTCGGCGTTCAGCTTCTCGGCGAGGTCGTCGGGCAGATCGCCGGTCTCGCGGATCTGCTCGTAGAGCGACTTCTCGCTGCGAAGGTGCTCCCGCAGCTCGTCCTGGAACCGCTGCACCTGCGCCACCGGGATGTCGTCGAGGTAGCCGTTGATGCCGGCGTAGATCGCGACGACCTGCTCCTCCATCGGCCACGGGTCGTACTGCGGCTGGTTCAGCGTCGCGACCATCCGCTCGCCGCGCGTCAGCGCCTGCTGGGTCGCCTGGTCGAGGTCGGAGCCGAACTGCGCGAACGCTTCGAGCTCGCGGTACTGCGCGAGGTCGAGGCGGAGGCGGCCGGCGACCTTCTTCATCGCCTTCGTCTGCGCCGACGAGCCGACGCGCGACACCGAGGTGCCGACGTTCACCGCCGGGCGGATGCCCGAGTAGAAGAGCTCGGCGTTCAGGAAGATCTGCCCGTCCGTGATCGAGATCACGTTCGTCGGGATGTACGCCGCGATGTCGCCTGCCTGCGTCTCGATCACCGGCAGCGCGGTGAGCGAGCCGCCGCCCTCCTCGTCCGAGAGCTTGCACGCGCGCTCGAGCAGTCGCGAGTGCAGGTAGAAGACGTCGCCCGGGAACGCCTCGCGGCCCGGCGGGCGGCGCAGCAGCAGCGAGAGCTGCCGGTACGCGTCCGCGTGCTTCGAGAGGTCGTCGTACATGACGAGCGCGTGCTTGCCGTTGAAGAGGAAGTACTCGCCCATGGCGGCGCCGGCGAACGGCGCCATCCACTTGATCGGCGCGGCCTCGGACGCCGCCGCGGAGACGATCGTCGTGTACTCCATCGCGCCCTCTTCGCGGAGCCGCTCGTACACCTGCGCGACCGTCGAGCCCTTCTGGCCGATCGCGACGTAGATGCAGTGGACGTCCGTGTCCTTCTGATTGAGGATCGTGTCGATCAGGATCGCGGTCTTGCCCGTCGAGCGGTCGCCGATGATCAGCTCGCGCTGGCCGCGGCCGATGTTCGTCATCGAGTCGATCGCCTTGATGCCGGTCTGCAGCGGCTCCTTCACGGGCTGGCGCTGGATCACGCCCGGCGCCTTGAACTCGAGCGGGCGGCGCTCCTCGGTCTCGATCGGGCCGCGTCCGTCGAGCGGATTGCCGAGCGGATCGACGACCCGCCCGAGCAGCGCCTCGCCGACCGGCACGGTCGCGACGCTGCCGGTGCGGCGGACCGTCTCGCCCTCGTTGACCTTCTGCCACTCGCCGAAGAGCGCGGCTCCGACGTCGTCCTCTTCGAGGTTGAACGCGAGGCCGACGACGCCGTGCTCGAGCTCGAGCATCTCCAGCGCCACCGCGTTCTCGAGCCCGTAGATGCGGGCGATGCCGTCGCCGATCGTCAGCACCGTTCCGACCTCGGCGAGGTCGGTCTCGACGTCGTACTGCTCGATCCGCTCACGCAGGATCGACGTGATCTCTTCAGGACGCAGCTTCAAGTCTCTCTCAGCTCCTCACGAGTGTCTGTCGCAGTCGTTCCAATCGTCCGCGCACGCTCGCGTCGACTCGGTACGAGCCCGCCTGCAGCACGATGCCGCCGACGAGGTCCGGGTCGACGCTGCGTGTCGCTTCAACCGTGCGTCCCGCCGCCTGCTCGATCTGCGCGACGATCGCCTTTGCTTCGTCATCCGTCAGCTCGCGCGCCGTGGTGAGCTCGACGGTGAGGCGGCGCTCCTCGCGCGCCATCAGCCGCTCGAACTCGTGCGCGATGTCTTCCAGCTCGCCCGCGCGGCCCTTCTCCGCGATGAGCAGCAGGAAGTTCTTGAACAGCGGCTCGTCGTCGCCCGCGAGGTCCGCGAGGATGCTCGCCTTCGCCGACGACTCGAGCTGCGGGTTGCGCAGGACGTTTCGCAGCTCGGGCGTCTGCTCGATCGCCACCGCGAAGTCGGAGAGCGCCTCGTGTACCTGTGCGAGCCGCTTGTTCTCCTTCGCCGCCGAGAACAGAGCCTCGGCGTAGATGCGGTGCGCCGCCGCTATCTCGAGTCCTCCAGGCGCGAGAAGTCGAGCGAGCCGATCGCTTCGGTGATGAGCTCGCGGTCGCGGTCGCTGTCGAGCTTCTTGCCGACGACGATCGACGTCGCCTCGAGCGTGAGGTCGGCGACCTCGGAGCGGATCTGCTCGAGCGCGCGCGCGGTCTCGGCGGCGATCTCGCGGCGCGTCTCCTCGAGACGCCGCTGCCGCTCCTGCTCCGTCTCCTCGCGCATGCGCTGCTCCATCGCCTGCGCAGTACGGCGAGCCTCGGCGAGAATCTGCTCGGCGTCGCCCCGCGCCTGGTTCATCAGCGCGCGGTGCTCCTCGAGCAGCTCGCGCGCTTCCTCCCGCGCGTTCTCCGCCTCCTCGATCGAGCGGCGAATCTGCTCGCGGCGGTCGTCGAGCATCTTCTGGATCGGGCCGAACGCGTACCGCTTCAACACGAAGAACGTGATGAAGAAGCAGACGATCGTCCAGATCATCAGCCCCGGCGTGACCGAGATGAGCGCGTTCGCGGCGAGCATCAGCCCTAGACGAGCACGTACGCCAGGATCGAGCCGAGCAGGCCGTAGAAGACGACCGCCTCGGTGAGCGCGAAGCCGAGCCACTGGATGCCCTGCAGCTCGCCTCGCAGCTCAGGCTGGCGAGCGACCGACTGGATCATCGAGGCGAAGATGTTGCCGATGCCGATGCCGGCGCCGAGGGCGCCGAGGCCGACGCCCATCGCGAGGCCGATCGCCTTGCCGGCCTTCGTCACGTCGCCCGTCGTAGCGGCGAGAAGGGAATGCATGCGTGTTCCTCCTAGTGTTCCGGCTCGATTGCCGAGCCGATGTAGATGGCGGACAGAGCGGCGAAGATGAACGCCTGAATCGAGACGACGATCACGACTTCGAAGAGATAGAAGACGGCTGCGACTGGAACGACGACGACGGCCAGGAAGATGTTCTGGAGAATGAAGAGCAGGCCGATGAACGTCAGGATCAGGATGTGCCCCGCGAGCATGTTCGCGAAAAGTCGGACGCTGAGCGAGATGAGGCGCATGAACTGGCCGAGGACCTCGAGCGGGACGATCAGCCCGAGCAGCGGCTTCGGCGCCTCGGGGATCCAGCTCTTGAAGTACTTGACCGGCCCGTTCCAGCGGATGCCCTCGACATGGGTGAAGATGAACGTCACCAGCGCGAGCGCGAGCGTCACCGAGAGCGACGACGTCGCCGCATAGATGCCCCACGTCGGAATGCCGTGCCACCTCTCGCCGGTCAGCGGCAGCGGGATGAAGCCGAGCATGTTGACGACCCAGATGAAGAGCATCAGCGTCGCGACGTACGGGAACCAGCGGCCGATCGCCTTCGCGGGCAGTCCTTGCTCCGCGACCTGCGTCTGCGCGACCTCGTAGATCTGCTCGCCGAGCGCCTGCCGCGCGGCCGGGCCGCTTCGACTCGCATGACCGTGATCCCGAGCAGGATCGTGAGCAGCGTGCCGATCATCAGATAGACGACCGCTTTCGTGATCGAGAGGTTGAGCGGGCCGAGGTGGATCGGGATCCACTCGTGCTGCTCGAACTCCGTCGTCGGGTCGAACTTGCCGCGTGCGAGCGCCGCCGGCGGCGCCGCCAGCGCGAGCGACCACGACGACGAAAAGGCGCCTCATCGCGCAGCTCCGAAATACGTGACGAGCGAGAGCCCGAGCTCGAACGTGTAGGCGAGCGCGTAGGTCAACGCGGCGGCCACCGCGAGATGTGGGCTCGCGGCGAGGGCTGCGATCAGGACCACGAGGAGCCCGATCGACTTGAAAAAGAGTCCGAAAGCCTGCACGCCGCCGCCGGCGAGGTTACCCGTATGCGCCTTCGTGCGGCGCAGCACGAGATCGATGCCGTGCACTGCGACCCAGAGCACCGCGGCGAGACCCCAGCCGGCGATGCTCCAACCGGCGAGCAGGAACACCGGCAGCGCCAGCAGCACGAGCAGCCGCTCCGCCGAGCGCAGGAAGAAGATGCCCCGGCTCCGGCCGCGGCGTGGAAAACAGTGCACTCGGCATCAGAACGCTCCTCGATACCTGCGGTAGACGGCGAACGTTCCGGCCAGGATGCCGACGACGGCGCCGATCAGAACGCCGATTCCGGTGCCGCCGGCCCACCAACCGATCAGGGCGCCAACGCCGATGCACAGGACGAGCACGCCAAGCAGGAGGCCGCCTGCACCGGCCGGATCGAACGAGGACGGAGAGGCGGCCTGCATCTGCCGGGCGAGAATACCAGAGGAGAGAGGCGAGCTTGTAACACACCGATCCCCCGCGAGGATGCGGTTTGGGCCTTACTTCGTGCCGGTCTTTGCTACGCGCTCTTGCGCAGCGGATCGTCCGCCGGACGCCGCCGCTGGTACGGGTTGCGCACCTTGACGATCTCGAGCACGTAGACGACGTAGATCGAGAACCCGAGCGCCACGAGACCGATTGCGGCAGCGGCGACCGTCGGCCAGAGATGCCAGACACCGCCCGCGCGGAACGGGACGAAGCGCGTCGCGAGCGCGCCGCCCGCGAGCGAGAGGCACCAGAGCCAGATCGTCACGGCCGCCCGCGGCTCGGAGAAGCCGCGCCGCAGGAACCGGTGGTGCAGGTGCGCCTGGTCGGCCTCGAACGGGCTCTCCCGGTGCTTCAGCCGGCGAGCGACGACGAACGTCGTGTCGACGATCGGGACGGCGAGGACGAGCAGCGGGAAGAACAGAGCGACGGTCGCCGCCGTTTTCAGGAGGCCCTGGACCGAGATCGTCGCGAGCACAAAGCCAAGCAGCAGCGCTCCGGAGTCGCCCATGAAGATCCGCGCCGGATAGAAGTTGTGCCGGAGGAAGCCGACGCACGCGCCAAAGACGATCGCCGACAGGATCGCGGCGTCCGGCTTCGCGAGCGAGAGCGCGATCACCGCGAACGTCAGCCCGGCAATCGCCGCGACACCTGCAGCGAGGCCATCGAGGCCGTCGAGGAAGTTGACCATGTTCATGATCGCGACGATCCAGATGATCGTCAGCGGGACCCCGACCGACGCTGACAGCGAGTGGATGCCGAGGAACGGGAACGTGAAGCGGTCGACCCAGACGCCGAACCACGTGGGCACCGCCGCGGCGAGCACCTGCCCGCCGAGCTTCTCGAACCAGCGCAAGCCGCGGAAGTCGTCGATCGCTCCGACGGTGACCGCGACCGCCGCGCCGAGCAGCAGCCCGCGCGTGTCGCGGTTGAACGGCAGAAACGCGAGCGACGGCACGAAGATGCCGAGGAAGAGCGCGAGCCCCCCGAGCCGCGGCACGGGCGAGCGATTGAGACGCCTCCCGCCCGGTGCATCGACGACACCGAGCAGCCGCGCCATCCCGCCGACCGCCGGAGTCAGCAGCACGACGACCACGAGCGCAACGAGCGCGCCCCAGATGACCGACAGGTGGTCGCCGAGAACCTGGACGACGTCGTGCTGCGGGGCCGCGAACACAAAGCCACGATAACGCCCTATTCGGCCCCCGCCGAGCCTGCCGCCCAGCAGGCAGAGCTAACGCGAAGCGTTAGCGAAGACCGAGCTCATTCGGTCGGGGATGGCGAAGCCACCACCGACCGAACGGGTAAGGCAACTCGTCTAGAGCATCGACAACGAAACAGCACGGAGCGCGCCGGAGACCGCGCTCTCCGGCGCGCGGAGTTCCCTTTCAGAAGTAGCGAGCGCGAAGCGCTCGCTACTTCGTCCCGTACAGACGATCTCCGGCGTCACCAAGTCCGGGGACGATGAAGCCGCGCTCATCGAGGCCGCGGTCGACTGCGGCGCAGACGATGTGCACGTCCGGATGGTTCTCCTGGATGAACTCGATGCCGGGCGGCGCCGCGACGATGCAGACGAGCGTCACCGACTGCGCGCCCGCCTCCTTGACGGCGTCGATCGCCGCTGCGCTCGAATGGCCGGTCGCGAGCATCGGGTCGAGCACGATCGCGTCGCGGTCGCTCAGGTCGGTCGGCAGCTTCGAGTAGTACTGCACCGGCTGCAGCGTCTCCTCGTCGCGGTACATGCCGATGAAGCCGACCCGCGCGCTCGAGACGAGTGAGAGCACGCCGTCGAGCATGCCCACACCGGCGCGCAGGACCGGACAGACGGCGACCTTCTTGCCCGAGATTCGCTGCGCCGTCATCCGCTCGAGCGGCGTGTCGATCTCCTGGTCCTCGGTCGGGAAGTCCTTCGTCGCCTCGTAGGTGAGGAGCAGCGTGATCTCGTTCAGCAGCTTGCGGAAGTGAACGGTCGGCGTGTCCTTCTCGCGGAGATAGCCGAGCTTGTGCTGCACGAGCGGGTGCGAGACGACGGTGAGGCGCTTGGTCTCGATCATCTACGTGACGTACGTCGTGTACCCGCGGAACCCCGGGTAGAGCGGCCGCTTCGCGCAGAGCGCATCGACCCGTCCGAGCAACGCGTCCACGTCGGGCGACTCGGTGAGCGCATCGCAGATGACGCGGCCGGTCTCCCGGAAGTCGTCCTCGTCGAAGCCGCGCATCGTCATGGCCGGCGTGCCGATGCGAACGCCGGACGCGACCGTCGGCGGACGCTCGTCGAACGGCACCGTGTTGCGATTGACCGTGATGCGCACCTCGTGGAGGCGCTCCTCGGCGGCCTTGCCCGTCCATTCCGAGTTGCGGAGGTCGATCTGCATCAGATGCGTGTCGGTGCCGCCGGTGACGAGCTCGAGCCCGCCTGCCCTGCAAGGTCTCGGCGAGCGTGTCGGCATTCGTGCGGATCTGCTGCTGGTACTCGCGGAAGGCATCGGACATCGCGATCTTGAAGCACGTTGCCTTCGCCGCGATCGTGTGCTCGAGCGGACCGCCCTGCATTCCCGGGAAGACTGCACGGTCGACAGCTACAGCATGCTCCTCGCGACAGAGGATGAATCCCGCGCGCGGTCCGGCCAGCGTCTTGTGCGTCGTCGACGTGACGAAGTCGCAGTGCTCGACCGGATTCGGATGGAGGCCGGCGGCGACGAGCCCCGCAAAGTGGGCCATGTCGCAAAGCAGGAGCGCGCCCACTTCGTCGGCGATCTCCCGGAACTTGTCCGTCTCGACGGTGCGCGGATACGCGGAGCCGCCGCACACGATCAGCTTCGGCTTGGACTCCTTGGCCAGGCGGAGCACCTCGTCGTAGTCGACGGTCATCGTCTCGCGCGATACGCCGTAGCCCACGATCGTGTAGAGCCGGCCGCTGAAATTCACCTTCAGTCCGTGCGTCAGATGGCCGCCGTGGTCGAGGCGCAGCGAGAGAATCGTGTCGCCGGGCTGCAAAACGGCCATGTAGACGGCCATGTTCGTCGCCGCCCCCGCGTGGGGTTGCACGTTCGCGTGCTCGGCGCCGAAGAGCTCCTTCGCGCGATCGATCGCAAGCTGTTCGATCTCATCGACGACCTCGCACCCGCCGTAGTAGCGCTTGCCGGGATACCCCTCCGCGTACTTGTTGGTCGGCACGGAGCCCACGGCCTCGAGCACGGAGGGCCAGGTGAAGTTCTCGGAGGCGATCAGCTCGATCTGGCCGCGCTCGCGCTCGAGCTCCTTGGCGAGGAGGCCGGCGATGTCGGGATCGACGTCGTCGAGGCCCGCGGTAACGAGGTGGTGAAAGGTCTGTTGCACGACGGACACCTGCGTGTCTCCTCTCCCTGGGGAGAGGGCATGGTAATGGCGGGCGCGGCCGATAGCGTGCAGTGCGCTGCGGCAGGAACGAGTCGTGAGGGGACGCATCACCCAGTGAAATTGCTCGTCGTCGTCGTAGCTGCGCTCGTGATCGTCCCCGCAGCGTTGCGCCTGGGCCTTCCGGCGTCGGCGCCGTCGAGGACGCCGCGATCTGGAGCGACCCCGGCGCCGAGATGGATCTCGCGAAGCTGGCCGGCTTCGACAGCATCAGGATGACCGCTCAGTGGACCGCGGGCGACACGGTCCTGCCGCCCGGACAAGTGGCGCGCCTGCAGCGCGCAGCGCTCTTCGCGTCGATGCGTGGTCTCGAATCCGATCGTCTCGATCTACAACCCAGGCGGAAGCTCGGCGCCGAACGACCCCGCGTCGCGCGCACAGTTCGTCGAGTTCGCGAAGACGGTCGTGACTGCACTGCCCGGGGTCTCGACGTTCATCGTCGGTAACGAGCCGAATTCGAACGTGTACTGGCAGCCGCAGTTCGATGCGGCCGGCGGCGACGCCGCGGCCAAGTCGTACATGCAGCTGCTCGCTGCGACCTACGACGGGATCAAGGCCGCGCGACCGAGCGCGACGGTGATCGGCGGTGCACTCGATCCACACGGCAGCGACGATCCGTCGGGCGGGCACCCGTCGCATTCGCCGACGACGTTCATCCGCGATCTCGGGCTCGCGTACCGCGCGAGCGGCCGCACGGCCCCGCTCATGGACGTCTTCGACGAGCACGTGTATGCCGACACGTCTGCGCTGCCGCCGAGCATGCCCCACACCGGGACGACGATCGCCGAAGGCGACTACGCGCGGCTCGTCGCGCTCCTTGGCAAGGCCTTCGACGGAACGGCGCAACGCGGCTCCAAGTTGCCCATCTTCTACGGCGAATACGGCGTCGAGACCACCGTCCCGGCCGACAAAGCACACCTCTACACCGGCTCGGAGACTCAGAAGACGGTCGACGAGGCGACGCAGGCCCGCTACTACGCCGAAGCGTTCCGTCTGGCGCTCTGCCAGCCGAACGTGATCGGGATCATGGTCTTCCACGTCGTCGACGAGACGGCGCTCGGTGCCTGGCAATCCGGGCCGTTCTACGCCGACGGAACCCCGAAGTCGTCGGAGCCCGCGATTCGCGCCGGGGCGCTCGCTGCACGGGGCGGAAGCGCGGCGTCGTGCCCCGACCGCACGCCACCGGCGGTCGTCATATCAACGACGAACGGCAGCATCACCGCCGATGCCTCCGACGGCGTCGGCGTCGGCAAGGTGAGCCTCTTCGTCAACGGCCGGCTCGCGGACATCAAGTATGCGGCGCCATACGCATTCAGCTGGGCGCCGAAGCGCAAGGGCAGCTACAAGCTCGAGGTGCGCGCCACGGACGCGGCCGGCAACGTCGGCCGCAAAGCCGTCACCGTTGCAGCTGCGCACCGGCGTCGCGGCGAGGCGGCGACCCCATCAGGCTGGCTCTTCACGCGAGTGCGGCCGACACACGCTCGATCGCGTCCGCGGCAGACGCGGCGCCCTCGCGAATGACGTGGGGTTCGGCACCGCTGAAGTCGATGATCGTCGACGGCGTTCCCGGCAGCTCACCGGCGTCGACGACGGCGGCGACCCGGTCGAGGATCTCGCGCGGAATGTCCTCGACCCGTCGCGGATCCGGTCCGCCAGGCAGATTCGCGCTCGTCGCGACGACACAGCCGACGTGCGACAGGATGCGGTCGACCACGTCCGGCAGGTTCGGGACACGCACTCCGATCGTCTCCGGGTTCTCGCCCGTGATCCAGGGATACCGGCGCGCCGGGTTCGGGAGGATCAGCGTGTACGGCCCCGGCAGCAACGCGCTGGCGATCACGCCGGCGCGACCGTCCAGTTCGGGTAGCCATTCGAGGAGGGTCTCGAGGTCAGCGGCGAGAAGCGCCGACGGCTGCCAGAAGTCGCGCCCTTTCACCTCGTACAGCTCTTCGACCGGCGCGGCGCTGCGCGCGTGACGCGACGAGACCGTAGACCGTGTCGGTCGGGAGGATCACCGGCTTGCCGGCGAGAATTGCCTCCGCAGCGTCGTTCATCGTCTCCCCTCCACCACGCGATCCAGTCCGGCGAGATCGGGCGTGATCGTAACGTCGCCGTACCCGGCTGCCGTCAGCACCGCCGCAACCTCCTCCGCCTGCCCGTCGCCGACCTCGAGCACGAGGAAGCGGGTGCGGGCGGTGTGCGCGATTCGCTCGTGGAAGCCTTCGCCGAGCAGTGCGCGCTTCGGCTCGTGGTGCAACTCCGGTTGGAGCCCGTCCAGCGTGTCGACGTACGGCGGGTTGGAGACGACGAGATCCCATCCTGCAGCCGCGGCTCTCCAGCCCGCCTTCGCGTAGGTCGACATCGAGTCCGAGCTTCTGTGCGTTCTCGCGAGCGAGCGCGAGCGCGTCCTGCGACACGTCGACTCCGACGATCTCCGCGTCGTGCCGCTCGTCCTTCAACGCGAGAGCGATCGCGCCGGAGCCCACGCCGATGTCGAGCACGCGCGGAGCAGCGACGCCTCCGAGCAACGCGAGTGCGCGCTCCACGACGATCTCCGTCTCCGGGCGTGGCACGAGTGCGCGCGGGTCGGTCTTCAGAATCAGGCGGCGAAAGCCCCATTCGCCCAGCACGTAGGCGAGCGGCTCACGCTGCTCGCGGCGCGAGAGCAGGGGCTCCAGCGAACCGTCGACCTCCCGGTCGAGGTCGGCATAGACGCCGCTGCGCGTCGTGCCGAGCACGTGCGCAACGCAGAAGCTCGGCGTCGACGCGCGGCGAGTCGACGCCGCACCGCGGCCAGCCGTCGCTCCGCCTCGGCGATGGCCTCGCGCGCATTCACTCTCCGAGCGCGCGACGGCGGTCGTCCGTCGTCAGCGCCTCGGTGAACTCGTCGAGATCGCCCTGAAGCACCTTGTCGAGCTGATGCGTCGTCAGCTTGATCCGGTGATCCGTGATCCGGTTCTCGGGATAGTTGTAGGTGCGGATCTTCGTTCCCCGCTCTCCCGAGCCGATCTGCGACCGCCGGGTCGCGTCCAACTCCGCGCGCTGCTCCTCGAGCTGGCGCTCGTACAGCCGCGCGCGCAGCACGCGCATCGCCTTGTCCTTGTTCTGAAGCTGCGACTTCTCGTCCTGCATCGAGACGACGACGCCCGTCGGGAGATGCGTGATGCGCACCGCAGAGTCGGTGGTGTTCACGGACTGTCCGCCGGGGCCGGTCGAGCGGTACACGTCGATCTTCAGGTCGTTGGGGTCGATGTCGACCTCGACTTCTTCCGCTTCCGGCATCACCGCCACCGTCGCAGACGACGTGTGGATCCGCCCCTGCGACTCCGTTGCCGGCACCCGCTGGACGCGATGGCCCCCGCCTTCCCACTTGAACACGGAGTACGCGCCGTCCCCTTTGATCGCGAATGAGACCTGCTTGAAGCCGCCACCGTCGTTCGGGCTGGCCTCGAGCTCCTCGACCTTGAACCCACGCCGCTCGGCATATCGCGTCAGCATCCGATAGAGGTCGGCGGCCCACAGTGCCGCCTCGTCGCCGCCTTCTCCGGAACGGATCTCGAGGATCACGTCCTTGTGATCGGCGGGGTCGCTCTGGACCATCGAAAGTCGCAGCTCCTCCTCGAGTCGACCGGTGCGCTCCTCGAGCTCCGGAACGAGCTCCTTCAGATCAGCGTCGTTGCGCGCAGCGTCGAGGTCGTCGCGCGCCGCTTTCCACTCCTGTGCACGCTTGTACGGGCCTTCGAGCTCTTTCAGCTTTCGCCCGACCTCTGCGGCCTCGCGGTGGTCGTTGTACACCGAGGGGTCCGACATCCGTTGCTGCACCTCGAGGTACTGGTGCTCGAGCTCGTCGATCAGGTTGTCGAAGTCGGCGGCCATGCCGCCGGTCAGCGTAGCCGGGCGTCCAGCGTGATCTCGGGGACCCCGGCGAGTGCCTTCGAGACGGGGCAATTCTCTTTCGCCGTCGTCGCCGCCTCCTGGAATGCGGCTTCGTCCATACCCGGGACATTGCCTTCCACCGTGAGAGCGATCTTCGTGATCCCTTCGCCCGGCTGGAACGTCACCGTTGCCGATGTGTTGAGCTCGTCCGGGGGCGTGCCGGCTTTCGCAAGCCCGGCTGAGAGCGCCATCGAGAAACACGCGGCGTGCGCGGCCGCGATCAGCTCCTCGGGGCTCGTCTTGCCACCGGTCGCATCCTCGGAGCGCGCCGCCCAGCTGACGGGTTGCTCGCCGATTGCGCCACTCGTCGTCTTCGTGATCGTGCCGGCACCCTCGGCGAGGCTGCCCTTCCACGTGACGTCCGCTCTGCGATCTGTTGCCATGGGTTCTCCTTCAGGTTGGCTAGCTGGAAGCCTAGGCTCTCCGAACGTGCCTGCGTTGCTTCTTGTCGACGCAAAGGTCCGCGATGGTCGCAGCCGTCCACAGACAGACAGCTGCGACCCAACATCAGCACCGCGCACCGTGGCCATGGCCTTCCGTGAGGAAGCTACAACCTGCGCGGGCCAGGTTGCTCAACAACAAATACTGCCGCCTGTCGCGCACCGACATGCGCGGGGCGCGACGGGCGTCCGTTTCCGAAGAAGGGGCACGTGGGGGAAACATGGTTTCCCCCACGAAGCAAGCGCGCCGGAGGCGTGCGATGCGCTACGCCATGACCTCCACTCGGTTTTCGGCTGAGCGGGTCTCCTCGAGATGCAGAACCTCGCGCAGCGCGCGAATGGAGACCTCGACCTGATCGATCGTCGGTTCGCGGGTCGTAAGCCGCTGCAGCCACATCCCTGGCGCGAGCAGCGTCATGAGCACGCGATGATCCGAGTGCTTGCCTGCGAAACGGATCAGCTCGTAGGCCAGGCCGGCGATCAGCGGCAGCAGCAGAACTCGCTCCGCAATCAGCCAGTACCAGTGCGGGCGGCCGAAGAACGCGAAGACGAAGACGCCGAGCACCATCACCCACAGGAGAAACGCCGTGCCGCAGCGCGGGTGGATGAGCGAATGGCGCTGCACGATCTCGGGCTCGAGCTCGTCACCCGCTTCGTACGCGTTGATCGCCTTGTGCTCCGCGGCGTGGTACTGGAAGACGCGCCGCAGGTCGGGCAGCAGCGAGATGAGCGCCAGATACGCGACGAAGATGGAGACGCGGATGAGGCCTTCGACGATGACGAACCAGCCAGTGCTCTTGATCGGCAGCAGCTCCGTGATGCAGACCCGGCGTCACCTTGAAGAGCATCACGGCGAATCCGATCGCAACCGCGAACGCGAAGATGAGGGCGCCGCGCGAGAGCTCGGTCTTGACCTCAGCGGGGTCCTCGCCCTCCTTGGCCTCCTCCTGCGCCGCATAGTTGGCGGAGATCGCCAGCGCCCGGAACCCGATCGCGAGCGACTCGCCGAGCGCCATCACGCCGCGGATGATGGGCAAGCGGAACACGCGATGGCGCGCCATCGCAGAGTCGATCGACTTCGAGACCTGAGCGATCTCGCCGCTCGGGGTGCGCACCGCGACGGCCCAGTTTCCCGGGCCACGCATCATCACGCCCTCGAGGACGGCCTGCCCTCCGACCATGGATGCCATCGCGGACTAGCGGGAGCCGGATTCGCGCTTGGCGCGCTCGGCGCGCTCGAGGCGCTTCTGGAACCGCTCGACCCGGCCGCCCGTGTCAACGAGCTTCTGCTTGCCCGTGTAGAACGGGTGGCATTCCGAGCAGACCTCGACATGAAGCTCGGGCTTCGTCGACCGCGTCTGGAATGAGTTCCCGCAAGAGCACGTCACCGTGGTGAGAACGTACTCGGGATGAATGTCAGCCTTCATAGAGCCAGGATAGCAGCGGCCTGTTTTGCAGCGATGTTGCCGCCAGAGACGACCGCAACCACCGATTCGCCGGGTTGGACACGCACCTTGCCGGAGAGCAGTGCGGCTGTCGAGGCGGCGGCGCCCAGCTCGCAGGCGAGCTTCGTTCGTTCGTAGAGCCAGCGGAGAGCTTCGCCAAGGTCGTCCTCCGAGACGAGCACCGATTCGACGCCGAGCTGCGAGCAGATCTCGACCGCAAGCTCGCCCGCGAACGGCGCGTTGAGCGCGTCGGCGGCACTCTTCGGCGCCACCGGAACCGACCGGCCGGCCGCAAGGCCCTCATGGAGCGCTGCGGAGCGCTCGGGCTCGACGGCAATCACCCGCGCGTTGGGCCGTCGCGCCTTGATTGCCGTCGCGACCCCGCTGACGAGTCCGCCGCCTCCGACCGGCACGACGACGACGTCGACGTCGGGCAGGTCCTCGAGGATCTCGAGCGCGACTGTCCCCTGCCCCGCGACGACCGCTTCGTCGTTGAACGGGTGGACAAGCGTTCGCCCGGTCTCCGCGATCAGCTCGTGCAGCCGCTCGAACGACTCCGTCGGTCCGGCCGCCTCCTGGTCGATCGTCGCGCCGTAGCCTCGCGTCGCTGCGACCTTCATCGCATCGGCGCCTTGCCACATCACGATCAGCGCGTCGAGTGCCGCTTCCCGAGCGGCCCACGCAACAGCTTGAGCGTGGTTGCCGGCCGAGATCGAGATGACGCCACGTTCCTTCTCCTCGTCCGTGAGCTCGGCGATCCGGTTGAGCGCGCCGCGCACTTTGAACGAGCCGGTGCGCTGGAAGAGCTCAGCTTTGAGGTACATCTCGGCTCCGAGCCGCTCCGACAACGTCGCCGACCGAAGCAGCGGCGTTCGGTGCAGGCGCCCGGCGATCGTTTGCGCCGCGCGCGCGACGTCGTCGATCGAGATCACGCGCGAGAGACTATGCGCGCGACGTCGCCGAGCCGGATGGTGAACGTCGTGAGGCGGCCGGGCACGCTCTCGACCGAGACGGTGCCGCCCATCGCCTCGGTCAACTCCTTCACAATTGCGAGCCCGAGACCCGTGCCGACCGAACGCTCGCGTCCGTACCGCTCGTGCAGGTAGAACCGCTCGAACGCGCGCTCGTGGTCGCCGGCCTCGAGGCCCGGGCCACTGTCCTCGACGCGGAGCACTCCGGGCGCCGTGACCACGCGCACCTCGCCTCCCGCCGGTGTGAGGCGGAGCGCGTTCTCCACGAGGTTCGACACGACCTGCAGCACACGATCCGCGTCTGCGATCGCGGGTGCGGATCCGTCGGAGACGGCGCTCAAGCCGACACCGAACGCGTCAGCCTGCGGCTGGTACCGGCGAACCGCGTCATCGGCGACTTCTGCCAGATCGATCTGGGTCGGGTGCACGCTGAAGTCGGTGCGGTTCATCCGCGCGAGGTCGAGCAGATCGTGGACGAGACGCTCGAGCCGCGCCGCCTCTGCAGCAACCGTCGCTGCAGCCTCCGCGAGCATCGATCGCGCCGTCCTGCACGGCTTCCGCGTAGCCGCGGATCGCGGTGAGCGGCGTCTTCAGCTCGTGACTTACCGAAAGCAGAAACGAGCGTTCCGCCTCGCGGGCCCGAGAGAGCTGCGACGCGAGATCGTTGAACGCCGTCGCAAGAGTTGCGAGCTCAGCGGCGCCTTCGACCGGCACAGGATCGGGATGCTCGCCGCGCGCAAGGCTACGACTCGCAGCTGCAACTCGACGCACCGGAAGCGCGATGCGGCGGGCGAGCAGAAACGCAGCGAGCGCCGCAAGCACGCCGCCGACGAGTGCTGCAAGCAGCAGGCTGTACACGTATGGCGTCCAGCGTGCGCGCGTGGCGCTCTTCGGGCGGAGTAGCACCAGCGGTTGGCCACTGACGATGCGCGCGGCGAAGTACAGGGGGACCCCGTTGATCGTCACGGAGCCGTCCGCCGGCTTGTTGTGCGAGAGCTTGTCCTTCGCGCTCTGCGGCAACTCGTCGAAGTGCCTCAACGGGGTCAGATGCTGCTTCTTGAAGTAGGGAGCCAGGAGGTTCAGCTTCGACAGCGGCAGGATCGTGGAGTTCACGTTCTGGCTCGTGGCGATCAGATCGGCCTGGTGTGAGACGTCGAGCAACGTCGCCTTGTCGACCGCCCGCCGTGTCAGTACGAGTCCCACCCCCACGGTGAGTCCGATGCAGAGGGCGACGACCAGCAAAATCGCGAGGGACAGCCGCGACCGAAGGCTAGTCAGTGTCCGCTGCGGCGCCGGCAAAGCCGGCGCCTCCGCTACGTGTGAGCCTCCGTCGAGCCTACGGCTCATGCCGCCTGCAGCTTGTATCCGGCGCCCGCGCACGGTGCGGATCGACTCAGGGTCGCCGAGCTTGCGCCGAAGCTGCGCGACATGCACGTCGACCGTTCGCGTACCGCCGGGATACGTCATTCCCCACACGAGATCGAGCAGCTTCTCGCGCGACAGCACGATGCCGGGATGCTCGAGGAAGCAAGCGAGCAGGTCGAACTCTTTGCCCGTCAGCTCCACTTCGTCTCCCACCACCGTGACGACACGCGAGTCGCGGCGCAGCACGATCTCGCGCGCAGTCAGCACCTCGTCCTCGTTTCGATTCTCGACGCGGCGGAGGATCGCCTTGATGCGCGCGGCAAGCTCGCGCGGCGAGAACGGCTTCGCAACGTAGTCGTCGGCGCCGAGCTCGAGACCGGCGACGCGGTCTGGTTCCTCGTCGCGCGCAGTCAGCATCACGATCGGCACCTTCGAGTGCGCGCGCATCTGCCTGCACACCTCGAAGCCGTCGATCCCCGGGAGCCCGATGTCGAGCACGACGAGCCGCACCGGATGGCGCCGCAACTCGGCGACAGCCTCCTCGCCCGAGCGGATCCAGACGACGGTCCAGCCGTCCTGTTGCTCGAGGTACGCCTTTACGAGACGGCCGATCGCCTCGTCGTCTTCGACGAGGAGAAGGACGCCCCCGGTTGCCGCGCCAGCCATGTCCTCTCTTATTTAGCCGCTGAGGCCTTCTACCTGCACAAGCGTGGCCGGTTGGTCCGCCTGGCGGTAGATGACGACCCGGAGCCTGCGGCGCAATTGGGCCACGCTGGCAAAGCGCGCGGGCCCCTGAACGCGGGCATTCGGGTCGATTTGGAGCGACACGACGGTCGCATCCTTCTCCAGGAGGGTCACGGCCGTTCCGGAGATGGCGGTGATGACGCCGCGGTCGATCCGCCAGTCCTGCGTTCCGGCGGGGGTCGCGATCAGCACCTCGGAGCGGATCATGCTTCCGCCGAAGAACTGGTTGATGATCGCCCTGCGGCAGCGCGAACCCGCTCTGCGCGATCCAGAAGAAGCTGTTCACCGCGATGAGCGCGGTGGCGAGAAAGAGGAAGCGGCGGCGACGGGTCACAGGTCATATCTTCGTCCCCTTCGTGTCGATCAGCGTAAGGCCTCTGTAAAAGACGGCGAAGCGGTGCCAGGCACCGCAAAAGCGGTGCCTGGCACCAGTTCGCTACTTCGCGGCGGGCTCCCGGTCGCCGATGTGGTTCGCGGGCGTCGACTCGACGCTGCCGAGCGACGCGTCCTTGGCGGCCCGGATGCGGACGACGATCTTGTCGCCGACGACGAGCTTCGAGGCGTCGATCACGGTCGGCACCTTGCCCTGCCAGAGCAGGAAGATGGTGGTGTCGCCGAACGCGAACGTCTGGTCGTTCGAATTGCCGATCAGCAGCCGAAGCGCGCGATGGTCGCCACCGGTGACGTGCACCGTGACGCTCGACGCGCCGACCGACGTGAGCGTGCCGCGGAACAGGTACAGCGGCTTGTCCGGCGTGAAGAGCTGCGTGCCGTGATCACCGACGATGCCGGCCTGCTGCTGCTCGATCGCGGCGAGATCGGAATTGCGTGGGGCACGCACATTCACCGTGACGTAGTCGCCGGCTGCGAGATCGCCGGCCTGAACGATGGTCGGAATGCCGTTCGACCACTTGAGGAACTCGGTGGTCGAGCCGTACGCGAACGTCTGCGTAACGGGCTGGCCGAGCATCGCGCGCAGCGCGGGCTTGTTGCCGCCCTGCACTGTGATCGATACGCCACCGTTTGCAGGCGTGGCGGTGAGCTGGCCCTGGAACGTAAAGCGGAACTTGGCCGGCCCGTTGCCGGCCATCGCGACGCCAACGCAAAGAAGCGCTGCGACGAGTGAGAGAAGAACGAGCTTGATGCGCATGGTCTGACCTCCGTGGCGGGACAATCTGTTGGAGAGAACATCCCCGCCTGCGGTCAGGCAGCCGTACGGCGCAGGTAAATCAGCGGTAAATGCGCAGCGCGCTTTACGTCAAGGTGTACTCGGGGCCGGAGCCGCCCTCGGGCGGCGTCAAGCGGCCGCCCTTCGCGGTGATGGCACCGCACTGCACGCAGTTGGACGGCGCGACGTTGACCGTCACCGTCCCGTCGCCGCCCTCGGTCCCGATCTCGTACACCTGCGCTGGGCACATGTGCACCCACATATCAGCGACATCGTGCGGCACCTTGCGCTCGATGCGGATGTGGTTCGGCTGATCGTCACGCGTCTTGTTACCCGAGAGAAAGACGGAGGAGAGCTTGTCGAACGTCAGCTTTCCGTCGGGAGCGGGATAGGTCTCGGCGCGTCCGGTGCGAAGCAGCGGCTGGTCGGCGTCAGGCTCGGCGTGCATCTTCCCGAGATCGAGCCGTCCCTTCGACATCGTCATCGCACTCGCGAGCGCGCCGCCGATGAAGAAGCCGCGCCCGAACACCTGGCGCATGTCGCGCACCTCGTGCAGGTCGGTGTGGATGAAGCTCTGCCGTACCGCGTCGTCGTAGGACGAGAGCGCCGTCGCCGGCGTCGCGCCGCGGCGCAACGCCGCAAATGCCGCCTCGGCCGCAAGTCGGCCGGACTCGATCGCGTAATGGATCCCCTTCAGGCGCGGGACGTTGACCATGCCGACGCCGTCGCCGCACAGAAGGAGGCCCGGCGCGTGCAGGCGCTTCGGCAGCGCATGGAAGCCGCCACTCGGAATCGTCTTCGCGCCCCACGCGACACGCTCGCCGCCTTCGAGCAGCTTCGCGATCTTCGGATGGGTCTTCAGCTCCTGCAGGAGATCGTGCGGCGACAACTCGACGTCGCGGTAGTCGAGCCCGACGACCATCCCGATCGTGAGCATGTCGTCGCCCATCGGGTAGATGAACGACCCGCCGAACTCGCGATAGCGCGCGCGCGTCCGCAGCGGCCAACCCATCGTGTGCACGATCGAGTGCAACGGCTTCGGCACCTTCCACACTTCCTTCACGCCGAGCTCCCAGACCTGCGGCTCGTCGGCGCGCAAGCCGAAACGATCGAGCGCGATCCCCGTGAGGTGTCCCTGCGTCCCTTCGGCGAGCACGGTCACCTTCGCGACGAGATCCGCACCAGGCTCGAAATTGCCCATCGGCTCACTCGTGCGTGAGCGGCCCTTGTCGCCGGTACGGATGCCGGCAACCCGGCCGTGCGAGACGAGCAGCTTCTCCGCGGCGGTCTCCGGAAGGATCATCGCGCCGCCCTCTTCGGCACGCTCACCGAGCCACCGCCCGAGTTGCGACAGAGAGAAAATCCAGTTGCCGTGGTTTCGCATCGGCGGCGGCGGCGGGATGCGCAGCGCGTTTCCCTTCGTGAGCACGTACACCGACTCGGAGTGCACGGGGCCGTACGACGGCAGGTCCTCGACCCGGTAGCGGTCCTCGGAACAGGCGCCGGAACGCGCGGGGATTGATCACCGCGCCGGACAGCAGGTGCGAACCGGGCTGCTTGCCCTTCTCGACGACCGCGACGGGGACCTCACCGAGCCGTTCTGCAACGTCGGGATGCTCCTCGAGCAGCTGTCCGAGACGGATCGCGCACGCGAGACCCGCAGGCCCGGCGCCGACGATGAGGATGCCGACCTCGATGCGCTCGTCGACCGGATCGGTCGGCTCGGCGACGAACTCGCTCGCAGCGAACGGCGGCGGATAGTCGGCGGCTCGTACCGTCACGAGCTTCCCCGCTCCGGCGCCGGCCAAGCCGCCGCCTCCGCTCCTTGACGTGCTCCGTCGAGCCTACGCACGTTTGCGCTGGTTCACGAGCTCGGTCAGCTTCGGGACGATCTCGTGCACGTCGCCGACGACGCCGAGGTCGCTGAACTCGAAGATCGGCGCATTCGGATCCTTGTTGATCGCGACGATCACGTTCGAGCTCTGCATGCCGACCTTGTGCTGGATCGCGCCGGAGATGCCGAGCGCCACGTACAGCTTCGGCGACACGACCTTGCCCGTCTGCCCGATCTGCGCGGCGTACGGGTACCAGCCCGCGTCGACGACGGCGCGCGTCGCGCCGACGGCGCCGCCGAGCGCCTTGGCGAGCTCCTCGGCGAGCGTGAAGTTCTCCGGCGCGCCGAGGCCGCGACCGCCCGCGACGATGATGTCGGCGTCCTCGATCGAAGGGCCGCTCGACTGCTCCTGCTCGTGGTCGACCACCTTCGCGCTACGCGAATGCTCCTCGAACTCGGCCGAGACGTCCACGATCTCGGCCTCGCCCGCCGTCGGTCGGCGACGCATCGAACGAGCCGGCGCGGAACAGCGCGAGCCGCGGCGTCGTCTTCCAGCCGACGTCGACGAGAACCGAGTCCTGCAGCGCCGGCCGCTTGCCGACAAGCGTGCCGTCACGCGACTCGACGTCGACGAGATCCCAGTTGAGCCCAGCATCGAGTCGAGCGGCGAGTCCGGCAGCGATGTCGGCCGCGAGCACGGAGTTCGCGAACAGCACGGTGTCGTAGCCGCCGTCCTCGACGACCTTCGCGAGGACGTCGACGCGCGCCTGCGGCAGCGGCGGCTCGAGAGAATCGTCCTCCGCGACGTGCACCTTCGTCGCGCCGTACTTCGCCGCCTCGGAGGCGAGCGACTTCACGCCGCCGCCGACGAGCACGGCCGAGACGTCGCCGAGCGTCGCGGCCTTCGCGAGCACGCCGAGCGAGCCCTTCTGCAGCTCGTCGCCGTGATGCTCGACGAAAACCAACGTGCTCATACGAGCCGCTTCTCCGCGAGGAAGTCGACGATCTGCTGCGCGGCGCTGCCGTCGTCCTCGATCTTGCGCGCATCCCCGCGCGACGGCGGCTCTCCGAGCGCGAGCACCTCGGTCTTCGAGCCTGCCTCGCCCGCATCGCCGGCGTCGACGCCGATGTCGCCGAGCGAGAGCGTGTCGAAGGGCTTCTTCTTCGCGCCCATGATTCCCTTCAGCGACGGATACCGCGGCTCGTTGATCGCGTCGCTCACGGCGATCACGGCCGGGAGCGGCGCCTCGATCACGTCGTAGCCGAACTCCGTCTGGCGCTTCAGGCGAAGCGAGCCGTCCTGCAACTTCAGCTCCGCGACCTGCGAGACGACGGGACGGTGAAGCCGTTCCGCGACGGCCGCCCAGAGGACCGCGCCGTCGGCGTCGGATGCCTGCTGGCCGAAGAGCACGAGATCCGCGTTCTCGCGCTCGAGCGCCTTTGCGAGCACCTTGCTCGTCGCGACGAGGTCGGAGCCCGCGGCCGCGTCGTCGCTCACCAGCACGGCGCGATCTGCGCCCATGGCGAGCGCCTTGCGCAGCGAATCGGCCGCCTTCGCAGGCCCGAGCGAGACGACCACGACCTCCGTGTCCGAGTCGCCCTTCAGGCGCAGAGCCTCCTCGACCGCGTTCGCGTCGAAGTGGTTGAGTGCGCCCTCGCCGGAGCGGTCGAGGCGCTTCGAGGCCGGATCGAGCCGCGAATGGCCCTCCGGGACGTGCTTCACGCAGACGGCGATCTTCATAGCCGCGCGCGATGGTATCCACGGCGGATCAGAAGCGGTGCCAGGCACCGCTTCGCGGTGCCTGGCACCTTCGATTCGCGGAATCCTTCGGCGGCTGTCTTACATCCGCTGCCGCAAGGCCAGCACGTCGGCGACGAACACCTTGCTGACCTTGTACGTCCCGTGCGCCCTCACCGCTCGCTCGCCCTGGTACCAGCCGGCGAGAGCGAGGTGCTCGTTCCCGTTGAAGGCATGGAGCAGGTGGTTCAGGTAGGCGAGCCCGACGTGCACGTTGCCGTCGGCGTCGTGTGCGACCGGGTGCTTGATCAGCACGGTCTCGACGTAGTCCCACGTCGAGGGCAGCAGCTGCATGACGCCCTGAGCGCCGACGGACGAGACGACCTCGTTGTTGTAGCCCGACTCCATCCACGCGAGCGCTCGCGCGAGGCTCGCGTCGATGCCGTAGTGCGCCGCCCAGTGGTCGAGCGAGCTGCGCACGGTGCCCGCGTTCGTCGCGGAGACGGCGGTCGTGGTGCGCGTTGCGGATCGTCGACGGGAATTCGAAGCTTGACGCCGATCAGCAGCGGCTTCGCCGGATTGAGCTTGTTCACCTTCGCGATCTTCGACAGCGTCGTCTTGTGCTTGCGCGCGATCGCCGTGAGCGAGTCGCCGGGCTTGACGGTGTAGCTGCGCAACGAGAGCGGAACCGCCGCACGCACCGGCACGGCGGTCTGCAAACCGAGCGCCGCGAACGTCGCGGGGCCGGCGATACCGTCCGCCTTCAGGTGCATCACGCGCTGATAGCTGCGCACTCCCGCCACCGTCGGCCTGTCCATGTACGCGTTCACCGGCACGCGTCACGCCGCGCTTGTTCAAGAGGAACTGCAGCACTGCGACGTCCCACCCGAACTTGCCGCGGGCGAGCGTTCGCGATCCGAAGAGCGGCGTTCCGAGCGGGCCGAGCTCACGGCGCGTCTTGAGGTCGGCGATCCCGGTCACGTGAAGCCGGTGCGTCTGCTGGAACCTGCGAACGGCAGCGACCGTCTTCGGCCCGATGATCGCGTCGATCGGCCCCAGATAGAGGCCCTGAGCCCGCAGGGCCACTTGGAGCCCCGCGTGCTGCGGATTGAGGGATGCGCTCACCGGCGCGGCTGCTGCCAGACCCACGGCGAGCGCCCCCGCCAGTTTCAGCCGGAAGCGCATGGACCCCTGAAATACCGCGCTCCGGCCGGGATTCCTCCCCTGTCGGCGGCCGAATTGCCTGCTAGGGTCGCCCCCTTCGAGCGCGAACCGGAGCTTGATGAGACGCCACCGGACGACAGCCCGAGGAGTTCTTCTCCTTACCCTTCTGCTCGGCGCTCGCCGGGCCGGCTTCGGCTGCGACGCCGAAGGGCTCGGTGCCGACGCTGATCTTTCCGGTCGCAGGGCCGACGACGTACATCGACGACTTCGGCCAGCCCCGGGCCGGCGGCCCGCATCAGGGCAACGACCTGATGGCCACGAAGAAGACGCCGGTCGTCGCGGTCGAGCCGGGCAAGATCAAGTTCTGGACGACGTCCGCGAGCGCCGGCTGCATGCTCTACCTCTACGGCGCGAGCGGCACGACGTACCTCTACATCCACCTGAACAACGACCTGACGATGAAGAACGACAACCGCGGCAAGTGCGTGCCCGGCGTTGCGTACGCGCGCGGACTGAAGGACGGCGCGAAGGTGCAGGCCGGGCAGATGATCGGCTACGTCGGCGACTCCGGCGACGCGAACGGGATCGCATCGCACTTGCACTTCGAGGTGCATCCGGGCGGCGGCGCCGCGGTCTCGCCCGTTCCCGTATCTGCAGACGGCGCAGCACCTGCTCTTCTACGCGAAGACCGGGAACACCGTTCATGCTCGCGTTGACCGGCACGGTCGTATCGGTGACCGACACCGCGTTGACGCTGCAGGTGTCGCTGCTCCAGGCATTCCCGATGAACGTGACGCTGAAGGGCCTGACGCAACAGCTCACGCTCACGGTTCCCGTCGGCGCGACCGTGCAGCAGAAGCCGCCCGCGACGCCGGGGACTCGGCTCCTCTCGGCGTACGAAGGCGAGCCGGTCGTCGTCTGGACGCAGCCCGCGCTCGCGACGATCAAGGCGATGCTCGGAGCCGACGGCGCGCTCAGCGCGGCGCTCGTGCAGCTCGGCTAGCGGCCGACGAACTTCGGCGCGCGCTTCTCGGCGAACGCCGTCAGGCCTTCGATCGCGTCCGCGCTCGAGAACAGCTCGCCGAACTCGTCCGCCTCGGTGTCGAGCGCTCCGGGCGACAGGTTGATCAGCCGCTTCGCCAAGCGCGAGCGCGAGCGAGCTCTTCGCCGTCAGCTCCCGAGCCGTCTCGACCGCCTTGTCGAGCACCGGATCGGCGATCGCGCTGACGAGGCCGATCCGCAGCGCCTCCTCGGCATCGACGAGGCGCCCGGTGAAGATCAGGTCTTTCGCGACGCCGACGCCGCAGACCCGCGCAAGCCGCTGCGTACCGCCCCAGCCCGGGACGATGCCGAGGTTGATCTCCGGCTGACCGAGCTTCGCGCGGCTCGAGGCGTAACGGATGTCGCAGGCGAGCGCGAGCTCGCAGCCGCCGCCGAGCGCGAAGCCGTTGATCGCAGCGATCGTCGGCTTCGGCATCGTCTCGAGCAGGCGCCCGGCCTCGTGGCCGAGCCCGCCCCAGCCTTTCGCCTCGTCTGACGCCGAGGCCGCTCATGTACTTGATGTCGGCGCCGGCAACGAACGCCTTCTCGCCCGCGCCGGTCAGCACGACCGCACGAACGTCGTTGTCGGTCGACAGCTCGCGCAACCGGTCGCGCAGCTCGGTCAGGGTCTCGACGTTCAGCGCATTGAGCGCGTCCTGCCGGTCGATCGTGACGACGGCGACCGCGCCGTCGCGCCCGACGTCGATGCTCAAGCGGGAACCGCGCCCTTGAGAAAGTCGACGATCTCCGTCGTCGTCGCTCCCGGGCCGAACACGTCGGCGACACCTTGTCGCTTCAGCTCGTCTGCATCGTCGGCCGGAATCGTGCCGCCGACGACGACGAGCACATCCTCGGCGCCGTTCTCGCGCAGGAGCTCGAGGATGCGCGGCACGAGCGTCATGTGCGCACCCGAGAGGATCGAGATGCCGACCGCGTCGGCGTCTTCCTGAATCGCCGTCTCGACGATCTGCTCAGGCGTCTGGTGCAGGCCGGTGTAGATGACCTCCATGCCGGCGTCGCGCAGCGCGCGCGCGATGATCTTGGCGCCGCGGTCGTGCCCGTCGAGCCCGGGCTTCGCGACGACGACTCTGATTTTTCCGGCCACAGCGCGAGCAGTCTAGAACACGGGCGTTTCGCGCCAGACGCCCCAGACGTCTCGGAGCGCGTCGCACATCTCGCCCATGGTCACGTAGAGGCGGGAGGCGTCCATGATCGGCTCCATCAGGTTCGTGTCGCCCTCGGCGCCCGCTTCAGCCGCGCGAGCGCCTGCTCGACGGCAGCGGAGTCGCGGCGCCCGCGCACTGCCTGCACGCTGTCGATCTGCTTCTGCTCGAGCGCCGGGTCGATGCGAAGGATCTCGAGCGGGACTGCTCCTCGTCGAGCTCGTAGCGGTTGACGCCGACGATGATCCGCTGCTTCGCCTCGACCTCCGACTGGTAGCGGTACGACGCCTCGGCGATCTCCCGCTGGAAGAAGTTCTCCTCGATCGCCGGGCACGACGCCGCCGAGCTGCTCGATCCGGTCGAAGTACTCGTACGCCTGGCGCTCGAGCTCGCTCGTCAGATGCTCGACGTAGTACGAGCCGCCGAGCGGATCGATCGTGTTGACGGCGCCGACCTCGTGCGCGATCACCTGCTGCGTCCGCAACGCCAGCCGAACGGCGTTCTCGGTCGGGAGCGCCAGCGCCTCGTCGAACGAGTTGGTGTGCAGCGACTGGGTGCCGCCCAGCACCGCCGCGAGTGCCTCGATCGCCGTGCGGATCAGGTTGACCTCCGGCTGCTGCGCGGTCAGCGACACGCCGGCCGTCTGCGTGTGGAAGCGCATCAGCCAGGAGCGAGGATTCTTCGCGCCGTACTTCTCGCGAAGCTGCCGCGCCCAGATCCGCCGCGCAGCGCGGTACTTCGCGATCTCCTCGAAGAAGTCGAGGTGCGCGTTGAAGAAGAACGAGAGCCGCGGCGCGAAGTCGTCGACGTCCATGCCGCGCTCGAGGCACGCGTCGACGTACGCGAAGCCGTCGGCGAGCGTGAACGCGAGCTCCTGCGCAGCGGTCGAGCCCGCCTCGCGGATGTGGTAGCCGCTGATCGAGACCGGGTGCATCTGCGGCATCTCGCGCGAGCACCACTCGATCATGTCGACGACGAGCCGCATCGACGGCTTGGGCGGGAAGATCCATTCCTTCTGCGCGATGTACTCCTTGAGGATGTCCGTCTGCACCGTTCCGCGCAGCGCCTCGAGCGGCACACCCTGCTTCTCACCGACGCAGGCGTAGAACGCGAGCAGCATCGCCGCCGGCGCGTTGATCGTCATCGACGTCGAGACGTCGCTCAGCGGAATGCCGGAGAAGAGCGTCTCCATGTCGTCGAGCGAATCGATCGCGACGCCCTCGCGCCCGACCTCACCGAGCGAGCGCACGTGGTCGCTGTCGTAGCCCATCAGCGTCGGCATGTCGAACGCCGTCGAGAGCCCGGTCTGGCCGTGCTCGAGCAGGTACCGGAAGCGCTCGTTCGTCTCCTCGGCCGTGCCGAAGCCGGCGAACTGGCGCATCGTCCAGAGCCGGCCGCGATACATCGACGGATAGACGCCGCGCGTGAACGGATACACCCCCGGATAGCCGAGGTCACGCCTCGTAGTCGACGGGCGCGGTCTCGGCCGTGTAGAGCGGCTCGTTCTCGATCCCCGACATCGTCGAAAAGAGCTCGCCCTGGCGCTCCGGCTTCGCGTCGTAGAGCTCGCGGCGCCACTCGTCGGTGCCGCCGACGGCCTTCGGATCCTCAGTCGTCGCCATCGGCCGCGAATTGTAGGTGCGACTCCGGAAATGACCCTGCCGACCGATGGCTCGAAATGGACTGATCTAACCCTCAACTCGAGGGTTAGATCGAAGGCGGCTGACAGGCGTTCGAAGCGCTCCCTGGAAGGGCTCCTCCTACCGAAATCTCATACCGAATCCTTCCCTAAATGGTCTCAATCGGCCTCCAAAGGGTGCCGACAATAAACGTAGTTCCGTATTCAGTGCAACCGAAGGTCGGGCTTGGCGAGCGTCTTCCTATGAGTGTGCGGCAGTCCAATCCATGCACGTTCACGTGCACCCAGAGCGCGAGCAGAGCTCGCGCGGGCGCCGCTCGCCTTGACGGTGCCTCGCTGCCCGTAGCCCCGGCTGCGCCGGCAACGCCCGCCGACTCGATCCGATCTGAACAAATCCCCCTTTTGGTGGGGGCGGTAGAAGCGCTCCGATCCGCCTTCCAGGACGGGGTATTGCTGACCCTCAGAGGACATCTCGGACGCAGAAGTCTCAACCCAAGCTTGAGTCTTGACGGCGGTGTCGCGTGATCGAGCATCGCCTGCGCATCGTCCTTGCTGCGGGCATTGCCGCAGTCGCAATGGTGGCGCTCGGGCTCCTGGCCTTTGGCGGTCCGGCCCCGATCCACGTCCCGGCGTTCCTCGCCCAAACCCTCGGTGAGCCGCAGTCCTCCTCGGCGCTCGTCCGGACACCGGTGAAGGACGCGACGGTCAAGCTTCGCGACAACGGCGGCGTCACCGTGCAGCAGAAGCGCGGCGCGACGATCGGCCTCGAAGCGCTGGTGAAGGGAAGCCCTGGGCGACCTACCGCCACGGCGTCGCCCGTAACACCGATTCCGGCTCCGAGACCATCACCGTCCACCGGCGATCGGTCGAGGAGTCACTCGTCGTCGGCCGGCATCACGGCAAGCACGTCTGGAGCTGGCAGCTGCACACCGGTAACTGGACGCCCCGCATCGACCTCGTCGGCGGCATCTCGTTCGCATCTGGGCACTCCGTCTCCGGGGTCGTGCTCGACAAGCCGGCGATCCTCGATGCGCTCGGCCGTGACATCACGCCCAAGGGCGCGCACTGGACACTTCGCGGGCAGACGCTCTCGTTGTCGCTCGACGACTCGAGGCTGTCGACGCCGTACGTGATCGACCCGATCATCAACATCCAGGCGGCGTGCAACCTCGGCTCGAATGCGTCGACGACATCCTGCGTGACGTTTCTCTCCACCGGCGTCACCAGCGTCTCCCCCGCACTCCCGTCCGGCGCGGCTGTCGGCGACGTGCTCGTGCTCGCCGTCGGCAAAGGGAGTACGGCCGAGAACTTCAGCACGCCTTCCGGCGGTACGGGCTCGTGGACGCTGCAGGACGCGATCCGCAACGGCAGCACGACGGCACAGTCGGCGATCTTCACCGGCGTGGTCGTCAGCGGTCAGACGGCCCCGACTACGAGTTGGACGACGAGCACCGTGGCCTCGGGGGTTTTGGTCGACTACACCGGCGTGAACCAGAACGTGCCAGTGAACGCTGCCAACGGCACCTCGGCCGCCGCCAGCGGGACCGGAAGTGTCACCGTCACAACGACGGTTGCCAACACCCTCGGCTTCGCCGCATGGACTGCCGCCAACAACACGACGCTGACGGCCGGGGGCACGGCTGCACCGACGCGCGAGTACGCGTATGTGCAGACGCCTGGCCCCACGAAGATGGGCTTCATGGGCGAAGACGCCCAGCTTGCGGCCAGTGGCGTGTCGGGCACGTTCACAACCGGCATCGCCACCGGTGCCGCCTATGCCGGCAACCTCATCGCGCTGGCGCCGATGCCCGACGGCGTGGGAACGCTCACCTCCAACGTCTCGAACGTCGCCAACGCCGCCAGCGGCCAGACGATCACGTTCACCTACACGGCCGCCTCGAGCGGGATGTTCGGCGGCGCCCTCAACATAACGGTGCCGGCCGGATGGACCGCACCGCGGATCACGGCCGGCGCGGGCTGTGTGAGCTCGGCCTCCGGTGCAGTCGCGATCGCGGGCAGCACGATTCAGTGGACCGGGCTCACGCTGGCCGCGGGCGCTACCGCCACGATCACCTACGGCGCGATCAGCGGCGGCGCCTGTGTCGCCGGCAACACCGCGACCGCCCCCGGCACGGCGGGCTCAGCGACCTGGACGACGACCGAGAAGTCGACCGCGGCCGGCACGCTGGCGGCGATCGGCGCCAGCCCGTCGATCAATGTCTACGCCGCCGATGGAACCGGCACGTTGACGACGCCGACGGCGAACGTCGCCAACGCCGCCTCGGGCCAGACGATCACCTTCACCTACACCGCCGCCACCGGCGGCATCTCAGGCGGCGCCGTCAACATCGTCGTCCCCGCCGGCTGGACAGCGCCACGGACCACCGCCGGCGCGGGCTGCGTCAGCTCGGCCTCCGGGGCGGTCGCAGTCGCGGGCAGCACGATTCAGTGGACCGGGCTCACCCTCGCGGGCGGCGCGACCGCCACGATCACCTACGGCGCCATCAGCGGCGGCGCCTGCGTGGCGGGCAACACCGCCACCGCACCCGGCACCGCGGGTGCCGCGACCTGGACGACCACGCAGAAGTCGACCGCCGCCGGTGCGCTGACTGCGATCGGCGCGAGTCCTTCTATCAACGTCTACGCGGCCGATGGCAGCGGCACGTTGACGACGCCGACGGCGAACGTCGCCAACGCCGCGAGCGGCCTGACGATCACCTTCACCTACACCGCGGTGGCAGGCGGTATCTCCGGCGGCTCCGTCAACATCGTCGTCCCGGCCGGCTGGACCGCGCCGCGGATCACCGCCGGTGCGGGCTGTGTCAGCTCCGCGTCCGGTGCGGTCGCAGTCGCAGGTAGCACGATCCAGTGGACCGGGCTCACCCTCGCGGGCGGCGCGACCGCCACGATCACCTACGGCGCGGTCAGCGGCGGCGCCTGCGTGGCCGGCAACACCGCGACCGCGACCGGTACCGGCGGCGCTGCCACCTGGACAACCACGCAGAAGTCGACCGCCGCCGGCGCCTTGACCGCGATCGGCGCCAGCCCTTCGATCAACGTCTACGCCGCCGACGGCACCGGCACCCTGACGACGCCGACCGCGAACGTCGCCAACGCTGCCAGCGGCCAGACGATCACCTTCACCTACACCGCCGCCACCGGCGGCATCTCCGGTGGCGCCGTCAACATCGTCGTCCCGGCCGGCTGGACCGCGCCCCGCACCACCGCCGGCGCGGGTTGTGTCAGCTCCGCATCCGGCGCGGTCGCAGTCGCGGGCAGCACGATCCAGTGGACCGGGCTCACGCTCGCCGGCGGCGCGCACTGCCACGATCACCTACGGCGCCGTCAGCGGCGGCAGCTGCGTCGCGGGCAACACCGCAACCGCGACCGGCACCGGCGGCGCAGCGACCTGGACGACGACGGAGAAGTCGATCGCCGCCGGCGCGCTGACCGCGATCGGCGCCAGCCCGTCGATCAACGTCTACGCCGCCGACGGCACCGGCACGCTTGACCACACCGACCGCCAACGTCGCCAACGCCGCGAGCGGCCTGACGATCACCTTCACCTACACCGCCGCCACCGGCGGCATCTCCAGCGGCGCGGTCAACATCGTCGTCCCGGCCGGCTGGACCGCGCCCGCACCACCGCCAACGCGCCGGGTGCGTCAGCTCCGCTTCCGGCGCGGTCGCAGTCGCCGGCAACACGATCCAGTGGACCGGACTCACCCTCGCCGGCGGCCGCCACCGCCACCATCACCTACGGCGCACGTCAGCGGCGGCAGCTGCGTCGGCGGCAACACCGCAACCGCGACGGGCACCGCCGGCGCAGCCACCTGGACGACCACGGAGAAGTCGGTCGCCGCCGGCGCATTGACCGCGATCGGCGCGAGTCCTTCCATCAACGTCTACGCGGCCGACGGCAGCGGCACCCTCACCACACCGACTGCCAATGTCGCCAACGCCGCGAGCGGCCTGACGATCACCTTCACCTACACCGCCGCGACCGGTGGCATCTCCGGTGGTGCCGTCAACATCGTCGTCCCGGCCGGCTGGACAGCGCCCCGCACCACCGCGCGGAGCCGGCTGTGTCAGCTCCGCGTCCGGTGCGGTCGCAGTCGCGGGCAGCACGATCCAGTGGACCGGCCTGACGCTCGCCGGCGGCGCCACCGCCACGATCACCTACGGCGCCGTCAGCGGCGGCGCCTGCGTCGCGGGCAACACCGCAACCGCGACCGGCACCGGCGGCGCAGCCACCTGGACCACGACGCAGAAGTCGACCGCCGGCGGCGTGCTCAGCGCAATCGCCTCGAGCCCTTCGATCAACGTCTACGCGGCCGACGGCACCGGCACGTTGACGACGCCGACGGCGAACGTCGCCAACGCCGCGACCGGCCAGACGATCACCTTCACCTACACCGCCGCCACCGGCGGCATCTCCGGCGGCGCCGTCAACATCGTCGTCCCGGCCGGCTGGACCGCGCCCACCACCGCCAACGCCGCCGGATGCGTCAGCTCCGCCGCCGGCGCAGTCGCAGTCGCCGGCAACACGATCCAGTGGACCGGCCTCACCCTCGCCGCCGGCGGCACCGCAACGATCACCTACGGCGCTACCTCGGGCGGCAGCTGCGCAGCCGGCGACACCGCCACCGCAACCGGCACCGCCGGTGCCGCGACCTGGACGACCACCGCAGAAGTCGACCGCCGGCGGCGCGCTCACCGCGATCGCCTCGAGCCCCTCGATCAACGTCTACGCCGCCGACGGCACCGGCACCCTGACGACGCCGACGGCGAACGTCGCCAACGCCGCGAGCGGCCTGACGATCACCTTCACCTACACCGCCGCGACCGGCGGCATCTCCGGCGGCGCCGTCAACATCGTCGTCCCCGCCGGCTGGACAGCGCCGCGCACCACCGCGGGAGCCGGTTGCGTCAGCTCCGCCTCGGGCGCGGTTGCGGTCGCGGGCAGCACGATGCAGTGGACCGGGCTCACCCTCGCGGGCGGCGCGACCGCCACGATCACCTACGGCGCGGTCAGCGGCGGCAGCTGCGTCGCCGGCAACACCGCCACCGCGACCGGCACGGCCGGCGCAGCCACCTGGACCACCACCGCCAAGTCCACAGCCGGCGGTGCCCTAACCGCTATCGGCGCAAGCCCTTCGATCAACGTCTACGCCGCAGACGGCACCGGCACCCTCACCACGCCAACCGCGAACGTCGCCAACGGCGCCTCAGGACAGACGATCACCTTCACCTACACCGCAGCGACCGGCGGCATCTCCGGCGGCGCCGTCGACATCAACATCCCGGCCGGCTGGACCGCGCCTCGCACCACCGCGGGAGCCGGTTGTGTCAGCTCGGCATCGGGCGGGGTCGCGGTCGCAGCCAACACGATCCAATGGACGGGGCTCACGCTCGCGGCCGGCGGCACCGCAACGATCAGCTACGGCGCAACGTCAGGCGGCAGCTGCGTCGCGGGCAATACCGCCACCGCCGGCACCATCGCGGGCAGTAACACATTCACGACGACGGCGAAGTCGACTGCGGCCGGTGCCCTGACCGCTATCGGCGCCAGTCCCTCGATCAACGTCTATGCAGCCGACGGCACCGGCACGCTGACAACGCCGACCGCGAACGTCGCCAACGGCGCCTCAGGCCAGACGATCACCTTCACCTACACCGCCGCGACCGGTGGCATCTCCGGCGGCGCAGTCAACATCGTCGTCCCGGCCGGCTGGACCGCGCCGACCACCGCCAACGCTGCCGGGTGCGTCAGCTCCGCCTCCGGCGCGGTCGCAGTCGCCGGCAACACGATCCAGTGGACCGGACTCACCCTCGCCGGCGCCGCCACCGCCACCATCACCTACGGCGCAACGTCGGGCGGCAGCTGTGCAGGCGGCGACACCGCAACCGCGACGGGCACCGCCGGCGCAGCCACCTGGACGACCACGGAGAAGTCGGTCGCCGCCGGCGCATTGACCGCGATCGGCGCGAGTCCTTCCATCAACGTGTACGCGGCCGACGGCAGCGGCACCCTCACCACACCGACTGCCAATGTCGCCAACGCCGCGAGCGGCCTGACGATCACCTTCACCTACACCGCCGCGACAGGTGGCATCTCCGGTGGTGCCGTCAACATCGTCGTCCCGGCCGGCTGGACAGCGCCCCGCACCACCGCGGGAGCCGGTTGTGTCAGCTCCGCGTCCGGTGCGGTCGCAGTCGCGGGCAGCACGATCCAGTGGACCGGCCTGACGCTCGCCGGAGGCGCCACCGCCACGATCACCTACGGCGCCGTCAGCGGCGGCGCCTGCGTCGCGGGCAACACCGCAACCGCGACCGGCACCGGCGGCGCAGCCACCTGGACCACGACGCAGAAGTCGACCGCCGGCGGCGTGCTCAGCGCAATCGCCTCGAGCCCTTCGATCAACGTCTACGCGGCCGACGGAACCGGCACGTTGACGACGCCGACGGCGAACGTCGCCAACGCCGCGAGCGGCCAGACGATCACCTTCACCTACACCGCCGCCACCGGCGGCATCTCAGGCGGCGCCGTCAACCTCGTCGTCCCCGCCGGCTGGACCGCGCCCACCACCGCCAACGCCGCCGGATGCGTCAGCTCCGCCGCCGGCGCAGTCGCAGTCGCCGGCAACACGATCCAGTGGACAGGCCTCACCCTCGCCGCCGGCGGCACCGCAACGATCACCTACGGCGCTACCTCGGGCGGCAGCTGCGCAGCCGGCGACACCGCCACCGCAACCGGCACCGCCGGTGCCGCGACCTGGACGACCACCCAGAAGTCGACCGCCGGCGGCGCGCTCACCGCGATCGCATCGAGCCCCTCGATCAACGTCTACGCCGCCGACGGCACCGGCACCCTCACGACGCCGACCACGACCGCCACTGCGGGCGCCACCGGCCAAACGATCACGTTCACGTACACCGCCGCGGCAGGCGGCATCTCCGGCGGCTCCGTCAACATCACCGTGCCGGCCGGCTGGACCGCACCGACCACCGCGAACGCTGCCGGGTGCGTGAGCTCCGCCTCCGGCGCGGTCGCGATCTCCGTCCGCACCATCCAGTGGACGGGGCTCACCCTCGCCGCCGGGGGTACGGCGACGGTCACCTACGGCGCCACCTCGGGCGGGAGCTGCGCAGGCGGCGACACCGCGACGGCAACCGGCACGGCCGGCGCAGCCACGTGGACGACCACCGAGAAATCCGTCGCGTCCGGCGCGTTGACTGCCATCGCCTCGAGCCCTTCGATCAACGTCTTGCCCGGCGCGGCTTCGACGTTGACCGTCACCGCTCCCGCCAACGCCACGGCAGGCACGGCCTTCTCCGGCACGGTCACCGCGCTCGACGCATTCGGCAACACCGCCACCGGCTACACCGGCACGGTGCACTTCACCGGCGGCGGCACCGGCCCGACGCTGCCGGCCGACTACACCTTCGTCGCCGGCGACAACGGCGTCCACACCTTCACGCAACGGCGTCACGCTGACGCAGGCCGGCAACCGCACGACTCACCGCGACCGACACGGTCACCGGCATCGATCACCGGGACGAGCGGCACGATCGCGGTCGCCGCGGCGGCGGCTTCCCTGTTGACGGTCAGCGCGCCGGCCAACGCGACGGCCGGCACCGCCTTCACCATGACCGTCACCGCGCTCGACGCCTACGGCAACACGGCCACCGGCTACACCGGCACCGTCCACTTCACCGGCGGCGGCACCGGCGCGACGCTCCCGGCCGAACTACACCTTCGTCGGCGGCGACAACGGCGTGCACACGTTCACCAACGGCGTCACCCTGACGCAGGCCGGCAACCGCACGGTCACCGCGACCGACACCGTCACCGGCACGATCACCGGCACGAGCAGCACGATCGCGGTCGCGCCCGCCGCGGCTGCATCCCTCACGGTCACGCGCGCCCGCGAACGCGACCGCCGGCACCGCGTTCTCGACGACCGTGACCGCGCTCGACGCGTACGGCAACACCGCGACCGGCTACACCGGCACCGTCCACTTCACCGGCGGCGGCACCGGCCCGACCCTGCCCGCCAACTACACCTTCGTCGGCGGCGACAACGGCGTGCACACCTTCACGAACGGCGTCACCCTCACGCAGGCCGGCAACCGCACGGTCACCGCGACCGACACCGTCACGGGCTCGATCACCGGCACGAGCGGCACGATCGCCGTCGCGCCGGCCGCGGCAGCGACGCTGCACCGTCACCGCGCCGGCCAACGCGACCGCCGGCACCGCGTTCAGCGACCACCGTCACCGCGCTCGACGCGTTCGGCAACACCGCGACCGGCTACACCGGCACCGTCCACTTCACCGGCGGCGGCACCGGCCCGACGCTCCCGGCGAACTACACCTTCGTCGGCGGCGACAACGGCGCCCACACCTTCACGAACGGCGTCACGCTCACCCAGGCCGGCAGCCGCACCGTCACCGCGACCGACACCGTCACCGGCACGATCACCGGCACCAGCGGCGCGATCGCGGTCGCGCCCGCGACGGCAGCGACGCTCACCGTCACCGCGCCGGCGAGCGCGACCGCCGGCACCGCGTTCTCGACGACCGTCACCGCGCTCGACGCGTTCGGCAACACCGCCACCGGCTACACCGGCACCGTCCACTTCACCGGCGGCGGCACCGGCGCCGACGCTCCCGGCCAACTACACCTTCGTCGGCGGCGACAACGGCAGCCACACCTTCACCAACGGCGTCACGCTCACCCAGGCCGGCAACCGCACCGATCACCGCGACCGACACCGTCACCGGCACGATCACCGGCACGAGCGGCACGATCGCCGTCGCGCCCGCCGCGGCAGCGACGCTGCACCGTCACCGCGCCCGCCAACGCAACCGCCGGCACCGCGTTCACCGTCACCGTCACCGCGCTCGACGCCTACGGCAACACCGCCACCGGCTACACCGGCACCGTCCACTTCACCGGCGGCGGCACCGGCCCGACGCTCCCCGCCAACTACACCTTCGTCGGCGGCGACAACGGCGCCCACACCTTCACCAACGGCGTCACGCTCACGCAGGCCGGCAACCGCACGCATCACCGCGACCGACACCGTCACCGGCACGATCACCGGCACGAGCGGCACGATCGCCGTCGCGCCCGCCGCGGCAGCGACGCTCACCGTCACCGCGCCCGCCAACGCCACCGCCGGCACCGCGTTCAGCGTCAACCGTCACCGCGCTCGACGCCTTCGGCAACACCGCGACCGGCTACACCGGCACCGTCCACTTCACCGGCGGCGGCACCGGCGCCGACGCTCCCGGCCAACTACACCTTCGTCGGCGGCGACAACGGCAGCCACACCTTCACCAACGGCGTCACGCTCACCCAGGCCGGCAACCGCACCGATCACCGCGACCGACACCGTCACCGGCACGATCAACGGCACGAGCGGCACGATCGCCGTCGCGCCCGGCGCCGCAGCGACGCTGACCGTCACCGCGCCCGCCAACGCGACCGCCGGCACCGCGTTCAGCGTCACCGTCACCGCGCTCGACGCGTACGGCAACACCGCCACCGGCTACACCGGCACCGTCCACTTCACCGGCGGCGGCACCAGCCCGACGCTCCCGGCCAACTACACCTTCGTCGGCGGCGACAACGGCAGCCACACCTTCACCAACGGCGTCACCCTCACCCAGGCCGGCAACCGCACCGTCACCGCGACCGACACCGTCACCGGCTCGATCACCGGCACGAGCGGCACGATCGCCGTCGCGCCCGCCGCGGCAGCGACCCTGACCGTCACCGCACCCGCCAACGCGACCGCCGGCACCGCGTTCTCGACGACCGTCACCGCGCTCGACGCGTACGGCAACACCGCCACCGGCTACACCGGCACCGTCCACTTCACCGGCGGCGGCACCAGCCCGACGCTCCCCGCCAACTACACCTTCGTCGGCGGCGACAACGGCGCCCACACCTTCACCAACGGCGTCACGCTCACCCAGGCCGGCAACCGCACCATCACCGCGACCGACACCGTCACCGGCTCGATCACCGGCACCAGCGGCACGATCGCGCGTCGCACCCGCCGCCGCGACGACGCTCACGGTCACCGCCCCGGCCAACGCGACCGCGGGCTCGACGTTCTCCGCCACCGTCACGGCGCTCGACGCGCTTCGGCAACACCGCGACCGGCTACACCGGCACCGTCCACTTCACCGGCGGCGGCACCGGCCCGACCCTGCCCGCCAACTACACCTTCGTCGGCGGCGACAACGGCAGCCACACCTTCACCAACGGCGTCACGCTCACCCAGGCCGGCAACCGCACCGTCACGGCCACCGACACCGTCACGGGAACGATCACCGGAACGAGCGGCACGATCGCCGTCGCGCCCGCCACCGCAGCGACGCTGACCGTCACCGCACCCGCCAACGCGACCGCCGGCACCGCGTTCTCGACCACCGTGACCGCGCTCGACGCCTACGGCAACACCGCGACCGGCTACACCGGCACCGTCCACTTCACCGGCGGCGGCACCAGCCCCACGCTCCCCGCCAACTACACCTTCGTCGGCGGCGACAACGGCACCCACACCTTCACCAACGGCGTCACCCTCACCCAGGCCGGCAACCGCACCATCACCGCAACCGACACCGTCACCGGCACGATCACCGGCACAAGCGGCACGATCGCGGTCGCCGCTGCTTCCACTGCGCAGCTGCAGGTCACGGCCCCAGCCAACGCAACTGCCGGCACCGCCTTCTCGGTCACCGTCACCGCGCAGGACAGCTTCGGCAACACGACGACCGGCTACACCGGCACCGTCCACTTCACCGGCGGCGGCACCGGCCCCACGCTCCCCTCCGACTACACCTTCGTCAGCGGCGACAACGGCGTCGCACACCTTCACCAACGGCGTCACCCTCACCCAAGCCGGCAACCGCACCATCACCGCGACCGACACCGTCACCGGCATCGATCACCGGCACGAGCGGGACGATCGCCGTCGCGGCCGCGTCGGCCTCGATGCTGACCGTCAGCACGCCCGCGAACGCGACCGCCGGCACCGCGTTCTCGACGACCGTGACCGCACTCGACGCCTTCGGCAACACCGCCACCGGCTACACCGGCACCGTCCACTTCACCGGCGGCGGCACCGGTGCCACGCTTCCGTCCGACTACACCTTCGTCGGCGGCGACAACGGCGTCCACACCTTCACGAACGGCGTCACACTGACTCAGGCGGGCAGCCGAACGGTCACCGCGACGGACACCGTGACGGGCTCGATCACGGGCACGAGCTCGCCGATCGCCGTCGCGCCTGCCTCGAGCGCGCTGCTACAGGTCATTGCGCCGGCGAACGCGACTGCCGGCTCGGCTCTCTCGATCACCGTCACGGCACGGGACAGCTTCGGCAACACCGCCACCGGCTACACCGGCACCGTGCACTTCACCGGCGGCGGCACCGGCCCGACGCTTCCGTCCAACTACACCTTCGTCGGCGGCCGACAACGGCGTCCACACCTTCACCAACGGCGTCACCCTCACGCAGGCCGGCAACCGCACCGTCACGGCGACCGACACCGTCACCGGCACGATCACCGGCACAAGCGGCACGATCGCCGTTGCACCCGCGTCGGCCACGACGCTGACCGTTGGCGCGCCCGCCAACGCAACAGCCGGCAGCGCCTTCTCGGTCACCGTCACCGCACTCGACACGTTCGGGAACACCGCCACCGGCTACACCGGCACGATCCACTTCACCGGCGGCGGCACGAGCCCGACGTTGCCCTCCGACTACACGTTCGTCGGCGGCGACAACGGCGTCCACACCTTCACCAACGCCGTCACCCTCCTCCAGGCCGGCAGCCGGACGATCACCGCGACGGACAATGCCACCGCGATCAACGGCACGAGCAGCACGATCGCCGTGGCACCGACCGCGACGTCACAGCTGCTGGTAGCCGGCCCGCCAAACACCACCGCCGGATTCGCCATCTCGGTCACGGTTACGGCAGCCGACCAGTACGGGAACACCACCGCCGGTTACACCGGCACCGTCCACTTCACCGGCGGCGGCACCAGCCCGACGCTTCCCTCCGACTACACCTTCGTCGGCGGCGACAACGGCACCCACACGTTCGCCAGCGGCGTCGTCCTCCGCCAGGCGGGCAACCGCACCATCACCGCGACCGACACCGTCACGGGCGCGATCAACGGCACGAGCAACACGATCGCCGTCGGAGCTGCGACCACCTCGCAGCTCCAGGTCGTCGCGCCCGCCAACGCAACCGCAGGGTCGGCGATGTCGGTCACCGTGACGGCTCAGGACCAGTACGGCAATACGACGGCCGGCTACGGCGGCACCGTCCACTTCACGGGCGGCGGCGCCGGGGCCACGCTTCCCGCGAACTACACGTTCGTCGGCGGCGACAACGGCTCGCACACCTTCACCAACGGCGTCACCTTGACGCAAGCCGGCAACCGCACCCTCACGGCCACCGACACCGTCACCGGCGCGATCACCGGCACGAGCGGGGCGATCGCGGTCGCATCCGCCGCCGCGGCGACCTTCACGGTCACCGCTCCTGCCAGTGCCACTGCCGGCAGCGCTTTCTCCGTCACCGTCACGGCGCTCGACGCCTTCGGCAATACGGCCACGGGCTACACCGGCACGGTCCACTTCACGGGCGGCGGCACCGGCTCGACCCTCCCCGCCGACTACACCTTCGTCGGCGGCGACAACGGCTCGCACACCTTCACGAACGGCGTCACCCTCGACGCAGGCCGGGAACCGCACCATCACGGCGACCGACACTGTCACCGGAACGATCAACGGCACCAGCGGGGTGATCGCGGTGTCACCCGCCTCGCGCCGCGACCCTGACCGTCACTGCACCCGCCACCGCGACCGCCGGCAACGCCTTCTCGGTCACCGTCACTGCGCAGGACAGCTTCGGCAACATCGCGACCGGCTACACCGGCACCGTCCACTTCACCGGCGGCGGCACGAGCCCGACCCTCCCCGCGAACTACACCTTCGTCGGCGGCGACAACGGCGTCCACACCTTCACCAACGGCGTCACCCTCACCCAGGCGGGCAACCGCACCGTAACAGCGACCGACACCGTGACCGGTACGATCACCGGCACGAGCGGCGCGATCGCCGTCGCTCCCGCCTCCGGGGCGATCCTGAGCGTCAACGCGCCGGCCAACGCGGGCGCCGGTAGCGCCTTCTCGGTGACGGTCGCGGCGCTCGACGCCTTCGGAAACGCCGCTACGGGCTACACCGGAACAGTCCACTTCACGGGCGGCGGTACCGGCGCAACGCTTCCCGCGGACTACACCTTCGTCGGCCGCGACAACGGCACCCACACCTTCACCAACGGCGTCACCCTCACGCAGGCCGGCAACCGCACCCTCACCGCCACCGACACCGTCACCGGCACGATCACCGGCACAAGCGGGACGATCGCGGTCGCCTCGGCTTCCACTGCGCAGCTGCAAGTGACCGCGCCGGCCAACGCAACTGCCGGCACTCCCTTGTCGGTGGTCGTCACGGCACAGGACAGCTTCGGCAACACAACGACCGGCTACACCGGCACCGTCCACTTCACCGGCGGCGGCACCGGCCCGACGCTCCCCTCCGACTACACCTTCGTCGGCGGCGACAACGGCGTCCACACCTTCACCAACGGCATCACCCTCACACAGGCAGGCAACCGCACCCTCACCACGACCGACACCGTCACCGGCACGATCACCGGCACGAGCGGCACGATCGCCGTCGCCTCGGCTTCCACTGCGCAGCTGCAAGTGACCGCGCCCGCCAACGCCACTGCCGGCACTCCCTTCTCGGTCACCGTCACCGCGCAGGACAGCTTCGGCAACACGACGACCGGCTACACCGGCACCGTCCACTTCACGGGCGGCGGCACGGGCGCAACGCTCCCGTCGAACTACTCCTTCGTCAGCGGCGACAACGGGACACATACCTTCACGACCGGCGCCACACTCACACAGGCCGGCAACCGCACCGTCACCGCAACCGACACCGTCACCGGGTCGATCAATGGAACAAGCGGCACCGTCTCCGTTTCGCCCGCAACGGCAGCGATCTTGATCGTCACCGCGCCCGCCAACGCCACGGCCGGCTCCGCGTTCAGCACCACCGTGACGGCGATCGACGCCTTCGGCAACACCGCGACCGAGCTACACCGGCACTGTCCACTTCACCGGCGGCGGCACCGCCACGACCCTTCCCGCCGACTACACCTTCGTCGGCGGCGACAACGGCTCGCACACCTTCACGAACGCCGTCACGTTGACGCAGGCCGGCAACCGCACGGTGACGGCGACCGACACCGTCACCGGCACGATCACCGGCAGCAGCGGCACGATCGCGCTCGCGCCCGCTGCGGCCGCGGCCCTTACCGTGACCGCGCCGGCCAATGTAACCGCCGGTAACGCGTTCTCGACGACCGTGACGGCCCTCGATGCGTTCGGCAACACCGCAACTGGTTACACCGGCACCGTCCACTTCACCGGCGGCGGCACGAGCGCGACCCTGCCGTCCGATTACACCTTCGTCGGCGCCGACAACGGCGCCCACACGTTCACGAACGGTGTGACCTTGACCCAGACCGGTAACCGCACGGTCACCGCAACGGACACTGGCATGGGCTCGATCAACGGCACGAGCGGGACGATCGCGGTCGCGCCCGCGGCTGCGGTGACGCTCACGGTCGTCGCGCCCGCGAATGCAACGGCGGGCAGCCCGGTCAGCGCCACTGTCACGGCGCTCGACGCGTTCGGCAATACCGCCACCGGCTACACCGGCACCGTCCACTTCACCGGCGGCGGCACCGCCCCGACCCTTCCCGCCGACTACACCTTCGTCGGCGGAGACAACGGGACGCACACCTTCTCGAACGGCGTCACCTTGCGTCAGGCCGGCAACCGGACGGTCACCGCCACCGACACAGTCACCGGCTCGGTCACCGGCACCAGCAGCGCCATCGCTGTGGCCGCCGCAACGCTCGACCCGGCGGTCTCGACCGTCTCGTCGAGCCCGGGGAGCGTCACGGCCGACGGAACCACGAGCTCGACGATCACCGTCACCGCCACCGACACCTACGGCAACCCGATCGCCGGTGCTTCCACGACCCTTTCGCAGGGCGGCGGCAGCTCGAGCATCGCGCCTCCGAGCGTCAATACGAACGCAAGCGGCGTCGCTGCGTTCACCGTCACGGACACGCTTGCCGCAAACCGTGACGTACCAGGCGACCGTGGCGAGCACGCTCCTGACCCAGACCGCGAACGTCCAATTCGTGGCAGGCCCCGCCGATGCTGCCCATACGACGATCACTGCACTCCCGATGTCGGTTCCGGCCGACGGCGCCTCGACCTCGACGATCACCGTCCAGGCGAAGGACGCGCACGACAACAATCTCACCTCGTCGGGTGGCGTCGTGACGCTGTCGACCGATCACGGCTCGCTCTCCGCGGTCACGAACCTGAACAACGGCACCTACACCGCCACGCTGACGGCGTCGAACGCGATCGAGACGGCCACTATCACGGGGACGATCGGCGGCAATTCGATCACCGATCAAGCCACAGTCGACTTCACCGGTGTCCCGAGCAAGTACCTCGTGACCTCGAGCAGCTACACCCCCACGGCGGGTGGCAGCGTGACGATCACAGCGCAGCTCGCCGACCAGGGCAACACGCCGACCGGTGTCGCCGGCAAGACGATCACGTGGTCGAAGACCGGCGCGGGCGGCTCCTTTGGCTCACCGACCTCGACGACGAACGCGAGCGGAGTCGCAACCGTGACGTTCACCACCGGCACCGTCTCCGGCACGAATTACGCCGTAACCGCGACCGACGACACGATCGCCCACACCCCTGACCGGCACGAGCTCAGCGATCGCTATCGGCGTCGGATCCGTCAGCCCGTCGGTTTCCACGGTCGGAGCTTCGCCGACGAGCGTCACCGCCGACGGCTCAACGACGTCAACGATCACGGTCACGCTCTTGGACGGTCTCTCGAACCCCGTCTCCGGTAAGACCGTGTCTCTGAGCCAGCCCAGTCCGGCGAGCTCGATCATCTCGGGCCCGTCCGGCCCGAGTGACTCGAGTGGCCGCGTGACGTTCACCGTCACCGACGTCAAGGGCGAGACAGTCACGTATACCGCGACCGACACCAGCGACGCGGTGACCCTGACGAATACCGCCGATGTCACGTTCGTCGACACCGTCCCGCCGACGATCTCGACCGGCAGCCCGGCAGACGGCGTCACAGCGGCCGGAACCTTCAGCTTCTCGGCGACAGGCGTGAGCGACCCCGGCTCGGGCAGTCGCAAGCGTCACGTTCTTCTATTGCGACTCGACGAGCTCCTCCTGCTCGCCGACTGCAGGGAGCACGATCACAGGTGTCGACGGTGGCTCCGGCACCTGGACCGGCGCGCTCGACACGACCGGCCTGACCGACGGGCACACGTACACCTGGCTCGCCCGGGCAACGGACGGCGCCGCGAACCACGCCGATACGCCGACGCGGACGTTCAACGTCGACAACTCGACGCCGAGCATCTCGCTCGATCCTCCGACGGCTGGTACGAGCCCGGCCTCGCAGTACTACAACTCGCCTGCGAAGACGCTATGGCTGAACTCGACCGACAGCGGTTCCTTCAACCTGAACGCGACGGCTGCTGACGCGCAGTCGGGCATCGCCAAGGTGCACTTCTCGGCGTTGCTCGGCACCGGTGCGACGGACGATCTGACGAGCCCGTACCAGTCCAGCGCGTACAACTTCGCACCGGGCACGAACAGCGGCTCGGTCAACGTCACGGCCTTCAACGGCGTGACGATCGGCAGCGGCGCAAACACGTCGACGGACGCCTTCACGATCTCGGCGGATTCCGCTGCTCCGCCGGCGTTCGGCCTCGGCGGCCCGGCCGACACAGCGAAGATCGGTACCGGCGTCACGGTGTCGGCGGCCCCAACCGACGCCGAGTCCGGCGTTCGCGACGTGGCCTTCTTCTACTGCGACCTGGCCGGTGGCCCGTGCGTGCCGTCGATCCAGATCGGCATGACCCAGACGGCACCTGCCGCCGGCGTGTACTCCGTCAACTGGAACACGACCGGACTCACGGACGGCCACACCTACGCAGTCGACGCGATCGCCACCGACAACGTCGGCCACACACGGACGTCGCGGCCAACAGCGTCCTCGTCGACAACAGCGCGCCGATCGTTTCCGTCGCCACGCCGACGGCGGTAACCGGTAACGCGTATCAGTCCTACGACGCAGCGAACAAACAGCTCTGGCTGAACGCCACCCAGCCCGGCACGTTCAAGCTCCGCGCGAACGCGAGCGATCCAGACTCCGGCATCGCATCAGTCACGTTCCCGGCGCTCCTCGGCACGGGGTCGAACGCAGGCACGCTCAACGCCGGCCTCTACGACTCGAGCACGTACACCTTCAACTCGCCGACCGCGCCCGGCGTGCAGTCGATCAGCGCAGCCAACGGTGTGACGAACCCGGTCGCAGCGACGAGCAACGACTCGATCGACGTCGAGATCGACGGAGCCGCACCGGCGACGATCGCGACATTCCCGCAGAACAACGGCTCGTACGACAACACGACCTGGAACCCGGGCTGCGCGACCCCGGGCATCTGCGGCACGGTCACCGACTCCGGAGCGGGCGTCGGGCAGGTGCTGGTGTCGATCAAGGACCGCACAACCGGCAAGTACTGGGGCGGCGCGGCGTTCGACCAGCCGAGCCAGACCTTCAACACGGCGGCGATCGCAGCGAACACGTGGAGCTACGCGCTCGATCAGAGCAAGCTCACCTCCCCGCACTCGTATCTCGTCGATCTCTACTCGGTCGACAACGTCGGAAACGCCGACGTACAGCAGCAGATCCGGTTCACGTACGGCAGCGACGTGGGCGGTCCCAGCACGACGCTCACGCTCTCGAGCGCGACGACACGCGTATCTGTCGACCTCCGCCCCGTACGTCCTCTACTACGGCACGACGAATGGCGCGGGCAGCTTCACGCTCCAGCGAGTCCGCCACCGACCCGAGCGGCGTCGACACGATCGCGTTCCCCGATCTTTCCGGCACGACCGGCTTCAGCGGCACCGGCGGCACCTCGACGAACGGAAGCAGCGTCGACCCGTTCGTGGCGACCGCGTCGTACGGCTTCACGAGCGCGGCCACGACGGCGCCCGGCGCGAACGAACGTCGACTGCCGCCGACCTCCGCGGCAACATCAGCCACGACCAGGTGACGTTCGTGCTCGACAACAGCGCGCCGACCGGCGGCTCGCTGACGATCAACGGCGGCAGCGCGTATTCGACCGCTGCGAGCTTCCCGGTCAGCCATCTCGACTACACCGGCGACGCCGGCGGCTCCGGAGTTGCGTCATCCGTCTTCACGGTCGCCTCTGCGACGCTCGCCAACGGCACCTGCGGCACCTTCGGAGCTCCTGTCCCCCGCCAGTGACGGCACGTTCAGCGGCGCCGGCGGCAACTGCTATCGCTTCACGCTCACCGGCACGGACAACGTCGGCAACGTCGCCACGATCTCCACTGACGTCAAGGTCGACACGACGGCGCCGGCGCAGCCAGGCGTGACCTTCGCCAACCTCTCGAGCGGCAACACGTTCGACAACGCCGCCGGAACGCTCTACTACCGGCCGTCCGCCGGCGGCACGTTCCGCGTCGATGCCGCCTCGACCGACGCGGAGTCCGGCATCCAGAGCTATACGTTCTCGCCGCTGAGCGGCTTCGCGAGCACGAGCCAGACTGGCGGCTCGCTCAACGTCACCTTCGACGGTGCGAGCTCGGGCGGCGGCGCCTTCACCGTCCACGCGACGAACGGCGCAGGCACAGACTCGACCGACGCGACCTACAACGTCACGCCCGACTCCACGGCGCCGAGCGGCGGCGGCCTGACCGTCAACGGGACCGCGGCGACCGGCGCCGGCAGCTCGAGCTACTTCACGAGCGGCGGCTCGGTCGCGCTCAGCACGACCGCCTACAGCGACGCGGCTCGGGGATGCAGAGCCAGGTCGTGACCGTGCAGCAAGCGACGCTGGCTGCGGACAGTTGCGGCGCGTTTGGTTCGCTCCGACCACGGTCGGCGGGCTGACGCTACGGCGTCGCGAACGGGAACTGCTACCGCTTCACGATTACGGCGACAGACAACGTCGGCAACGTCACGACCCTGCAGACGACGGTCAAGGTCGACACAACGGCACCCGTCGCGCCGACGATCGCCTTCACTGGTGCCTCGGCCGGCAACACGTTCGTAAGCGGGACGACGCTCTACTATCGCGCGTCGCCCGGCGGCACCTTCACGGTCAACGCCAACGGCGCCTCCGACCCGGAGACCGGGATCAAGAGTGGAATCGCCGGTTACACCTTCTCGTCGCTCAGCGGCTTCCTTTCGGCGACGCAGACGGCCAACCATGTCGATGTCGCCTTCGACGGCTCGAGCACCGGTACCGGCACCTTCTCGGTCGCCGCGAACAACAACGCCGGAATCATCTCGACGGCGGCGAGCTTCGACGTTGTCAAGGACAATCAGGCTCCGAGCGGCGGCGGTCTCTCGATCAATCCGTACTCGGGCAGCCTCACCTTCGTGGTCACGAAGACGGACTTCACCGACGCCGGCTCAGGGATCGCGTCGAACGTCGTGACGCGCTCGGATCCGCAATCGCCGGCCCTCGGCGGCTGCCCGGCCTCCGGCTACACCGGCTCGAACGCCGTCAGCCTGCCGAACGACACCGTGCCCGTCGACGGCCAGTGCTACCAGTACACGCTCACCGGCACCGACAATGTCGGAAACACGAACACCTACCAAACGAACGTGCTCGTCGATACGACTGGCCCGACCGGCGGCTCGGTCTCCTACGCCGACGGTCTTTCGAGTCTCAGCGCGATCAGCGTCGACTGGAACGCCGGCACTGACAGCGAGTCCGGCATCGCGCAGGTGCGCGTCGACCGCGCGACTGCGTCGCTCAGCGGCTCGACTTGCGGCAGCTTCGGCGCTTTCAGCACGATCGTCGCGAGCGCCGTGGTCAATCCGATCGTCGACAACAGCGTCTCGGCAGGCACGTGCTACCAGTACCAAATCGTCGTCACGAACAACGCCGGCGTTTCGTCCACGTTCTCGTCGGCGTCCATCACCAAGCTGACAGCGGCATCGCCGATCCAGCTTGCCCCCGGGAACCCGGCCGGAGCGTTCCTACAGGGCACCACCGTCTTCCTCGGCCCCAGCGCCGCGAACCTCCCGTGGAAGCTCCAACTGACCACAGTGGGCCAGAACGGCGTCACGCAGGCGACCTGGCAAGGCAAGAGCTCCGGCCCGATCACGAGCGCACCGACAGCCGACTCGACGCCGACCAATGCGCCGTTCGACTCAGGCGTCTACACCTGGGACGGCTCGGCCGTCACCGACACGATCCAGCTGACGCGTGACCCCGGCGCCACCGTCGACACGCTCAACGTCGCTTCCGACCTCAACAATCCGACCGGCTCGATCACCTATGCGAACGGCACCTATGCGAGCCATTCCGTCCACGTCACGACGTCGGCGAGCGATGGCGAGTCCGGCGTCGGGAGCACCCAGGTGCAGCGCTCCGACGCGCCGCTCACCGGCGTGACCTGCGGTGCGTGGTCGTCCTTCGCGCCGGTCGCGCTGAACGGCGGCGGCAATGACACTACGGTGCTCGACGACACCTGCTACCGCTATCAGCTCGTCGTCACCGACAATGTCGGCAACACGTACACGGCGACATCGGCGAGCGTCGCGCAGATCCCGGACATCACGCCGCCGACGTTCGTAGCCGCGTCGACGAACGTCGCCGGCACGCAGCTCATCGTCACGATGAGCGAGCCGCTCGACAACACGGCGACGACGCCCGCGAACGCCTTCACGATCACCTATGACGGCGTCGTCCAGCCGACCCCCACCGCAATCTCCGTGTCGGGCTCGACCGTCACGCTCAATCTCGCGAGCCCGCCGAACAACTCCGAGAACGTGGCGATCCAGTACTCGCAGCCCTCCGCGGCGGCCAGCCGGATGCGCGACAACGCCATGCCGACGCAGAACGAGACGGCAAGTTTCGGCCCGGTCGCCGTCGTCAACAACACACCCGACACGATCGCGCCCCACATCGCGTCGGCATCCGCGAACGCCTCGACGATCTCGCTGCTATTCGACGAGACGCTCGCCGGAGCTGCTCCGGACGTTTCGGCGTTCACGGTAACCACCGGTGCGACGACCCGTACGGTCAGCGGAGTCACGATGAGCGGCAAGCTGATCACGCTTGACGATCTCACCTGCCGTGACGAGCAGCGCGAACGTCGTCGTCGCGCTACGCGGTGCCGGCGCTGAACGCGCTTGCACGACGCGACGGGCAACAACACCGCACCGTTCACGTTCTCCGCCGCGAACCAGACGCCGATCGTTGCACCCCCGGCCGCGGGCGGTGGTGGCGGCGGAGTCGCGACCTCAGCGCCGACTCTGGTCTCCTCTTCGCCGGACGACGGATCGACCGTGCGACAGGTCGCGACGATCACCTGACCGCCAACCAGGCCGTCTCCTGGACAGCATGTGACCGTGACGCGCCCCGACGGATCGGTCACGAGCCTCGCCGACGATGCCGGCCAGAGCGCCACCTGGCCGTTCGCGACCTCGACGGCAGGGCCTCTACGTCATCCGCGGCACGCTCGCCGCCGGCGGTCAGACGGAGGACGTGCTGTCCCACTTCACGATCTGGACACCCCCCACGACCGGGACCGGCAACGTTCCAGTCGGTCGAGAAGAACGCCGTGCCGTATGCAGCCGGCGAACTGCACAGCTCCGATGGACTGACCACGCTGAACTGGCCGATCGGTGCGTTCAGCGATGCGGTCGTCGTGGAGATCGCGCCCAAGCTCGCGAGCACAATGCCTTCGCTTCCGAAGGACGCGACCGTCGTCCAGGTCACCGCGTTTCTCCGCAGCACGCACGCACCGTTGACAGACCTCGGTGGCGTGATCGACATTCGCTTCCCCAACGCGACGCAGGGTGCGCATCCGCTGAACTCGGCGGACGGCGCATCGTGGCGCGACATCCCGCAGCTCCAGACGCTCAACCTTCCGGCCGGGCAGCGGGACGGCTGGTTCCGTGACTCCGACGGAACGATCCACGTGCTCGCGCGCCACCTGAGCTTCTACGCGCTCGTCGGCCAGGAAGTCTCCACGAAGCTCGCGATGCGGATCATCACGGTGCGGCGACTGTGGCTCCGACATCGCTCCTTCATCGCGGTGCGGATGACGCTAACGGCGCCCGCCAGGGTCACCGGCATCTTCGTCGCGCCGGACGGATCGACGGTTGCCGGACAGTCGATCAAGACTCCGACGCGCCACGCAGGTGCGACGGTCCTGCGGGTGCCGCTGCGGATCACCAAGCCGGGGCTCTACAAGTTGCAGCTGCACGCTGAGGGTGCAGGCCAAGCGATCGACCGGACCGCGAAGATCAACTTCGTGGCGAGCCGACCCGCGTCACCGATCTGGCAGGACGGCGCTCCGCGGGTCGCGGTCGTGCGTGGCGCCAAGGGTCTGGACTCTCTCGACCGCCTGCTCGGCAAGCGCTTCGTCGTCCGCCGGATCGCCGACGCCGCACTGTACGACGCCGTCGATACGAGCTACCGCACTGCCGCAGCCGTTGTCGTCGTCGATCTCGGCACGGTGCCGACGTACACGCTCGCCGAGCTCCATGCGGTGCTGCCGGAATTGAAGATCGTCGGGCTGACGACGACGCCGGCGAAGTCCGCCTACTACCGCAGCATCGGCGTGAGCGCAATCCTGCCGCGGACTGCATCGCCCGCGCAGGTAGCGCACGCCGTCAAGTCCGTCATTCGGTAGCGCCCGGCCGCCAGAGCGGCTCGTCTTGGCCCGCTAGGGCGTTCGCAGCGCGCGCGAGGATGAACAGCAGATCGGAGACCCGGTTCAGGTAGACACGGGCAAGCGGATTGACGTCCGCCTCGAGGGCGGCGATCTCCGCGCGGCGGGCAACTGTTCGCGCGACGTGCAATCTCGCGGCGGCTTCGGTGCCGCCGGGAAGGACGAAGCTCTTCAACTCGGGGAGCGCGGCGTTGTACTCGTCGCAGAGAGCCTCGAGGCCGTCGATCATCGTCTGCGTCGTGCGGAGGCGTTCGTCTGTACCGGAGTACGGAACCGAGAGATCGGCGCCGACGTCGAACAGCTCGTTCTGGACGTGTGCGAGAGGTCGCGCGAAGCTCCACTGGCAGCTCGCCCGCGAGCGCGATCCCGATGTGCGAGTTGAGCTCGTCGACGATGCCGTAGGCCCGGATGCGCGGATCGAGCTTCGACGCGCGCGAGCCGTCGCCGAGACTTGTCTCCCCCGCATCGCCGCCGCGCGTGTAGATGCGGGTCAGGCGAACGGGCTCATTTGGATCGCGCGGCACGCCCCTAGAGTACGGGCATGATCCGACGTGCTCGACCGGAAGACGCAGAGGCGATCGCAGAGACATTTATTTCGTCGCTTCGAAACGTCTGACGTTCCTGCCGGACCTCCACACGCCCGACGAGCACCGCCACTTCATCAACGAAGTCGTGCCGCGGGATCACGAGATCTGGGTCGCGGAGTACGAGGGCAGGGTCGTCGGCCTCGCCGCTATCGGCGAGAGCACGCTCGGGCACATCTACGTGCATCCGCACTTCCAGGGCCGCGGGCTCGGTACCGCGCTCCTCCGGAAGACGATGGAGCTGCGACCGTCTGGCTTCACGCTCTGGACCTTCCCGGCCAACGAGGGGGCCTGCCGCTTCTACGAGCGTCACGGGCTGCGCGCGATCGAGTACGGCGACGGCTCCGGCAACGAGGAGGGCCTGCCGGACGTCCGCTACGAGTGGCTCCCGCTCTAGCCGGCCGCGAACGAGTGCTGCTGCATGTTCAGGATCGAGCGTGCGATCACGAGCCGCTGGATCTCGCTCGTTCCCTCGTAGATCTCCGTGATCTTCGCGTCGCGGTAGTAGCGCTCGACCGGGAACTCCTTCGTGTATCCGTAGCCGCCGAGGATCTGGATCGCCTCTCCGGTCTGGCGCTGCGCGACGCCTGAGGCGAACAGCTTCGCCTTCGCGCCCGCCTCGGTCACGGGCTCGCCGCGGTCCTTGAGCGTTGCAGCGCGATAGACGAGGAGGCGGGCGGCGTCGATCTCGGTCGACATGTCGGCGAGCTTCGTCTGAATCGCCTGGTGCTCGGCGATCGGCTTGCCGAACGTGTAGCGCTGCTTCGCGTATTCGCGCGCGACGTCGTAGGCCGCCTGCGCGATGCCGAGCGCCTGCGCGGCGATGCCGATGCGTCCGCCGTCGAGCGTCTGCATCGCGACGCGAAAGCCTTTGCCCTCCTCGTGGAGAAGCCTGTCCCGGCCGACGAGAGCTCCCTCGATCACGAGATCGTTCGTCGTCGACGAGTTGAGGCCGAGCTTCTCCTCGTCGCGCGTGATGCGTACCTGCTCGGCGTCGAGGATGAATGCGCTGACGCCGCGCGCGGCGAGCGACGCAGGATCCGTTCGTGCAAAGAGCAGGAAGGTGCCGGCGTAGCGCGCGTTCGTGATCCACTGCTTCGCGCCCGTGATGCGCCAGCCGTCGCCTTCAGCGACCGCACGCGTCTTGAGCGAACCTGCGTCGGAGCCTGCCTCCGGCTCGGTGAGCGCGAACGCGCCGAGGTGCTCACCGCGCGCAAGCGGCGGGACGAAGCGTGCTTGCTGCTCCGCCGTTCCGAAGTCGAGCAGCGGGAGCGTGACGGCGCTCGTGTGCACGGCGACGGTGACGCCGACGCCTGCATCCGCACGCGAGAGCTCTTCGAGCGCGAGGATGTACGACACGAAGTCGGTACCGGCGCCGCCGTATTCCTCCGGCACGCACGTCCCCATCAGCCCGAGCTCAGCGAGCTTGACGAAAAGCTCGCGCGGAAACCGCCGCTCACGATCCCACTCAGCCGCGTGCGGCTCGATCTCCGCGCGCGCAAAGTCGCGCGCGAGCGCCTGCACCTCTTTCTGCTCAACCGAAGGCTCGAAGTCCACGCCAGGACTATATGCGTGGCTTCACGAGCCACGGCCGGTGCCTGCCACCGTGACGGAAGCGCCACGAATGCGTCACGAACCGCTTGGCTACGCGGTGATGTCCGTGACATTGACGTCACGGTGCCTGGCACCGGACATGTCGCTAAGCGGCGGAAAGCTCGCGGCGCACTTCGCGCAGTTCCCGCTCGCACGCGCGGAACGCATCGACGACATCCGGGTCGAACTGCTTGCCCGACTGCGCGACGATCTCGCTGCTCGCCGCAGACCAGCGCATCGCGCGGCGGTACGGGCGGTCGCTCGTCATCGCGTCGAGCGCATCCGCAACGGCGAAGACGCGCGCTCCGACCGGCAGCTCCGAACCGCCGATCGCGTCGGGATAGCCCTTCCCGTCCCAGCGTTCGTGGTGCGAGCGCACGACGCGGAGACCTTCGCCCTTCAGGATCGCGACGCCGCCGAGCATCTGCTCGCCGAGCACCGTGTGCGTCTGCATCCGGCGCCGCTCGCCTCGCGTCAGCGGCCCCGGCTTCTGGAGGATCTGATCGGGAATCGCGATCTTGCCGATGTCGTGCAGCAGGAACCCGTACTGAACGCCCGGATCGACCTCGAGCACTCCCGGATGCAACGCGTCGAGCAGCTGCAGCGCGTAACGCTGAACACGCTGCGAGTGAGCGCCGGTGCGCGTGTCGCGCGACTCGAGTGCACTCGCGAGCGAGGTGACCGTCGCCAGATACGACTCCTGCAGCAGCGATCGCTGACCGCGCTCCACGTCGAGCAGATGCCGAAGATCGCGCGCGTACAGCAACAGCTCCTCGTCGGCCGGCTTCACGCGCCGCGGCCGGCGCTTCACAGGCGTCTTCCCTGCCACCCGCTGCACGACCTCGACCAGGTCGAGCGGACTGAACGGTTTGCGCACGAGCGCCGCCGCGCCGGCCCGTTGCGCTCGCCGCGCCTCCTCGGGATCGGCTCCGGTCAACAGCACGATCGGAATCGACTTCGTCTTCTCGTTCGCCTGCAGTCGCTCGCAGAGCTCCGTGCCGCCCATGCCCGGCATGCGGAGATCGAGGACGATCACGTCCGGTCGGCGGCGACGGATGCGCTCCTCGGCCTCTTGGCCCGAGGACGCCTCGTCCACGCTGACATCAGCCCCCTCGAAGGTCGCTCGGAGGAGCTCCCTGAGAGCGGGCTCGTCATCGACGAGCAACAGTTTCACGGCGGCGAATCCCCCTTCACCACGCTGGCCAGTATCGGAAGGAGGAGGGGATTACTTGATCCCCGCTCTGTGCCTGGTGGAAACCTCCCTAATACTGGTAAAAACCGCGGCCGGACTTCCGGCCGAGCCGCCCAGCCTGCACGTACTGGCGTAAAAGCGGGCACGGAGCGTATTTCGGGTCGCCGAGCCCCCGGTGGAGCACCTCCATGATCGCGACGCAGGTGTCGAGCCCGATCAGGTCGGCAAGAGCCAGCGGGCCGATCGGGTGGGCGAATCCGAGCTTCGCGATCGTGTCGATCGCCTCGGCATCCGCAACGCCTTCGAGCAGGGCATACGCCGCCTCGTTGATGAACGGCATCAGGATCCGGTTCGAGACGAATCCCGGCAGGTCACGCGCCTCGGCGGGCGTCTTGCCGAGATCGACGGCGAGTTCGACGATCGCGCGCGCGGTCTCGTCGGACGTCTCGAGGCCGCGGATCACTTCGACGAGCTTCAACACGGGCACGGGATTGAAGAAGTGCATGCCGATCACGCGCTCGGGCCGCGACGTCACCGCGCCGAGCGACGTGATCGGGATCGACGACGTGTTCGACGCGAGGATCGACTCCGGCGGCAGCACATCGTCTGCACGACGGAAGATCTCCTCCTTCACCGCGCTGTCTTCCACGACCGCCTCGATCAGAAGATCAGCCGGAAGGAGATCCCCGGCTGGCTCGATCCGTCCGAGCACGCCGGCGGGATCCGCGCCGCCTTTCTGCGCCAGCTTCGTGAGCGATCGCTCGATCGACTGCAACCCGCGCTCGACGGCGCCCGGCGCCGCGTCGTACAGCGAGACGCGGCGGCCGGACGCCGCAACGACTTGCGCGATGCCGGCGCCCATCTGACCTGCACCGACGACGAGGACGTGCTCGAAAGCCATCGCGCGGCAGGCTATCGGCGCGCGATTTGTCGCGGTGGATTCAGCCGCTACCTCGTCAGCGCCTCGATACGTGCCAGTTCGTCGTATTGACGACTCGATACGTGCTGCCGGTGCCCGCCTTGATCACGAGCATCTTCCCGCGCAGGGTGAGCCTGAAGCTGAACACCTTGCTTTGGTTCCCGTCGGATTGCGGCCACGGGACGCCGACGCAATGCGCGACGCCGTTGCACCGTGTCGAGCGCGTGGACGAAGGGGAAGCCACCGGGATTCGCGTAAAGCGTGTATGCCCAGCGTCCGTCCGTGGTGCTGACGCGAGACACCGCCCAGCCCTGCATCACCCAGCTCTTCTGTGTCTTGTCGGCGATGCGACCCGGCACAAGCGCATGCGCGTTGAGGTCGTACGCGCGCACGATGTAGTGTTGCATGTCCTGCACCGACTTGTGTTCGATCAGATACAGCTTCGAACCGTCGGGCGAGAGCGCGTCGAACGCGAACGTCCCTTTCAAGACGATCTGGTCGCGGATGCCGAGATCGATCGGTGCGAAGCAAGACGAACTGCGTCGTGTCCGCGGACCCCATGCTTTGCAAGACGAAGGTGCTGCCGTCGCGGAACATGCCGCCGGCCGGGACCGCTCGAAGTGAGCATCGGCACACCGAACGAACCACTGACGCTCTGCGACATCAGCGTCGATCCATCCTTCGTCTTGTATGCGCGAACGAGCGTCGACTCGCCGCCGGACCCAGTCGCGACGAAACGGATCGCGCCGTCGCTCGAGAGGACGCCTTTCCCGCCCTGAAGGGCGAACGGGAGCCGGATACGCAGCGGAGGCAACCGACACGACCGCGAGCGCTCCGAGGACGGTGAGAAAGAGGCCGAGCCGGCGGAACATCGCTCCTCCTTGGACGCTGACCTGAGTATTACGCCGCTCGGGCCAGAAGCGTTCCATCCGCGGAGAGACGATTCGCCGGCGCCGCACCAGGAAAAGCAGTGCGCCGGCCGCCGCGAGAACGCCGAAACCGAGGGCGACCCAGCGCCAGGGGAAGCCGGCGCCCGCGGCCGGCGAGATCCGCCAGCTCGCGGTATCGACATTGAGCCAGCTCCGCCCGCTCCGCCAGTGCACCGCAAGCCGCTTGTCGTGAAGCGTGAGCACGACGTTGCCGAGGCCGCCCTGGTCGGTCGAAGCCCATGGGATCCCGATGCAATGCGCGACACCCTTGACGGTGTCGAGCGCATGGATGAACGGGGTGCCGCCTCTCGTTCATGTACAGCGTGTAGACCCAGCGGCCGTCGAGACTCGTCGTGCGCGTCAGAGCGTCGCCCTGCATAACCCAGCCCTTCTGCGTGCGGTCGGCGATCCTGCCCGGGAGCAGCGTATGCGTCCTCAGGTCGTACGCGCGCACGATGTAGCGCGAAGTAGTTCTTCGCGTCGACCCGCTGAATCAGATAGAGCTTCGACGCGTCCGGTGACAGCGCATCGAACGAGTAGTTGCCCTTCAGCGTGAACTGCTCGCGCACTCGCATCGTGCGCGTATTCGAGGACGAGGAAGCTCGTGGGACTTCCGGCGGCCAACGTCTGAACGACAAGCGTCCGGCCGTCGCGCGACAGCCCTGCCGGGTCACGGTAGGTGATCATCGGAATGCCCCACGAGCCCTTGAAGCTCGGGAAGCTCCAAACGGAGCCGTCGCCGGCGATCGACTCGATCAACGTGGTGTCACCCGCAGGTATCGCGACGAAGTGCATCTTGCCGTCGAGCGTCGAGACACCGGTGCCGCCCTGCTGGGCGTACTGGGGCGGCCCGCCGGCTGCGGACGCGGCCGGCGCGGCCGCGAAGGCCGCGAGAGCGATGAGGAGCGCAAAGATTCTCATGCCCCAGGTACGGGGCCGGCGCGCGCGGAGGTCCCTAGACCTCGATCAGCAGTGCGTCTCCCTGTCCCCCACCCGAGCAGATCGCGGCGAGGCCGAGTCCACCGCCGTTGCGGCGCAGCTCGTGGATCATCGTGCCGAGGATCCGCCCGCCGCTTGCACCGATCGGATGGCCGAGCGCAACCGCGCCGCCATTGACGTTGGCGCAATCGGGGTCACCGCCGAGCATCTTCACGGAGTTGACCGCGACCGAGGAGAACGCTTCGTTCACCTCGACGCCGTTTCACCTCGCCGATCGACTTGCCGGCTTTGGCGAGAGCCTGTGCCCCTGCGTTCGCGGGCGTGCGTGCCAGCCACGCGAACTCGTCGGCGACGTAGCCCTGGGCAACAACGGTCGCGAGCGGCTCGAGACCGCGACGCTTCGCGAACTCCTCCGAGCACACGACGACGCAAGACGCGCCGTCGTTGACCCCCGGCGCGTTGCCCGCCGTGATCGTGCCCTCCGGATCCATCACCGGCTTGAGCGACGCGAGCCGCTCGAGCGTCGTGTCGCGGCGGATGCTTTCGTCCGCGCTGACTTCGCCAACCGGAACGATCTCTTCGTCGAAGAAGCCTTCGTCCTGCGCTTTCGCGGCGCGCTCGTGCGAGCGGAACGCCCACGCATCCTGCTCCTCACGGGAGATGCCGAGCTCGCGTGCGACGCCGGCCGCCTGCTGCACCATGTGCAGCTCGTCGAACGTCGAGCGCAACCCGTCCCAGATCATGAGATCGACGAGCGTCGCGTCGCCCATCTTGTAGCCGAACCGGGCTTTCGGCAGGGCGTACGGCGCGTTCGACATCGACTCCATACCGCCCGTGACGACAACCTCGACGTCACCGGCGCGGATCATCGAATCGGCGATCTCGACCGCACGAAGGGACGATGCGCACACCTTGTTGATCGTGTCGGCAGGTACCTCGATCGGCAGGCCGGCGCCAACCGCCGCCTGACGGGCCGGCGCCTGGCCGACTCCGGCCTGGAGCACCTGGCCCATGATCACGTACTCGACCTCGTTGCCCTCGATACCGCTGCGCTCGAGGCCCGCGCGAATCGCGATCGCGCCGAGGTCGGTCGCGGACTGATGCTTCAGGCCGCCTCCGAGCTTGCCGAAAGGCGTGCGGACAGCGGAGACAATGACCGTGCGGCTCACGTGAACCAGCGTAGCCTGCGGCACTCGCGATACCGTCCGGCCGTCGTGAAGCTCTTCGTGTTGGACGAGCTCTATGCGGTGGTGCGCTGCGACCCGGACGCGCCTCTGCCCGACTGGGCGACAGGCGGGCCTTTCTGGTCTGTGACGCGGTCGGACGCCGAGTTGTCGATCGTCTGTCGCCAGGACGACGTGCCTGCGGACGCAAGCGCCGAGCGAGGCTGGTGCGCACTGGAGCTCGCCGGCCCGCTCGATTTCTCGCTCACCGGGGTCGTATCCGCGCTCGTGGTCCCGCTCGCCGACGCCGAGGTCCCGATCTTCGTTCTCTCAACGTTCGAGACCGACTATCTGCTCGTACGAGAGCACGACCTCCACCGCTCGGTCGAGGCTCTCACGGGCGCGGGACACGAGGTAGACAGTTGACGGTGGGCGGCCGTACGCCTACCCTCCACGCAATGACTCCCGTTTCCCGCAGCTGGTGGGGCTGGCGCTCCGAGCGGGGCGGGAGCGTGCGCTGACGTAGACGCGCGCACAACCCGACTCCGCTCGACTCGAGGCTCCGGTGAGGAGCCTTTTCCATGCCTCCGATGACAAACGAGATCGCCACCGACCTCCTAACCCCTCTCGGGGCCTACCTCCGCCTGCGCGATGCGGGGCACTCCTCGTTTCTGCTCGAGTCGGTCGAGCGCGGGCGCCTGGGCCGGCACTCCTTTGTCGGCCGCGGCTCGCGGCTCGTCGGCTTCGACGAAGCCGAGGCGCTCGGCGAGCCGGTCGTCGGTTACCTCGCCTACGACGTCGTCGGGCGGCTCGAACCGACCGTGCCACTGCCGGAGGAGGGCGCGGGCTTCGAGGAAAGCCGCTTCGTCGTGCCTGAGCTGCTCATCCGGTTCGACCATGCGCGCGGCATTGCCGAGGTGCTGGTCGGCGACCATGACCATGCGCGGCGCCTGCTCGAAGGACCTCAGCCGGACGCGCCGAGCGGGACGGGCAGCCCCGGGCAGCTTCAGCGCTACCCGGACCGTGACGAGTATCTCCGCCGGGTCGAGGTCGCGAAAGCGCACATCCGCGAAGGCGACGTGTTCCAGGTCGTGATCGCGCAACGTGCTGAGCGGCCGACTTCGGCGTCGGCATTCGAGCTCTATCGGGCGCTGCGGCGGGTGAATCCTTCTCCCTATCTCTTCCTCCTCGAGCTCGGCGACGTCGCGCTCGTCGGCAGCTCACCGGAGACGGTCGTCAAATGCGAGAACCGGCGCGCGGCGCTGAACCCGATCGCCGGCACCATCGCTCCCGGTGAGGGTGACGCAGAGGCGCTCCTGTCGTCGGCGAAGGACCGCGCCGAGCACACGATGCTCGTCGATCTCGGCCGGAACGATCTCTCCCGCGTGTGCACGCCCGGGACAGTCAAGGTTGGACGGTTCATGACGCCTGAGCGCTACTCGCACGTCACGCACCTCGTCTCCGAGGTCGTTGGCGAGCTGCGCCCGGACGTGACGCCGTTTGACCTGCTGCGAGCGTGCTTTCCGGCAGGAACCGTATCGGGCGCTCCAAAGGTGCGCGCGATGCAGATCATCTCGGAGCTGGAGCAGTACCGTCGCGGGGTGTATGCGGGCGCAGTCGGCTACGTCTTCCCGCAGGAGGACGAGCTCGATACGTGCATTGCAATCCGCACGCTTGTGTTGCGCGACGGTGTCGCCTACCTGCAAGCGGGCGGCGGGATCGTTGCGGACTCCGATCCCGCCGAAGAGCACCAGGAATGCCTGAACAAGCTCGCGGCCCTCGAGCACGCGATCGAGCTCGCGGAGGCCGAGCGAGCGATGATGCTGTTGATCGACAACTACGACTCGTTCACGTACAACCTTGCGCACCTCTTCGGCGCACTCGGCATCGATGTCACGGTGTTGCGCAACGACGAGATCACAGCCGAGGAGGCGGAGCGTCTCGCACCGGCACAGCTCGTGATCTCCCCCGGCCCCGGCCGGCCCGCGGATGCCGGAGCCTCGATCGAGATCATCCGCAGACTCGCGCCGACGACGCCGACGCTCGGGGTCTGCCTCGGCCACCAGGTGATCGTCGAGGCATTCGGCGGCGAGGTCGGCTATGCGCGCGAGCTCCTGCACGGCAAGGCGAGCCCGGTGCGCCACGCGGGCACCGGCCTCTTCACCGGGCTGCCCGAGCCGTTCGACGCGGGGCGCTACCACTCGCTCGCGGCAACGCGGCTGCCCGACGAGCTCGAGCCGACAGCGTACGCCGACGACGGGGAAGTGATGGCCGTACGGCACCGCGAGCTTCCGATCGTCGGCGTGCAATTTCATCCGGAGTCGGTGCTGACGCCCGACGGGCCTGCGCTCGGCAGGAACTTCGTGGAGGGGCGGCTGTGATCCAGAGCTTGGTCGGATCGCTGCTCGACGGCCGGGACCTGAGCCGTGACGAAGCGCGCGACGCGATGCACGAGATCATGCGTGGCGAGGCGACCCAGGCGCAGATCGCGGGATTCCTCGTGGCGCTGCGCGCGAAAGGCGAAACGGCCGACGAAATCGCCGGCTGCGCGGAGGCCATGCGCGAGCACGTGCTGCCGGTCCGGCCGAAGCGCACCGATCTCGTCGACACCGCAGGCACCGGTGGAGACGGCAAGCACACGCTGAACATCTCTACGGCAGCCGCCCTTGTCGCGGCCGCTGCCGGCGTCGGGGTCGCAAAGCACGGCAACCGCGCCGCCTCGTCCCAGACGGGCTCCGCTGACGTGCTCGAGGCGCTGGGCTTCGACCTCGATCTGGCTCCGGAACGGATCGCAACGTCGATCGACGATCTCGGTTTCGGCTTCATGTTCGCGCAGGCGCACCACCCGGCCATGAAGCACGCAGCGCCGGTCCGGCGCGAGCTCGGAACGCGTACCGTGTTCAACGTGCTCGGACCGCTGACGAATCCAGCCCGCGCCCGCGCACAAGTGATCGGCGTCTACTCGCCGGCGCTCGTGCGCCCGATCGCCGAAGCGCTCGTGCAGCTCGGCGCGCGCCGCGCATTCGTCGTGCACGGAGCCGACGGAATCGACGAGCTGTCGCCAACGGGACCGAACTTCGTGTGCGAGGTGGTCGACGGCGGCGTCCGGGAGCGCACGATCGATCCGGAAGCGCTCGGCCTCGTCCGCTGCCGGGTCGAAGACCTCGCCGGCGGCTCCCCCGCAGAGAACGCACAACTGATCCGGCTCGTGTTCGACGGCGAGCAGAGCGGCAGGCGAAGCGCGATCCTCTTGAACGCCGCCGGCGCGATCGCCGCAGGCGGCCACGCCGAAGACCTGCGCGAGGGCATGGAGCTCGCGCGCACCGCGATCGACTCCGGGGCTGCAACCGCGCGTCTCGACGACCTGATCGCGTTCTCGAAGGCGGCTGCATGAGGTTCGCCGATGCACTCGCCGAGCCTGGCCTGCGCGCAATCGCGGAGGTGAAGCGACGCTCGCCGTCCGCCGGCGACCTCCGGCCCGACGCCGACCCGGCACAGCTCGCCGCACAGTTCGCGGGCGCGGGCGCGGCCGCGATCTCGGTGCTCGTCGACGAACGCTTCGGAGGAACGATCGACGACCTCCGGGCCGCGCGGGCCGCGACAGACGCGCCGCTGCTCGGCAAGGGCTTCTTCTCCACCGAAGAGCACCTGCGCGAGCTCCGCGAAGCCGGCGCCGACGCGATCCTGCTGATCCTGCGTGACCTCGACGACGCGACGACGGCGCGGCTCCTCGCGTACTCGCTCGAGCTCGGCATGGACGCGCTCGTCGAGGCGCACGACGCCGACGAGCTGCAGCGCGCAATGCAGCTGGATGCGCAGCTGATCGGGATCAATGCCCGCGATCTCACGACGTTCAAGATCGATCGCCGCGCTCAGCTCGAGCTCGTCGCGCAGGCACCACGTGATCGCCTGGTGATCGCCGAGAGCGGCGTGCACACGCGCGCACAAGGCGCCGCGGCCGAGCTGGCCGGAGCCGACGCCATCCTCGTCGGCTCGGCGCTCATGCGGGCCTCCGACCCGCAGGCAAAGCTGCGCGAGCTCCTGTCGCGGCCGCTCGTCAAGGTGTGCGGGCTGACACGGCAAGAGGATGTCGACGTCGCCGTCGAGTCGGGCGCCGACCTCCTCGGCTTCATCCTTGTCGAGAAGAGCCCGCGCCGCGCTCAAGCGGTCCTCGATGTCCCCGACACCGCGCTCTCGGTCGCGGTCTTCGTCGAGGAGACCGTCGAAACGCCCGCCGACCTCGTTCAGTTCTATCCCGACGACGGCGGCAGCGTGCGCGGCCGCGAAGCGATGCTGCTGCGCGACGGCCGCTCCGTCGGGCGCGTACTCGACGAGCCGTGGCAGAACCGCGACCCGGCGCACTGGCGCAATGCGGCTGCGACTGAGGGCCGCGTCGTGCTCGCAGGCGGCCTCGGCCCGGACAACGTGAGGGACGCGATCGCGGCGGTGCAGCCGTGGGCGGTCGACGCATCGTCGTCTCTTGAAAGCGAGCCCGGCATCAAGGATCACGCGCTGGTGCGCGCCTATGTGAAGGCGGTACGCAGCGGGCGTAGGCTCGACGGAGCCCGCCCAGGAGCGGAGGCGCCGGCTTTGCCGGCGTCGGAGCGGGAATGAGCACCGACGTCTTCGGTGCGTACGGCGGACGCTATGTCCCGGAGACGCTGATCCCCGCCCTCGACGAGCTCGAACGCGGTTGGCGCGAGGCGCTGGCCGACGACGCGTTCCACGCAGAGCTGCACCATCTCGCAACCACGTACGCGGGGCGCCCGACGCCGCTGACACTCGCCGAGCGATTCGCTCCCGGTAAACGCATCTACCTCAAGCGCGAAGATCTGCTGCACACGGGCGCGCACAAGCTGAACAACGCGCTCGGTCAGGCGGTGCTTGCGCGACGGCTCGGCAAGCGGCGCATCGTCGCCGAGACGGGCGCGGGCCAGCACGGCGTCGCGACCGCAACGGTCTGCGCGCGCTTCGGTTACGAGTGCGTCGTCTACATGGGCGAAGAAGACATGCGGCGGCAGAAGCCCAATGTCGAGCGCATGGGACTCCTCGGAGCCGAAGTGCGCGGCGTCGACTTCGGGACGAAGACGCTGAAGGAGGCGACGAGCGAGGCGATCCGCGACTGGATCACGAACGTCGAGACCACCCACTACCTGATCGGGTCGTGCGTCGGCCCCGCGCCGTACCCGGAGCTCGTCGCCGAGCTGCAATCGGTGATCGGGCGGGAGGCGCGCGAGCAGCTGCTCGCAGTCGAAGACCGGCTTCCGGAAGCAGTCGTCGCCTGCGTCGGCGGCGGCTCGAATGCGATCGGGATCTTCCACGGCTTCGTCGAGGACGCGGAGGTCCGTCTCATCGGGGTCGAGGCGGCGGGCGCGGCGTCCCTCGGAACCGGCCGCCCCGGCGTGCTGCACGGCGCGCGTTCGTCCATCCTGGCCGACGAGGACGGGCAGATCGCAGACGCCCATTCGATCTCGGCCGGCCTCGACTATCCGGGCGTCGGCCCCGAGCACGCATATCTCCGCGACCTCGGTCGCGCCGAGTACGTGGGCGCGACCGATGCCGAGGCGCTGCAAGCATTCGGCGACCTCGCGCGCACCGAGGGGATCATCCCTGCGCTCGAGCCGTCGCATGCGCTCGCGCGCGCCCGCGAGCTCGACGCGGAGCTGATCCTCGTCTGCCTGAGCGGCCGCGGCGACAAGGATCTCGCCGAGGTATTGGCACAGAAGAAGCCGTGAAGAAGCTCGTCATCTACCTGATGGCCGAGCCGGAGACGCCGGAGCTCGCTCGCGCGGCCGTCGACGGCGGCGCGGACATCGTCGAGCTCGGTTTTCCGTTCTCGGATCCGCTCGCCGACGGACCCGTCATACGGCGCGCGGGCGAGCGCGCGCTTGCGCGCGGGATGCGCACGCGCGCCTGCCTCGAGGTGCTCGAACAGACCCGCGCGCTCGTCGGAGAAACGCCTCTCGTACCGATGACCTACTCGTCGCTGCTCGAGGCGTACGGCTGGGAGCGCTTTGCCGAGGACGCGACCGCGGCCGGCGCGACGAGCATGATCATCGCCGACCTGCCTGCAGGCGAGCGGCCGGAGACACGCCGCGTTCAGCTCGTCGCGCCGACGTCCACCGACGAGCGGATCGCGCTCGCCGGCGCCCAGACGGACGGTTGGCTCTACCTCGTCACGCTCGCCGGCACGACCGGTGCGCGCGGCGACCTCTCTCCCGCGCTCGCCGGTCTTGCACGGCGCGCCCGCGGGCTCGTCGAAGTACCGCTCTACGCCGGCTTCGGCATCTCGACGCCGGAGCATGCGCGCGCGGCCGCGGAACTTGCCGACGGAATCGTCGTCGGCTCGCGGGCGGTGCAGGTGGCCGAGGACGGGCCGGATGCTCTGCGCGAGTACGTCGCGTCGCTCCGCAGCGCGCTCGAGACGTTGACCGTCTAGGAAGGCCTGGGCGCGGAGAGCGGCGGCATCGCCGGTGCCGCCGAAGGCTGCACCAGGCGTGGCCCGGCAGGTGCGACGGCGACCGGTACTTCGACGTCCGGCGACCGGGGACGGCGCAACGGCCGGCGCCGGAGCGGGAGCGCGCACGGCCGGAGGAACCGACGGCCGACGACCGGCGCTGCAAGAGCCGGGGCGCGCCGGAGGAGCCGTGACGGCCGGGGAAACGGGTGCCGGAGCGGCGGGCCGGGCGGCCGGAGCCGTCGGCGCCGTGACGAACCGGCGTTCAAGATCGAGTTGGCGCAATGCCATCTGGGCCTGCAGGCGCAATCCGATGGCGCGCCGGTCGCCGAGCGAGCGGGCGAAAAAGCCGCCGGCGACGGCGCCGAGAAGCACGGCGAAGTACTTGGTGCCGCCCGGGATCAAGCTATGGGAGAGAAATCCAGGAGCGGCGCCGAGAGCGGCTCCGGCGACGACCCCGACGACGGTAAAGCTGGCGACGACAGACGAGGCCCTCTTCAAAAGATGCCCCGCGTACTGCTCGACGATGCCCTCGTGCAGATCTTCCATCCACAATCTTCATCGGCTGCCCCGGCCCCGGTCTTGAGTCGGCTTAACACGGGCTTCATCGACTCTCACCTGGCTCCTAACCAGGATGGGCACAGTGTGGTCACCCAGTACCGAGAATCAGGAGAAAAGCAGACGTGAACAAGCACGCATTCCTTCGTCGGGTCCTCCCAATCGGGGCGGCCCTCGCGATTGGCACCGGCGCCGGTGCGGCCATTTACGCGGGCTCGACCGGTTCTTCGTCGAGCACCACGACGTCGGTTGTCGCCTCGGTTCCGGCCCAGCCGGCGGCCTCGACGACCACGAGCTTGACGCAGCTGTACAAAAATGTCTCGCCAGGCGTCGTCGACATCGTCGTGAACACGCAGTCGAGTGGCTTTGGCGACCAGGGTGCCACAGCCGAAGGTTCCGGCTTCGTCGTCGACACCTCCGGCGACATCGTGACGAACGACCATGTCGTCACAGGTGCGACGGCAATCAAGGTCCGGTTCCAGAACGGCAAGACGGTCAAGGCGACCGTCGTCGGCACGGATCCGTCCACCGACGTCGCAGTGATCAAGGTCAACGTTACGGCGTCCGACCTGCACCCGCTGACGTTCGGCAGCTCGTCGGCCGTTGAAGTCGGCCAGCCCGTCGCGGCCATCGGCAGCCCGTTCGGCCTGCCCGAGACGCTGACCTCGGGAATCGTCAGCGCCGTCAACCGCACGATCACGGCGCCGAACAACTACTCAATCTCCGGCTCGATCCAGACGGACGCTCCGATCAACCACGGCAACTCCGGAGGCCCGCTGCTCAATGCGAGCGGCCAGGTCATCGGCGTGAACGCTCAGATCGAGAGCGACTCCGGCGGCAACGACGGCGTCGGCTTCGCGATCCCGTCCGACGCAGTGAAGAGCGTCGCCGACACGATCATCTCCGGCGGCAAAGTGCAACACGCCTATCTCGGCATCACCGTCGGGACGACCGCGTCCGGCAGCGGCGCACAGGTCAGCGCGGTCAAGGCCTCCTCACCCGCATCGACCGCTGGTCTCAAGGCCGGCGACGTGATCACGGCGATCGATGGCACCTCCGTCACGACCGCCGACGACCTGACGGCGAAGATCAGCGCGCATCAGCCGGGCGACAAGGTGACGCTGTCCGTCACCCGCAGCGGCTCCTCGCTGAAGCTCGACGTGACGCTCGGCACGCGCCCCTCGTAAGGAGCTCCGACCTCTTCCCCGCCGGTCGAAATCAGTCGGCCGGCGGGGGAGCCCAGCGGGGGTAGTGGCGCTTCGCCCAGTCCTCTCTGACCGTTCCACGCGTTATCCCGCGCAACGAGTGTCGCGTCGCCGGGTGAATCAGTGCGAGGTAGAGATGACCGACGAGCAGCGTCAGTGCCGAGTACATCAGGATGTCGTGCAGCAGCACGGTGCTCGTGAAGCGGAACCTCGTGTCGCGCTCACCGAACCAGAGCAAGAGCCCCGACACGAGGAAGAGCACGGCGAACGCCGCATTCAGCAACGCATTGACCTTCTGGCCGACGTTGAGCCGGGTCGGCCTCAGAACCTCGAGATCGCGCGCAGTCCGCAGCAGCCCCTTTCGATCGCCCAGCACGATGACGATCGCCAGCGCGCTGATCCAGCCGATGCCACCCCAGAGGTGCACGTCCTTGATCAGCGGACGGCGCCCGACCACCGTGGAGAGTCGCGGCAGATACAGAATCAGGCCGGTCGCAAGAAGCAGCAGGAACCCAGCAGCGTTCACCCAGTGAAGCGTGCGCTCCGTGCGGGAGAAGCGGCGAACGAACTTCAAGCGCCGTATCCGTTCGACCGGCCGACCCACGCGTCGCGGTCGTAGCCGAGGTACTCCCAGTAGCCGGAGCCGGCCTGTGGCACGAGGTTGACGCGGTTCAGCCACTTGACGCCCTTGTAGCCGTACATCTCCGGGATCACGAGCCGTAACGGCGCGCCGTGCTCGCGCGAGAGCGGCTTCCCGTCCATCGCGTACGCAAGCATCACGTCTTTCAGGAGCGCCTGGTCCATCGTCAGATAGTCGAGGTACGGCTGCTCGGCAGAGACGAACTGCAATGCATGCGCCTCGGGGAACGGGCGCGAGCGCGAGAAGATCTCACTGAGGCGAACGCCGGTCCAGTGCACGTTCCGCACTGTCCAGCCGGTGACGCAGTGGAAGTCGGTGACCTGGTGCGACTGCGGGAGCGCGCGAAGCGCCGCGTAGCTCAATGTGAGCTTCTGCTGCACGAGGCCGTCGATCGCAAGCTGCCACGTCGCCGGATCGAAGGTCGGCATGGTGTTGGCGACGCTGTAGATCCGCCAGCCGTCGTGCGGTACGAGCGGCACGAGTGCCTCGACCCCGGAGAGGGCACCCGAGACGCGGCTCCAGACCGGACGCCCCCACGCCAGCGACGTGAGACCGCCGAAGACGGTGGCGAGGAAAAGCCCGCGACCGTACCGCTTCGGAGAAGAGTCCTCCATCAATCCCTATTCGCCGGCCGGCATCAAGCGGTTCACTTCCTGTTAAGTGTCGCTTACGTGGCGGCTTCTACGCGGCTGACGCTCATCGCAGCGATCCTGGGCTCCTCGATCGTCTTCATCGACGGAACGGTCGTAAACGTCGCTTTGCCCCCGATTCAGCACGATCTGGGCGGAGGCCTCGCGGCCCAGCAATGGATCGCCGACGCCTATCTGCTCACGTTGGGCTCGCTGATCCTCGTCGGCGGGTCGCTCGGGGACATCTTCGGGGAGGCACGGGTCTTCCGCCTGGGCGTCGCCTGGTTCGGCCTCGCATCGGTGCTCTGCGCCGTGGCCCCGAACGTCGACACGTTGATCGTCTTCCGCGGGCTGCAGGGCATCGCCGGAGCGCTCCTGACCCCGGCATCCCTCGCCCTGATCACCTCGACGTTCTCCGGTACCGAGCGCGGCGCTGCGATCGGGACGTGGACCGCGTGGAGCGGAATTTCGACGGTTGTCGGACCGCTGCTCGGGGGATGGTTGATCGGGATTTCGAGCTGGCGCGTGATCTTCTTCTTGAACGTACCGATTGCTGTTGCGACGCTCGCGATTGCGATGCGGATGCCGCACAACGAGAAGCGCCGCGAGAACGTGCGCGTCGACTACACCGGAGCAGCGCTGTGCGTGATCGGCCTTGGCGCCCTCGTGTTCGGATTCATCGAGCAGCCGCAGCGCGGTTGGGACGTCGCCGTCCTTGCATCGCTGCTCGGCGGGGCTTCCGCGATCGCCGGGTTCGTCGTTTGGGAGAAGCGCGTGGCACAGCCGATGCTGCCGCTGCGTCTCTTCGCCCTGCGGAACTTCAGCGTTACGAACGTCGAGACCTTCGCCGTGTACGGCGGCCTGTCGGCATTCTTCTTCTTCCTCGTCGTCTTCCTGCAGCAGAACGCCGGGTATTCCCCGTTCCGCGCCGGGCTCGCGACCCTGCCGGTGACGGTCGTCATGTTCGTGCTCTCCCGCTATGCAGGCCGCTACTCGATGCGATTCGGCCCGCGCCTGTTCATGGCGATTGGGCCGGTGCTCGCCGGCGCCTCGGCGGCCGTGTTCATGCGGCTGCCGACGCACGTCGACTACTGGACCGACCTGCTACCGCCGCTGCTCGGCTTCTCGGTCGGTCTCTCGCTGACCGTTGCGCCGCTGACGACGACGGTGCTCTCGGACGCAGGCCCCGGTGACGCCGGGGTCGCCTCGGGCGTGAACAACGCGGTCGCCCGGGTCGCTGGGCTCTTCTCGATTGCGGTCATCGGCATCGCCGCAGCGAGCGGTACCGCTCGCCTTACAGAGCACGGCTTTCACGTCGCGATGCTCGTGACCGGTGTGCTCATGTGCGCGGGTGGTGCCATCGGCGCCGTTGGCCTTCGGAACCCTGGTACGACCCCTTCGGCGCAAGCCGCTCAGACGTAAGCATCGCTCGCCCAGCCCAGTTCCCAACCGTCCTGAACAGGAGCGGACAGCAGCGTCGGCTCGGCAAGCGGGCACGACCTGCTGAGCTATATGGCATCTACTCCGCGGTGACTCGGCGCAGGCTTCTGGCTGCGCGCACGACTTCACTCTCGCTTGCATAGCCGATCAGGTGGATGGTCTGCTGCTCGCGGTACAGGACGGCGTGAATGTGCGCATCGTTCGTGCGGACGAGTCCGCGCCATGCCTCCAGCTCCGGTGGGCGAGACCAGTTCCCTGGCGGAAGCGTCCGTTCGCTCTGTTCTCCTGCGCGCCCGATAACGACAATTGGCGTCCCGTCGCGGCGGATTGACCCAATCCGGTATGTGAAGCGTGACGGCGATTCGTCCAGGAAGTACGTCACCGCGTCAGTGTCATCGGGCCACCAGATCGGTTCGAAGATTGGTCCCCCGAAGCCCTCTGCGAGAGCAGGCGCTGCTCCACAGTCCTTCGAGTCTATCTCGACCACCGACACACTTAGGGAGCCCGGATCTCCCGCGCTGCATGACGCTCTCGACCCTCTCATGGCTTCCAGCTTAGGAGGACGGCCCTCCGGCGGCAATGCTGTGCTCCTCAGGGGTCGGTACGGAACGCTGGCGCAGGCGAGTTGCCATTCTCCTGCGCGCTTACTGACCGTTCGCGCCACGCTGCGGTTGGCGCGCGTGTCAGTCTGAGCGTGGCCGATCCCATAGCCGTCCCGATCGTTACCACGCCTTTACCTCGATGTTGAACCCGAGCGGCGACGCGGATGCAGTGGCTCGTGCAAACAACATTGCGGCCGACATTGAGCACACCTGGACGCCAAGCGACGACCGCTAGTCTCCGCCTATGGCTCGCCGCATGGTCTCAATCGCCTCAGCGCCGGGTTGGAAGGCGCGCTTCGTCGACGACGACGAACCGGGCGAGTCTCGGGTAGTCACCCTCGTGTCTTGGGCACTTGTCGAAGACACCGACGAGACAACCGTGGTCGTAGGCATCGTCCAGCGTGCGGCGACGACCGAGAAACCAAACGGCTGGCTCGGGTTCGCGGACGAAGTCGAGGGTTTCCGCGGCTATACCTTTACAGGCCCCCCAACACCCGATAGCTATGCGGCGGCCCGATCGACGTTGGTCGAGTGACACTTACGGACGCTCGCGCATGCGGCCGTGCTTTGTCTTCAGACCTCGTAAATGTCTAGTTCGAGGTCCAGGCCGAACCCAGGGAGCCGACGCAGAATGTCGGCAGGAAGCGAGAGCGTCGGATTGTCGGTATCCGCGAACAGCGCGACCTTGAGCCGGACTCTGTTCCCCTCCGCGATCTGACCGGAAATGCGTTCGTGCAAGGGCTCGATGCGAGCCAAGAGATCTTCAAGGTGCTCTTCGGGAGGCCGTTCATCCGCTATTCGCGAACGTAGCCCGATCGCGGTCGTCCGTGGTTTACCGCTTTGCCGGCAGCGAGCGCGCGTAGGTCACGCCGATCTGCACCCACTTCGCGAGCTGCTGCTTGGTACGCACGTCCGGCTGATCGACGCGCATCCATCCCGCCATCTGTCGCCCGCGCATTTCCATGAGGCGGGCCTTGGTCGTGGCCAAGAGTGCGTCCGACTCCTCAGGATCTACGCGAACCATCACTCCGCCCTGGCCGCTCGCGGCGATCGCCATGTTTCCGGCGATCAGGAACGCGAGGCCGCCGAACATCTTCTTCTCCGTCAGGCCGACCTCGCCGGCAACTAGCTCGCGGATACGATCTGCGAGCTCTTCGTCGTATGCCACGGCACGGAGTCTACGAACGGTCCCCGCCTAGCGGCCGTTCGTCGGAGAAGTGCTGGTAGTCGGGCGTCCCCGCGAAGCGCCCGCCCCACCCCCAGCCGACGCTCGCGAACGCGCGCACGAGCACGCCGCCTTCGACGGCCATCCCCGGCCGCACATTCGCGCGATCGAGGTACGCCTTGCCCGCCGGCGGGATCACGCGCGAGCCGAGGATGTACGGATTCTCGACATCGTTCACGTCGATCGCCTCGCCGTAGGCGTGCATCGACCACGACTTCGCTCCGGAGGTCACCGCGGCGCGGCAGTTGAACGCCAGACGTGTTGTCGGCGGCCGCAGAACGATCGTCGCTGCCGTGGTACGCGTCGATCGGCTGCATGCGGCGGATCGGGAAACGCGCGCGGTAGAGCGTCCTGAACACGACGACTACCTGCGGCACGACGCGCGCGTTGACGACGAGCGCGCCGAGCTGCCGCTTGCCGGTCGAAGCCGATGTAGGCGAGACGCACCCGGCGGAGCTGCGCGGGGCCGACGGGACAGCCCGAATGCCACGAATACGCGCAGATCCGCGGCCGTGACGCGCTCCACGCGCGCGACGAACGGCGGCGGTGTGGCTGGGACCGCAACCATACGGGCGATGAGCGTAGCCGCCCTCGCCGCCGCCGGTGCCCTGCTCTGCCCGGGCCCCGCGAGTGCGCAGCAACTCGTCACCGTGCAAGCGCATTCCGGCGCGACGATCGCATCGCTCTCGCTGTGGCAGCGCCGAGGCGCGTGCTTCCGCCGCGTCGCGGGGCCGTGGACGGCGAACCTCGGCCGCTCCGGACTCTCGAGTCACAAGCGCGAGGGTGACGGCTCGACCCCGACGGGCACGTACCGGCTCGGCGCGACGATGTACGGCATCGCAGCCGAATCCCGGCGTGAAGTTCGCGTACCACCGTCTCGTCTGCGGCGACTGGTGGGACGAGGACCCCGCGCTCGAGCGCCTACAACGCGTTCCAACACGTCGCGTGCGGCACGCAGCCGGCATTCGGCGGCGACAGCGAGGCGCTCTGGCGCATCTCGCCGCAGTACCGCTACTTCGCGGTGATCGAGTACAACGCGCACCCGGTCGTGCCGGGCCGCGGATCTGCGATCTTCCTCCACGTCAGCACCGGCGCACGGGACCGCCGGCTGCGTCAGCCTTCCGGAGAGCCGGCTCGTGCGGCTGCTCCGCTGGCTTCGGCCCGGCGGCGAGGCCGATGATCTCGATCACGACTCGCCTAGGTCGCGGCTTCGGGATACCGCGTCGTCCCGTCCTCGGGAATCGGCTCCCACGGCACGGCGTACGCGGTGAAGATCCGGTACGACGGTCGAATGCCGGGATCGGAGTCGAACGTCCCGAGCCGAACGCTCCCGATCTCACCCTCGGGGTTCCGGCTCCAGAGCGCGCCGCCGCACGCCGTGCAGAAGCACTTGCCGAAGCCGTCCTCGGGCTTCCACTCCTTCACGAGCTCCTCGCCCTGGAGGATCCGCAGCGAGCCCGGCACGATCCGTCCCTGCGCCGAGGCGGCCGTGCCCGTCCGGCGCTGGCAGCGCGTGCAGTGGCAGTAGCTCGCCGAAACGAGCGGCTCGTCGATCTCGTAGCGCACGCCGCCGCAGAGGCAGCCGCCGGTGAGCGGAAGGTCGGGCACGAAGGGCAGCATAATCCGGGGGTGCGCACGACCGCGAAAGCCGACTACGCCGTCCGCGCCGCCGTCGAGCTTGCGGCCGCCGGCGACATGGTCACCGCCGAGCAGATCGCGCAGGCGACGGGCATCCCGCACAACTTCCTCGAGAACATCCTGGGCGACCTGCGGCGCGCCGGGCTCGTCCACAGCCGTCGCGGCCAGGCCGGCGGCTATCTCCTGGCGAAGCCTGCGGAGCAGATCTCGATCGCCGACGTGATCCGGGCGGTCGAAGGCCCGCTCGCGAACGTGCGCGGCCTCTCGCCCGACACGCTCGACTACGAGGGCTCGGCCGCGAAGCTGCGCGACGTCTGGGTCGCGCTTGCGCGCGAGCGTCCGCTCGGTGCTCGAACGGGTGACCCTCGCCGACGTCGCGCAGGCGAGCTGCCGCCCACGTGGAAGAGCTGACGCGCGACGCGACGCCTGGGTGCGGCGGTGAAGCGCCGGACGGAACCACCCGCCGGGTGATTCCGTGAAGCGGCCCGGCAGCCAGTATCAGGGCATGTCTGCGGCACAGATCAAGCTCCTGTTTCCCGCCACGACGAGCTCGGCGCTCGCGTGGCGGCTGATTCAGGCCAAGCCGTCAAGCGCTGAACGTCCGCTCCTTCCGGGTGCGCACGTACACGATGTCGCCCTGCGCGAGCTCCAGCTCGTCCGCCTCGTCGCGCGTCAGCTGGGCGTAGAGCCGCTCGCCGTCGTCGCGCACGAGCTCGACGCGCGTCTCGAAGCCGAGCCGGACGATTCGCTCCACCTGCGCCTCCTGCGTCGAGCCGTTCGGCTCGTGGCCGAGCTCGATGTCGTGCGGGCGCACCCAGGCGTCGTCGAGCTTGTTGACCGGGCCGACGAAGCTCATGACGAACTCGTTCGCCGGCTCGTCGTAGAGCTGTCGCGGCGGCGCGGTCTGCTCGACGCGGCCCTTGTTCATGACGACGATCGAGTCCGCCAGCTCGAGCGCTTCCTCCTGATCGTGCGTGACGAAGATCGTCGTGACGTGCATCTCGTCGTGGAGGCGCAGGAGCCACGAGCGCAGCTCCACCCGCACGCGCGCATCGAGCGCGCCGAACGGCTCGTCGAGCAGCAGCACCTCCGGCTCCGGTGCGAGCGCGCGCGCCAGCGCCATGCGCTGCCGCTGGCCGCCCGAGAGCTGCGCGGGATAGCGCTTGCCGAGCCCGGCGAGCTGAACGAGCTCGAGCAGCTCGTCGACGCGCTTGCTGATCTCGGCCTTCGGGCGGTGGCGGATCTGCAGCCCGAACGCGACGTTGTCCCACACCGTCATGTGCTTGAACGGGGCGTAGTGCTGGAAGACGAAGCCGACGCCGCGCTTCTGCGGCGCGAGTGCCGTCGCCTCCTTGCCGGAGATGTAGACGTCGCCGCTGTCCGCGATCTCGAGGCCGGCGATCACGCGCAGGAGCGTCGACTTGCCGCTGCCGCTCGGGCCGAGCAAGCGCGGTGAGCGAACCGCTCTCCACCTCGATCGACACGTCGTCGAGCGCGACGAACTCGCCGAAGCGCTTCGTGACGTTACGTGCTTCGATCGCCATGGGTCTCCTGTCTCGGTCGGATCATCGTCATCGCGACGAGCGTCAGGATTGCCAGCGCCGCGAGCAGCACGGCTCCCGCGTACGCCCCGGTCCCGCTGCCGCTGTTCTCGTACTGCGACTGGACGTAGAGCGTCAACGTCTGCGTCCGCCCGGCGATGTTCGCCGGAGACGATCGCGACCGCACCGAACTCGCCGAGCGACCGTGCGGTCGTGAGCACGACGCCGTAGGCGACGGCCCAGCGGATCGCCGGCAGTGTGATGCGCCGGAACGTCGTGAACGCAGACGAGCCGAGCGTGGCCGCCGCTTCCTCTTGCTCGGTCCCGATCTCGCGCAGCACGGGCACGACCTCGCGCACGACGAACGGCAGCGAGACGAAGATCGTCGCGAGCAGGATGCCCGGGTACGCGAAGAGGATCATCACGTGGTGGCCGAAGAGCCAGCCGCCGAACCAGCCGTCGCGCGCATACAGCAGGTAGAGCGCGAGGCCGACGACGACCGGCGAGAGCGCCATCGGCAGGTCGACGATCGCGTTCACGAAGCCCATGCCGGGAATGCGATGCCGCACGATCGCGAGCCCGCAGAGGATCCCGAAGATCGTGTTCAAGGGAACGGCGACGAGCGTGATCTCGAGCGTCAGCTTCAACGCGTGCACGGCGTCGGGGTTCGAGATCGCCGCCCAGAACGGATGAAAGCCGTGCTCGAACGCACGCCAGAAGATGAGGCCGACCGGCGCGACGAGGATCACGGCGAGGTAGCCGAGCGACCCGTAGCGAACGAGCGCCGCTGCTAGCGGTCATGGCCGGACGTGCGCCGCAGGACGCGCGCGAACGCCGCCGATCAGAGTGAGGAGACGCGCGGCAGCGAGATCACGAGCAGCAGAGCACGGCGAGTGCGGCCGCCCCGTCGTCGTGTCGCCGCTGTTGATGCGCTGGAAGACGTAGAGCGAGGCGACCTCCGTCTTGAACGGCAGGTTGCCCGCGATCAGGATCACGGCGCCGAACTCGCCGATCGCGCGCGCGAATGCCAGCGCCACGCCGGAGAGGAGCGCCGGCAGCAGGTGCGGGAAGACGATGCGCCGCAGGATCGTGAAACGGCTTGCGCCGAGCGACGCCGCAGCCTCCTCCATCTCGCGGTCGAGCTCGATCAGCACCGGCTGCACCGTGCGCACGACGAACGGCAGCGTCACGAAGAGGAGCGCCATCAGCACGCCCCAGCGCGTGTAGGCCGCGTTCACGTGCACGGCGCTCCGCGGCCCGTACAGCGCGAGCAGCGTCAGGCCGGCGACGATCGTCGGCAGCGCAAACGGCAGGTCGATCAGCGTGTTCACGAACCGCTTGCCCGGAAAGTTGTCGCGCACGAGCGTCCACGCGAGCGCCGTGCCTGTCACCGCGTTGATCGCGACGACCGCGCCGGAGAGCCCGAGCGTGAGCTCGAGCGCCGCCTTGGCCTCGGGATTCCACGCGACCTGCCAGAAGTGGTGCCAGCCGCCGTGCGCTCCTTTCGCGACGAGCGCCGCGAGCGGGACCAGGACGATGACGCTGAGGTATCCCAGCGCCAGTCCGCTACTCAGTGTGGGAGCGCCGAGGGCCCGCCTTCGGGCCCTCGGCATCCGCGCTGCGTCAACCGCCAGTGGAGACCCCCAGGCCCTGCTCGATCTTCGCGACGATCCCGTTCGTCGGGTCGAAGAACTGGGTGTTGACCTTGTTCCAGCCGCCGACGTAGCCGATCTTGAACAGCTGCGGCCGGGGCGGGAACTGCGCCTTGAACGCCTTCGCGACGGTCGGGTCGACCGGGCGGAAGCCGTTCTGCGCCCAGATCGTCTGCGCGGGCTTCGTGTACAGCCAGTTGACGAACTTCTGCGCCTCGGCCTTGTTCGAGCCGTTGACTGCCGCGAGCGGCGTCTCGATCTGAAGCGTCGCCTTCGGGATCAGATAGAAGACGGGCTTGCCCTGCGACTGCGCGAGCTTCGCGTCGCTCTCGTAGTCGAGCAGCACGTCGCCGCGACCCGACAGGAACGTGTTGAGCGCGTTGCGGCCGCTCGTGTCCTGCGAGACGTTGTGCTTGAAGAGCTGCGTGAGGTACGCGACGGCCTGCTTCGGCGTCTTGTGCTCGCGGAGCTGCGACGCCGTACGCGGCCATGACGTCCCAGCGCGCGCCGCCGGAGCTGAACGGGTTCGGGAAGACGACGTCGACGCCGGGCTTCACGAGGTCGTCCCACGTCTTGATGTGCTTCGGATTGCCGTTGCGCAAGACGAAGACGACGACCGACTTCGAGACGATGCCGTGGTAGCGGTTCTGCGACCACGTCTTGTCGACGAGCTTCGACTGCACGAGCCGGTCCATGTCGGTCGAGATCGAGAAGTTGACGACATCGGCAGGCAGGCCGGCGGCGACCGCCTTGCTCTGCACCTCAGACGCCGCGAACGAGGTCGAGAAGTTGATGTCCTTCCCCGCCGGCGTTGCCTGGTAGGCGGAGATCAGCTTCGGGAAGACCGCCGTCGGGATCGAGTACCCGACGACCGAGAGATTCGTTGCCGCGGCGGCCGCAGCCGCCGCAACCAGAGCGGCAAGAGTGACGAGCACGAGCGCTGAGCGACGCAAGAGTTCGGTACCACCTTTCCCCATCGACTTAGTTGAGTTTCAGAGACTAATGACAGGGATAAGCAATCGTCAAATCTGAACCGTAAAAAAGGGCCCCTTGCGGGGCCCTCGGTGCTGCTGCAGCCTGGCCGAAGCCAGGTTGCGGACTACTAGGCCGTCAGCCGAACGTTCGTCGCCTGCGGGCCTTTCTGACCCTCAGTTGCCTCGAACTCGACCTTCGCGCCTTCGGAGAGGGACTTGAAGCCCTCGCCTGAGATGCCGGTGTGGTGGACGAACAGATCCTTCGATCCGTCATCGGGGGTGATGAAGCCGTACCCCTTCTCGTCGCTGAACCACTTCACGGTTCCGGTTGCCAATGAATTCACCTCCCCCGCACTTACCACCGGGAACGCCTGCCCCGCCGGCTCGTATACACGAGCTTCGGACGGGCACTACTCATTCCCGTACTCTCAAATTGCTCTTTGTGCCCGAGGCGGGCAGCAACGCGACTCACGTCGCTCTGCTGATCCGGAAGGACGAGCGTGCTGCCGCGGCCGGAGCGACCGGCACGGCCGGTCCTTCCGACGCGGTGCACGTAGCCCTTGTCGTCCTCGGGCGGGTCGAAATTGATGACGTGGCCGATCGCCTCGAGGTCGAGGCCGCGTGCGGCCACGTCCGTGGCGATGAGCGTCGTCGCGCGGCCCGAGCGGAACCGCTCGAGTGCGCGCTCGCGCTGTGACTGGCCCATGTCGCCGTGCATCGCGACAACGTCGACGCCGCGGCGGGCGAGCTTCTGCGCGAGCCGGTCGGCGCCGCGCTTCGTGCGCACGAAGACGAGCGAGAGCCCGTCCTCGGAGCCGAGGAGCTCGATGAGCGTGTCGATCTTGCCGTCGTGCGTCACGGCGACGAAGTCGTGCTCGATGACGCCGTCGTCGTTCTCGACCTCGCGGCGCGACTCGAAGGTCTGCGGGATCGCGCGTGTATGCGTGCGCGAGCTCACCGACCTCGCCGTCGAGCGTCGCCGAGAAGAGCATGGTCTGGCGGTCGGTCGGGATCCGGCGGACGATTCGCTCGACCTGCGGCTTGAAGCCCATGTCGAGCATGCGGTCCGCCTCGTCGAGGACGAGGATCTTGATGTTGTCGAGCGAGATCATCTTCCGCTCGACGAGATCCTGAAGCCGGCCCGGCGTCGCGACGACGATGTGCGCGCCCTTGAGGCGCTTCGCCTGCGACCCGACCGGAGCGCCGCCGTAGGCGACGCCGACCCTGATGCTCTTCGCGGAGGCGAAGGTCTGGATCGCGTCGGCGACCTGGAGCGCGAGCTCGCGGGTCGGCACGAGTACGAGCGCCTCAGGGGTCTTGCCGTCTCGGGAGACCCGCTCGACGAGCGGGATCCCGAAAGCGAGTGTCTTGCCCGATCCGGTCGGCGCCTTTGCAAGGACGTCACGTCCGGCGAGCGCATCGGGCAAAACGAGAGACTGAATGCGAAATGGCTCGACGATGTCGAGCGCCGCGAGCGCTTGCTCAACGGCCGCGCTCACGCCGAGCGCGTTGAAGGAATGCTGCATGTGGTTGTTCGACTCCTTTGAATATCCTGCGGTTCGAGATCACACTGCTCGAAACCGCCTAAGGAGGAACGAGAGCTGAAATCTCACGGGACGGCCCATTGCCATCCGTGACATCAGGGTAGCACCGATTCGAGACGAACCGCGTATCAGTCGGAAACGTAGCGTTTTCGCTCACGCCGGCCACGTTCCGAGGCGCTTTGCCTCCTCGACCGCCCGGCGGCCGGCCGCCTGCCATCAGCCCTGCCGCCTCGAGCTTCTCGATGCGCGCGACGTTCGACTCCGACCAGGCGCTCTTCGGCTTGCGCGGCGTGAAGTAGATCGAGGTGCGCTCGTCGTCGACCGAGCGCGACTTGCTGTCGACCCAGCCGAAGCAGAGCGCCTCCTCGACGGCGGCGTCGTAGTCGACGCGCGGCTTGCCGGTCGGCTTCTTCCAGGTCACGAGCCACACGGCCGGCGCCGTCTCGTGGTTCCGCTCGAGCCACGCGCGCCAGTCCGCGCGGCTCTTCGAGCTGCACGACCTCGACGTCGTCGCTCACACGGACTGGTTGCCGTCCGCCGCGGCGACCCCGCCGAGATCCTCGCCGCTGAGCGGCCGCGTCGAGCTCCGCAGCGGCACCTCGCGCAGCAGCCACGTCAAGAGAAAGGAGACGCCGGCGATCACCGACGCGACGACGAAGACCGGATGGAGCGCGGCCGCGACCGCGTGCACGTACGCGCTGTGAGCGGCCGGCGGCAGCGCGCGGATCGACGCGGGGCTGACCGTCTTCGGGACGTGCACTCCCGGCGGGAGCCGTGACGCGAGCTCTCCGTGCAGGCGGTTCGTGAAGATCGCGCCGAACACGGCGATGCCGATCGAGCCGCCGACCTGCCGGAAGAGCAGCGAGCCCGCGGTCGCGACGCCCATGTTGCGGTAGTCGACGGCGTTCTGCACCGCGAGCACGAGCACCTGCATCACCGCGCCGAGCCCGAGACCGAGCACGACCATGGCGAGCGACGTGTACGCCGTCGTCGAGTGCAGGTCGAGCCGCGAGAGCAGCACCATCCCGATCGTCGTCACCGCCGTGCCGACGACCGGGAACGGCTTGTAGCGCCCGAACCTGCTGATCAGGCGGCCGCTCACGATCGACGTGACGAGGAGGCCGGCCATCATCGGCGTCAGCTGCAGGCCGGACGACGTCGGGCTGCGGCCCTTCACGATCTGCAGGAAGAGCGGCAGGTACGTCACCGAGCCGAAGAGCGCGAGCCCGATGATGAACCCGATGCCCGCGCACACGGTGAAGATCCGGTTGCGGAAGAGCTCGAGCGGCAGGATCGGCTCGGCGGCGCGTTGCTCCGCGAAGAGGAAGAGCACGAGCTGGACGACGCGAGCGCGATCAGCACCGCGATCTCCGGCGAGCGCCACTTGAACGTCGTGCCGCCGAGGCTCGTGAACAGCACGATGCACGTCAGCGTTCCGGCGAGCAGCGCGGCGCCGAGATAGTCGATCGCGTGCTCGACGCGCTCGGTGCGCGTGTGGAAGACGGCGGCGATCACGAAGAGCGCGACCGCGCCGATCGGCAGGTTGACGTAGAAGATCCAGCGCCACGAGAGGTTGTCGACGAAGAAGCCGCCGAGCAGCGGGCCGATGATCGTCGACACGCCGAAGACGGCGCCGAAGAGCCCCTGGTACTTGCCGCGGTCGCGCGGCGGGATGATGTCGCCGACGACGGCGATCGTCGTCGTGAGCAAGCCGCCCGCGCCGAGACCCTGCAGCGCGCGGAACGCGATCAGCTCGGGCATGTTCTGCGCGATCCCGCAGAGCGCCGAGCCGATGAGGAAGATGACGATCGCGACCTGCAGCGTCGACCTTGCGGCCGTAGAGGTCGCCGAACTTCCCGTAGAGCGGGCCGGTGATCGTCGACGCGAGCAGGTACGCGGTCACGACCCACGACAGGTGCGAGAGCCCGCCGAGGTCGCCGACGATCGTCGGCAGCGCGGTCGCCACGATCGTCTGGTCGAGCGACGCGAGCAGGACGACGAGGATCAGCGCGCCGAAGATCAGGCGGACGCGCGGCGCCGGCTGCTGCGGCGTGCTCACCCCTCAGTCGTACCAGTTGGCGCGCGTCGCAGTCGCAGCAGAACGTTCGCTGCCAGAGGGCGAGGATCGACGCCGCGGGAACGAGAAACGCCGTGTCCGAGCCCGTCGGCTTCAGGGCCATGTCGGCGACCGTGAGATAGAGCACCGCGAGCTCGAACAGCGCGAGCGCCGAGAGCACGCGGCCGATGCGCGCGGCTCGCGCTCGAGCCGGCGGACGAGCGGCGCCCGGACGGCCGCGTTGATGAGGAACGACACGGCGAACGCGCTGAGCCCGAGCTTCACCCAGAGCGGGTGGAAGGTCCAGTTGCCCTCGATGCACGAGCACGAGGCCGAACGCGAGCGCACCGAACGCACCCGGTGCGAAGACCCGCGGCCCGAGCCATTCGCCGAGCGAGCCGATCCGTTCCCGCAGCGCCGGATCGGGATGAAGCCACAGCAGCCCGAGCGTCGTCCCCGCGCCAAGCCAGAGAATGACGCTCACGATGTGCAGGAAGAGAAACAGCTGGTATTGAGTCATCGCGCTATATGTTAGCATACTAATCGTTAGTAGACGAATGAAACCGCCAAGGACACCCATCGGGCTCCAGCTCGCGAACACGTCGAAGGCGGTCAGCCGCGCCTTCAACGACCGCCTGGCCGAGGCCGGCGGCTCCGTGCCGATGTGGCTGATCCTCAGCTCGCTGAAGTCGGACGAACGGCGAACGCAGCTCGAGCTCGCGCGCGCCGTCGGCATCGAGGGCCCCACGCTCACGCGCCATCTCGACGGGCTCGAGGAGGACGGGATCGTCCGGCGCGTGCGCGGACGGCAGCGATCGCCGCGCGGTGCGCGTCGAGCTCACGGCCGAGGGCGAGCGGCTCTTCCAGACGCTGCGCCAGGCGGTGATCGCGTTCAACCGCGACCTGACCGCCGGCCTCGCCGAGACGGAGCTCGACCGCCTGCGGAAGACGCTCGCCCGGCTCGAGCAGAACGTGCGCCGTTCGTAGACTTAGAGCATGTCGAAGATCGAGAAGACCGAAGCGGAGTGGCAGGCGGAGCTCTCGCCCGAGCAGTACCGCGTCCTCCGCCAGAAGGGCACCGAAGCGCCGTTCAGCGGCGAGTACGACCACACCTTCGAGCCGGGCACGTATCACTGCGCCGGCTGCGGCGCGACGCTCTTCGAGTCGGACACGAAGTACGACTCGGGCTGCGGCTGGCCCGCGTTCTTCGCGCCGGCGAACGAGGACGCGGTCGACGAGGACAGCGACGTCACGCACGGGATGATCCGCACCGAGGTGCTGTGCGCGAGCTGCGGCGGCCACCTCGGCCACGTGTTCCCGGACGGGCCGCGCCCGACCGGCCAGCGCTACTGCATCAACTCGGCGGCGCTGAAGCTCGAAGAGAAGTGAGGCCCCGGCGAGAGCCGGGGCCTCGCGCTCGCTCTACGACATGTCGCCCGCTGAGCCACGGGTCGGGCCCGGGTCGCCGCCCCGCGCGGCGATCGCGAGCCGCGCGAAGTAGTGATCCCAGCCGTGCGCGTGCGAGCCCGCCGCCTCGGCCGACGGCAGCCCGCTGTGCACGAACCGCAGGCGCGTGCCGTCGCCGTCGGCGCTCGAGCTCGAACTCGACCGTCGACGAGCCGGCCGGGACCGGATTGCCGTCGGCCTCCCAGCCCCACGTGAAGACGAGCCGGTTCGGCGGGTCGAGCTCGACGTACTCGCCGCGCGCGATGTTGCCGGGAATGACCTCGACGCGGTAGAGGCCGCCCGGCGTCGGGTCGGACCAGGACTGCATGCCCATCCACGCCGACGCCTTCTCCGGGTCGACGAGCAGCTCCCACACCGTCTCCGGGCGTCGCCGCGATCACGAGCTCGCGCTCGACCACCGTCTCAGTTGCGTTTGCCACGCTTCTGCTCCTCCTCTCGTTCTGCCTCTCGCTGCAGCGCCTCGAGCTTCTCGTCCCAGAAGCCGTCGAGAAACGCTTTCAGCTCGGCGAGCCCCTGCGGGCGCGCCCGGTAGAGGCGTTGTGTGCCGTTTCGCCGCTCGTCCACGAGACCCGCCTCCTTCAGGACGCCCAGATGCTGGGAGATCGCCGGGCGCGTGACCTCGAAGTGCGATGCGATCTCGCCGGCCGACAGCTCCCGGTCCCCGACGAGCTCGAGGATCCGGCGCCGCCGTGGCTCGGCGATCGCGCGCAGTGCAGCTTCCATGCCCGCAGTGTAAGCGATAGCTTACGTTAGCGCAAGCTTAAATTTAACGGAGGAGCTTCGCGAGCTCGGCGTGGGCGAGCACGAGCCCCGGCTCCCGCTGCATGAGCGAGAGGTAGCGCCGCCCGAACGGCGTCTTCTGCTTCGGCGGCAGCGAGCAGCTCCTGCGTGCCGCGCGAGGAGCTCCTCCGCCGGCGCCCGCTCCTCCTCGTCCTCCTCGAAGGCGAGGATCAGCTCGCTGAACGGCTTCAGCCAGCCGTAGCGGACGGGGTCGGAGACGATCTGGAGGAAGGCGGCGCTCGAGAGGCTGCCGTGGACGCCGCTCGAGGCTCGTCGCGCTCGGCCGCGAGCACGGCCTTGTGGAGCGCGAGGAGCGCCCGGCGGAGGGAGTCGTCGGGGCGGCCACAGACTCGCCGTTGTAGCTGTTCAGGTCCGAGTGCGTATCGGCCGATACGTACGGAATGCGGCGTCCCCTCGGCCTGATCGTGCCGCTGCTCGGCACGTGCGCAGTCCTCCCCGTCGGCCTCCTGATCGTCTTCGGCGAGCGGCATGGTGATGCCGCCGATGTGGGTGCACTTCTACGGCGTCGGCGTCAGCGCGCTCGTCGCGACCGCCGCCGCGGTCGTCCTCACGACGGTCGGCGCGCGCGAGCAGGACAGCCGCACCGTGATCGTCGGCGGCGGCTTCGCGCTGATGGCCGCGCTCCTCGCGGTGCACGGTCTCTCGACGCCCGGCATGATCCTCGGCCCGAACGGCCTGATCGCCGTCACCGGCGCAGCGACGCTTCCCGGTCGGCGCCGCGGTGATGACGCTCGCGGCGCTGCCGCCGTTCGTCGGGCCGAAGGCGATCTCGCGCGTGCTCGCGGTCGAAGGCGTGCTCGGCGCTCGCGATCGTCGCGTTCAGCGCTCGTCGGCGCGCTCGTGCCGTCGATCGTGCCCGGCGTTCCGGCGCCGCGCTCGGCCGCCGCGATCGCACTCTTCGCCGTCGGGCTCGTGCTCTACGGCGCGCTCGTCCGTCCGCGCGATGAACACGTTCCTCCTGACGCGGCGCGCCGCCGACTTCGCGGTCGTGCTCGGCATCGTGCTGCTCGCCTGCGCGCTCTACGGCGCGCTCTTCCTCAGCTTCATGGATCTCGGCTGGTGGCTCGGCCACATCTTCGAGATGCGCGGCATCGTCGTCGTCGGCGCGTCGCTCGTCTTCGACCTGCGCCGCGGCCGCCGCTCGCGCGCGCTCGTCGGCGACCTGCGCGCAGCCGAGCTCGTCGCGGCGGAGGAGGCGTTCCTCGGCGCGCGCGTCCGCGCGCTGATGGAGCGGCTCGGCGCGAAGGACAGCTCGACGGAGGAGCACACGCGCCGCGTCGCGATGCTCGCGGTCGAGCTCGGCGAGCAGCTCGGCCTCTCCCCCACGCGCCTGCGCAGCCTCGCGATCGGCGGCCTCCTGCACGACATCGGCAAGCTCTCCGTCCCGGACGTCGATCCTGCAGAAGCCCGACTCGCTCGACGACGACGAGTACGACGATCATCAAGCTGCATCCCGAGCGCGGCCGCGAGCTGCTCAACGAGCTCGGCGGCTTCGACGAGACCGTCGGCCGGCTCGTGCTCGACCATCACGAGCGGCTCGACGGCAGCGGCTACCCGCGCGGCCTCGACGGCGGCGCGCTCGATCTCGCGACGCGCATCCTCGCGGTCTGCGACGTCTACGACGCGCTCGTCTCGCCGCGCGTCTACCGGCCGGCGTGGCCGCAGGAGGACGCGCTCGTCGCTGCTGCGCGACGAGTCCGACATCGCGTTCGACTCGCGCTGCATCGAAGCACTCGAGCGGGCCGTTACGGTAGAGCGATCGAACTTGGTGTCTACACCTTCGCGGAGCTGACGGACGAGTCCGTCACCGCAGCGCAGCGACTCCGCAACCTCCTCGAAGAGATCGAGCTCGCCGACCAGGTAGGGCTCGACGTCTTCGGCGTCGGCGAGCATCACCGGCCGGACTTCGCCGTGTCGGCGCCTGCCGTCGTGCTCGCGGCTGCCGCCGAGCGCACGAAGACGATCCGGCTGACGAGCGCGGTGAGCGTGCTGAGCTCCGACGATCCGGTGCGCGTGTTCCAGCAGTTCGCGACGGTCGATCTGCTCTCGGGCGGCCGCGCGGAGATCATGGCCGGCCGCGGCTCGTTCATCGAGTCGTTCCCGCTCTTCGGCTACGACCTCGCCGACTACGACCGGCTGTTCGCCGAGAAGCTCGAGGAGCTGCTCGAGCTTCGCGACGGCGCGAACGAGCGCGGCGTGTATCCGCGACCGTTGCAGGAGCGGATCCCGATCTGGGTCGCGGTCGGCGGCACGCCGGAGTCGGCCGCGCGCGCGGGCGCGCTCGGGCTGCCGATGGCGCTCGCGATCATCGGCGGCCGGCCGGAGCAGTTCGCGCCGTTCGCGGAGATCCACCGCCGCGCCGCGATCGCAGGCGGGTCATGTTCCGCCGCCGGCGCTCAGCATCAACTCGCACGGCTTCGTCGCGGAGACGTCGCAGGAGGCAGCCGACATCGCGTTCCCGGGACAGAGCAGATGATGAACCGGATCGGCCGCGAACGCGGCTGGCGGCCGCTGCAGCGGCAGGACTTCGAGGCGTCGCGGACGCTGCACGGCGCGTCGTTCGTCGGCAGCCCGCAGGAAGTCGATCGAGAAGATCCTCTTCCAGCACGAGATCTTCGGGCACGACCGCTTCCTGATCCAGTTCAGCGTCGGCTCCGTTCCGCACGACAAGCTGCTGCGCTCGATCGAGCTATTCGGCACCGAGGTCGCGCCGGCCGTCCGCAAGGCGATTCCCTCGCAGGAGGGAACGGCCTAGCGCCGGTTCGTCCGATGAACCCTCACAGTCCGTTTGCGGTCGCGGATATCGGTTCCAAGCGATCGAGGGGGATGAACGGACATGGCAAGAAGATCTTTGGCGCGGCGGCTACTCGTCGCCGGCGCCGTGGTGTGGGTCGCACGCTGGGTGGTCGCCGCAGGGCGAGACGAAGCCGGCGCCGGTCGAGCGTACCCGACGACGTTCCGGAGGCGGCGGTCGCGCCGCGCTGCGCCGCGTCGCGCGTTCCGCAAGCGGCTCGCGACGAGCCTCGTCTTCTCGACGCTCTTCTTCGCCGGTGCCGCGTTCACCGCGGGTGCAGGGAACGAGCTCGCGCACGTCGACGCTGCGTCCACCGATCCCGCGGCGGTCCTGCCGCTGCGTCCCGTCGCGAGCGCGACGGACACCGACGCGTCGACCGACGCGACGCCGGCGGTGACCGCTGACGCCGGCGCCCGACCGACGTCCGACGCCGCAGCGCCCGTCGCCGGCCGACCCGTCGCCGCGCCGCCGATGCCGGCGACGCGCGTCGTCGTCCAGTCGAGCGACGCCGCGTCGTCGCGTCGACGCCGCGGCAGCCACGTCTCGACCGCACAGCCTCGACGTCCGGCCGGCACGCAGGCGCAGTGCGCCGTCGCGACGCGACCACGCATGCCCGCCGCGTCCGTCGCCGCACGGTCGCACGCCGCACGTGCCGTCGTTGCTCCGCTCGCGCCGATTCCGTTCGCAGGCGATCGCGTTCAATCCGCAGGCGTGGCTGCACGACAACCCGGCGTCGCCGACGGGCGCGTCCGCCGTCGCGATCGCGCAGCACTACCTCGGCGTGCCGTACGTCTGGGGCGGCGCGATTCCGGCGACCGGCTTCGACTGCTCCGGGCTCACGCGCTTCGTCTACGCGCAGCTCGGCGTGAACCTCCCGCACTACGCGGCCTACGCAGTTCGCCGACGTTCCCGAAGCTCGATCCGTCGGAGCTGCAGCCGGGCGATCTCGTGTTCTTCGAGCCGAAGTTCGACGGGCCCGGGCACGTCGCGATCTACATCGGCAACGATCAGATGATCGAGGCGCCGCACACCGGTGCGCTCGTCCGCATCAGCAGCTTCTCCGAACGCGGCTGCGCGAGATGGGCTTCCTCGGCGCGGTGCGCCCGTACACCGTCGTCGACGCGCGCCGACCCCGCTGGTGACGCCGACCCCGGCGACCGCGTTGCGCGCCGAGTAGCTCCGTTCTTCTGGCCAGCTGCGCTCCGAGACGCGTCGGAGCCAGCCGGCCCGGTAGCGTGGGTTGGGCTTGATGCCGTCGCGCGCACGCCTCTCCCTGATGGCTGTTCTTCTTGCGGTCTGCGTCCTCGTCGCGGGCTGCAGCGGAACGAAGAGCAAGCCGCGCGCGGTCGCCGTCGTGAGCCCTCGCGACCAGTGGGGAACGACGTGGCTCTGCCGTCCCGGGACTTGCGGACAATCCGTGTACGTCGCCGTCTGACCGCCACGGTTGTGCCGGTCCGCGGCGCGACCCACGTCGAGCGGGCTCGCGCCCCGAGCAAGCCGGCGGTCGACTGCTTCTACGTCTATCCGACGATCAGCGACGAGTCGACGATCAACGCGAATCTCGCGATCGGGTTTCGGCAGCGTCTAGGTCGCGCTCGCGCAGGCGTCGCGGTTCTCGCAGGTCTGCCGCGTCTTCGCTCCGGTCTACCGGCAGATCACGCTGAGCGCGCTCGACCATCCGGCGCGGATCACCGCTCGCTGACGCGCGGGTCGCCTACGACAGCGTGCGCTCGGGCTTCCGCGACTACCTGGCTCACTACAACCACGGTCGCGGCATCGTGTTCATCGGGCACTCGCAGGGTGCGGCGATCCTGATCAAGCTGCTCCAACAGGAGGTCGACGCGACACCGTCCGTTCGCCGCCGTCTCGTCTCCGCGCTCCTGATGGGAGGCAACGTCACCGTGCGGAAAGGCCAGCGTGTCGGCGGCGACTTCAAGCACATCCCGGCCTGCAGCTCGAGCCGCGAGACAGGCTGCGTTGTCGCCTACTCGAGCTTCACTGCGAAGCCTCCGGAGAACAGCCAGTTCGGCCGGACGACCTCCGACGCCGGCGTGCGTATCCTCGCGCCGCACAAACTGTCGCCCGACATCAGCGATCCTGTGCGTCAACCCGGCCGCTCTTGCCGGCGGGACGGTCGCCCTCGACCCGTACGTCCCGTCGCTCGTGCTCGCGTTCCTGCCAGCCGGCAGCGCACCCGCGGTGCGTACGCCCTGGGTCGCGTTCCCCGGCGAGTACAGCGGCCACTGCGAGTCGTCCGGAAACGCAACCTGGCTTCAGGTCTCGCGCATCGGCGAAGCACCGGCCGGCGACCGCTGCTCACGCGCCTGCAGGACCCGGCGCTCGGACTGCACGTCCTCGACGTGAACATCGCGCTCGGCAACCTCGTCCAACTCGTCCGCGACGAGGCCGCCGCCTACGCTGCGCCGGCGCCCTGCCGGTTGTCGCAGTTCGCGTCTCGGTTGTCCCGTATGTGAGTGAAGCAACTGGGCAGCACACGCTCGCGTTGCGGCTCGTAAACCACGGGCTCTCGAACGTGCGTCTTCGACGGGCTATCCGCGCGTGACGGTCTACGACGCGGCCGGCGTGATTCCGTTCGTCGATCACGCACGGCGACCAGATGATCTCGTCGCGTCCGCCGAAACCGGTCGTCGGTGCGCCCCGGTGGACGCGCCTTCCTCGTCATCAACAAATATCGCTGCGACCGCGGCGCCGGCGCCGAGCACGCGCACCCGGCGGATCAGGATCAGCTCGGCACGCGAGCGGCCGGGAGCGCCTCGATCATCTTCGGCGACCTCCACGCAATCCCGCTGCCGTACAGGATCCCCGACTACTGCGGCAACGGCGATCCTGGGTCGACGCTCGCTGTGTCGCCGTTCGTCGCGAACGGTTCAAGCGGCGCTGGGCAGATAACGCCCGAGCAGCAAGCCTAGCGTCTGCTTCCAGCTATACGACGTGCTCGTAGAACGTCGCGCGGAAGCCGGCACCGACGTAGAGCGAACGCGCCGCCGCGGTTTCGTAGCTGACCTTGAGGCGGCGTGCACCGTGCGATGCCAGCCGATCGAGACCCGCCGTCAGCATGGCGCGGGCCAAGCCGCGCCGCTGGTACGCATCCTCGACTCTCATCGGCTCCAGCAGCCCAACCTGCGTCACGGGATCGAACCAGAAGAGCGCGTACCCGGCGAATTGACCGTCAGCAGTTTCAACCGCGAGGTCGAGTGCCGGGTCGTAGAGCGAGCACTGGCGGAGACGGGCTTCGACCTGTTCGCCGTTTCGGTGTCGCATCGGGTGCGGTGTGGTCGTCTCGAAGCGCACGGTCGACGAGAACGAATCCCTCCGGCAGAGGGGCGACGTCGGGTCGTTCCTCGGCATCCATCCAGGTGGTCCCGTCCGTCTTCGCCGGCCACGACGCCGGCGCTCGGTCAGCAGGTCGACGAGCTCAGCATCGTCGTTCGTCGACGAGCACATCGACCGATTCGATGCCCAACGCGTCGATCGCCTCGACCGCGCGCTCCCAGACGAGCCGACAGCGGAACGGTCGTGACACCGGGGACGGCGATGAGATCGCATCCCCAGGCACGCACCCCAGTCCGTGAGGACGACGCCGGCAACGGGCCCTTCGTCGTCGACCCAGAAGAGCTGGTCGATCGCGTCCGAGCGGCGCGGTTTGCGCCACCACCACTGCAGGTCGGCCGCCTCCCACAACCCCGCTTCCGCGTCCGCGAGGCGAGCGCGCTGCAGAAGCTGCGTCGCCAGAGCCAGATACTCGAGGCCCTTCGCCTGCACTTCGACGGGTTGGCTGCTCACGGAGCCAAGGTAGCCGTGCCCGTGCTCCTGCACGGCTCTTGTAGCCTGGTGCAAAGTGCTAGTCGCCGCGCTCTACGACGTCGAAGGCAACCTTCCGGCGCTCGACGCCGTCCTCGCCGAGCTGGAGAGCGTTCAACCCGACGTCGTTCTGTTCGGGGGAGATCTGTTCTGCGGCGCACAGCCCGTGGAGGTGATCGATCGAGCGCGCTCCGTCCGAAATGCGCGCTTCCTCCTCGGCAACGTCGATCGCTTGGACGACCCACATGTCGCGTACCAGGTGGCACAGCTCCGCCCCGACCAGCGCGACTTCGTGTCAGCGTTCCCGGAGCAGGTCGTGATCGACGGTGTGCGTTACTCGCACGGGTCACCGCGCAGCGTCGACGAGATCGTCACCATGCTCACTCCCGACCACGCGCTGCGCGAGATGCTTGACGGGATCGAGCAGCACGTCGTAGTGATCGGGCACTCGCACACGCAGTTCGATCGGCGAATCGGCGGATATCGGGTCGTCAACGCCGGCAGCGTCGGCGCTGCCTGGGAGCGCGTGAACGGCGCGTACTGGGCGCTCATCAACGGCGATGACGTGGAGCTCCGCCGCACGACCTATGACGTCGATGCTGCGATCCAGGCGCTGCACGTCGACGACCCGAACCGAGAAATGCGCGAGGGGTGGATCCTCGGTCCGCACGATCCGCGCGCGATCGCCGAGCGGATCGAAGCAACATTGGAACGGAAAATTCAGTAGGCCTTGACGATCTTGACCTTGCTGCAGACGAAGCCTGAGCCCTTGGGCTGACAGCTGGGGACGACCTCGAGCTTGTGGTTGGCCGAGCCGGAAATGCGATAGCTCGCAGCACAGCTGCCTTTGCAGGAGGAGTCGATCTCGGCCTTTACGCGGTAGACGCCGTTATTGTCGAGGAGAACGGTAAGCGGCTTGCTCGGCGTGGCCACCGCTCCGGCAGGAGCGCCGCCGTTCTGGCTGATGAGAACCAAAACCGCAAGCTTCTTCTCGGCCGCCGGGGCCAGGTTCTTCTTGACTGCCACGATCAGCTTGTGGGTGACAACCGCCTTGTTCGTCTTGGCCGCCGCCGGCAAGACTGCAGTCGCGCTCGAGACGAGCGCGAGAACGACGACCGCTGCAACGAGAAAGCGACGGAACATGCACCAAGGGTACGGCGCGTGTCTAGTGGCAGCCGATGCTGCCGAACCGGCGACAGACGAGTTGGGTCAGGCTTATCGTGGCTCGCGTATGGCTGACAACGTCTTCGAGCATCCACGGCTCGCTGCAATCTATGACGCGCTCGACGCTGACCGCAGCGACCTCGATGTGTATCTGGGTATTGCTGGAGAGCTTGGCGCTCGGCGCGTGCTGGACGTCGGTTGTGGGACGGGCACGTTCGCGCTCCTCTTGGCTGAGCGAGGCTTCGAGGTCACCGGTGTAGACCCGGCGCTCGCGTCGCTCGAGGTGGCGCGGGCGAAGCCTGGCGGTGATCGCGTGTGCTGGATACACGGCGACGCGACCTCGCTGTCACGGCTGCAGGTCGAGCTTGCGACCATGACCGGCAACGTCGCCCAAGCGATCGTGGAGCGCGCCGAGTGGGAAGCAACTCTAGGCGGGATCTACGACGCACTGTGTCCCGGTGGACATCTCATCTTTGAGACCCGCGACCCGGCAAACCGAGCCTGGGAAGAGTGGAACCGCGCCGCGTCCTACAGCGTCACCGAGATCGACGGGCGTCGGAGCGGTCGAGAGCTGGCACGAGTTGACCGATGTGAACGGTCAGCTCGTGAGCTTCCGATCGACAACGGTGTTTGCCTCTGACGGAGAGGTGTTGACCTCCGACTCGACGCTGCGTTTCCGCGAACGCGACGAAAGTCGAGGCTGACCTCGACCAGCACGGCTACGTCATTGACGACGTCCGAGGCGCACCCGACCGACCCGGACGAGAGCTCGTCTTCTTCGCAGGGCGTCCGGGCTGAGCGAGTCGCACGCGATTGAGGCCTCAGCGCTGCCGGCGCCCTAGTGTCACGAACAGCGCGGCCACCAGACAGAGAATCAGCCACCAGAGAAAGACGACCTGCCATCCGGTGGCTGCGTATATCGCGACCGCGACTGCCAGGCGGCGATCGGTGCTAGTTCGCTCACGACGCGTCGCATGAACCGTCAACGAAGCGATGCGCGAGGGCGATGCGCGCGGCGGCGGCGCAGTTAGTCCTCTATCTGCACCGTTCCATTCCGCTGCGATTCCTGGAGAGAGGCTCGCATCGCGTTGAGCTTGTCGGGCGAATGACCGACCCAGCCGGCAAGCTCGCCAACGACGCGCAGCGGCTCGCGAGTACGGAACGAGTGCGTTGGATTCCCCGGGAACTTCTTGTCGGTCAAGTTCGGGTCGTCCTCGAACTTTCCGGTGGGCTCGACGACGTAGATGCGCCCACGGCCATCGCCGGTCGCGAGCTCTGCGCCCCAGACCGCAGCGTCGAGCGTTGCAGTGAAGTAGATGTAGTTCATCAGTCGGCCGGGTTCGAAGTTCGATTCCCATCCCGGAACCAGCAGATCGCCCGGCGCGAGGTCTGCCTTCGTCCCATGCAGGTACACGCCCGCCTCGTATACCTCGAACGGCACCGGCTCACGCGGGGCGCTCATGCGATCAGGCTAGCGTCGTGCAGACGATTGCGTAAAAAGCCGCGGGTCCTCACGTCGATATCGGGAACCCAGCGGATCGCATGCGCGAGCGTCCTCACCCTCGACCGTACAACCTCGAATTACCCTCCGTCACGCGAGGGCCCGAGTGCCCGCAAGCTCTTAGGTGTCGCGGCGGACGAGCAGAACGGCGGCGACCGCGAGCGACGCCGCGGCGTAGCCGCAGAAGAGCGCAAAGCCCGACCCACGGCGACAGGTGGTTCCCCGGCGTGATCGAGAGGATCGACTCGCCGGCGGCGAGCGGCAGGTACGGCGACGCCGCGTTGTTCCAGCTCGTCGGCAGCACGTTCATGAGCGGCGGCAGCACGAACATGATCGCCGCGAACGCCGCGATCCCGCCCGCGGTGTTGCGGACGATCGCGCCGAGGCCGAGCCCGAAGAGGCCGACGACCGTCAGGTAGAGCGCGGCTCCGATCACCGCGCGCGCGACGCCCGGATGCGAGAACGCGATGTTGATGTGATGCCGCGAGAAGAGCGACTCGCCGACGACGAACGCGATCAGGACCGACGGGATCATCAGCGCGAGCAACGTGACGGCCGTAGACGATCGCCTTCGCCCAGAGCACCGGCAGGCGCTTCGGCACCGCGGTGAACGACGCGCGGATCATCCCGGTCGAGTACTCGGCGGTGATCACGAGCACGCCGAGCACGCCGATCGCGAGCTGCGCGAGCTGCACGCCGGCGAGGTTGACCTCGAGCGGATGGAAGTCGGCGCGGTCGTGCGGGCTCATCTGCGCGTAGTGGTGCGCGGCGATCGCGCACGCGAGCGCGGCGATGCCGATCGTGGCGACGCACGGCGGTGCCGAGCGACCACCGCGTCGACCGGACCGAGCGCAGCTTCGTCCACTCCGACAGCGACGACGCGCGGCTGCGTGACGCGGCCCTGCGGCACCGGGCAGTCAGGTCGCGTGAGCGACGCGCGCATGCCGCGCTCATCGACCGCGCCGTCTTGAACTCGACGTCGTCGCGCGTCAGATCCATGAACGCCTCCTCGAGCGACACCTGCTGCGGCGTCAGCTCGTGCAGGACGATGCTGTGCCGCGCGGCCGTCTCGCCGATCTGCTGCGCGGTCAGGCCGTGCACCTCGAGCACGCCCGGCTCGAGCGCGACGACGGTCACGTCCGGGCCGAGCGACGTGGCCGCGCAGCTCGTCGGCCTGCGGCGTGCGCACGAGCACGACGTTGCCGGACGCCTGCTCCAGGAACTCCGCCGTCGTCGTGTCCGCGATCAGCCGGCCGCGGCCGACGACGATCAGATGCTCGGCGGTCAGCGCCATCTCGCTCATCAGATGCGACGACACGAACACGGTGCGACCCTCGCTCGCGAGATCCTTGAGCAGATTGCCGGATCCAGTGGATGCCTTCCGGGTCGAGGCCGTTGACCGGCTCGTCGAGCATCACCGTCTGCGGATCGCCGAGGAGCGCAGCCGCGATGCCGAGCCGCTGGCCCATGCCGAGCGAGAACTGTCCGGCGCGCTTCTTCGCGACCTCGCGCAGGCCGACGAGATCGATCGAGCTCCTCGACGCGCTTCCGCGAGATGCCGTGCGTCTGCGCGAGCGCGAGCAGATGGTTGTACGCGGAGCGGCCGGTGTGGACGGAGCGCGCCTCGAGCAGCGCACCGACTTCGTGCAGCGGCGCGGCGTGGTCGCGGTAGTGCTTGCCGTTCACGCGTGACGTCGCCGGCCGTCGGCGCGTCGAGCCCGAGGATCAGGCGCATCGTCGTCGACTTGCCCGAGCCGTTCGGGCCGAGGAAGCCCGTGACGACGCCCGGCTGGACCGTGAACGTCAAGCCGTCGACGGCCCGTTTGTCTCCGTAGTCCTTCGTCAGGCCGTGGGCCTCGATCAACGGCGCGCCACCGTAGCAGCGGCTACATGAACTTCTTGTGAAGTTGCTGCTCAGCCCATCTCGATCTCGGCCGGTACGCCCATGCCGGCCGAGTGCGCGCAAGTGGCGCTGATGCGAGCGAAGCGCCGCGCGCAGCGACGGCTGCGCGTGTAGCGAACGCCGTGCTTCGCCGCGTTTCGCCTGACGATCTCGGCGATCTGCGGATAGTGCGTGTGCGCGACGCGCGGGAAGAGATGGTGCTCGATCTGATAGTTGAGGCCGCCGAGCACCCACGTGAGAAACGCGTTGCGCGGGCAGAAGTCGACCGTCGTCTCGACCTCGTGCACGGCCCAGAGCCGCTTGTCCGCCGTGAGCTCCTCCGCGGATGCGAAGCCGGCCTCCTCGACGCAGTGCGCGAGCTGGAACGTCGTCGCCGTGACGAGGCTCGTCGCCATCGTGTAGCCGACGTAGCCCGCCGCGACGACCCACCACGGGTAGACGAGCAGCGGCACGACGATCGCCCAGCCGATGAAGATCGCCTTGCCCGCGACGAGCCCGACGAGATCCCACCGGCGCGGCACGCGCAGCGGGCTGCTGCCGATCCGGCCGCGAATGAGCGCTGCGATGTCGGCGCCGGTCTGCCAGCGCAACACCATCACGCTGTAGAGCGGCCAGATGTAGATGTGCTGCAGCCGGTACCACCACTTCGGCTGCCTGGGTCGGCGCCAGCCGCACGAACGGCGTCTGGCTGATGTCGTCGTCGTAGCCGTCGACGTTCGTGTACGTGTGATGCGCGACGTTGTGCTTGACGCGCCACGCGTAGCTGCTGAAGCCGAGCAGCGCGTCCGCCGTCCAGCCCATCAGATGGTTGAAGCGCCGCGAGCGGAAGTACGCGCCGTGATTCGCGTCGTGCTGGACGCAGAACCCGATCAGGATCGTGCCGACGACGAGGCCGGCCAGACCGCGAGGCCGACCCACGACTCCCGGGCGCACGACGATGAGCGTCGTCCACGAGGCGAGCCAGATCGGCGCAGGGCGACGAACGTCTTCGCGTAGAGCTGCATGCGCCCGCGCAAGCGCGTTCGTCCGGAACCGAGATGAAGCTCGACCTCGCGGCGGGTGTCGGTGATGAAGTCGCCGCCGGTCGCGAACGACAGCTTCTGGACAGCCGTGCTCACGCTTGAAGCGTAGACGTCGAGTCAACAAGCGTGCAAACGGTGCCAGGCACCGCGAGCGGTGCCGGCACCAGGCGTCAGTTCGCGGCGACGCCGACCAGATGGCCCTGCGCGTCCGCGAAGACGCCGAACGTCACGCCGGGCACCTGCTGCGCCGGCTGCACGATCGTGCCGCCGAGCTCCTCGGCCTTGGCGAGCGTCGCCTCGACGTCCTCGACGCCGACGAAGAAGAGCGCCGCTGTCGGAACCGCCCTGCAGCGGCCCGATCGCCGTCGGGATCGTTCCCTCGGCGCCGGTCGCGACGAAGCTGTAGCCGGGGAACGCGCCGTCGCGAGTACGTCCAGCCGAACAGGTCGGCGAAGAACGCGCGCGTCGCGTCGGGGTCCGACGAGCGAATCTCGGCGTGGATCACGGGATGTGCCATCTCGATCTCTCCTTGAACGGGTTTGGCCGCTTCCGACCTGTCGCTGGAACGACGAATGACGGCGGCCGAAATCGACAGGCCGCCGCTTCAGGCAGGTGGCGCTAGTCCGCCAGCTGTGCGAGCCGTTCTGCCGCCCGGAGCCTCACCGCGAAGCGTTTGACGAGGTCGAGAGCCACGAGAAAGTGCGCTCTCGCGGCCTGCTTGTCCCCTTGCTGGAGGGCGGCCAAGCCGCGCCGGAAGTCGACGCCGATCTGGCCGCCGGTGCCGACGGTGATCAGTGCAGCTCGCTGCAGGCGTTTCCCGGGCACGTCGGGCACGCGCAAGGACGTGAGCGCCTTCTCTCCGCCGGCCCCATCGACCAGCGCGTGGCTTGACGCCACGTACGGGCTCGATCCGAGCTGAATCAGGTCGGCGCTGAGCCGGGTCGTCCAGAGGACGAACGCCGCCACGAGGTTCGCGTCCGGATCGACCGCCTGCGGCGCCGCGGTCCGGGGCGCTCGCAACGCCTTCCCTCTCGGAGTCGTCCACGCGGGATAGAAGACCGGCTGCGAGCGCGACACGCGGGACCGCTACCGGACGTCCGCCGGCGCTCTTCAGGTACCAGAGGCTCAGGGTTCCTCCACGGCTGCTGTCGAACGCGATCCACTTCCCGTCCGGCGACCACGCGGGATGGTCGTCTCGTGAGCTTCCGGAGGTGAGGCGACGCAGACCTTGACCGCTCGGATGCACGAGCTCGATCCGAGATCCCTTGCTCCCTCTGCTGGAGAACGCGATCCAGCTCGAGTCCGGTGACCAATCGGGGTGACGTGCGTCGGCACCTGCCGGGCTAACCCGCCGCGCGACGCCTCCATCCGTCGTCGAGACGTACACGGCGAAGGTCCCGCCACGCCTGCTGTCGAACGAGATCGACTTGCCGTCGGGCGACCACGTGGGATCAGAGTCTTCGCCCCCCGCCGTGGCTCCGAGCCGCTCGACACGACCGCCGCCCGCCGGAACGACGTAGATGCGGTAGTGGCCGCTTCGATTGCTCGAGAAGGCGATCCTCGTTCCATCGGGCGACCACGCCGCGGCACCCTGATACTCCCAGCGCCGGGGCCACCGGGTCCGCGTCAGAATCCGGACCCCGCTGCCGTCGGCATTCATCACGCAAAGCTCAAAGGCACCGCAGACGAATGCGATCTTCCTCCCGTTCGGAGACCACGCCGGCCGCTGTCCGAAGGACGGTGTCGCACTCGACGCGACGAGCCTTGGTCGCAGCCCGTTGAGGCCGACCGTCGAGAGCGTGAAGGCACTGCGGCTCACGCTCACAAAGGCGAGCCGCCCGGATGGACGTACCGACGACGGCTTGGCCCCCGTCGCGGGCAGCGCGAAGAGGCCGGCTGCGCACGCGACCGCGGAGAGTGCCGTCCAGAAGACGTTTGCCGCCGCGGGGCTACGCCTAATGGCAGATGACCGCGACGACCGTCCCGGCTCCAGCATGGCCTGGGCTGGGCCCGTAGCCGGCGTCTGCTCGGACGACGACGAGTCCCGGCGCATTGCCGCGAATCGTAGAGCCGGAGCTCGAGACAGTTCCGGCTGCGACGACCGCGACATAGCTCGGGACGGTCGCCGGTGGACCCGAGCTGTTGCCAGGACTAGTCGACCAGGTCGCACCGCAGGTTGAAATGCTCGTCGGCATGTTCGCGAAGCCCTTGAAGCTCGCCGGGCCGGCTCCTCCCGTGAGCGAGTTCTCCTTCCACCACTGCGCACCCCAGAACGTGACGGACTTACCGAGACCCGCGCTCGAGTTGCCTACGACAAAGCTGCCGCCGGTCGCGTACCCGAAGGCGAGCGTCGTCGTGGTCGCCAAGGCGGTGCTGCCTCCGACGTCGTTGACGCGAATTCGGACCAAGTGCGGCCCCTGCACGACGTAGCCGTGTGTGCCGGTGACCTCGAAGCCGCCGGCGGCATTCACCGAGACGACGCCGGCCGAGGTCGTGCCGTCGCCCCAGTCGACCGAGGCGGTGTAGTCGGCTACGCTGCCAGCAGGATCGTCGTCCGTAAAGGTTGCGAGGACGTCGGTCGTCGCCGGTGCCGACCACAGGAGGATCGGAGTTCCGTCGCTCGCAGTGTTGGTCGCGCGCCCGATGGCATGAAGCGCGGCGTCCGAGACCGCTGCGTGCGAGATCGCGGATGGTTTGAGCGTCGGCGTGTCGACATCGGTGAGGACGACCGTGACCGGATAGGCGCCTTCCTCCGCATACGTGTGGCTGCCGCCAACCGTGAGCGCACCTCCTGAGCCGGAGACCTGGCCGCTACCGGTCGAGCCGTCGCCCCAATCAATCGTCGCGGTGTAATCCGCCCCCGCGCCGCTGGGATCCGGATCGCTGAACGTCATCACGGTGCCCGAGAAGGCAGCGCCCTCGATTGGCAAGATCGTCCGCGTCGTTGCGACCGGCGGCAGGTCGGGCACGAGCGGAAGGGCGTTGGCGGTGGACGTATCGAGAGCCACCGAGCGTGAAGCTCGAGTTCGAGATCTGGTTGTCGGTCGAGCCGAGCGGGAACGGCACGTCGACGAGCGGCCCGGCGTCGAGGTCGCGCCGGGCCAGACGGTGACGGTGCCGAGGAAATCGAGGTCAGCCGTTGCTTTCGGAGTCTTGAGGGTGAACGACAAGACGTCTCGCCTGCGCCGGTCGTCGCGTTCTTCGTCTGGTTCGTGATCGTGCTGCTCCCCATCGAGAACGTCGGCGTCACCTGGAACGCGCCCGTCAGGTTGCTCGGCGTTGTGAGCTCGAGCTTGTCGCCGATCGGGAACGCGATGACATGCCGTCGCCGCTCGAGACGATGCTGTTGCTCGAATCCCGCACGACCCAGTGAAGCGCTCTGCGGCCAGACAAGGTCTCGTCGACCCTCGGCGAGAACGCAATGTTCTGTGACATCGACTCGAGGACCGAGAAGATCAGGTTCGCAGTGGTCCAGCCGACTGTGATGCCTGTCCCCGGGATCTCCACCGGGCCGAGATTCAGCGGGACCGGGCCGAGGCCCGCCAGCCGGCCCGCCCACGTCACGGCGCTGACCGGGACGATCGCGTAAGAATCGCTGCCCGCCCCCGTGACACTCCCGTCAGCATGCACGGACGAGGCAAGCGAACGTTCGGAGGCTCGATATAGCCGTTGTCGTTGCACCGCGTGTCGGGATAGGTCCCGAATCCGAGCGGAAAATTGACGAGGAAGTTGAAGCAGCCGGTCCCGTGGATGGGAAAGCTGAAGAGATCGCCGCTCGCCGGCCCGGTGTACCCCCCGTGATCCGGGATGCTGAGGTCGAAGATGCTGCCGCTCGTGCACTTGAAGACGCAGAGTTCACCGCTGGCGTCGGCATGGAAGCCGAACTTGCCGGATAGCCCGAGTCGAGTGAGCGACGGGGAAGGTGCTCTGAATCGCCGCCGAGCCGACGCTCACCGACGTGTCGATGGTGACTGGTGTCGCCCGGCGCGAGCTGTCGGGCTGAGGAACGGTGTGATGGCCCGTGATCGGATACGTCACGCCAAGGGATCCCTGATCGAAACCCGAGAGGTTCACGGACATGCCGATCTCGCCCTGTGTGTGCGCGGTCGCCGAGGCGCCGAAGTCGCCGATGTCGAAGACGATGTTGTCGTCGGCGCTCGACGCGTCGACGTTGCTGCAGTCATCGTCGTCGCTCTCACCGAAGCCGCTGGAAAACGGGTCGCCGTAGTCCGTGAACGGGTCGCACAGGTATACGGAGGGCGTCGGGTCGAAGCCGAGCGGGAAGCTGACGTGCGCTTGCCTCCGAACGTCCCGCCGGCGTTCCAGCTCTGGTCGAACAGCGTGAAGGTCTGGTCGGTCGGCCCGGCTGCGCTACCGGCGCCGAACATGCTCTGATTCGACGTCTGCAGCGTGGCGCTCCGATCGAGCGTCTGCGTTCCAGGAGGCGCTGCCCCTGCCGGGCCGGCCGCAACCGCGACGAACGCAAGCGCGCCGATACCCAAAGATGGTCCTCCACGAGCGTCCATGACGCCCAAGCCCTCGACCCATCGTGCCCCTTCCCCCGGTACCCCGCCACGTCAGTGGCCGAGAGTCAACGGAGTATCAGTCAGGTTCGCGGACTTTTCAAGCGGTTGTAACCGGTAAATGACCGAAGCGGTCAGGCCGTGCTCAACTCGTAGTAGACGCGGCGCAGGCTCGGCTCCTGTTGCGTGAACGCCTCGACGACCCCCGGGTCGAACTGACGCGCGGACTGCGCGCTGATCTCCGCGACCGCATCGTCCCAGGCGAGTGGCCTTGCGATACGGGCGATCGCTCGTCATCGCATCGAGCGTGTCTGCGACCGCGAAGACGCGTGCGCCGAGCGGAATCGCGTTTGCCGCGAGCCGGTCGGGATAGCCGTCGCCGTCCCAGCGCTCGTGGTGCGACCGGACGATCCGCAAGCCGGAGCCGGAGAGCAGCGGGACGCCTGCGAGCATCTGCTCGCCGAGCACCGTGTGCGTCTCCAGCAGGGAGCGCTCGCTCGACGTGAGCGGCCCGCGCTTGCGCAGGATGTGGTCGGGGATCCCGATCTTGCCGATGTCGTGCAAGAGGAAGCCGTACTCGACGCTCGGCTCTTCGAGCAGCGACGGATCGACGGCGCGCGCGAGCTCGGTCGCGTAGCGAAGCACGCGATGCGAGTGCGCGCCGGTTCCGATGTCCTTGGACTCGAGCGCCGCCGCCAGTGCGCCGACGGTCTGGCGGTACGCGTGCTGCAGGAGCGCGCGCTGGCCGCGTTCGAGCTCGAGCAGATGGCGCAGGTCTTGCGCGTAGAGCTGCACCTGCTCCGCCGGCGGAGACTCGTCGCCGCGGCGGCAGCTCGCGGTCGAGGCGGCCGAGCAAGCGTTCGGCGACGGCGAGCAGCTCGAGTGGGCTGAACGGCTTGCGCAGAAAGCCGTCGGCGCGCGCGGCCCGCGCCGCGTCGCTCGTGCCGATGTCGGCGCCGGTCAGGATCGACGACCGGGACCGCGGCCGTGCGCGGATCCGCCTTGAGCTCGTGGCAGAACGAGAGTCCGTCGACGTCCGGGAAGCCGACGTCGAGGAGGATCAGGTCGGGCGGACGTCGTCTTGATCGAGGCGCGCGCGTGCCCGGCGGTAGTCCGCCTCTTCGACCTCGAGCTCGATCGCCTCGAGCGTCGTGCGGAGCAGCTCGCGCAGGCCGCCGTCGTCGTCGACGACGAGCACGCGTGCGCCGTCGTCGCTCCGTGCGTGCGCTCCGTCGTCCGGTCCTTGCCGGCGCGTTTGGCTGCATAGAGCGCGCGGTCGGCGTGGGCGAGCAGATCGGCCTTCGAGCGGCCGTCGCCCGGCGACCACGGCAATACCGGCCGAGATCGTCGGCAGCCGTCGCGGCCGCCGGTGCAGATCGCAGCGCACGACGCACCCGCGCGACAACGTGCGGCGCCGTCTCGCCGCTCTTGAGGAGCAGCGCGAACTCGTCGCCGCCGACCCGGTACAGCTCTTCCGTCGCGCGCAGCGTGCGCTGCGCGACGCGCGCGAACGCGCACAGCACGTCGTCGCCGACCGCATGACCGAGACGGTCGTTCGTCTCCTTGAAGTCGTCGAGATCGAGCAGCGCGAGACCGAACGCGGAGCCCGTTGCGAGCAGCTTGTCGAGCCGTTCGTCGAACGCGCGACGGTTCGGCAGGCCGGTGAGCGCGTCGCGGCGCGCCTCCGTGCGGGTGAACAGGAGCAAGCGCTCGCTCGCGATCGCGGAGGCGGCCAGATCGGCGACCGCGGCGATCGAGCTCCACGTCGAGCATGAACGGGAGGCTCCACCGGCATCGCCACGAGGAGCGCTCCGAGCGCGAGCCCGTCGGACACGAGCGGCAACGCGAACGCGTCGCCGAACGATGCGCCCTCGACGACGAGCTCCGAGAGCGTGCCGGCGTCGGCGCTGACAGGCGCGCACTCCTCGAACGCGCGGACGGCGGCCGGCGGAACGCGAACGAGCTCGTGCGACGTCGAGCGGACCGGCGGCGCCGGCGAGCCCGAGCCCGGTCCGTCGCTCGCCAGGTACACGGCGGCGACGGCTCCACCGGTGAGGTCGTGCAGCTCGCGCGCGACGATCGCCCCCACGCCGCCTGCCGGCGCGCGCGTGAGCGCGTGCGCGAGCCGGAGCAGCGGATCGCTCGCTCCGGCGATGGCGCGCTCGAGCTCCCAGAGCGGCGCGCCCTTCACGCAGTACGCGTCGGCGCCGGCCGCGATCATCGCGTCGACGGCCTGCCGGTCGGCCGAGCCGGCGAGCGCGACGATCCGCACGCCGGGAAGCAGTCGCTTGATGCGAGACGTCGCAGCCTCGCCGTCGGCGAGCGGCAGCTCGGCGTCCAGCAGCACGACGTCCGGCGAAAGCGCAGCGGCGAGCGCAATCGCCTGCTCGGCGTCGGCCGCCTCGCCGACGACCTCGATCTCGTCCTGCTCGTCGAGCAGTCGAGCGCAACGTCGCGCGCGCGCTCGCTGCGACGCGTCGCAGATCAGCAGGCGGATCACGACGCAACCGCCTCGGCCGCGGCGAGCGCCGCCTCGACGAGGGCGTCCGTGCCGAGCCCCTTTGCGATCGCCGCGAACGCGCCGGCTTCGCGCGCGCGCCGACGGTCGGCGGTCGACGTCGAGGCGCTCACGAGGACGATTCGCGACGGAGGGAAGCATGCGGCGAAGGCAGCGGGTCGCCTCGATGCCGTCGAGCAGCGGCATCTGGATGTCCATCAAGCACGACGTCGGGCTGCAGCGCGAGCGCGCGCTCGACCGCCTCGCGGCCGTCGCTTGCGCAGCCGACCACCTCCACCCTCCCGTCCTGCGCGAGGATCGCTGCGTGCGGCTTCGGTGTAGAGCGGGTCGTCGTCGACGACGAGAATGCGCGGCTTCACTCCCGTGTCCTTTCTCTCTTGCGCTGCGGTCGCGACGGAAGAAAGCCCACTGGACCGAAAACTTGCGGGTCGGCCCATCGAATCACTCGATCGAGTGATCCGTTCGGCCTACCCCGAACGGGGGAGGCCGCCGCGATCGAGACGGACAGCGACCTTCGGTATGCGGGCGCACCGCGGATGGACGATGGCTGCTGTCTCGCCGCTAGGCCGCGCGAGCGGCGTCGAGCCGCGCGAGCGCCGGCCGATGCGCTCACCGGCCTCTACGAGCGGCACGCGGACCGCGTCTTTCAGTACTGCCTGAACTGGCTGCGCTCGCGCGAAGAGGCGGAGGACGCAGCGCAGACCACGTTCCTCTACGCCTACCGCGGACTCGACCGCGGCGTCGTGCCGACGTACGAGCGACCGTGGCTCCTCTCGATCGCGCGCAACGTCTGTCTGTCGCGCACCGACGCCGCCCGCCGCCGTGCGGTCGAAGTCGCGCAGGACCCGCACGCGCTCGAGGAGATCGTTGCCGCGCCCGCGCCGTCGAACGAGCTGGACGGGCTCGCCGGACGCGCTCGCGACGCTGACCGAGCAGCAGCGGCACGCGATCCTCCTGCGCGAGTGGCACGGCCTCACCTACAGCGAGATCGCCGAACGGCTCGAGCTCAGCCAGGCTGCCGTCGAGACGCTGCTCTTCCGCGCGCGACGCTCACTCGCCCGCCGCCTGCGCCGGCCGCTCGGAGTTGGCTCCTTCCTGCCATGGCTCCGGTCACTGGCGGGAAGGCGGCGCTGCCAAGGTGGCACTCGGCGCCGCCGCCGTGGCCGTGACTGCGACGACGGGTGCGGTCACCGCTCGCGCATCAGACTCGGCATCAGCTTCGGCCTGCAGTGCGGACCCGCGCCGCCCAGAGTGCGCCGGCGCCGCGCGCGGTCTCGCACCCGGGCAAGGTGAAGGTGGCGGCGCGAGTCGCTCCCGCGAAACACCGCGGACCGGCTGCACAGACTCCTGCCCCGCCTGTCGCGGCGCCGCGCACCGAAGCGCCTGTTCAGCACACCACCGCGACGCCGGCGTCGCCCCCCGCCCCCACGCCGACGCCCACGCCGACACCGACGCCTTCGAAGATTGACGCTCCGGCGGCCCCGGCCGAACCGGTTAGCGCAGTGCAGACGGTCACCGACACCGCGACGACCGCAACCACGGACGCAGTCGCTCCTGTCGTCGACACGGTTACGAACGCGGCGTCGAGCGTCGTCAGCAACACAGCAGACACCGTCGCGAACACTGCTGCAAACGTGGTTGCGACTGCGCAAGCCGCGATCGACGCGGTCACGAGCGTCGTGCCGAGCGCTCACCGGCCCCAAGCTCCTCCCGTAGAGCTAGTCGATCTCGGGTGAGCCCTGAGCAGCTTCGCGCGCTCGGGTGAGCTCGTCGCTCTTCTGCTTCATCTTGCAACGGTCGATACCGCGAGCAAGCGCACTGCGCAACGGCTGCGCGTGATCGTCATTCACCGCTTGAGCTGCGAAGCCGTCGAAGTCGATCGTGAGGCCGCGCACGTCAGACGTGAGACGCACTTCCGGAGATTCCGAGCTCCACGAGCGTTGCGCGCCACGCCTCGACATCCTCGGGCGCACAGCCTTCCTCGTCTGCCCGTGACTGAACCAGGCGGGAGGCTGCTTCTACGACCCACGGTGGGGGCGCCTTCGGCGGACCTCGGGCTATTCCACTTTTGCGAGGTCACTGCCGGCAGTATGACGAAAGGCCCTGTTTCCAGGCCTTTCTGATCAGGTTAGGCGTCATGCGGGTGGCGACGTTGTACTTCGTCACCGACACCCGACGTCCAGGCGTGTCGCCTGTCGGCATCGCGCCCAAGATCTCGTCGCCACGCTTGTAGTCGTCCTCGGTCTCGAAGAAGACGATCACGACCGACTGCTCTGTCTCCGGGTCGTGCAGCACGATGACCTCGGTCGCGTTGAGACCCTCCGGCGGTTGCCCTCGCGCATCTCGCTGTCCATCGCATCCATCCGGTCCTTGCTCACTCCTTCAAACGCCACCACGCGTGCGAGCGCCATCCCAGCCTCCCTGTCGGTTGGCTCAACCCTACGCGCTTCAGACGTCGAGGCGCGCGTCCTCGAGGTCGAGGTCGCGCTGGACGACGTTCATCACGTCGTCGTTGATCCGGCCCTGGCGCCGGAGCTCGACGACCGCCCGCCGCTCGGCGTCGAGGAGCTCGCGGCGCAGCCGCTGGTAGTCCTGCGACCGCTGCTCGATCGCGCCGTCGTCCTCGGCGTCGAAGCGGGCGGAGAAGCGGCTCTGCCGGAAGCGGTACGAGCCGCGCATCCGCTCGGCCGTGTCGTCGCGCACCCAGTCCTCGCCGGCGAGCTCGTCGAGGCGCGCGAGCGCCGCGTCGGCGGCGTAGATCGCGCGCCTTCGTCTCCTCCTTCGCAGCGCTGCCGTCGTCTTCGAGGTTGAGCAGCCGGATCAGCGAGCGGCAGGCTCAGCCCCTGCAGGACGAGCGTCGCGAGGATGACGCAGAACGCGAGGTAGATCAGCAGGTCGCGCTGCGGGAACGGGCGCGCCCGAGTCGCGTCGTGAGCGGCAGCGCGAGCGCGGCCGCGAGCGTGACGGCGCCGCGCAGGCCGGTCCAGCCGATCAGGGTCGGGTACTGCCAGGGCGGGTACGGGTCGCGCTCGCGGATCCTGCCGCGAGAGAAACCGCGGCAGGTAGGTGGCGGGATAGATCCAGAGCAGGCGCGTGCCGATGACGGCGCGCGCTCACGATCGCGGCGTCGGCGATCAGCGTCGCCGGTCGAGTGGCCGGAGAGCGAGTCGAGGATCGGCCGCAGCTGGAGCCCGACGAGCCCGAAGAGGAGCGCGTTCAGCAGGAACGTGAGGATGCTCCAGACCGCGTCGCCCTGCAGGCGCGTCTGCGACGTTCGTCAGCTCCGGCGTGTACCAGCCGACGTAGACGCTGACCGTCACGGCGGCGAGGACCGCCGACACGCCGGCCGCCTGGGCCGGGAGGTACGCGAAGTAGCCGGACAGGAGCGCGATCGCGATCTCGGTCGGCGAGTGATTGAGCCGGCGCCGGACCTGGCGGAGCACGAAGCCGACCGCGAGGCCGATCGCGACGCCGCCGACGACGTCGACGACGAAGCGCCAGGTCGCGTGCCAGAGCGAGAAGCTGCCGGTCACGACGGCGGCGACGGCGAACGCGTACGCGACGAGCGCGGTCGCGTCGTTGATCAGGCTCTCGCCCTCGATCAGCGTCGCGAGCCGGCGCGGGATGCCGAGGCGCGACGCGATCGCGTTCGCCGCGACGGCGTCGGTCGGAGCGACGAGCGCGCCGAGCACGAAGCAGACCGGCCAGGAGAAGCCCGAGATCGCCGCGTGGCAGACAGCGGCGACGGTGACCATCGTCACGAAGACGAGACCGACCGCGAGCAGCGAGAGCGGGCGCACGTTCCGCCGCAGGTCGCGGAGCGACGTGAAGAACGCGGACGAGTAGAGGAGCGGCGGCAGGATCGCGACGAGCACGACGTCCGGCCGCAGCGCGACGTGCGGGATGCCGGGCACGAAGCCGAGCGCGAGCCCGCCGAGCACGAGCAGGATCGGGTACGGAACGCGCAGGAGCGGCGCGAGCGCGAGCAGCCCGGCGCCCGCGCCGAGAATCGCCAGCAGAATCAGCGAGTCGTGCGCGGAGAAGCCCACGGCGTGATGCTAAAGGTGAGAAGCAAAGCGACTAGCCTCCTGCTGATGACAGCCGCGAAGCGCCTCGCCGAGCTGCGCGTGCAGCCCGGCCTGCGCCGGCCGATCTCGCGAAGCGCGACCCGAGCGACCGTCTGGGCTTCGACGACAAGAACGCCCCGACGGGCGACGAGCTCACCCCCGACTACCTCTGGCGAGTCCACGCGGCGTGCACGACGTGCTGACCGAGACGTCGACGTCGTGGGCGCCCTGCCATGTCGTCCCGGCCGACCGCAACCCGATCGGAATCTCGCGGTGGCCGAGCTCCTCGTCACCGCCCTCCCCGCCATGGACCCGCAGCTGCCTCCGCTCAACCCCGAGCTGAAGGGCCTCCAGATCACCTGACGCCTCCCGGGAATAAGCGTAGGGGTACATCGTTGATAGCGTTTATCGTGTATTCGAACAACGATTGGAGCCGCATATGACTTCCCTCGATTCACGGAAACGCTGGTTCGCCCTGGCGGTGATCGTCGCCGCCCAGTTCATGGTCGTCCTCGACGTCGCGATCGTGAACGTCGCGCTGCCGTCGATCAAGACCGACCTGCACTTCAGCCAGGAGAGCCTCCAGTGGGTGATCACCGCCTACTCGATCCTCTTCGGCGGCGTGCTCCTGCTCGGCGGCCGCCTGGCCGACCTGCTCGGGCGCCGCCGGCTCTTCGTCGCCGGCCTCGCGCTCTTCACCGTCAGCTCGCTGCTCGACGGGCTCGCCTGGTCGGAGGGCTCGCTGATCGCGTTCCGCTCCCTCCAGGGGCTCGGCGCCGCGCTGCTCTCCCCGGCCGCCCTCTCGATCCTGACGACGACGTTCGAGGAAGGTCGCGAGCGCAACATCGCGCTCGGCATCTGGGGCGCTGCCTCCGGCAGCGGCGGCGCGGCCGGCGTGCTGCTCGGCGGCGCGCTCACGAGCGCGTTCAGCTGGTCGTGGATCTTCTTCATCAACGTCCCGGTCGGCGTGCTCGTGCTCGCGCTCGTCCCGTTCCTCCTGCGCGAGAGCCGGGCCGACCTCGACCACCGGCACTTCGACGCCGCGGGCGCCGCCTCGATCACGGGCGGCCTGATGCTGCTCGTCTACGCGATGACGCGCGCGACGCAGCACGGCTGGATCACGGCCGAGACGATCGGCCTGCTCGCGGCGTCGGCTGCGCTCGTCGTCGCGTTCGTCGTCATCGAGCTGCGCTCGAAGGCGCCGCTCCTGCCGATGCGGATCTTCCGCCTGCGGACGCTGACCGCGTCGAACGTGAGCGGGCTGCTCCTCGCCGGCGGCGGTGTTCTCGCAGTTCTTCCTGCTGACGCTCTACATGCAGCAGGTGCTGCACTACTCCGCGCTCAAGACCGGCGTCGCCTACATCGCGCTGACGCTGTCGATCATCGCCTTCTCGGGGATCGCCCAGGCGCTCGCGACGCGCATCGGCATCCGGCCGGTGCTGACCGCCGGCCTCGCTGCTCTCCGCGGGCGGGCTCGTCCTGTACGCGCAGCTCCCGGTGCACGGGCAGTACTTCTGGGATCTGTTCCCGGCGTTCCTGCTGAGCGGCATCGGGCTCGCGCTCGCGTTCGTGCCGATGTCGATCGGCGCGCTGACCGGCGTCGAGCAGTCCGACGCCGGCGTCGCGTCGGGCCTGATCAACACGAGCCAGCAGATCGGCGGCGCGATCGGCGTCGCCGCGGCGACGACGATCGCGACGACGTTCAGCACGCACTACGTGCACGCGCATCCCGGCGTGTCCGCGCTCAGCGGCGGCGCGCTGACGCACGGCTTCCAGATCACGTTCTACGTGCTCGCCGGCGATCGCAGCGGCCGGTGCGGTGCTCGCGGCGACGCTGACGGAGTCGCGGGCGGTCACGGTCGGGATCGAGCAGCCGATCGCGGCAGAGATCGTGCTCGAAGCTGCCTGATCGCCGAGGTACGAGGAGTCAGAGAGGAGCCCCGGGTCCACGGGGCTCCTCTTTTATGCAAAGAGCGGCTTTTCTCCGCTCCACGGGACGTATCGAATGACACAGGTCCCACGTTTCCCCATCGCCAATTGGACGCTTGCGCGTCCTCTCGAAGGGAGACGACATGACACGGCACTTGCGGCCGGCGCTGATCGCGCTGGTCGCGCTCCTCCTCTTGCCGGCGAGCGCCGCGGCCGCGACCACGCTGTACGTCGACGGCAACCTCGGCAACGACGCCAATCCCTGCACGTCGCCCGGTATTGGCGCGTGCAAGACGATCCAGGCGGCCATCAACAAGGCGTCGCCGGGCGACACGATCAGCGTCGCGGCAAGTACCTACCCCGAACCGGCACCCGGTCCTCTGACCGTCGACAAGCAGCTCACGCTCGAGGGGGCGCAAAGCGGAGTGGACGCGCGAACCCGCGTCGGAGCGGAGTCGATTGTGACCGATCCGCAGGGGACGTTCGTGACTGCGAGCGGCGTGACGATTGACGGGTTCACGGTGCAGGACAGCATCGTCTCGGCGTTCACCGGGTATGGCATCGCGCTGGGCACCGCCACGAGCGGGACGCAGATCCTGAACAACATCATCCAGGACAACATCGCCGGGATCGGACTTGCGAACAGCATCGGCGGCATACTCGGCCCGATTACATCGAGTGGTCAGGCCGTCATCGAGCACAACCTGATCCAGAACAACAACCAGCCCGGCGGCGCGACAGGCAGCGGCATCTATACCGACGAGTTCGTCGGCGGGTCGACCATCGGGGACATACTGATCGACGAGAACACGTTCCGCGGGCAACGACGACGCCGGCATCGACGTCAGCAACACCGACGGGTCGGGCGGTGTCTTCAATCTCGATGTCTCGACGAACTTGTTCGACGGGAACGGTCGAGCGGTCGTCTTCTTCAATACGCACGACTCGACCGTCCACGACAACACCATCAGCAACAACACCCTGGTCGGGAGCGCGGCGATCCGGCTCTTCGACAACAACACGAACATCACCTTCCTGAGGAACAACCTCACGGACGGGCTCGGTCACGCGATCCGATTTAGCGATCTGGGTCTCGTCGGAGGCCCGAGCTCAGGCGTCGTGTTCCACCAAAACAACATCGGCACGGTGGGCTCCGCGAGCTTCGCCCTTACCGGCTTGACCGTCGATCCCGGAAGCACATCCGACACGGTCAACGCGGAGTGCAACTGGTGGGGCTCGTCAACAGGCCCTCTCGCGGTCAGCAACCCAGGTGGAACCGGTGAGGAGGTCGTCGGAGACGCAGACTTCAACCCGTGGCTCACCGCGCCTGCTCCGGGCGGGCCGTGCTTCGGCGGCGTGCCGTCCACTCCAGGCAAGGTGACCGGCGGAGGCCAGGTGCAGGGAGATCCTCTCTTCTCTCCGTTCGGAGACCTGATCTCGCTGCCGGCCCTCGTTCCGAGCGTGGCCGGGCCGCAATCGCAAGCCACGTTCGGCTTCACCGTGCGGTGTTGTGCGCCGGCGGGGAACCTGGAGTACAACGACCACGGAGCGAATGTGCGGATCAAGTCCCAGTCGATCACCGGGCTCTTCATCGGTAGCGGTCGCCTGCGGTCCGAACACGCACGCGACGTTCACCGGCACGGCCTCGGTGACGCAGTCGACCGGCACGACGACGCAGGACTTCCAGGTCGATGTCGACGACTGCGGCGAGCCCGGGACGATGGACACGTTCGCGATCAAGACCTTCGGGGTGCCACCGTACTCGCGCGGTCCGAGCACGTTGGTCGGAGGAAACATCCAGATCCACAAGTAGTGCGACGTGCGAAGGGCCGGGCATCCGTCCGGCCCTTCGTCCTTCATCACTACGCTGCCGCGATGCCGTCGTTCGCCGAGCTGCTTGCAGAGCGACCCGTCCTGCTCGCGGACGGGGCGACGGGGACGAACTACCAGGACATGGGCATCGAGCCCGGTGTCGCGCCCGAGGAGTGGGTCTTCGACGCACCGGAGCGGGTGCGCGGAGCTGCATCGCCGCTTCGCCGAGGCGGGCTCCGACCTCGTGCTCACGTGCAGCTTCGGCGCGACGACCCCGCGGCTCGCGGACGGGCCGCTCGCCGGCGGACGCTCGAGGTGAACATCCGCGCTGCCGAGCTTGCACGCTCCGCGGTCGGCGACGAGGGGCTCGTCGCGGGGTCGATGGGCCCGACCGGCCAACTCGTCGAGCCGTACGGCTTGTTGACGCGCGAGGTCTGCGTCGAGGCGTACGCAGAGCAGGCGCAGGCGCTGAAGCGACGGCGGCGTCGACCTGCTCGTGCTCGAGACGTTCTTCGCGCTCGAGGAGGCGCTCTGGGCGATCGAAGGCGCGCAGAGCGTGACCGACCTGCCGCTCGTCGCATCGTTCAGCTTCGATCAGGGAACGCGGACGATGATGGGGCTCAGCCCCACCGACGTCGTCGAGGCCGTCGAGCCGCTCGGGGTCGCCGCGCTCGGCGCGAACTGCGGCCGGTCACTCGAGGACACCGACGCGATCGTGACGGAGATGCTTGCCGTCTCGTCCGGAGTCCCGCTCTGGATCAAGCCGAATGCCGGAGTGCCGAAGATCGTCGGCGACGCTGTCGTCTACGAGGCCGATCCGGAAACGCTCGCCGCGACACGTTCGCGGCTACGCGGACCAGGGAGCCCGCATCGTGGGCGGCTGCTGCGGCAGCACGCCCGCGCACATCGCCGCGATTGCCCGCGCGCTGGCGCGTTAGGAGATCGCGTCGGCGACGAACGCGGCGATTGCTGCCGTGAAGTCGCGCCGGCTTTCTTCCCAGGCGTAGAACATGTGCCCGCCGCCGAAGTGCTTGACGGTCAAGCGGGTCGCCATCTCCGGGTCGAGCCGCATGAGGTTGCGCAGCCGGTCGCTCGCGTAGTACGGCGTCACGAGGTCGTACCGCCCATGCGTGATGAAGGCCTTCATGTGCGGGTTGAGCGACATGCCGTAGCGGAAGTCGTCGGTCGCACCGACCGGCGGTGCGAAGAAGTGCTGCTGCGCGTCGTTCTTCCAGGCCTCGTTCACCTCGTAGCTCAGGACGGTGTACTCGCGATCGGTCTTGACGCCGATCTCCGAGCGAAGCTGCCGGTTGATCGCCATCGTGTAGGCGGGGACTGATCCCGGCGAGCGTCGGATCGGGGCCGGCGAACGACTCCCGGTCGGGGAACGGATCGGTCACCGTGATCGTCGCGTCGTACAGACCGACCACCTTCCGCTCGTCACGAAGTAGCTCGCGTGCGAAGACACCGATCGTGATTCGACCCTCAGCGCGGGTGACCATGTCCGCGGGCAGGCCGACGAAGTCGGCGAGCCGGTTGAGAACGCGCTCGCGATCGTCCGGCGGCATGGAGGCGCCGCGCGTGAGGAACGCCGTGTAGTCGCCGGTTGCGAACAGCTCGGCTTCGCGCAGGACCTCGTCGAGCGGAGTTCCTGCTGCGAACACGCGCGAGCGCCCGTGGTGCGTTGCGGCCGCAGCCATGGTGGGCAGCAGGTCGACCCAGCCGAGGACGTCGTAGTCGCTCGAAGCGAGCGTGGAGAACTCGAGCGCGGGCGAGATCAGGATCGCGCCGTTCAACCCGATCCCGGCGCTCTCCTGCAGCATTCGCACGAGCCGGCCGACGCGATACCCGCCGTAGCTCTCCCCCGCGATGAAGACCGGTGAGCCCCACCGGTCGTGCTGCGACAGCCAGCGGCTCATGAACTCGCACAGCGACTCGAGGTCGCGCTTGTAGCCGAAGTACTCCTGCGGGTCGTTCGCGTCGTCCTTCTTCTTCTTCTTGTCGTTCTTGTCGTCGGACGTGTCGCCCTTCTCCTCGCCTTCGATGATGCGGCTGAACCCCGTCCCCACGGGGTCGACGAACACGAGATCGGTGAAAGCGAGCCACGAGTCCCCGTTCTGCTCGAGGCGAGGCGGCATCGGCGGGAGCGTGCCGTTCGCCGGGAACGCGACCCGCTGCGGCCCGACAGCGCCGAGGTGCAGGTAGGCGGAAGATGCGCCGGGACCGCCGTTGAAGACGAACATCACCGGGCGGCCGGCGTCCCCGCCTTTGGCCACGTACGAGACCGAGAAGATCTCCGCCGCCGGCTTCTCCTTCTTGCGCAGCACGAGCCACTTCGCGCTCGCCGTATAGTCGAGCGGCTTTCCGCCGCCCGTCCATTTTGCGCTTGTCTCGGCGCCCGCCGGGGGCTCGTGGTCCGGCTTGGCGGCGGGCTTCTCGTCGCGTTCGTTCTCGTCGGCCATGGCGGGAAGCTAGCTCACGTAGCGCTCCGCGCGCTCCCGCAAATGCGGGTTTGCGCGCTGACCAGCTCGGAATCACTTGCCGAAACACATAGGGGGAGTCAAATGTTCCGGCGAAGCAAAATCGACCGAGTCAAGGGCCACGCGGCGACGGCGTCAGACGTCGCTCTCCAGCTCGCGCAGGACAAGAAGTTCCGCAAGCAGCTCCTCTCCGCAGCGGCGCATAGCTCGGCTGCCGCACGGAGAACGCGCGGCGGCTTCGGCCTCCTGAGCGCGGTGACGAGGCTCGCCACGGACGAGAAGCTCGCAAACGAGCTGAAGAGCGCCCGGGCAGACCTGCAGAACGCGTACGACCGCCTGGAGACGAAAAAACACGGACACAAGCTTCGGAACGCGGTGTTGCTCATCACGGCCGCATCCGCTGCAGGCGTGCCAAAGGTCCGCGCGAGCGTCGATCTCCGTTTTCACGAAGGGAGCTGCACATCGCGATCGCCTCACGAATGCCGTTGGCCACAGCTCCACGGCGAGGCCGCACAGCCTTGACGACCTGACGAAGGAGGAGCTGTACCAGCGCGCTCAGGAAGCCGACATTGCCGGGCGTTCGGACATGACGAAGGACCAGCTCGTCGCGGCGCTCCGTGGACAAGGCTGAACGCTTCGAACGGAGGGCGGCATGTTCTGCCGCCCTCCGACACGGTTCCACGGCCTACTCACCCTTCAGCTCTTTCAACTCGCGTTCCCGCCGCTCGTACTGCACGAACTCCTCCACGAGCCCCTTGCGGAACACGCGCAGGGCGGCGATCAGGGTGTCGAGCTTGTGCAGCGAGTTCGCGCGCGCCTCTTCGAGGTCGAGGTCGAAGTCGAGATTCACGCGCTTGTAGCAGTCCGCGATCTCGAGGATCATCCGCGGCTCGAAGTTGTGCGGGCAGTCGGTGCAGTCGTCGTCGTCGCAGTACGGTTCGTCACGCGGGGCCACAGTCACTCGTGTCCTCGACGTAAGCGACCACGTACGCGCCGCCGTGGAAGCCGGGCAGGTTCAGGAACCACGCGCTCGTTGACGCGAGCGCGGTACGGAATGCCCATCGTGCTCAGCTCCTTCCAGGTCAGAACGGACTCCCGGCAGGCGGGAGCCGACCTAGCTAGGTCGTAGGCGGACGCGGCACGACTGCGGCGTCACACTGAGCACGACTCCAACCTCCTCTCGAGCACTTCGATGGGTAATCCGGCGGCGCAGGGTACCGATGCACGACGCGAGCCGCCACTCGGTCCAAACGACCTGCGAGCGTTACACGCGCAGCTAGCTGTCTATGCAGTCGAGGACTCCGGGATTCGATCGGTTGCTGTGGACGACCATGAAACCGACGTGACCGCCGACCACGTGCACGTAGTAGGGATGGCGGTGCACACGGCCATGGCCGCCGCTGAGCTCCAGAAAGAGAAAGCCGGTCTTCGTCCCCACGCGGAGCCCCTCGAGGCAGCCGGCGATCGCAAGCCGGTGCGTGAGCGACTCGGCAGCTGCTGTCGTCGTGCCTACGTGGACTCCGTGCTGGGTCGAGTAGTGCGGATCCTCCGTGTAGAACAGCTCGAACTTGCCGCTCTTCGTGTCGAGATAGAAAACCGTTTGGCACATCGGCACCCCGGCGGAGTCGGTGGCCGGCTTGCCGTGGCAGCCATAGCCGAGCGCGTCGAACGGCGTGTACGGCGCATAGCGGCCCCGCCGCTCGGCTTCCGGCTGCCCGGCAAAGGCGATCACGTCGACGCGAGCGCTTTCGTCGATGTGGAGCGGCCCGACCTTGCCGGCTGGGGTAACGACAATTCGAGTCGAAACAGTCGTGTAGCCGGATGCGGATCCGCTGAGCGAGAACGCCGCGAGGACGACGGCAATCATCGTGAAGGCGATTCGCGGGCCTGCCACGCGTAGAGCGTAGACGTGCACCCGGGCTCCGCCTGGGCTACGGGAAGTGAACTTGCGGGAGGCCGAGCGCCGGCACGGCGCCCGAAGCGGCGAGGCACGCGGTCAGGGCGGATTGGTAGGGCTTCATGGAGTCGATGAGCTCCCGCGGATCCGCGTCCGCGGGCGGGTCGGGCGGCGGGCCGACCTTCTGGCCGCATTCCTCGTAGGCAGTGATGAACGCCGGCATCTCCACGGTCGCCGTCACGGCGCCGCCGCGAATCAGCTCCAGTTTTCGCCAGTCGTGTGCTCCGAGGTCGAGCATGAAGACGTTCCTTGCGGTGTCGAGAACCCGGGGACCGACAAGCGGATACGTGGCAGTTGTGCCGCCGGCCATGGTGACGCGCAGCGCCTCCGCGTCACGGGGGACGGTGCCGGTAAGCACGTACGAATCCGCGCCGTTGCCGTCGCCTCTACTGTCGGAACCAAGGCAGATGACGTCGCAAGCCGTGGCGTACATCCCGCGCGTCGCGGCCATCCCTGCGAACGCCCCGACTTCCGCCTGCTGCTCGCAAGGCCCTGACACGCCGCTGCCTCCGCCGCCGTCGGGGCCGCTCTCATCCGTCTGCCAGCAGGTCTCGCCGGAACCGTTCTTCCAGGCGGTGAAGAGCAGGTCGTCGCCGCTGCGGTCGAGTGGGAGCCTGGCGATCACGCGCGGTTCACTCCCTGGCGCGGGACGAATCAGCTGCTCGTATTGCTGCTCTGCCGCGGTCCAGCGAGCCTGCTCCTCGGCGGTCGGCTGCGGGCACGAGTTGCCGGACACATCAGGCGGCGGCGAGAGCTCCGACCCGCTTGGGATCGTCTCGTTGCAAACGACGAAGCCTTGACCGGATGCCGCGCTATCGCCAGGTGCGGCATCCAGCCCGAACTCGGACTGCAAGAACCACGCGACGTCTTCGGGCGGTGCCTCGTTCACCGCAGCAATCGCCGGTGGTGGAGCGTCCGGCACCACAGGAGCGCCTGCCCGCTCGGGCGTCGACGGCCCGCAGCCCGCGAGCAGAAACGCCGCAGCGAAGGCCAACAGCCATCGCACCTACGGACCCTAGTCAGGTACACCGCGATCGCAACCCCGGCCCAACGCGGGGAACGGCTAACCCCTACGTGCCCATCGTGAGCGGGATGGGTCTCGCCGCACTGAGCGGCAAGACCCATCCATGCTCGGATTAGCCGCCGGACGAATGGGTGACCGCGTTGAGCGCGTTCACCTGCCCGTCGCCGTACCACGAGTTGTGCCCGGTGCCGCCCTGGCAGGTCTGGACCTGGCCGTCATCGGCGCCGGTGAACGAGAGATAGCCGGCCGGCAGCTCGCTCGGACAGGGTTGCGGATCTGCCGACTGCTGGAGATACGCCGAGACCCGTCCGGTCGACAGCTTGCCGTACCGGCTGATGATCAGCGCCGCGACGCCGGCGACGTGAGGCGACGCCATCGAGGTTCCCTGCAGGTAGCAGTAGACCGTCGTTCCCTCGACGACCTTGCGCGTGCAAGGCTGGTCCGCAGGCCACGTCGAAAGGACGCGCCCGTTCGGAGCCTGCGGCGTCGCGCCGAAGAGCGAGTCGCCGCCGGGAGCGACGACGTCTGCGCTGCTCACGCCGAAGCTCGAGTAGAACGACTTGAGGTAGCCGCCATTCGCCTGCTGGCGATTGCCGTCGGCCGTGACACCGATGACGCCCGGCGACCTCGGCCGGGATGACGACGCACGCGTTCGTGACGTCACGGGTCACGGCGTCGTATCGTCGGGGCTCGTCGCGTCTTGCGAGGGGTGGGACATGTCGTCGCTCTGGTTCCCCTCCGCCGCCACGACCGTGACGCCGTTCTGCTCGGCGAAGCTGATCGCCCGCTGCTCTGCCTTCCAGATCGCGCGCTGCACCGGATCGTTCCGGCAGTTGAACAGCCACGGGTCGGCGAAGTAGCTGTTGTTCGTGACATCGACGCCGTGCGTCCCCGCCCAGACGAACGCGCACACGACCGCCTGCGGGAAGAAGAAGCCGTCGGCGTTGCCCGCCTTGATCCCGGCGATGCGGACGTTCGGTGCCACACCGACGATCCCGATTCCGTTCGACGCGGCCGCGATCGTGCCGGCTGTGTGGGTGCCGTGACCGTTGTCGTCCTGCGCGGCGAGGCCGGCAACGGGCGCGCCGCTCAGGCAGTTGACGCTGTCGGCCACATCGATGTTCTGCGTCAGGTCGGGATGGTTGAAGTCGATCCCCGTGTCGATGTCGCCGACGAGCACGGCAGGGCTACCGCCCGTGATCGCGTGCGCCTCCGGCGTATGGATCTGCCGCATGTCCCACTGCAGCGGCGAGAGCGGGTCGCTGTCGCTCGCCGGTGCGCTCTGGGGATCTCCAGGCGGCGGCCCCGACGCGTCGCTGTTTTCACTCGGGTCGAGCCTCGTCGCGAACCCTGAGGTCGACGCGGCATTCTCGACGAACTTGTCCGCGGCCAGCAGGTTGCTGCGGAACGACGCGTTGGAGGACGTCGCGACTGCAACTCCGATCTGGTCATAGCCGTAGACCAGTGTCCCGCCGGCCTGCTGGATCGTCTTGGCCGCATTCGCCGGAACGGACTGGCTCTTGTAGAGGACGATGTAGCTGTTACCACTTGCCGCTCCGGCGGCCACGCGTGCGTTCGAACCGATGCTCGCGAGCACGAGGATGGAACAGCAGCAACTTATCGCTCCGAACCCTTGCCAGATCGTCGGAGCCGGATCGGTGTCGCACCCGGAGCGCCCGCTCATGTCCCCGGAGGCGCTCGGCACCATCGTCAACGCCATGCCCGAGCAGTGGACGCTCCCCATCCGCGCGACGTTCGGTGCTCACCTTCGCGTCGGTGAACTCGTCGCGCTCCAGCGTGGCGACTACGTGGCCGGGGCAACTGAAGATCGAGCGGCAGACGACGCTCGTGAACGGCAGGCCCATCACCACCACCACGAAGACAGGCAAGGGCCGCACGGTCGCGATCCCTCCGAGCATCGCCGCGGAACTCGAAGCGCACCTAGCCTCAACGACCGGGTTCGGACGCTCGCCCATGTTCATCCGCTCCGATGGGGAGCCCATCACGAACAACGCGCTCACGCAGGCGTGGAGGAGGGCCGCGCGCAAGGTCGGGCTCGGGCAGTTTCACCCACCATGTGAGGCACGCGGGGCTCACGATGGCGGCGCAGTTCGGGGCGACGACGCGTGAACCTCATGGCCGGCGCCGGTCACTCCCACAGCGCGCGCATCACTCATCTATCAGCACGCCGCGGAGCGGAACGTCGCCATCGCGGGAGGGCCTCGACACGCTCGCAGGAGCGGCGCTCGGACCCCGCATCACGGGGAGGCTAAGGGCACGGGGAGGGCACGAGCGGCCCTCCTGGCAACGGAAAAGTTCCCCCATCAGGTGGCTGAAAATGCCGTCTGATCAGGGGACTTCTTGACTGTGGAGCCTAGGAGATTCGAACTCCTGACATCCTGCTTGCAAAGCAGGCGCTCTACCAACTGAGCTAAGGCCCCCTGGGCACGGAGTGGGGCTACCAGGACTTGAACCTGGGACCTCTTCATTATCAGTGAAGCGCTCTAACCGCCTGAGCTATAGCCCCGTTGTTTTGGCGTTTTTGACGCCGTCAACCTCCAAGACTTTACCGGACTGAAGCCGTTTTCACGAATCGGCCGTCAGTTGGAGGTGAAGCCCACGAGAAGGCCGCCGGTCACCTTCACCGCGAGGTTGTAGATGCCGGCGATGACCGCACCGAGCACCGTGACTACGACGAGGTTGAGGATCGCGACGATCGCCGAGAAGGCGAGCACCTGCGGGAAGCTGACGAACTGCGACAGCAGGAAGCTGCCGTCCGAGAAGCTCCCGAGGAACTCGTCCGCCTTATCGATCAGACCCGTCGTCTGCACCACGAGGAAGATCATCAGGAAGGACACCACCGTGACGATCGCGATGGCGATCGCGCCGAGGAACGACAGCTTCACAGCCGACCAGAAGTCGACGTAGACCAGACGCAGGCGCACCTGCTTGGCGCTCGTCTTGTGACTGGACTTCTTTGCGAGCTTGTCGGCTACCGTGCTCATGCGTCAGTACTCTCTTCGGGGGTCTCGGGAGAGGCTTCGGGGGTGGCCGACTCCTGGTCGGCGGCCTCTGCGTTCGCAGCCATGCCCCGCTCTCCGTTCCGCGCGATCGCGATGATGCGATCCTCGTCAGCGGCTCGGGCGAAAACGACACCCATGGTGTCGCGTCCCTTGGCGGGGACCTCGGCCACGGCAGAGCGTACCACCTTGCCGCTGGCAAGAACCACCAAGACCTCGTCGTCCTCGGACACGATCAGACCGCCCGCGAGAACCCCGCGATCCTCGCTCAGACGGGCGACCTTGATACCGAGTCCACCGCGGCTCTGGCCACGGTACTGATCGACGGAGGTCCGCTTGGCGTACCCGCCCTCGGTGACGACGAAGACGTATCCGTCGTCACGGACCACGGATGCCGACAGCAGACTGTCCGTGCCGCGGAACGACATGCCCTTGACGCCCTCGGTCGCCCGGCCCATCGGCCGGAGTGCATCATCCGTCGCGGTGAAGCGCAGCGACATCCCGTGCCGGCTGATGAGGAGGAGATCGTCACCCTCGTCGACGAGCATGGCGCTGACGACCTCGTCGTCCTCGCGCAGCCGGATCGCGATGACCCCGCCCTGCCGGTTGGTGTCGTAGTCGGTCAGGCGCGTCTTCTTGATGAGACCGCCGCGGGTGGCGAGCACCAGATACGTGGCCACCGCGTAGTTGCGGATGTCGAGGATCTGGGCGATCTCTTCGTCCGGCTGCAGCGCGAGCACGTTCGCGACATGCTGGCCCTTGGCGTCACGGCCGCCCTCGGGAAGGTCATAGCCCTTCGACCGGTAGACGCGCCCCTTGCTGGTGAAGAACAGCAGCCAGTGATGCGTGGTCGTGACGAAGAAGTGCTCGACCACGTCGTCGGCGCGCAGCTGCGCGCCCTTGACGCCCTTGCCGCCGCGGTGCTGCGAGCGGTAGTTGTCACTGCGCGTGCGCTTGACGTAGCCGTCACGGGTGACCGTGACGACGATCTCCTCCTCGGTGATGAGGTCCTCGTTGGAGACATCACCGTCGAAGCCGTGGAGGATCGTGGTGCGGCGGTCGTCGCCGAAGCGATCCACGATCGCCGTGAGCTCGTCCCGGACGATGGAGCGCTGACGCACCGGGTCGCCCAGGATCGCGTTGTAGTCGGTGATGCGCGCCTCGAGCTCGGTGGCCTCGTCGACGATCTTCTGACGCTCCAGTGCGGCCAGGCGCCGCAGCTGCATGTCGAGGATCGCCTGCGCCTGCACGTCATCGATCGCCAGCAGCGCGCGCAGGCCTTCGTTCGCCTCCTGCACGGTGGGCGAGCGCCGGATGAGCGCGATGACCTCGTCCAGCGCGTCGAGCGCCTTGAGGTAGCCGCGCAGGATGTGCATGCGCTCTTCGGCCTTGCGCAGCCGGAACCGCGTGCGGCGGACGATGATCTCGACCTGGTGCTCGACCCACAGCGAGATGAACCCGTCCAGCGACAGGGTGCGCGGCACGCCGTCGACGATCGCGAGCATGTTCGCGCCGAAGTTCTCCTGCAGCTGGGTGTGCTTGTACAGGTTGTTCAGCACGACCTTGGCGACGGCATCCCGTTTCAGAACGACCACGAGACGCTGCCCGGTGCGATCGCTCGTCTCGTCGCGGATGTCGGCGATGCCGGTGATCTTCCCCTCGCGTGCGAGGTCGCCGATCTTGACCGACAGATTGTCGGGGTTCACCTGGTACGGGAGTTCGGTGATGACCAGGCAGGTGCGACCCTGCAGCTCTTCGATCGACACGACGGCCCGCATGGTGATGGACCCGCGTCCGGTGCGCTGCGCTTCGCGGATGCCCTTGGTGCCGAGGATCTGCGCGCCGGTCGGGAAGTCCGGACCGGGGATGCGCTCCATGAGCGCGTCGAGCAGTTCTTCGCGCGTCGCCTCGGGGTGCTCGAGGGCCCAGAGTGCACCATCGGACACCTCACGCAGGTTGTGAGGCGGGATGTTGGTGGCCATGCCGACGGCGATGCCGACCGAGCCGTTGACGAGCAGGTTCGGGAAGCGCGAGGGCAGAACCGTCGGCTCCTGCGTCTGGCCGTCGTAGTTGTCCTGGAAGTCGACCGTGTCTTCTTCGATGTCGCGCACCATCTCGAGCGCGAGAGGAGCCATCTTGGTCTCGGTGTACCGCGGGGCGGCGGCACCCATATTGCCGGGCGAACCGAAGTTTCCCTGTCCGAGCGCGAGCGGGTAGCGCAGCGACCACGGCTGGACGAGGCGCACCAGGGCGTCGTAGATGGCGGTGTCACCGTGCGGGTGATACTGACCCATCACCTCGCCGACGACGCGCGCGCACTTGGAGAACGACTTGTCGGGTCGGAATCCGCCGTCGTACATGCCGTAGATCACACGGCGGTGCACGGGCTTCATGCCGTCGCGCACATCCGGCAGCGCGCGGCCGATGATGACGGCCATCGCATAATCGAGGTAGCTGCGCTGCATCTCGAGCTGAAGATCGACCTGGTCGATGCGGCCGTGCTCGTGCCCGTCGTTCACGTCGGGGCGTTCGTCGTCACTCATTCACGTCTCGTTTCTGTTCCGCGGCTCGATCAGATGTCGAGGAAGCGGACGTCCTTCGCGTTGCGCTGGATGAAGGTGCGGCGGGACTCGACGTCCTCGCCCATGAGCACCGAGAAGATCTCGTCGGCTGCTGCGGCATCGTCGATGGTCACCTGCCGCAGCGTGCGCGTGCGGTGATCCATCGTCGTCTCCCACAGCTCCTTGGCGTTCATCTCGCCCAGACCCTTGTAGCGCTGGATGCCGGAATCCTTGGGGATCCGCTTGCCGCTGGCGAGCCCGTCCTCGAGCAGGACGTCACGTTCCTTGTCGGAGTAGACGTACTCGTGCGGCGAGTTCGACCACTTCAGGCGATACAGCGGGGGCATCGCGAGATACACGAACCCGGCTTCGATGAGGCCGCGCATGTAACGGAAGAGCAGCGTCAGCAGCAGCGTCGTGATGTGCTGGCCGTCGACGTCGGCATCGGCCATCAGCACGATCTTGTGATAGCGCGCCTTCTCGATCGAGAAGTCCTCGCCGATCCCGGTGCCGAAGGCCTGGATCATGGCCTGGACTTCTTTGTTCGACAGCGCCTTGTCCAGCCGTGCACGCTCGACGTTGAGGATCTTGCCCCGCAGCGCCAGGATCGCCTGCGTGTGCGGATCACGACCCGAGACCGCCGAGCCGCCGGCCGAGTCGCCCTCGACGAGGAAGATCTCGCTGATCGAGGGATCCTTGCTGGTGCAGTCCTTGAGCTTGTCGGGCATCGCCGCGGATTCGAAGACGCTCTTGCGGCGTGCGGTCTCGCGGGCCTTGCGCGCTGCGAGCCGCGCGGTCGCGGCGTCGATCGCCTTGCGGATGACGTTCTTCGCCTGGGTCGGGTTGCGGTCGAACCAGTCCCCGAGCTGATCGCCCACGACCTTCTGCACGAAGGCCTTCGCCTCGGTGTTGCCGAGCTTGGTCTTGGTCTGCCCCTCGAACTGCGGCTCCGAGAGCTTGACGGAGATGACCGCGGTCAGGCCCTCACGCACATCGTCGCCCGAGAGGTTGTCGTCCTTCTCCTTGAGCAGGTTGTTCGCTCGCGCGTACTTGTTGACCAGGGTCGTCAGTGCCGCACGGAAGCCCTCTTCGTGCGTGCCGCCCTCGTGCGTGTTGATCGTGTTCGCGTAGGTGAAGACGTTCTCGGTGTAGCTCGTCGTCCACTGCATCGCGACCTCGAGCGCGATCTTGCGCTCGGTGTCCTCGGATTCGAACGCGATGATGTCCTCGTTGACGTGCTCGGCCTTGCGCACGTGATTGAGGTGCTCGACATAGTCCACCAGGCCGCGCTCGTAGAGGAAGCTGTCCTCGCGGGGGTGGTCGGGCTCACTCGGCTCGGCCGAGGCGACCATTCCTTCGGCGCGCTCGTCACGGAGGTTGATCCGCAATCCCTTGTTGAGGAACGCCATCTGCTGGAATCGCGTGCGCAGCGTGTCGTAATCGAAGTCGACGGTGTCGAAGATCGTGGGATCCGGCCAGAACGTGATGGTCGTTCCGGTTTCGGAGCTCTCCTCGCCCTTCTCGAGCGGCGCGAGAGGGTGGCCGCCGTCTTCGAACGACTGCCGCCACACGTGGCCCTGACGGCGGACCTCGACATCGAGGCGGGTCGAGAGCGCGTTGACGACCGACGAGCCGACGCCGTGGAGGCCGCCCGAGACGGCATAACCGCCGCCACCGAACTTGCCGCCGGCGTGCAGCACCGTGAGCACGACTTCGACCGTCGACTTGCCCTCGGTGCGGTGCATGTCGACCGGGATGCCGCGCCCGTTGTCGATGACGCGCACGGCGCCGTCTTGGAGAATGGTCACATCGATGGTGTCGCAGTAACCGGCGAGGGCCTCATCGACGGAGTTGTCGACGATCTCCTGCACCAGGTGATGCAGACCGCGCGCTCCCGTCGAACCGATGTACATGCCGGGGCGCTTGCGCACGGCGACCAGGCCCTCGAGCACCTGGATGGCGTCGGCCCCGTACTCGTTGGAAACCTGCTCGGCGGTCTGCGATTGAGGTTCCACAGGAACGTTGTCGGGGTTCACGGACGTCATATGTTCGAGCGCTCCAGATCGTTCGGTGTGGGCACCCGACAGTCTACCAAGTTGCAGAGGGATTCAGAGCTTCTACGCCTCACTGACGCGATGAAATGCATTCGGACGATAGCGGACGTACCTCAACCGTAGGTATCGCGCGGGCCACGCCCTGGAATCGTTCTGGGACCCCATTTCCAAGAGGGAACGTCCGGGCCGAGGAAACGGATGGCGTCGACTCCGGCCAGAGGAAACCGGCGAACGATCTCGGAGAGGATGTGCGCGCGCATCAGCTGAAGCTGCTTCGCCCACGCGGTGGAGTCGGCCTGCACGGTGAGAGTGCCCTCGGAGAACGCCACGGGGCGGGTGTGGCGAGCTGTGTCCTCGCCCGCGACGTCCGCCCACGCACGCACGACATCCTCTCGCGCGATCTGGGGGTCCCAACCCGCCTCCCGCGTGAGGTCCGCGAGCACGTCCGCGACGCCCCGGGGGTCGCGTCCCGCGGCGAACGGTGCATTCTCGTCGTCGACCGCACGACGCTTTCGCTTGCGGAACGAGCGGGCGGACGGCTCCAGGCCACGCAGCCGCAAGTAGGTCGCGACGGTCTCGGGCACATCTCCGGTGGCGGCGGCATCCCCCTTCTCAGACATCGGCAGCCTCCCGCACCTGACCCGCCTCGACGCGGACGACCCGTGCGCGCAGCGCCGTGGGGACGTCTTCTTCCACCGCTGCGGTGACGATGACCTGCTCGTACCCGCCGGCCAGTCCCGCCAGACGAGCACGGCGATCGGTGTCGAGTTCGGCGAAGACGTCATCGAGGATGAGCACCGGATCTCCCAACCGGGAATCGGCCCGCAGCAGCTCGGCCGACGCCAGGCGCAGCGCGAGGGCGACGGACCAGGACTCGCCGTGCGACGCATACCCCTTCACAGGGAGATCCCTCACGCGAAGGACGAGATCGTCGCGGTGCGGACCCACGAGGGTGAGCCCTCTGTCCAGCTCGGCTGTGCGACGTGCGGTGAGGGATGCGCGGAACATCTCTGCGATGCGGGTCGGCGACATCTCGGACGCCGAATCGTCGTCGGACCCCTCCTCGGGGTCGCCGCCGGCTACAGACAGCGCCCATCGTGCGGCCGGACGATGATCGGCCCCGGCGATCGCGGAGTATGCGGCGGCGAGCGGCGCGGCGAGGTCGGCCGCGAGAGCGAGCCGCGCCTGGATCACCTCGGTGCCGAGTGTGACGAGCTTGTCGTCCCACACGTCGAGTGTCGTGAGGGCATCGCCGCGGACACCGCGGGCCTTGGCCGATTTGAGAAGCGCGGTCCGCTGCTTGAGGACGCGATCGTAGTCCGCGAGCACACCTGCGAGGCGTGGGGAACGCTGCACGAGCAGCTGATCGGCGAAGCGCCGACGGGAGGATGGGTCTCCGCGCACGATCTGAAGGTCCTCGGGGGCGAAGAGCACGACCTGTGCATACCGGGGCAGCTCGGCCGGCTTGACGGGGGCGCCGTTCACGCGCGCCTTGTTCGACCCCTGACGGTTGAGCTGCACTTCCAGCAGCACGCGACGGTCGCCATGCGCGAGTCGCGCGCGGATGATCGCGGCGTCGGCGCCGTCGCGCACCATCGGCGCATCGCTGGAGACCCGGTGCGAGCCCAGCGTCGCGAGATAGCCGATCGCCTCGGCGAGGTTCGTCTTGCCCTGACCGTTCCGGCCCACGAAGACATTCGGACCGGCAGCGAGAGCGACATCCGCAACTGCATAGTTGCGAAAGTCCACAAGACTCAGCTGCTCGACGATCACCGGACAAGCCTAATGATCGGCGCCGACCTCGGTGCCGATGTCGTCAGCGCAGGAGCAGGTTCGGCTGCAGCAGGTAGCGGAACGAGTCCGCGCCGGCCTTGTCGACCGAGGTCTGCGCCGTGATCAGGACAGGGCTGAGCTTGTTGGCGTTCTCGCTCGAGGTGAACGTGATCCGCACGAACTCGCTCCTGACGGCGCCAAGCGCCTCGAGCAGGTACTGCGGGTTGAGACCGAGCGTGACATCCTCGCCGACCAGGATCGAGTCCACCGACTCGGTCGCTCGTGCCTGCTCGGTGCCCGAGGCATCCATCGAGACGGTGTCGGCGGTGAAGGTGAACCGCAGCGGAGCAGAGCGGTCAAGGACCAGCGACACACGGCGCACCGCTTCGGCGAGCTCTGCGGTGTTCACCACGGCGTGGTGCTCCGTCGCATCGGGGAACAGGCGACGGACCGGCGGGAAATTGCCCTTGATCAGCAGCGAGGTGACGGTCTTGTTGCCCGCGGTGAACGCGATGATCTCGCGGTCGCCCGACCCCGAGAAGGTGATCGAGATGTCGCCGCCGTGAGCGAAGGTCTTGCCGACCTCGGTCAGGGTCCGTGCCGGCACAAGAGCGGCGGTCGATTCTTCGGCGTTCGCTGCCGCGCCACCGTCCCACGGGATCTCGCGAAGCGCCACCCGGTAGCGGTCGGTGGCGACGAGGCTGAGAGAGGTGCCGGCGACCTCGAGCTGCACACCGGTCAGCACCGGGGTCACGTCGTCGCGCGAGGCGGCGAAGGCGACCTGCGCGATCGCGGTGGCGAAGTCCTCGCCCGGGACCAGACCGGAATCTCCCGAGACCTCGGGAATGGCCGGGTACTCCTGGACGGGCATCGACGACAGCGTGAACCGCGCAGAACCGCACGTGAGCAGGATCCCGCCGTCTTCTTCGACCTGGATCTGGATCGGCGCGTTCGGCAGGCGGCTGGCGATCTCGGACAGCAAGCGTCCGTGGACGAGGATCGTCCCCGGCTCATCGACGGTCGCGTCGATCGTCGTGCGTGCCGATGCCTCGTAGTCGAAAGCGGCGAGCGAGAGACCCGAATCGGATGCCTCGATCAGCACGCCCGCAAGGATCGGCTGCGGATTCCGCTGCGGCAGGAGCTTGACGACGAACGACACGGCTTCGCTGAATACATCGCGATTGACGTGGAACTTCACGAATGCTCCCTCGGCAGCGGTTGGGCTACTCATGCTAGTGGCACGAGACGTCGATGCCATCCCCGCCGGGTCCGGCATCCCGTTTCAGGCACCCTCGCCGCCAAGGTGATCGGATCCCCTTTTCCATCGTTAACTTCTTGTCATGGTGTTAACCGCTGTGGAAACTGTGGACAACTCCGTCGATCCCAGCGGAGACACGGGAACTACACACGTGTGACTTGTGGACGGGCTGCGGAATCATGACAGGAATGCCGCGCCGCCGCGATCGAGTTTCCACATCTATCCACAGGCTGGGCGCTTTCATGCACAGTGTTTCCGCAGGCACAGAAAGTTATCCACAGGTTTTCCACACTGTGAACAACGGGCATGATGGACCGCCCTCGGACGCGTGTCAAGGGATCGTCGGCGCATATGGCGACGGGAGGGTCAGCGGCCGGTGCGGCCCAGCTGCGTGGTGATCTCGGAGACCTGGTTGTAGATCGATCGACGCTCTTTCATGAGGTCGCTGATCTTCTTGTAGGCGTACATCACCGTGGTGTGATCGCGGTTCCCGAACAGCTGCCCGATCTTCGGCAGGGACAGGCTCGTGCGCTCCCGGCAGAGGTACATGGCGATCTGTCGAGCGGTGGCGACCGACTGCGACCGGCTCGAGCCGTACAGATCGTCGACGGTGAGCTTGAAGTACTGGGCGGTCGCCGTGATGATGTCGGTCGGCGAGATGACGTTCGCGTCATCCTGGTCGATGATGTCGCGCAGCACCGTCTGGGCGAGTGACATGTCGAGGTTCGACCGGTTGAGGCTGGCGAAGGCTGAGACGCGGATGAGCGCGCCTTCGAGCTCGCGGATGTTCGAGGACACCACCGTTGCGATGTACTCCAGCACCTCGTCGGGGATGTGGAGCCGCTCGCTCTGCGCCTTCTTGCGGAGGATCGCGATGCGGGTCTCGAGGTCAGGTGCCTGTACGTCGGTGATCAGGCCCCACTCGAATCGACTGCGCATGCGGTCCTCGAAGCCGGTGAGGTGCTTCGGGGGCACATCGCTCGTGATCACGACCTGCTTGTCGTGGTCGTGCAGCGTGTTGAAGGTGTGGAAGAACGCCTCTTGGGTCTCGGCACGACCTTGCAGGAACTGGATGTCGTCGATGAGGAGGATGTCGACGTCGCGGTAGCGGGCCTGGAATGCCGAGCCGCGGTTGTTGGCGATCGAGTTGATGAAGTCGTTCGTGAACTCCTCGCTCGATACATAGCGCACCCGGATGCCGGCATAGAGGCTGAGTGCGTAGTCGCCGATGGCGTGGAGGAGGTGCGTCTTACCCAGACCCGAATCGCCGTAGATGAAGAGCGGGTTGTATGCCTTGGCGGGTGCTTCGGCCACGGCGACCGCGGCCGCATGCGCGAAGCGGTTCGACTGGCCGATGACGAAGTTGTCGAACGTGTACTTGGGGTTCAGCCGGGTGTCGTTGCGCGAGACGAGGGATGCCGGATCCGGCTTGTCCTCGAGCGGCGGCCGCACCGGCGTGGTCTGCGACGGCGCGACTTCGGTCTGCACGGGAACGGGAACCGTCAGATGCGCGTCGGCGAGGTCGGGGTTCACGACCACCCGGAACGTGCTGGCGGGATTGAGGCCCTCCTGCTCCACACGGGTGAGCGCCTCCATGATCGGAGTCCGCATGCGCTTGGTGAACTGCGCCGCGGTGAGGTCGTTGGGGACGTCGAGGTACAGCGTGCCGCCCATCACTCCCTGCGGAACAGCCAGACTCAGGAATCCGTGCAGCTGGGGTGTGATGCGATCATCAGTCAGGAGTTCGTCGAGCACCGCGGACCAGACGGGGACATCTGGAGCTTCGTGCGGTGACATGGTCCCCCCGGGGGTTGTTGATGAATCCGTGGCATCCCCCGGAAAAATCACGCGGAGCCTGTGGATAACTGCCCGAGACACGCTAGTCAGCAGGAGTCCCGGGAGCAAACTCCACTGTAGATCCGCCCTGCGTGTCACTGCCAGGGCTGGCAGCGCGGCCCGTGGATAATGCCGGCGCGGTATGCTCGGTTTGAGTTATGAGGCAAGTCGACGTAGCCTGAATCGGTTGACTTGTGCCCTTGAGGCAGGTCCCCTTGTACGAGCGTCCCCGGCCAGACCGTCCCGGTGACACCTGATCCGGAGTTTTCCCCATGAGCAAGCGCACCTTCCAGCCCAACAACCGTCGCCGCGCCAAGAAGCACGGCTTCCGTGCCCGCATGCGCACCCGTGCCGGCCGCGGCATCCTCGCAGCTCGTCGCGCCAAGGGGCGCACCGAGCTCTCGGCCTGACGCCAGCCGTGCTGGCGCGGCCGAACCGACTCACCCGCGGAGCGGAGTATAAGGCCGTCGTCCGTCGGGGCCGTCGGTGTGCCGGCGCGCATACCGTCACCTACGTCAATCCCGCCGCGGCCGATGGCCCGCCGCGATTCGGCTTCATCGTGAGCCGCCAGGTGGGCGGTGCCGTCGCGCGCAACACCGTGCGCCGGCGCCTCAAGGCGCTCTGCGCCGAGGCCCTGCCTTCGCTTCGGCCAGGGAATGACATCGTCATCCGCGCGCTGCCCGGTGCGGCCACGGCGACCTTCAGCGACCTCCGCGACGAGGTCTCACGTTGCCTCACCCGGAGGGCGACATGAGTGTGCTGCCGGCTTATGCGCTCGGTGACGCCCACCTCGAGGCGTCGGACACCCTGCGCTCACTCCCCCTGCTGCCGCGCAACGCGCTTCTCGCGCTGCTGCATGGCTATCGCGCGACGATCTCGCACACCTACGGCGACGTCTGCAAGTACTACCCGTCCTGCTCCGCCTATGCCGTCGGGGCGGTCCAGCAGCACGGAGCGGTGAAGGGCGTCGCGCTCACCGCCGCCCGCCTCGCGCGCTGCCACCCCTGGGCCGTCGGCGGCGTCGACGACGTCCCGGCGCACTCTCGCTTCCGTCACGCACTGACCCCGCGCGGGTTCGTCGTGCCTGCCCCCACTGGAAAGGACTGATCCTTCATATGGATCTTCTACTGGCCTCCACTCCCACGCCTGACCAGGGCGGTGGGGGTTTCGACCTCATCGGGCTCATCCTGTGGCCCTTGAAGTGGGCGGTCGAACTCGTTCTGGTGTTCTGGCACTGGCTCTTCACCGCGATCGGCCTTCCGCCGGCGGATGGCATCACGTGGGTGCTGTCGATCGTCGGACTCGTCATCGTCGTGCGTTCGGCGCTCATTCCGCTCTTCGTCAAGCAGATCAAGAGCCAGCGCAAGATGATGGAAATCGCTCCTGAACTGCGGAAAGTTCAGGAGAAGTACCGCGGCAAGAAGGATCAGCTCTCGCGAGAGGCGATGAGCCGCGAGACGATGGCGCTGTACAAGAAGCACGGCACCACACCCGTGTCGAGCTGCCTGCCGCTGCTGGTACAGATGCCCATCTTCTTCGCGCTGTTCAGCGTGCTGAACGATGTGACGAAACACTACGACCTCGGTGTCGGTGGTGTCGGCCTGCTCAACGCCGAGCTGACCGAGCAGTTCTACAACGCCAAGCTCTTCGGGGTCGCGTCGCTCCACGAGACGCTGATCAACGCCTTCGAGAGCAACAACGTCACGGCGATCATCATCCTGCTCACGCTCGTCGTGCTGATGATCGCTTCGCAGTTCTTCACGCAGCTGCAGATCATCTCGAAGAACCTGTCCCCCGAGGCCAAGACCGGCCAGGCGTACCAGATGCAGAAGATCATGCTCTACGTCCTGCCGTTCGCCTTCGTGTTCTCGGGTGTCTTCTTCCCGCTCGGCGTCGTCATCTACTGGTTCGTCTCGAACCTCTGGACCATGGGTCAGCAGTTCCTCGTCATCCGTGAGATGCCGACCCCCGGCTCTGACGCCGCGAAGGCGCGCGAGGAGCGCCTCGCACGTAAGGGCAAGGCGATCGACGGCTCGGGCAAGGTCGTTCCGATGGAGGCCTACCTCGCCGAGCAGCGTCGACTGTACGAAGAGGCCGAACGCGCCAAGGCGACAGCCCCCAAGCGTCAGCAGCCCGTGGGCAAGCAGCGAGCCAAGAAGCAGGGGCCGCAGAAGCAGGGCCCCCAGAAGCAGGCGCCCAAGCCGAAGCCGAATACCACCGATCCCGGCGGCGGCGCCGCGGGCACGGCATCCTGACCTCCTCCGCGCTGACGATCAGCCCGGCCCGATCGATTCCGAGGAACCCATGACCAGCACGTCCGACTTCGCCGCTGTCGACGAAGCGCCCGCCGAGCGCGAACCGGCAACCGTGGAGCAGCTCGAGGAGGAAGGCGACATCGCGGCGGACTTCCTCGAGGGTCTGCTCGATATCGCCGACATCGACGGCGATCTGGCTCTCGACGTCAAATCCGGCCGCGCATACGTCTCTGTCGAGGCTCCCGAGGGAGGGTCGGTCTCGCTGATCGCCGACCCTGACACGGTGCAGGCGTTGCAGGAGCTGACGCGGATCGCCGTGCAGAACGGGACGGGACGCTTCTCGCGTCTGATCCTCGATGTCGGCGGATCGCGAGATGCTCGACAGCGTCAACTGGAGACACTGGTGGATCGCGCCATCGCCCGCCTCGAGGAAGGCTCGTCGCAGGCTTCCCTGCCGGCGATGTCGAGCTATGAGCGCAAGCTGGTGCACGACATCGTTTCGGAGCGCGGATACACGTCCGAGTCGTACGGTGAAGGCGCAGACCGCCACACCGTGATCAGCCGTGGCTGATTCGGGACTCGGCGTGGCACAGCGATGACCGAGCCTGAGCCCGGCACCGAGATCGAGCCCTCATCCGCTGCGGCGATCTTCGGCGACCGGATCGAGATGGCCAGGAAGTTCACAGACGCTCTGGCGAGACACGGCGAAGAGCGTGGACTGATCGGGCCTCTCGAGCCACCCCGTATCTGGTCGCGACACGTGCTCAACAGTGCGATCATCGCACCGCTGTTCCATGGGAGGGTGGGCGACGTGGGCTCCGGGGCGGGTCTGCCCGGACTCGTGCTCGCGATCGCGAGGCCCGACGTGGAGTGGGTGCTGATCGAACCGATGGAACGGCGCGTCGCGTGGCTCACCGAGCAGGTCGCTGAGCTGGGCTTGGATAACGTCGAGATCGTGCGCGCTCGTGCCGAGGAAGCGAAGGTCGGCGCACCGCTGGATGCCGTCACGGCACGAGCGGTCAGCGCGCTGCGCACGCTCGTTCCGCTGACAGCTCCGCTCGTGCGTGACGGCGGTGAGCTGATCCTGCTCAAGGGGGCGGGGGCGGCGAACGAGATCGAGGCGGCGCAGAAGCAGCTGCGCAAGTTCCGGGTGTCGGACGTGCGTGTGGAGATCGTCGGCGAAGGTGTACTGGATGAGCCTTCGCGGGTCATACGGGGCACCGTCCGCTGATGTGACGGTGACTTAAGCTTACTGACATAAGTCAAGCCGCGGTTTCTTTCACTTCGCGCTATCTGCGGGCGTGTGGCGTCTGCTGCGCGTGCGTCGCTTGTCCGTGGGTGGCGGACGAGTGGACGTACGCGGTACCACTCCCCCAGCGCCGGTCGGCTCCGTGCCCGGGATGTCGCGGTGGCGATGGCGTCGTCGCTTCGGCGCTCGGTGGGAACAGCCGGCCTGAGGTGGCAGGGCGCCGGCTGGTCGTGCGGCGGGCGTGGCGTTTCCGCAGCTTCCCGTGCAGCGCGGGGGTTCCCTCTTCGCCCCGAAATGCATCAGTCGAACACGACCTGGTCTGGCTCCCGCACCGCTATGCCAGCCCGTGCTGCTATGCCAGCCCGTGCTGCTGTGTGCTCCGGGGGGCGTGGTGTGGGGATTCGCGCCGTGCATCCCGTCGTGTGTGTCGACCAGCGACGTGCTGCGGTGCATCGTTGTTCTCGAATCGGGTGCGTGATCGTTCCACCCACGCCGATCGTACGTCGCTGTGAGTGGCCTGCGGCGTTCGCATCCTGCGCCAAGCACTCCGGTGTGGGTGACGCGAGCGAGCGGGCAGCTGTGCCCCGCTCCCGCCTTGTCGACGGGAACGACGACGTGGGGGTCTCCCCCGGCCGTCCGCGCGGCTCTCCTCTGCGCGGCTCTCCTCTGCGTGGCCGGGGTCGGCGGCGCGCCCCTTGCCGGAGTTCGTCGCAGCCGTGCGGCGAGGATTGTTGTGGCACCGCGCGGGCCCGTCAGACGTACTGGACTGTCAGGGCTGGAGGCTCGCGCCTGCGGTATGCGGGAGGCTTTCTCGGTAGGAGGTTGCCGGCTGGGTAGCTGGGTGAGGCCGACGATGTTTCACGTGAAACATCTTTGGACTGTTGACGTCGCGAACACGGATGCCCGATGCCGCCGCGCCAAGACGTTCGGCATGCGCGGGCCTTCTTCGTCCCCATGGCACGCTCAACCACGGACATCTGCTCGAGCCTGTGCATGCGGGCGACTGACACGAAGACTGTCGCGAAGGAAGTCTCGTCCTGTCGGGAGCAGGGATGAAATGAGGAGTGAGAGGCATCCTTTCCCGAAGAGGAGTCGGCTTGTCGTGACGGGCGACAGTCGCGTCGCGAACGGAGGGTCGCAGTTTCACGTGAAACATGCCCAGCCCGGGCGTCCGGCGCGGGCGGACGCGGAGCCGGTGCCGGAGTGGCCCCGCCTCGTGGCGCTGCCTGCTGCGCGCGCCGATGCGCGGCAGCGACGCTGCCGCTGCGTGACTCTGGCCTCGGGTTCCTCCAGCGCGACCGAGTTCGATGTGTCAGGGCGCGTGCTGACAGGCTGCAGCGGGCAGGCACGCCTTCTGCGGGAGCGGCGCCGGCGCGGCGGGCTTACCCCTGTCGGGTGGGATGCTCTCGGTTGCGCTGGCGAAGTACCCCGACCAACGGACTGCACGCCGCACGCGTGGGCGTGACATGAACCCTCACATCACGACACGCCCTGAACACGCACCTGCATCGCCACGACACGCACGGGACCCAGACCCGTCCGAGCGGTTGCGGCATGATGCGCGCCGTGGTCGTCGTCGCGATGACGCGCTCTGAAGGCCGTCCACACTGAACCGCTGACGCGCCACGCGTGCTGGGTCCCGTTCTGAGTCCGCTACCGCTCCGCGCATGCTGAGCGCGACACTGCGCCCGCGCGTCGAGCCGGTGGCTGCGCTGTCTTTGCGCTGAAGCAGTTCCCGCACCGCGCGCGGTGCCGTTCGCCTCCCCCGTCGTCGTACCAACTGCAGAGTCGCTGTGCCTTGTAGTCGCAGCGACTCTGCACCCGGTGGCCCGTTGCCGAGCCGCGCATGCTGCGCCCGACACGGCGCTCGGGCGTCGAACGGTATGACGCGATGCCGTGCGCTGAAGCCGCCGCCGCACAGCGCGCTGAATCCGATTCGGCGCACCGGGCGGGTGAACCAGTTGGTGCATCCGCGAGCTCTGCACCCGTCACCGTGATGGGTGATGGTGGAGCGCGGCCCGTCGGGCCAGCACCACGGGTGCGGCAAAGGTTGGACGCCGTGATGTTTCACGTGAAACATCCGTAGGCCTCTGCGTCGACATCCAGCGCATGACAGGCCGACGCCGGCACTCCGGGTGGGAATCTCGGTCTGGGAGCGCGGTGCAGAGTTCCGGGCACATGATCTTCGCGGGAACGGCGGCGCACCGACACCCGAAATCACCCTCACGGGTGCGCGCGAGCGGCGAAGATGTAGAAGCGGGGCCCGGGGGGTCGGGCGGGGACCCGAGTTTGGGGGGAGCAGGCGGGACCCGGATTTGGGGCGCGGAGTGTCCGTTGGGGCGCGCCATATCCCGCCCCGACGGACATTTCCCGCCCCAAGACCCGCGTAGCACTCCCCCGCGGACACGATGCGCAGTCTGTTCTCCCGACGTCGCCTGGCCCTCCGGCGCAGCATCACACGGGTGGATGCCGCGACACCCTGTCGCCGTGCGACGTGCAGGCGCGTGGGGGCGGGGACCCGGGTTTGGGGCGCGGGGGCGCGCCATTCCCGCCCACGGACATCCAGCCCAAGCCCGCGGACTCCCCGCGGACACGATGCGCAGTCTGTTCTTCCGACGTCGCCTGGCCCTCCGGCGCAGCATCACACGGGTGGATGCCGCGACACCCTGTCGCCGTGCGACGTCGCGCGGGGCGGGGATCCGGGTTTGGGGCGCGGAGTGTCCGTTGGGGCGCGCCATATCCCGCCCCGACGGACACCGCGCGCCCCGAGACAGCAGAAGGCATCCGTCCCGCGGACACGCACGTCGCCGGCAGGCGTCAAGGCGAGGCGCGGCTGTTGCGCGCAGCGGCGGCGTAGTGGAGGCGTCTACATGACGCGGGAGTCTTGATTCGTGAGCGCAGGATCTCATGGGGGCGCCACATCCCTCGTCGTCGCTGCATGGTGGATTGCGGTTGCACGCTCGGCGTGAGGGTCTGACGCGGCGACCCGCTTCATGGAGCACGTGAAGGGGATCACTATGACCGCGGTGCGGACGTGCTGTGACGCCAACGAGGGCGGCGCACGAGCAATCGCGGGCGGTCAGTTGTTTTGATGAACGGCAAGCCCACCACCGATCGCGACGGGCATCGGCGCCGTTCTGCCGTGGCGCGCGGAAGCCGTTCACGGTACGTGACGCACTCGTCCACCGCCGACCGACGATGTTTCACGTGAAACCTACCCAAGCCGCCTGCGGCACCGGACGCCGGACACCGGACCCCTCGTCCACCGCCGACCGACGATGTTTCACGTGAAACCTACCGGAAGCCGCCCGCGGCACCGGACGCCGGACACCGGACCACTCGTCGACCCGCCGCCGACGACGTTTCACGTGAAACATACGGAAGGCGCGCGCGACAGGATGGGCCGCGGGCGACAACTCGGCAGCATCGTTGTCGGATTCGTCCACCCGCGGACGGCAAGATGTTTCACGTGAAACATCGGGTTCACCCCTCGCGTGCACGTTTCACGTGAAACGTATCCCCGCATGGCGCCGGCGGTCGTCAACATGCTCGACATCCCCTCGTGCCTTACGTGAGCGGAGCTCCAGCCGTCGAGCGCCAGCGCGGCGCAGAGAGCCGGCCCGCGCAGGACGGTCGCCCGCGCCCGCAATGCCGCGCAGCGGCGCGCCACTCGGGCGCCGGGCGCGCTGCACGGCGCCGGAAGGCACCTGCGCCTCGGAAAAGTGGGCACGCGAACGTGTGGCGATGGCGAGAGAAGCCGCACGGGACGCGCGAAGGTGTGTTGCCGGGCCCGTCCCCGCTGTCCGCGAACAGAGGCGGGGTTGGCGCAGCGCCACCAGCCGGCGGATCGCCTGTGATCGCGGGAGATATCCGCACCACGCTGTGGGCGGAACGCGGTCGACACGGAAGGCGGTGTGGGTGGGGCGGGATAGAGTGGGGAGCGTTGTTGTTCGCGCGCGAGAGGAAGAGTGTTTCACGTGAAACAGTCCGACGAGGCGGGAGCCGCGGCATCCATCTCGTTCGATGACACCCCCCTCGCACGTGAACTCGCCGACCTGTCTGCCCGCAGACGTGTCCTCGAGAGCGCCGACGTCAAGCTGAGCGGATCTACGCGCATCCTGACGGTCTCGAACCAGAAGGGTGGCGTCGGCAAGACCACGACGGCCGTCAATCTGGCCGCCGCCATGGCCTCGGTCGGCGCTCGCGTGCTCGTGATTGATCTCGACCCGCAGGGCAACGCGTCGACTGCCCTCGGCGTACCGCACTCGGCAGACACACCGAGCGTGTACGACGTGCTCATCGATGACTTCCCGCTCGCGGACATCATCCAGCCGAGCCCGGAGTCCCCGAATCTGCTGTGCGCGCCGAGCACGATCCACCTCGCGGGCGCTGAGATCGAACTCGTGTCGCAGGTCGCCCGCGAGCACCGTCTGCGTACCGCGCTGGACGAGTACCTCGCCCACACCGAGCAGCACGTCGACTTCGTGATCATCGACTGCCCTCCGTCCCTCGGCCTGCTCACCATCAACGCGTTCGCGGCTGCCACTGAGCTGTTGATCCCGATTCAGTGCGAGTACTACGCGCTCGAGGGCCTCAGCCAGCTACTCAATACGGTGCGCATGATCCAGAAGCACCTCAACCCGCGACTGCATCTGTCCACGATCGTGCTCACCATGTACGACGGCCGCACGCGTCTCGCCCAGCAGGTCGCCGACGAGGTGCGCGAGCACTTCACCGACGAGGTGCTCGACAGTGTGATTCCCCGTTCGGTCCGGGTTTCTGAAGCTCCGAGTTTCGGACAGACCGTGATCGCCTACGACGGGCAGTCGGCCGGCGCCGTCGCCTATCGCGAGGCGGCAATCGAGATCATCCGGCGCGACAACGCGTCCGCAAGCGAAGGGAGCGCCTGATGGCCAAGCGCACAGGCCTGGGCCGAGGGATCGGTGCACTCATCCCGACGAGCGAGGCGGCTGAGGACCGCCCGTCCGACGTCTTCTTCCCCCGTGGGAGCACGACCGAGGAAGCGACCGAAGAGCTGCTGAGCGTTCCGGGAGCGCACCTCGCGCACATCGATCCGCACGCGATCGTTCCCAACCCCCGTCAGCCCCGCACCCACTTCAACCCTGAAGATCTCGCCGAACTGGTCCACAGCGTGCGCGAGTTCGGCGTTCTGCAGCCGGTCGTGGTGCGCGCGACCGGTGAGGGCACGTACGAGCTCATCATGGGCGAGCGACGCACACGCGCCGCGCGGGAAGCGGGGCTCACCTCGATTCCTGCGGTCGTCCGTGACACCGCCGACGAGCACCTGCTGCGCGACGCGCTTCTCGAGAACCTCCACCGTTCCGAGCTGAACCCGCTCGAAGAGGCTTCGGCCTATCAGCAGCTGCTCGAGGACTTCGGGATCACGCAGGAAGAGCTCGCGTCTCGGATCGGCCGCTCACGTCCGCAGATCAGCAACACGATCCGGTTGCTGAAGCTGCCTATGCCGGTGCAGCAGCGCGTCGCTGCCGGTGTTCTGACGGCGGGCCACGCTCGCGCGATCCTGTCGCTCGACGACGCCGAGGCCATGCAGCGACTGGCCGACAAGATCGTGAACGAGGATCTTTCGGTGCGTGCCGCCGAGGCGGTCGCGAAGGGACCGGATGCCGTCAGCACGCGTGCGCCGCGCCCTCAGGCTGGTGCGCGCCGCGCCCACCTCGACGAGGTCGCCGAGCGCTTGGGTGACCGGTTCAACACGCGCGTCCGTGTCGCATTGACCGCCAAAAAAGGCCAGATCAGCATAGATTTTGCTAGCATTCAGGACCTGAACCGCATCCTTGCTGAGATGGGTGAGACCCAGTACGGCGAGCTCTGAGAGAGATCACCCCGCTGCGCGAGGAGCGCTGGACTCACCGAGCTCCCGAGCCCTCCTCCGCAGCACCGTCTCTTCGGCGACGTTTCCGGGAAGGCTTGCAGCCAACGAGAACTCGGAGGCTGCGGCATCCCTGTTGCCCATCCTCTCGAGGAGTTCGGCGCGCACGGCGTGCAGCGGCCGAAAACCCGGGAGTGCCGGAGCCACGTCATCGACGAGCGCGAGCGCCGCTTCAGGGCCCGCCACCATCGACAGGGCCACGGCGCGGTTGAGGCGGATCACGGGCGACGGGGCGAGCGCCACGAGCGCGTCGTACAGGCGCACGATCTGACGCCAGTCGGTCTCTTCGAACGACGACGCCACCGCATGACACTCGGCGATCCTTGCCTGCAGGCGGTAGTACCCGTACCCGCCACCGAGTGAGCTCGCCCGTGCCAGCGCCTCGCGGCCGCGCGCGATCGCCGATCGGTCCCAGTGCGTCCTGTCCTGCTCCGCGAGCGTGAGAGGGAGGCCTGCCCCATCGAGCCGGGCGCGAAAGCGCGAAGACGAGAACTCCATGAGGGCGATCAACGACGAGACCTCGGGTTCCGTCGGCATGAGAGCCTGCAGCTGACGCGCCAGCCGCACTGCCTCCCGGGCCACATCGGTGCGGACCGCCTGCTCCCCCGACGCGGCGGAGTACCCCTCGGTGAACAGCAGGTAGATGACCTGAAGCACGCTGGCCAGGCGCGCCGGCCGCTGTGTGCGGTCGGGTACCTCGAACGGCACTGCGGCATCGGAGAGCGAGCGCTTGGCCCGCACGATGCGCTGCTGGACCGCAGGGACGGTCATGAGCAGCACCCGTGCGATCTGCTCGGTCGTCAAGCCCGCAACGGTGCGCAGCGTCAGTGCAAGCCGTGCCTGAGGCGGCAGGATCGGGTGGCAGGCCACGAAGACGAGCCTCAGCACGTCGTCGTCGATGCGATCCGGGTCTCCGAGTTCGGGGACGGCGTCGTGTGCCTGCGCCTGGCTCATCTCTAAGGCGATCAGCGGTTCGCGGCGCATCAGCCTCTCGCGTCGGCGCCAGCCGTCGATGGCGCGGCGTTGGGCGACTGCCAGCAGCCAGGCACCCGGGTTGTCAGGGATTCCTCCGTCGGGCCACCGTGAGAGGGCCTCGAGGAGGGCCTCCTGCGCGAGATCCTCGGCCCAGGCGAAGTCGCCGGTGCGGCGGGTGAGTGCCGCCACGATGCGGGCTGACTCCCCGCGCCAGACCGCTTCGACGGCGCGACGTGCGTGCGCAGAGCCGTCCGTCATGCTGTCAGCGTAAGGGCGCGTCGGGCACGGAGTCGATGGGTCGTCGTACGCTGGATGGGTGACGACGGAAGATCAGAACCCGCGCCGGCGGGCCAGCCTCGAGGTACTGCGCGCTGAGGCGAGCGACGAGCTGTCGGTCCTGGTCGCCGAGCGCCTCCGCGGCGGCGAGGACCCGTGGGACTTCATGGAGGAGCTTCCGACCGTCGATGAACTCGTGGTCTTCCTGCTGCGCGCCGAGAACATCGCCGCCAACGGGGGTGCGCGTCCGAACGCCGCCCGCCACTATCGCGTCCTGCGTCAGATCTCGCTCGACTATCCGCCGCTGACCGAAGCGGTCTGGCGCCTCCTCGGCGAGGCGAACACACACCGTCGCTGGGACGCCACGGTGCGCGCCGACGCGCCCTGAGCCGCGCCACTCCCCCACCGGAGTCCCCCGCTGCATCACCTCAGGCGTTGGCCGCGCGCCACTCCTGATCCTTCACCAGCCACTCGTTCTCGGGCGGGACGAAATCGCTCAGTTCGTTCACGCGCCGCACTTCGAGGGCGACCCCGGGACCGAGAGGGGCCTTGGCGGCCCAGTGCTCGGCCTCTTCGCGGCTGGCCACTTCCAGGATCCAGTAGCCGGTGAACACCTCGCGGGCTTCGGCGAACGGCCCGTCCGTCATCACCGGCGGAGTCGAAGAGAAGTCCAGACGGAAACCCTCGCTCGCGTCGGAGAGCCCTTCAGCCGACAGGAGCACACCCGCTTTCTGCATCTCTTCGTTGTACGCGCCCATCACCGCGAACATCTCCTCCATATCGAGGTCCGCGGCCGCGGCAGCCGCCTCGCGTGCGACCTGCATGATCAGCATCCACCGCATCGATCTTCTCCGTTCGTTCCGAGCATCTGCCCGTCAGCGTCGCTCTGACGCCTCACCCTGTGCGTCGAACGGAGCACGGCGGGATCGACATCGTGACCGAGATCGCGGCGCAATCGAAAGATATCGATAATGGAATATACGAGAAATCCCCGTGTTTCCGGCCCTCACGGGGGCGGAAACACGGGGATGACGTCTGCGAGAGGTGTCTAGCCGATGTACGCGGCGAGATCCTGCTCGAGCGCGAACTTCGGCTTCGCGCCGATGATCGTCTTCTCGACCTCACCCTTGCTGAAGACCTTCATCGCCGGGATCGAGGTGATCTGGTACTTCATCGCGAGGTCCGGGTTCTCGTCGACGTTGAGCTTGAGGACGGTGATCTTGTCGGGGTGCTCGGACTGGATCTGGTCGAGCACGGGCGCGACCATTCGGCACGGTCCACACCACTCGGCCCAGAAGTCCACGAGCACGGGGCCTTCTGCCTGGAGCACGTCCTGCTCCCACGTGGCGGAAGTCGTCGCCTTGGCGGTCATAATCTCTCCTTCGATGGGAAGCTTGTCCTACAGAAATCAAACGTTCCGGGTGTCCGGATTGTTCCACGCCGTGGAGCCGCGGAGCGGCGTCAGGCGGCGTCGGCCTCGGGCAGGCCCTCGATCTGGTCGGCCATCGTGTCGGGGGTGCCCGCCTCGCCCAGTGCGGCGAGGAAGTGCTCGACATCCAGTGCGGCGACCGTGCCGCTGCCGGCGGCGGTGACCGCCTGACGGTAGGTCGGGTCGATGACGTCGCCCGCGGCGAAGACGCCGTCCACCGACGTGCGCGAGGAGCGTCCGTCGACCCAGATGGTGCCCTCCGGGGTGAGGTCCAGCTTGCCGTGCACCAGGTGAGTGCGCGGGTCGTTTCCGATCGCGACGAACACGCCGTCCAGCGCGAGGTCGCGCCGAGTGCCGTCGACGGTGGATTCGAGCACGACGCCGGTGACCGCATCCTCTCCGAGGACGTCGACCACCTCGCTGTTCCACACGAACTCGATCTTCTCGTTCGCGAAGGCACGCGCCTGCATGATCTTCGACGCGCGAAGCTCGTCGCGGCGGTGGATGACATAGACCTTCGAGGCGAACTTGGTGAGGAAGGTCGCCTCTTCCATCGCGGAGTCACCGCCGCCGACGACGGCGATCTCGCGGTCGCGGAAGAAGAATCCATCGCACGTCGCGCAGTACGACACACCGCGCCCGGACAGTCGCTCTTCGCCCTCGATGCCGATCTTGCGGTGCGCCGAACCCGTGGCGAAGACGATGGAGCGGGCCTCGTGCTCGGCACCGCTGCCCAGCACGACCTTCTTGACGGGTCCGTCCAGCTCGAGCGAGACGACGTCGTCGTAGAGCACCTCGGTGCCGAAGCGCTCCGCCTGCTCCTGCATCTTGGCCATCAGCTCGGGACCCTGGATGCCCTCGGGGAAGCCTGGGAAGTTCTCGACGTCCGTGGTGTTCATCAGCTCACCGCCGGCCTCGACCGAACTCGCGATCACGAGCGGCTCCAGGTTCGCGCGTGCCGCGTAGATGGCTGCGGTGTATCCCGCGGGACCCGAACCGATGATGATGACGTGACGCACTGCGCCCCCTTCTGCTGACGGATGCCGAGCGGCTCCATATGGCTTAACACATGCTAGCCGCGGGTCATTCCGCCGCAGGGCGGGCCTGCGGCCCGTCGCACGTCCCGTGTGCTCAGCGGCGTCCGGGCAGCAGGCGGCGCGCGATCGTCATGGCGGGACCGAGCTCGGGTGCGCGAAGGAGCGCCAGGAACGCGACATAGACGAGCACCACGACGATCCCGATCACGGCCGTGCCGAGTGCGCCGAGCAGCTTGTCTGCGACGGTCCACCCTGAGATGCCGCCGAGGAGCTGGAAGGTGAGCCAGCCGGCAGCGGCGGCGGGCAGGGCCGCCAGCGCGAATCGGCCGAGTGACAGCATCCATGATCCGATGCGCAGCCCGCCCAGGCGGCGCTGCAGCAGCCAGGTGGCGACGATCACCTGCACGATGCTGGCGAAGGACTGACCGAGTGCGACGGCCGCAGCGAGCTGCCAGATGGGGAGGATGCCGGCGCCCAGCGCCCACGAGGCCGTCAGCGCGGTCACCACCACCAGCGCGCACTGCAGCAGGGTGAAGAAGAACGGGGTACGCGTGTCGTCATAGGCGTAGAACGTGCGCTGGATCACGAAGAGCACCGCGAGCGGTACCAGGCTCACCAGATAGCACAGCAGCACCCCGGCGGCCGCGGTCGCCTCTTCGGGGCTGTCGGTGAAGATCCGCGAAGCCGGCACCGCCGCGACGGCGAGAGCGGCGGTGGCGACGACGATGAACAGACCGAGCGTGCGGATGCTGCGCCCGATGTCACCGCGGACGTCATCGTCGCGGCCCGCGGCGGCGTGCTCGCTGAGCTGCGTGAAGTAGGGCGTCCCGATCGAGAGCACGATGATCGAGTACGGGAGCATGAACAGCAGCCAGGCGTTCTGCGTGACCATCGCCCCGGGGTAGTCCTGCGCGGCCTCGGAGACGATCCTCGTCTGCACCAGCCCGGCGAGCTGGCCCGCGAGCACCATGAGGAACGTCCAGCCCGCGAGCCGGCCGATCTGGCCGAGGCCCACGCCCCGCCACCGGAAGTCGGGGCGCACGTGCAGGCCTGTCCGCCGCCAGAACAGGAAGAGGATCCCGGCCTGCACGACGATCCCGAGGGTCGCCGTGCCCGCGAGCAGCGCGATCATCTCGGTGGTCCAGCCGTCGACGGCGCCGCTCTGTCCGAACAGGGCGATGAATGTCAGGAAGCCCGCGATCGAGACCAGGTTGTTCACGATCGGCGCCCACGTGAAGGGCCCGTACACGCGCCGTGCGTTCAGAGACTCGCCGACGAGGGCGTAGAGCCCGTAGAAGAGGATCTGCGGCAGGCACCAGTACGCGAACGTGGTGGTGAGCGCCTGCTGCTCGGGTGAGAAGCCCGGTGCGTACAGCGCGACGAGCCATGGGGCGGCGATGACGGCGATGACCGTGGTGCCCAGCAGCACCACGGTGCCGAGCGTGAACAGGCGCGACACGAAGGCGCGACCACCGTCTTCGTGCGCGGCCGCCTTGACGATCTGCGGGACCACCACCGCGGTCAGCAGCCCGGTCGAGATGATCGCGTAGATGTTGTTGGGCAGCTGGTTCGCGATCGCGAACGCGTTGCCCGCTCCTGTCGTCGCGCCGACCGCAGCCACGAGCACGATCGTGCGGATCAGTCCTGTCACCCGCGAGATGATGGTGCCCGCGCCGATCAGCACGCTGGCGCGCCCGATTCCGCTCATCGGGATTCCTCCGGTCGGTCCTCGCCGACGGGGACGCCGGTTTCGGCGGTCTCCGCCGCGCTGTCGTCATCGGGGTGCGTGCGCCGCGCCCGCAGCCGCAGTACGGTGCGCGCGGCACCGAGGATCAGAAGGCCGCCGACGACGACGCTCAGCGCGGCGATGCCGACGTTCTCCCATTCGGCGCGCACGTTCACCTCGACGTTCTCCGGGTCGCCGATCGCGACGCTGGCGCGGCTGCGCAGCTGCAGTGCGAGGATGACCTCGCCGTTGCCCACGCGCGCCTGCACGGGAACTTCGACCCGGGTGTTGCTGGAGGCCGTGGCCACGAGGGGGTTGGCGCGCTGCACATCGAGCCGCAGGTCGTCGGGGCTGGCGTAGAGGACGAGGCTGACCGGATAGGGCAGGTCGTTGCGCACCCAGAACCGCAGCCCCGCGCCGGATCCGAACAGGTTGATGGTGCTCGTCGGCAGCAGCCCGACCGAATCGAGCGTCGTCTGCGTGGCGACGCGGTGCGCGGCCACGGCGGTGGTCCAGCCGGCGCCGTCCGCGCGCCAGGCGACACCGAAGAGCTGCAGGATCTCGGCCCGCTCCGGCCCGGTCAGCAGCGTCATATCCTCGAGGATGGTGGCGAACCGCGATATGTCGGCTTCCTCGGAGAGCAGACGGGATGCCTCGGCCACGCGTGCGTCGTCGGGCGCGGCATCCAGCACCGTCAGTGTCACCGGCGGGCTCGAGGTCAGTCCCCCGAGCGAGGACGCCACGACGTTCGGTGCCTGGGTGGCCGCGGCGATGGTGGAGCCGAGCGCCACGCGGGACCGGTCGGGGTCGCGCCCGAGAGTGACCAGCAGCGGCGAGCCGCGAGATTCCGCCGACGCGAACGCGAGGTAGGCGGTGGCTGCTGCCAGCGGCGCGGCGCGAAGCACGGACTCCTCGCGCAGTGAGGCCTCGTGCAGTGCCGCCGACACGTCCGCGTCGTAGACGAGCACGTCCGCCTCGCCCATGCGCGCGTGAGCGGGTACGGTGCCGCCGGTCGCGCCCGCGGCGGTGGATGCCGAGGACACCAGGGTCAGCGACGACTGGTCTTCGGTGCCGGCCTGCCCGAGGGTGGCGACGACGTCGGGTCCGGCGGTACCCGCGGCGGGCCAGTAGACGGCGGGGCGCGAACCGTCGACGCGCACGAGGGTCTCGACGTCGGGAATCGCCGGGGCGTTCGGGTCCGTGCTCTCGCTCGGCGTGGGCGACGGGGTCCGCTCGCGCGCCGGCACGAAGTCCTCGGGAGTCATGGCGTAGGCCAGCGACAGCGGCTCGAGGGGCCTGGGCAGCCCCGTCTGCAGCTGGAGCGCGACGTCCGCGTCCCCGAACTGCAGTGCGAAACGGGAGTTGGGAAGCGCGTCGAGGCGCTCGAGCCATGCGGTCGCGCTGACCGGCGCCGTCGTGCCGAGCACACGGATGGCGGCGAGGATCGCGGGGTCGACCGCCAGGATCGCCGAAGACCCCTCGACGCCGTCCAGCTGAGCGCTGAGCGCCCCCTCCGGACCGGTCAGCTCGGTCAGCTGCTCGGCCGTGAGCAGGCCTTCGGCCAGCGCCCCCGCGGTGATCGGCACCACGACGCCGATCCCGACCTCGCGGTCATCGGCCGGCGGGATGATGACCGCGCTGGTGGAGGCCACGACGCCGTCGGCGGAGATGTACGACGCGACCAGGGGATACACCCCCGGCGCCCGGCCCGCGAGCACCGGGTCGGCAGGATCCACCCTCACCGCGGTCACGCTCTGGGATCCGGACGCGACGGGCTCGATGGTGGTGGTGGCGATCTGCTGGGTGGGCGCGCCGGAGGTCGAGCCCCCGAGCCACGCGGTGAGGGCGGTGCGGTCGGCCAGCGCGCTGCGTCCGAGCGACACCGACACCGCGAGAGCGGGTGTCGCCGAGGCCGTGCCGTTCTGCACGGTGAGAGACAGCGACAGCGCCTCGCCCGGCCTGAGGATCCCGTTGGCGACCGGTGCGAGCGTGAACGAGGTCTCTCCGCTGAGGACGGGGAGCGTCGGCGTCGGCGTCGGGGTCGGAGTGGGGGTGGCGGCCCCTGCGGAGGCCGCGGGCGCAATCACCGCGAGGATGGCCAGGATCGCCGCGGCCACGCGCGGGGCGCGGCGACGGGCGGGGGTTCCCGGAGGGGTGACGGTCATTCTCGTGGTTCGCTCCTGTGCGATGTCCTGACCGCACGATCGAGTGCGATTCTACGGTCCGACCCTCTGAGGCCCCCGAACGGCGACCGCGCGGCGGCACAGGGTTGAATGGGTGGGTGCTCCCCGAACCGGATCCCGCCCTGTGCCATGCCCTCGCCGGCGACCTGCGTGATGCGGGCTTCACCGCCGAGGCGCTCCGTTCCTCGTGGGGACAGTCCGCGGACGACGCGATCGCCCGCGGTCTGCGCAGCCCCGCGGAGCGGGCACTGCGTGGGCGCGAGGACCCGCTCGCGGTGCTCGGCAGACTTCTGATGCTCGGGATGCCGCAGCCCGCGGCATCCGTCACCTCCGCACTCCCCCGCACCGGCGTCGAGGGCCTCATCGCGCTGGGACTCGCCGACACCGCCGCCGACGAGGTGCGTCCGCGAGCCCTCGTGCGGCCGCAGTCGTTCGCCGACGAGTCGGGGGCCGGGCAGTGGTGGATCGCGAGCGACCTCGACGAAGCCGCTCTGGGAGGGCCGCTGCCCGAGGATCACGTCCTCGGGGTGGGCGGCGCATCGCTGACCCTCGCGGCATTGCAGCTGCCGACTCCGGCCGCCCGCGGGCTGGACGTCGGAACGGGCTGCGGCATCCAGGCCCTGCGAGCCCGGCGCAACGTCGACAGCGTGGTCGCGACGGACGTCTCGCAGCGCGCCCTCGCCTTCACGCGGCTGAACGCGCTGCTCAACGGAGTCGAGGGGATCGACGTCGTGGCGGGCAGCCTCTTCGAGCCGGTCGCCGGGCAGCGCTTCGACCGGATCGTGTCGAATCCGCCGTTCGTGATCACGCCGCGCCGCGAGGACCTGCCCGCGTACGAGTATCGCGACGGCGGCATGGTGGGCGACGACCTCGTCGCCGCGTTCGTCGCGGGCGTCGGCGCGCACCTCGTGCCCGGTGGCGTCGCGCAGCTGCTCGGCAACTGGGAGACCCGCGCCGGGGTTCCGGGTCTGGAGCGCGTGCGCGGCTGGATCGAGGCGTCCCCGGTGCCGCTGGACGCCTGGGTGGTCGAGCGCGAGAGCCTCGATCCCCTCGCGTACGCCGAGCTCTGGGTCCGCGACGGCGGCACGCTCCCGGGGAGCCCGGAGTTCGCGCGGCTCATCGAGGCATGGATCGACGACTTCGCCGAGCGGGATGTGACCGAGGTCGGCTTCGGCTACCTGCTGCTGCGCCGCCCGCTCACCCCGGATCCCACGCTCGCGCGGTACGAGTCGCTGCCGCAGTCACTGCCACCGGGCGGACTGGGCGCACACCTCGCCGAGGCGCTCGTCGCCCACGACCGCCTGTCGGCCCTCGATGACGACGGGATCGCGGCATCCGTCTTCGCGGTCGCCCCCGACGTGACCGAGAACCGCCACCATGTGCCGGGCGAAGAGGATCCGAGCGTCATCGAGCTGCGTCAGGGCGGCGGCTTCGGCCGCTCGCTCGCCGTCGACACCGGACTCGCCGCACTCGTCGGCGCGTGCGACGGCGACCTTCCGGTGGGCGTCCTCATCGATGCGATCGCCGACCTGCTGGACGTGGATGCCGCATCCCTGCGGGCCGATCTCCTGCCGCGGGTGCGGGAACTGGTGTTCACGGGCTTCCTGCGATTCACCTGACGCCGCCTCGGTAGGCTCGAAGGATGCTCAATATGTCCGAGGGCATCGCGCGCCTCGGCGCGCTGGCCGAATCCCCCGTCGTGGCGACGCTCGCGCGCGCGTTCGCCGACGCCGGTCACGATCTCGCGATCGTCGGCGGTCCGGTGCGCGACGCGCTGCTCGGCCGCCAGACCAACGACCTCGACTTCACCACCGACGCGCGGCCCGACGCCATCCTGCGCATCGTCAGGCCCATCAGCACCGCGCAGTGGGACATCGGGCGCGCCTTCGGCACGATCGGCGCCAAGATCGCCGGCGAGCAGGTCGAGATCACGACCTATCGCGCCGACAGCTACGACGGCGTCACCCGCAAGCCGCACCGTCGAGTTCGGCGACACGCTCGAAGGCGACCTGGTGCGCCGCGACTTCACCGTCAACTCGATGGCGCTGCGGGTTCCCGGACGCACGCTGGTCGACCCGACCGGTGGCGTCGAGGACCTGCTGGCGCGCCGCCTGCGGACGCCTGCGGATCCGGCCGTCAGCTTCGGCGACGACCCGCTGCGAATGCTGCGCGCCGCCCGGTTCGCCTCGCAGCTCGAGTTCGACGTCGACCCCGCGACGGCCGCGGCGATGGCCGAGCTGCGCTCGACGCTGTCGATCGTGAGCCCCGAGCGGATCCAGGGCGAGCTCGTGCGGCTGTTGTCGACGCCGGACCCGGTGCGCGGCATCCGCCTTCTCGACGAGACCGGACTGCTGGCGGAGTTCCTGCCCGAGGTGCCGGCGCTTCGTCTCGAGATCGACGAGCACCATCACCACAAGGACGTCTACGAGCACTCGCTGACGGTGCTGCGTCAGGCCATCGACCTCGAGGCCGCGCGGCATCCGGGCGCGGCGCCGGACGTGCCGCTGCGACTGGCCGCGCTGCTGCACGACATCGGCAAGCCCGCCACCAGGAAGCTCGAGCCCGGCGGCGGTGTCACGTTCTATCACCACGACCTCAAAGGCGCGCGGCTGGCCCGCAAGCGCCTGCAGGCGCTGCGCTTCGATTCCGACACGACGGGCGTCGTGACGCGACTGATCGAGCTGCACCTGCGCTTCTTCGGGTACGCCGAGGGAACCTGGACGGATGCGGCGGTGCGCCGGTACGTGCGGGATGCCGGAGCCGAGCTCGAGCGGCTGCACATCCTCACCCGCGCCGACGTGACCACGCGCAACGCCAAGAAGGCGGGGCGACTGGCGCGGGCCTACGACGACATCGAACGGCGGATCGACGACCTCGCCGCGCGCGAGCAGCTGGACGCCATGCGTCCGGAGCTCGACGGCAACCGCATCCAGGAGGTGCTCGGCATCCCCGCGGCCGCGAGGTCGGTGAGGCGTACCGCTTCCTGCTCGATCTGCGCCTGGACGAGGGCATCCTCGGGCGAAGCGGAGGCCGAGCAGCGACTCCTGAAGTGGTGGGCGGCGCGCGGCTGACCGGCCGCGCGCCGCGCCGGCTCAGCGCGCGACGGCTCCACGGCGGTCGGCGAGCTCGCGTCCAGAGCGCACGGCGGCGGTCTCGGCCGTGCGCTTGAGCTCGGCGGCGGAGTCGGTGAAGGCGTCGAGCGCCGGGTTCACGCCGACGAGGGTGAAGGAGCGGGTGACGACGCGCAGGTCGAGCCCCCACACGTCCTCGAGCACGCGGCGCAGCCATGCGGTGGAGTGATCCCAGCCCTCCTTCGGCGTTCCCGGGGCGTAGTTGCCGCCGAGCACGGTGACGAGCGTCGCGGGCTTGCCCGCGCAGGGCCGTGCCCTGCGGGTCGATGCGCGGGTCGGTGTAGGCGAGGTCGAACCAGGTCTTGAAGTGCTGCGAGACGCCGTAGTTGTAGAGCGGCACGGTGAACAGCAGCGCGTCGGCGCTCGACGAGCTCGTCGGCGAACGTCGCGCGCGAGCGCGAGCGCGTCGCGCTGGCCGGTCGTGCGGTCGGCCTCGGCGGTGAAGCCACCGGCACCGCGTCCTGCCACGCGGTCGCCGGCACGGGTCGGCCGCGAGGTCGCGGCGGATGACGGCGAGTCGGGATGCGCGGCCGCCACTCCGCCTCGACGAGGTCGCCGAGCGCACGGCTGGCGGAGGTCGCGGGCAGGATGCTGGCATCCAGGCGGAACAGGGACATCGGATCACTCCTGTCATTTTCGGATAGTCACTAATAAAAACAGAGCGACTACGGGGAGAGTAGCACGCTAGAATGCCTCCATGGGCGGAGCGAGCACGGCGGTCCCGCGTGCGACGCGGCCATCTCGCTCGCCTTCTCGATCCTCGGCAAGCGCTGGAACGGCATGATCGTCGATGCGCTCAGCAGCGGCCCGCTGTCATTCGTCGGACTGCGGCGCACTGTCTCCGGCATCAGCGACGCCGTGCTCTCGGACCGGCTGTCGGAGTTGGCAGAGGCGGGCCTGGTCGTGCGCGCGGTGGATGCAGGGCCGCCTGTCTCGGTGAGCTACGCCCTCACTCCGGGGGGCGAAAGCCTGGTTCCGGTGCTCCAGCAGCTCGGGCGCTGGGCGTCAGTGAACCTGGCGGAGCAGACCGCGTGATCCTATGGCCGGGATGACACTGAGTCTCGCGGTTCCCGGGTTTCAGTTCGGTTACGAAACCTTTACCTGATTGATGTGGGCGTTGCAGGCGACGTAGATTGCCTGCGGGCCGCGCCACCGGACGCGGCCGACCCTTTGACAGCAGAGGTAGCAGTTATGTCACTGCACGACAGCAGGCGCGGCCGTTCGGGCCTCGTCCTCGGCGCCTTCGGCGCCTCCGCCCTCCTCCTCGCCGGCTGCGCCGGCGGTGGCGGCGGTGGATCCACCGACGACGGCGGTGACGCGCAGCCCTCATCGTCGGCACCACGGACAAGGTCACGACGCTCGACCCCGCAGGTTCGTACGACAACGGCTCGCTGGCGGTCCAGACCCAGGTCTTCCCGTACCTCGTCAACACCGACTACAACAGCACCGAGGTCGTCCCCGACCTCGCCGAGACCGCCGAGTTCACCTCGCCCACCGAGTACACGGTCACCCTGCCCGAGGGCCTGAAGTGGTCCAACGGCAACGACCTCACCTCGTCGGACGTGAAGTTCTCGTTCGATCGCAACCTCGCGATCGCCGACCCGAACGGCGCCTCGAGCCTGCTGTACAACCTCGAGAGCGTCGACACCCCCGACGAGACGACGGTCGTCTTCAATCTGAAGACCGCGAACGACCAGGTCTTCCCGTTCATCCTCACCAGCTTCCCCGGCGCGATCGTCGACGACGAGGTGTTCGCGGCCGACGCGCTCACCCCCGACCAGGAGATCGTCGACGCGAACGCGTTCGGCGGCCCGTACGCGATCACCTCGTGGGACTTCAACAAGACCGTCGAGTTCACGCCGAACGAGAACTACCAGGGTCTGCTCGACGCGCCGGTCAACGACGGCGTCATCCTCAGCTACTTCGCCGAGTCCTCGAACCTCAAGCTCGCCGTGCAGGAGGGCGACGTCGACGTGGCGTACCGCAGCCTGTCGGCCACCGACGTCGACGACCTCAGCGGCAACGACAACGTGCAGGTCATCGACGGCCCCGGCGGCGAGATCCGCTACATCGTGTTCAACTTCAACACGCAGCCGTACGGTGCCACGACGCCCGAGGCCGACCCGGCCAAGGCGCTGGCCGTCCGCCAGGCCGTGGCCGACCTCGTCGACCGCGAAGCGATCTCGGAGCAGGTCTACAAGGGCACCTACACGCCGCTGTACTCGTTCGTGCCCGAGGGCTTCACCGGCGCGACCGAGGCGCTGAAGGGCCTCTACGGCGACGGCGACGGCGGTCCGGATGTCGACAAGGCGACCGCGACCCTCGAGGCCGCCGGCGTCGAGACGCCGGTGGCAGCTGAGCCTGCAGTACAGCCCCGACCACTACGGTCCCTCGTCGGGTGACGAGTACGCCCTCGTCAAGTCGCAGCTCGAGGAGAGCGGCCTGTTCACCGTCGACCTCAAGTCGACCGAGTGGGTGCAGTACTCCAAGGACCGCACGTCGGACGTGTACCCCGCGTACCAGCTCGGCTGGTTCCCGGACTACTCCGACGCCGACAACTACCTGACTCCGTTCTTCCTGACGGACAACTTCCTGGGCAACCACTTCAGCGACCCGCAGACGGAGGAGCTCATCCTCCAGCAGGCCGTCGAGACCGACCCCGCCGCGCGCACGCAGGAGATCGAGGACATCCAGGCCCGCGTGGCCGAGCAGCTCTCGACCGTGCCGCTGCTGCAGGGCGCGCAGGTGGCCGTGGCCGGCACCGGCGTCGACGGGGTCATCCTCGACGCGTCGTTCAAGTTCCGCTTCGCACCGCTCACGAAGTAGCGTCCCGGTTCGATGGGGCGGCCCGCGCTGCCGGGCCGCCCCATCGCATTGTCCGCCTCCGGCACCCGAGACCCACAGATAGGCTCCCCCATGTCGACGAGTGACGTCGCCGTATCGGTCGAACAGCCGCCGCCCATGCTCGCCCGGCGCCGACCGGCCGCAGGCGGGACGCTCGGCCGGTACATCCTGGTGCGGGCCCTGCTCATCATCCCGACCGTCCTCATCCTGGTCACCCTCGTCTTCTTCCTCATCCGCCTGACCGGCGACCCGATCACCGCGGCGCTCGGCGGTCGCCTGCCCGGCGGACCAGCTCGCAGGAGCGCATCCACGAGGCCGGCTACGACCGGCCGATCCTCGTGCAGTACTTCGAGTACCTGGGTCAGATCTTCACCGGCAACTTCGGCACGACCATCACCGACAACCGGCTCGGTCACCGAGGTGCTGGTCACCTACGGCACCGCGACGCTCGAGCTCGTCGTCTACGCCCTGCTCATCGCGTTCATCGTCGGCATCCCGCTCGGCATGGTCGCCGCCGCCAAGCGCGATCGCGCTCCGGATGCCGCACTCCGCGTCAGCGCGATCCTCTTCTACGCGACCCCGGTGTTCTTCGCCGGTCTCGTCGCGAAGCTCGTCTTCTCGGTCTGGCTCGGCTGGTTCCCCGTGAGCGGGCGCGCGAGCGTGCGCACCGAGATCGCCCTCAACCGCGAGGGCGGCACCGGCATCTACCTGATCGACGCGATCGCGCTCCGGCAACCCCGCCTACGTGCAGGACGTGCTCATGCACGCCGTGCTGCCCGCCATGACGCTCGGCCTCGCTGACCGCCGGGCATCTTCCTGCGCCTGGTGCGCACGAACGTCATCGGCACCTACAACATGCCGTACGTCGACGCGGCGCGCTCGCGCGGTGTGAGCGAGTACCGGCTGGTGCGCAAGCACGCCTACAAGCCGGCGCTGATCCCGATCATCACGGTGATCGGCCTGCAGATCGCGCTGCTGCTCGGCGGCGCGGTGCTCACCGAGACGACCTTCGAGTGGCAGGGTCTCGGCTTCCAGCTCGCCGAAGTACCTCGGCGCGCGCGACTTCGTCGCGGTCCAGGGCATCGTCGCCCTGATCGCGATCATCGTCGCGCTGACCAACTTCGTCGTCGACGTCATAGCCGCGTTCCTCGACCCGAGGGTGAGGTACTGACATGGCCAAGCGCCGCCTCCTCGACCGCCTGCCCGTCGTCCACCAGCTGCGACAGAGCGTCGGCCTGCAGCGCGGCATGCTCGTCGCCGGCCTCGTGCTGACCGGCGATCTTCCTGCTGTGCGCGATCTTCGCCGCCCTGGATCGCGCCCGTACGGCTACAACCAGCTCCGCGGACCCGACGGCAACTTCGGCGCGCAGCAGCCGCCGAGCGCCGAGCACCTGCTCGGCACGACCGTCGGCGGCTACGACGTGCTCTCGCGCACGATCTGGGGTGCGCAGACCGCGCTGCTGGTGATCGTCGTCGCGATCGCGCTGTCGGTGTTCCTCGGCATCCTGCTCGGTCTCGTCTCCGGCTACCTCGGCGGGTGGGTCGACCGCACGCTCGTCGTGATCGCCGACGCGATCTACGCCTTCCCGACCCTGCTGCTGGCGATCGTCGCGGCGATCGCGATCAGCGGCGGCCAGTCGGGCCTCTGGCCCGGCGTCCTGGCCGCGGCCATCTCGATCACGGTCGTCTTCATCCCGCAGTACTTCCGCGTGGTGCGCGCCGAGGTCGTGCGCGTGAAGTCCGAGGCGTTCGTCGAGTCGGCCAAGGTGATCGGCGCCTCGACACCGCGCATCATGTTCGTCCACGTGCTGCGCAACGCCACCCGCTCGCTGCCGCTCATCGTGACGCTGAACGCGTCCGAGGCGATCTCGACGCTCGCGGCGCTCGGCTTCCTCGGCTTCGGCATCGAGCCGACCGCCGCCGCCGAGTGGGGCTACGACCTCAAGCAAGTCCATCGGCGATGTCGCGGCCGGCATCTGGTGGACCGCGATCCCGCCCGGTATCGCGATCGTGCTCGACGGTCCTCGGCATCACGCTCATCGGCGAGAGCCTCAACGACCTCGCCGACCCGCGCCTGCGCGCGCGCCGACGCGTCGGCAAGCGCGACGCCGGCCGACGCGGTCGCGGCGACGCAGCCGGTCGCCCGCGAATTCATGGGAGAGGTGGAGTGATGGCGACCGTGCATGCAGCATCAGGGGCCCTCGCGGTCGACATCCGCGACCTCGACGTGTCGTTCGCGACCGACGGCGGCGACGTGCACGCCGTGCGCGGCGTCACGCTCGACGTGCGCCGCGGCGAGGTGCTCGCGATCGTCGGCGAGTCCGGCAGCGGCAAGACGGTGACCTCCCGCACGATCCTCGGACTGCTCCCCGAGACCGCGCGCATGGCAGGGGCGGTCGTGCTCGACGGCACCGAACGTCGTCAGCCTCGGCAAGAAGGCGCTGCGCGCGGTGCGCGGCACCAAGGCCGCGATGATCTTCCAGGAGCCGTCGACGGCGCTGAACCCGGTCTTCACCGTGGGCTGGCAGCTCGCCGAGGGCCTGCGCGCACACGGCAAGTACACCAAGCGGCAGGCGCGCACCCGCGCGATCGAGATGCTGCGCCCGTGTCGGCATCCCCGACGCCGGAGCGTCGTGTCGACGACTACCCGCACCAGTTCTCGGGCGGGCAGAAGCAGCGCATCGTCATCGCGATGGCGCTCGCGCTCGAGCCCGACGGTGATCATCGCCGACGAGCCGACGACGGCGCTCGACGTGACGGTGCAGGCCGAGATCCTCGATCTGCTGCGGCGCCTGCGCGACGAGGACGGCACCGCCATCGTGCTCATCACGCACAACATGGGCGTCGTGGCCGACCTCGCCGATCGCGTCGCCGTCATGCTCGACGGCGAGATCGTCGAGACGGCGACCGGCGACGGACCTGTTCGCCGACCCGCAGCACGAGTACACGCGAGAAGCTGCTCGCCGCCGTCCCGCGCCTCGAGATCGCCGACCGACAGCTGCCGGCGCCGAGCACGCCGGTGGACGCCGGTCGTCGTCGCCGACGAGCTCGTCATCGAGTACGCCGGGCCGCTTCGGCCGCGCCGGCGTTCCGCGCCGTCGACCGGCGTCAGCTTCACGATCGCGCCCGGCGAGGTGCTGGGCCTCGTCGGCGAGAGCGGCTCGGGCAAGACGACGATCGGCCGCGCGATCGCCGGCCTCACGCCGGTCGCCGACGGGTCGCTGCGGGTGCTCGGCACCGAGATGCTCGGGGTGAAGGAGCGCGAGTTCCGCGCGCAGCGCAAGGAGCTCGGCTTCGTCTTCCAGGACCCGGCGACGAGCTTCAACCCGCTGCTGACGATCGCGCAGAACGTCGCCGAGCCGCTCATCGTGCACACGGCGTGCGCGGGATGCCGCGGCCGCCCGGCCGAAGGTCGACGAGCTGCTCGAAGCGGTGCAGCTGCCGAAGGCGTTCGGCGACCGGTTCCCGCACGAGCTGTCCGGCGGACAGCGTCAGCGCGCCTCGCTCGCGCGCGCGCTCGCGCTCGACCCGAAGCTGCTGATCGCCGACGAGCCGACCAGTGCGCTGGACGTGTCGGTGCAGGCGCGCGTGCTCGAGCTGTTCGCGCGAGCTGCAGGAGCGCTTCGGCTTCGCGACGCTGTTCATCACGCACGACCTCGCCGTCGTCGATCTGCTCGCGCACAAGATCGTCGTGCTGCACAAGGGCGAGATCGCCGAGGCAGGGCCGACCGCGCAGGTGCTCGGCGACCCGCAGGACGCGTACACCCGCCGACTGATCGCGTCGCTGCCGGTGCCCGACCCGATCGAGCAGGCCGCACGGCGCGCGGCATGGGAATCGATCAAGCGACTCCTGAATCCGCTGGGGCGGGTGCTCAGGGAACGGATAGCCTGAGCACCCCGCTCCCGGTGGGCGCGGCGGTCAGCTGTTCAGGGCATCGGCGTCCCAGCCGAGGACCGTCCCCTCACGGATCGGCAGCGCCTCCAGCCGCGGGTCGGCGCACAGCGCCGTCACGAGCGCGGCGGAACCGCCGACGATCGTCGAGTCGTAGTCGACCTCGGTGACCATCACCCACGCGCGGTCGACGGGCCACACCAGGCTCGGTGATGCGGCACTCGGCGAGAATCCGTGGGATTCGGCATCCCGGTCGCGCCACGGCGCGCGCAGCACCCAGTCGGGGTCGGCGAGCTCGGACACCCCGCCCCGGAAGAGGACGTGATCACGCGCGGGGAGCGACAGTCGCGGTCCGTGGGAGACCTCGTCCGGGAGGATCCCCGGCTGCCAGCTCGGCCGGGTGAACACGCGATTGAACGGGTCGTGGATGCTGCGCCCGAGCATCGCGTTGTGCTGGTCGATCACGGGGTCGGGTGCGCGGTCCCCGCCGGGCACCGCTTGCAGGAACGCGCGGGCCGGTGCCGTGCCGAAGAACCCGAGCAGGCCGCCCCACCCCTCCCACACCGCGATGCGACCCTCGTCCGGCGTCGAGGTGTGCGCGGCGAGGTGCGCGGCCGCGGCACTGACCACGGCGGGGGCGAGCTCGCCCTCTGCGGGATCCGAGTACCGCCAGCCGGCGGCATCCCGTGGTCCATCCTCGCGGTGCGGCGCGAGGGGGTCGATGCCCACCAGACGGGGCCACTGCGCGCCCGCGTGGAAGGTGGTGCCGAAGGCCTCGGCCACGGCGGACCAGGTCACGGACTCCTCGTCGATCCGGTGGTCCGCGGCTGCGAACTCGTCCCACTCGCGGCGATGACGGGCGTACGGCAGCGGTGGCCAGGACGTGCCGACCGGACGGTCCCTGCTCGCCGGGTGGAAGATGCGCGCATAGGCCTCGAACCCGCGGGGCACGACGGCGTGCATCGTGGAACCCCATCCGGCGCCATCGGGGTCCAGTCGCTCGCGAATCCAGTCTCCGTCGGCGACATCCGGGGTCCATTCCATGATGCTCACGCTATCGGGGGCGGCCCGGCGCGGAGTCGCCGCGGGCGCCGATTCGGGCGGGGGCGCCGCATCCGGTAGCATGGGAGGGTTGTCCGGGTGCGCCCCATGCCGCGTACGCCCGCGACACGTGCACCACACCCTCCTGCTGCCGGGAAATGCCCGTCAGCCGTTCTAGTCCGAAGGAGGTGGGTTAGTGACGCACCAGTACGAACTCATGGTCATTCTGAACCCCGAGATCGACGAGCGCCAGGTCGCCCCGAACCTCGACAAGTTCCTGAAGGTCATCACCAACGACGGTGGCTCGATCGACAACGTCGACATCTGGGGCACGCCGCCGTCTCGCTTACGAGATCGAGAAGAAGACCGAGGGCATCTACGCCGTCGTCAACTTCACCGCGACGAGCGACGCCACCCAGGAGCTCGACCGCCAGCTGAACCTCAGCGAGCAGATCATGCGCACCAAGGTGCTGCGTGCCGAAGAGGCGATCGCGATGATCGCGTCCGAGAAGGCAGCGCGCCGACGAGAAGGCCGCCCGCAAGGCTGCCGCTCCCGCCAAGCGTCAAGAAGGACGCGTAACGACCATGGCCGGCGAGACGATCATCACCGTCGTGGGAAACCTCACGGCTGATCCCGAGCTGCGCTACACGCAGAACGGTCTCCCCGTCGCGAACTTCACGATCGCGTCGACGCCGCGCAACTTCGACCGCCAGGCGAACGAGTGGAAGGACGGCGAAGCGCTGTTCCTCCGCGCGAGCGTGTGGCGCGAGTTCGCCGAGCACGTCGCCGGATCGCTGACGAAGGGCTCCCGCGTCATCGCGACCGGTCGCCTCAAGCAGCGCTCCTACGAGACGCGCGAGGGCGAGAAGCGCACCGCCATCGAGCTGGAGGTCGACGAGATCGGCCCCTCGCTGCGCTACGCGACCGCACAGGTCACGCGCGCGGCAGGCGGCTCCGGCGGCGGTCAGTCGCGTCAGGGCCAGCAGGGCCAGGTCGCCGACGAGCCGTGGGCGACCCCCGGCTCGGCGAACGCGGCCGGGGCCACGGCGGCAACGCCGGTGGCGGCGACGCCTGGAGCGCTCCCGGCGCCTACGGCGACGACACGCCCTTCTGACGCGAACCGCGTCATGGTCTCGTAGGTCGCCTCGCGGCCCGATCGGGACCGGACAATTCATCTCATCTGAGTAAGGAAACACCCATGGCTGGAAAAGCGAGCGGCGACCGCCGCAAGCCGCGGAAGGGCGCGAAGAACGCGGCCCCCGCGAAGGCGATCCGCGTCGGCGTCATCGACTACAAGGACGTCGCCACCCTTCGCAAGTTCATCTCGGAGCGCGGGAAGATCCGCGCCCGCCGTATCACCGGTGTCTCGGTGCAGGAGCAGCGTCTGATCGCCAAGGCGATCAAGAACGCGCGCGAAATGGCACTCCTGCCCTACGCCGGCGCTGGCCGCTAAGGGGCACCGGAATGGCAAAGCTGATTCTCACGAACGAGGTCACCGGGCTCGGTAGCGCCGGTGACGTGGTCGAGGTCAAGAACGGGTTCGCCCGCAACTACCTCATCCCCCAGGGCTTCGCTGTGGCGTGGACCCGCGGTGGCGAGAAGCAGGTGGCGTCCATCCGCGCCGCTCGCGAATCCCGCGCGATCCACGACCACGAAGAGGCCGTGGCCCTCAAGGACGCCCTCGAGTCCAACAAGGTCAAGCTCACCGTCAAGGCGGGTGCCGAGGGTCGTCTGTTCGGCTCGGTCAAGACCGACGACGTCGCCGACGCTGTCAAGGCCGCCGGTCTCGGCGACCTCGACAAGCGCAAGATCCACATCACCTCGCCGATCAAGTCGTGGGCGAGCACGAGGCGACCGTTCGCCTTCGTGACGACCTCACCGCCGTGATCACCCTCCAGGTGGTTGCAGCGAAGTAGTCTTCGACGCAGACGGATGCCGCGGACCTTCGGGTTCGCGGCATCCGTCGTTTTCGCGCCCCGGAGCCGTCGGCGGACGTGCGCCCCGATCGGGACAGGCGGCCGCCTGTGCGCACCGGCGGCCGCCTGTCCGCGTGCTCAGGCTCTGCGCCTGCCGCGCGCTCACGGTGAGGCTGCCGACGCCGAGGAGCAGGCCACCGACGAGGAGCGCCGTCACAGCGCCCGTCCAGCCGGTGGCGGCCGCACCGCTCGAACCGGTCGAGCTCGCCGGGGGCACGGTGGTGGCGTGTCCGCTTCCGGACTGTTCAGGGCTTTTCCGGCGACGAGTGCCGAGGGGGTCGGCGCGACCGCGAACTGTGCACAGGTCGGGGGTGTTTTGCAAAACCTTCAACACGGACTTCAAGCGCATGGCTATCCACAGGCTGTGGAAAATGAAGTGGCTGGTCAGGCGGCGATTCAGACGAGAAATCCGTACCGGGAAGGCAAGTTGTCCACAGGCGTTGTACACAGGTCTTGCGGCGTTTCGTGCACAGTTTCCACATAGTTATCCACAGCCTGTGTTGCGACTGTCGGAGGGCCTACATAACGTGGGGTAAAGCCCTTCGGGGAGAGCACTGTGCGTCGGCGAGCAGATGCGGGGGAGCATCATCGTCTCTTCGCACGCGCGCCCGCCGGGGTGTATCCCGATGACCCGATAGAGGCCGTCACGCGGCGTGCCGCGACCATGAACACGAACGACGTGGAGGATCCTGCACCTATGTCGATCGCCGACATCTCCCAAGACCGCATGGGTCCCCCGCGCGAGTACGAACGGACGCCTCCGCACGACCTGCTCGCCGAGCAGAGCACGCTCGGTGGCATGCTGCTGTCGAAAGACGCCGTCGCCGATGTCATCGAGACGCTGCGCGGGGCTGACTTCTATGTCCCCAAGCACGAACTGATCTTCGAGGCCGTGCTCACGCTCTACTCCCACGGCGAGCCGACCGATGTCGTCGCGGTGACGGACGAGCTCATCAAGACCGGCGAGCTTCAGCGCGCCGGTGGCGTGGACTACCTGCACACGCTCACCTCGATCGTGCCCACCGCTGCCAACGCCGGCTACTACGCATCCATCGTCTCCGAGCGCGCGCTGCTGCGCCGGCTCGTCGAAGCAGGCACGCGCATCGTGCAGATGGGCTACTCCGGACAGGGCGAGGCCCTCGACCTGGTCAACAACGCTCAGGCCGAGATCTACTCCGTGACCGGAACCGAGGCGGCCGAGGATTACGTCCCGCTGACGATCGCCGTGGATGCCGCGGTCGAAGAGATCGAGGCTGCACGCGGTCGCGACGGCCAGATGACCGGCATCCCGAGCGGCTTCTCAGGACTGGACCAGCTCACGAACGGTCTGCACCCCGGTCAGATGATCATCATCGCGGCGCGGCCCGCGATGGGTAAGTCCACGCTCGCGCTGGACTTCGCCCGGTCGTCCGCGATCAAGCACGACATGCCGACGATCTTCTTCTCGCTCGAGATGGGCCGCAGCGAGATCGCGATGCGACTGATGAGCGCCGAGGGTTCCATCCCGCTGCAGGCCATGCGCAAGGGCACGCTCGACTCACGAGACTGGACGACGATCGCGGCGACCCGTGGACGCATCAACGACGCGCCGCTCTTCATCGACGACAGCCCGAACATGACTCTGGTCGAGATCCGCGCGAAGTGCCGACGGCTCAAGCAGAAGGTCGGCCTCAAGATGGTCGTCATCGACTACCTGCAGCTCATGACGAGCGGCAAGCGCGTCGAATCGCGCCAGCAGGAGGTCAGCGAGTTCTCGCGTGCGCTCAAGCTGCTGGCGAAGGAGCTCGCGGTTCCCGTCGTCGCGCTGTCGCAGCTGAACCGTGGCGCCGAGCAGCGCTCGGACAAGAAGCCCGCGCTGTCCGACCTTCGCGAATCGGGCTCGATCGAGCAGGACGCCGACATGGTCGTGCTGCTGCACCGCGAAGCGGCCTACGAGAAGGACAGCCCGCGGGCAGGCGAGGCCGACCTGATCGTCGCCAAGCACCGCAACGGACCCACCGACACGATCACCGTCGCGTTCCAGGGTCACTTCTCGCGCTTCACCGACATGGCCGTCGGCGTCTGATCTCCTGACGGTTCTTCTCCGCGAGGACCGCCTCCACGTCCTCGGCGGATCCATACTCTTGTCGCATGGAAGCGGATTGGATCGAACACCGGCGCTCGGACGACGGAGAACGAGTGGGGTGGATGAAGCCCGTCGGCGAGGGGTTCGTCGCCATCGACCTGCTGGGTCGACGGCGTACCGACATCGTGGAGTGGATGCGCGCAGAGGAGACTCTGGACGAACTCGGCCTCGCGTATCTCGCCGACCTGCATGAGCTGCGGCTCGACGACGGCTCCTGGCTGCGGGTGCGGATCGCTGAGGTGTCCTCCGCCGCGATACGCGTCAAGAAGGACGACGGGGGAGACATGAATGCCGCCCAGGTCTACTACTCACTCTCGTTCCCGGTGCCCGAGGACCGGTTTCGCCCGCTGCCACGCTGACGGACCGGCCGCGATTGCGGGCATGCTGGGACCGTGCGGAGCCTGATCGAGTGGGGTGAGCGCCGACAGATCCCGCTGTATCTGTCGGCGATCGGAATCGGCGCGGCCGGGGGACTGGCCGTGCCGGAGTGGGGCCGGCCGCTCGAGTCGGCGATCAGCCCTGCGCTCGGACTGCTCCTGTACGTCACCTTCCTCGGCGTGCCGTTCACTGCGGTCGGACGTGCCTTCCGTGACTGGCGCTTCCTGCTCGCGGTCGTCGTCCTCAACTTCGTGCTGCTCCCGATCGTGGTGTTCGGACTCAGCCGGTTCGTCGCACACGATCACGCCGTCCTGGTCGGGGTGCTGTTCGTGCTCCTCACCCCGTGCGTGGATTACGTCATCGTGTTCTCAGGCCTCGCCGGGGGTGCCCGCGACAGGCTCCTGGCCGCGACGCCGCTGCTGATGGTGCTGCAGATCCTGCTGCTGCCGGTCTACCTGTGGGCGATGGCAGGAGGCGCGCTCGTCGGGACGCTCGATGCGACGCCGTTCATCGAGGCGTTCCTGCTGCTGATCGTGCTGCCGTTGCTCATGGCAGCCCTCACCCAGGTGTGTGCCCGGCGTTCTGCCGCGGTGCGCGGGTGGGAGCGAGGCGTGTCGGGCGCCATGGTGCCCTTGATGATGGTCGTCCTGGCGGTCGTCGTCGCGTCGCAGATCACCGGGGTCGCCGGCGCCGTCGCCCAGCTGGTGAGCGTCGTGCCGATCTTCGTGGTGTTCGTGCCGATCGCCGCGGCACTCGGCGCCGTGGTGGCGCGCGTGGCGCGGCTGGAGGTGCCGGCGCGACGATCGGTGGTCTTCAGCGGCGCGACCCGCAACTCGCTGGTCGTGCTTCCGCTGGCCCTCGCGTTGCCGGCGCCCTTTGCGATCACACCGCTGGTGGTCGTCACACAGACCCTGATCGAGCTCGGGGCAATGGTGGTGATGATCGGGCTCGTGCCTCGGCTGATCCGCTCGCGAGGGGGTCGATCAGCCGGTCAGGGTGAGCTCTTCGGTGAGGTCGCCGGCGAAGCGGCGATCGAGCAGTGAGAGATCCAGCAGCAGTCCGGCGGTGGAGTTGGCCTCGGTGGCAAGACTCCGCAGCAGGTCGGGGTCGATCGTCGGCGATTCGGTGGTCGAGAAGACGAAGCGGAGCGGGATGGACGGCTCCAGCCAGATCGTCGATCGTCCCGGCTGCTCGCCCTCGGCATGACGCCACGACAGGGTGAAGCTCTCGCCGCGGCGGAGCTTGGTGGCGATGACGACCTTCGCGTGGGCGAGCAGCTCATCCGGGACGGCGATGGCTTGTGCCATGCCGCCGTAAAAAAGAAGTCCCATGGCCTGCCCTCTCGTCAGCTCGGTCGATGCGCCCGGAGTGCGGGCGGGTCGCCTCGGATGCCGACTTCTTGCCAAGCGCGATACTCGACTCTAACAGAATGGCTCGTAAATTTAAATAAATCAGTTAGTAAATAGGAAAGTTATCTAACCACGCTAGATAATCCATCCAGCCCGTGGAAGGATGGCCGTATGAGCCCCACATCGACGCAGCGCACCCCCCTGCGCCTGGCTCTTCAGCGCTATGTCGACGCGAAGCGCGCGGCCCTGCTGGCGGCCCGGCGTGAGATCGGCGTGAACGAGCTCGACGCGCGTGCGCTTCTCTTCGTCGCAGATCACCCGGGGGCGCGGCCGACGCAGCTGCGCGAGTACCTGGGCATCACCTCTGCGGGGGTGACGACCCTCGTGGATCGTCTCGTGCAGCGCGGTGCCGTCCGTCGTGAGGTCGACGAGCACGATCGCAGGGTGAACCGCATCACTCTGTCGATCGACCTCGGCGAGGCGCCGTGGTCGGCGCTCACCAGATTCGACGACGACTTCGACCGTGCACTCTCGGGTTACGACGCACGGGACATCGCCCACTTCGCTGAGACGCTCGACACGCTGACTGCGGCGGCGACGCGCTAGAGGGCGCTGTCCACCCCCGCGGACGTGACATACTCCCGCGGTGGCAGATATCGAACTCGCGCGCATCCCGGCCGGCTCGGTCACCCTGCACGACGCTCGTCGCAAGATGCGCTGGAGCGTCGAGCTCGCGACGTTCGAGATCGGCGTCTTCACGGTGACCCAGGAGCTCTTGGCGGAGCTGCTGG
>CAVPQJ010000006.1:0-420538 GCA_963707525.1 uncultured Actinomycetes bacterium | reverse complement strand
CCCGCTGACGATGCGATCGTCGTGCAGTCGAGCACGCCTGCTGTCGTCGCCGCGAGCCCGGCTCCCGTCGCGCATCGGACTCGACCGACGGTCGCACCGCGTCACCTTCGTCGCGTCGCCGCCGCTGTCTCGGCGCCCCCCGCGCAGGCCGTCCCGCTTGCGCCGATCCCCTTCCAGGCGATCGCGTTCAGCCCGCGGGCATGGCTGCATGACAATCCGGCTTCGTCGACGGGTGCATCCGCCGTCGCGATCGCACAGCACTACCTCCGCGTGCCGTATGTCTGGGGCGGCGCAATCCCGGCGACCGGCTTCGACTGTTCCGGTCTCACGCGGTTCGTCTATGCGCAGCTCGGCGTCAACCTCCCGCACTACGCCGCCTCGCAGTTCGCAGCCTTCCCGAAGCTCGATCCGGCGGAGCTGCAGCCCGGTGATCTCGTGTTCTTCGAGCCGAAGTTCGACGGACCCGGACACGTCGCGCTCTACATCGGAAACGATCAGATGATCGAAGCGCCGCACAGCGGTGCGCTCGTTCGGATCAGCGGCTTCTCGAAAGCGGCTGCCTCGATGGGCTTCCTCGGCGCAGTACGCCCGTACACCTCGGTCGACGCAACGCCGACCCCGCTCCGGACCGCGGTGACCGCATTGCGCGCCGAGTAGCCGCGGCGCGGGTAGCGTGGGCTGGGCTTCATGCCGTCGCGTTGCTGCCTCCACCCGATCGCTGCCCTTGTCGCGGTCTGCGTCATCGTCGCGGGCTGCGGCGGAACAACGAGCAAGCCGGCCGCGACCGCATCGCCGCACCCACTCGCGGCCGGAAGTCCGCGCGATCGGTGGGGAACGACGTGGCTCTGCCGTCCCGGACTCCCCGGCAATCCCTGTATGTCGCCGCTGACCGCCACGGTCGTGCCACGTCGTGGCGCGACCCGCGTCGAGCGCGCGCATCCCGCCAGCAAACCCGCGGTCGATTGCTTTTATGTCTATCCGACGATCAGCGACCAATTGACCGTCAACGCGAATCTTGCGATTGGCTTTCGGGAGCGTGAGGTTGCGCTGGCACAGGCATCTCGGTTCTCGCAGGCCTGCCGCGTCTTCGCTCCCGTGTACCGGCAGATCACGCTGAGTGCGCTCGACCACCCGGCTCGGATCACCATTGCCGACGCGCTGATCGCCTACGACAGCGTGCGTTCGGCTTTCCACGATTACATGGCTCACTACAACCACGGCCGTGGCATCGTCTTCATCGGTCACTCACAGGGCGCTGCGATCCTGATCAGGCTGCTCAAGCAGGACGTCGACGCGACACCTCCGGTGCGCCGCCGCCTCGTCTCGGCGCTCCTCCTGGGCGGCAACGTCACGGTACGAAAGGGCCGCACGACCGGGGGCGACTTTGCGCGCATTCCTGCCTGCGAGTCGGGCCGTCAGACCGGCTGCGTCGTCGCGTACTCGAGCTTCACTGCGAAGCCGCCGCAGAACAGTCAGTTCGGGCGGACCACCTCCGACGCAGGGGTACGCCTCCTCGCCCCGCACAAACGATCGCCCAACATCAGGATCCTGTGCGTCAACCCCGCCGCGTTGGCCGACGGAACGTTCGCGCTCGACCCATACCTCCCGTCTCTGATCCTCGCGTTCCTTCCGGCCGGTAGCGCGCCGACCGTGAGCACACCGTGGGTCTCGTTCCCGCACGAATACCGCGCCAACTGCGAGTCATCCGGGACCGCTACCTGGCTCCAGGTCTCGCGCGTCGCCGGCGCACCCGATCACCGGCCGTCACTGACCCGGCTGCAAGACCCTGCACTTGGACTCCACGTCCTCGACGTCAACATCGCGCTCGGCAACCTCGTCCAACTCGTCCGCAGCGAGGCGGCTGCCTACGCGAATAAGTAGCGGCACTCAGCCCAGCTCCGACGCCCGCCGGAGCTTGCTGCGGTCCGTAATGAGATCGATCTCGACGATCCGTCCGTGCGCGACGGTAAAGCCGACGACCGCAATCAGCCCAGAGCCGGATCCGACCACTGCACCTGCCGCCCCATTGACGAGGGCGGGGCGGGCAAGCGGCGCGAGCCGCGTACCGCGGGCGAGCACCTGTTTCGCGACGGCCGCCGCACCCTCGATCGGCCGGCGCGCCAGTGGGCTCTCGGCGCCGGCGTCGACACGAAAGACGACGTCCGGATCGAGCACCGCGACAAGGGCGTCGAAGTCACCTTCACGGGCGGCTGCAAGAAACGCGCCTACCACCTCACGCTGCTGCGCGAGGTCGGCATCCGGAACCGGCGCTGCTCCTCGCACACGTCGTCGTCCGCGACTCGCCAGCTGACGCACGGCATCGGGCGAGCGATCGAGGATGGTTGCGATCTCGTCGAACGGAACTTCGAACATGTCGTGGAGAACGAACGCAAGGCGCTCCGGCGGTGTCAGCGTCTCGAGCACCACGAAGAGTGCGAGACTGACGGAATCTGCGAGAACCGCTTCCTCCTCCGGACTCGCCGCGTCGTCGACGATCACGATCGGCTCCGGAAGCCAGCTCCCCACGTAGTCCTCGCGCCGCGCCCGTCTCGTCCGCAGCATGTCGAGACACACCCGCCCGACGACGGTTGTGAGCCAGGCACCAAGATTCTCAACGGCGGCGGTGTCGGAGCGGCTCAGCCGTAACCACGCCTCCTGTAGCGCGTCGTCGGCTTCGCTCATCGAGCCGAGCATTCGGTATGCGACGGCCTGAAGCTTGTCGCGGTGCTGCTCGAAATCTTCCACCTGCCAGTTGCGTGCGCTCATGTCACATCCCGTCGTCGAGATCCGTCATAGCAGTGACGAACGAACGGAGGCGAATGTGACTGCAATCGAAGTACGAGGACTTACGAAGACCTATGCCGGTGGCGTCGAGGCGGTCAAAGGGATCGATCTCGATATCCAGTCCGGAGAAGTCTTCGGACTTCTCGGCCCAAACGGCGCCGGCAAGTCGACGACGATCGGAATGCTCACCACCACGCTCGCACCCACGAGCGGCAGTGCCTTGCTCGCCGGACACGACGTCCAGAAGGAGCCGTTGTCCGCGCGCCGTGCGAGCAGCGTCGTCTTTCAGGATCCGGTAGTCGACCGCTCGTTTACCGGTCGCCGCAACCTCGACGTGCATGCCCGCCTCTGGAGCGTCGATCCCGCGAAGGCGAAGCGGCGAACGACCGAGGTCACCAAAGCGCTCGGGATCTCCGAGCTCCTCGATCGGCCGGTCGGCACCTACAGCGGCGGTCAACGGCGCCGGCTCGAGATCGCGCGCGCACTCATCTCCGATCCGCGAGTGCTCTTCCTCGACGAGCCGACCGTGGGTCTCGATCCTCGCATCAGACACGAGCTGCTCGACGTGATCGAACAGCTCGGCGCGGAAGGCGACATCACGATCCTGCTTACGACGCACTACCTCGATGAGGCGGAGCGCCTCTGCGACCGGATCGCGATCATGCACGACGGCCGGATCGTGGCGCTCGGCTCCCCCGCCGAGCTACGAGCAAGCCTCGGCGAAGAGATCGTTGAGATCCGCGTCGACGGAGATGCCGACGCTGCGCTCGATGTCCTACGCGCCAAAGGGATCATCGGCAGCGACGCGTTCGCGGTCGGCTCGACCATCACGGTTCCCCTTCACGATCGCCGCTCGGTCGACGCGATCGCCCTCATTCACGAATCTGGCGTGCCGACGAGTGCGATCGGTGCGCGCCGCCCCACACTCGACGACGTCTATCTCCGCCTCACCGGCGACCGCCTTGGCGGCGCCGACTGATGCTCATCACTCGAAAGGAGCAACAATGAGCGCAACCGCAACCGCCGGCACACTTCCACAGCGCCGGTCACCGATCGGTGGAAACCTGAGCGCCCTCGCAACGCTCGCCTCGCGGCGCTTCGCCCTGACGGCACGAACCCCGCGGGAACTTGTCGTGCCGCTGCTGACGCCCGTGCTCTTCGCGCTCGTCATCGCGCCGGCCTTGAAGAAGGCGCTGCACACGAGCGCAAGCTACGAGTCGTTCGTCGCCGTCGGCACGATCGGACTGCTGATCCCACTGAACACGATGTTCTCGGGACTCAGTGTGATCGTCGATCGCGAGAGCGGCGCACAACGCGAATTGCTCGCCGCACCGATCAACCGATCCCTGCTCGTGTTCGGCAACCTCCTGATCGCCATTGCGACAACCGCACTTCAGGTTGGCGTGCTGATCGGCTTTGCGGTCGTGCGGCGGATCCACTTCCATCCAAGCGCCTCCGGCGTGCTCTGGTTCGCTGCCGCTGCATTGCTGTTCGCCATCGCGATGTACGGAATTGCAGAGACACTTGCTGCCCGGGTGCCCCGAAGCGAGGAATACATCGCCCGCCTGCCCGCGATTGCAATCGTGCCCTGGTTCATCGCCGGGTCGCTCTTCCCGATCACCGCCCTGCCGCTCGGACTCACCTGGATCGCGCGCTTCCTGCCTTTGACACACGCGCTCGCACTCATGCGCTACGGACTGCTCGGAGACAGCAGCGGCCTGCACACGATCTGGAAGCTGAGCAACCCGTCCTCGATGGCCGCGCTGAGCCTCGGCGTTGTGGCCGTGTTCGCCGCGCTGCTGACTACGGTCGCGATTCGCACGTTCAAGCGCGCGGCAGTGCGCTAGGTGTCGCGGCGGACGAGCAGCACCGCGGCAACGGCGAGTGCCGCCGCGGCATAGCCGCAGAAGAGCGCAAAGCCCACCCACGGCGACAGATTGTTCCCCGGCGTGATCGAGAGGATCGACTCGCCGGCCGCGAGCGGCAGGTAGGGCGACGCCGCATGGTTCCAGCTGTTCGGCAGCACGTTCATGAGCGGCGGTAGCACGAACATGATCGCCGCGAACGACGCGATCCCGCCCGCGGTATTGCGGAGGATCGCGCCGAGGCCCAGCCCGAACAGGCCGACGACGGTCAGGTAGAGCGCCGCTCCGATCACGGCCCGCGCGACTCCGGGGTGCGAGAACGGGATGTTGATGTGATGCCTCGAAAAGAGCGCTTCGCCGACGACGAAGGCCACGAGGACTGAGGGGATCATCAGCGCGAGCAAGGTGAGGCCGTAGACGATCGCCTTGCCCCAGAGAACCGGCAGGCGCTTCGGAACGGCGGTGAACGACGAGCGAATCATTCCGGTCGAGTACTCAGCCGTGATCACGAGCACGCCGAGCACGCCGATTGCGAGCTGCGCGAGCTGCACGCCGGCGAGGTTGACCTCGAGCGGATGGAAGGTGGCTTGCTCCTCCGGGCGCATCTGCGCGTAGTGATGTCCGGCGATTGCACACGCGAGTGCAGCGATGCCGATCGTGGCGAGCACGCCGGTGAAGAGCGCCCAGCGCGTCGACCGCACCGAGCGCAGCTTCGTCCACTCCGAGCGGACGACCCGCAGCAAAGTCACGCGGCCGAGCGGCACGGGAGTCAGGCGATGGGCGGGCGCGATCGCACTCATGCCGCGGCCGTCTTGAACTCGACGTCGTCACGCGTGAGATCCATGAACGCCTCCTCGAGCGACGCCTGCTGCGGCGTCAACTCGTGCAACACGATGCCGTGTTGCGCAGCGGCTTCGCCAATCTGCTGTGCAGTCAGACCGTGCACCTCGATGCAGCCCAGGCTCGAGCGCGACCACGGCGATTTCGGCACCCACAATGTGGCCGCGGAGCTCGTCGGCCTGCGGACTGCGAACAAGCACGACATTGCCGGACGCCTGTTCCAAGAACTCGGCGGTCGTCGTGTCGGCGATCACACGTCCGCGCCCGACGACGATCAGGTGGTCCGCGGTCAGCGCCATCTCGCTCATCAGATGCGAGGAGACGAACACCGTGCGGCCTTCGCTTGCCAGGTCCTTCAAGAGATGCCGGATCCAGTGGATGCCTTCCGGGTCGAGTCCGTTGACCGGCTCGTCGAGCATGACGGTCCGCGGATCGCCGAGCAGCGCTGCCGCGATCCCGAGCCGCTGACCCATGCCGAGCGAGAACTCGCCCGCGCGCTTCTTCGCAACCTCGCGCAGGCCGACGAGATCGATCAGCTCCTCAACGCGGCGCCGGGAGATCCCGTGCGTCTGCGCGAGCGCGAGCAGATGGTTGAAAGCAGAACGACCGGTATGCACCGACCGTGCCTCGAGCAGCGCGCCTACCTCGTGCAACGGACCGGCGTGGTCGCGGTAGTGCTTGCCGTTCACCGTCACATCGCCGGCCGTCGGCGAATCGAGACCGAGAATGAGCCGCATCGTCGTCGACTTTCCCGAGCCGTTCGGACCGAGGAAGCCGGTCACGACACCGGGCTGGACCGTGAACGTCAAGCCGTCGACGGCGCGTTTGTCCCCATAGTCCTTCGTTAGACCCCGCGCCTCGATCAAGCGGCCAACCTAGCAGCGCAACCTGTGAACTTCCTGTGAATTTGCCTTTAGCCCATTTCGATCTCAGCGGGCACGCCCATGCGCCCGAGCGTGCGCAAGTGCCGCTGATGCGAGCGAAGCGCGGCCAGAAGCGACGGCTGTGCCGTGTAGCGCACGCCGTGCTTGGCGGCGTTGCGCCTGACGATCTCGGCGATCTGTGGATAGTGCGTATGCGACACGCGCGGGAAGAGATGGTGCTCGATCTGATAGTTGAGCCCGCCGAGCACCCAGGTGAGAAACGCGTTGCGCGGACAGAAATTCACCGTCGTCTCGACTTCATGCACCGCCCAGATCCGCTTGTTGGCGGTCAGCTCCTCCGCAGATACGAACCCGGCCTCCTCGACGCAATGCGCGAGTTGGAAGGTCGTCGCCGTGACGAGACTCGTTGCCATCGTGTAGCCGACGTATCCCGCCGCGACGACCCACCATGGGTAGAAGAGCAGCGGCAGAACGATCGCCCAGCAGACGAAGATTGCTTTGCCGCCGACGAGACCGGCGAGATCCCAGCGGCGCGGCGAGTGCATGGGGCTGTTGCCGATCCTGCCGCGAATGAGCGCTGCGATGTCGGCGCCGGTCTGCCAGCGCAGCACCATCACGCTGTAAAGCGGCCAGATGTAGATGTGCTGCAGCCGGTACCACCACTTCGGTTCCTGCGTCGGCGTCAGTCGTGCGAACGGCGTCTGGCTGATGTCGTCGTCGTATCCGTCGACGTTCGTGTACGTGTGGTGGGCAACGTTGTGCTTGACCCGCCACGCATAGCTGCTGAAGCCGAGCAACGCGTCGGCGGTCCAGCCCATCAGGTGGTTGAAGCGCCGCGAGCGGAAGTACGCACCGTGATTCGCGTCGTGCTGGACGCAGAACCCGATCAAGATCGTCCCGATGACGAGACCCGCCAGCGACAGAAGGCCGCCCCAGACCCCTGGCCGCACGACGATCAGCATCGTCCACGACCCGATCCAGACGGACAACGCGACGAACGTCTTCACGTAGAGCCGCACGCGTCCACGCAGGCGCGTGCTTCCGGAGCCGAGATGAAGCTCGACCTCGCGACGAGTGTCGACGATGAAGTCGCCACCCGTCGCGAACGAGAGTTTCTGAACCGCGGTCTGCACCATCAATGGAACAACGTACCCGCAGAGGCGTCAGTTCGCGGCCACCCCGACGATATGACCCTGCGCGTCAGCGAAAACGCCGAAGGTAACGCCGGGCACTTCCTGAGCCGGCTGGATCGTTTTCCCGCCGAGCTGCTCAGCTTTTGCGAGCGTCGCCGGGACGTCCTCGACGCCGACGAAGAAGAGGACCGAGTCTGCTCCACCCTGCAGCGGCCCGATCGCGGTCGGGATCGCACCGTCGACTCCGGTGTCGACGAACGAGTAGCCGGGGAAAGCGCCGTCGCTGTACGTCCAGCCGAACAGCTCGGAAAAGAACGCACGGGTCGCGTCCGGGTCTGCCGAGCGGATCTCGGCATGAATCACGGGATGAGCCATGAGAGGTCTCCTTGGTTCGCGGCCGGCGGTTCCGACCTGTCGCCGTAACGACGAACGAACGGGGTCGAAATCGACAGCCGATCAGACCGTCGTCAGCTCGTAGTAGACGCGGCGCAGGCTTGGCTCCTGACGGACGAACGCTTCCACGACATCGGGATCGAACTGGCGTGCGGACTCGGCAGTGATCTCAGCGACTGCAGCGTCCCACGCCACCGGCTTCCGATAGGGCCGGTCGCTCGTCATTGCGTCGAGCGTGTCGGCGACGGCGAAGACGCGTGCGCCGAGCGGGATCGTGTTCGTCTCGAGCCGGTCGGGGTAGCCCTTGCCGTCCCAGCGCTCGTGATGCGAGCGCACGATCCGCAGGCCGGAGCCGGCGAGCAGCGGGACGCCGGCAAGCATCTGCTCGCCGAGGACCGTGTGAGTTTCGAGCAGGGACCGCTCGCTCGACGTCAACGGTCCGCGCTTGCGAAGGACATGGTCGGGGATTCCGATCTTGCCGATGTCGTGCAACAGGAAGCCATATTCGGCGCTTGGCTCTTCGAGGAGAGACGGGTCGACGGCGCGCGCGAGCTCCGTGGCGTAGCGAAGGACGCGATGTGAATGTGCGCCGGTTCCGATGTCTTTCGACTCGAGTGCCGCCGCCAGCGCGCCGACGGTCTGGCGGTACGCGTGCTGCAACAGCGCACGTTGGCCTCGTTCCAGCTCGAGCAGGTGTCGTAGGTCTTGTGCATAGAGCTGCACCTGCTCTGCGGGCGGCGACTCGTCGCGTGAGGTGAGCTCACGGTCGAGGCGTCCCAGCAGGCGTTCGGCGACAGAGAGCAGCTCGAGCGGACTGAACGGCTTACGCAGAAAGCCGTCTGCGCGCGCCGCCCGCGCCGCGGCACTCGTGCCGATGTCGGCACCGGTCAGGATCACGACCGGGATACGCGCCGTGCGGGAGTCGGCTTTGAGCTCCTGGCAAAACGACAGCCCGTCGAGGTCGGGGAGCCCGACGTCGAGAAGAATCAAGTCGGGCAGCCTCGACTGGATCTTGGCGCGCGCGTGTCCGGCAGTGGCGGCCTCCTCGACGTCGAGCTCGATCGCCTCGAGTGTCGTGCGCAGGAGCTCGCGAAGGCCGCCGTCGTCGTCGACGATGAGCACTCGGGCACCGCCGTCGCTCGTCGTCGCTTCGGACGTCCGGTCCTTGCCGGCCCGTTTGGCCGCGTAGAGCGCGCGGTCCGCGTGACCAAGCAGGTCAGCCCTCGAGCGACCGTCTCCGGGTGCGACGGCAATGCCGGCCGAGATCGTCGGCAGCCGTCGAGGTCGCCGGTGCAGATGCAGCGCACGACGTACGCGCGCAACGACGTGTGCCGCCGACTCCCCGCTTCTGAGGAGCAGCGCGAATTCGTCGCCGCCGAGGCGGTACAGCTCCTCCGTCGCGCGCAGTGTGCGCTGGGTGACGCGCGCGAACGCGCACAGCACATCGTCGCCGACTGCGTGGCCAAGACGGTCGTTCGTGCCTTTGAAGTCGTCGAGATCGAGCAGCGCAAGGCCGAACGAGGACGCGCTCGTGAAGAGGGTGTCGAGCCGTTCGTCGAACGCGCGACGGTTCGGCAGGCCGGTGAGCGCGTCGCGGCGCGCCTCCGTCCGGGTGAACAGCAGCAAGCGCTCGCTGGCGATCGCCGAGGCAGCCAGATCTGCCACCGCCGCGACGAGCTCCACGTCGATCATGCAAGGGAGATCCGCCGGCATCGCGACGAGGAGCGCACCGAGCGCGAGTCCGTCCGAGACGAGCGGCAGCGCGAACGCGTCGCGGAACGAAGCGCCCTCAACGACAAGCTCCGAGAGCGTGCCCGCGTCGGCGCCGACGGGCGCGCATTCCTCGAACGCGCGGACGGCCGCGAGCGGCACGCGAACGAGCTCGTGAATGTCCAGCGGGCCGGCAGCGCCGGCGAGCCCGAGCGTTGCATCGCTCGCGAGGTACACCGCAGCCACGGCTCCGCCCGTCAGGTCGTGCAGCTCCCGCGCGACGATTGCCCCCACGCCGCCAGCGGGTGCCCGCGTGAGCGCGTGTGCCAGCCGGAGCAGGGGATCGCTCGCCCCCGCGACGGCGCGCTCGAGCTCCCAGAGCGGCGCGCCCTTCACGCAGTAGGCGTCGGCGCCGGCCGCAATCAGCGCGTCGACGGCTTGCCTGTCTGCCGACCCGGCGAGCGCGACGATCCGCACTCCCGGGATGAGTCGCTTGATGCTGAAGATCGCTGCTTCTCCGTCGGCCAGCGGCAGCTCGGCGTCCAGCAGTACGACGTCCGGCGCCAGCGCGGTGGCCACCGCAATCGCCTGTTCGGCGTTGGCGGCCTCGCCGACGACCTCGATCTCGTCTTGCTCGTCGAGCGTCGACCGCAATTCGACCCGCGACTTGCTGGCGGCGTCACAGATCAGGAGGCGGATCATCGCGCAACCACTCCCGTGTCCTTTCTCTCTTGCGATGCGGTCGTGTGAAAAGAAAGCCGCAAGGCCAAAAACTTGTGGGTTCGGCGTCGGATCACTCGATCGAGTGATCCGTTCGGCCTACCCCGAAAAGGGGAGGCGTTTTCGCACCGCGGCCGCAAACCTTTCCGTTGATGCGGGCCGCACCGCTGACAGGACAGTCGCTGCTCGACGCGCCGGCCGATGCGCTCACCGGCCTCTACGAGCGGCACGCGGACCGCGTCATTCAGTACTGCCTGAATTGGCTGCGCTCACGCGAAGAAGCTGAAGACGCAGCACAGACGACCTTCCTCTACGCGTATCGCGGCCTCGACCGTGGCGTCGTGCCGGCGCACGAGCGAGCGTGGCTCCTCTCGATTGCCCGCAACGTCTGTCTGTCGCGCACCGATGCTGCCCGCCGTCGTGCGGTCGAAGTGCCACAGGATCCCCACGCGCTCGAGGAGATCATCGCCGCGCCTGCACCGTCAAACGAACTGGATGGACTGACAGATGCGTTGGCGACACTGACCGAGCAGCAGCGACACGCGATCCTCCTGCGCGAGTGGCACGGACTCAGCTACAGCGAGATCGCGGAGCAGCTCGAGCTCAGCCAGGCTGCGGTCGAGACGTTGCTCTTCCGCGCTCGCCGCTCGCTCGCCCGCCGCTTGCGCCAGCCACTTGGAATCGGCTCTTTCCTGCCGTGGCTTCGTTCGCTCGGCGAAGGCGGCGCAGCCAAGGTCGCACTTGGCGCCGCTGCCGTCGCCGTGACCGCCACGACTGGCGCGGTCACGGCCGCGCACCAGCAACAGCCTCGACGCGCCGTGCGGACAGGTGCGATGCGAAGTGCGCCGGCGCCGCGGGCAATGCCGATCGCGCACCGGGCGAAGGTTGCACCAGCGAAACGCCGCCCTGCCGCGGCCGCGACCGTGATGCCCGCGCCGATGCCGGTAGCGACGCCGCCCCGCATCAAGCGGCAGCCTCGACCGCCGGATACGCCACGCCGGGGCAGTCCCGAGATCTCGGCTCCGGCGTCGCCGCGTTCGCTCGAACCGGCTACCGCGGCGCAGACGATCACCGATACGGCGACGACCGCGACGACCGCAACGGCAACGGTCGCCGCTCCGGTCGTCGACACGGTTACGAGCGCCGTCAGCAGCACAACTGACACCGTCGTCAACACTGCAACCGACGTCGTCGCGACCGCACAGGCCGCCATCGCTGTGGTCACGAGCGCCGTGCCGGCGATAGCCGTCCCGAAGCTGCCTTAGGACGAGACGCGCAACGCCGCGGCGACGCTCGCCGCCGACTCGCACGACAACCTGGCCCGGAGCTCAGTCAGTCTCGGGTGAGCCCTGAGCGGCTTCGCGCGCCCGGGTGAGCTCGTCACTCTTCTGCTTCATCTTGCAGCGGTCGATACCGCGCGCGAGTGCGCTCCTCAACGGCTGCGCGTGGTCGTCGTTCACCGCTTGCGCTGCGAAGCCGTCGAAGTCGATCGTCAGGCCGCGCACGTCAGAGGTAAGGCGCACTTCGGCGATTCCAAGCTCCACCAGCGTTGTGCGCCACGTCTCGACATCCTCTGGCGCGCACCCTTCCTCTTCAGCCCGCGACGCGAACCACGTGGGAGGCTGCTTCTCCACGACCCACGGTGGCGGCGCCTTTGCGGACGTCGGACTGTTCCACTTTTGCGAGGTCACTCGGTGCAGTCTGCCAGAGACCGGCGAACGGGCAGAGGTAAAGGCCCTGTTTCCAGGGCCTTTAGGCCATCCGTCACGGCGTCATGCGAGTAGCAACGTTGTACTTCGTAACCGATGCGCGGCGGCCCGGCGTGTCGCCGGCCGGCATCGCGCTCAAGATCTCGTCGCCCCGCTTGTAGTCGTCCTCGGTGTCGAAGAAAACGATGACGAGCGCCTGATCTGCCTCGGGGTTGTGCAGCACGACGATCTCCGTCGCGTCGAGCCCTTCCGGCGGCGAGCCATCGCGCAGCTCGCTGTCCATCGCGTCCATCCGGTCCTTGTCGACCCCTTCGAACATCACAGCACGTGCGAACGCCATACGAGCCTCCCTGTCGGATGGCTCAACCCTACGCCCTCGGCTTCGCTCCGAGAACTCAACTGGCTGTCTTAGAGCACGCGCGCCGGCGCTTCGGGGTCCCAGAGTCTGAAGCCGCCCGCGAAAGCGTTGGCGTTGTCGCCGAGCCGACTGCCCTCCGGCAACTCGTCGAGCTTCTCTGCGTTGCCTCCTCCGAGCACGATGTAGTCCGGTTCGAGCGCCGCTGCGAACGTGGCGACCACTTCGGCGACATGCTTGCGCCAACGTTTCTTCCCGACGCGCTCGAGTGCAGCTTCACCGACGTAGTCCTCGAACGTCGCCTTGCGGTAGGGCAGGTGTCCGAGTTCCAAAGGCTGGACGATTCCGGACGTGACGAGGGCGGAGCCCAGACCGGTGCCGAAACCGAGGAAGAGCATGATCCCGGTCTCGTAGCTTCCGAGTGCCTGCATGGCCGCGTCGTTGACGACCTTCGTCGGCACGGCGAAGGCGTCGGAGTAGTCGAAGGCGACCCAACCCTTGCCGAGATTGATCGGGTCGCTCACGACGCGACCCATGTGAACCGGACTTGGAATACCGACGGATACGCGGTCCCAATTCCAGCCTGCTGCGAGACCTTGAACGGCCGAGACCATCTGCTTCGCGGTCATACGCGGACCGGACAACGCGCGCCGCTCGGTCTGCTCACCCTCGACGAGAACCTTCACGTGACTCCCGCCGACATCGACGGCCAGCACGCCGGCAATCGAGCTCTGGTCAGACATCGAGGCGGGCGTCCTCGAGGTCGAGGTCTCGCTGGACGAGATTCATGATGTCGTCGTTGATCCTTCCCTGCCGTCGTAGCTCGACGACCGCTTGCCGCTCGGCGTCGAGAAGCTCGCGTCGCAATCGTTGGTAGTCCTGCGACCGCTGCTCGATCGCGCCGTCGTCGTCGGCGTCGAAACGCGCCGAGAAGCGGCTCTGGCGGAAGCGGTACAGGCCGCGCATGCGCTCGGCCGTGTCCTCGCGCACCCACGCCTCACCGGACAACTCGTCCAGGCGCGCAAGCGCGGCGTCGGCCGCGTAGACGCGGGCCTTCGTCTCCTCCTTGGCAGCACTCCCGTCATCTTCCAGATTGAGCAGCCGGATCACAAGCGGAAGGCTCAACCCCTGCAGCACGAGGGTGGCGAGGATGACGCAGAACGCGAGGTAGATCAGCAGGTCGCGTTCCGGGAACGGGGCGCCCGAGTTCGTCGTGAGCGGCAGTGCGAGCGCGGCTGCAAGCGTGACCGCACCGCGGAGCCCCGTCCAGCCGATCAGCGTCGGGTATTGCCACGGCGGATATGGATCGCGCTCGCGGATCCGCCGCGACAGAAAGCGCGGCAGGTAGGTGGCGGGATAGATCCAGAGCAGCCGCGTGCCAATGACCGCCGCGCTCACGATCGCCGCGTCGCCGATCAACGTCGCGGTTGAGCGACCGGAGAGCGAATCGAGAATCGGCCGCAGTTGGAGCCCGACGAGTCCGAAGAGGAGCGCGTTGAGCAGAAAGGTGAGAATGCTCCATACGGCGTCGCCCTGTAGACGTGTCTGCGGGTTCGTCAGCTCGGGGGTGTACCAGCCGACGTAAACGCTCACCGTGATGGCGGCAAGAACAGCCGACACGCCGGCCGCCTGCGCCGGTAGGTACGCGAAGTATCCCGACAGAAGCGCGATCGCGATCTCGGTCGGAGAGTGGTTCATCCGGCGTCTGATCTGGCGGAGCACAAACCCGACGGCGAGCCCGATCGCCACGCCCCCTACGACGTCCACGACGAAGTGCCAGGTCGCGTGCCAGAACGCGAAGCCGCCGGTCACCACTGCTGCGACGGCGAAGCGATACGCGACGAGCGCCGTCGCGTCGTTGATCAGACTTTCGCCCTCGATCAGCGTGGCGAGCCGCCGCGGAATTCCGAGACGTGACGCGATCGCGTTCGCCGCGACGGCATCGGTCGGTGCGACGAGCGCGCCGAGCACGAAGCAGACCGGCCAGGAGAGCCCCGAGATGGCGGCGTGGCAAACAGCCGCGACGGAGAGCATCGTGACGAATACGAGTGCGACGGCAAGCAGGGACAGCGGGCGGATGTTTCGGCGCAGGTCACGGAGCGACGTGAAGAACGCGGAGGAGTACAGGAGCGGCGGCAGGATCGCGACGAGTACGACGTCCGGCTTGAGCGCCACGTGCGGGATCCCGGGCACGAAGCCGAGGGCGAGTCCCCCGAGCACGAGCAGGATGGGATACGGAACGCGGAGCAACGGCGCAAGCGCGAGCAGCCCTGCGCCCGCGCCGAGAATCGCCAGGAGAATGAGCGAGCTGTGTGCGGAGAAGCCCACCGGGCGATGCTAAACATGAGGGCCGCGGCTAGCCTCCGGCGATGACACCCGCGAAGCTCGTCGCCAGGTTGCGCGTGCCGCCGGGCCGGCCGGCCGATCTCGCCAAGCGCGATCCGAGCGACCGCCTGGGCTTCGACGACAAGGACGCCGGGGTGACCCGACTCGCGGAGCTCGTCGCCGAGCTGGGCATGCTTCAAGGCCGCTTGTGGGCGGAGGCGAGCCGGTCCGTTCTGCTCCTGCTGCAGGGACTCGACGCATCCGGCAAGGACGGCACGGTCAGCCACCTCCTCACCGGCGTCAATCCGCAAGGCTGCCGCGTTCATTCGTTCAAGGCGCCGGCGGGCGACGAGCTCGCGCACGACTACCTCTGGCGGATCCACGCGGCTTGCCCGGCGCATGGCGAAATCGGCGTGTTCAATCGCTCCCACTACGAGGACGTCGCCACCGTCCGCGTGAGGGGCCTCGCGCCCAAGCACGTCTGGAAGAACCGGCCGGCTCAGATCTGTGACTTCGAGCGGATGCTCGTCGACGAGGGCACGACACTCGTCAAGGTCTTCCTCAACGTCTCACGCGAAGAGCAGGGACGGCGACTCCAGGAGCGGCTCGACAATCCCGAGAAGCAGTGGAAGTTCCGCCGCGAGGATCTCGAGAATCGCGCCCGCTTCGACGACTACATCGCCGCCTATGACGACCTCCTGGCCGAGACTTCGACGCCGTGGGCGCCCTGGCATGTCGTCCCGGCCGACCGCAACTGGATCCGCAACCTCGTCGTCGCCGAGCTCCTCGTCGGTGCCCTCCGGGCAATCGACCCGCAGCCGCCCCCGGCCGACCCCGACGTGAAAGGCCTTCTCATCACCTAGCTAGCGTCACGGGAATACGCGTAGGGCGGTACATCGTTGGTACGGTTGATCGTGTACTCGCACAACGATTGGAGCCGTGTATGACCCTCCTCGATTCCCGGAAGCGCTGGTTTGCCCTGGCGGTCATCGTCGCCGCCCAGTTCATGGTCGTCCTCGACGTCGCGATCGTGAACGTCGCGCTCCCCTCGATCAAGACCGACCTGCATTTCAGCCAGGAGAGCCTTCAGTGGGTGATCACCGCCTACTCGATCCTGTTCGGCGGCGTGCTCCTGCTCGGCGGCCGGCTGGCCGACCTACTCGGGCGACGCCGGCTCTTCGTCGCAGGCCTCGCGCTCTTCACCGTCAGCTCGTTGCTCGACGGGCTCGCGTGGTCGGAGGGGTCGCTCATCGCCTTTCGTTCCCTGCAGGGACTCGGCGCCGCGATGCTTTCCCCGGCCGCCTTGTCGATTCTGACCACGACCTTCAAGGAAGGCCGTGAACGCAACATCGCGCTCGGCATCTGGGGCGCAGCCTCAGGCAGCGGCGGCGCGGCCGGCGTGCTGCTCGGCGGTGCGCTGACGAGCGCGTTCAGCTGGTCCTGGATCTTCTTCATCAACGTCCCCGCAGGCGTGATCGTTCTCGCGCTCGTCCCGTTCCTGCTGCGCGAGAGCCGTGCCGACCTCGACCACAGATACTTCGACGCTGCGGGTGCAGCATCCATTACGGGCGGCCTGATGCTGCTCGTCTACGCCATGACGCGCGCGACGCAGCACGGATGGACGACCGTGGAGACGATCGGCCTGCTCGCAGGTGCGGCTGCGCTCGTCGTCGCGTTCGTCGTGATCGAGCTGCGTTCGAAGGCACCGCTCCTTCCAATGCGGATCTTCCGCCTCAGAACCTTGACAGCGTCCAACGTCAGCGGGCTGCTCCTGGCCGGAGCGGTGTTCTCGCAGTTCTTCCTGTTGACGCTCTACATGCAGCAGGTGCTGCACTACTCCGCGCTCAAGACCGGTGTGGCGTACATCACGCTGACCGTGTCGATCGTTGCCTTCTCGGGGATTGCCCAGGCATTGGCGACGCGCATCGGCATCCGTCCGGTACTGACCGCCGGCCTCGTGCTGTCTGCGGGCGGACTTCTGCTGTACGCGCAGCTTCCCGTGCACGGGCAGTACTTCTGGGATCTGTTCCCGGCGTTCCTGCTGAGCGGCATCGGGCTCGCCCTCGCGTTCGTGCCGATGTCGATCGGTGCGCTGACCGGCGTACAGCAGTCCGACGCCGGCGTCGCGTCGGGCCTGATCAACACGAGCCAGCAGATCGGCGGCGCAATCGGCGTGGCAGCGGCAACGACGATCGCGACGACGTTCAGCACGCGGTACGTGCACGCGCATCCCGGCGTGTCCGCGCTCAGCGGAGGTGCGCTGACGCACGGCTTCCAGATCACGTTCTACGTGCTTGCCGGGATCGCGGTAGCCGGCGCGGTGCTCGCGGCGACGCTCACGGAATCGCGAGCCGTCACCGCTGTGCCCAAGCCCGTCGAGTCCGACGTCGAGGTCGCGTTGGAAGCAGCTTGATCTAGACGCTGAGAGGAGCCCCGCTCGCGGGCGGGGCTCCTCAGCTCAGTCGTCGAGCAAGCTCGGTGCGCGAGCGCACCCCGAGCTTGGCGTAGATATGCGTCAGGTGGCTGGCCACGGTTCGCTCGCCCAGGAAGAGCGCGGTGGCGACTTCCCGGTTCGTCCGACCCTCCGCAACGAGAGCCGCGACCCGGCGCTCGGCGGCTGTCAGCCCGACCTCGCGCGTACGGCCGCCGATGCGGCCGAGCTCGTCGCTCGCCTTCTCGACCCAGGTCGCCGCTCCAAGTTGCTCGAAGGCGCCGAGCGCCGCAGCGATCGCGTCGCGAGCGCTGCGCTTTTGCCGTGCGCGCCTGCGCACGACGCCGAGCGCGAGCAGCGCTCGCGCCTTGCCGAACGGATCGCCAACCTCCCCGTGCTGCGCGACCGCCTGCTCGAGCAAGGAAACAGCCTCGTCGACGGCGCCCTGCTCCGCGGCGACGAGACCGCGAGATCGCGTCACGTGCGCGAGCACCCACTCGCGGCCAAGTCGTGCCGCGTCTCCCTCCCACACGTCGAGCACGCGAATCGCGTCGTCGGCCCGGCCGAGCTCGAGCAGCGCCTCGACGTAGTCGGCACTCCACCAGCGGATGCTCGGCTCGCCCCAACCGAGTGTCGCGGCCTGTCGCTCGGCCTTGTCGAGCCACTCAGCGCCTGCGGACGCATCCCCGCTCCAGAGCTCGGCGAGTCCCAGGATCGCCAGATGTTGGGGCGGGTGGAGCGCAAACTGCTGCTCGGCCAGCTCGAGGGCTCGTCCCGAGTGCATGCGCGCGAGGTCGAGCTCGCCGCGATGGACGGCGATGAGCGCGATGGCAAGGTGATCCTGCGGGACCTCGAGCCCGTACTGGATCGAGACGTCGTGCGCGAGATCGGCGTTCGCAGCGGCAAGGGCCCAGTTGCCCTCCCAGAACTCGATCCAGGCGAGGCCCCAGAGCGCCCGGGCGCCGCGCGGCTCGTCGCGCTCGCGCCACTCGAGGTGTTCGCGCTCGAGCAAGGCGCGGGCCTCGTCCCTCCTGAAGGAGGACGCGCGGGTACTCACGACGGCGAACGACGCCTCCTGCACCAGTTGCTCGCCGCCTACGGCGGTCGCAAAGTCGTGCGCACCTGTTGGGAGCTGCGGCGCGTCCGCATCACCGGCGAACCAGCCGAGGATGGCTTGCACCGCCTCGGCACGCCCTCGAAGCACGTCGTCGTCGAGGCCGGCGGCCAGCTCGAAGGCGGCACGCGCATGTTCGAGCGCTTGCACGTACCCCTTTCTGAAGCGGGTCGCCCACGCGAGTCGACAATGGATGACCGATTGCAGCCCGGGGCGAGACGAGGCCTCGTCCAGTGCTTCTTCGAGGAGCGCGATTGCACGGTCGACGCTTTCGAGCTCCGCGAGCAGGATGAGAGCCTCGGCGCGGAACGATCCGATCTCCGTCTCGGCCAGCAGGTCCGCCGCAATCGTCCGAGCCCGCGTCCACTCCCCGGCGGCATGGTGCGCACGAGCAGCAGCCAGCGCGCGACGATGACGGTCATCGCTCGAGTCACGTGGCGTCAGACGGAGCGCATGTTCGGCGAGCTCGGCCGCGACGGCCGACGCACCGCGATCGCCGGCAAGTCTCGCTGCGTCGTCGAGCACAACGGCAACGTCGGCGTCAGGGGTGTCCCTGGACAGCGCGAGGTGGCGCGCGCGGGCGAGCGGATCTTCGACGATTCCCGCGATGCGTTCGTGAATGCTCTGCCGCGCCGCGCCGAGATCTTGGTAGAGGACAGACGACAGCAACGGGTGGGTGAAGCGAATCGACCCGTTCTCGCGCTCGATCACGTTCGCAGCGATCGCCGGGTCGAGCGCATCTGCTGCAACCCCGGCCTGCTCCAGGAGAGAATCCGAAGCGGTGCCCAACGCTGACGCGAGCGCCAACGCCTGCCGCGTGGACGAAGGAAGCTCGGAGATCCTCGCGCGTACGAGCTCCTCGAGTGTCTCCGGAACCGGGACCGGCTGAAGCAGGTCGATGTCCGCCTCGATGACGCGCGCCAACTCCAACCCGAAGAACGGGTTTCCTCCCGATCTCTCGTGGATGCGGAGCAACGTCTGGCGCGCGAAGGACCGCCCGAGCCGGTCGCGGAGCAGGCGATGGAGTGCGCCCACGCTGAGCGGTCCCACGGGCAGCCGCTCGACGCCGTCCGGGCCGAGCGCGTGCTCGAGTTCTGGCGGCGGCACTCCGGCAACGACCCGCCGAGCGAGCAGCAAGAGCACCTGGCTCGAGGCGAGTCTCCGCAACGCGAATGCGAGCGCATCTGCAGAGGAAGCATCCAGCCACTGAAGATCGTCGATCGCCACGAGCAGTGGTGCATCTTCGGCGAGTAGTTGCAATGCGGTGCGAGTTGCAATGCCCAGCGCGCGCGGATCGACGGCGTCCGCCGGTGCGTCGTCGACAAGAAGGGCGACCTCGAGCGCACGTCGCCTTGGCGGCGACAGTGCAGGCAGGACCTCGTCGAGAACATCCTCGAACAGATCGCCGAGCCCCACGTGAGCGAGAGCGCGCTCGGCCTCTGCAGGTCGCGAGGACAGGACGCGCAACCCCAGCGCGCGCGCGTGCTCGACGCCCGCAAGCCACAGGGTCGACTTCCCGATGCCGGCTTCGCCCTCGAGCACGAGTGCGGCAGGGCCACTCGCCCGTCTGCTGACGAAAGCCTGGACGGAGGCGAGCTCCGCCTCCCGGCTGACGATCTCGAACGCCATTTGTGATGACGATGGTGACAGCGCTCGTGCAGAACGCAACTCGGCCTAGAGTTGCGCTATGCCGTCGTTTGCCGACCTCCTAGCCGAGCGCCCCGTCCTCCTGGCAGACGGCGCGACGGGGACGAACTACCAGGACATGGGGATCGAGCCCGGCGTTGCGCCCGAGGAGTGGGTCTTCGATGCCCCCGACAAGGTGCGCGAGCTGCATCGGCGCTTCGCTGACGCGGGCTCCGACCTCGTGCTCACGTGCAGCTTCGGCGCCACGACTCCGCGGCTCGCGGACGGGCCGCTCGCCGGCAGGACACGAGAGGTCAACGTGCGCGCCGCGGAGCTCGCGCGAGCCGCCGTCGGCGAGGAGCGGCTCGTCGCGGGCTCGATGGGCCCGACCGGCCAACTCGCCGAACCCTACGGACCGTTGACGCGCGAGGTCTGTGTCGAGGCATACGCGGAACAGGCGCAGGCGCTCAGTGAAGGCGGCGTCGACCTGCTCGTGCTCGAGACGTTCTTTGCGCTCGAGGAAGCGCTCTGGGCAATCGAAGGCGCGCAGCGCGCGACCGACCTTCCGCTCGTTGTGTCCTTCAGCTTCGATCAGGGCACGCGGACGATGATGGGCCTCAGCCCGACCGCCGTCGTCGAGGCAGTCGAGCCTCTCGGCGTCGCCGCACTCGGCGCGAACTGCGGCCGGTCACTCGACGACACCGACGCAATCGTGGTCGAGTTGCTCGCCGCGTCGTCCGGGATCCCGCTCTGGATCAAGCCGAATGCCGGGGTGCCTCGAATCGTCGGCGACGCGGTCGTCTACGAAGCCGACCCGGAAACACTTGCCCGACACATTCGCCGTTACGCCGACCAGGGAGCCCGCATCGTCGGCGGCTGCTGCGGCACAACGCCCGAGCACATTGCCGCGATCGCGCGTGCGCTCGAGGTCTAGCTCGTCGCGTCGGCGACGAACGCGGCGATAGCCGCCGCGAAATCTCGCCGGCTCTCCTCCCAGGCGTAGAACATGTGCCCGCCGCCGAAATGCCGCACGGTCAAGCGGTTCGCCATCTCCGGGTCGAGCCGCATGAGGTTGCGCAGCCGGTCGCTTGCGTAATACGGCGTCACGAGGTCGTACCGTCCGTGCGTGATGAACGCCTTCATGTGCGGGTTGAGCGACATGCCGTAACGGAAATCGTCCGTCGCTCCGACTGGCGGCACGAAGAAGTGCTCCTGAGCGTCGTTCTTCCAGGCCTCGTTCACCTCGTAGCTGAGGACCGTGTATTCGCGATCGGTGTCGACGCCGATCTCCGAACGAAGCTGCCGGTTGATTCCCATCGTGTACGCGGGGCTGATCCCTGCCAGCGTGGGATCGGGTCCGGCGAACGACTCCCGGTCGGGAAACGGGTCGGTCACCGTGATTGTCGCGTCGTAGAGGCCGAGCACCTTCCGCTCGTCACGAAGCAGTTCGCGTGTGAACACACGGATCGTGATTCGACCCTCGGCGCGGGCGACCAGGTCCGCAGGAAGCCCGACGAGATCGGCGAGCCGGACGAGAATGCGATCGCGTTCGGCCGGAGGCATCGAGGCGCCACGGGTGAGGAACGCCGTGTAGTCGCCGGTCGCGAACAGCTCTGCCTCGCGCAGGACGTCGTCGAGCGCGGTTCCTGCGGCGAACGCGCGTGAGCGCCCGTGATGCGTTGCGGCCGCAGCCATCGTGGGCAGCAAGTCGACCCACGTGAGAACGTCGTAGTCGCTCGAAGCAAGCGACGAGATCTCGAGTGCCGGCGAGATCAAGATCGCTCCGTTGAGCCCGACACCGGCGGTTTCCTGGAGCATTCGCACCAGGCGGCCGACGCGGTACCCGCCGTAGCTCTCCCCGGCGATAAAGACAGGAGACCCCCACCGGTCGTTGCCCGACAGCCAGCGACTCATGAACTCGCACAGTGACTCGAGGTCGCGCTTGTAGCCGAAGTACTCCTTTGGGTCGCTCCCGCCGTCCTTCTTCTTGTCATCGGCGCCGTCCTTCTGCTCGCCTTCGATGATGCGGCTGAATCCGGTTCCCACCGGATCGACGAACACGAGGTCGGTGAAAGCGAGCCACGACTCTGCGTTCTGCTCGAGGCGAGGCGGCATGTGCGGGAGCGTGCCGTCCGCGGGGAATGCCACCCGCTGCGGGCCGACGGCGCCCAGGTGCAGGTATGCGGACGAGGCGCCGGGGCCGCCATTGAAGACGAACATCACCGGGCGGCCGGCGTCGCCTCCCTTGGCGACGTAGGAAACCGAGAAGATCTCCGCCGCCGGCTTTTCCTTCTTGCGCAGCACGAGCCATTTCGCGCTCGCCGTATAGTCGATCGGCGTTACGCCGCCCGTCCACGTCGCGGTTGTCTCCGCGCCGGCAGGCGGCTTGTGGTCTTCCTTGGCGGCGGGCTCCTCGTCGCGTTTGGTCTCGTCGGCCATGGCGAGACGCTAGCTCACCGGGCCGGACTCAGACAGGAGCTAGGTCGGCATGGCGGGCGGCTGGGTCGGATCGTGAGTTTCCGACGCACCGCCTGCGTTCGCGCCGTCGCCCTTGTCGCGCTCGTTGAGCGCCCGAATCTTTGCCGCGACGGTATCGAGCTTCGGGTGTGAGATGTCGTTGCTTTCGAGAAGCTCGAACGCGGTCTTCCCGAGCTCGTTGTAGGCCTGGCTGAGCTCACGCTTGAGCTGGACGTCTTCGACGCCCTCTTTCGCCTTCGCCGTGGCCTCTACTGCTGCTGCCTTTGCTTTGTCGAGGAGTCCCACTGCACGTCTCCTATTCGCCGAGGATGCCGCCGAGAATACCTCCGCCTCCGACTTCATCGCGTCCGCCTCCGGCGGCGGCGAGAACGCGGCGGGCGGTGCGGGAAAACGGCAGCGTTTGCAAGGTCACGTGGCCGGGACCGGTCATGTGGACGAGGAACAGGCCTTCGCCGCCAAACAAGCTCTTGGCGACCCCGCCCTGCAGCTTCACCTCGTAATTGACGGTCGGCTCGATCATCACCATGCAGCCCGTGTCGATGATCAGCCGCTGGCCGGCCACCAAGTCGAAGTCGAGGAAGTCGCCGCCTCCGTGCAGCCACACCGTCCCCTTCCCCTTCAAGCGCTGCAAGAAGAAGCCTTCGCCGCCGCCTCTGATGCCCATCCCGAGCTTTTGCGCGAACGCGCTCTCGATCTCGACGTCACCGTGGTGGCCGAGATAGGCGTGCTTCTCGCAAATGATCTCGCCGTCGAGCTCGTGCTGCCGGATCGAGCCGGGAAACGGCCCGGTGATCCCGACGGCACCCGGTCCGTTTGCGTGATACCGGGTCAGGAAGAGGCTCTCGCCGGCGAGAAGCTTGCGCTTCAGGCCGCCCATCACGCCGCCCGGCATCTCGACGTCCATCGAGATGTCGCCGGAGATGAACATCATCGCGCCGGCCTCCGACGTCAGCCGCTCTCCCGGCTGAAGTGCGACGACAACAGCCGGCGCTTGACCTTCACGAACGGTTGCTTCCATCGCAGGCAATCCTAAGCTGTTTCCAGAGCTACGCGACCCGTATCTCGTCGCCGACGCGGACCGTGCCGTCCGTGAGCACGTCCGCCCTGAGGCCGCCGCGATGGACGAGTCCTCGGAGAGTTCCCGGCTCGGTCAGTCGCTCGAGATGCGCGCAGGGTTCGCACAGGCGCTGGCCGACACACTCGACCTCCCCGACGACGAATCGCTTTCCGACGAGGGCGTTGAGGTCGATCCCGCGGGTCACGACGTTCCTGCGGGCTTCTTCGTAGGCGAGCCGCCCTGAAGGGAGGTTCAGCTTCTCGAGCGCTTCGGCTTCGACGAGCGTGAGATCGTGGCCTCGCGCGTGCGCGTTCGAGAACGTGCCGTGCCCGTCGAAATACCGGTCGCCCTCCAACCCGCGACCAGCTCTGGCAACCGCTTCGTCGACCACAACCATCGGCGCCTCCGCCTTTTCGGCGAGCGCAAGCGCCTCCACTCGGCCGGACGTACGCGACGTCCGAGTGGCCACAGGAGCCCAGAGCGCAACGTCGGCGGGAGCGATGAGGTATCCAGCATCGACGTCCGCGAACGTTGCCGCATCGTCCAGCGGATTCCACGCGATCCCTGGAGGTGAGCCGAAGGCGACGGCCCCCACTTGACCGCCCTGCGTCTCGGAGCGCAACAGGGCAAGCCAGGGTCCAGGCCATTCGAACCTCGACGGCTCCGAGACCGGCACGAGACCCATCCCCCGTCCACCGAGCCAGTTTCGCCAGACCGTCCACGGCTCGGGATGCTCTGCCGGAGGCGTAGGCACAGCCGCTGGGTCGAGTTCGAGGATCGAAGCGAGACACGCGACGACCGACCGAGTCAGTGGCGGCAGCGCAGCAGACGGCAACGAGACATTCCGCATCGGCTGAGAGTCTCGCAGGATCGGAGCGTTGTAGGCTCGCGTTCCGCTTCACCCGAACAGGAGGAGAGATGAAACGACTCGCGGTCGTTGCCTCGATGATTGCTGCTCTCGCTTTGGCGCTGCCGTCGGTCGTGCTCGCCGGCCGCAATCTGCCGCTCGGGAAGTACAGGACGACCGTCAAGACGCCCGCCACGCTCAAGGGCATCTGGGTGCTGAACTTTCTGAAGGGTGGCAAGTACACGATCACGGACAATGGAGCGGTCGTCGTGCGCGGTCACTTCACGTCAACCTCGCGGATCTATCTCAGCAACGAGACCGGCCCGCTTGCCTGCTCGCAGTTCGGGGTCTACGGATGGAAGCGGGCGGGCAAGACACTCAGGTTCACGAAGGTCAGCGACCCCTGCGTCGGCCGCGCCGCGGTACTCGGCCACATCTTCACGGCGACGGGGTAAGCGCGGGCCTGTGACAGAACCGCCCCCGGCGACGTATCGGATGGTTGATGCCCCACTTTCCGAACAGGCGGCTGATCGTTTCCGTACCCGCGCGGCGTAGGTTCGCGACCATGGCTCACCGAGTGCGAGTCGTACCTGTTGTCGGTGCCGCTGTCGTGAGCCTGGCTGCGGCCGCGGTTGTCTCCGCGGGAGGGCCGAGACCAGCGGGGTTGTCATTGACGATCGCGGGCGGGAACTCGGCGCAGCGACAGCTCGCGCGTCTGACGGCGCTGCGCGTCGGGGGGGTGACGATCCGGCGCGTCGTCTTCCGCGCACCGTCGAGTGTGCCGCGGCACGAGCACCTACACGGCGCTGAGCTGGTCGTGTCGTCAGCCGGGAAGGAAACGCTGCGTGCTGACTGGGAGCAAGAGCTCTTTGTCGGCACGTATCTCGGACTAATGGCCCGCTGGCCGAGAGCCGCGGTGGTGGCTGCAGCCACCAACCACACCGTAGGACCTGCCTCCCGTCTCGAGGCGCTCGATGTCTTTGGTTCGAATCCGCGCGCATCCAGTGTGCAGCGTGAGGTGACGGCGTTCGTCAATCGCGCGACCGCGTCAGGCGCGAACGTCATCGAGTTCCGCACGATCGCAACCCCGGCACGGGCAATGGCGATCACCTTGCGCGTCGGCGACCCGGCCGCGTTCCTCAAGCATCGGACGCTGCCGCTGCTCGACCTGCTCAACGAGCCGCGAGTCCCGTTGTTGGGCTTCTACCTCGGCATCGAGGATGCGTCTGGACAGCTTGTCTGGGCGACCTCGCGGCTCCCGAACACCGGCGGCGTGTTCACGATTCCGAGACTTGATGCGTGCAGCCCGGTCACCCACTCCGAAGCAGTCGGCTACAAGCCGCCGCCGTGCCCGGCCCACTGACATCCGCGGTCGTTGCGTCCGCACTTCTGCTGGCCGCGGGCGGCTGTGGCGGCGGTAGCCACTCGGCGATCAACGTCCGGATAACCGTCACCAGCTACCCGAACGCGAAGCGGACGACGCAATCGTTCACGCTTGGTTGCCGTCCCGTCTCCGGGACGCTGCCGTTGCGCGTTCGGGTGTGCGGCGACATCGTTCGGCACATGCGGGCGATGCTCAACCCGGCGCCGGCGCGTTCAACCTGTCTCGGCGGTCCCTTCATGCCCGTACTCACGATCACCACAACCAGCGGCGGCAAGCAGGCGGACTTCGTGGGCTCGCCGGGATGCGGCTGGCCGGGCGGCACGCCACTCTCTGTCTACTTCGCCGCCGTCCAGCAAGACAGACACGGACTCGATGTGATGGAGCCGCGGCTCCGCTGCGACAACGACGCGACGCTGCTCGCGCGGCCCACGCCATGGGCGAGTGTCACCGCCTGCGTGCGCGGACTCTGGACGCCACGAACCGCGCGACTGATCCGACTTGCCGAGCGCGTCCCTCCAGTTGGTGCGCTGCAACCGTTGCGGTTGTTCCCGGCCCAAATCGGTGCTCGCCGGTGCGCGATCCCGGCCGGAGGCCCATTTCGCCGGAAGCCGCTACAGAGCATGTGCAGCGTCTCGGTCAAACGGGTCTGGTCGACGCCGACGATCACCTTCGCTGAGACCTGGCCGCTCACCACCAATGCACACGCGCGCTCGATCCTCCAAGTGACGGTCATCGACGGCCATGCACGTCTGACTGGTAGACGCGGGTCGGTGCCGCCGCAGCTGTGGCGATGACCCGAGTTGCGTGCGTCGTCGCTGCCGCATGGCTGCTCTGCGCGACAGCGGTCGGGAGCGCGGCCGCATTTCCGCGCTACCAGCCAAGCTCGATCGCCTTTCTCGACCGCCAGCACGGAGTGCTCGCCCAGGAGGACTGGTCCTGCGGCAAGTCGCGAGGCTGCCCTGCCCAAATCCTGGTCAGCAATGACGGCGGCCGCCGCTGGCAGATCACCTACCGGGCAACGATGCCCGTCCGGCTTTCCCCCGTGCGCGGAACGAAGATCGTCTGGGCGAGCACCGGCGCGAACACAATCCTCAGCCGAGACGGCGGCCTCCATTGGCGCCGCGCCTTCGCCGTTCCGGAGATGGTCAGCTTCGCGAACACCGCCGACGGCTGGCGGCTCGCCGGAGGCGCGATGCTCGACCATCCACCAGCACTTCTCGCCAGCGCGGATGGCGGCAAGAGCTGGCTGCCGCGCGTGAACCCCTGTCGCGGCGACTTCGGTCTCACGATCGGACTGTCGCTCGTAAGCGCATCGCACGGCTGGCTTGTCTGCGCCACGCAGGCAAGCACAGGCTTCCAGGGCAAAGAGGTCTGGCAGACCCGGGACGGTGCGCGCACCTGGACGCTCCGCAGCCGTGTGCACCCGATCGGGCCGCCGAAACCGGCGCTCCAGCTCGGGAACCTGCCTGCCTTCGGCTATCCGACCGGGCTCAGCTTCCTCCCCGACGGGCGCGGCTGGCTCTGGGAAGACCGCGGCTGGCTCCTCACGAGCAGCGACGGCGGCGCACACTGGCGGAAGGCCGCAATCACGCAAGCAGACGAAGTAGCCGCAACCTCGGCGACCCTGCTTGGCGACAAGCTTGGCTTCGTGTTGCTCCGCGGCTGCACCGTCAGGCTGGTCCGCACGAGCGACGGCGGCAGGAGCTGGCAGCTCCTCGAGCGCTGGAAGTCGCCTACGACATGCTGAACATTCGCAACATGCTCGCAGCCTCGGCCGCAATGGTCCTCACGGCGTCGGCGGCGTTCCCCTCCCTTGCCGTCGCCGCGCCGGGGCTGAGCAGCTCGAGATCAGTCGCGCGATGCCAAACGCGGCAGCTGCATCTCATAGCCGGCTTCTACGGCGAGGCCCTCGGCTCCTTCAGTCAGACCTTTACGTTCACCAACGGCTCGCGACACGCGTGCCAGTTGGCGGGATGGCCACGTCTCAAACTCGAAAGCGGCTCGAGCCGCCCTCTCGCTGTCGCTTCCCGCCGCGTCGTGCAAAACCCGCCGCCCGCGCCTGCGTTCGCGACGGTCGTGTTGAAGCCGCGCGGCGCGGCGTCATTCAACGTGTACGGCGAGGATTGGAACCACCTAAAGAACAGCTCGTGCCCGGAAACCAGGGCCGCCTTCATCGCGCCACCGAACGATCTCGCAACGCGCTCCGTGGCTGTCAAGATGCCGAACTGTGGGCTGCTCTACATCGCTCCCTTGATCGCCGGGAGAACCGACCACAACGCCTGGTCCGTCGTGTGGCACAGATGACCCCGAACGCCGTCGCGCTTGCCTAGATCGTTGTCGCGTAGTAGATCCCAACGGCGATCGCAGCCAACCAGAGCAACTGCAGAACAGCCAGATGAATGACGGCGACGCGGCCGTTAGGTTCACGCGCGCCGAGCCGTGGCGACTCGGCTTGCGGTTCCGCAGTAACACTTGTCATCCGCGTTCACTCTCCCCAGTCCGCCCGACTCGGGCGTTACAGTCCAGTCCTGTCTAGACGGGCTGGTGGAACGGGTTCTTCCCTTCGACGGCTCCTGTCTTACCCACGCCGTAGCACCAGGGGCGTGGGCATCCGGCATTACCGGCCTCGACGCTGCGGCCCTTTGGCGCGCGTCAGGCGTATTGACGCTCGCGCAGGCGAAGGACGCCTGCCGTCGGAGAGTTCGCCGATTATGGGTCCGCGGTTTCTCTCTTGTGCGCGGTCGCGGATACGAAACCGAGCTGCCCGTAGTTCTCGTGGAGGATCGCGAGAAGCGGGTCTTCCTCCGCGCCTTTGACCTCGCGAACGGCTCTGGCCCAGAGGATCCAGTTCTCAACCCCATCACGCTGCCACGATGTCTCGATTTCTTCGAGGAGGCCGCTCAGCTCCCAGTGGCGACGCCACCAGTCCGGGGTGTGCCAAGCCGCGACCTCATACCCCCACAGAGACCAGACCTTGGCTGGAACCTCTCCCTCGTAGGGGTCTGGCCTCAGACCTGGCGTCGTCATGCCAATAACGCCCCCAGCCTTCAGGACGCGAAGCAGCAGCGGTAAGAGATGAACGTCGGTGCCGAAGTACTCGAAGGCGTCGATGCTGACGATCGCGTCGAATTCGTCATTCTGGAACGGGAGGTGCCGCACGTCGGCGTTCACCGCCGTGACGGCATCCTCGACCCCTGCCTCGCGAAGAACCTCGTTTATCTCCTCCGTATCGACCCACAAGTCGCACGCGCTCACGGTTACCGCGCACTCCCGCGCGAGGAACACTGAGGTCGCGCCACGACCCGACCCCAAGTCCAGAACCCGCATCCCCGGCCGCAAACCGAGGGCTGGAAGGATCTCTTCTAACTGCCAAAGCGGATGCGGCCCCATATCGAGGTCGAGAAGCCACCGCGGGTCATATCGGGAGGACAGAGGAAAACGATCAGGCCTGACCAGCGCATCGATTGCACTCACCATCGAACCGTACGCGAGCAGCGTTCGCTCATGGGTCATTCGCGGACGCTGGCGCACGCGATGCCGCTCTCCCGTGAAAATCCGGGCGGCTACTTCTGACGGCGAACGGAACCAAGAACTTCGTTGGCGAGCGCCACCGACGCTGCACGAGGTATTGACCCGAACTCCACTTCGAAGATTACGGCTCGTCCCTTGAAACGGACATGACAGAACACGCGCTGCTTGTGTACGCGCGCTGGCAGCTGCAGCCGCCCCACTGACGGCCACCCAAGTGACGACTTCGTCACGACGAAGTCGCCCACCGCGATCAACAGCCTGTGTGGCGGCACCGATGGGCCGCCTTCGTGCTGTGCCGCGTTGCTCGGGAAGCGGAAGTTCCCGGCAACTATCCACGCGACCGAGTGGGCGCCTTGGAAGCCTGGCCCGACCGAACCGAACCAGCCGTTGCCAAGCGGGACGCCAAGTACGCCGTCAGTGACGACCCGGAAACGTTCGGCACCGGGAGCCGACGTCGTGCCCGTCAGAAACGCGGTTGCAATCGCAAGCGCGACGACTACCCGCCGCGCCCTGTCCGTTCTCACCGACCGCTCCTCGTCGTTTGCTCGATCATCGATCGTACGACCGTCGGAGCCATCGGAGTCCCGCGCTTGTCTAGGTGCGCTCGGGGGCACCCGGAACGCTCGCACACGCCGCGGTGCTGAAACCAGATCAAGGAAGACCATGTCCGATGTAGAGCACGCAGGTGCGGTCGTGAACGCTGGCGCAGACCAGGTGCCTTGGATAGGAGAGTACGTTCTGACGCGGAAACTCATCTCTGTGCCGAGCTACCGGGAAGAGGTCGAGGCAGAGTTCGCCGCGTTGGTCCGCGATTTCCTCGACGGCGTCGAAGAGCACTACGGGATGTTCCCGCACATCGACGTCTTCGGAGTAGTCGCCGCTGTGAACTACACGCCGGCCGATGCTTCACCGGATGATGACCAAGCGTTCACGCACGACGCGGTCAGCTTCCGGCTATCAGACCAGAAGCCATGGGTGCAGGTCGGTGTGCTTCGAGCGGCGCTCAGACTCGCGGAGTCCGACGACTAGCTCGAGGGTCAGTTGTGAACACTCGCGAAGGCGAACCCGCCGACTCACTCGGTCGCTTACGCTCCTTCAGCGAACGAAATGCGGAGGTCTCTCCATGGCTCGAACCGGATTCATCGACCACATCGGGATCGGCGTTCCGGATCTCGCCGAGGCCAAGGAGTACTACGACGAACTGATGTCCGTCCTCGGGTTGCGCGAGTGGTTCGAGACTGGCTCTGGAGGGCCGCTCAACTACGGGCCGGACGGTGCTCGAGGCTCACAATTGTTCTTCTACCAAGCAGAAGAACCGGACGCCTACTCGCGTCTGCACACAGGGCTTCATCACCTCGCATTCCTGGTCGCGAGCAGATCCGTCGTCCTGGATGCACACCAGTGGGCGCAAACGCGCGAGGCCGTCATTCTCGACGAGCCCCGTGAGTTCCCCCAATACGGACCACACTGTTTCGCGACCTACTGGCTTGATCCCCACGGATTCAAGCTGGAGGCGGTCTGCCACAGTCCTGACGCCTAGCCGCAATCCGTGACGCAGGTCTAGCCTGCCCCGCCAGCGCTACACGCGTTGAAGGTGCGTGTCCTTGAAGCCGGTCCGGTACTTCAGGCCGTAGCCAATGGCGCGATCGACGCCGATGTGCGTGAGCCAGATCAGGCCGAGTTGAACTGCGATCCTGACGTCGACGATAAGTCCGACTGTTGCCAGGGCGACAGGAAGCGCGTAGGTGTGTGCAGCGTTGTACGCGGCCGCCCCGATCGTTGTTCCTGTCAGGTATCCGACCATCGACAGATCGGGCGCTAGTGCAAGCGCGACAAGGAGCCACCACGGGTAATCGGCATAGAAATAGAGCGCGATCGCTGCGGCCGCGACCGCGACGCCTTCAGCGTGAAGGAGAACACGTGGGAGGCGGTCGCCGATGCGATCACGCTATCAGCGCCGTCACTCCCGACTAGCGGCGGCGGTTCGTCGGTCAGCGCTGACGCAGCCGTGCGAAACAGCGCGAATTCGAGCCTCGCGGGACGAGGCGATACAGGATTGCTCGCTTCGACGGGCTGATTCGAACCACGGCAGCGGTCAGAGGACGCTGCCGTTCCACGACTGCGTACTGCGGCGTCGAGGGAAACGTCGCCGCCAGGCAGCCGTCCGATCGGATCCTGAGCTTCTCTACCGGGAGCCCGTCCGGGAGAGGGCCGTCCGCGCTTGCGACGTCGCGAACGCTGCGGTTGAAGAACTCGTCAGCCCAGAGCCCGGTGATCCTCGAATACTGGAGGTCTTCCTTCGTTGTCCCCCAGAGTGCGACGACCCGGGCGTCGGGACCGACGGCGCGGTCGATCCAACCGGCGTCCCGCCACATAGCGCGACCGGCCGCGACGGCGCGGGCCGCGTGGCGCTCGCCGGAGACGAGCACGATGGTGAACGCGGCGAGACAGACGCCGATCATCGCCTTCTTTGGTCTCCAGGGGATGAGAAACATGCCCGCCGCGGCCGCTGCGACCAGCACCATCTCGGTGACGGCGATCCTCGGTGGGACCCCCCGGTCCTCCCAGAAGACGAGGGCGAGTCCGTCTTCTCCCGACGAGGCTGCGACGGCACGCAACGGGATCGTCAGGGGCAGCAGAACCAGCAAGATTGCGATCGCCGTCGTTGCGACGGGCGGCCGTGGTAGGCCGACATCGAGCCAGGCGAGGAAGCTGACCAGGACGAGGGGCGCGACGTAGAAGAGGTTGCGCTCATGGACGCGTTCGAGGCCATACTTCGACGCCGAGAGGACTGCGACCGTTGCGAGCACGCCCAACGCGAGACATGCAGTGAGAAGCACAAGCCTGCGCAGCTCGGCTGACATGGCTGCCGACGAAAACGTCTGGACGAGCAGAACGCAAAACGCCCCAAGAGGGATCACACCGAGGTACAGCTCGATGTCTGCCAAGTTCGCGAGCCCCCAATGGGCGAGCGGGCGCAAGCCATACGGGGTGACGAGGACGTGATACGGGCCGAGCGTCGAGCTTCCAGATACCGCTGACGCAACGATGGCGGCTATGGCCAAAATGGCAATTGTCGTCGCCTGTTGCCGGAGGCACGCGGCCAGCGCCGACAGCCTTCCGCCTCGGCTCGTCATCAGGGCCAGCAGGACGGCAGCCAGCAAGTAGGACGGGAGAAGGACGACTGCTTGAGCGCGAACGAGGAACGCAGCCCCGACCGAGGCGGCGACCAACAGCTGCCGTGCTACGGACGGACGTTCGAGCGCGCGCAACATGAGCAGAGCAGACGTGACGAACAGCGGATAGAACGCGTTCTCGGTCATGATCGCGCTCGTCAACACGCACGATGGGACAACGATGGCCAGTCCCGCAGCGAGGAGAGCGTGCCGTGGCTGCAAGACACGCGCTGCAATTGCGTACACGGGAACAGCCGTCAGCGAGAAGATGACTGCATTCATCCCCTGGGCGGCCACGTAGGCGGTGGTCTGGTCGCCGCCAATTCTCTGTGCAGCCGCGAGCAGCGCCGGATAGAGGGGGCCGTACCGAGGTGTACCGCCGCCTCGTACGGTGAAGTGCCCTGTCCAGGCGAAGCCGCGCGCCAGCTGCCAGTAGATGAGCTCGTCGCCGAAGATGCGTGGCGTTCTGATCGGGACGGCCAGCAAGCCGTTGAACACCGCCCCACCAACCACGACGGCGGCCAGCTGAGGCCGCACGCGAGGTCGTTTTGGTGCGAGGCTGGTTGTGGTCAAGGCTGACGACCGTGAACGTAGAGCCATTTAGCGACTTCTCGACCCGAAGGCTCCCTAAACCGGTGGGTCAGATCGCCGTGCGCGCGATTCAGCCAGTGACGACGAACGTGCTCCTGCCGAGCAGTGCGCCGTAGCGATGCTGCGAGCGCGGCCCGAAGCCCGGCCAGACGTACCAGATGTACCTGCCCGCGCCAAGATGTTGCACGAGCAGGTTCGGGTGGGACGACCACGCGGTCAGCACCTTTCGGCCGCCGGACCAGAGCTGGACGTTGTAGTACGACGCGTGCGGTACCCCTCGCCAGCGCAACATCGTGTCGCTCCGTATGTGCGCGGCGGGCCGGGGTGCGAGCAGCGAAGGCGTGGCGAGCGCCTTGAGCTCGACGGTGTTGCCGGCCGCGTCACGTGCGATGAGAACGTACGCATACTTTTGGTCGTTTCGCACGCCTTTGTCGGTGAAGGTCGTCGCGCGCTTCCCGTCGTACACCGTCACCGGCGACGATTTGCTGCCGCTTCGCACGATCTTGATTCCGGCGACGTCAGCGGAGGCCTTCCACTTCAACGTGACAGTCCGATCGAACGAACTCAGGATCAGGTCATTGACCTTTGGCGGCGTCGAGTCGAACTTGAACGCGAATGCCGAGGACTCGCTTACGTTGCCCGCGTTGTCTCGGCAGCTTCCGCTGAGCATCGCCGCAGCATCGTTCGGCTTGTCGTAGGTCGGCGCGTCGCACGAGGCGATCCCCGACGTTGCGTCCGCGCCTGCGAACGAGACGACGAGATGATGGTTGTACCAGCCGTTCGCATCGGGTGCGCGATCGGGTGTGGCGCCGGTGACAGTTGGCGGCGTCGAGTCGTAGCGCAAAGCGAAGCTTGCACTCGCGGTGTTGCCCGCCTTATCGCGACAGGTCCCGGAAACGGAGGCCGCTGCGCTGTCCGGGCCCGAGTAGGTAGCCGTCGCGCATGTGTCGACCCCGGAAAGGGCATCCGTTCCGCTGAAGACGACGTCGACGGGATGGTTGTACCAATCGGCGACGTCCGCGGCCCGGCTCGGCGTCGCCGACGCGGTGGGCGGAGTCGCGTCGTACGGGAATGCGAGCGTGGCGGCAGAGGAGACGTTGCCCGCGTTGTCCGTGCACGTTCCGCTGACCGATGCCGACCCTGAATCGGGCCCCGAGTACGTCGTGTTCGTGCACGAAGCGATGCCGGACATCGCATCCGTACCGCTGACGGTCACCTGGACCGGATGGTTGTACCAGCCGTTCATGTCGGGACCCCGCTGCGCGGCTGATGCCGCTAGTTGTCGGCGGTGTCGCGTCGCGCTTAATAGTGACTGCAGCACCGACCACGTTGCCGCCGCTGAGGTCGACGGTGCAGCGGAAGACCGTTCCGCCCGTGTCCACGTTGACCGTTTGATTGCCGCAGCCCGTCGGGTTGCTGAACCCGCTGCCCGAAAGGCTGAACGAGACAGTGACATCGCTCGTATACCAGCCGGTGCCGCAAGGCGCCGTCACCGCGGAGACGGTGCAACTCGGCACGATGGTCACGCTGGCGCGAGCCGCTGCGGGAAGCATCAGCAAAAGCGCCGCCGCCGCGGTCCCGGCCCCCAAGAGCTTCATCGCGTGACCTCGCGCGCCGCGCCGGCGATGAGAGCGCGACTGAGCAGAACGAGCCTGCCGCTCGCAGTGAAAAAAGGCCGCAGCAACGATTCGGTGCCGATTCGCACGGCTTTCGTCCTTCCGGTCCGTTGCTTCCTACGCCCTCAAAGTACGCCGTTTTGCTCGCTTTTCCACTACCTGATCGTGTAGGGCCGCAGTTGCTCCATCGCAAGCACGAAGTCGTAATGGAGCATGCAATGCGCGTCCTCCGACCTGACGAACGGTGCGACAAGCGACTCCTTCACACCGAAGACGGCGTCTGCGTCGAGGAAGGGATCGTCTGCCACGAAAACGTGTGTCGTTAGCGTCTTGTAGCCGTCGGCGACGATTCTGAAGTGGATGTGCGCAGGGCGCATCGGGCTCCTTCCCGCGGAGCGCAAGAGCCGTCCGACTGGCCCGTCAGTCGGAATCGGATATGACGTCGGCCGGATCGTCCGGAACCAGAACCGGCCCTCTGGATTCGAGAACAGATGTCCGCGCGCACGTACTTCGGTGAGATCGTCGTACTGCGCGTCGTACATGCCTGCGTCGTCCGCCTGCCAGATATCGATTCGGGCGCTGGAGATCGGTTCACCGCCCGTCGACCGGACAGAACCAGTGACGACACAGGTTTCCCCTGGAGCGCCGTTGGCGATGTCATCACCGTTCTCGAATCGCGGCGCGTCCTCGACGAAGAACGGACCGAACACAGTCGACTCTGTTGCCGTGTCCTCGCCGCGGTGGTTGAGACCGATCACGAGCATGGACGCGCCGAGAACGTCGGAGAGCAGGACGAATTCTTGGCGCTGCTCGTCGGTGATGTGTCCGGTTTCCGTGAGGAACTCGATCCCGTCGAGCCATTCGCCTTCCGTCAACTCGACGTCGGTGATGAACCCGTGCAGGTGTCGGACGAGCGAATCGAGGATCACTCGCAGACGATCCGATTCCGCGTTCTCGAAGCTCGCCCGGGCAGCCTCCGTGAGGGCGTCGTCGTCCGTGTTACCGCACGAGTCCCGCCGGCTCCTCGACGAGCGCGGCGAGCGTGTCGAGGAACCTCGCACCTTCGGCACCGTCCACGACGCGATGGTCGAACGACAGACTCACCGTCATCGTCGGTCGGACGGCGGGCTCGCCGTCGATTGCAACGATGCGATCGAGAATTCGGCCGACCGCCAGGATTCCTGCCTGAGGCGTGTTCACAATCGCGTGGAAGGCGTCGACCCCGAACATGCCGAGGTTCGAGATCGTGAAGGTCCCTTCGCTCACGTCGGCCGGGCGGAGTTTGCGCTCGCGTGCCCGAGCGACGAGATCGCCCCGCGCCTGCGCAACGGCCTTCAACTCGAGCCGGTCGGCACCGTGCACGACAGGGACGATCAGCGCCTCATCGGTAGCGACCGCGATCCCGACGTTGATCGAGTCCTGGTACTGGACCGACCCGTCGCGCCAGGTGGCGTTGACGCGCGGATGCTCCACGAGTGCGGCGGCGCAGACCACGATCAGGAGATCGGTATGCGTGACCTTCTCGTATCCCGACCGACGTCGCATCAGGTCTCGCCACGAGTTCAGCCGGGTTGCGTCCAGGTCGCGCTCGAGGAAGAAGTGCGGCACGTCGCGCCACGACTGCTGCATCCGGTCGGCCATCGTCTTCCACGCGTTCGAAGTGACTGGCTGTGTGGACGCCGGGCGGCGCTCGCTGCCCGGCCGATCCTCCTCAGCCATGACGTCAGCTGCCTGAATGGCGCCGTGCGGGCCTGTGCCTTTGAGATCCTCGATCCTCAGGCCGCGTTCGAGTGCGAGACGTCGCGCCTTTGGCGACGCGAGAACTCGCCGGCCCGGAATCTCGACAGCCGTCGATGATCCGTTCGTCGGTGGCGCGACCCTCGGCACGGGCGTCGCCGTGATCGCGACCGGCTCGGGCACCTCCTCCCCTGCCGCGAGCACGTACGCGACCGCTCGCCCTACCGGAATGTCCTCTCCCTCTGCTGCGCTAATCCCTCCGAGAACTCCGTCCGCAGGAGCCTCGATCTCGACCGTGACCTTGTCGGTCTCGATTTCCATCAGCGGTTCGCCCTTCGTGACGGTGTCTCCCTCGTTCTTGATCCAGCGCACGAGCTTGCCGGTCTCTTGCGCCATGCCGAGCGCCGGCATGATGACTTCGGTGGGCATCGCGGCTCACCGACCCTTGCCGAGCAACGCCAACGCCGCTTCGGCCACGCGCTCGGGAGTCGGGACGGTCTGGTCCTCGAGCACGGGTGAGAACGGGATCGGCACATCCATTGCGCCGAGGCGCATCACCGGGGCGTCGAGATACCAGAACGCATCCTCTGCGATCACCGCGGCGAGCTCTGCGCTCGCGCCATAGCTCTGATGCCCTTCGTCGACGACGATGACCCGCCCCGTCTTCCGTGCGGATGCGACGAGAGTCGCGCGATCAAGGGGCGCAATCGTTCGGGGATCGACGACCTCGACGGAGATGCCGTCGCGCTCTAGCTCGTCTGCGGCCGAGAGCGCCACCTGGACCATCGAGCTCGTTGCGACCACGGTCACGTCTTCGCCCTCTCGTTTTACGTCGGCGAGGCCGAGCGGGACGAGGTGATCGCCGTCCGGAACGAGTCCCTTCACCGTGTACATCATCTTGTCCTCGAAGATGACGACGGGGTTGTCGTCCCTGATCGCCGATTTCAGCAGCCCTTTTGCATCGGCAGGGGTCGATGGGAGACAGACCTTCAGACCCGGAACGTGGGCGACCCACGCGTGCAGGCTCTGCGAGTGCTGTGCGCCCGACCTGCGCGACGCACCCAGCGTCGTTCTGATCGTGAGCGGCGCCTTGAGGCTGCCGCCCGACATGTAGTGGATCTTCGCCGCCTGGTTCACGACCTGATCCATGATGAGCGTGAGGAAGTCGCCGAACATGATGTCGACGACAGGGCGCATCCCGGTGATCGCAGCGCCGAGGCCGAGGCCGGTGATGCCCGCCTCCGAGATCGGAGAGTCGATGACGCGCTCGGGCCCGAACTCGTCGACAAGGCCGGAGAGAACCTTGAATGGGTGGCCTGCCTCGGCCACATCCTCACCGATGAGAAAGACTGTCGGGTCGCGACGAAGCTCTTCGGCCAGTGCCTCGTTGACGGCCTGCGAGATCGTCAACTCGCGGGCCCCGGTCACGACCGCGCTAGGCGAAGACATGCTCTGTCACCTCGCTCGCGTCGGGGTACGGCGCGTCGAGCGCATACGCGACGCCGTCGGAAACCTCGGCTTCCGCTCGCTCGCGAAGCTCGGCAACCGCCACGTCATCCCTGATGCGACTCGCCAGAAGGTCGATCGGGTCGCGCTCGGTCACCCAGAGCTCTTCCTCTTGCTTCGTTCGGTAGTACGCCCGGTCGATGTCGCCGACGTGATGCCCGTGGTAGCGATAGGTCGCGGCAAGAAGAAATGAAGGGCCACCGCCGGACCGGGCGCGAGCTACGGCTCGTTCCGCGGCCGCCCGCATTGCCAGCACGTCCTGCCCGTCGACGTCCTCGGCAGGAATCCCGAAGGCCGCTGCACGCGCAGGAATCGATCCAGCCGTCACCTCGGAGAAATGCGTGTACTCGTTGTAGAGGTTGTTCTCGCACACGTAGATGACGGGCAGCTTCCAGAGTGCCGCCATGTTCATGACTTCGTAGAGCAAGCCCTGCCCCAGTGCGCCGTCGCCGAAGAAGCACGCCACGACCCGATCGGTGCCGAGGCGCTGCGCAGCGAAGGCCGCTCCCGTGGCAATCCCCGCCGAGCCGCCGACGATCGCGTTCGCGCCAAGATTGCCGTTGGCATGGTCGGCGATGTGCATCGACCCGCCCTTACCGCGGCAGTACCCCTCTGCCTTGCCGAGAAGCTCGCAGAACATTCGCCGGATGTCGGCGCCCTTCGCGATGCAGTGGCCGTGACCGCGATGTGTCGAGGTGATGACATCGTCGACGCGCAACGCCGAGCACACGCCAACGGCGACCGCTTCCTCGCCGATGTAGAGATGCGTGAGTCCGGGCATCTTCGCGGAGAGGTACAGCTGATTCGCCGCGGTCTCGAAGGCGCGGATGCGAAGCATCGTTTCGAGCAGCTTCAGTTGCGTTTCCACGTCGACCGTCGTCGATGTCTGGCTGGGCATGAGCAGCTTCCTCCTCGGTCGTTTCTAGACAGCCGACGATCTAATGTCAAGCAATACAGAACAGCATCGGCGATGACCTCACCCGATCCTGGCCATTCTGTCATGGTTTGCAGGATTCCGGCGTTCAGTTATGATTAACGCCCCGACGCCCACCCGGAGGTTCCCATGTCCGAGACGATCCGCCAGGTCAGCGACCACCCGATGAAGACAAGCTTCGACGCGACCGCGAGCGACACCGCGCTGCGCGCAGACGACGGCTGGGTGGACATGGACGTTCGCTGGCTCCTGACTCGCGAGAGCGTCGGCGCCGAACACTCCGTGTTCGGGATCACGGTTTTCCCACCCGGGTCGAAGCACGACATCCACCGGCACCCGAACGCAGAGGAGTTCGAGTACCTCGTCTCTGGCCACGGGATCGCACGGGTCGGCGACGCCGACGTCGAGCTCGGACCGGGCGAAGTCGTCTTCGTGCCGACGAACGACTACCACGGGTTCGAGAACACCGGCGACGAGCCCGTGTTCATGATCTGGGGCTACGCAGGCGCCGCCAGCCTCGAAGAGGCCGGCTACATCCGGTACGTGGACGACCATCCGGCCTGAGCCGGCGCTCGTCACGCACGCGGATTGACGAGGATCTTGCCGGGAGCCCGCCGCTCCGCAAGCGGACGCAAGCCTTCCTCGACAAGTGCATCGAGCGAGATCCGTCGGTCCCGCCGTGACGGCTGCGACATCGCTTCCCGCGAGCAGGTCGAGAGCCGCGGGGATGTCTGCATCGCAGACGTGGGCCACGGTAGTGAGGATGTCGATCTCGCGCAGGATCGTTTGCGTGAGGTCGATCTCGCGAGGCGCGCCGTGCAGGCCGACGAGCAGCACCCTTCCGCCGCGGCGCGCCCCTGCGATCGCCGCAGCCGGGGCAGTTGGGGCGCCGCTGGCCTCGATCACGACGTCGAATCCCACGCCGTCGGTGAGCTCGAGCAGCAGCTTGGCAAGGTCGAGTCCGCTGGCGTCCACAGTCTCGGTTGCGCCGAGGGCCGACGCCGTTGCAAGACGCTCGGTGTCGATGTCGATCGCAACGACCCGTCCATCGACAGTGCGACGCGATGCGCCCGCGATGATGAAGGACCCGATGCCGCCTGCCCCGATCACGGCGACCGTTTCGTCCGAGCGCTGCCCCACGCGCGAGAGGGCGTGAAGAGCGACAGCCAACGGCTGAGTCATCGCAGCCGCGTCGTCGTCGCATGCGTCGGGCACGTGACGGCAAATCGACGCGGGTGACGTGACATATTCCGCGAGGCCGCCGTCGACCTGGAGACCGAGGGTTCGGTATTCGGCGCAGAGATTGGTGCGCCCTTGGAGACACCAGAAGCAGCCGCCGCACGAGATCCCCGCTCCCGATACGACGCGATCGCCGACACGGATGTCCGTGACATCAGCACCGATGTCGACGACGCGGCCGACGAACTCGTGTCCGAGCACGACGCCTGACCGGCAGAGCACGGGGCCGTGATCCCATTCGGAAGCGTCGGTGCCGCAAATCGCTGCCCGGAGGATCTCGAGGACTACCTCTCCCCCGTCTGGGTCGCCGGGATCCGGGACGTTCTCGATCCGGACGTCGCGCGGCCCGTGGAAGACCGCCGCCTTCACGCCGTCAGCACTCGATCTGGACCTTGACGTTGCGGCTCGTGTCCCGAGCGGCGTCGAGTGCCGCGGTGCCTTCGCCGAGTGGGAACGTCGCCGTCAGCAGCGGAGTCGGGTCGACGCCGCTCGTCGCCATGAAGCGAATCGTGCGCGGCCACATCCCGGCCGAGCCGATGATTCCGCGGACGTGAAGAGCCTTCGACTGCACGAGCCCGATCTCCACCGGAACGGTGCCGCCGATGTCGATCCCGACGAGCACGACCCGAGCACCGAGCGCCGCGATCGGGAAGGCGCTCGCCATAGCAGCCGGCGCGCCGGCGGCCTCGATGACAACGTCGAACCCCCGTCCATTCGTCGCCTCCGACACCTGCTCGGCAAGCGGACCCGCGGTCGGATCGATCGCGCGGTGGGCGCCAACCTCGAGCCCGAGCGCGCGGCGATGCTCCTGGGGCTCGATGAGCGTCACCGAACCACCCATCGTGGCGGCCGCGAGTGTGCAGAGGAGGCCGATCGGGCCTCCGCCGACAACCGCGACCTCGTCGCTAGCGTCGATTCCTCCCGCTGCGACGGCCGCGCTGTACGCGACGGAGAACGGCTCGACGAACGCGCCTTGCACGAACGAGAGCTCCTCTGGAATGCGGTGCAGCCACGACGCCTTCGCCACGAAGTACTCGGCGTCGGCGCCGCTGATCGAAAAGCCGAAGTGATCGTCTCCGTTGTTGACGACGCATTCGCCGACAATGCGATCGCCCGGACGCAGCATTGCAACCGCACTTCCGACTTCGGCGACCTCACCGGACCACTCGTGACCCGGGATGATCGGATAGGAGACGGGAATGATGTAGCGGCCCTCGTAGAGCTCGAAGTCCGAATGGCAGATGCCGACGTTGCGCGAGCGCACCAGCACCTCGTCCGAGGCGATCGTCGGCACGTCCAGTTCGCGTACCGCCGCTGTCCGCGGCTCCTCGAAGACAAGCGCTTTCATTCCAGTTCCCTCCTCATCGGTCGATCAGGACCTTGATTTCGTCCGCGGTGCCCGACGCGAGTAGCGCGAAGGCGTCCGGCGCACCGTCCAAGGTGACTCCACTCGTGATGACGCGTTCGACGGGAAGACTTCCCGTCGCAATCTGGGACGCGATCCGGTCGAAGTCATACACCCAGTAGCACCAGGTGCCGACGATGGTGAGATCGTTGAGCGACCACAGATACGGCTCGACAGAAGCCTCCCCGACGAAAAGTCCGGTCTGCGCGAGGGTGCCGCGTCGGCGAAGCGAGGAAATGGCTGCCGTGAATCCCGCCGGATGCCCCGAGCACTCGATCGCCACGTCCACGCCCAGGCCGTCGGTCTCACCGCGAAGGAATTCAGGGACGTCAACCGACGCGGGGTCCAGCACGATGGCGACACCGAGCGCCTCGGCTCGCGCTCGTCGCGCGGCGTTCGGCTCCGAAACGTACACATTCGAGGCGCCGGCGGCGTGGGCGCACAACGCGGCGAGCGCGCCGATTGGCCCCGCTCCCGTCACGAGCACGCTGTCGCCGGGTCCTACGCCGGCTCGTTCGACACCGTACGCAGCGACCGCGGTCGGCTCGATCACCGCCCCTTGCCGATAGGTGACTGACTCGGGAAGGACGACGACCTGATACTCCGCGACAGTCGCGAGCTCTGCCATCCCGCCCCAGGGGTGGGAGAGCCCGACACAGCCCATCGTCGCGCACAAGTGCTGCAGTCCACGTCTGCAGTACGCGCAGTGACCGCAGTACGCGAGCGGCATGATCGCAACGCGGTCACCCTCGACGACACGTGTTACGCCCGGGCCGGTTGCCACGACGTCGCCTGCGAACTCGTGCCCGAGGATCTGCGGGTTCTGGGCGCCCGTCAGCGGATGGGGCTCGACCGGCGTGACGATCGGACCGGCCATGTACTCGTGCAGGTCGGTGCCGCAAATCCCGCAGCTTGCGATCCGCACGACGACCTCGCCGGCGCCGGGCGCGGACGGTTCGCTCACTTCCTCGATGCGTAGGTCGCGCGCGGCATGAAAACGAAGCGCGCGCACGCTCTACAACTCCCCGACGACGTCGGTCGTCACGGCACGATCCGTTCCGCACGCAGACGGTCGAACAGCTCTGTGAACGAGGACTCCGTGTCGCGGATGCCATTGAACCCGAGCCGCCTGCTACGCCCCATGTCGGTGAACGTCTCCACCGTGCGTCCGAGATCCGCATCCGAGTGCCACCAGGATGCGAGAGTCTCGACGTTCAGATCGCGAAGACCGTGACGGCGCACGATCTCGGGCCAGATCTCGCCCGCGTCAGCCATCTGCTGTTCGAGCGGCGCGGGCTCGCCGTCGAACGGAACGGCCTCCACGCCGAGCGCGGCGGCTAAACGCGGCCATAGCCGCCGCCAACGAAAGACATCGCCGTTGACGATGTTGAGCGCCTGGTTCGCTGCGCCGGGCGTCGTAGCAGCCCAGGCGAGATGGTCGGCGAGGAGGCCTGCGTCCGTAACGTCCGTGACCGCCTCCCATTGCTCGCGCGAGCCCGGGTAATGGAACCGCTGCCCGGTCTCACGGCAGATCGCCGCATAGACGGCGAGGGTGACCCCCATGTTCATTGCGTTGCCAAGGGCCCAACCGATCAGCGTGTGCGGCCGGTGCACAGACCAGGTGAAGCCGTCCCGCTCCGCCGCAGCGAAGAGGGCGTCCTCCTGCACGTAGTAGAAGTTCTCGTAGGGAAGCCGTGGCTGGTCCTCCGAGAATGGCGTATCCGGCTGGACCTTCGCGTACGCCTCGAACGGCCCGAGATAGTGCTTCAGCCCCGTCACGAGCGCCACGTGGCGGACCGATTTCTCCGCGCCGGTAGCCGCGAGCAGATTCTCGATCATGCGCCCGTTGACGTCGCAGTTCTCCGCCTCGGTCGCTTGCCGCGACCACGTCGTGTAGAAGACATGGGTCGGAGCGGTGCCGCGCACTGCGTCGACGACAGCCTCTGCGTCCTGCAGGTCCGCAACAAGCGGTGTGATGCGCCCATCGATGTCCAGCGGACGACGGCACAGCCCCGTCACCTCCCAGCCGTCGGCGAGCAGCCGCTGTGCGAGGTTGCCCCCGCTTATGCCCGTGACGCCAACGATGAGGGCGCGCCCGGGAGTGCGTCCCTCACCGCTCATCGCTTGCGCTTGACCGCAACCGGCGTTGTGCGCGTGTGCGCAGACCGCGGGACCTTTACGCGGCGCGCGGCCGGTGTGGTGCTCGCCGTGTTGGTCGGCTCGTGTCCCGTCTCCGCCCCGCGGCGGCCACGGACCACCCAGATCGCACGCACCGTCTCCCTGCCGTCGTTGCTGAGCCGGTGGGGTGTCGACGACGGGAATGTGATCGAGTCGCCGGGCTCGAGAACGAACTCATCGAAGCCAACGACCACCCGCAGCGTGCCGCTGAGGACGTAGCCGAACTCGTGGCCGTGATGGCGCACGAACGAGTCGTCGGGGCTCGACGCTCCACCGGGCGCGTAGGTCGCCTCGATGAACTCGACGTCCTCATCGGCCCAAGACATCAGCCGCTCCCACTTGACGCCCGAGTTGAGTGCGATTGCCGGTCGCTCCACCGCACGCTGAACTGCAAGGGCTGGTTCCGACACGGTGCGGGACGCGCCGCGTGCAGCCGGCGAGGCTCCGTCCACGGGAAGCGGCATCTCGTTGAAGAGCACCTCGTCGACCGTGACCCCGAACTCCGACGCCAGGGCGTAGAGCGTGCGCACGGATGGGCGGATCTTGCCCGTCTCGATCTGGGAGATCGAGCTCGGCGAGAGATCGAGCCTGCGCGCCAGCTCGCGGAGCCCGACGCCCTGACGGAGACGGATCGCGCGCAGGCGCGGTCCAAGCTCGGACTGCGCGTCGGTGATCTTCGGCGCTGCGGGCTTCTCTTTCATCGCTCGCCTCTCACCCTACGGTCGGTCCGGCATTGCCCGCATGACCTCGACGGCGGACCTGGCTGTAGATGACCGCTGCAGCGACGATCAGGAGTCCTTGGAAGATGTATTGCCATTTCTGAGTGAGGCTGAGGAACACTGTCGCATTGAGGACCTGAACGCTTAACCCTGCACCGACGAGGGTCCCGATGAACGTACCGCGCCCCCCGAGCAGGCTCGTTCCGCCGAGGACGACAGCGGTAATCGAGGTCAGCGTGTACCCGGTGCCTTGTCCCGGGTCCCCCACTCCGAGTTGCGCCAGCAGAACGATCGCGCCGAGGAGGGTGAGGAACGACGCACCGACGTAGCCGAGGAGCGCAGTCCGGTTGATGGGGACGCCGATACGCCGCGCTGCCTCTTCGTTCGATCCGATGGCGCGCAACCGCATGCCGAAAAGCGACTTCCGCAGCCCCAGTTCGAGGGCAAGTGCGAACGCGACGAAGACAGCAAAGGCAACGGGTACGGGCCCGACCTTCGTGGAGATGACGTTGGTCACGGAAGACGCGATATATCCGTCGGGTGCGCTGCGCAGCGTGAAGCTCAAGCCTCCAAGTGCGATATAGGTGACGAGCGTTGCAGCGACCGGAGTGAACTTTGCGAACCGGATGAGCGAGCCGTTCAATAAGCCGACTCCGACCGCGGCCACAAACATGAGTCCGAATCCGAGTGCCCATACCGCGGGCGAGCGACCGTCGAGCACGAAGAACGACCCGAGGACGACCAGGAAACCGGCAAGCGGCCCGACGGAAAGATCGATCCCGCCGAGAAGCAGGGCGAACGTCTGTCCCAGAGAGATGAAGCCGAGCGCCGCACACGCGAACATCACGGAGTTGATGTTGTAATCCGACAGGTATCGACTGTTGTGATGAAGGACGTACGCTCCGAGGGCAATCATCACGATCGCGAGGACGACAACCGGTGCGTAGTCGCCCTCGATGAACCGCGAGAATCGCGACAAGCCGCTGGGCTTCCTCGCCGCCTGCTCCGTGGTGTGTGTGGTCGCGCTGATCGCAGCATGGACGATCCGCTCCTCGGTCACGTCGCCGGCCTCCAGCGTCGCGACGGCGTGGCCGCGAGACATCACGATCACGCGGTCGCACAGCCCCTCGAGCTCCTTGGTGTCGCTCGAGCTGACGACCACCGGCACTCCGCGACCGGCTACTTCGCGGAGGATGCGGTAGATCTCTGCGCGCGCGCCGACGTCGACGCCCTGCGTCGGCTCGTCTGCGACAAGGATCGACGGCTCGGAGAGCATCGCGCGCGCCATCACGATCTTCTGCTGGTTGCCGCCCGAGAGCGCCGAGACAGGCGCCTCCAGTGACGGCGCCTTGACGGCGAGTTCCGACAGTTCGCGTTCGACGACGGCTACCTCACGCCGCGAGCTCACGAAAGGGCCCGCCTTCAGCCGGTCGAGCGCGGTCAACGCAGTGTTCTCGCGCACGTTCAGGTCGAGCATCAGGCCTTCGGTCAGTCTGTCGGCCGGCATGTAGGCGGCGCTCTCGAGCAGACCCCGCCGTGACAGCTCCTGTCCGCCCACGCTGACCGTCCCCGTCGCGGGGCCGCGCCCGGCGAGCCCGCGCAGGAACGCGGGCTGACCGTTGCCGACCACGCCGGCGATTCCCACGATCTCCCCTTTGGCCGCAACGAGCGAGATGTTCTCGAAGCCGTTTCCGGTCAACCCATCGACTTGCAGGAGCGGCGTCTCGTTCGTGCCTGTCGTGTGCTTTGGCGGGAAGGTGGCCCCGAGCGTGCGTCCGACGATCATGGCGAGGAGGTCGGCATCCGAGATCTGGGTCACGACGGAAGTGCCTCGCAGCGTGCCGTCACGCAGAACGGTCACACGATCGGCGATCTCGCGAACCTCGCCCAGGCGGTGGGTGATGTAGACGACAGCTGTCCCGCCGGCCGCAAGTTCGCGGACGAAGCTAAACAGGAGCTCGACAGAGTCCTGCGAGAGCGGCGCCGTCGGCTCGTCGAGAATCAGGAGCCGCGGCGCCATCGCAAACGCCTTGGCGATCTCGAGAAGGTGGCGGCGCGCGACGCTCAGCGATGAGACGCGGTCCTCGAGATGGCCCTGGAAGTGCACGTCGTCGAGCAGCGAGCGCATCGCCTTCGTCGCATCGGGATCGCGACGCCGCAAGTGCTCGACTCCGACTGCCACCCGGATGTTCTCGTCAACCGTCATGTCGGGAAGTAGCGCAGGATGTTGATGAACCATCGCAATCCCAAGGTCCCGCGCCGATGCCGGTGTGAGGCTCTCGACGGACTCGCCGCCGACGGCGATCGTTCCCGCGTCAGGCGTCGTGGCGCCGGAGGCGATGTTCATCAACGTCGACTTACCGGCACCGTTCTCGCCGAGGAGCGCGTGCACTTCGCCCGCGAGGACATCGAACGCGACGTTCGTCAGCGCCGCGACCCCGTCGTAGTGTTTCGTGATGCCGAGCAGCTCAAGCGTCGGCTGCCCGGCGGTGCCGCGCTGATCGGCCAGGACGCTGACGGTGGATTCGTTGACCACGATGGACGACGAACGTTGCGCGCGGCGGAGAGGGCAAACCGCCGCGCGCAACGCGTGTGGTGTTCCCTACTTCTTCACCAACTTCGCCTGCGCGGCAGGCGACAACTTCGCCGAGAGGTAGATGTCCCCAGGCAGGTTGGCCTTGCATTCCACCGGATGGGGCTTACCGGTAACCGAGTTCTCGAACACGAGCGACGGGAAGTGCGTGCTCGCCGGCTTCTTGCCGCCGGTCGCGAGCGCCACCGCCCAGTCGATAGCGAGGCGAGCGTGATCGTTCTGGGTCGATACGGTGAAGAGCTTGAACGTGGGGTTCTTGGCGTGTTGCTTCTGCCAGAAGCAGCCGAGAACGTTGCCGTCAGAGGTCGCGAGTGCCGGGATGGTCCGACCGCTCTTGTTGAACTCCGGCAGAGCGCCGACGAGCGACGGGCCGAAGTCCGACACGATGACGTCGATCTTCGGGAACTTGGCGATATCCGCCGAAAGAACCTTCTGCGTCAACGCCGGATCCCAGTTCGTCACCTCGAAAGGCTGCGCCCCGATGAACTTGTACTTGTGCGTCTTGTCGAGGATCTTGTGCAGCCCCTGGTTCTCCTCGATACCCTGGCTGTTGCCCTGGGGTCCGCTGAGCATGAGCACGTTGCCGCCCTTCGGAAGCACCTTGAGAATCCACTTGCCCCAGTTCTCTCCTGCCTGGGCGAAGGGAGTGTCGACAAACACGTCGTAGTTGACGCCGGCCTTGCCACCGGGCGAGACGCGATACGGCACGGTCACGACGTGGGCTTTGTAGGCGCTCGTAAGGGCGGGCAAGATCGCCTTCGAGGCATCCGGGAAGACAACAATGGCATTGATCCCCTTTGCGACCATGCCTTGGATGTCGGAGATCGCTTTCTGCGTATTGCCCTGCCCGTCGGCATAGCTGAGCGACGTGACGCTCGGGCACTTGGCCGCTTCGTCGCGCGCGGAAGCCGTCGTGACGAGACGCCAACTGTTTCCTCCGAACCCGTCGGTCAGACCGAGCGTGATCTTTTTCGACCCACACCACGACGGGACTGCCGTCTGCTTCGCAGACGACTTCGGCTTCGCGGAAGAGGTCGCCGCAGTCAGCAAGACTATGCCGCTGATGAGTGCAAGCGCGAGTAGCGCTCCACTTCTCCTATGAGTCATCGAACCTGTCCTCCCTTTCTTCTCCGTGAATCTTCGGTGGATTTCCACGCTGGGCGAAACGTTTGGTCAGGTAGGCGCGAGGCTTCTCGGGCGACGCGCCGCGAAGCGACGGGCAAGGCTGCCCCAATTGACGGTGTAGAGCGCGACGCCCACCGCAAGGGCCGCGGCCTGGACGAGCGTGCGGGTGGCATAGGACACGCCGAGCGAAAGCACGAACTGGTCGAGCTGCGACAAGAACAAGGCCGCGATTGCCGTCGCAACGAGGTTGCCGCGGCCACCGAGGAGCGACGTGCCCCCAAGCACGACGGCGGCCACGGTCGGCAGGAGATAGTTGTTTCCCTCGTAGGCCGTTGGCTGGTTGACGATGCTTGCGTGGAGCAGGGCCGCGAGGCAGTAGAGGATCTGGGCCCACACATACGCTCCGGTCCGATGACGCTTCACGCGTATCCCTGCCGTAAAGGCCGAGATGGGGTTCGCGCCGACGCCCTCGAACCTACGCCCAGGCGGTGTCAGTTTGACGACCGCCGTGACGACGGCCGTCGTGAGGACAGCGAAATAGACGGGTATCGGGATGCCGAGCCAGAGTCCTCCGCCGATGCGTGCCAGGCGAGCGGTGGTCGTCGTTGGTATGCCGGCCGTGTACCAGAGCACAGCGCCGAAAAGCAACGCGTTCGTCCCGAGCGTGGCAACAATCGGATTGAGGCGCATCCGGCCGATCAGCACGCCGTTCAGCGAGCCGGCGAGGATCGCCGCGAGGAAAGCGATTCCGATCGCGGGCAAGAGTCGCGCGTTGTCGCCGGCGGGATATTTCGTGAGGATGACGACGTAGAGAGACAGACCGCCGGCCACTGACAGGTCGATGCCGCCCTGCATGACAACGAGCGCTTGGCCGAGCGATGCAATTGCAAGCGCTGACGCGAACGGCAACATCGTGAGGAGCACGCCCCTGCTGAGGCTCGAAGATGCGAACACGAGGCTCGCAGCGAGCACGCCGGCCGTCGCAAGCATGACGGTGATGAGACCTCGAGAGAACACGCGCCTCGACCCACGCGGGACAGCGTCCTTGACGCGCTCCCGACCCGTTGTCTCTGTCTCCGGCACCACCTAGGTCGCCGATACTAAACAGGTCCCGCTCCGTTAACAAGTACCGATCACCTGTTCAGTAGATCCGGGCGGAACCCAACCGCCCTACCTCTGGACTCAGCGGATTTCCCTTGTATGATCGCTTCGTGACACCAGTCTGGCCAACCTATCGCTTGTTTGTCAAAGCTGAACATCAGTCTGACTCCGGCGGGCGGCCTCGGTCGACCTACGACAAGGGAGGAGCGCAGCAATGACGATCGCTTCGCGCGGCGCGACGATGGCAGTCGACTGGGAGCAGCGCATCGATTTTCCCAAGCTTCGCATCGAGCGATTGGAAAAAGCCCGGGCGTCGCTACGCGAATCCTCACTCGGCGCGGTGCTTCTCTTCGACCAGAACAACATCCGCTACGTCACGAGCACGCACATTGGCGAGTGGGCGCGCGACAAGAGCGCGCGATGTGTGCTGCTTCCACGCGAAGGCGACCCGGTGCTCTGGGACTTCGGTTCCGCGGCGGCGCACCATCGGCTGTACGCACCGTGGCTTCCGGAGTCGAGCTGGCAGGCCGGTGTTACCTCGATTCGCGGGGCGATGCCACAGGAGACCGGAGTTCCGGATGCACTGGCCGGCCGCATTCACCGAGAGCTCGCCGAGCGTGGTCTCGCCGCTGAGCCGCTCGGGATCGACCTGACCGACATGGAGACGCTGTACTCGTTGCACCGCCAGGGCATCGAAACGGCGGACGCTCAACCCGTGATGATGCGAGCGCGCGCGATCAAGACCGTTGAGGAGATCGCTCTGCTCGAGCACGCAGCGGCAATCGTCGACGCCGTCTATGACGAGATCTACCGCATGCTGCGTCCGGGTGTGCGCGAGCACGAGGTCGTGGCCCGCGCGATGCAGATGCTCTTCGAGCTCGGCTCCGAGCAGGTCGAAGCGATCAACGCCGTGTCGGGCGATCGCTGCAACCCACATCCACATGTGTTTTCCGACCGGCTGCTACGGCCGGGGGATCAGGCGTTCTTCGACGTCATCCACTCGTTCATGGGCTACCGAACGTGCTACTACCGCACGTTCAACGTCGGCGGTGTCACCCGCTCGCAGCTCGACGCATACAAGCAGTGCCGCGAGTGGCTCGACAACGCCATCGAGCTGGTTCGCCCGGGAATGACCACCGACCAGATCGCGAGCGTCTGGCCAACGGCAGAGGAGCTCGGCTTCCCCGACGAGCAGGCGTGCTTCGGCCTGCAGTTCGGCCACGGCCTTGGCGTCGGCCTCTACGAAGCGCCGATGATCTCCCGTGTGCACTCGCTCGACCATCCGATCGAGATCGAAGAGGGGATGGTGTTCGCGCTCGAGACGTATTGCCCGGCGAGCGACGGCGAGTCCGCGGCACGAATCGAAGAAGAGGTCGTGGTCACGGCCACGGGATACCGGATCATCACGAAGTTTCCGGCCGAAGAACTGCTCGTCTGCGGGAAGACGTACGTACGCGGTGCGGATCTGCTCGACCGCGAAGAGTCCCCCGTCTGAGAGACGAGAGGTTCGAGATGGGACGTGTACAGGACCGGGTAGTGGTCGTCACGGGCGGCGCCGGCGGCATCGGCGCGGCTGCCTGCCGTGCAATCGCAGCCGAAGGCGGGAAAGTCATCGTGGCCGATCTCGACGCGGCTGCGGCGAACGACGTCGCCCGACAGATCGCAGCTGACGGAGGCGCTGCCGATTCGATCGGCGTCGACGTCACCGACCGCTCGCAGGTGCAGGCGATGATCCAGAAGGCGGTAGAGAGGTTCGGCGAGCTCAACGTGATCTTCAACAACGCCGGGATAAACCGACCGCGGCACTTCATGGAGATCGACCAGGAGAACTTCGAGCAAATCGTTCGCGTCAATACCTGGGGTGTAATCGTCTGCACCCAGGAGGCGGCAAAGCAGATGATCGCGCAGGGCTCCGGCGGCAAGATCGTCAACACCGGTTCGATCGCCAGCCGTCAGGGATTCTGGGACTTCGTTCCGTACTGCGTTGCGAAGTTCGGGACGCTGGCCGTCACCCAGGCGACGGCCCGCGGTCTCATCGAGCACGGCATAACGGTCAACGCGTTTGCGCCCGGGGTCGTCGACACGCCGATGTGGGTCGGACTCAACGACGACATCCGGGCGATCCACGCTCAACCTGCCGACGCGGATCCGATGCGCGAGTTCGCGACGGGTACGCTGATCGGACGTCCCGCCGCGCCGGAAGAGCTGGCGCCGTTCCTCGTCTACCTCGCGTCTCCCGAGTCCGACTACATGACCGGGCAGATGTACATGGTTGACGGCGGACAGATCCTTGTCTGAGACGCCGACCGTCGGGTTCGCCGGAGTCGGGCGGATGGGCCTTCCGATGGCTCGCAATCTCTTGCGCGCCGGGTTCCCGCTCGTCGTCTGGAACCGAACGCCCGAGCGCTGCGCTCCACTGGTCGAGGAAGGAGCCGAAACGGTTCCGCAGCCCGCTTCGCTTGCCGCCGCAGACGTCGTCGTCACGATGTTGACCGACGGGCATGCCGCACATGCTGTTCTCGTCGAGAGCGGGCTTCTCGAAAAGCTGCGCCCTGGTTCGGTGGTGCTCGAGATGAGCACGATCGGCCCCGCTGCTGTCGCCGAGCTAGCCGCGGAGGCTCGTCGGCACGACGTCCACCTGCTCGACGCTCCGGTGTCCGGCAGCGTCTCCGTAGCCGAGGCGGGTCAGCTCTTTGTGATGGTCGGAGGCGACGAGGGCGCCTATCGGAGAGTCGCACCCGTCCTGGACGCGATGGCGAAGGCTCATGTGCTGCTCGGCCCGTCGGGCGCCGGAGCCGCGATGAAGCTGGCCGTCAACGCCATGATCGCCGTCACCAACGAGTCGATCGCGGAGACGCTGGTTCTCGCGGAGCGGTTTGGGATCGCGCGCGAGCGCGCGTACGACGTCCTGGCCGGCGGTGTCCTGGCGTCGCCGTTCCTCCTGTACAAGCGCGCCGCCTTCCTGCAACCCGAAACGGAGCCGGTGGCGTTCACGACCGGTCTCATGCGAAAGGATGTTGCGCTGGCCGAGGATCTCGCCGCCGAGCTCGGTGCGCGCCTCCCCACCGTTGCCGCCGCCGCAGGCGTGCTCGACGACGCGCTGCATGAAGGTCTCGGTGATGCGGATTTCGCGTCGGTGATCACCGTTCTCTCAGCCAACTCGACGACCTGACGGAGGAACGATGAAAGCTCTGCATCACGTCGGCTTCACGGTCAAGGACCTCGACGCCTCGATCCGTTTCTACCACGACGTTCTGGGCCTCGAGTTCTCGAACGAGCCCAGCCCGTGGTTCGACGGAGAGGAACTGGGGCCGGCAGTCGGCGTTCCCGGCGCTGCACTGCGACAAGTCAGCCTGCTGCTGGGAGACACGACGCTCGAGCTGCTGGAATACAAGAACCCACCGAGCGAGACCACGAGTCCGCTCGACTCGAACAACATCGGGGCATCCCACGTGGCGTTCCTCGTCGACGACATCGAGGCGAAGAAGGCGGAGCTCGAGGCGAAAGGCATCGAGTTCTTCAGCCCTGTCAACGTCGTCGACGAGGGTGTGCTCGCCGGTTGGAGGTGGGTGTACTTCAGCGACCCCGATGGCTATCCCCTCGAGCTCGTAGAGGTGGCGTACTACAACGAGGAGGAGCGCCGCGCCGGAATCGCTGCGTATCTCGCCTCGCGGTCGTAGCGACGGGGATCCGACTATTTGCAGCTGGCGACGAGCAGTTCGTGTCGCACGGCGTTCGGAGCTGCTCGGCAGAGCCGGAGAATGTCGCGCAGAAGCGGGGGGCGCAGCTGCGCCTGGGCGACAAGGCTTCCTACCCAGCCACGCTCCGTCAGCTTGATGCGTCGGAGCAGGAAAACGTCGGTCGGATGCGTTTGGCTGCAAGCACTGTGGCAGCGCCTCGCGAAAAACACCGCGTAGTGCGGGTTGCGGTCTGAAACGCGCGCCCATTCCCCGAACGAACCGTTACCGGTGTCGATGTTGCTGCTCATCCACCGGAACTCACTGTGGCTCGCTGGGCGCGACGCCGACGCGACACCCGCAAGCATGAGTGCTGCGATCGCGATCCCAGCCACACACCGCATCGCGAACATTGGCCACTTGTTTCCTTCGTCGAGGGACTTGCGTTCACTCATCCGGAGGAAAATTCGCCGACGAGCACATCCCAGCGATCGATCGTCGCAGTCTCGAGTATCCCGGCCGTCGTCCACGGATCGTCGTCAAGCCCACTCAATGCCTCGGCTTCCGTTTCCGCGTCAATGATCAGCATGGCCCGATATGGGCTGCCGTCGCCGATGGGACCGCCCAACAGCAGAAAGCTTCGATCGGCAACACCGTTGATGAAATCGACGTGTTCGGGCCACTTGTCCTGTTCGCGCATCGCCCGCGATGCGTCCCAGCGTGGACCCTGTTGACGAATCACACAGAAATACATCGCCATCATTCTCTCACGCTCTCGGGCAGCCTCAGGCCATTAACATGGCATAGCGCCGCACCTTCGCTGCCGCGTTCATCGGGCTCAGCGCCAAGCTCGCATTCACCGAGCGCTGAGCGGCGCGGCGTTAGGCCCGGCCGATTTCAACAAGCTGCGCAACGACATCGGCGACGGGCTGCGTCGCGTCGATCTCGTGTGTGCAGGTAGCACGGAGCAACGGCTCAACTTCCGCAACGTGCTCGAGGATGAGCGTGCGCTCCTCACCCGCCTTGCCGTAATCGTTCGTCGTCCGGGCCTCGATACGCTGAAGGAGCACCTCGACCGGTGCGCTCAAGAGGACGATCGCGTCGAAACGCGGGTAGAAGCGACCTTGATTCGAGACAGTTCCGGAGACGTAGAGCGTCGCGCCCTCGTTATCAGACAGGAGTTCAGCGACGAGATCCTCCCGCCAAACGTATCCGCCGTCCGCCTCCGACCACTCGCTCCAGGGTGCGTCGTCGGTCTCGACGACCTGAAAGCCACGCTTCGCAAGTTCAGCCAACACGGTTGACTTGCCCGTACCCGACATCCCTGTGACGAGGATCCTCCGCATCTAGCCCTGTTCGGCGCCCAGCTGGTTCAGCAAGCGCAGCAGCGAGGCGCGCAGCGCCTCAACGTCCTCCGGGCTCGTTAGCTCTGCCCATCGCTCCTCGACGCGCGCGGCAGTCGCATGCGTGACCGGCTTCACCGCCGCGCCGCGCTCCGTGAGGAACACCAGCCGCGAGCGGCGGTCACGCGGGTTCGGCCGGCGCTCGACGTAGCCCATTCGCTCGAGCTGGTCGACGGCCTGCGCCATCGTCTGCTTGCGCACCCGAGCGAGGTCGGCGAGCTCCGACACCGTGATGCCTTCGGGTGGCACGAACGGGAAGACGTTCGCGTGTGCCGGGCGGAGGTCGTCGAAGCCTGCCTCTCGCAGCGCGACCTCGATGTCCTGCGCGTGGTGCTGGTACAGCAGCCGGAGCAGGAGCCCGATCAGCGGCTGGGTTGGGAAATGTGGCTGCGCTTCCACAAGATCGACAGGTGGCTGTCTAGTTTGGTAGAGTTGGTCAGGTACCTGTCTATCCTAGTGAAAGGGGGCCCGCATGACCACCCCACCGGCGACCTTCGGCCAGTTCGGACAGGCCCTGGCGTTCGCCGAGCGGACATTGACGGCGACGCTGCGCCGGCACCTCGCCGAGCGCGGGACCACGCCCGAGACCTGGTACGCCCTGCAGTTGATCGCCGTGCACGGCCCGGGGCTTGCGCGTGACGCGCTGACCGCCGACCTCGAGAGCTCGCGGACCCTCGATGTCGACTCGACGCGCCGGCTGCTCGCTCGGCTCGAGGACCAAGGCCTGATCCGCGGCGATGCTGAACTCGACTTGACAGCCGACGGACTGACGCTTTACGCCGGCCTGCGCGAGTACGTCACCCGTCCGACCATCCGGCTACTGAGTCAGTTCGACGTCCAAGACGTCGAGACAACCGTTCGCACATTGCAGGCGATCACGGAGCGGACCGCAGCGGAGGAGTCGACGACGCAATGAAGAGAGACCCATCGACAAAGGAGGCAAGCGTGGGCAAGGTTGTGGTAACGGAGTTCATCTCCCTCGATGGCGTCATCGAGGCACCCGGAGACCCGACTGAGTACGAACGAGGCGGCTGGGCCACCGGAGGCGGCCAGGAGGGAATGCAGTTCAAGTTCGACGAGCTGATGGCGAGCGACGTGCAGCTCCTCGGCCGCGTCACCTACGAAGGGTTTGCGAAGGCATGGCCGACGATGGAGGGCACCGGCGAGTTCGGCGAGAAGATGAACGAGATGCCGAAGTTCGTCGTCTCGACGACGCTTCGCGATCCGCAATGGAACAACACGACCGTTCTCAACGGCGACCTCGCCGAAGACGTTGATGAGCTGACCAAGCAATTCGAGCGAGACGTCCTTATCGCCGGCAGCGGCAAGCTCGTGCAGTCGCTGCTCGAGCTCGGTCTGGTCGACGAGCTGCGGCTCATGGTGTTTCCGATCGTGCTCGGCAAAGGGAAGCGGCTCTTCGGCGAGACGAGCGAGAAGAAGCAGCTCGCGCTCGTCGACTCGAAGACGCTCGACGGCGGAGTGATCATCCTCACCTACGCCTCAACAAAGGCATCCAGCTGACCCTCCGTCGAGCAAGCGCAAAGGGCCGGCCCTCGGGCCGGCCCTTTGCATGCTGCCGACTCAGCCGGCGTTGTTGATCGCCGCTCTGACCTTCGCGGGCGTGAGCGCGCCGTGCGACGCCGGCAGGCAGGCCTGCACGACCTGCAGAACTGCCGGGGCGTGCACGTTGATGCCCTGGCGCCTGAACCATCTCGACCGACAGATCGCCCTGTGCGGTCGGATCGGGGAAGCGGCTCACACCATGGTTGCGCATGCACCTTGCGAACGACAGCTCGTCCGCGAGTCGGGTGCGCTTCTGCTGGGCCGTTTGCTGCGGTTCGCTGCCGCCGTTCGGGAGCAGGCGACGGCAGACGCTCGCGGCCGCCTGGAACTGGGAGTCGCTGACCCCGAGTTGCTGCATGGTCGGCTTGGGGATCCGTGCGCCGATGGGCGGCGGGTCGGGGAACTTCGGCACTCCGTTGGAGCGCATGCAGCGGGTGAAGCGCGACTGCTCCGTTCTGCGTCGTCGTTGCGGCGGTCGTGGAGGAGGCGACGTTCGCAACGCTCGGAGAGCCGCTGCCGCCACAGCCGGCCGCGAGCAGCGCGAACGCGGCAACCGCGGCGACCGAGGCGGGGATGAGTCGGCATGACGGCTCATACGGTTCGCAGTGCCTCGGTTGGCGACATGCGCGCTGCGCGGACTGCAGGGAGAAGGCCGGCGAGGGCGCCGATGAGGATGGCGGCGCCGAGGCCGCCCGCCCACGCGGTGGTGGGGATGGCGATCTGCCAGTGTTTGGTGGCGGCGTAGATCGCAGTCGATGCGATGCCGGCGCTGACGCCGACGACGCCGCCGATGAGCGCGAGCAGGATTGCTTCGGAGAGGAACTGGGTGCGGATGTCCCGCTTGGTCGCGCCGAGCGCACGGCGAAGTCCGATCTCGGAGCGGCGCTCGAGCACCGAGATGAGCATGATGTTTCCGACGCCGACGGCACCGACCAGCAGCGACACCGCGCCGAGCCCGAGGAAGAGACTGTTGAGCGCGCCCTGCGCTTCGGCGCGCGCGGTGAGCGCGGCGGAGGGCTGGCTGACTTGCACCTCGTTCGGTGCCTCCGGGTTGGCGGTGGCGGCGAGGACCGACTGAACCGCCGCCGTCTGGCTCGTGACGCTGCGGACGTAGATCGTGGTCGGGTGCCCGTCGAAGCCGAGGTAGCGCTCGGCAGCGGGGAAGCCGACGAGAACGGAGCTGTCGATCTCGGGCGCAAGCGTCGCCGAGTTGAGGATGCCGGCGAGGTAGAACCACATCCCTCCCAGCCAGATGCGCTCGCCCGGGTAGAGCCGGTCGATCCCGAGCCGCTGCGCGGCCGCATAGCCGAGCACGGCGACCGGCTCGCGCGCGGTGGCCGCGTTGAGGTACTCGCCGGCGGCGACGGTCGCGCCGACCGTCGCCGGCAGGCCGAGGCTTGCCGCCTGCACCGAGAGCGCGTTCGTGTTGACCGATGGGATGAGCGGGCTGCGGTAGACGTTCGCGCTCGTCGAGCCGGTGGACTGCACCTGCTGCACCGGGCCGATGCGGGAGATCATTCCCGGCGCGGCGCGCGGCAGCTCTGCCGTCTGCCCGAACAAGGTCTGCCCGTTCTGGACGGTGAGCAGGTTGGTGCCGAGCTTGTCGATCTCGGCGAGCAGGCCCGCCTGCGACGAGGAGGAGAGACCGAGGACGGCGACGATCGCGGCGACGCCGATGGCGATCCCGAGTGCCGACAGCGCCGCCCGCATCCGCCGCGTGCGCAGGCCGACGCTGGCGATCCGCGCGAGATCGGAGAGACGCAGCCGGGGCGATTCGACGTCCGCGGTCGCGCTCATCCGCGCGGCACGTTCAGGAGCGCGAAGGCCGTTCGCACCGAGCTGCCTTTGACGGCGGCGGTGACGACGTAGCCGCCCACCGACGCGTTGGCGGTGAACGGCGGTGCGACCGCGATGCCCTTGCTGTTTGTCCGGACGCGGACGATGCGGCGCGTGCGCGTGCGCCTTGAAGTGTCCGCTTGCCCCCTTCGCCGGGGCGATGAAGGTGATCGTGGCGCCGGCGACCGGGTTGCCGTTCTTGTCGGTGACGGTGACGGCGAGTGGGATCGGGAAGCGCTCGCCGACGGTGGTGGATTGGCCGTCTGGCGGCGCCGGCAGTGATGCCGGCTGGTGCTGCGGCGACGTTTTCGAGGGTGTATCGGCCTGGCTCGGCGCCGAGGGCGGTTGCGGTTGCGGTGAAGCTGCCGGCGGTCTTGTTGGCGATGAGCGGCGGTGCGGTGGCGAGTCCGTTGGCGTCGGTGAGCGCGGTTGCCTGGCCTTCGCCTCCGAGGAAGCTGGCGGCGGCGCCGTTGTCGGCGGCGGTGATTGCGAAGGTGACGGTCGCGCCTTCGATCGGCTGTCCGTTGGCGTCCACGCAGGCGCGCCTGCAACGACGATCGATAGCGAGTGCTGACGGTGGCGTCGGGGTCGCGCGTCGAGGTCGTCTGGAGCGTCGTGATCGTGGCGTGGTTGTCGAGCGTGTAGGTGGCGACGGTCGAGACGCCGGCGGTGGAGGCGGTCGCGCTGAACCGTCCGGGAACGCGCGTTCGCGATGAGCGGCGGTGAGGTGGCGAGACCGTTCGAGTCGGTGGTCGCGCTCGGCTGCACCGCCGAGGAAGCTCGCGCTCGCGCCGGTGGTGCCGGGGAGGATCGCGAACGTGACGTTCGCGCCCTGGACCGGGTTGCCGTTGGCGTCGGTGACGCGCGCCTGCAGCGGCTGGCCGTAGCTGCCGTTGACGGTCGCCTCTTGGCTCGACGTGCCGGTCGCAGTGATGGCTGAGGCGAGCCCGTTGGCGGTGTTCGAGAGGGAGAGCTCGACCGTGCCGTAGTCGGAATGTGCATCGACCGTGTAGCTGCCGACGGTGAAGTTGGCCGTGAACGGGGGCGCGGTGGCCACTCCCTGGGAATCGGTCCCGACGTACGCCTCGCGCGATCCGCTGCCGGCGAAGATGCCGCTCGCCCCGCTTCCAGGTGCGTCGAAGTTGACGGTGATGCCGGCAAGGCTTCCGGTCAGCGGGCAGCCATTGGTATTGGCGAGCGCGACCTGCAGGTTCTGCGCGAACTGCGTGCCGAGCTGGGCCTGCTGGCCGCTGCCGCCCACGAGCACGAGCTCGTTGGGCGGGTTCGACGTCGGGCAGGCACTGCTCGCTGCGCGGGCGCCGGCGCCCGAGGCGGCGAGTGCAACCGCCACCGTCAGCCCGGTGAGCACGAGTGCGCGTTTCATGCTGTCTCCCCTTGTCGACGGTCGGAGACGACGCGCCCGTCCAAGAGCGAGATCTGACGCGGGCAGCGGGCTGCGATCTCGTGCTCGTGCGTGATGACGAGCGATCGTCGCCCCTTCCGCGTTGAGCTCGTCGATCAGGGCCATGATCGCCTGGCCGGTCGCGCTGTCGAGGTTGCCGGTCGGCTCGTCCGCGAGCATGATCGCCGGCCGGCCGACGAGCGCGCGGGCGATCGCCACCCGCTGGCGCTCTCCGCCGGAGAGCTGCGTCGGACGCGAGTCGCAGGCGATCGCCGAGGCCGACGCGGGTCAGCGCCTCGGCTGCGCGCTCGCGCCGCTCGCCCACCGCCGCACCCGCGTACAGGAGCCCGTCGGCGACGTTCTCGAGCGTGGTCGAGTGCTCGGCGAGGAAGAACTGCTGGAACACGAATCCGATCCGGGTCGCGCGCACCCCGGCGAGCTCGCGGTCGGACATCTCGGCGACGTCGAGGCCCGTGATCGACACGCGTCCCGAGCTCGGGCGCTCGAGCGTCCCCATCAGATGCAGCAGCGTCGATTTCCCAGAGCCGGACGGGCCGACGATCGCGACCAGCTCGCCGGCGTCGACACTGAAGCTGACGCCCTGCAGCGCCGCGACCGGCGAGTCGGATCCGTACGTCTTCGTCACCGACTCCAGCTCGAGCGTGGGCGTCCCGCTTGTCATGAGGCCGGTACCACCACGCGCTGCCCGGCCGCAGAGCCCGCTACCGGACACCTGCACCATCCCTGCCGCATCGTCGAACAGCCCGACGCTGACGCCGACCAGCTGGTGGACGCCCGCCGGCTCGACCACCTCGACCGCGTAGCCGCCGCCTGCGAGCGCGAGCAGCGCGTTCACCGGCACGGCGAGCACGTTGCGAACCGTCGCGGTCGTGATCGACACGTCGACCGGCGCCTGGTCGAGCCGTCCCGTCGCCGCCGGATGGTCGGCAGTCACGTCCACCTCGATCGTCGGCGTGCTCGACCCGTTGCCGTTGTTGTCGGACGGGGCCGTCGCCACCGTGCCGACGAAGGAGACGTGCCCCGGCGTGGTCGAGTTGTCCGGAAGCGTGATGACGCACCGGGTCGCCCACCTTGATGCTCGACTGCTGCGACGCGTCGAGGGCGATCGTCACCACGCGACGAGTCGAGGTGATCCCGAGCACCGGCCCGGCCTGCACCGGCGAACCCTCCGTCGGCGTGACGCTCGTCACCCGGACCGCGCCCGGCTCGAACACCACTGAGCCGAGCGGGAACGCTCCCGGTCGCCGGCACGTGATGCGCCGACTGGAACCGCTCGATCGCAAGCGTCGTCGCCGCGGTGAACGCGTCGCCGCTCGGCGCGCCGTAGCCGCGCAGGTTGCGGTTCAACTCGGCGACGTCCGCGCCGGCCGACATCCCCGGCATGAAGGCGCGCGACGCCGGCACACCGCCGTAGAGAAGGAACGCCGGCTCACCGCCGATCGCGTACAGCGGCTCGCCGCGGCGGACGATCTGCCCGACCTTCGGCAGCATCGTGTACACCGCGTTCTGGCCGTACGTTGCCGCCGAGGCCTCGCCCTGGGTGAGCGTCGCCTGCGCGGCCGAGAGCGCCCGCTGATCGGCCTGCACCTTGCCGGTCGCGCCATGGTGACGCTCTGGCGGTCGGCCGTCACCGCCTGCGCGTCGGTTGCGCACGGGCCGGCGCTGCCGCCGCCCTGCTGCGAGCCGCCGCTCTCGGCGGCGTTGCCACCGCGGCAGTCGACCGCGACCTTGCGCAGGTCGGCGTCGAGCGATGCCTGCGCCTGCGCGAGTGCACGCTCGTCGGCGGTGAGCGTCTGCTGCGCCGATGCCACCGACTGCTGCGACTGCTCGAGATCGGCAGGCGCCGTCCCGCTCGGCACCGACACCGTCGAGGCATCGGCATAGCCGAGCGTCGCGCTCACCTGCGTCTGCTGCGACAGATCCTGGCGCTTCACCGTCGTCAGCGCGGTGGCCGCCGCGTTGTCGGCGACCCCGTTCGCGGCCGGCGCACTGCCCGCGAGCGGATCCGCGACCGCCACCGCCACCCCGGTGGCGACGAGCAGCACCCCAACCCCGGCGATGAGCGCCGCGGCGGCTCACCCGACGCCCTTGAAGGGGAGGTTCCCCTTGCAGGCCTGCTGTGCTTTCTGGAAGGTCGGATTGCTCGGGTCGAGGTCGCTGCCGGGGCTGGACCTGGATCCGAAGGCCGCCGTTGGACGGGTCGGGGAAGTCCTTGACCCGTGCGCGCGCATGCAGGCCGAGAAGGCGAGCAGCTTCTGCTGCTGCTGCGCGATCTGCGCCGGGGTCGGCTGGCCGCCGTTCGGGAGCAGCTTCTCGCAGGCGGTACGGGCGGACCTGAACGCCGGCGAGCCCGGGTCGATTCCCATCCCCGAGTGGATCGTGATCACACCCTGGCCGTTCGGGTCGGGGAAGTTCGTCACCCCGTGCTTGCGCATGCAGGCGGAGAACTTCGGCCCGTCCGCCGTGCCCACGTTCATCGCCATCTGGAACTGGCCGCCCCGCCCGCCGCCGGGAAGGCTCGGAGCCTTGTCAGCCGACCCCAGGCCACTCTGCGTCGTCGTCGCCGTCGTGGCGGTGGTCCCGGAGGAGGCGACGCTCGCGATCCCCGGAGAGGCCCCCGCCACCGCCACAGCCGGCCGCAAGCAGCACAAAGGCGGAGGTGACGCATGATGGGAGGACGGCAGCGCATCGCTGCCAGAAGGGATAGCCCCGATCCGGTTACAGCGGGGGAACAGAAGCTGTTACCTGCGTGTAACCGGTGCTGCGGCATCCTTGAGGCCGGCAGAGGGAGGCTGAACCGCGAATGCGGGTGCTCGTCGTCGAAGACCACAAGGAGCTCGCCGCCACGATCGCGGTCGGGCTGCGGCGCGAAGGCATGGCGGTCGACATCGCCTTCGACGGCGAAGACGCCCTCGGCCATGCCGCGGGAGACAGCTACGACGTGATCCTGCTCGACCGCGACCTGCCCAAGATCCACGGCGACGACGTCTGCCGGGCGCTCGTCGCGCGCGGGTCGCGCTCGCGCGTGCTCATGCTCACCGCCGCCCACATGATCGAAGACCGGGTCGACGGCCTCGGCCTCGGCGCCGACGACTACCTGCCCAAGCCGTTCGCGTTCGCCGAGCTCGTCGCCCGCATCCGTGCCCTCGCCCGCCGCAGCCAGGCAAGCCACGCCCCACTCCTCGCCCGCGGCGATCTCCGCGTCGACACCGTGCAGCGGGTCGCCACCCGCGCCGGCCGCCGGCTCGAGCTCAGCGGCAAGGAGCTCGCGGTGCTCGAGCTCCTGCTCGCCGCCGGCGGCGCCCCCGTCACCACCCGCGAGCTGCTGGCCCGCGGCTGGGACGAATACGTCGACCCCGACGGCAACGTCGTCAAGGTCACGATCAGCCGGCTGCGACGCAAGCTCGGTGACCCGCCGGTGATCGAGACCGTCCCCCACGCCGGCTACCGCATCAGCCAATGACGATCCGCCTTCGCCTCACGCTCGTCTACGGCGGTCTCTTCCTCTGCTCGGCGGTCGCCCTGCTCGCGATCACCTACGTCCTCGTCCACCACCAGTACACCGGCAGCTTCTTCATCAGCTCCGGCCACAACGCGGTGGTCCAGTACCAGGGCGCCGGGGTAATCATCGCCAAAGCGCAACGGACAACGCTCTTCCCGGTACCGGTCGGCCCGAAGGCGCTCGCGCCCAACGCGAAGATCGCGGTCGCCGCGGCGCAAGGGCAATCGGATGCGGCGCTGCACCAGCTGTTCGTCGACTCTGCCCTCGCGCTCGCCGTGATGGCGGTGCTTTCGCTCTGGCTCGGCTGGGTGATCGCCGGCCGCGCTTTGCGCCCGCTGCGCACCATCACCGACACCGCCCGCGACATCTCCGCCAGCAGCCTCCACCGCCGGCTCGACCTCGAAGGGCCCGACGACGAGCTCAAGCAGCTCGGCAACACCGTCGACGGACTGCTCGGCCGGCTCGAAACCTCCTTCGAGGCACAACGACAGTTCGTCGCCAACGCCTCGCACGAGCTGCGCACCCCGCTCACTCTCGAGCGCACCCTGCTCGAGCTCGCGCTCAGCGATCCCAACGCCAGCATCGACTCCTACCGGCACACCTGCGAGCAGCTCCTCGCCGTCGGCGAGCAACAGGAACGTCTGATCGAAGCGCTGCTCACGCTCTCCCGCAGCCAACGCGGCCTCGACAGCCAACAACCCGTCGACCTCGCCGCGATCACCGCGGCCGCGGCCGCCGCGGCAGATCACGACGGACTCGCGCTCGACACCACGCTCCAACCGGCGCGCACGACCGGCAACCCGCGCCTCGTCGAGCGGCTCGTCGCCAACCTCCTCAGCAACGCGATCGACCACAACGTGGAGGGCGGCAACATCAGCCTCACAACCGAGACGCGCGACGGTCACGCCGTCCTCACCGTCGCCAATACCGGCCCGACGATCCCGGCGAGCGAGCTCGAGCGGATCTTCCAGCCATTCCAGCGACTCGATCCGGCTCGCACCAACAACGGCCACGGCCTCGGTCTGGGCCTCTCCATCGTCCAGGCGATTGCCGACGCGCACGAGGCGACCATCACCACGCGCGCCCCGGCCGACGGCGGCCTCCACATCGAAATCAGCTTCCCCGCTCACCCGTGTGTCCTGGCGTAGGCGTTGTAGGCGGCATTCGAGGGCATGTAGGGCGGCCGGTACTTCCGGCAGGCTTGGTTTGCGGCCTCGAACTTCGGCGAGCCCTGATCGATTCCAACGGAGGCAGGGTCGGGTATGCGGCCGTCGCTCGCGGGGTCGGGGAAGTTCGGGACGCCGTGACTGCGCACGCACCGGGAGAACTTCAGCCCCTGCGCTTTCACCTGCTGCACCTGGGCGGGATTCGGCCCGCTGCCGCCGTTCGGGAGCAGGTGCTGACATGCACGCTGCGCTGCCTCGACCCGGGAACTGCTGGCCCCGAGTTGCTGCGGACGTGAGCTTGGACTTGTCGAACACTCCGCTGCTGTTGGGGTCGGGCCAGTTCGGCACCCCGTGGGAGCGCATGCAGGAGGCGAAGGCAACCGCTCCGTTCTGCTGCGGCACGCCACTTGCCGTGCGAGCCGCCGCACGCCGCCGCCAGCAGGGCCAGCCCGGCGGCGGCGATCGCGGCCGCGGTGACCGAAGACGAGCTCATGGCAGGCCGAGCACCTTCCGCGCCTGCTTCTCGCAAGCCGTCTCTGTCGTCTGGAACCGGGGCGATTTCGTGTCGATCCCGGTGCCTTCGAACCTCGCTCCGCTTCCCTGGCTCGCGGCGTTCGCGTTGGGCGGGTCTGGGTAGGTGGGATACCCGTGCGAACGCATGCAGCGGGCGCTCTTCAAGCCGAAAGCGAGCTTCTGCTGGTCTCCACTCGTTCTGGCGCCGCTCGCGCCGCCGCTCGGGAGCAGATGCTTGCAGGCTTCGTCTGCGACTGTTGAGGCTTGCTTCGAGACGCTGCTACTGAACGGCCGGAAGTTTCCCTGTGCGTCGGGGTCGGGGAAGTTCGGAACGCCGTGCGCGCGCATGCAGCGCGAAAAAGCCAGCGCAGCTGTAGTAGCGGGGTCGAGTTGCGCCGCGTGACTGGTGGACGAGCCGCCGCATCCCGCCGCGAGCAGAGCCAGGCCGGCCGTGGCGATGATCGCGAACACGTTCACGCTGTCGATGGTCGCTCGGCGCGATAACAGCCGCAGGAGCCGGCGATGAAAAGTCGATGAAAGCTGCTCCGCGGAGCTCTCGTCGGGCAGGGTTTGGGCGACACTGAGTTGCGTGAGCACCGCTGAGCGCACGGGCGCGTCGATCCTCGTCGTCGAGGACGACGAGCAGATCGCGGAGCTGATGCGGGATTTCCTCGAGGCGGAGGGCTTCAGCGTGCGGCATGCAGCAAACGGGCGCGAGACGAACGAGCAGCTCGCGCGGGGCCGTCCCGACCTGGTCCTGCTCGACGTAATGCTGCCCGACGAGTCCGGCTTCGAGATCTGCCGTCGCTTGCGCCGCGACTCGACGGTGCCGGTCCTCTTCCTGAGCGCCCGCGACAGCGACGCGGACAAGATTCGAGGGCTCGGCCTCGGCGGTGACGACTACATCGTCAAGTCCGCCACCCCGGCGGAGGTGGTCGCCCGCGTCAAGGCGGTCCTGCGGCGCGCCTCCCCGCGCGGCGGGCTTCGGAGGCTGCGCTTCGGCGAGCTCGAGGTCGACCTGGCCGCGCACGAGGTCAGCTGCGAGGGTCGGCCGATCGAGCTGACCGCTCGCGAGTTCGCGCTGCTGCGGGTCCTCGTCGAGCATCCCCGGCAAGTGCTCAGCCGCGACCAGCTGTTCGAGCTCGTCTGGGGCTCGTTCGGCGATCGCAGCGCGGTCGCGGTGTACGTCGGTCGCCTCCGGCAGAAGATCGAGCCCGACCCGGCTATACCGCGCTACATCGTCACTGTCTGGGGCGCCGGCTACCGGCTCGATCCGGGCAGCAGATGAGACGACAGCCGATCCGGATCCGGACGTTTCTCCTCGGCACCGTCTTCGTCTTGTTGCTGGTGCCAACGCTGACAGCCGGCTTGGCGTGGTTGATCGAACGCGATCACCAGCGCGCGGGCATCCAGCGGCGGCTGAACAGCGCCGTCGCCTACCTGACCTCCCATCGCAGCGACATGCAAGCGCCGGCCTCCGTCCACGGGTTCGCGAGGTTGGTCGACCGGCTCGGACCTGCTCGCGCAAGTGGTCCTCGCCGAGCCGAACGTGGGGAAGAGCCAGCTCTACGTCAGCCCAGCCCTCGTGCAGGAACGATCCGGCCCGTCGAGGGCGAAAGCCGCGCTCGCACCGACCGGGACGAACTGGCCCGATGACCGCAGGCTCATCCAGGCCGCAAAACCTGCGTCGGGGGCTCTGGTCGTCGACCTCTTTTACCGGCCCGCATCCCGTACCACCCGGGCGCTCGTCGCGCTCGTCAGCGGAATCGTCCTCCTGCTCGCCGGGCTCGCAGTCGCGGTCTGGCTCGCCGGCCGCTGGATGGTCGCGCCCCTAGCCAGGCTGAGCGCCCAGGTCGACAAGGTGGCGGGCGGCGATCTGACGATCACAGTCCCGCGCAGCCGGATCGGCGAGATCGCAAACATCGCACAAGCCGTCGAAGGCATGACGAGCGCGCTCGGCGAGACCGCGCAACGTCAAGCCCAAGCAGACGAGGCGAGGCGGTTCCTCGTCACCAGCATCGCCCACGACCTGCGCACGCCGCTATTCGCCTTGCGCGGACACCTGCAGGCGATCGGCTCCCGGCTGGGCGAACCCGGCCGTCCACCTCGAACGGGCCGAAGCAAGAGCAGACGCGCTCGAACGCCTGATCGGCAACCTGTTCGCATATACCCGCGACGACTACGCGCAACCCGCGCCGCAACTCGAGGCCATGACGGTCGCCGGCCTGCTCCGGGAAGTCGCAGGAGGACTCGAGCACACGACCCGCCTCCGAAACAACACGTTCGAGCTCGAAGGCGACCAGACGCTCACCGTCATCGTCGACCGCGACCGCCTCAAACGCGCACTCACCAACATCCTCGACAACGCACTCCGCTACAGCCCACCGGGCGCCCCGATCCACCTCACCTGGGCCGCCACAGATCAGTCGACCGTCCAGATCGTCGTCCGAGACCACGGACCCGGAATCGACCCCGACCTCCTCCCGCGTGTCTTCGAACCCGGCATCCGCGGAACCCCAGCAGCCAGCAGCGACGACAACGGGGCTGGGCTCGGCCTCACGATCGCGAAACGCCTCTTCGAACACCAACACGCGACCCTCACCGCTCGCAACGAGCCAACGGGGGGCGCGGTAGTCACGCTCACGCTCCGACGAGCACCGTCGCGGAGCTAATGCAACGCGAACAGGAAACCGTCCGTCGTCACCGCGTACAACTCTCCTCGCCCGTCCTGACCGAACGAGCTGATCGCTTTGATGCGTGCGGGGAGCGTCGCGACCGTTGATGCACGTCCCTTTGGACCGACCTTGAAGGTCGAGATGACGCCGCTGCAGAGGTCGCCGAAGAAATAGCGTCCGCGGGCCGCCGGAACTTTGACGCCGCGATAAACGGCGCCTCCGATGACTGCGCAGGCACTGCCGTTGTGCGAATAGGTGTACACCGGTTTCACGAGACGGCTCGCGTCCGGGATCGTGATCGCCGGGTTGTAGAGGGAATTCCCCTCGAACCGGCTCCATCCGTAATCCGCGAGCTGGCCGATCTTCGCCTTCGGCCGGAAATCGATCTCTTCGAACTTCGCGGCACCGACGTCGGCGATCCAGAGGTTGCCGGTCGAGCGGTCGAACGAGAACCGCCACGGATTGCGGAGCCCCATCCCGATGATCTGCCAGCTGTCGCCCGATCGCAAAGGATCGATGCGCAACAACTTACCGAGCATGCTGCCCATGTTCTGCGCGCGGTCCTCCGGATCGCCGATGGACGTCGGGCCGCTGGCCGGATTCGTGCCGCCATCTCCCATGCCGACATACAGACGACCCTGTGCATCGAACGCGAGCTGTCCGCCCTTGTGATTGGGATAGGGCTGTTGGACGAAGAGCAGTTCTCGGGCGGTCCCTGTATCGACGACGCCGCGCGGCGCGCTGTACTCGACGACATGCGTGTTGCCCTGGAGGTCGGTGTAGTCGACGTAGACGAGATGGTTCTGCACGTACAGAGGATGGAACGCGATCCCGAGGAGGCCGAGCTCCTCGCCGACGCCCACGCGATCTCGAAGATCGAGGAACGTACCGACGACCTTCCCGCCCCGAACCATCGCGACGGTGCCGCCCTGCTCGGTGACATAGAGCGTGGACGAATCGCCGGGCGCCGTCGTGACGCCGAGGGCGCCCGTCAGTCCAGACGTCACGAGCGTGAAGCCGTATCCGCGAGCGGCGTGACTACCCGCCGACGCGCCCGCCGAAGCCGCCACGACGACCGCGGCGAGGACGAACGGGATGAGGGTCGTCCAGCGATTGCTCACGGGCCGGCGGGGAGTCTAACCGGATGCTCGGGTGCACAAGTTCGATTCTTGTCGGGCATTGGTTCTCTTACGTCGAGAACTGACTGCTACTTCAGGAGTCCCCGCGGGCAAAACTCTGGGCAAAAGTTTTCGGCTGAACCGAGAACAACGACACGCCTTTGGCTTCGGGCGATAGCACACTGGCCCACGCGACGCCGCTTGCCGTTATCCGGCTCGTTCCCAGACAGACACGTGCTTGCGGCTCTCGCTCGTGTAGGGCGAGCGGTCCCACTCGGCCCAGCGCTCGCGTAAGGTCAGGCCTGCGATCCGCGCCATCAGGTCGAGTTCGGCGGGCCACAAGTAGCGGAACGGCACCGAGTTGAGCCGGTTGGTGTAGTAGTGGTGCGAAATCAGCCCCTGATTCGCGACGTCGTATTCGTCGATACCGACGTGCGTGTCGCTCACGTTGAACAGGACGTAACGCTCGCCGGGCGGCAGTCGGCGGAGGTCGGGGATTTCGACCTCGATGACGAAGCAGCCGCCCCGCTCAAGATGGTGTGCAACGTTCTCGAAGCACGCGACCTGCGCGTCCTGCGTCGTCAGGTTCATGATCGTGTTGAAGACGAGATACGCAAGCCGGAACGTCCCGTCGACGCGGGTCGTCGCGAAATCCCCGATCGTCGCGCCGATCTCCTCCGCGCCCGGCTTCTCGCGCAGCTTGGCGACCATTGCCTCCGAAAGGTCGATACCGTGTACGCGTACGCCTCGCCGCGCGAGAGGGACAGCGACACGGCCCGTACCGATGCCGAGTTCGAGCGCCGCACCGCCGCCCGCGAGTTCCGCGAGGAAGTCGACCGTCGGCCCGATGACCTCGGCGCTGAACATGATGCTGTCGTCGTCGTAGCGTGCCGCGACCTCTTCGCCGAAGTAATCCTCCATCACGGAAGAGAGCGTACGACACGACCGCCGCGGCCTTACCGTCCCAATGTTGTTTCGATCCGCTCGGCGATCGCGCGCGGGTCGTGCGGACCAAGGATCCACCCCTCGCGCATTTCTCGGTTCGGGTCATCGACGTGCAGCGCCTGGATCGCAGCATCAACGTCATAGGTCGTCCGGCGGAGTTCCACGTCATGGCCTTTGATGAGCGCCCAGTATGCGCCCGACGACGAAACAGCCGACGAATCACTGGTCGTGTCCCAAGTGTTTCGACCGATCACGTTTTTTGAAGGAGGGCCGGGACCGACGGTCAAGCCGCCGCCCCCGGCCCTTTGAGGGTCTTAAGGCGTCTTTGCGAAGTACGCGTCTTCGCCGTGGCCGGTGCGGCCTGCGAAGGTGGCGTCGTTGCGCATATCGGTCCAGTAGGAGACCACTCCGCTGCCGTCCGGCATTGCGGCGATGTTGCTGTAGTCGCCGAGGAACGACGTCGCAAACGGGAACGCGGGGTTCACCGTTGCGGCGAACCAGCGGTCGTTGCTCGTCGGATCGGAGGCAACTGTCGAGACGGTCTGCGTCGCGAATGTGAGCGAACCGTCGCTCGTCTCGGTCGAGAGCGAGTAGTTGTAGAGATGGTTCGCGGGATCGGCTGACCGGTCGAACGTCCCGATCCGCAGCCGGCCCGATTTGTCGTACGTGCTCCAGGGCTGGAACTGGTCGCCAGGGAGCACCAGCGCGACCGGCGCGGACCAGCTGCGGCCGCGGTCGAATGACTGGCTGACGATCACGTCCGAGTTCGTCTTCGCGGTGTACGGATCACTCGGGGCCGGCTTGGGACTGTTCGTCATATCCGACCACACGACCGCGAGATGGGATGCGTTCGTCGGATCTGCGGAGATGTTCCCGGCCGCCCAAGACCGGAACAAGCTGTCCTGGTAGGTCTGCCGGCCGAACGCGATCGGGTAGTCGGTCGCCCCGTCGAAGACGGTCGCGACCTTCACCGGCGTGTTCACCGGCGCTCCCGTGGTCGGGTTGACCTCGACGACCTCGTAGTCGTCGCGGCCGGTGTTGAGGTCGGTCGTGTTGAGGAACGAGACGTAGACGCGTCCGTCGGCTGCGACGACCGGCGTCGAGACGAACGCCTCGTCGAGGCTGCCCGAGATGATCTGCGGCGTCGACCACGTCCGGCCGCCGTCGTGCGTGACGGAGTCGTAGATCTTCGCCGAGACGAAGCCGCCCTTCTGAGCAAGCCGGAAGTCGCCGTACGTGACGATCGCGTTCCCGTTGCCCCACGCGGCGACGTACTCCTTGTCGAGCAGGTCGCCGACGCTGCCTTCGTTGCCGCTACCGGCGGCGACGCGAACGACGTTCCACGTCTTGCCACCGTCGCTCGAGTTCGACACGAGCACGTCGGGGTTCGTTGCGTTCGCCGGCCCGACGAAACGGAAGCCGAGCGTGCCGTAGTAGGCATGACCGCTCGCATCGAACGCGAGCGCCGGGTCACCCGTCCCCTGGTAGCTCGAGTTCGAGAAGACGCGGGTACATCGACCACGTCTTGCCGCCGTCGAACGTGACGTGCGCACGCGAGAGGACCGTCTCGCTGACGTGGCCGCCCGAGTTCACCGCGAGCTGGTAGTCGTTCGCGCCGCCGATCATGTTGTTGACGTTCGTCGGGTTGACGGCGATCGACGTCTCGTTGTGCGGGCCGACCGAGGTCGTCTCGCAATCGGTGTTGGCGTTCGGCGTAAGCTGCGGCGCCGTCGTGCAGATCGCGGTCCCGGTCTTGACCGCCGGCCCCGACCCGAACGTCGAGCTCGGCACCGGTGCGGGCGCGTTGATCGCGTTGTGCGTGAAATCGACGGGCTGCGGCTCGCTATCCCCGAACGCAGCGACACTCGCGGCAAGCGCCAACCCGGCGACCGCGATCACAACTGCCGCGAAGCGGCTCGTCCTACCACTCATACTCTCCCCTTTCCGTTCGGTCAGGCCTACGTCGGCCTCCGATGGACTCGTCCCGATACGGTAGCGACGTTTCGCCTCGGCCGACCCGCGGTGGACGCGACCGATCTAAGGCTTCGTCGATGCGGCATGTGTCGAATGCAACGCGTAATCTTCACCTTCCGAAGTACCAGCCGTCGCGTGAGCGAGCGCCACCTCGATTGAGTTCGGCTAGACCGAAGGCGTAGCGAACGGAGCGTCAGCCACAATCACCGCGGCTGCTGCGGCAGCCACCTTCTTTTCTGCTTTGCGCTCCTGCTTGAGCGCGCGCTTCTCCTTGATGTCCCGCTCGCGGTTCATCTTGTTAATCGTCGTGCGCTTCGCTGTCGACATCCGGAACGTCCTTTCCTCGGTATTGACCCTTCCGCGCGCGCAACATGGCCTCGGCGCGGGCAAAAGTTGGGCAAAAGTTTCGACGCCCGTTCTCGGAGTAGGCATCAGAAAGGCCCCGTTTCCGGGGCCTTTGAAATAGCGGGGGCAGGATTTGAACCTGCGACCTCCGGGTTATGAGCCCGGCGAGCTACCTGGCTGCTCCACCCCGCGTCGCGGGCGGATTGTAGCACCGCAGTTACAGTGATTTTCGTGGATTGGACGATCTGGACGGCTTTGATTGTGGGTGCGCTCGCGGTGCTTGCCGCCCTCGGATATCTCGGCGTCCGCATCCTCCAGGGGTGGCGGACGCTGAAGCGTTTTCGCCGACACCTCGCCAAGGAGCTTGCTCAAGTGGCCGACGCCGGCGAGCGCACCGCAGAGGCCGCCGCACGGGCGGCCGACACGGCAGAAGCTCGACCAATCGCTCAGCCGGCTGCGGGTCACGCTTGCACGCCTTGCCGTTCTGCGTGAAGCACTCGACGAGGCGACCGGCGCCGTCGGTCGCCTTGCCGCCGTGTACCCGCGCAAGTGAGAGTCGCCGCGGTCGACCTCGGCACGAACACGACGCGACTGCTCGTGGCGGACGTCGCGGACGGTCGGATCGACGACGTGCACCGCGAGACTCGCATCACGCGGCTCGGCGAAGGCGTCGACGCGCGACACCGACTCCTCCCCGTTCCGATCGCACGTGTGCGCAACGCGCTCACCGACTATCGGCGAACGCTCGAGCGCCTCGGCGCAGAGCGCACGCTCGCCGTCGCGACGAGTGCCGTGCGCGACGCCGAGAACGGCGAAGCCTTCCTCGGCGAGGTCGAGTGGAGCTACGGGTTCGCAACGCGGCTCCTCAGCGGGGACGAAGAAGCAGAGCTCACACGGCGCGGCGTCGACCCGAAGCCCGGAACACTCGTCGTGGACATCGGCGGCGGCTCCACCGAGCTGATCGTCGACGACTTCCACACGAGCCTCGACATCGGATCCGTGCGCTACACCGAGCGGTTCGTCCACACCGACCCGCCGGACCCGCGGGAGCTCGACGAGATCGCTCTCGCCGTTCACGCCATCCTCGAAGAACGAGTGCAAGTCGAAGCGCAGAGTGCGATCGGCGTCGCAGGGACCGTGACGACGCTCGCAGCGCTCGACCTCGGCCTCGAGCAATACGACCGCGAGCGCGTGCACGGACACCGGCTGACGACGGCCGCCGCACGAACGCAGCTCGCACGTCTCGCCGCTCTTCCGCTGCACGAGCGACGCGAGCTACCGGCGATCGAGCCGGACCGCGCGCCAGTGATCGTGGCCGGCGCCGTGATCCTCGTCTCGATCCTCGACCACTTCGGGCTCGACGAGATCGAGGTCAGCGAGCGGGACATCCTCGACGGGATCGCGCTCGCAGCAGCGGAGCTGCCCGAGCCCGAAGAGGGCGCAGCGCCGCCCGGCGCGTACACCTGCTGCTAGAGGAGCACCGAGCCCGGATCCGGATCGAGCTCCGGCGGCTCGTCCTCTGCAAGCCGGCGCTGCACGACCGCGCGCGAGAGCACGCCGACGAGCCTGCCGCCCGCTTCGACCACCGGCACGCGCTCGAAGTCCCGCTCCTCCAGCTGGTGGAAGCCGTCCTCGAGCGACATCGCAGGGTCGAGCGTGAACAGCGGAGGCTCCGCGATCCCGCGCAGCTGCACCTCGCTCGGGTGCTTGCCGGCAGCGACGACTTCGCGCACGAGCGTCTTGCGCGTGATCACGCCGACCAGTCGACCGTCCTCTTCGACGACGAACACCGCGCGCACGTCCTCGCGCTCGGCGAAATACCGCCCCGCAGTCTTGCGCGCTGTCACCGACCGCAAGCGCAGTCGGCTCGGGCACCATCGCATCGCGCACCGTCTGGTCGCTCATGGGTAGATCCCGCGCGTCTCGAGCGCGCCGCCGACCTCGCGGATCGCGGCGACCATCGCAGAGAGCCGCAGCGAGATGCCTTTCTCCTCCGACACCGAGTAGACGCGGTCGAACGCATCCATCATCTTCTCGGCGAGCTTCAACCGGATCTCGTCGCGATCCCAGAAGAGGCGACCGAGGTCCTGCACCCACTCGAAGTACGACACCGTGACGCCGCCGGCGTTCGCGAGGATGTCGGGGACGACCGGGATGCCGCGCTCGGCGAAGATCGCATCGGCCTCGATCGTGGTCGGGCCGTTCGCGCCTTCGACGATCAGCCTCGCGTGCACGCGCCCCGCGTTCTCGGCCGTCAGCTGATCCTCGCGCGCCGCGACGATCAGGATGTCGCACGGAAGCTCGAGCAGCTCCTCGTTCGAGATGCGCGCGCCCCTGTCGTATCCCTCGAGCGACCCGAACTGGACGATGTACTCGTGCAGCTCGGGAATGTTGAGACCCTCGGCTGCGTACAAGCCGCCTGAGACGTCGGAGATCGCGATGACCGCGGCGCCCTTGTCGTGCAGTTCCGACGCTGCGACGCCGCCCACGTTTCCGAACCCTTGCACGACGCAGCGCTGCTCCGCGAGGTCGAGTCCAAGCCGGTGACACGCGCGCTCTGTCGTCATCACGACGCCGGCGCCGGTCGCCTCGCGCCGGAAGATCGAACCGCCGACCGAGATCGGCTTCCCCGTCACGACCTCGGGTACGGCATGCCCGACGAGCATCGAGTACGTGTCCATCATCCACGCCATCGTCTGCTCGTTCGTCGCCATGTCAGGTGCAGGGATGTCGGTCTGCGGTCCGATCTCGCGCACGAGCTCGGATGTGAAGCGGCGGGTCAACCGCTCGAGCTCGCGCGGCGAAAGCGCGCCAGGGTCGCAGCGAATGCCGCCCTTCGCGCCGCCGTACGGCAACCGTAGGAGCGCGCACTTCCACGTCATCCACGACGCGAGCGCAGCGCACTCGCCGAGCGACACCTCGGCGTCGTAGCGAATGCCCCCCTTCGTCGGGCCGAGGACCGTGGAGTGCTGCACGCGGTAGCCGGCGAAGATCTGGATCGTTCCGTCGTCGCGACGGAGCGGCACGGCCACGATCACCGCGCGCTCCGGGAAGTTCAGCCGCTCGGACACCATCTGCGACACGTCGGCGTACGGCAGCGCCTGCTCGAACTGGGCGCGCGCCATCAAGAAGAGGGGCGTGTCCCATTCCAGGGGCAGCTCGAGCGGCGATGCCTGGAGAGGGGCCAAAGCCGACGAAGTCTAGGACGAAGGCGCGCCGAGGGCGCGGGCGAGGCGTTCGCGAAGCCCTGCGGCACTAGTCGCCGTCAGCGGGTCACCGAGGACGCTCGCGAGGAGCTCGGTCGCCTCACGCACGAGCTCGTCACGCTCGCGAGCGAGTGCAGAGCGCTGGAGCATCAGTGCGCCGCGGGCGCGCGAGGCCCAATCGAGCGCTCCGTCGAGGCTCGGTGAACCCAGGGGCACGTCGCTGACGCGCGGCACAAGCTCGAGAGCTCGCTGCACGAGGCGTTCCGCTTCGGCGCGGCGAGCTTCGCCGTCGCGGTCGAGCTCGCCACGCGCCTGGCGCGCCTGCGTGACCCAGAACTCGGCCCCATGCAAGTCGTCACGCGCCTGTTGGAGTGCGCGCTCGGCCTCCAACCGCTGGTCGTCTTTCCCCGCACGCTCGACGAGCTGCTCGGCCGCGCCGACCGCCTCCGCCGCGTTGTCGCGCGTGTCGATCGCGGCGCGTTCGTCGGCTGCGCGCTCGGCAAGCGCAGCCGGCAGCACGTCGAAGAAGGCGCCTGCTGCGCTCGCGTGCGCGCGCAACTCCTCGACCTCCATCTGCAAGCGTTCCACGGCCGTGAGCACCTGCGCGACCTCGGCGTCGCGGCGCTCGAGCTCTTCAGCGAACGACAGAAGTGAATCATGCAACGCCTACTTGTAACGCATAGGCGCCCAGGCTCGCCCGAGAAACGTCGCAGGCCCCGTCTCCGGGGCCTGCGACAGTCCTACCGAAACTTCCGGTCGGCGCCCGCTGCGATGACGAAGGCCGCAACAACGCCGAGGAAGTACATGACACGCGCGGTGCGCAACTTGAGCATCTGGTTCGATACCTCCCGTTTGACGGTCATTTCATAGACCCGCCGGGCTTACCCCTCAATCACCCCTTCGGGGTCATCAGCGGCGGATCCCCCGAATGGGCGGCGAGATCCCTCGGATGGGTGCCGATCACGGTTACAGCGTCGTGACCACGATGAGTTCTCGTCTGCGGACATATTCCTTCTGCGTCGGCGGCGCGTTCTGGGCCGCGCTCCTAACCTGGCTGCTGCTCGATCCGGGATCGCTTTCAGGCTTCGGGAAGGTGGCGCCGCTCGTCGCGGTAGCGGTCGCCGGCGAAGAGCTCGTGATGCGCCGGCGCGGCGACGGAGACCACGCAGCACTTTCGCTTTCCGCGGTTGCCCATGTTGCCGCAGCAGTGATTCTCACGCCGGTCGCGGCCGCGCTCACTGCCGCACTCGGAGTGTTGATCAGCGACGGGCTGCGCCGCGACGGCCGCCAGTATCTCTTGATCAACTCCGCGATGTTTGGCGGCGCAACCTGGCTAGCAGCGGTCGTATACCGCACGCTCGCCGGAAGCAATCCTTCGTGGACGCTTGCGGCGATCCCGGCCCTGCTCGTGCTGATCGCCGTTCGCTACGTCGCGACAAGCGTCGTCTTTGCGGGCGGACTTGCCACGATGGGTACCGGGCCCTTCGCCGGCTTGGCCTGGCGCGCAGTCGTCGAAGAGGTTCCCGCCACGGTGGGCGAGGGAAGCCTTGGTGTACTTGTCGCGTTCGGTTTCGGCGCCAACCCGATGTTGTTGCCGTTTCTGCTTCCCCTCTTAGCCGCACTGTTCTTCTCGCGGGCCAACCTCGAGCGGCTACGGCGGGAGACCGAGCAGGCGCTGCAGGCGATGGCGGACGTCGTCGATGCCCGGGACCCCTCGACCACCGAACACTCGGAGCGCGTCGCCGAGCTCGTAGGTCGATTCGTCGCCACGCTCGATCTGCCGCGACGGGAGTCGGAGCGGCTGGTTGCCGCAGCCCGGTTCCATGACCTCGGCAAGATCGCGGTCGACACCACCACCTTGGCGGCTGCCGATCGTCTGACAGAGGACCAGGTCGCGCAGATCCGCATGCACCCTCGTCTGTCGGCGCAGCTACTTCGTCCGTTCTCGTTCGCGCGAGAGATCTCTGAGTTCGCAGCGCTCCATCACGAGCGTTGGGACGGAACCGGCTATTTCGGCGTCGACGGACATTCGATTCCAATCGAAGCCCACGTACTGGTGGCCGCCGATAGCTACGACGCGATGACGTCGGCTCGACCGTATCGGCCCCCGCTGAGCCGAGTGGAGGCCGTTGCGGAACTCCTCGACAAGTCGGGCGCCCAATTTCACCCGGGTGTTGCGCGCGCCTTCGCTGCCGTGATTCTCGAGGAGCCGCTGCGCGATCACTTCTCAGAGACCGAGCTCGCCGAGCTCCGGAAGTCATTCGCACGGATCCGCGTGGCCGCGACGCCCGCACGGGAGGTCGTCGCCGACCCACGGCTCCTAGCGATGTCCGCGCTGATCGCCACCCTCGTCACCCTCGGTATTCACGGCATGCCGCGTGTAATTCCGTTCGTCCTGGCAGCTCTGACCGGCGGACTGCTTTGCGCCTGGCTCGCGACTCAGGTGCGCGTACGCACTCGGCGGTCACGTGCGCAGACGGCCATCACCGCGAAGGCGTCGCCCGACGTCATCATCGCGGCCAGCGGCTTCACGGGCTGGACTGCGTTCGTATCGGTCATGGGACAAAGCGTGCTCGATGCGCCGGGCGACGTCGTTCCCGCCATAGAACTGCGCGAAGTCCAGAGTTGGCTGCGGCTCGGCGCCCACGACCCGTTCAAGCGACTCTCGACCGGAACGTGGGCCGCGCGTTCGACACAGATACGCGACGACCAACGGCTCATTCTCGGGCTCCGGCGCCGACCGCGCGTCTACGAGCTCGAGCTGGCCGAGTGGCTCGCCGACGCGATCGCGAACAGCATTGCGCCGCCCCGGACCGCGGTCCGCCGCCAAGCAGAAGGCGAACGTGCACTTGCACTCGTCGAGCTTTGCGCGTTCGAGCGCCTGCGGCTTGGCGCCGGACAGCTCGTTGCCGAACGTGTCGTCGCTGAAACCGAACAGCGGCTTCGGTCGGTATTACGCCCCAACGATGCGGTAATCCGCCTCGACGACGACGTCTTCGCTGTCTCAATGCTGATCGGCGACACCGAGCTCGACACACTGGAACAGCGCCTTCGCGACGCCGTCTTGGCCGTCCCGGTTCCTCAGCGGCTCGAGCAGCTGCAACCACGCGTCGTCGTTGCGCGCGCAGCCGATGCGCATCGCATTCCCGAGCTCGCCACGCTTGAGGGGCGGTTGCTCCCGGCGCCCGTCACGGCGTGACCCTGCTGATCGCCTGCCTGGCGGGCTTCGCCCTCGCCTGGGCGGCCGGCGCGAACCCGCGACTCCTCGTCGACGTCCGCCTGCGTTGGACCGGGCTCGTCCTCGGCGCACTGGCATTGCAGCTCCTGCTCTTCGCCGTGCGCGTTCCTCTACCCCACGGCGTCTCGACGAGGGATGCCCATGTCGCGTCGTACATCTTGCTGCTCGTCTTCGGCATCCGGAACAGCCGGCTGCCGGGCTTTGCACTCGCGGTTGTCGGCCTGGCCAGTAACGCGCTCGTCATCTTCCTGAACGGCGGCCGGATGCCGGTCGGCGTCGGCGCGTGGGCCGACAGCACAGGGGCAAACGGCGACGCGTTCGTCAATGGGGTCTACAACAACGTCGCGGCCGCAAGCAGCAGCTCGCACTTCGCATTCCTCGGCGACGTGTTCGCGATCCCGCATGCGCTTCCGTTCGCCAACACGTTCTCGATCGGCGACGTGCTCCTGATCGGCGGTGCCACCTTCTTCGTCTATCGCAACGGTCGCGGGAAGGAGGACAAGGCGTCATCTCGCGCGTTCGAGCCGCTCCAGGTTCCGGAGTTCCGAGCGCTCTTGGCGGGACGGACTATCTCGAAGCTCGGGGACTGGGTCTCGATCGCAGCGCTCGTCATGTGGACCTATGCCCATTCCCACTCCACGTTGGGCGTCAGCGGCATTCTCGCGGCTCGCCTCGTTGCATCGATCATCGGCAGTCTCGTCAGCTCGGTCGTGCTCGACCGCTACGGACGCTTTGCGCTCCTCGCCGCCGTGGAGGCGATGCGCGCAGTCTCCACGCTCGCAGCCGTTGCTGCGGTCGCAACCGGCCACACGCTCGCGGTAGCGGCATGCGTCTTCGTCTCCTCATTTCTCGCCTCGGCGACGGATCCCACCGCATCGAGCATCGTCGCGGAGATCCTGCCTGCCGAACGGCTACACGCCGGGAACGCGCTCCACGCGATCGGTCGGGCCGCCGTCATGGCGGTCGGTTCGATCACCGGCGGTCTCCTCGCCGCCAACGTCGGCGCCGCGCCGGCGCTGCTTGCTGATTGCGCAACGTTCCTCGCGGCGGTCGTCCTCTACGCGGCCTTCGCGCGTCGCCACTTACCGGAACAACAGAGATCAACGGGCGAGACGTCGCGCGAGCCGGAGGGTAGCCGACTCGACGCATTCAGGTTCATCTGCGGGAGCCGCGGCCTCGCCGGCCTCGTTTCGTCATTCGCCGTCGCGACGTTCGCAATGGGTCTGCTCAACGCGTCGTTGCCGGCGTTCCTCTCGGTGCAGGCGCCCGACGTCGGCGGTTATGGCGTCGCCATTGGGATCATCGCGGCGGGTCTGATCTGCGGCGAGTTCCTCAGCGGGCGCATGCCGGGCCGTGTCGTCGACCGCATCCCCTTGCTCGGCTTCGCGATTTCCGCGGTCGTCGTCGGCGTTGCGACACTGAGTGCGCGTACCGGCGACGATTCTTCTCCTGCTTTTCATCCTTGGCGTGAGTGACGGCACGACCGAGACGGCCTACGACACGGTCGTGCAGACGGAAACACCGCACTCGCTCACGAGCCGCGTGTTCGCTGTTGCCGGTGCGCTACAGCAGAGCGGCATGGTGCTGGGCTTCATCGCCGCGCCCCTTCTGCAAAAGCTCTTCCCGGGTGCGGCGCTCCCAACGAGCAGCCTCGCGCTCGGCGGAGCAGCGGTGCTAGGGATGCTCGTCATCGCCGACCGGCGCGCCCTCCGAGCGGTTCAGCCGACACCGCAGAACCTGTAGGAGTAACCGCCGCGCACCGCTGCCGTCGATCGGCTCATGGCCGGATGCTCTGCGCGAAGCGGAAGAAGCCGTGCGGGTCGACCTTGCGCTTGATCGCGAGGAGGCGGGGGAAGTTGGTGCCGTAGTACGCATGCGGCCAGGTGGCGAGCTGCGGGTCGATGTAGTTCTGGTAAGCGAAGCCCGAGACGAACGGCCGCATCTGCGCATGCAGACCCGCGAGCCAGGCCAGGCTCGACTGGGCTGCGCCGCTCCACTGCGTCGTGTACTGGATCGAGAAGAGCGCGTCGCGGTGGACGAACGCCGTCGCGGCCTTCGGCACGCGATTGATCGCGCCGCCGTAGGCGTCGAGGTAGAGCGCTCCGCGGCCGTGCCCTTGTCGCGCGGCGATGCCGTTGACGAGCGTCGAGATCGCGGCGGACGAGAGCGGCGCGGCGACGTAGTCGGACTTGGCCGCGAACGTCGTACGCGGCTTCCGTGCAGGTCGCTGCGTCGCGGCAGCCGGCCCAGTGGACGACGGCGTCGAGGTAGGCGAGTGTCTGCGTCGTTACGCGGATCGGCGTGCCGGCGCTCGTGAGCGGCTGCAGTAGCGACGGGAGAGTCGCTCTCCGGCCCGAAGTACTGGCCAGCCGACGACGACGTGCGCGCGGGCGCCAGGTGTCGCAGGGTCGGTCGCGATCAGGTCGAGCACGGAGAAGAGCGCGTCGGGCGCGTGCGGCGCGAACGCTGCCACGCGGTCGAGCGCCTGCGCAGCCTGCGCCCACGGCCACTCGATCGAGTAGGTCGACACCGTCGAGACCGGATGCGTCGCGAACGTCAGATCGGTGACGATGCCGAAGTTCCCGCCGCCGCCGCCGCGGCAGGCCCAGAAGAGATCGGCGTGGTGCGACGCGTCGCAGACGAGCAACTCACCGTCCGCGGTCACGATCCGCAGGCGGCGCAGGTTGTCAGCGGTCGTGCCGAAGCGACGCGACGAGTAGCCGACGCCGCCGCCGAGCGCCAGGCCCGCGATCCCGACGGTCGGGCACGAGCCGCCCGGAATCGTGACGCCGTGCTTCGCGAGGCCCGAGTACACGCCGAACGAGCTTCGCGCCTGCGCCGACGGTGGCGCGCGAAGCCCGAGATCTCGACGCCGTCGAGCCGCGAGACGTCGGCGACAACGACGCCGTTGCCGCTCGAGTAGCCGGCGTAGCTGTGCCCGCCGGAGCGCGGGACGATGTGGATTTCGCTCGCGCGAGCCCAGCGTACGATCCGTTCGACATCCGTCGCGTTCGCGCAGTACGCGATCGCGCGTGGCTTCAGCCCGTCGAAGCGCGTATCCCAGAGCACCCGCGCGCTCGAGTAACGGGCGCTGCCGGGAACGACAACGTCGCCGTCGAGCATCTGGGCGAGCACGGCGACGGGCCGTCGGCTGTCGCCGAGGTCGCCCGTCGCGCCCACGCCGGAAGCGCCGCCGTCGCGCCGACAACCGCAGAGCGCTGCACGAACTCACGCCGGTCCACGGCCGGACGCTACCTCGGTCGCAGCAACGGATGCCGGGGACGGGACTCGAACCCGTATGGCCCAGGGGCCACCCGATTTTAAGTCGGGCGCGTCTGACCAGTTTCGCCACCCCGGCGCGCCGAGCGTAGCGCCCTTGTGGCAAGGTCCGCCCCGTGACGCACGACACGATCGTGACGCTCGCCGTGCTCGGCGTCGTCGGCCAGGTGCTCGCCGCCATCCTGATCCTCGTCGCGCTCGCGGCGCTCGCCGGCGCGCGCGGCCCGCTCGCGCGCGATCCGGCGGCTGCTCTGGGGCTACGAGCTCTGGGCCGCGTTCCTCGTCGCGGCGATCGCGACCGGCGGCAGTCTCTTCTTCTCCGAGATCGCGCACTTCGTCCCGTGCGAGCTCTGCTGGTACCAGCGGATCTGCATGTACCCGCTCTCGATCCTGACGCTCTTCCTCGCCTTCCACGGCGACCACCGCGCGGCGCGCTACCTCCTGCCGCTGCCGGTCGTCGGCGCCGGGGTCTCGATCTACCACCTGCTGATCGAGAACAAGGTGATCAAGGAGCCGACCCAGTGCCTGATCTCGGCGCCGGGCGGCTGCGCGACGAAGTGGATCAACGAGTTCGGCTACATCACGATCCCGACCCTCGCGCTGACCGGATTCGTCCTTCTCATCGGATTCTTAGCGCTTGCCGTTGCGGGTGGCGACGACGACGTCGCTACCCTTCCGGCCGATGCCTAGCGGCAAGAAGAGCAAACAGATGCGGCGCGCCGCCGCTGCGCCCCCGCCCGTCCAGTCGAAAGGCGGCCCGCGGAGGGCGCGGCAGGCGAACCCGAAGGTGCTCGCGATCGTCGGCGGCGTCGTCGTGCTCGCCGCGATCGGCATCGGGCTCGCGCTCGCGCTCGGCGGCGGCAGCAAGGCATCCGACAACTATCCGACGATCGGCACGCTCAAGAACGCGCTGCCCGGGCGCGACCGACGTCAACACGCTCTTCAAGGGGATCCCGCAGAACGGCCTGACGCTCGGCAACCCGAAGGCGCCCGTGACGATGGTCGAGTACATCGACCTGCAGTGCCCGTTCTGCCAGCAGTTCGAGACGCAGGTGATGCCGAACATCATCAGCAAGTACGTCCGCACGGGAAAGGTGAAGGTCGAGGCGCGCATCGCTCGACTTCATCGGCCCCGACTCGAGCCGCGGCCGCAAGGCGATGATCGCCGCTGCGAGCGCAAAACCGGGCGTTCAACTTCTCGGAGCTCCTCTACTACAACCAGGGCACGGAGAACACCGGCTGGCTGAGCGACGCGATGGTCGGGCAGGCGGTGTCGAGCATTCCGGGCGTCCGCGTGTCCACGCCATTCTGAACCTCGTGTCCGTCGAGTTCGGTCTCGAACCAGGCGAAGACCTTCGACGCGCAATTCGCCGCCGACAAGGTCGTCCGGCACCCCGACGCTCTTCGCCGGCAAGAGCGGGACGAAGGGCAAGCAGATCCCGCTCCGGAGCCCGACGGACTCGCAGAGCGTCGTCACGGCGCTCGACGCACGCGCTCGCGTGCCTAGCCCGGTATTTGCGGCTTTTTCCTGCTTGACCCTCGGCGCAGCCGCCGTATTACGCTGCCCGAGCCAGATCCGATGGACTCACGGGTTCGTTGGATCTGGCATTTTCGTGGTCCCGTAGCCATGCCGTCCGATGGGCGTCCTACCGTTCATCGGCCCGATGGTCATCGTCACTGCTCATCGTCTTCGTTCTGGCGGCCCTCGTAGCCGGCATCGTCCTCCTGCCGCGGTTTCTGCGCGGCGAGCTCGGCGCGCTTCGCACCCAGGCTGCAACTGAGCTCGAAGCTCGCAACAACGACGTCGATCGCCAACTGCGGGCCGTGGTCGAGACCATGGATCGCCGTCTGGGCGAGCTCGACACGAAGGTCGACCGGCGTCTCGAGACCGCCGGGAAAACGACGACGCAGATCCACGAGCGGCTTGGCGAGGTCACCAAAGCGACAGCCGAGATGATCGATCGCGCCAAGGATCTCGGCCGGCTCGAGCAGGCCCTGCGCCCACCGAAGGCGCGCGGCGGCTTCGGCGAGCTGCTGCTCGAAAACCTTCTGCGCGACCGGCTGCCGCCCGACGCCTACGACCTGCAGTACACGTTCTCGAGCGGCGAGCGCGTCGACGCCGTCATCTACACCGAGCAAATCGTGTCCATCGACGCGAAGTTCCCGCTCGACAACTTCGAGCGGATGGTGAACGCCGAGAACGATGCGGCGCAGGAGTTGGCTGCGAAGGCGTTCGCGCGCGACGTCAAGGGCCACATCGACTCGATCGCGCTGAAGTACATCCGCCCGGGCGAAGGAACGTACGACTGGGCGCTCATGTATCTGCCCGCCGAGGCGATCTACTACGAGCTCGTGTGCGGAAAGACCGGCGCGCTACTCCAATACGCGCACGACAAGCGCGTCTTCCCCGTTTCCGCGACGACGTTCACCGCGTACCTCCAGGTGATCGCGCTCGGCCTCAAGGGCATGCAGATCGAACGCAACGCGCAGGCGGTCATGGAGTACTGCGCGGCGCTGCAGACCGACTTCATCCGGTTCCGCGACGACTTCGAGCTCGTCGGCAAGCACCTCACGAACGCGCAGGGCAAGTTCTCCGCCGCGGAAAAGCGGCTCGACAAGTTCGAGACGAAGCTCGATCGTGCGAGCGAGGAGCAGCCGGAGATCGTCGCTGCAGAACCGCCGCCGCCCGCGCTGCCGCGCGCGCTCGACGCCGCGTAGGTGTCTGACACCCGAAGGGTGTCTGACGCCGCTTTTGATCCGCTCAGAACCTGCAGCAGCGCCGCGATCCCGCCGACCGGCTCGAGATCCTGCCGGTCGCGGACGACGTGCACGGTGCCGCCGTGCGCGAGTGTCTTGTGCACGGCGAGGTCGACGCCGTTTTCTCGGCTCACCATCGTCGTGCCGTCGAGCGGGCAGCTGCCGTCCGTCGTCTGCGCGCGACCGCATTTCGGGCACTCGTACGCCGGCCGGTCGACGCCGTCCTGGACGAGGAGCAATTCGACACGTCCGTCGGAGGCAGCCTCGAGCGTCTGCTCCCAGCCCGCGGCCGCGCGGCCGTTCTTCCCCGCCTCCTCGCGCCAGCGCGCGAGCAGCGCTTCTTCGCGCTTGCGCCACCACTCGTCGAGCACCGGACGCACCGCCTCGAGCAGCTGCGTTCCCGTCGGCATGCGCTTCCGCCGACGCCCAGCCTGCGAGGCAGTCTCGAGCGTCCTTCGACAGCAGCTCCTCGAACTCGGAGCGGATGTCGTCTGCGCCGACGAGCACGATCGGCACGCCGCGCAGCCTCCGCACGCACGCGTCGAGCGTGTCGGCGACCTCGCGCAGATGCTGCTCGACGATGTTCTCGATGTGCCGCTCGTACCGACGCCTGCGACCAGCCGCCCTGGTCGTGGCGGCCGGGAACGTCCGTCGCTCTCGTCGGCGATCTCGACGAGAGCGCCGCCGCGCAGCCGGAACACCTCGCCGCGCTCGCGCCCGACGGCCGCGACGAGCGCCCCGTCCCGGCCGACGTGCGGTGTCAGCGGCGCCAGGTACAGCTCGTTCGCGATCTTGACGCTCGTCGGGAACGCTGTCCGGAAGCGTAAGCGTGCTCCAGAAGTTGTCGAGGGACGCCGCGAACACGGCGACGCCACGCACGCCGCCCTGGCGGTCGAAGCCGTCGTCGAACCACTGCCGGATCCGGTCGAGATCGGCCTTCAGCCCCTCCCGCTGGTCGTGGGTCGTGGAGGCCTTCCGCTCGTCCGCGAGCCGCTCCGCTTCGGAGAGCTGGGAGTTGACCCGCGTCTCGACGCCGGCCGCGGTCGGTGCCTCGCTCGGGTCGAGATTCACGTAGAGGCTGACCGCGCAGCCATTTTCGGCGCGGAACGCCGCCAACTCCCGCAATTGTTCCCAGGTGATCCCCGCCACGACTCGCCTTTCCTTGCCCCGGGCGCCCGTTCTTAGTCCTAGGCTTCCCGCCAGGGATGTCAAGGCGGGAACGTCCTTCCGGCCTGGATCGTTTAATACAACAGAACATCTTTCAAGGAAGGAACTCACATGAGTGACGTACGTGACCTGATCATCATCGGCGGCGGCCCCGCCGGGTACACCGCGGCCCTCTACGCGGCGCGGGCGAACCTCGCCCCCCTCGTGATCGAGGGCTTCAACTGGGGCGGCCAGCTGATGATCACGAGCGACGTCGAGAACTACCCCGGATATCCCGACGGCGTGATGGGGCCCGAGATGATGGCCGAGTTCCGCCGCCAGGCGGAGCGCTTCGGCACCGAGTTCGTCACGGACGACGTCACGCGGGTCGACTTCTCCGAGCGCCCCTTCCGGGTCTGGGTCGAGGGCGAGGAGCACAAGGCCCGCACCGTGATCGTCGCGACCGGCGCGAGCGCCCGCTGGCTCGGGCTGCCCGGCGAGCAGCAGTTCCAGGGACGCGGCGTCTCGGCCTGCGCGACCTGCGACGGCGCCTTCTTCCGCGAGAAGAGAGCTGATCGTGGTCGGCGGCGGCGACACCGCGATGGAGGAGGCGGCGTTCCTCACGCGCTTCGCGTCGAAGGTCACGGTCGTCCATCGCCGCGACGAGTTCCGCGCGTCGCAGATCATGCTCGACCGCGCCCGCTCGAACGACAAGATCGAATTCCTGACGAACACCGTGATCGACGAGATCCTCGGCGACGGCAAGGTCGAAGGCGTCCGGCTCCGCGACGTCGAGACGGACGAGACCTGGGAGCTTCCGGTCGACGGCGTCTTCGTCGCGATCGGCCACGACCCGAACACGAAGTTGTTCGTCGACCAGCTCGACCACGACGACGCGGGCTATCTCGTCACGACACCGGGCACGACGGAGACGAACGTGCGCGGCGTCTTCGCCGCCGGCGACGTGCAGGACCACACGTACCGGCAGGCGGTCACTGCGGCCGGGTCCGGTTGTATGGCCGCACTCGACGCCGAGCGCCTGCTCGCAGAGGAAGAAGGGCACGAGATGAGCGCGTCGATCGCGCCTCGCCCCGAAGCAGCGGAGGTCTAGACCGCCGCACGTCGAATCCGCGGCAGATGGCCGCGAAGTGGACCGACCTCCTCGACCCGACTGCAGACGAGCTGCGCGCGCAATGCCCGCGCGAGCTCGAAGAGTCGGCAGTCGAGCTACTGCTCAAGAAACCGGAGCACGACGACGAGCCGCGGCCCACACTGCGCGGTCACGGCCGCTACATCTTCGGCGTCTTCCTCCTCGCGCAGGCTGTTCCCGAGGAGGACACCATCTACTACCAGCAGATCGGGCTCGTGATCACGAACGACACGCTCGTGACCGTCCGCAGGACGCCCGCCGGCGGGCGGCCACCCTATGACCTCGAGCCGGTCCGGGCGACGGTTCGCACGACGGATTCGACCGGGCATGCTCGTCTACCGGCTCGTCGACGACATCGCCGAGCGCTACCTCGACCTCGTCGACGACGTCGACGCGGAGATCGACGAGCTCGAGGACAAGGTGGAATCACAGCCGGCGTCGGTCACGCGAGCCCGCATCTCGGAGCTGCGCCACGACCTGCTCCACATTCGCCGCACGCTCGCGCCGATGCGCGACGCAGTCCGACGCGTCGTGGACGACGTGGTCGAGCTCGAAAAAGGCGGCGAGGTCTTCCCGCACGATGTCGAGGTCGCATTCGGGAGCGCGTATGACAAGTTCCTTCGCGCACTCGACGGGCTCGAAATAACGCGCGACCTGCTCGCGAGCGTGCGCGACTTCCATCAATCGAAGATCGCGAACGACCAGAACGAGGTGATGAAGGTGTTGACCGTGATCGCGTCGCTTCTGCTCCTCCCCACGCTCATCGTCGGCGTGTACGGTCAAAACTTCGTGAACATCCCCGAGTTGAAATGGCATTTCGGTTACGCGTTTTCGTGGGGCGTGATCGTCGCGACCACGCTCGCCCAGGTCTGGTTCTTCAAACGGAAGAATTGGATCTGATTCGCATCTACCGAATTCCCTTCTCGACCAACGTCGAGCGGGTTGCGCTTGCAGCGGGGCACAAGGCGATCGAGATCGAGTGGATCGACGTCGATCCCGAACGACCGCTCACCCGTCGAGGCTGTGAGCGGCCAGCCTCTCGTTCCGGTGCTTGTCGACGGAGGGGAGATCGTCAGCGACTCGCCGGCGATCATCGATTGGCTCGAGCGGCGCGTGCCCGACCCGCCCCTCTTTCCGCACGAGCCGGCACGTCGCGCCGAGGTGCGCGTGTTCGTGGACTGGTTCAACAACGTCTGGAAGCGGCCGCCAAACCTGATCGCCGCGGAGGAGGAGAAGGCGCAGCCCGACGCCGCGCGCATCGACGAGCTCGCCGCCCGGATGCGCGACTCGATCCCTCTCTTCGAGGACTTGCTGGACGGGCGCGACTATCTCTTCGGCGATTTCGGAGCCGCGGACGTGATCGCGTTCCCATTCCTCAAATACGCGGTGTTCGGCGTTCCCGCCGACGACGACGAGCGCTTTCACCACATTCTCGTCGAGCATCAGCCTCTGGACGCGGGCTCGCCGCTGCGGGCGTGGGCGACGCGCGTTGACGCACACCCTCGCAGCTAGCCTGGCTCAATGCCGTATTTCATCTGCCCGAACTGCAAGCAGCGGTCGATCGACGTCGATCGCAAGGAAGGGCTCTACGACGAGGCCGTCTCCTGCCACCATTGCGGGTTCGGCTTCCTCTTCGAGTTGATGGACGACTACTACCCCGCGCCGGACGCGGGATTCGTCGTCTGCGACAAGGAAGGGCGCATCCTCGCGCTCGGGCGCGGATTCTTCGAGCTGACCGGCTTCGGCGAGAGCGACCTGATCGGCGTCGACGTCGTCGAAGGGCTCGGGCTCACAGGCTTCGAGGAGGAGAAGAATCCGGCGAAGCTCGCGCTCGAGTGGGGCGTGCGGCGGCTGAACGAGGCAATCGAGCTGACGACGCGTTCGGGGCGGCAGAAGCCCGTGAAGGCCGACTTCTTCCCCGCGCTCGACGAGGACGGCGGACTGCTCGTGGCATTCACGCCGCAGCGTGCGTAAAAAACGACAGACCCGGACATTTCCTCGACTACACCCTCACCGAGGAGGCACACCCGTGAAGTTCGACAAGCAATTCGTGATCGACGAGTTGAAGAAGCAGGGCGATAGCGCGCGGGTCCAGAAGGCGATTCAGGAACTGCCGGACAAGATCGACCACGAGCAGCACGCCGCGGAGCTGAAGAAGTTCGGGATCGATCCCGGTCAGCTCGCACAAAAGGCCGCCGAGAAAGGCCTCGCGAGCCTCTAAGGGGGATCAATCGCGACAATGGAGCTGTGGACACCCTCGAGGGCCAGCTTCTAATCGCGTCGCCGGCGCTGCTCGACCCGAACTTTCGCCGCGCCGTCGTGCTCATCACCGAGCACACGGACGAAGGCGCCGCCGGCCTCGTGCTCAACCGGCCGTCGCCGGCCTCGGTGTCGGAGCTCGTGCCGGAGCTCGAGCCGCTCGTCGAGGACGAGGAGCAGGTCTGGCTCGGCGGTCCGGTGCAGCCGAACGCAGTGCTCGTCCTCGGCGAGTTCGTCGATCCCGACGATGCGGCGGTGCCGCTCTTCGGTTCGCTGGGATTCCCGGCCCTCGACGATCCCGAAGAGGTCGTGCCGGCAACGACGAGAAGGCGCGTGTTCGCGGGCTACGCGGGTTGGGGCGCGGGACAGCTCGAGAACGAGCTCGGCCGCGAGGACTGGATCATCGAGGAAGCACAGAACGACGACGCGTTCACGGAGAGCCCCGAGAACCTATGGTCCGACGTGCTGCGCCGCAAGGGCGGCATCTACGAGCTCGTCGCGCGAATTCCCGACGATCCGTCGGTCAACTAGACATGCGCATCGTCGTCTCCGATCCCGCCGCCGAACTGATCGAAGAGCGCGGCCGCCGCGTTTACGTCTGGCTCAATCAGGGTCGCTGCTGCGGTGGGGTCACGACGCTTGGCACCGCGAGCGAGCCGCCCCCGCGAAGGGAGTTCGTACGCGTCGAATCCGATCAGCAGTTCGAGCTCTACGTCGACGCGCGCATGCCGCGGCTCCCCGACGAGCTCCATCTCGACCTCCGCCGCTTTCCTCGCCGAGTCGAGGCGTACTGGAACAACTGCGCCTGGGTGATCTAAAGCCTGCTTGCAAAGCCGAGGTAGAGCTCGGTCATGTACGGCAGCAGGATCGGTTCCGCGGCGGCACGCGCAAGTTCACGCACGCGCTTCTCGACATCGGCACGCACATCCGCTCGAGCAGTCGCGATGAAGCTGATCGACACGATCCGCTCCACCAACCTCTGCTCGTCGACAGGCTGCGCATGCTCGAACAGAAAGCGCTCGCCTCGCTCGAACAACCCGCTCTCTGCAAGTAGCGTCTTCCAGTTCCCCTGCTTCCGCCGTGGCGTATCGCCTTCGAGCGGATCGATGATCTCCGAGAGCGCGGCCTGCAGTGAATCTCGTTCGTCACGCGCGTTCCAGATCAGCGCGACCCCGCCGCCGGGGACCAGCACGCGATGGATCTCGTGGAGTGCCACGTCGCCCTTGAACCAGTGGAATGCCTGGCCGACGGTCACCGCGTCGACGTAGCCGTCGTTGAGCGGGATTTGCTCCGCCGTACCGCCGAGCGTCGCGACGCCGGGAACTCGCCGCTCGAGCTCGGCGCGCATCTCGCGAACCGGCTCGACCGCGAGTATGTTCGCGCCGCTCCGCATGAGCAGGCGCGTGAGCTTGCCCGTGCCGGCGGCAAGGTCGAGCGCGGTCCTGCCCGGACGCAGGTCGAGCCGCTCGACGATCGTGTCGATCGCCGCGGCGGGATAGTCCGGCCGGCCGCGCTCGTAGACATCGGCGGCTGCGAAGCCCCGGGTTGCGGGATGCAGCTCAGACACGGCTGGAGGGGCAAAGGTCGTTGATGACGCAGTCCTCGCACCGCGGGCGGCGCGCGACGCAGACCCGGCGCCCGTGCCAGATCAAGAGGTGGGGGAACCGCCGCCAATCCTCGCGCGGGACGAGCTTCAGCAGGTCGCGCTCGATCTTCACCGGATCCTCCTCCTTCGTGAAGCCAAGCCGCTGCGAGAGTCGACGCACGTGCGTGTCGACGACAACGCCGCTCGGATTGCCGAGCTCCGCCGAGACCACGTTCGCCGTCTTCCGCCCCACGCCCGGCAGCCGAACGAGCTCGTCGAGTGTTCGAGGCACTTTGCCGTCGAACTCTTCGAGCAACACCCGCATCGTGCCGCGGAGCGACTTCGCCTTCTGCCGGTAGAAGCCGGTCGCGAAGATGTCACGTTCGAGCTCCTCCTGCGGGACGGCGAGATAGTCCTCCGGCTGCTTGTACTTCTGGAAGAGCGTCGCCGTGACACGGTTGACGTTCACATCCGTCGTCTGGGCGGAGAGGATCACGGAGACGAGCAGCTCGAGCTCGCTCGCAAACGTCAGCGCGATCGTCGCATCGGCGTGCTCAACGGCGAGGCGTTCGATCACCGGCTTGATCCGGAGCTTCTTCGGGCCGACCTTCCGCCGCGCCTCGCGAACAAAGCTACGCGGCACTACGACTCAAAGCGGTGTCAGACACCCTTTGGGTGTCTGACACCCCCGGGCCAAGACGGGGACCGGCGCACACGAGATCGAGCGCGGGACAGCCCGAGCACGCGAAGTCGCTCGGCGTCGGGCGGAACGCTCCCAGCATGAATGCGCGCGATTCCCGCGGACAGCTCCGCCTTCGAGCGCCGCGACCTGGTCGCGCGTGAACATCGTCGAGACGACGGCGTCCGAGCGCTCGAGGAAGTGGTAGACGACCTCGACGTCCTCGGCGCCGGCCCGGAAGCAACGCAAGCGCGTAGACCAGCCGCTGCAGGCTGTAGTCGCCCTCGACGATCTCTTCGGGCGTCGAATCGCCGATCAGATTCGTCTTGTAGTCGACGACGAGTGCGCGCGTGCCGTCGAGATGCATCACATCGACGAAGCCGTGTAACAGCACGCCGTCGTGCTCGAACGTGAAGTGTCGCTCCTTCTGCGCTCCGTCGAGCGCAGCGACGCGCCGCGCAAGATCCGAGTCGCAGTACGCGACGACGAACGCACGGATCCGTTCGAGCTCGTCGTCGCTGACGGTCGGGTACCAGATCCGCACCTGCTCGAGATCGGGCGCCGACGGCGCGGCAAGATCGACCTGCTCGAGAAGCTTGTGCACGGCGTCGCCGATCTCGGTCGCGCGCAGGCCGCCGTCCCCGGTGCCCACAGGCCTCCGTTCCGGCATTCCGACGACGTAGCGGGCGTAGTAGCGGTACGAGCACTGCTCGAAGGTCGAAAGCGCGGTAAACGAGAGGCGGCGCGGGCGGTGCAGCGGCGGCTCGGGCGGCGCTATGAGCGGGAGCAGCGTCGGCGCGGCCGGAAGCAGTTCGCCCTCCTCGCCGGCGGCAAAGAGAGCGAGCTGTGCCTCCGCTGCGGACTTCGCAGCCTCGACGTGCGGGCTGCGCCTCCCAGTCCTCGGCGCGATGGCGATCGATTCGGACAACGAGCCGCGCTGCGTTGCGCTCGATCTCGACGGGAGCCGCGCCCGCCGCTTCGAGCTCCTCATCGGCGTCGAGGCGTCCGAGCACCCAGCCGATCGGCGTCGACGCGTCTGCCTTCCGCTCGCGGTCGATCGCGCCGGAGATGATCAGACCGCTCCTTCGCGCGCGTCATCGCGACGTAGTACAGGCGCAGCTTCTCTGCCTCCTCCTCGACGCGGCGCGTTTCACGCACGTCGTCGTAGTCGAAGGCGCCGCGCCGCTTCGTGGTGAGCGGATCGGCGACGCGAAAGCCGAAGCGGCCGTCGGACAAGGCGAGGATCTCGTCCGGCGACGGCGGCGCCTTGTCACGGCCCGCGTCGGCCACGATCACGACCTTGAACTCGAGGCCCTTCGCGGCGTGGATGGTCAAGAGCCGGACCGCGTCTCCGCCTTCCTCCTCCGCGACCGCCTCGAGCTCGCGCGCGCCGACAGCCTCCCGCTCGTTCACGAAGCGAACGAAGCCTTCGACGTCCGGGCCGCGCAGCTCCTCATACGAGCGCGCGAGCCGCGCGAGCTTGCGCATGTTCGCGTACCTGCGACGGCCGTCCCACTGCGCGAGCACGGCCAGGTCGTAATCGTGTTCGCTGACGATGCGCTCGCAGAGCCGCTCGAGCGACAGTCGCGTCATCGCGTCGGCGAGGCGATCGAAGCGCTGGCGGAAGGCGCGCAGCAACCGTGTGTCACGGTCGTCCAGCGCGGGCGGCAGCGAATGCTCGATCGCGGTGAAGAGCGGTCGCCGCGACGAGCCGCGACGAATGAGCGCCAACGCATCGTTCGAGAGCCCGACGAAGGGCGATGCCAGAACCGTCAGAAGCGCCTCGTCGTCGTAGCGGTTGTGCAGGAGCCGTAGATACCCGAGGAGGTCGACCACCTGCTGCTGGCCGAAGTAGCCCCTGCCGGTCGCGCGATACGTCTTCAGGTCTGCGCGACGCAGTTCTTCCTCGTACCACTCGGCGTCCGTGCCGGCTGCGAAAAGGAGCACGATCTCTCCGGCTGTCGCGGCGCCGCTGTCGACGAGCTCGCGAACGCGTCGCGCGACGGTGCGGGCCTCCGCGCGGCGCCAGTGAACGCCGGTATCGGCGTAGCTCGGTTTGTCGGTCACGAGCAGCTCGACCGGTTGGCCGAACACGGGGTCGGGAAACTCGGCCGCCGCCGCCAGCGGCTGGAACTCGTCGCCGAAGTGCGAGCCGAAGAGCTCGTTGACAACCGCGAGCACCTCGGCGCGCGACCGGTAGTTCAGCGTGAGCGGCAGCAGCTGGTCGGATTCGGCGCGGCGCTCTCGGAACACGCCGACATCCGCGTGACGGAATCCGTAGATCGACTGGAACTCGTCGCCGACGAAGAACACCTCGGCGTCAGGCACGCGCAGCAGGTCGACGAGGTCGCACTGGAGGCGGTTCGTGTCCTGGAACTCGTCGACCATGATCGAGCGGAAGCGCAATCCCTCGCGCTCGCGGATCTCCGGGTTGTCGCGCAGCAGGTTGCGGGCGTAGATCTGCAAGTCCTCGAAGTCGAGCGCCGACTCCCGCGCCTTCGCCTCGGTGTACGACGTGGCGAAGCGCTCGAGCAGCTCCTGGAGCAGCGCGCGGTCGCGCGAGGCCGCTGCGTCGAGAGCAGCGTGCTCGGTCGCCTTGCGCGCTTCCTCGTACGACGCCGCGCGCTCTCCCGAGGCCCGGAAGCCCGCGAGGTCCATCAGCCGGTCGGGCCGCGTGTCGCGCTCGAGCAGCGCGAGCAGCTGGGTCGCCGCCGAGCGCTGGTTGTCGGTCGCGGCCGCATCCTCGACGAGGCATCGAGCAGCCTCCCGCAGCTCCTCCGTGCGCTCGGACAGATCGGTGCGTCCGCCGATCTCGAGGGAGAGCTCGCGCCCGGCCGAGCGCAGCGTCTCGTAGACACCGGTGAGCATCTTGCGCAGCCCGTCGGCGCCGTAGGTGGCCAGGAGGCGCAGCCGGTCCGGGTGGTTGTCGGCGCAGAACTCGTCGAGTGCCTGCCGGAAGGCCTCGCTCCGCAGCACTGAACCCTGCGCGTCGTCGAGCTCACGGAAGCGTGGGTCGAGCCCGGCAGCGAACGGATAGGCCTTGAGCAGCCGCAAGCAGAAGCCGTGGATGGTCGAGATCCAGGCGCCGTCGAGCTCGCGGGCAAGGTCGTTACGGCCGCGTTCGGCGAACGCCGCTCGGATGCGTGTTCGCAGCTCGCCTGCCGCGCGCCGCGTGTAGGTGATGACGAGGATCGAATCGACGTCGAGCCCGCGGTCGCAAACCGCGCGGACGAAGCGCTCCACGAGTACCGCCGTCTTGCCGGTGCCGGCACCCGCGGAGACGAAGACTTCGCCGGTCGCCTCGACCGCTGCGCGCTGCTGCTCGTTCACGGCCGCGGCACCCGGCACATCGGCCAGAGGCTGCACCAGGTCGGGCACTCGCCACCCTTCGGGTCGTGCACCACGTCGCCGGAGCGGATCCGCTGCCCGAGACTGCGCGCGGTCTCGCGCGCACGGTCGACCGCGCCCCAGAACGCCTCTTCCTCGAGGTAGTCGTTCTTCGAATAGCCCTTCAGCGTCTCGCCCTCGCTCGCGCGCAGCAGGCCGCGTGCCTTGCGCTCACCCGCGAGCGGCCGGTACAGCCCGCCGAGCGGCTCGAGGCCGACGAGATCGCGCAGCACGAGCATGTAGAGCGGGATCTGCAGGCGAAGCTCGCTCTCGATCTCGCGCGGCGGAGTGCGCGTGCTTGCCGGACTTGTAGTCCTGCACGATCCCGCGCGCACCGAACGGATCCTGGTCGATGCGGTCGATCTTTCCGGAGAGCGTCAGCCCTTCCCCGAGGTCGAGCCCTCGCTGCAGCTCGGGCGCCGCGCGCTCGCCGCCGAAGAGCACCTCGAATCGCCGCGGCACCAGCGTGAGCTCCGACTCGCACTCCACCCGGACGACGGCCTCGAGGTCGCGCCAAAGCGTCGAATCGAGCTCACGCGCCTGCATCTCGGTCATGTCCATGCGCACGCCCTGCAGCGCCTCGTCGAGGCACGCACGCATCAGGCGAATCGCAGCGTCGAGGACGCGTTCGTCGAGCCGCTCGACACCGAGCTCCTTTGGCAGTCGCGTGAAGAACTTGTAGAGCGCGTTGTGCGCAACGGAACCGCGCAGCTTCGCGTCCACCTCAGCGTCGATCGTGCGCGGCCCGAGGAACCGCTCGACGAACCACGCCGACGAACAGTCGGCGAACCGCTCGAGCTCGGTGACGTTGAACGTCGTCTTCGCCCCGAGCTGCTCGAGAACAAGCGGATGCGTCAGCCTTGTCGGACGGTCGAACGCCTTGAGCGCGCGTTCGAGCCGCCGCTCCCACGCGTTCGCGCGCGCGAGCGCGTCGGCGCCGTCCCGGTCGCGCGCGGCGAGCTCCGCCAGCGCACGCAGCCGTTCGCGATCGGTTGGTGCGTCCTCGAGCGACCACGTGAGTGCCGACAGCGGCCGCCGCCGCGTCCAGAGGCGCACGTCATCCGGATCGAATGCGGATCGCACTTCGTCCCAGAACGGGCTCGGCTCGCGCGGGTTGCCGTCGTCGGTCGCTGCCTCGCGCACGAGATAGAGCCGCTCGAGCGGGCGCGTACACGCGGTGTAGAACAGGTAGCGATCGCGGCTGACCGGATCGGGACGCTGGAGGCGGGCGCCGCGCTCGTCGAGGAGACGCCGCGCATCGTCGTCGAGGAATGGAGAAGACGAGCCGCGCCGCGGCAGGCTCCCCTCCTCGAGGCCGAGCACGAAGACGACGTCGAACCGTCGCGTGCGGGCACGCGCAAGGTCGAGCACGGCGACGCGGCCGGGCTCGTCGCCGCGGAACGGGCGCAACGTGTGACGCTCGAGGACGGCGACAACGTCCTCGCGCGGGAGGTCGCCGGCGATCGTGCGCCAGCGGTCGAGCTCGGTGAGCAGCTTGGAGATCGTCTGGTACGTCCGGAGATCGATTCGCGACGTCTCGCCCACCGGCGGATGGTCGAGTCCGTAGGCGTTGCGAAGCATGCGGGCCGCGAGCACGCGCACCGCCTCGACCGGATCAACGGAGTCGCGAAGCTCGGCGAGCGCGGGGAAGGCGCGACCGTGCAGCTTCTCGCCCTCCTCGACGACGCGATCCGGGGCTTGCACCGCGCGGCCGCGCAGCCGTCCCTCGACGAAATCGACATTGCGACGCTCGAGCCCTGAGAACGGCGAGCGCAGGAACGTGAAGAGCTCGCGACGCGGGCCGCCGAGCCACGCGAAGCGCAGCATCGACGTCAGCGCCTGGCCGAATGCCGTCTGATCGACGCGAACCTCGCCGTCGACCGCGTACGGGATGCCGAGCGTGCCGAGCGCGGTCTCGAGCGGTGCGCGAACGCGGTCGACGCTTGGGCAGACGATGCCGATCTTCTCCGCCGGCGTCCCGCCGCGGAGGAGTGCGAGCAGCTCCTCGCCTACGAGCTCGAGTGCGCCGCGTGCGCCGGCTCCCTCGAAGAACCGAACCGCACCTTCGATCGCAACGTGACCATGCGATTCGTCGGAAAAGAGCGCGCGCTCGAGATGCGCCAGTGCGGGAGCCGCAACGTCGCCGTAGCTCGGTTCGAGCTCCTCGATGTCGCCCGCAGAAACGCGCTGGAGATCCTCGGCGGTGCGTCGCAGCGATGCGAACGCGGGACGTCCCGGCTCGTACGGAAGCGACACGCTCACATCGGTGCGGCTCGCGAGCGCCTCGAGGAGCGCCCACTGCGCCCCGGTCAGATCCTCGAAGCCGTACGCATAGACCGGCTCGTCGTTCCACGCCGCGAACTCCGACTGCAGCCGCTCGGCGGCGCGGCGGCGCAGGAGGTCACGATCCCAGAGACCAAGCCGGTCGAGCTCGGCCCGGTACGCCGTGTAGAGCGGTGCGAGATCGCCTTCGACGTCTCCCGGATCGAGCATTCCCGACTCGAGCTCGCCGATCGTGCGCAGAAGCTCGTCGGCGAAGCCGCCGAACCGGGCCGACGCCGAAAGACCGTTGAGCGACGCGGCCGACACGACGCGGCGTACGAGCAGGCGCGTTGCGTCGGCGAGACAACCGGGTGCGCATCGGGGCTGTCGAATGCGATGCGCTCGAAGACGTCGTCGAAGGTGCCGATCGTGCCGCCGAGGAGCGCTGGACGGCGCGCGAGGAGCTCGCGCTCGACGCGGTCGACGTCCGACCGGTTCGGCACGATGAGAACCGGCTCACGATCGAGCGTGGCCAGATAGCGGTCGAGCAGACGCTCGACCTTGCCCGCGTTTGCAGGGCCTGCGATGAGACGAAGCGGCATCGCACCATCGTAGAGCCGCCTGCTGACGGCTCCAGACGGCGCCTAGGGACGCGCTCGCAAAGAGCGGTAAACGCCTAGAGCGCTGACGCGGTGGCGGCGGACTTGGGCTTGCGGCCGCGGCGTGCCGCCGGCTGGCCGGGGCTCTTGTCCGCGCATTCGCCACAGAGATCGGCCTGCTTCGCGCCGCGGCGCGCATCGGAGTAGGTGATGCGCAACACGGCCCCTTTGGCCTCTTCGACCTCTTTGCCACAGTTGTCGCAAACGAGAATTGTTCTGCGTGCCATGACTGAAATGCTAGCGGAAATGCCCTGGGAAATCACGCGGCGCGCGCCTGCCGAATCCGCCATGAGCGTAAGAGGCTCAAGAGCGCCTGCTCCTCCGCATCGAGGCCGCGTTCCCGGCGCGCCGACGACGCGCAAATGGCGGGGCCGGAAATCCTCGAGCGTTCGTCCGTCGAGATACTGATCGACGACCGCGGGCGAGACATAGGACGCCCGGCAGACCGCCGGGGTATTTCCGAGCTGTTGCGCCACGCGCCGCATCACAGCGGCGACCGAGCGCTTCTCGTCGGCCGCCGTTTCCGGAAAGCCGTGGCGGACCGCGTGCTCTGCGAACGCTACGCCGGCGAGCAGCGTCCCACCCCAGGTACGGAAGTCCTTGGCCGTGAAGTCAGGCCCGAGGTAGAGCTTGACGTAGTCGTTGAGCCGCGGGCTCGTGAGGTTGTAGACCTTGCCCTCCCACTCGTAGCGGAAGACGCGGGCTCCTCCACGCAGGGTCAGGAGCTCGCGCATCGCGGCGGCGAGCTCGTCGTCTACGAGCTCGGTTCTGACGTCGATCGAGTGCTTGCCCCGGAAAGCGAGCCGGACGCGTCCGCCGCGAACCTCGACGTGACGGCGCGTCAGCGTCGTGATCCCGTACGTCCCGGATTCCTTCGCATATCGCTCCGAGCCGACGCGGAACCAGCCGAGATTGATCAACCGCAATGCGATCGCAGAAACGCGCTCGCGGTCGAGCTCATCGTTGTCGAGATGCTCGGCCATCGTTGTCCGCAACGCCGGCAGCCTCTCTGCGAACCGGATGAGGTTGTCGTACTTCGCCTGCTCCTGCGCGGCTCGATAGTCGGCGTGGTAGAGGTACTGCTTCCGGCCGGCCTTGTCGTAGCCCGTCGCCTGCAGCTTCGCCCGCGCGCTCGGCGAGATCCAGACGTCCTTCCAGGCGGGAGGGATCGCCAGCTGCTCGAGTCGTTCGACCTTCGCCGCGTCGCGAATCTCGCGACCGCGCTGGTCGTAGTAGCGAAACGCCTTCTTGCGTCCTTTCCGTGTCCACCCCATGCCGATCTACACTGCCCACCCGATGCGAGACGACAACACGATCGTCGTACTCGAGGGCGACGAGACTGGCCAGGAGCTGCTCGAGGAGGCTCTGCGCGTCCTCGCTCCCGAGGTCATCGGCGTCGAGCTCGAGTTCCCGCGCTTCGACCTCTCGCTCGAGAACCGGCGCGGGACGAAGAACGCGGTCGTCTACGAGGCGGCCGCCGCGATCCGCGAGCACGGGCTCGGGTTGAAGGCGGCAACGGTCACGCCCGAGGGGCGCGACGACATCGGCTCGCCGAACCGGATCCTGCGCGAGGAGATCGGCGGCAAGGTGATCGTTCGCACCGGGCGGCGCATTCCCGGAGTCGTCCCGATCGGCGGCGTCTATGCGCCGATCTCGATCGTGCGCATGGCGGTCGGCGACGCCTACGGCGCGACCGAATGGCGCGAAGGCGAAGGGGACGACGAGGTCGCGTTTCGCACGGAGCGGATCGAACGTCGCGTGTGTCGCGCGGTGTCGGAGTTCGCGTTCCGTCAGGCGGCGCGCACCAACGCGAAAGTCTTCGGCGGCCCGAAGTACACGGTCAGCCCGACGTACGAAGGAATGCTCAAGGAGGAGATGGACGCGGCCGCGAAACGGCATCCCGACGTGCCGTACGAGCCGCAGCTGATCGACGCGACGTTCGCGTTGCTGATCTCGTCGTCGGGCGACCCGCTCGTCATCCCCGCGCTGAACCGCGACGGCGACATCCTCTCCGACCTCGTGCTGCCGCTCTTCGGCTCGATCGCGGGCTCGGAGTCGCTGCTCGTCGCGTTCGGGGACGACTTCGAGCCGTCGGCGATCATGGCGGAGGCCGCCCACGGCACCGCACCGTCGCTCAAAGGCAAGAACGTCGCGAACCCGATGGCGATGATCCTCGCGGGCGCGGCGCTGCTCTCGCACGGCGGCGACGCTGCGCAACGCGCGGGTCGCGCAATCCGCGAAGCCTGCCTCGAAGCGGTCGGAGCCGGCTTCCGCACCTCCGACCTCGGCGGCCACCTGGGAACGAGCGAGTTCGTCGACGAAGTGATCGCGCGGACGAAGGCGAAGCTCGAGGTCTGGGCGACGCTCTAAGAGGCGACGGCGCGGCCGGCCACACGTCGGCCGCCTCGCTCCACACGTCGAGGAAGAGCTCCGTGATCGCCGGGTCGAACTGCGTGCCTGCGCACGAGCACAACTCGAGCAGCGCGCGCTCGTGCGTGAGCGCCGGGCGGTACGGCCTCGGTGAGGTCATCGCGTCGAACGCGTCGGCGACGGCGAGCAGGCGGCGCCTCGATGGGAATCGCGTCGCCGCGAATACGCGAGGGGTAGCCGTCGCCGTCCCAGCGCTCGTGATGGCAGAGGACGTACGGCAGCGCGTGGCGCGCTGTGCGGAGCGGGCGGACGAGCTCCGCGCCCTTGCTCGGGTGGGTGCGGATCTCGGCAAGCTCGTCGAGAGTCAGCGGGCCGGATTTGCGCAAGAGGTCGCGGCGGACGGCGATCTTCCCGATGTCGTGGTGCAGTGCCCCGAAGCGGAGCGCCGCGATGCGTTCCGCCTCCCAGCCGAGCCGGTGCACGACGGGCTCGGCGAGGGCCGCGACGCGCGCTCCGTGACCCTGCGTCTGGTCGCGCTCCTCGAGCGCGCGGGAGATCGCCGCCAACATGCCCGAACGGTTCCGCATGTCGGCGGCGATTCCCTTCAGTTCCAGGCCGAGCTTGTAGAGAGCCTCGTGCGCCTCCCGTTCGACGAGGACCGAGAGCCAGATCGACCCTCTCGAAGCGGCCCGCGTGCGGGGTCGCCTGGCCGCCGGGTCGACGCGACATTCGCTCCGCTTTGGTTATCGGTTCAAACTCTTAAAAGACTAGAGGCGCTTCCTCGAGCCGGCGCCTGCCGAAATGGAGCCCGACCGCCCCGAGAACGACGAGCACCGCGACCCCGGCGGCCGCGTACAGGCCGTAGCGCGTGATCGCATCCGCGGCCGCCTGCCCGCCGTAGTACGCGACGAGCCCGACCGCGGTCGCCCAGACGATCCCGCCCGCCGCGTTCCAGAAGAGGAACTTCCACCACTGCATCTTTCCGAGGCCCGGCGACCCAGGCGGCCGTGAAGCGGAGGATCGCGATGAAGCGGCCGAAGAACACCGTCTTCGCCGCCGTGCCGCTGCATGAGCTTCTCCGTCCTCGGGATCACGCTCTCCGACCAGCGCTGCAGCCAGCGGTTGCGACGGAAGAGCGCGCGTCCGCCGAGCCGGCCGATCAGCCAGTAGCCGAGGTTGTCGCCGACGATCGCGGCGGCGGCTGCGATCGCGATCACCTCCGCGACGTTGTAGTTGCCCTTCGACGCGAGCACGCCGAAGAAGATCAGCGCTGTCTCGCCCGGGAGCGGAATCCCGAACGATTCGAGCATCACCACGACGAAGAGGAGCGGCAGCCCGTTGTGGGTGAAGAAGTGTGTCACGCAGCCATCCTAGGAGCGCTGGATAGAGTCTCCCGCGATGAGGGTCGGTGTAACGCGAGAGACAGCGCCGGGGGAACGCAGAGTCGCCCTCGTGCCCGAGACCGCCGGGAAGCTCGTGGCGGCGGGCTTCGAGGTCGTCGTCGAGCCCGGCGCGGGCGACGCGGCGTCGTTCCCCGACGACACCTACGTCGCGGCCGGCGCGACGCTCGGCTCGCCGTGGGAGGCGGACGCCGTCGTCAAGGTGCGCAAGCCCGACGACGCGGAAACCGCGCGGCTGCGCGACGGCCAGGTGCTGATCGGCTTCCTCGACCCTCTGGCCGACCGCGAAGGCGTCGAACGGCTCGCAGTCGCGAGGCGTGATCGCGTTCGCGATGGAGTCGATCCCGCGCACGACGCGCGCGCAGTCGATGGATGCGCTGTCGTCGCAAGCGACGGTCGGCGGCTACAAGGGTGCGCTGCTCGCGGCCGAGCATCTCCCCCGCTTCTTCCCGATGCTGATGACTGCGGCCGGCACGGTGCCGCCCGCGAAGGTGCTCGTGATCGGCGCGGGAGTCGCAGGCCTGCAGGCGATCGCGACGGCGCGACGGCTCGGCGCCGTCGTCACGGGCTTCGACGTCCGCCCGGTCGTGCGCGAGCAGATCGAGAGCCTCGGCGCGAACTGGCTCGACCTCGGCGTCACCGGCGCCGAGGCCGAGGGCGGCTACGCCCGCGAGCTGACGCCCGAGGAGATGCAGGCGCAGCAGCAGGCGCTCGAGGCGCGCATCGGCGACTTCGACGTCGTGATCACGACCGCCGCCGTCCCGGGCCGCGCAGCGCCGCGCATCATCCCCGCCTCCGCCGTGCGCGCGATGCGCACCGGCTCGGTGATCGTCGACCTCGCGGCCGACACCGGCGGCAACTGCGAGCTGACGCAGCCGGGCGAGGTCGTCGTGAGCGACGGCGTGACGCTCGTCGGGCTGACGAACATTCCGAGCACGATGCCGTACCACGCATCGATGCTCTATTCGCGCAACGTGCAGGCGCTGCTCCTGCACCTCGCGCCCGAAGGCGAGCTCGCGCTCGACTGGTCGGACGAGATCACCGCCGGTGCCTGCGTCACGAAGAAGGAAGGAGTACCGGCGTGAGTCATAACACCCTGCTCGTCTTCGAGGTGACGATCCTCGTGCTCGCGATCTTCCTCGGCATCGAGGTGATCTCGAAGGTGCCGGCGCTGCTGCACACGCCGCTCATGTCCGGCACGAACGCGATCCACGGGATCGTGATCGTCGGCGCGATGGTCGTGCTCGGCCTGCCGCACAAGGGGCCGTTCACCTGGATCATCGGCTTCGTGGCAGTCGTGCTTGCGTCCGCGAACGTCGTCGGTGGCTTCGTCGTCACCGATCGCATGCTCGAGATGTTCAAGAAGCGCGACAAGCCCGAAAAGTAAGTGGGCTACAACCTCACGAACCTGCTGTACCTGGTCACGATCGTGACCTTCATCCTTGCGTTGCGTTTCTTGTCGAGCCCGGCGCACGCGCGGCGCGGCAACCAGATCGGCGCAGCGGGAATGCTCGTCGCGATCGCGGTCACATTCGCGCGGAGCGGGCTGACCGAGCTACTGGGCGATCGCGCTCGGAATGCTGATCGGCGGCGGCTTCGGCGCGTTCGCGGCGCGCCGCGTGAAGATGACCGCGATGCCGCAGATGGTGGCGCTGTTCAACGGCGTCGGCGGCGGTGCGGCCGCGCTCGTCTCGCTGGCCGAGCTCCATCGCATCCTTCCGGAGCCCGGCACGCCGAAGGTCGACATCGGCCTCGCGATCGTGCTCTCGGCGCTCATCGGCTCGATCTCGTTCGCCGGCTCGATGATCGCCTTCGCCAAGCTGCAGGAGCTGATCGGCGGACGGCCGATCACCTATGCCGGGCAGCAGTTCGTCAACGCGGCGCTCTTCCTCGCGTGCGCGGCTGCGGGGATCGCGCTCGTCGCGGGCGTCCAGCACGAGTGGCTGCTGTGGGCGCTCGTCGGAGGCGCGGCGGTCTTCGGAGTCCTGTTCGTGCTGCCGATCGGCGGCGCCGACATGCCGGTCGTGATCTCGCTTGCTGAACGCGTTCACGGGACTCGCCGCCGCTGCGACCGGCTTCGAGCTCGAGAGCAACGTGCTGATCGTGAGCGGCATGCTCGTCGGCGCGTCCGGCACGTTGCTGACGATGATGATGGGCCGCGCGATGAACCGCTCGATCACGAACGTGCTGTTCGGAGCGTTCGGGAAGGTCACCGCGGAGGCTGCGGCAGTCGCGGCCGGCGACGGCGGCAACGTGCGCAGCGCGACCGCAGAGGACGTCGCCGTCATGCTCGCCTACGCGCACAAGGTCGTGTTCGTCCCCGGCTACGGCCTCGCGGTCGCGCAGGCGCAGCACGACGTCCGCCAACTCGCCGACCTGCTCGAGTCGAAGGGCGTCGAGGTGTCGTACGCGATCCATCCGGTCGCCGGCCGGATGCCGGGACACATGAACGTCCTGCTCGCGGAGGCGAACGTGCCGTACACGCAGCTGAAGGAGATGGACGAGGCGAACCCGGAGTTCTCGCGCACCGACGTCGCGGTCGTCGTCGGCGCGAACGACGTCGTCAACCCCGACGCCCGCGCGAACACAGGGCAGCCCGATCTACGGCATGCCGATCCTGAACGTCGACAACGCGCAGGCGGTCGTCGTGCTCAAGCGGTCGATGAACCCGGGCTTCGCGGGAATCGAGAACCCGCTCTTCTACAACCCGAAGACGGTCATGCTCTTCGGCGACGCGAAGGAGTCGATCGTCAAGCTGATCCAGGACGTCAAGTCGGTCTAGCGCTGAAACGTCGCGCCCGCGAACAGGCAGGCGAGCGTCTCGCGCGTCGACGGCGCAAGTTCGAGCGCGTCGATCTGCTCCGGAGTGAACCAGCCGACGGCCTGCGTCTCGTCGTCGCTCGGTGACGGCTCGCCGGCGACGATCCGCGCCTCGAACACGGTGACGACCCAGCCGGCCTCGTCGCCGTTCGAGTAGGTGATGCGGTACTCCGGTCCGCCGAAGACGCCGGCGATCCGGATCGGCTCGACGGTGATGCCGGCCTCCTCGAGGCACTCACGCTGCATCGCCGCGGCCGGCCGCTCGCCCGGATCGACGGCGCCGCCGGGCAGCTGCCAGCGTCCCTCGACGTGCTGGACGAACAGGATGCGCCCGTCGTCGTCGCGGATCAGCGCCGACACGGACGGCATGAACATGAAGTCGTTGCCGACCTTCTCCCGCAGCCGGCGTACGTAGTCGGACATTCCCACGGCGCGGACACTAGTGCTCGCTAAAGAGAAAGGGGCGGCGCAAGCGCCGCCCCCATTGCCATCCCAGGCTCTCCAGAGAACTTCGTGTTACGGGTGCAGATGTTCGCAAGCACGTCTGCGTGACCTTGATCATGACCGCCCGGGCCGTGCTTGTACCCGTACCAGCTGCCGTTCTGCGACACGATGCAGTAGTTCGTCGCAGTCGGGACGCCGGCGGCGGTGATGCCCGCACCGACCGGTGCGAGCCGCACCGGAGTGGCGCTCACGTCGGCCGAGCCGATGATCCAGACGCCAGTCGGGAACGCCTGGTCGTACGTGGCCTTCAGCTCAGCAGCAGTCATGCCCTGGTAGCCGTTGTCGGCGTTGCTCGTCGCGAAGTCCGGATCGGACGCCGCAAGCGCGCCGGCAACGTTGTCAGCGTTGTAGGACTCAACATCCGGCAGCACTGCCCGGACGTTGGCCTGCGCGGCCGACTTGTTGGCGCGATCCTTGAAGCTCAAGTACGACGGCACCGCAATCGCAAGCAGGATGCCGAGAATGATGATGACGACCAAGAGCTCGATCAGGGTGAAACCCTGCTCCGAGCCGAGGCGCCTCTGGAGGCGATTGATCATAGGTGGCAACTTCTCCTTTGAACTTCGATGGAAAAGACTTAGGCAACCTATGAATCGACGCGTGAGGGATCGCGAGGTACCCCCTTGTGGGTGCCACGGTCACACGATTCGGGTGATCGACTAGATGAAGCGCGCGGGATCGAACAGCTCGAGCTGCGGCGACGTCTGACCGAGCAGCGCGTCCGCGACGAGCTCGCCCGACGCGAAGCCGAGGACGTTGCCGTGGCCCGAGTAGCCGGCTGCGACCCAGAGCCCGTCGCGGCCGGGCACGCGGCCGACGAGCGGCAGCATGTCCTGCGTGAGGCCGAAGATGCCGGCCCAGCGGTGCGAGATGCGCGGCGTCTCGCCGATCAGCTCGCCGAGAAACCGCTCGAGCGAGGCCTGGATGCTCGGCGTCGTCTCCTCGACGTCGGTGAGCTCGTCGAGGATCGAGACGTCGCGGAAGCCGCCGAGGAGCACGCGGCCGTCCGGCAGCTGCTGCCAGTAATCGAAGCCCTGGCGCGCGTAGTGCGGCTTGTCGTAGAGCACGCGGTCGAGCGGCTCGCTCACGATCACCTGGCCGCGCGTCGGCCAGATCGCGTCCATGAGCTCCGGCACGAGACCGTGGCCGTAGCCGTCGGTCGCGACGATCACCTGCTCGGCATCGAGCGCCGAGACGTCGTCGACGCGGTCGTGCTCGCGGATCTCGGCTCCGGCCTCGGCGGCGAGCGCGGCGAGCCGGCGGACCCAGCGCGCCGGCTGCAGCGCGCCGTCGCCCGCGTGCAGGATGCCGCCTTCGAAGCGGCCTGCGAGCACGCCCGGCAGATCGTCGAACCACTCCGCTTCGATTCCGTCCTCGCGGAGCGCCTCGTACTCGCCGCGGATCTGCTCGCGCTCCTCCTCGTCGGCGGCGAGACGGAAGCTGCCGGGCCGGCGCAGCGCGTCGCCGGCGAGCTCCTCCATGCGGTCGAGCGCGCGCTCCGTCCAGTTCCACATGCCGAGCGCCTGATCGCGGCCGTACGTCTCGCGCGCGACGTCGTAGCGCGACGCGCCGCCGCGGAGGGCGAAGCCGCCGTTGCGGCCGCTCGCGCCTTCGGCGACGGCCCGCTCGTCGTGCACCCGCACGCGCAAGCCGGCCTCGGCGAGACGCAGCGCGGCGGCGCAGCCGGTGACGCCGGCGCCGACGATCGCGACGTCGACGGTGCCTTCGTGCCGCGGCGACGGACGCGGCACCGTCGTCGTCTTCGAGCCAGTACGGATTCACTTGCGAGTCGGTCAGCTCCCGCGCGATGTCTGCGGCGATGCCGATCTTGCGCACGATCACGAATCCGCTACTGCGAAAGATCACGTGCTCGACGAGCGGCGTCGCCTCGTGCCCGGGCACGACGACGAAACGCGCCGGAATGGCGCGTACGTCGTCGTACTGCGAGGTCTTCAGCGAGACGCGCTCGACGCACGTCTCGTCGGCGCATTCGCAAATGAAGTCGAGCTCCTCGTCGGCGATGGTGCTCGAAGCGCGTGGCGAGCTCACGGATGCGTTCGTTGATCGCCCGGAACATGACTTCGTTCCGCGCGAGGCGGGCTTCGAGGACGGCATGCGCTCGATCTTCTCACGCGGAGCGGTGGTCACTGCACGCGATAGATCCCGTCGTGCGCGAGACGCTGCCCGCCAGCTCGAGCTCGACGAGCGCGCTCGGGCGATCTCGGCGGCCGGCCTGCCGGTGCGGCGGACGAGCTCGTCGGCGGTCGCCGGCAGGAGGTCGAGGAGCGCGTCTCGCTGCGCCGGGGCGGCTTCCTCGATGCCGAAGAGCCGGAGACGTCGCTCGCGGCGGTGAGCGGCGTCGCGCCGAGCTTGAGCAGCGCGTTCGTGCCCGCGGAGAGGCGGAGCTGATCTCGCCCGGGACCGTGAAGACCTCCCTCCCCTCCTCGAGCGCGAGGTCGGCGGTGATGAGCGCGCCGCTCCGCTCGCGCGCCTCGACGACGACGGTGGCGGCGCAGAGGCCGGCGACGATTCGGTTGCGAGCGGGAAATCGCCACGGCGCCGGTTCGACGCCCGGCGCGTACTCGGAGACGAGCAAGCCGGTCGCGGCGATGCGCCGCGCGAGCTCGGCGTGCGCGGCGGGATAGTCGCGGTCGATGCCGCAGCCGAGCACGGCGATCGTCGGGCCGCCGGCTTCGAGCGCGCCGCGGTGCGCCTCGGCGTCGACGCCGCGCGCCATGCCCGAGACGACGACGAGACCGCCGCGGGTGAGATCGCGGCCGAGCGAGCGCGCGACCGACGCGCCGTAGCCCGAGCACGCGCGCGCGCCGACGACCGCGACCGCGGCGCGGGAGAGCAAGCCGACGTCGCCCGAGCCGCGCAGGAAGAGACCGGGCGGCGGATCGTGGATCGCGCGAAGCAGCGGCGGGAACTCCGGCGCCGTTCGCGGCAGGAAGCGAAAGCCGCGCGCGGCGAGCCGCTGCTCGTACGCCGTCGCGTCGAAGCTGCGCAGGTGCGACGACCAGCGCCGGTTCGACGGCGGCCGCAGGAGGTGCGTCCCGGTCTCGGACGCGAAGACGGCGAGCGCGAGCTCCGTCATGCCGCGAGCTCCTGCGGCGAGCGGTAGGCGAGCGCTTCCGCGACGTGCTCGGCCGCGACGGCATCCGCCTCGGCGAGCGCCGCGATCGTGCGCGCCGTCCGCGCGACGCGCGCGCGGCCGCGGCCCGAGAGCGGCAGCCGCTCGACCGCGCGCGAGAGCAGCTCGTCGGCATCGCTCGTGCGCGCAGAGCCGCCGCGTGCGCGCGCGCCGCAGCGACGCGCGGCGCCACCTGCGCCGATGCCTCCGCCGGGCCTGCGGCGAGCTCGACCGCGCGCGGGCGCGGCATCGTCACGACGAGATCGAAGCGGTCGAGCAGCGCCCGCGAGAGCTTGTCGCGGTACGACGGCGAGCCGCTGCCCCGAGCACGTGCACTGCGCCGACGGATCGCCGCGCGCGCCGCACGGGCACAGTTCATCGTCGCGACGAGCTGGAACCGCGCCGGGAAGATCGCGCGGCCGGCGGCGCGCGCGATCGAGATGACGCCGTCCTCGAGCGGCTGCCGCAGCGCCTCGAGCGTCGGCCGCGCGAACTCGGCGAGCTCGTCGAGCAGCAGGACGCCGCGGTGCGCGAGGCTCGCCTCGCCCGGACGGATGCCCGGCCCGCCGCCGACGATCGCCGCCGTCGACGCGCTGTGATGCGGCGCGCGAAACGGCGGCACCGTGACGAGCGGCTGGTCGGCCGCGAGCAGCCCGGCGACCGAGTGGATGCGCGTCACCTCGAGCGCCGCCGCAGGCTCGAGCGGCGGCAGCAGGCCGGGCAGGCGCCGCGCGAGCATCGTCTTGCCGGTTCCCGGCGGCCCGGCGAGCAGGAGGTTGTGCCCGCCGGCAGCGGCGATCTCGAGCGCGCGCCGCGCGCGCTCCTGTCCTCGGACGTCCGCGAGGTCGGGCAGCGGCGGAGGGTCGTGCGCGCGCGGCGGCACGATCGGATCCGGCTCGAGCTCGCCGCGGAGGTAGGCGACCGCGTCGGCGAGGTGCCGGACGGGAATCGGCTCGATGCCGGCGAGCGCCGCCTCCGCCGCCGACTCGCTCGGGCAGAGCACGTACTCGAGCCCCATGCGCCGCGCGCCCTCGGCGACCGCGAGCACGCCGCCGACGCGGCGGAGGCGCCCGTCGAGCGCGAGCTCCCCGACGGCCGCGTGCCGGTCGAGCTCGTCGTGCGGCAGCTGCCGCGACGCCGCGAGCACCGCGAGCGCGATCGGCAGGTCGTAGCCCGAGCCCTTCCTTGCGGAGCCCGGCCGGAGCGAGGTTGACGGTGACGCGGCCGCGCGGGAACTTCAGCTCGGCCGAGGTGATGCCGCTCTTGACGCGCTGCCGCGCCTCGTTGCACGCGCGGTCGGGCAGGCCGACGATGACGAAGGCCGGCGTGCCGTCCTTGACGTGCGCCTCGACCTCGACGCGTCGCGGCTCGAGTCCGACGAGAGCATGGGTGACCGCGCGTGCAAGCACGCTTCGACGCTACGCGAGAGAAGCGTCACAGAAGTGTCAGAGCTTGCGCACGACAAGCACATCTTCGAAGTACTCGCCGGCGCGGCGGCCGGTGCGGCGGTTGACATGCCGCCGCAGGCGCTCGTCGAGACGCAGACCTGCGCGATCGAGGATCGCCGGATAGAGATTGCGCCGGTCGTTCACGACGATCGCGAGCGGCGCGTCGGGAACGAGCGCGGCGGCGGCGTTCGAGAGCGCGCGCGCGATGCCCTCCGTGTACGCGTCGATCGCGGCGCGCGACGTCCCCGCCTCGGCGGCGCCGAGCTCGAGCTCGCGCGCGTCGTCGAGGCCGAGCAGCTCGTACGCGTAGCGGTGCTGCTCGTGGTAGTCGATCAGCCCCGGGTACGGCGGCGACGTGACGACGCCGTCGAACGTCGTCTCGTAGTCGACCGTCGACGAATCCGCCTGCATGACGTTCGCCGCGCAGGCGCCGTCGCGAATCTCCGCGAACGCCTCGATCCGCGCGAGCGTGTCGAGCGTGTACCGCCGCAGGAAGCCGACCGCCGACTCGACGGGCCGGCACATCCGCTTGTGCTTGAAGCACCAGTACTCGCCGGTCTGCGCCTCCCGCGGCGCCTCGAGGTCGAAATGCGCAGCGCGGCGCGCCGAGCGCGCGGCACGCGACAGGATGACGCGCAGGACATCGCGATGCTCGTAGTCCTCGACGAGGTCTCTGAACGCGAGCAGCTGCGCGATCGCCTCCGGCGCGTACCACTCGCGCACGTACGCGGTCGTCGCGCGCCGCTTCGTCGGCAGCGAGTCGAGGCGCGCGCACACCTCGCGCAACTCCACGCCGAGCGCCTCGACGTCGTAGCTGCGCAGTCTTGACGCCGATCAGCAGGCAGTTGAACGCAGCGAGCTCGACGCCGGTCGCGTCGAGCCCGGACTCGAGCGCCTGCACGAGCGTCGTCCCGGAGCCGGCGAACGGATCGAGCACGTGCGCGCCGCGCGTGAAGTACCGGTCGAGCAGCACCTCGACGAGCTGCGGGATGAACTTCCCGTGGTAGGGGTGGAGCCGATGCACGTGCTTCGTCCGCACGTGCTCGGGCAGCGCCTGCTCGGACCACGAGAGCTCGAGGTCCAGCGTCGCGTACAGCTCGTCCTGTGTGACAGCCACGAGCTTCGTGACTTCGGTAGCCCGGCGGGAACTCCTGGCTCCCGCCGGGCAGAGCTGTTCCGGTTAGGTCCCCGTCGCCGCCCAGGTGCCGTAGCTGAAGAAGACTCCGGCCGCGGACGAGTTCGTGAAGATCGTCGCGCCGGAGCGATTGACCGCGTTGAGCGTCACGCCCACCGAGTTCGTCCTCGACTCCTCGTAGATGCAGAGGAATCCCGCCTGCGCCTGCGGGAACGTCGCGTTGCCGGAGCACTCGGCAGGTGCCGCCGCGCCCTGGAGCACGATCTTCACCGACGGCGCTGCCGCGAAGGCGTAGATGAAGGAGATCGACGTGTTGGCGAGTCCGCCTGCGGCGGCGGCAGTGCCGCCGATGTTGAAGGCGCCGCGGATCGTCTTGCCGACGGAAGCGCGTCGGGGAACGGGCCGGCCGGGCCGGCCGCACCTGCTGGGCCTGCAGCACCCGCCGGTCCGGCTGGCCCTGCAGGAATCTGACCTGCCTTGAAGTCTGCAGAGAGCAGCGAGCCGTTCTTGACCTTCAGCGAGGTCACCGCGTTCTTCTTGAGCTGTGCGGTGCCGACGCTATTGGCCGGCAGCGTCACGGCGGCATAGCCGGTGCCGCCGAGCGCGACGATGAGCGCGATGCAGGCGATCACAGTCGCCGGCGACGGCCGGTGTTTCCAGAATGCTTTCACGTGAGTCCCCCTGTAGGTGAGCCAGCCCTTTCTCGTACCCACATCTCCGGAACGTGAACGCGGTCTAGCCCGGCAGGAAGTCCTCGCGAAACGGCACCGCCACCGGCGCCGGAAACGGCGAGTACGCATCCTTCGGAATCGCCGTCTCCTGCTCGACGCCGGCACCGTGCTTCAAGCGCGACGGCGATTCGCCGGATAGACGGGATTCCCCGGCCCGACGCGTCCGCCGACTCCGATCACCACGCAGGGGCCGTCCCCGGCGCCGACGATGATGTGCTCGACGCCGGCGGGACAGTGGAAGTAGTCCCACGCACGCAGCCGCCGCTCTTCACCCTCGACGATGAGCAGCGCCTCGCCGCTCAGCACGAGGAAGCCCTCCTGGTGCGACTCGCGGTGGTAGAGCGCGCCGGGCTGACCAGGGAGCGCCATGCCGATGTTGAAGCCGAACTCATCGAAGTGGGTGTCCTTGCTGGAAGTTCGAGTAGAAGCCGAACTTGCCGGCGTCGAACCACTGCACCTCGTTCGCGTTCGCGATGTGCCAGTCGCTCATTCCGGCAGCAGCCTCCCGGATACGCCGACGCTTCGAGCGCGCCGAACTTCGCATACGTCTCGCGCGCATCGTTCGTCTCCACCTCGACGCCTGCACCATGCTTCAGCGCCGCCTCGTCGACCGGGTACGTGGCGCGCATGCCAGGAGCGCGGGCGCCGACCGCGAGGACGAGCGCACCATCGCCTGCGCCGATGACCACGTGCGGCACGCCAGGCGGGCAATGCACGTAGTCCCACCGCTTCAGACGCGTGCTCTTCCCCGTCGATGATCAGCAGCGCCTCGCCGTCGAGGACGAGGAAGCCCTCCTGATGCGGCTCGTGGTGATAGATCGCCATCGGCGCGCCTGGAGGCAGTCGGTTCAGATTGAGGCCGAACTCGGGGAACCGCACCGCGCCCTCGAAATTGCAGTACCAGCCCATCTCGTTCGAGAGCCACTTCGCGTCCTGCGCGTTCAGGACATACCAGCCCTCGCCCTGGGGCTCGCGCCACCCGCCTTCGGTCTGCGTGAGGTCGGCCTCCGTCATGCCCGGATCCTAGAGTGGCGCACGTGCTCTACGCGCTGCTCTTCCTCCCGGCGTTTCTCGCGATCGCATTCGTGCTCGTGCGCCGGCCCGTGCGCGTGCTCGCAGAGGCGGCGCCCCCGCCAGCGACGATCTCGGGCAGCGTCGATCCGCTCGTCACGCTCGACGCGTTGCTCGCGGAGCTCGAAGGAGCGACCGTGCGTATCGACGGCGCGGACGAGCTCGACGAGCGCGCGGTCCTCGAGCTCGAACAGCTCGCCGAGCGGCTCGAAGCCGTCGCCGTCGAGCCTAGAACGCGTCGGCTAGACGTTCGAGACGTCCTTCGCGCACCGCGACGACGTCGAAGCCGATCTCCAGACCGTCGAACTCCGGATGCGACGCGAGCCACGTGTCGGCGGCTCGCCCTACGCGGCGCTGCTTCTCCTCGGTCACCGCCTCGTGCGGATCGCCGAAGCGCGGGCCGCTCTTCTCTTTCACCTCGACGAATCGCAGCTGGCGTCCGCGCCGCACGATCAGGTCGAGCTCGTTTCCTCCGGCCCAGACGTTCGCGCCGAGGATCCGCCAACCGCGCAAGCGATACCACCACGCCGCGCGGCGCTCAGCGCTGTTCACTGATAGCAGAGCGCTTGGAACGACAAGCGGTGCACGGCGCACGGACCGCGCTCGCGCACGACGGCCGAGTGCGCGGCGTGATGTAGCCGACATGCTGCGCGAATCCGTACGCCGGGTACAGCGCATCGAGCCTGCGCATCAACCGGTCGCGCGTGACCTTCGCGATGATCGACGCCGCGGCGATCGCGGCGCTCTTCGTGTCGCCGTCGACGACGGCGGTGTGCTCGGGCGCGGACGGCCCGAGCCGGAAGCCGTCGACGAGGCAAGCCTCGGCCGGTGGCGCGAGCGCGCTCAACATCGCGCGCAGTCCCGCGAGGTTCGACTTGTGCAGTCCGTTGCGGTCGATGTCGCCCGGCGGGATCACGCGAACCGCGACCTTCTCTGCGCAGCCGAGCACGGCGTGGAAGAGCTCCTCCCGCTGCTCCTCCGTGCACTGCTTCGAGTCGTTGAGGTACGTCAACGGACGCACGCGGTGCTCCTTCAGGCACGCGTAGTCGAGGAGCACGCCTGCGACGACGAGTGGGCCGGCGAGCGAACCGCGCCCCGCCTCGTCGGTGCCTGCGACGAACCGCGCGCCGAGCTTCCGGTCGAATTTCAGGAGCCTCTGCCCGGTCGCCTTCACCGAGGCCGAGACTAGCGGAGGGGTCAGCCGGCGACTATTCGCCTGCGGGGACGGGCTCTGCTTCGGCCTCGGCCGCTTCAGGCTCGGCCACGCTCGCTCTGCCTCCGCCGCCGCCTCAGCCTCGGCCGGCCTCGGCCTGCTCCGCGGCCAGCGCTGCTCGGCCTCCAGCGCCTGCTGCGCCGCCTGAGCCTCCGCGTCCTCGAGACGCGCCGCAGCGGCCTGGTCGAGCGTGCCGCCATGGCCGTAGCGCCGCTCGCGCACGCGAGCCTTCTTGCCGACGCGGCCGCGCAGGTAGTAGAGCTTCGCGCGGTTGACGTCGCCGACCGCAGTGACCTCGATCTTCTCGATCTTCGGCGAGTGCAGCGGGAACGACCGCTCGACCCCGACGCCGAACGACTGCTTGCGCACCGTGAAGGTCTCCCGGGCGCCCGAGCCCTGGCGCTTGATGCACGATGCCCTCGTAGACCTGGACGCGGCGGCGCTGGCCCTCGATCACCTGAAAGTGGACGCGGACCGTGTCGCCGGCCTTGAACCGCGGCACCTTGCGCAGCTGGGCGCGCTCGATCGACTCGATGACATTGCTCATACGAAGAAGAGGCCCGGCGGGCCGAGGGGCCAGATTAGCGAAAACCCAGTCGGGTCGGCGGCCAGTAGACGAAGAACACCTCGCCGATCAGGTTCGCCGCGGGGCACCGGCCCCCAGACCCGCGAGTCGCACGACGCCGCCCGGTTGTCGCCCATGAAGAAGTAGTCGCCCTTCGGGACCTTGGCCCACGTGCGCGGCGGCTCGTGGTCGCGCCGGTCGGGCTTGATGTACGGCTCCTGGAGCTGCGCGCCGTTGATGTAGACGAAGCCGTCGCGCTCGCTCACGACGTCGCCGGGAAGCCCGATCAGCCGCTTCACGAACGTGCCGCCCGCGCCGCAGCGCACCTGCGCCTCCGGCGGCGTCTTGAAGACGATGATCTCGCCGCGCTTCGGATTGCGGAAGCGGTAGATGAAACGGTTCGCGAGGACGCGGTCGGACCCGTCGAAGAAGCCTCCGGGCGCCTCGCAGCCGAGCCCCGGCTTCGCGCAGTGCAGCGTCGGCTCCATCGACGACGACGGGATGCGGTACGGGTTGACCACCCACATCTTCAGCGCGAGCACGATCACGACCGCGCCCGCGATCGTCAGCACCCAGTCGAGTGCGACGCGAACCTCGCGCGGCAGGCGAGGGAAGAAACGCCCGAGCGGATCTCTCACCGCACGCGCTCCCGGCGCCAGGCTTCGATCTTCGCGTGGTCGCCCGAGAGCAGCACGTCCGGGACCTTCCAGCCGCGGAACTCCGCGGGGCGCGTGTAGTGCGGGTACTCGAGGCCGCCGCCGAGCTCCTCCGAGAAGCTCTCGAGCTCGCCCGACCCTTCGGCAAGCGCGCCCGGGAGCCGCCGCGCGACGGCGTCGAGCACGATCATCGCCGGCAGGTCGCCGTTCGAGAGCACGTACGGGCCGACGGAGATCGCGTCGGTCGCGAGGTGCTCGACGATCCGCTCGTCGAAGCCTTCGAAGCGGGACGACAGCAGCGTCAGGTGCTTCTGCTCTGCGAGCTCCTCGACGATCGGCTGCGTGAGCGGCCGGCCTTGCGGGGTCAGCGCGATCACGCTGGTCCGGGCGCTCCTCGCCGTAAACGGCCTCGAGCGCCGCCGCCACGACATCGACGCGCAGCACCATCCCTGCGCCGCCGCCGTACGGCTCGTCGTCGACCTGGCCCGCGCGAAGCGGCGTCGTCTCGCGGTAGTTGACGAGCCGCAGCTCGAGCTCGGTGCCGAGCACGCCTGCGATCGGCTGCTGTTCGGTCAGCCAGGCGAAGGCATGCGGGACGAGTGTGAAGACGTCGATTCTCATTCGGGGTCTGCGAAGCCTGCCGCGATCACGATTCGCCTACCCTCGAGATCCACCTTCCGCACGCAGGCTTCCACGAGCGGCAGGGACAAGCCCGAGTCGAGCTCGAGCACGTCGTTCGCAGGGTAGTCGAGTACCTCGCGGACCTGTCCGAGGAGGCGTCCTCCTTCCTCTTCGACCGTCGAGGCCGACGAGCTGGAAGGCGTAGTACTCGTCCGGGTCGAGAGCCGGCAGCGACTCGCGCGGCACTGCCAGGGTCGCGCCCCGCTCGACGCGCCGCTCGAGCCGGATCACCGGGCGTTTCTGCGACCCGTGCTTCGACGCGACGATCTTCACCGGCTGGCCGTCGACGTACACCGTCGCCCCGGTCGCGAACGCGTCGGCGCGATCGCTCGGGCCTTCGACGAAGAACGACCCGTCGAGTCCGTGCGGGCGGCCCACGCGGCCGATCGGAACGAAGTCAGAGCCCACGTTCGGTGAAGAGCTCGATCGCCTCGTCACGACCGAGTCGCGCCACCGGCGGATTGTCGTACTCCGTGCGCCGATGCTCGAGGTCGAGTGTCCAGTACGCGCCGGGCTCGTCTTCGTACGGCGCGCCGACGCTGCCGGAGTTGATCACGCGCTTGCCGGCGATCGTGCGGTCGAACTGCATGTGCGTGTGCCCGCACACGATCACATCGGCGTCGACGTCGGCGAAAAGCGGTGCGATACGTTCCTCCGGCGTGCGTTCGGTGAAGATGTCGAGGTCGTTCCGCGGCGTCGCGTGACAGTAGAGCGTGCGGCCGATCTGCACGGTCGGCGGCAGCCCGTGCAGGAACGCAATCTGCTCGTCGGTCAGCGCGGCCCGCGTCGCGTCGAGCATCTCGGGCGGTGCAAGCGCGGGCTCGCCCGGCATGAGCTCGCGGTCGACGTTGCCGCGCAGCCAGTGCACGCGGTCGCCGAGCGAGCGTAGGCGCTCGAGCGTCTCCGCAGGCTCCGCGCCGCCGGCGACGACGTCGCCGCCGACGACGATCGTCGCGTCGTCCGGAATCTCCTGCAGCACCGCTTCCAGGGCGCGGAGGTTCCCGTGCACGTCGTAGAGCGTGGCGATGCTCATCAACCGACGATTTCGAGCTGCAGGCGCCGGCCGGCGTTCGGCCCGCCTGCGCGCACGACCGTGCGCAGGGCGCGCGCGATGCGCCCCTGCCGTCCGATCACCTTGCCGACGTCGCCCTCGGCGACGTGCAGCTTGTAGACGAGCGATCCGTCGTCGCCCTCGACCTGCTCGACGCGCACCGCGTCCGGCTCGTCCACGAGCCGGCGGGCAAGCTCGACGAGCAGGTCCTGCCATCGCCTAGCTGATGCCTTTGGCCTTCAGCAGCCGGGCGACGGGCTCGGTCGGAAGCGCGCCCTTCTGGAGCCAGCCGCGCACCTTCTCCTCGTCGAACTCGATGAGTGACGGCTCGTGCTGCGGGTTGTAGCGCCCGACGATCTCGATGAACTTGCCGTCCCGCGGCGAATGCGAGTCGGCGGCAACGACGCGATAGATCGGATTCTTCTTCGAACCGACCCGCGTCAATCTCAGTCTCACAGCCATATTCGGTTACCTCTTCGCTTTCTTCTTTCGCTTACTGGCCGACTTGCGTGTCGCGCTCGGGCGGGGCTTCCCGCTCGATGCAGCAGGCATGGTGCCTGGCAGAGAGGGCATCTTGCCGGAACCCATCATCTTCATCATCTTCGCCATCTGCTTTCGGCCCTCGATCAGCTGATTCACCTGCTGGAGCGTGGTGCCGCTGCCGGCCGCGATTCGCTTCCGGCGGGAGCCGTCGATCACGTGCGGAACCCGCCGCTCGTGCGGCGTCATCGAGAGGATGATCGCCTCGACCTGCGCGAGCTGCTTCTCGTCGACCTGGTCGAGGCCCTCGAGCTGCTTGCCCATGCCGGGGATCATCTTCAGGACGCCCTGGAGCGGCCCCATCCGGCGCAGCATCTTGTAGCTCTTGAGGAAGTCGTCGAAGGAGAACTCGCCCTTCATCATGCGGCGCTCGAGCTCTTCCTTCTCGTCGTCGTCGACCGCCGACTCCGCCCGCTCGATCAGCGTGAGCACGTCGCCCATGCCGAGGATGCGGCCGGCCATGCGGTCGGGGTGGAACCACTCGAGCGCGTCGAGCTTCTCGCCGACCGACGCGAGCTTGATCGGCTTGCCGGTGACGGCTTTCACGGAGAGCGCGGCGCCGCCGCGCGCGTCGCCGTCGAGCTTCGTCATCACGACGCCGTCGAAGTCGATGCGCTCCTGGAACGCCTGCGCGACGTTCACGGCCTCCTGGCCGGTCATCGCGTCGAGCACGAGCAGAACGTTCGTCGGCTTCGCCTCGCGGCGAACGGCTGCGAGCTCTTCCATCAGCGGCTCGTCGATGTGCAACCGGCCCGCGGTGTCGAGAATGACGACGTCGCGGCCGTCCTCCTTCGCGCGATCGATGCCCTCGCGCACCGCCTTCACCGGGTCGCTGCGCTCGTCGGCGTAGACCGGAACGTCGACCTGTGCTCCGAGCTGGATCAGCTGGTCGATCGCGGCCGGGCGCTGCAGGTCCGCGGCGACGAGCGCGGGCTTGCGACCGTCCTTCTTCAGCAGCAGTGCGAGCTTGCCGGCCGCCGTCGTCTTGCCCGAGCCCTGCAGGCCCGCGAGCAGGATCGTCGTCGGCGGCCGCGGCGAGAACGCGATCTGCGACGAGCCGGAGCCCATCAGCTCCGTCAGCTCCTCGTGCACGATCTTCACGACCTGCTGGCCGGGGGTCAGGCTCTTCTGCACGTCCTGCCCGAGCGCACGTTCGCGCACCTGCGCGACGAACTGCTTGACGACGTCGAAGTTGACGTCGGCCTCGAGCAGCGCGAGCCGGACCTCGCGCATCGCGCGCGTGATCGTCTCGTCGTCGAGCGTGCCGCGGCCCTTGAGGTCGCCGAGCGCGCTCTGCAGCTTGTCCGCGAGGGCGTCGAACATCGCGTTCGCCAGTGTAGTGGTGGCGACTTTGCGACTTTCGCCGCATAAGGGAGACTGTGGGGATGACCGGTGCGCACGCCGCCGCCCGGAAGACGGTCACCGTCCTCTTCTGCGACCTCGTCGAGTCGACCGCCCTGGGCGAAGGGCTCGACCCGGAGTCGCTCCGAGGCGTGCTGGGACGGTGGCACGCCGCCATGCGCGAGCCCGTCGAAGAGCACGGCGGCACGGTCGAGAAGTTCATCGGCGACGCCTTGATGGCCGTCTTCGGCGTCCCGCACGTGCATGAAGACGATGCGCTGCGCGGGGTTCGCGCGGCCGTGGAGATGCGCACCGCGCTCCAACGCCTGAACGCCGAGCTCGACACCGAGCTGCAGATTCGGATCGGCATCAACAGCGGCGAAGTCGTGACCGGCGACGGATCGACGACGCTCGTCACGGGCGACGCCGTCAACACGGCGAAACGGCTGGAGGAGGCCGCGCAGCCGGACGAGATCCTCGTCGGCGACGCGACACGACGGCTCGTCGCGAATGCCGCGGAGCTCGAGGCGGTGCCGGCCGTACTGGCGAAGGGGAAGCGAGCGCCCGTCGGCGCCTGGCGCATCGTCGACATGATCGCCGGCGCGGCTGCGTTTGCGCGGCGGCTCGACGCGCCGCTCGTGGGCCGAACAAACGAGCTCGCGTTCCTGCGCGCGGAGCTCGAAGAGGCCGGTCGCGTGCGATCTTGCCGGCTCGTCACGGTGTACGGCGCCGCGGGCATCGGCAAGTCGCGATTGGCGGCGGAGCTCGCGGCCGAGGTGGGCGCGTACGCAGGTTTCGTGACCGCCCGCTGCCTGCCCTACGGCGACGGGATCAGCTTTCTGCCGGTGACCGAGCTCATCCGCTCCGCCGGCGGGGTCGTCGCGGCCGTCGAAGGGGAGCCTGATGGCGAGTTGATCGTCGAGCGCATCGGCGCCGCGCCCGGCGCCGATGTGTCCGCCGAGGAGAGGTTCTGGGCGATTCGCCGCCTGCTCGAGACCCTGGCACGCGAGCGGCCGCTCGTCGTCTGCCTCGAGGACGTTCACTGGGCGCAGCCGATGTTCCTCGATCTGGTCGAGTACATCGCCGGCTGGAGCCGCGATGCGCCGATGCTGCTCCTCTGCCTTGCCCGGCCGGACCTGCTCGACGAACGGCCGCGGTGGCCCGGCGCCACGGTCACCCTCGAGCCGCTGACCGCCGCCGAGTCGGAGGCGCTGCTCGACGAGCTCGCGGCCGAGTGGCCATTATCGGCGGCAGCGCGCAGCGAGATTGCGGATGCGGCCGAAGGAAACCCGCTCTATGTCGAACAGATGGTCGCGCTGCTCGCAGAGGGAGAGAGCGCCGCTGCCGTACCGCCGACGATCCAAGCGCTCCTGGCTGCGCGGCTCGACCGCCTCGATCCGCTCGAGCGGGCGGCGCTGGAGCGCGCGGCAGTCGTGGGCAAGGAACTCTCGCGAAGCGCGATCGCCGAGCTGTCCCCCACCGACGAGCGCGCCTCGCTCGGCGCGACGCTGCTCTCGCTCGTGCGCAAGGAGCTGCTCCGCCCCGAGCGCGGAGCGCGGCCGGGCGACGACGGCTTCCGGTTTCGCCACGCGCTGATTCGAGATGCCGCCTACGGAGAGATCCCGAAGGCGACGCGCGCGGATTTGCACGAGCGCTTTGCCGACTGGCTGGCGCGGAGCGGCGGCGAGGACGACCTGGTCGGGTATCACCTCGAGCGAGCGTCGCAGTACCTCGCCGACCTCGGTACGGCGGACGACGCGCTTTCGCGGCGGGCCGCAGCGATGCTCGCCGCCGCCGGTCAGCGCGCGTTCGCGCGTGACGATGCGCGCGCTGCCGTGAGCCTTTTCCTCCGTGCCTGCGAGCTGCTTCCGGACGATGACCCGGCGCGGCTGGAGCCGCTCCGCCGTGCGAGCCTCGCACTCTGGTGGACCGGGAACGTCGACGAGGCGCGCCGCCTCCTCGACGAGCAGATCGCGCTCGCTGCGCAGCTCGGAAACGCCGCGGAAGAGTGGTCGGGCCGCCTTGATCTGGCCGCCGGCGATCTCGTCACCGGCAGGATCGACGCCGAACGACTGCTCGACATCGCGAAGAAAGCCATCAGCGTCTTCGAAGCGGGCGACGACGCAGGCCTGGCACGCGCCTGGCGACGCGTCGCGCACGCCCACATGGCGAAGGGGCGTTACGCGGACTCGAGCGAGGCGAGCGAGCGAGCGCTCGCGCACGCGCGCGCAGGCGGCGAGCGGTTCGAGGAGGCGCGAATCGTCGACCTGCTGTGCACCAGCCTTCTCTACGGCCCCGCCCCGGCCAGTGAGGCGGTGCTGCGCTGCGAGGCGATGCTGGTCGAGGCGCACGGCAACCAGGTGCTCGGGGCGAACGTCGCGGCGGCGCTCGTCGGCCTGCTCGGCATGCGCGGGGCCTTCGACGCTGCGCGCGAGCGCGCGCGCTTCGCTGAAGAGATCTATCTCGAGCTGGACCTCCAGCTCGCGTTCGCCGGCTTGACGCAGGTCACCGGACCGATGGAGCTGCTCGCGGGGGAAGCTGCCGCGGCCGAGCGAGAGCTCCAGCGTGGCCTGGAGATCCTCCGGCCACGCGGCCCCGACGGCTATCAGGAGGCGTTGCTCGCAGAGGCGCTCTACCGGCAGGGACGCCTCGACGACGCCTCCACGCACGCACGAACGGCGGAGGCACACGCGCCTGCCGACAACGTCCAGGCCCAGGTCGCGTGGCGCGGCGTGCGCGCGAAGCTCGATGCTGCGGACTCGTCAGAGCGAGCGCGAGCGCTCGCCGCTGAGGCGGTGTCGCTCGCCGAGGCGACGGACGCGACGAACCTGCTCGCCGACGCACTCGCCGATCTCGCGGTCGTGCTCCACGTTGCGCGGGATGATGCAGTTGATGGCGTTGCGCGCCGAGCGCTCGCCCTCTACGAGCAAAAAGGCAACGTCGCGGCCGCACAACGTCTGTCGCAAGTCCTCGCCGTCGTCGGTTAAGGTCAACGGATTCGACCGCCGGTGACGGTGAGGGAGGACGACATGGACAGACTGAATTCGAAAGTGGCCGCTCCGAAGGTGGTCGCTTCCCACTCGGAAGGCTTCGACGCAGCGCTGGACAAGGCGCTCCTGAACGCGAGCAAGCTCGGGCGGAAGGGCGTGTTCGAGGTCAACGTCGAGTTCTGGGCGGAGATCCGGGTCACGAATCCGGGTCAGATCCAGCAATACGGCGTGACGCTGACGCCGAAGGGCTAGCCGGAGACGAGGGCGCGCGCGAAGTCCTGCGCGTCGAACGGACGCAGGTCGTCGAGCTGCTCCCCCACGCCGATCAGCTTCACCGGCAAGCCGAGCTCGTACGCGATCGGAATCGCGACGCCGCCCTTCGCGGAGCCGTCGAGCTTCGTGAGAACGACGCCGGTGACGCCCGCGGCCTCGGCGAAGAGCTTCGCCTGCTGGACGCCGTTCTGGCCCGTCGTCGCATCGACGACGAGCAGCGTCTCGTGCGGTGCGCCGTCGAGCTTGCTCGCAATGACGCGGCGCACCTTCGCGAGCTCCTCCATCAGGTTCGCCTGCGTGTGCAGGCGGCCGGCGGTGTCGACGATCACGACGTCACGTCCGCGCGCCTGCGCAGCCTCGATCGCGTCGTACGCAACCGCGGCGGGATCGCCGCCGCGCTCGGAGCCGACAAAGTCCGCGCCGGCGCGTTGAGCCCAGATCTCGAGCTGCTCCTCGGCAGCGGCGCGGAACGTATCGGCGGCCGCGACGACAACCGAGTGGCCGTGCTCGGCAAGCTTCGCTGCGAGCTTGCCGATCGTCGTCGTCTTCCCCGTGCCGTTCACACCGACGACGAGGATCACGGTCGGGCTGCCGTCGGCCTTCAGCGTCGGCGGCTCGCCGAGCAGCGCGGCGACCTCCTCCGCGAGCGCTTCGCCGAGATCGCCGAGCTCGCCGCGTGCCTCGAGCCGGCGCACGAGCTCCGCCGTCGCCGGGACACCGACATCGGCCTGGATCAGTGCTTCCTCGAGCCGCTCCCACGCGAGGTCGTCGCCGGGATCGAAGGCGGCGACCGCGATCTGCTCCGTGAGCGCGCGACGCGACTTCGAGAGCGAGTCGCGTAGGCGCGCGAACCGGCCCGCGCGCTGCGCCTCCGGCTCGGGCGCGGCATCGGCCTCGCCCAGCAGCTCCCCCCAGCTCCTCGACATGCGGACTCTCAGGCCGCTGAGACGGCTTCTGCCTCTTCGCGCGGCAGGCGGCGCGACACGATCTGCGAGACGCCGTCGCCGCCCATCGTGACGCCGTAGAGCACGTCGGCGGCTTCCATCGTCCGCTTCTGGTGCGTGATCACGACGAACTGCGCGCGCTCGCTGTACTGACGCAGCAGCGAAACGAAGCGGCCGATGTTCGTGTCGTCGAGCGCCGCCTCGACCTCGTCGAGCAAATAGAACGGGCACGGGCGTGCGAGGAAGAGCGCGAAGAGGAACGAGATCGCGCCGAGCGCCTTCTCACCGCCCGAGAGGAGCGACAGCCGCTGCACCTTCTTGCCCGCCGGCCGCAGCTCGACCTCGATGCCCGGCTGCTCTTCCTCGTCGTCCGACTCCGTGAGGCGGAGGCGGCCCTCGCCGCCCGGGAAGAGCGTCGACGCGACCTCGGCGAAGTTGCGCTGCACCGCGTCGAACGTCTCGTTGAATCGGCGCTCGACCGTCTCGGTCAGCTCCGCGCGCAGCTTCTCGAGCTCGGTGAGGCTCTGCTCGAGATCCTTGCGCTGCGTGGCGAGCTCCTCGAGGCGCACCTTCTCGCCGTCGTACTCCTCCTTCGCGAGCGGATTCACCTGGCCGAGCGACTCGCGGCGGCGCTCGAGGCGCTCCGTCCGCTCGGCGAGCTCGTCGCGGTCGTCGCCTTCGGCGCGGTCGTCGGTGCCGGCGTGCTCGAGCCTGCGCCGCGCCTCGTCGGCCTCGGCCTCGATGCGCGCGACCTCGACGTCGATCGCCGACACGCTCGCGGACGCGCTCGTCAGCGCCTGCCGCAGCTCGACCTCGGCCGCGCCGAGCCGGCGCAGCTCCTCGCCGAGATGACCGGTGCGCGTTCCGCCCGCGTCGACGTGTGCGCGAAGCGGCGTCTCGAACCGTGACGCGGCGTCGGCTGCTCCGGCGAGCATCGCCATCGAGACGCTCTGCGCCGGCGAGCACCCGCGCGAGCTGGTGCGGGCGTGCACGCCGGCGGCCGGCGCGAACCGCAGCGTCGATGCGTGCGGCCTCGGCGGCGCGCGCCTTGACCCCGAGCTCGGCGGCATCGGCCGCGGCCGCGTCGGCTTCGGCGACGAGCGTGCGCATCTCCATTCGCAGGGTCTCGGCGTCGCCCGGTTCGCCTCGCGCCAGGCTTGCCGCCGAGCCGCGTGAGATCGCGTTCCGCAGCTGCGGCGCCTTCGGCATACGTGGCGACGGAGCGGCGCAGCGTCGACTCCTGCTCGCCGAGCTCGCGCAGCGACGCGCCGAGCAGCGCGGTGCGCTCGGCACCCGCCTCACCGCGCGCGCGGAGCGGCGCCTCGACGACGTCGACCGCGTGATCGAGCGTCTCGAGCGCCCGCTCGAGCCGGCCTGCCGCCGCGAGCAGCGCCTTCAGCGTCCCGACGTCGGCGCGGCGGATCCGCAACCGCGGTGCGGCGGCCGCGAACGCCGCTTCGGCCTTCTCCGCCTGCTCGTCGGCGCCGTCGGCAGCCCGCTCGGCCAGTCGCGCCTGCTCGGCGAGCGCCTTCGCCTCGGTGGCGAGCGCGGCGCGGCGAGCCTCGAGCTCGAGCAGGACGGCCTCGGCGGTCTCGCCGGCGAACCACAGCTCGCCTCGCTGCGGGTCGTAGCCGTAGCCCTCGCGCGTGACGGCGGGAACGGTCGACTGCAGGAGCTCGGACTTCTCGACCACGGGCAGCTCGTCGACGAGCTCGCGTGGGTCGCGTCCTGCGAGCACGCGCAGGGAGCCGAGGCCCGCTGCCGCGGCCCGCTCGAGCAGCTCGAGCGCAGCCTTCGCCGTCGGCGCGACGAGCGCGGACGCGCGTGCGCCGAGCGCCGCGGCGACCGCGCGCTCCGTGCCGGGCTCGACGGTGAGCAGCGACAGCGCGAGCCGCTCGCCCTGCTCGGCGAGCGCCCGCGCTGCGGGCGGAATGCCCTCGCGCTCCGCGAGCGAGCGCTCGAGCGTCGCGAGTCGCTCCTGCGCGGTGAGCGCGCGCTCGGCGAGCGTGTCGCGCTCGTGCGCGGCGTCGCGTGCGGCGGCGCGCGCGTACAGCGCCTGCTGCTCGAGCTGCTCCGGCGACGGGCCGGGCCGCGAGGCGTCGGCCTCGGCCTCTGCGAGCTCCGCGCGCAGGCGCGCGATCATGCGCGTCGCCGACTCGCGCTGCACCGCGAGCCGCGCGGCGCGGCTGCGCAGCTCGTACGACACGGAGAGCGCCGACTCGCGCTCGCCCGCGGCGCCCGTCAGCTCTTCTTCGATCGTCGCGCGGCCCGCGAGCAGCTCGTCGAGCTGCACCTGCGCCGCATCGTGCAGCGCCCGCTCCGCCGCGAGCAGGCGCGCGAGCACCTGCCGTGCGCGCTCGGCGCGCGCCTCGCGCTCGACCGCCGCCACGCGCGCCGCCTCGGACGCCTCGAGCGCGCGGCCGCTCGAGCTCGGCAACCTCGACGGTCGGATCGCCGGCGTCGGTCTCGGCATCCGGCGAGCTCGCCGCGCACCTGCTCGAGCAGCGTCGTCGCCGACTCGCGCCGCAGCCCGAGCCGCTCGGCCGCGCTCCGCAGCCGGTAGAGCACCTGCATCGCCTGCTCGCGGCTGCCGGCCGCGTCGGCGAGCTCCTCCTCGGCGCCGCCGCGCTCGGCGAGCACGGCCTCGAGCCTCTCCTCGGCGGCGCGCCGCGCGAAGCGACGCAGCGGTCTTGCGCTCGCCCGCCTCCGCGAGCCGCTCGTCGAGCGTCGCGAGGTCGAGCTCGGCGATGCGCGCGCGCAGCTGCGCGATCTCGCCGCGCAACTTCTCGGCGCGCTCGGCCGCCGTCGCCTGCAGCGCGAGCGGCCGCAGACGCTTGCGCACCTCTTCCTCGAGATCGCGCGCGCGCTCGACCTGCGTCGCGACGCGCGCGAGCTTCAGCTCCGCGCGATGGCGCCGCGCCTTGAAGCGGCCGAGCCCGGCGGCCTCCTCGATGAGCGCGCGCCGCTCCTCGGGCTTCGACGCGAGGATCGCCTCGACCTTGCCCTGCCCGATGATCGAGTGCATCCCCTGGCCGAGACCGAGGTCGGCGAGCAGCTCGACGAGATCGATGCCGCCGCACGGCGGTCTTGTTCACGAGGTACTGGCCCTCGCCGCCGCGATGGAGCCGGCGCGAGATCGAGAGCTCGGAGAACTCGACCGGCCCCGTTCCGTCCTCGTTGTCGAACAGGAGCTCGACCTCGCAGAAGTCGGCCGGGCCGCGGTTCGCCGCGCCGGCGAAGAGCACGTCGTCGGGCTTCTCGGCGCGCAGCTCGTTCGGACTGAGCGAGCCGGCGGCCCAGCGGATCGCGTCGGCGACGTTGGACTTGCCGGATCCGTTCGGCCCGACGATCACGCCGACGCCCGGCTCGAGGCGCACCTCGACGAGATCCGGGAAGGATTTGAAGCCACGCAGTTTGACGGCGCGCAGGTGCACCGAAGCCAGGCTATCGAGTCAGACGGATGCCGCTAGTCAGGGTCTCGTCGTCGTCGCGGGCGATCGGAGCGTCCTCGTCCCGGTCGAAGATCTCGAGAATCCCCGGCTGCTCCTCCCGCTGGGATTCCTCTTCTTCGAGCTTGATCAGGCGCTGTTCCGAGTTGGACGGACGCTTATCGGCCACCCTGAAAGGATGCCCATGGCCGGCTCGATCTAAGCGCCGTTGCCGATCCGGGCCAGGGCCTCGCGCGCGGCCTCCTGCTCGGCGGCCTTCTTCGAGCCGCCCTCGCCGACGCCGAGCTGCTCGCCGTCGACGACCGCCGCGCAGGTGAAATGGCGCTCGTGCGGCGGCCCCTCGGCCGAGAGCACGGCATAGGAGACCTGCTTGCCGGTCCGCGCGAGCGCCTCCTGGAGCTCGGTCTTGTGATCGACGTACGTCGTGAGGGCGTAGTCGATTCGAGAGGCGAATGCGTTCACGACCGCGTCCTCGATCGCCGCGAATCCGTGCTCGAGGAAGAGCGCGCCGAGCACCGCCTCGAGCAGCGCCGCGAGCACGTTGCGGTTCTTCGCCAGCCGTTCGATCTCGTCGGCCTGGAGGTCGGCGATGCCGAACTTGCCGAGCCGCCGACCGAGATCGAGCTCCCGGGCGACGACGGCACAGCTCGCACGCGACACGACGTGCGAGCGGATCTTCGCGAGCCGCCCCTCCGAGAACTCGGGATAGCGGTCGTAGAGCTCGTGCGCGATCGCGAGCTCGAGCACGCTGTCGCCGAGGAACTCGAGCCGCTCGTACGACTCCGTTCGGTCGGCTGCCCACGACGCATGCGTGAACGCGGTGGCCGCCCGTTCGGGCGGCATCGCGTCGATCAGCGGCGCGAGCGAGGCGCTACTGGTGCGTCGAGACGTAGTCGACAGCCTGGCCGACAGTCGTGATCTTCTGAGCGTCCTCGTCCGAGATCTTGATCCCGAACTGGTCCTCGAGCTCCATGATCAGCTCGACGAGGTCGAGCGAGTCGGCGTCGAGATCTTCCTGGAACGACGCCTCCTCTGTGATGTCCGCTTCTTCGATCCCGAGTTGCTCGGTCAGGACTTCCTTGACCCGCTCGAAGACTTCCTCGCGCGACGCTGCCATGTCACCTCATTGCGTTGGGGGCGATAAGCGCGCCGATCATACAACCTCGGTGCGCTGGGGCAGCTGTGCAGCGAGCCGTCCGACGACGTCGTGGTCCACGCCGCGGGCCGCGAGCCGGACGGCATTGGCGATCGCCGTGCGGGAGGAATTGCCGTGCGCGATCACCACGAGGCCGCGGAGACCGAGCAGGTAGGCCCCGCCGAAGGTGTCCGGGTCGAGCCGGTGGCGGAGGCGCCGCGCGGCCGGCCGGATCAGCAAGCCCCCGAGCTTGCCCCGCGTCGTCGCGGTGATCTCGCTCCGCAGGGCGTCGAGCAAGGTGAGGATCGTGCCTTCCAGGAGCTTCAACGTGACGTTTCCGGTGAAGCCGTCCGTCACGACGACGTCGGAGGCGCCCGGCGAGGATGTCCCGCCCTTCGGTGTTGCCCTTGAAGTTGAGGTCGCTCGCCGCGAGGAGCTCGTGCGCCTCGAGGGTCAGCTGGTTCCCCTTCTCCGGCTCCTCACCGATCGAGAGGAGCCGCACCTCCGGGTTCGGGACGTCGAGGATCTCCTCGGCGAAGACCGATCCCATCGCGGCGAACTGGAGGAGGTGCTCCGGCCGCGCGTCGGCGTTCGCGCCGCAGTCGAGCAGCACCGACGGCCCGCGGCGTCCCGGGATCGGGACGGCGATCGCGGGCCGCATCACGCCGGGGATGCGTCGCAGCTCGAGGAGCCCGGCCGCGAGCATCGCGCCGGTGTTCCCGGCCGAGACGACGGCATCCGCCTTTCCCTCCGCGACGGCGCGGACGGATGCGACGAGCGAGCTCTCCGGCTTCGCGCGCACGGCTTCCGCGGGCTTCTCGTCCATCTCGATCACGCCCGAGGTCGCGTGGAGCTCGAGGCCGTGCGGATCGATCGACGCGTCGCCGAAGAGGATGGGCTCGATGCCGTCGGTGCGCGCCTCGAGCGCGCCCGCGACGATCTCGTCCGGGCCGCGGTCACTGCCCATCGCGTCGACCGCGATGCGGACCATCTGCGTCCTAGGGAGCGTCGATGCGGAGCGGTTCGACTTCGCGGCCGTTGTACATGCCGCAGGTCAGGCAGAGGTGATGCGGACGCTTCGGCTGCCCGCAGTTGGGGCAGACGTTCACGATCGGCGCGCTGATCGCGTGCGTCGCGCGACGCTTGTCGCGGCGTGACTTCGAGGTTTTCCGCTTCGGGACAGCCATGACCGGCGGCCACTATAGCGACTGCTGATACACCCTAGGAATGAAAACACGGACGCTTGGACAGGAGCTCGAGGTCTCGGAGCAGGGCCTCGGCTGCATGGGGATGTCGGCCTGGTACGGCGAGACGGACGAGGCCGAGTCGATCGCGACGATTCAGCGGGCGCTCGAGCTCGGGATCTTCTTCCTCGACACCGCCGACATCTACGGCGCAGGAGCCCGGCGAGAACGAGACGCTCGTCGGCAAGGCGATCGAAGGACACCGCGACGAGGTCGTGCTCGCCACGAAGTTCGGCAACGTCTTCGAGGAGGGCAAGCGGAGCATCAACGGGCGGCCCGAGTACGTTCACGCGGCGCTCGAGAAGTCGCTCGCGCGTCTGAACGTCGACTACGTCGACCTCTACTACCAGCATCGCGTCGACAAGACCGTTCCGATCGAAGAGACGGTCGGAGCGATGGCGGAGCTCGTCGCTGCGGGCAAGGTGCGCCACCTCGGCCTCTCGGAGGCGTCGCCGGAGACGATCCGGCGCGCGCATGCGACGCATCCGATCACCGCGCTGCAGAGCGAGTACTCGCTGTGGACGCGCGACCCCGAGGACAACGAGGTGCTCGACACCGTGCGCGACCTCGGCATCGGCTTCGTCGCCTACTCGCCGCTCGGCCGCGGGTTCCTCACGGGCGCGTTCTCGTCGCCGGACGACTTCGCCGACGACGACTTCCGCAAGCATCACCCGCGTTTTCAGGGCGCGAACTTCGAGCGGAACCTCGCTCTCGTCGCGCGTGTGCAGGAGCTCGCGCAGGAGAAGGGCGTGACGCCGGCGCAGCTCGCGCTGGCGTGGGTCCTGTCGCGCGGCGACGACATCGTGCCGATCCCGGGCACGAAGCGCCGGCGGTACCTCGAGGAGAACGCCGGCGCAAGCGACGTCGAGCTGACGGACGACGACCTCGCGAAGATCGAGGAGGCGTTCCCGAAAGGCGCGACGGCCGGCGACCGCTACGCGGACATGTCGACGATCGATTCCTAGGTGCCAGGCACCTTCGGTGCCTGGCGCCGCTTTCTTAGAGCTGCTCGCGCAACTGCTCGAGCGCGGCCCAGCGCGGATCCGCGGCGAGCTCGTCGTGCGTGTGCGGCTCCTCGTTCAGGTCCTTGCCGCACACGGTGCACAGGCCGGCGCAGTCCGGGCTGTGCAGGATCTTCTCCGGCAGCTCGAGCGCGAGCGCGTCGCGCGCCCACGCCGAGAGGTCGAGCAGAGTCGTCCGCGATGTACGGAGACTCGAGCTCCTCGTCTCCGGCCGGAGTTCGTTGGCCTGGTACTCGGTCGCGTGGATCTTCAGCTCGATCGCGCTGTCGCGCAGGCAGCGGAAGCACGGCCCGTGCAGGTTCACGCGTGTAGCCGAGCGTGTACACGCTCCCCGACGTCGCCTTCGTGATCGTCAGCATCCGACGGCACCTGATCCGGCACCGGCACGTACTCCTGCCCGCCGAGAACGAGCGGCTCGAGCTGCACGTCGACGGTCTCCCGGAACTGCTCGCCGGTGCGAAGCTTGACGTTGTTGAGGTTGAAGACGGTCACGCCTTCACCGTAGCGCTCTCGACCGGCTACGCAGCGACTCGGTACAGCTCACTCAAACGCGGCGCCGAGCGGATCTCCACGGTGCGTGCCTCCTGCGCCCGGATGTGGAACGGAAGCGACTCGGCGGTCGGCTCCGGCTGCTCGCGCGGCTCGCGCGCGAACGCAAGGAGCCCGACGGACGAGACGATGACGAGACCGGCCGCGATCTCGCGCCCGCCGATCTTCTCGCCGATGAACGCCCAGCCGAGCAGCACCGCCACCGCGGGGTTGACGTACGCATACGTCGAGAGCAGCCGGGTCGAGGCGTTCTTGAGCAGCCAGCCGTACGCGGTGAACGCGACGAGCGAGCCGAAGACGATGAGGAAGAGCACTGCGGCGAGCGATGCGCTCGAGATCTCCGAGAGGTGCACCTGCCCGAGCTCGCCCCGGCCGATCCCGACGACGGCGAGCATCGCGCCGGCGCAGAGCATCTGCATCGCAGCCGAGAGGAACGGCTTCTTCGGCAGCGCCGCGACGCGGGCGTACGTCGACCCGGCCGCCCAGGCGAAGGACGCGCCGAGCAGCACGACGATCCCGGCCGCGTCGATATGGCCGCTGGCACCGACGAGCAGGCCGACGCCGAGGAGCCCGACGAAGAGGCCGACGACGCCCCCGACGGGCAACCGGACACCGAAGAAGGCGCGGTCGAGCACCGCCATGAAGAACGGGACGCTCGCAATGATCAGCGCGGCGATTCCGGAGCTGACGCGCAGCTCGGCCCAGGCGACGCCGCCGGTGTCGACGACGAGCAGGAGGCCGCCCACGATCGCCGCCGCGCGCCACTGGCGCCTGCCCGGCCGCTCGGCCGCCACCTCGCCCCGGCGCGCGGACCACCAGTAGAGGAGCGCGCCGGCGATCAGGAAGCGGATGGAGAGCATCAGGAACGGGGGCAGCGTCCGGTCGGCGACCGCGATCGCGAGGTACGTCGATCCCCAGACGACGTAGACGATTCCGAGAGCTGCTGCGAGCTTCATGCATTCAGCGTGCCTAGACCGACCGATTAGGACAAATCGAGTTATGATTTGTTTCGATTATGGAACGTAATAGATGGCTCGGCGTCGAACTGCGGCATCTCGCGGCCCTCGAGGCCGTCGGCCGCACGCGCTCCTTCGGTCGCGCGGCCCGGGAGCTCGGCTACACCCAGTCCGCCGTCAGCCAGCAGATCGCGCTGCTCGAGCGCAATGTCGGGCAGCGGCTCGTCGACCGTCCCGGTGGCCCTCGGCCCGTCGACCTGACCGACGCGGGGCGGCTGCTCCTCCGGCACGCGGACGCGATCGTCGCGCAGCTCGATGCCGCCCAGGCCGACCTGGCCGCGTTCGCCGAGGGTGCGGCCGGGCCGCTGCGCCTCGGGATCTACCAGAGCGTCGGCGCGCGCATCCTCCCCGGCCTGATCCGCCGCTTCAAGCAAGAGTGGCCGCGCGTCGAGGTGAGCGTCCGCGAGGAGATCGACGCGTCCGACCTGCTGCGTCTGCTCGAACACGGCGAGCTCGACCTCACCTTCGCCGACCTGCCGCTGCCGGAGGGTCCGTTCGAATCGGAGGAGGTCCTGCGCGACCCGTACGTGCTGCTCGTGCAGGCCGGCTCCGAGCTGGTCGGATCGCGACAGCGCGCCGCCCTTCCGCGAGCTCAGCGGCGTTCCGATCGTGACCTGGCGCCACGTCGGCGAGCACGAGAACTACCTGCGCGGTCGCGTGCCGGATCTCAACATCGTCTTTCGCAGCGACGACAACGGGACGCTCGTCGGCCTCGTCGCGGAAGGGCTCGGCGTCGCCGTCGTGCCGCAGCTCGTCGTCAATCCGCGCAACCCGGCCTACGTGGCACTCCCGTTCGGCAACCGCATCCCGCCGCGGCATCTCGCGATCGTGTGGCACCGCGACCGCTTCCGCTCGGCGGCGACGGAGTCGTTCGTCGAGCTCGCGAAGACCCTGTCTACCGAATTGTCCAGCGCGTCGGCGGCCAGTACGTCGCGATGACCGGACCGACGAAGGCGCTGCGTTGCACCCCGCCCCAGGTGCGCGAGTCGCACGAATCGAGCCGGTTGTCGCCCATCATGAAGTACTCCTTCGCGCCGAGCCGCGGCCACGTCTTCGTGACGCGAGTCGCGGGTGTAGAACGAGAGATACGGCTCATTCAGCTTCTTGCCGTCGACGTAGAAGTAACCCGTGCGCTCCGACACCTGCTCGCCGGGAAGCCCGATCACGCGCTTCAGGTACGTGCCGCCCTCGGAGCAGAGCTTGCGCGCGCGGGCGGGCGCGTGGAAGACCGCGATCTCGAAGCGTTTCGGATCGCGGAACCGGTAGACGATCTTCGCCACGAGCACGCGGTCGTTGAGCGACCCGGTGCAGCCGAGGCCCGGGTGCGCACAGTGGAGCGTCGGCTCCATGGACGACGTCGGCACGCGGAACGGCTGCGCGATCTCGACCTCGAAGACGAGCACGAAGAGCCCGGCAAGCGCGAGCGTGACGACCCACTCGACGACAGTGCGCCTCATCGGCGCAGGGTAGCGGCGGCTAGCTAATAGCCGAGATCGTCGCCGATGCCGTCGCTGCCCGGCCCGATGCCGGCACCGACGACAGTCTCCTGCGAGCGCTCGTGCAGCCGCTCCCGGCCGCGGCGCACCGCGGTGAGGAAGCGATCGAGGTTGACCTCGAGCGACGCGAGCATCGAGTCGGCCCAGTCCTCCATCTCGAGGCGCGCCTCACGCGCTTCGCGACGGGCCTCGTCGACGATGTCCTGCGCCTGCCGCTCGGCGATCTTCACGATCTCGGTCTGCGAGGCCTCGCGCACGGCCTGCTCGCGCGCCTCGGCGAGGAGCCGGTCGACCTCGCGCTTTGCCTCCGCGAGCATCTCCTGGCGCTCCTTGACGATCCAGCGCGCCTGCTTGATCTCCTCCGGGATGGTCGCGCGCATCTGGTCGAGGATGTCGTAGATCTCCTCGCGGTCGATGCGAACCTGGTCCGTGAGGGGGACGGCCTTCGCGTTGTGCACGAGGTCGTCGAGCTTGTCGATCAGTACGAGGACGTCCATGGGCGAAGTCTAGCTTCGGCGGTCGGCGGATCGGTCCTGCAAGCGGCTCACTCGCCCGGATTCTCGGGCGTTCCCGGTCGTCCGGCCGGGAAGAGCTCCTTGAACCGCTTCGCGACCGGGTCCGGCACGAGCGCGGAGATGTCGCCGCCGTAGGTGGCGATCTCCTTGACGCCGCTCGACGAGACGAAGCTCACGGCAGGGCTCGCCATCACGTAGACGGTCTCGACGTCGGGCGCGAGGTGCCGGTTCAGCTGGTTCATCTGGAACTCCCACTCGAAGTCCGAGATCACGCGCAGCCCCTTCACGATCGCCTTCGCCTCCCACCTGCGCGCGAACTCGACGACGAGCTCGCGGAAGACGTCGATCTCGACGTTGTCGAGATGACCCACTGCGTGGCGCAGGAACGCGACCCGCTCGTCGATCGTGAACATCGGCTCCTTGTGCGCGGGGCTGCCGACGACGCCGACGACGACCCGGTCGAAGATGTCGGCCGCGCGCGTGATCACGTCGACGTGACCGTTCGTCACGGGGTCGTACGAGCCCGGGCAGATGGCGGTGATCATTCGGCGCTCCGTACACGGTGATGCGCGCTGCGCCGTACTTGCGGCTCGTTCGCTCCGTGAGCGGCAGCTCCGGCTCGATGCGCTCGTCGGTCTCGACGACGACGACCCCGTCCTCGGCGAGCACGGACGGGAGATAGCGCGCGAGTTTTGGCTCGATGTCGGCGTACATGTCGTAGGGCGGGTCGACCAGCACGAGATCGTACTTCCTGCCGGAGCCTGCCTCCGTCGCGAGCGCGGTCACCGCGTCCTGCCGGAGGACCGTGCCGGCGAGCCGGAGCTTGTCGAGGTTGCGCTCGATCGTGCGCGCGGCGTCGCCGTCACGCTCGACGAAGACGGCTCGGACGGCTCCGCGGGAGAGCGCCTCGAGCCCCATGGCGCCCGAGCCCGCGTACAGATCGAGCACGGCCGCGCCGTCGACGGGCCCGAGGATGTTGAAGACGTTCTCGCGCACGCGGTCGGAGGTGGGTCGCGTGTCGCGGCCGCGCGGCGCCTGGATCGTGTGCCCCTTGTGGGAGCCGGCGATGATCCGCATGCGTCAGAGACTAAGCGGCGTCGTGACAGGACGCGGCGACGCGCGTCCGCAGGGAGATGCGGCCGCCGGCGTCGACCACGCAGAGCGTGCCGGCGTTCAGCGACGGCGTCAGCACGCGCCCGTCGCGGAACTGCACGTTGTACGAGCCGACCGGGACGACGGTCGTGTGCAGCAGCCGGGCGGACGCCTCGTCGTAGACGCGCAGCGTGCCGTCGTTGCCGCTCGTCACGAACGCGCGGCCGCCGAGGAACGTCACGTGCTGCGGCGCGCCGTCGGCTGCGAGCACGCGCCCGTGGGCGGAGATCCGGGAGTCCTCGCCCGCGGTCACCCAGACGCGGCCGCTCGGCGCGAAGCCGATGTCGTGCGCCGCGAACGCCGGCGTGACGCTGCCCTTCAGGCGCGGCCGTCGTGGATCGCTGACGTCGACGACCGCGAGCTCCGGCGACGCCGTCCCGAGCCCGACCCACAGCGTCCGTCCGTCGCGCGAGAGCGAGAGGTGCCGCGGCCAGAGCCGAAGCTTCACGCGGCCGACGATCTCCCCGCGCACGACGTCCACGGTCAGGAGCTCGACGCGACCGGAGTCGGTGACGAACGCGTGCCGGCCGTCGCGCGCCCCGGCGGTGTAGCGCGGCTCCTCGAACCCGTCGAGCACGTGACGGACGCCGAAGCCGTCGAGGATGCTGACCGCGCCGACTGCCGTGTGCGCGACGACCGCGACGTCGCCGACCCGCTCGACGCTCCGCGGGTCGGGCTGCGTCGCGATGCGGTGCACGACGATGCCGGAGCGCAGATCGACGACGGCGACGTGCGACTCGGTGTCCGCGGTCACGTAGGCGACGCCGCCGCGCAGCGCGAACGGCGCCGCCGCGGCGGCGAGGAGAAAGCTGCGCCGGTCCATGGAGGCGATACGTCAGGCGAGCGCGCTCGGGTCCGTCTCGGCGAACAGCGCGTCGACGGCGTCCTGCAGCGGCCCCGGTGCCGCGCCGAGCTCGAGCGAGACGGCGCGGGCCTGCTCGAGCAGCTGCCGGTCGTACGCGGATGTGCGCGAAGTGGAGGTCGGTCGCCCCGTGCTGGCGCGTCCCGAGCAGCTGGCCGCCGCCGCGCAGGTCGAGGTCGACCTCGGCGAGCTCGAAGCCGTCGGTCGTCGCGACGAGCGACTCGAGCCGCTGCTGCGCCGTCTCGGTCAGCTCCTCCTTCGCCCGCGAGACGAGGAGGCAGTACGACTGCTCGGCTCCGCGCCCGACGCGGCCGCGGAGCTGGTGCAGCTGAGCGAGACCGAAGCGGTCGGCCTCCTGGACGATCATCACGGTCGCGTTCGGGACGTCGATGCCGACCTCGATCACGGTCGTCGCGACGAGCACGTCGAGCTCGCGCGCGTTGAAGTCGGCCATGACGGCGCGCCGCGCGTCCGGCTTCAGCCGGCCGTGCATGCAGCCGACGCGGAACTCGCGGAGCTCGGCGCGTCGGAGCCGCTCGGCCTCGTCCTCGGCCGCGCGCGCGAGCGTCGTCTCCGATGCCTCGACGAGCGGGCAGACGACGTAGGCCTGCCGGCCCTCGCGGAGCAGCCGCGTGAGCCGGGTGTACGCCTCGGAGGCCTGCTGCTCCTCGATCCAGCTCGTGATGATCGGCTTGCGCGCCGCCGGCGGCTTCGCGATCTCGGAGACGGCGAGATCGCCGTACACCGTGAGCGCGAGCGTGCGCGGGATCGGCGTCGCGGTCATGTGCAGCACGTGCGGCGCGCGACCCTGCGCCAGCGCCTTGCGCTGCTCGACGCCGAAGCGGTGCTGCTCGTCGACGACCGCGACCGCGAGATCGCGCAGCTCGACGCCCTCCTGGATCAGCGCGTGCGTGCCGACGACGACGTCCGCGCCGAGCGCCGCCGCGCGCACCTTCTTCGGCGACGCGCTCGTGAGCAATGCGCACGTGACGCCGAGCTCGGCGCAGATGCCTTCGATCGTGAGGAAGTGCTGTTCGGCGAGCGTCTCTGTCGGCGCCATCAGCGCGCCCTGGCGTCCGTGCTCGACCGCGCGCAGCAGTGCGTAGAGCGCGACGACCGTCTTGCCGGAGCCGACGTCGCCCTGCAGCAGCCGCTGCATCGGAATCGTGCGCTCGAGATCGGCGTCGATCTCGCGCACCGCCTGCTCCTGGTACGGCGTGAGCGAGAACGGAAGCGACGTGCGGTAGCGCTCGATCAGCTCGCCGGGCGCGCCGAGCGACGGCGCGAGCGTGCGCTCGCGTTCCGCCGCGCGCCGCGCGATGCCGAGCTGGAGCAGCAGCAGCTCCTCGAACGCGAGCCGCTGCCGCCCGGTCTCCGCCTCGTGCTCGGACTCGGGATGGTGGATGACGAAGAGCGCGTCGCGCTTCAGCGGCATCGACTCGCGGTCGCGCAGCTCGGCCGGCAGCGGGTCGGGGTAGTCGACGACGTGCCCGAGCGCGTGCGCGACGAGCGTCCGCAGCCGCTTCGGCGTGATCTCCTCGCTCGCGGGATAGACCGGCGCGAAGTCTTTCGTCGCCTCGCCCTCGCCGACGTCGTACGACTTGACGTCGAAGCCGTAGCGGCCAGGCTTGCCGCGCAGACGGACGTGTGCGCCCGGCTGTCAGCTGATCCGCGACCCACGGCTGGTTGAACCAGCTCGCGGTGACCGTCGCCGTCCCGTCGTCGATACGCGCGCCGTCACGAGCGTGCGCCGGCCGCGGAGCGGCCGCTTCGTGACGTTCAGGACCTCGCCGACGATCACGACCTCGTCGGTGCTGCCGCCGAGCGCGGCGATCGCGACCTCGTCGGCCGCCGACTCGTAGCGGTGCGGACGATGCTCGAGCAGGTCGCGCACGGTCTCGAGCCCGAGCTTCGCGAGCTTGCGCTTCAGCGTGACGCCGACGCCCGGCAGCGCGTCGAGCGTCGATGCTCGAGCCGTTGCGGTTGCGGCCGTCCGCGCGTCGGCGGCCAGGCCTGCGGTGGGTCCAGGCTTGCGAAGACCGTCTGTCGACGGGCGGCTGTCATCGTGCTCGGCGCCAGAGCGCTCGAAGCGTAGAACGCGTGTCAGACGTCGTCGGTGAACCAGAAGAAGCCGACGGTCCCGGGCCCTGCGTGCGCGCCGATCACCGCGCCGAGCATCGTCTCCATCTCGATCGTCGCCTGCGGACGCAGGTCGCGCACCATCTTCTCGATCTGCACCATCCGCTCCGGCGCGTCCGCGTGCGCGATGCCGACGCGTAGCCCCGGCTACGTCCTGCGTCTGCTCTGTCGAGCGCGTCGACGAACTCCTGGAACGCCTTGCGGTTGCCGCGCACGCGCTTCACCGGTATGACCTCGCCGTCTCGGATCGAGAGGATCGGCTTCACGTTCATCAGCTGTCCGGCGAACGCCTTCGCGCGCCCGATGCGGCCGCCGCGCGCGAGGAACTCGAGCGTGTCGACGGTGAAGAGCAGGCCGTGCTCGCGCAGGTAGCGCTCGACGAGGGCGTCGATCTCCTCGTCGGTCGTCCCGCGCTCGAGCCGGCGCTGGATCGCGGTCGCGAGCATCGCGGTCGCGACGGACGCGCTCTCGGAGTCGATCGTCCGCACGCGGCCGTCGCCGAGCTGCGCGGCGGCGGTGCCGGCGCTCTGGAACGTGCCGGAGAGATTCGCCGCGATGTGGACCGAGAGGATGCGCTCGTACGCGCCGAGCTCCTCGTAGACCGCGAGGAAGTCGCCGGGCGTCGGTTGCGACGTCGTCGGCAGCTCGGGCGACGTGCGCAGTCGCTCGTAGAACTGTGCGGCCGTGAGGTCGACGCCGTCCTTGTAGCTCTCGGTGCCGAAGTTGACGTAGAGCGGCACGACGCGCCAGTTCGGGTAGCGGTCCTGCGCGTCGGGGAAGTCTGCGGTCGAGTCGACGACGATCGCCGTGTTCTGCGCGGTGAGGTTCACCCGGCTCCGTCGGCCGCGTTCTTGACCGCCGTCGACGATGTCGTCGAGCTCCTGGTCCTTCGTGAGGCACGCCGTCGCACCCGCCTCGTACAGCGCCTCGATCTCTCGCGAGTTCGCGGAAGCCGTCAGGCAGACGACCGCGATCTCCGGATGCGACTGCTTCACGGCGGCGGTCGCCTGCACGCCGTCCATCCCCGGAAGCCGGTAGTCCATCAGGACGACCTGCGGGTGGTACTTGTCGCAGGCGGCGACCGCCTCGCTGCCGTCGCCGACGGATGCGACGACCTCGATGTCGGCGCGCATTCCCAGCAGCAGTTCGAGCGCCTCGCGGAAGACCTGGTTGTCCTCGACGAGGAGGATCCTGATCGGCCTCCCCATGGCGGTGCGGACTCTACTCGGCGGACAGAAGCAGGTGGTAGTGAGGCTGTCCGCCCTCCTGGACGTCCACCTCGACGTCCGGATGCTCCTCGGCGATCCGGGCGAGGACGCCCTCGAGCTTCGCCCCGTCGCGGCCGACGAGCAGCGTGAGCAGCCCTCGCGGCTCGGTCAGCAGGCGCTCGACGACGGCGTAGGTGACGGCGTCGAAATCGGCGCCGCCTGACACGGGCTCGCCCTCGGAGAGGCCGAGCCAGTCGCCTTTCGTGATCGGCGATGCCGTTCATCTGCACGTCGCGGGAGGCGATCGTCACCTCGCCGGTCGCGACCGTCTCGATCGCCTCGCGCATCTCCTTCGCGTTCTCGGCGGCCGTGCGCGAGCCGTCGAAGGCGACCATCGCGGCGAGCCCTGCCGGGATCGACGTCGTCGGGACGACCTCGACGGTGCGGTCGGCGTTCGCGGCGGCGTGCTCCGCGGCGAGGACGATGTTCGAGTTGTTCGGGAGGATGATGGCCTCCTCGGCGTCGAGCGACTGCACCGCGCGCAGCAGATCCGCGGTCGACGGGTTCATCGTCTGGCCGCCCTCGACGATCGAGATCGGGCCGACGTGTCGCGGCGAGGCTCTCGAAGAGCTTGCGGTTGCCGTCGCCCGCGACGACCGCGACGACGCCCGACTTCGCGGGCGCGGCGTCGGGCACGAGCGAGAGCAGCCGCTCTTCGCGCTGCTGCGTCTGCTCGTGCATGTTCGCGATCTCGATCCGGTCGATCGTGCCGACCCTCGTGCCGACCGAGAGCGCGGCGCCGGGATCGTCGGTGTGCACGTGCACCTTGATCGCGCTCGGATCGCCGACGACGAGGAGCGAATCGCCGAGCTGCTCGAGCTCGTCTTCGAGCGCGTCCCGGTCGAGGTCTTCGCCCTCGATCAGGAAGACGGTGCAGTAGCGGAACGGCGAGAGCTCCTGATGAATCGCCTCGTGGCTCAGGTGCTCCTCGATCGGCGGCGGCTCGGGGATCGGCTCGCCGGTCACGGCTGCTGCGACTCCGCGCACGAGCTCGACGAGGCCTGCGCCGCCGGCGTCGACGACGCCGGCGTCCTTCAGAACCTGCAGCTGCTCCGGCGTGCGCGCGAGCGCATCCTCACCGCGGCGCACGAGGTCGACGCAGAAGCTCTCCGATCGACGGGTGCTCGGGCGCGCGCGCCTCGGCCTCCTCGGCCAGCTCGCGGATGACCGACAGCATCGTTCCCTCGACGGGACGTCGGACGGCGCGGTAGGCAGCGTCGCTCGCGCCGCGCAGTGCGCGCGCGGTTGCGTCGGCGTCGATCATCGGGCTCGCTCGTCTCTCCGAGCACGTCGGCTGCGCCGCGCACGATCTGCGAGAAGATCACGCCCGAGTTGCCGCGCGCTCCCATCAGCGCGCCGCGGGCGACGTCGCGTGCGAGCGAGTGCCGGCTCGCCGCCGACGTGTGGTCGACCGCGTCGGCGACGGCGCGCACCGTCATCGTCAGGTTCGTGCCGGTGTCGCCGTCGGGAACCGGATAGACGTTCAGGTCGTCGATGCGCGCGCGGTTCGCCTCGAGCGACGCGAGCGCCGCGTCGACGAGCTTCTCCACCGCCTCACGATCGCCGTTCAGTCCGGTCATCCGCTCCTCCGTCACGTCGTCGATGTGCACCTCGACCGCCCGCACGGAAAGCCCCGTGAGCCGCTCGACCTCGTACGAGACCCTGTTGCGGATCGTGGACGCAACCTCGGCGAGATTCAAGCCGTACTCGACGACGACGTGCAGATCGATCGTGACACCGTCGCCGTTGCCGCCGATCTCGATGCCCGCGCGTGGCGCGGTCCGGCAGCCATTTCCGGCCGGCCATTCCGACCACGCCGTAGCACTCTCGGGCGGTTTCACCGACGATGCGGGCGATCGCCTCGCTCGAGATCGTGATGCGCCCAAGCGGTGACGAGAGCGCGTGCCCTGCCTCCACGAGCGTTTTGACCTCCGCGGGGCGTTCAGGGTTGCGCGGCGAGCAGCTGGGCCCAGCCCGATTCGTCGGGCCGGGTGACCCGCGCGGTCTGGAAGCCCGCCTCGAGCGCGAGCTGTTGCAGCTCCTCGTCGGTGTAGAAATGCCCGCGCGTCGCGAGCGGATAGGGCGCCGCCATCGTTCCCTTCGCCTCCGGCGAGGTCGTGTAGATCGCGATTCGGCCGTTCGGCGCGAGCACCCGCCGCATCTCGCGCAAGGCCCGCAATGCGTCCGGAAAGAAGAAGAAGGCGACGATCGAGGAAACGGCGGTGAACTCGCCGTCGCCGAACGGCAGCTGCTCTGCCTCGGCCAGCACCGCGAGCGGCCGGGCCAGGCGAACCATGTCCCGGCTGTGGTCGACGCCGTCTGACGGTGCAGCCCGTCTCCGCTTGCGCGTGGCGCAGAAAGACGCCTCCGCCGCACCCGACGTCGAGCAGGCGATCCGACGGCCCGAGCGCGAGCGCCTCGAGGACCGGCTCCCAGGTGAACGAGTGCGCGTCGGCAGCGCCGTACGTCTCGCGCGCGCTCTTGCCGTGCGGCTTGCGAGCGATGCGGTCGGTCATCCGGTCGATCCGCCACTCGCGAAACCAGTCAAGACCGCGTCGGCACACCTTGCTTTTAAGCAGGTCGGGACGGGTTCTGGAAGAGAGCGGGACACGTCCGGTGCCAGGCACCGTGACGTCTCCGTGCCGAATCGCGTCACGGACGGCCGGATCGAAGTCGCTGCACGCAATCGGCTCTGAGCCGACGGCGTGACCGGTTCGTGCGGATCACGTCACGGTGGCAGGCACCGGCCGTGTCGCGAGCCGCCGCGCCCCGAAGGGGCGCGTTCGGCCCAGGCTTAGATGGCCTTCTGGACCTTGCCGGCTTTGAGGCACTTCGTGCAGACGTACGCACGCTGGGCCTTGCCCTTCAAGAGCACCCGAACGCGCTGGAGATTCGGGTCGAAGCGCCGCTTCGTGGCGACCATCGAATGGCTCCGGTGGTTCCCGAAGCCGGGCTTCTTTCCACAGACTGCGCAGACTCTCGACATCGGGGCGGGATGGTAGCGGAAAGGCCTACGTGGCCTGAGCCGTCGACCGCAGCTGCGAGAAGAGATCCGCCATCTCGAGCGCCGTCCGCACGGCCTCGCCGCCCTTGTCTATACGGGCCTCGGCCTGCTCGACGGTGTCCACCGTGAGCACGCCGAACGAGACCGGGACGCCCGTCTCGAGCGCCGCCAGCTGCAGCCCGGAGGCCGCCTCGCCCGAGATGTACTCGAAGTGCGCCGTCTCGCCGCGGATCACGCAGCCGAGGGCGACGATGCAGGAGTAGCGGCGCGTCTTCGCGAGCGCCATCGCGCCAAGTGGCAGCTCGAACGCGCCCGGGCACGGCCATGACCGTGATCGAGTCCTTTGCGACCTCGGCCTTCTCGAGCTCGGCGAGCGCCGACGCGAGCAGCCGGTTGACGATCTCGCCGTTGAAGCGCGAGACGACGATGCCGACGCCGCGATGCGTGTCTCGCGCCTCGCCCTCGAGGAGGTCGATGTCGTCGGGCACGTCGAGGTCGCCCTCCGCGTGCTCGTGCGCGACGCGCAACTGCAGCTCGTCGCCGGTGTCCTGCGGATCCTCCGCCTCGTCGGCGTCGGGGTCGGCTTCGACTTCGACCTCGACCTCGTCTGCTTCGACGGGCATGTCCTCGCCTTCGCCCGGCCACGTCTCGCGCTGGCTCATTCGCTCTCCGACTCGAATTTCAGCCCCTGGTGATGGAGCTTGTGGCCGAGCTTATCCCGCTTCGCCGCGAGGTACCGCCGGTTCTCGTCGTTCGGCTGCATCTCGATCGGTACTTGCTCCGTCACGTCGAGCCCGAACGCCTGCAGGCCGGAGACCTTCTTCGGATTGTTCGTCAGCAACCGGATCGTCGTCAGCCCGAGCTCGGCGAGGATCTGGTTGCCGATCCCCCACTCGCGCTCGTCCGCGGCGAACCCGAGCGCGAGGTTCGCATCGACGGTGTCGAGGCCGTCCTCCTGCAGCTCGTAGGCCTTCAACTTGTTCAGGAGTCCGATGCCGCGGCCCTCCTGCGCCATGTAGAGGAGAACCCCGCGCGGCTCGGCCGCGATGAGTGCAAGTGCGGTTTCGAGCTGCTCGCCGCAGTCGCAGCGCAACGAATGGAAGACGTCGCCGGTCAGACACTCGGAATGCACGCGCACCGAGCACGTTCTGTTCGCCGTCGACGTCGCCGTGCACGAGCGCGACATGCTGCTTGCCGGTCAGCGTCTCCTTGAAGAGCACAGCCATGAACTCGCCGTGGGCGGTCGGCAGACGCACGGCGATCTCGCGCTCGACGAGCCGCTCGTGCCGGCGGCGGTACTCGATCAGGTCGGCGACGGTGACGAGCCGGAGGCCGTGCTGCGCGCAGAACTCGATCAGATCGGGGACGCGCGCCATCGTGCCGTCGTCCTTCATGACCTCGCAGATCACGCCGGCGGCGTTCAGCCCGGCCAGACGTGCGAGATCAACGGCCGCCTCGGTCTGGCCCGCGCGCTCGAGGACGCCACCGCGGCGCGCGCGCAACGGGAACACGTGCCCCGGCTCGACGAGATCGTCCCGCCCCCTCGAGGGATCGATCGCGACCTGGATCGTGCGCGCGCGGTCGTGCGCCGAGATGCCGGTGCTGATCCCTTCGCGCGCCTCGATCGAGACGGTGAAGGCCGTCCCGTACGGCGTCTCGTTGCGCTCGGTCATCTGGCGTAGGCCGAGTTCGTCGCAGCGCTCGCCGGTGAGGCAGAGGCAGATGAGCCCGCGCCCCTCCTTCGCCATGAACGCGATCGCCTCGGGCGTCGCGAACTGGGCTGCGATCGTCAGGTCGCCCTCGTTCTCGCGGTCCGCCGCGTCGACGACGACGACGAACTTGCCCGCGCGGATGTCCTCGATTGCCTCCTCGACAGTGGCGAACGCGGTCTCGGTGACGGTCATCGTCCCATGGTAAGGCGCTCGACGTATTTGGCGAGGACGTCGACCTCGAGATTGACGGCGTCGCCGGGTTTCGCCGCTCCCAGCGTCGTGGCCGCCAGCGTGTGCGGCACGAGCGCGACTGCGAAGCCTGCGTCGTCGAGGGCTGCAATGGTGAGCGACACGCCGTCGACCGTGATCGAGCCCTTCTCGACGCAGTAGCGAAGCACCTCTGACGGCGCATCGATCCAGACGGGCTGCGAGATGCTGCGCACGGTGCCGACGCCGTCGACGTGGCCCTGGACGATGTGACCGCCGAGCGGCTCCCCCGCGCGGAGCGCCGGCTCGACGTTGACGGGTCGCCTGGTGCGAGCGCTGCCGAGCGTCGTTCTACTCAACGTCTCGGCGACGACATCGAACGCAAACCGGTCGCCCTCATGCTCGACAACGGTCAAGCAGACGCCGTCGACCGCAATCGAGTCGCCCACGTCGGCGCTCGTCTGTCGAGCCTCGACGAGAAGACGCCCGCCGTCGAAGGAGACGACGCGTCCGAGCTCGCGGACGATCCCGGTGAACACGAGAACAGGCTACGGCACGTGGACGTAGGCCTCGAGCAGCACGTCGGCGCCCGACAGTGTCGCGGTCAGATGCGAGAGCTCGACGGACTCGGCCAGCTCGCCGAGAAACCGCGGCCCCGAGCCCGAGACGACCGGAGCGACGAACACGAGTAGCTTGTCGACGAGGCCTGCACGGAAGAACGCCGTCGCGAGCGTCGGGCCGCCTTCGAGGAGCAGCGACTGCACACCTTCGGCGGCGAGCGCATGGAGCTCTTCCTCGAGCGGCCCGCTTCGCACCTCGAGCTCCGACGGCCCGTGGCCGAACGCGAGCCGCGCGCGGCTGCTTCGTGGCTCCGACATCACGCGCATCGAGTCGTGGGTTGTCGGCGCGGACCGTGCCCATGCCGACCGCGACCGCGTCGGAGGCCGCGCGCAGCTCGTGGACGAGACGGCGCGACTCCTCGCCCGACACCCAGCGGCGCCCGGGCACGACCACGCGGCCGTCGAGGGACACCGCCACCTTGTAGGTCACGAACGGGCGACCGAGCGACTTCCACGTCCGCCACGCCTCGTTCTGAACGTGCGCCGCCCAGCTGTCGAGCAGCTCGACCTCCACGCCGGCTTCGCGCAGTCGTTCGATCCCGCCCGCCGCCTTGGGATTCGGATCGCGCGCGCCGATGACCACGCGCGCCACGCCTGCAGCGATCACCGCCTCCGAGCACGGCGGCGTACGACCGGTGTGGTTGCACGGCTCGAGCGTCACATAGAGCGTCGCGCCGCGCGCACGGTCCCCGGCCTGCGCGAGCGCAACAGCCTCCGCATGCTGGACGTTCGAGTACTCGTACCAGCCCTCGCCCACGACCTTGTCACCTTGGACGAGCACCGCACCGACGAGCGGGTGATCGTCGACCTTGCCGCGACCGCGCTCCGCAAGCTCGAGCGCGCGCTCGAACCAACTCACGCGAGCTCGTGGACGAGCCGGCGGTACGCCCGCGAAAGATCCTCTCGGGCGAAGACTGCACTGCCGGCGACGAGCAACGTTGCGCCGGCGTCGTACACCTGACGCACGTTGTCCTGGTCGATGCCGCCGTCGACCTGAACGTAGATCGACTCCGGCAACGCGGCGCGCAGCGTCGTGATCCGCTCGTAGGCCTCGGCCATGAACTCCTGACCCGAGTAGCCCGGGTTGATGCTCATGCAGAGCACGAGGTCGGCATCGCCCGCGACCTTCGCGACTTCTTCGGGGTCGGTCTGCGGACTGAACGCGACGCCGACCTGCAGCCCGTGCTCGCGCGCGACCGAGATCGTTGCCGGCACGTCGTCGACAGCCTCGTAGTGGAACGTGACGCTGTCGCCGCCCGCCTTCGCGATCTGCGGAAAGTGCCTCGTTGGATTGTCGACCATCAGATGGCAGTCGATCGCGGCGCCTTCGAACGAATGAATGAGCGGCGCAATCGATTGCAGCACGATCGGTCCCATCGTGATCGGCTCGACGAAGTGGCCGTCGCCGACGTCGAAATGGAAGACGCGCGCGCCGGTCCGAAGCAACATGTCGATCTGCTCGCCGAGGTGCGCGAAGTCTGCCGCATAGAGAGACGGCTCGACTTCAACCGTTCGGATCCAGTCCTCCCAGGTCACGCCGCGACTCTAGACCCGTAGTCGGCCGATGAAGAAGCCGCTCGTGCCGTGGACATGAGGCAGGGTGAGCAGGAACTGAGGCAGGCGGGGATGCGCGTACTGTGGCCACTCCTCACCGAGCGGCAGCGACTCGAGACCGCTCGCCTCGACGACTGCCTCGTTTTCCTCGGCGTTGATCGTGCAGACCGAGTACACGATCGTCCCGCCCGGCTTCACCCGCTCGGCGGCCGAGCGCAGGAGCGCCAGCTGGAGCTCGGGAAGGGCCGTCGCGCGCCACCGCAGATCGGGTCGCTGCCCGAGCACCCCGAGGCCCGAGCAGGGCGCGTCGACGAGCGCGCGATCGAAGCCCTGGAGGTCCGGCGGAAGCTTCGTTCCGTCGGCTTCGACGACCGTCACGTTCGTCGCGCCGAGCTTCTCGAGATTCTCGCGCAGCTCGTTGGCGCGGTTCGGGTCGAGCTCGACGGCGGTCACGTCGCCGCGCAGCTGGCTCGTCTTGCCGCCCGGCGCCGAGCAGAGATCGAGCACCCGCTCGCCGTCCTGTGAGCCGACGACGAGCCCGGCGAGCTGCGAGCCGCGGCTCTGCGGCCAGAGCCGGCCCTCCGCGACCGCGAGCTCGTCCACCCGCTCGACGCGATACGCGCCGGGGATGTCGGTCGGTTCGGCGCCGAGCGGCGGGTCGCCGCGCACGACCCGGACAACCGTCTCGAGCGGCTCGTTCATCGCACGCATCAGCGCGAGCGCGTCATCGTGTCCGAGGTCGCGCTCGAAGGTCTCGGCGATCCAGTCGGGATACGACTCCTTGAGCGGACCGTCGGGGAGCGAGTCGAGGAGCGGACGGATTCCTTCCGTGAGCCGGCGCATCACGGCGTTCGTGAACGGCACGGCGCGTTCGAGACGCGCGCGTCGTACGAGCTCGACCGACTCGTTGGCAGCGGCGTGCGGCGCGGTGTCGGTGTAGCCGAGCTGGTACGCGCCGAGGCGCAGCGCAGCTCGCACGGGCGGATCGAGCTTGCGCACCGGCCGCTTGCCGAGCGTGTCGATCGCGTAGTCGAGCGTGCGGACGCGCTGCACCGCGCCATAGGAAAGGCGCTGCGCGAACGCGCGCTCGCGCTCGTCGAGGTCGCGTGCGGCGGTGCGAAAGACGCGGTCTGCGTATGCGTCCTGCTCGAACACGCGGAGCAGCACTTCGTAGGCGACGCGGCGTGCCGGCGAGACCGCCATCAGCGAAGGCCGCGACGGTACTCGTCGTAGGCCATCCGTCGCTTGCCCTCCGGCTGCACCTCGAGCAGCTCGAGTCCGCCGTCGTCGCCGACGCGGGCCTTCCAGACGATCAGCGGCCGGCCGTCGACCACGGCTCGTGCGCCGATGTGCGGTGACAGCGCTCGGATGCGGTTCACGAGCTCCTGGGCGCGGCTGCGAGAGGTCGAGCTCGCGGTCCTCGGGCGTGATCTTCTCGGCGTACGTCACGCCGTCCTCCGGCTGCGGCTCGAACCGCGGCTCGGCGATGACGCCGTCGAGCAGTCGTGCCGCAAGCTCCGCCGAGCGGTCGAAGATCGCTCCCGCGTCGTCGTCGGGGCCGATCGTCGAATGCTTCCTGCGCCGCGATCGGCCCTGCATCGAGCTCCGGCGTCGTGCGGTGGATCGTGACGCCGGTGCGGGAGTCGCCGGCCATCAGCGCGCGCTCGACCGGCGCAGCGCCGCGCCAGCGCGGCAGAAGCGACGGGTGCACGTTCAGCCACAGCGCGCGCGAGAGGAGCGACGTCCGGGATCAGCAGCCCGTACGCGGCGACGACGACGGTGTCGGCCGGGATGTCGACGTCCTCGTCGAGACGTGGCGGCTGCTGCACCGGAATGCCGAGCCGTTCGGCAACTTCCTTCGCCGGCGTCGGCGCGAGCTTGCGGCCGCGGCCGCGCGGCTTGTCCGGACGCGTCAGCAGCAACGCGACGTCGTGCTGTTGCGCAAGCCGCTCGAGCACGTCGGCGCCGAACGGCGCGGTGGCCGCGACGGCGATGCGGGCCACTACGTTAGGACGATGCGCGGGCGCAGGATGCCGAGCGCCTCGCGCCGTGCTTCCGGCGTCGTGCGGTCGATCATCAGCACGCCGTCGAGATGGTCCGTCTCGTGCTGCACGCACCGCGCGGCGTAGTCGTCGAGCTCGTAGCGGACGTCGTTTCCGTTCTCGTCCTTGCCGACGATCGTCACCTCGATCGAGCGTTCGACCGGCACGCTGATGCCCTGGATCGAGAGGCAGCCCTCGTCGGCGACGTCGGTCTCCTCACTCCGCTCGACGATCTCCGGGTTGACGACCGCCGCAACCTCGTCCTCGTCCCGCTGGAACACGAACACGCGCCGGAGCACGCCGACCTGCGTGGCCGCGAGGCCGATGCCGTTCGCGTCGACCATCAGCAGCTTCATCCGCGCGACGAGGCTGAGCAGCTCGTCGTCGAACTCCGCGACAGGACGCGCCTCCATCCTGAGCGCGGCGTCGGGGTACTGGCGGATCTGGCCGAGGGCGATCCGACGGCGCGCTTCGCGCTCCGGGTCGAGCTCCTCGTCGATCACCTGCCCCTCGAAATGGTCCTCGTGTTCGTCGTGCTCTTCCATGCTGTCGGCACACTACCCAGGCCATGGATCCGCGAGAGGCGAAGGCGATCATGAGCCAGGGCGCGATTCGGCCCGAGACCGCGCGCGACCGCGAGGAGCGGCGGATCCTCGAGGCGGAGCTCGCGGTGAGCCCGCTGACCGGCCAGCCGCTCGAGCAACGGCTGCGGAATTTCCGGCCCGGCGCGGACTCCGCGATTCGCGCGCTCGGCGGCCCCACGCTGTGGATGCGCCGCTTGCGCACGATCGAGAACGAGATGGAGCGCCACGAGGCCGAGCTCGGCGAGCTCTGGTTGGCGCTCGCCGAGTCGGCGACCGACGCGGAGGAGTTCGCGCGCGCCTGGCTCGAGACGGCGCGCGGCTGGAGCTTCGCGGAGGTGAACGAGCTGATCGACCGGCACAACCGCTACTTCCCGGCGGAGGCGCGTCTGCCGATGGATCCGCGCACGCGCGACTTCGTCAAGATCAACGGCCGTTCCTACGAGCGGAAGCCTCTCGACGAACGGTGGATCCTCGAGCGCTGGCCGGCCGATCTCAGTGCCGCCCGTCGCGCCGCGTGATCCGGCTGCTGACTCTCGACGACGCGGAGGAGCTCGCCGCGCTCTATGCGGAGAACCGCGCATTCTTGAGGCCGTTCGAGCCGGATCGCGAGGACGAGTTCTTCACTGCGGCGCATCAGCGAAGGCGGATCGCTGCGATTGGCGACGATCTCTGGCGCTGGGCGATCGTCGATGGCGGCCGGATCGCCGGAATGATCAGCGTGGCAGACGTCATCCGCGGCGGTTTGCAGATGGGGAACGTCGGCTACTGGGTCGCCCAGGCCCAGAACGGGCGTGGACTCGCGTCGGCCGCGGTGGGCGACGTGATCGAGTTCGCGTTCGGCGAGGCCGGACTGCACCGCCTCGAGGCGGGCACGCTGCTCCACAATCATGCGTCGCAGCGTGTGCTCGAGAAGAACGGCTTCGAGCGGTACGGATTGGCGCGCAAGCTGCTGCGGATCAACGGCGAGTGGCGTGACCATGTCCTGTTCGAACGCATCGCCAACTGACAAGTCCTGGTGTCAGACACCGGTGTGCCCGAAACGGCATGGTTGAGCGGAGGCCGCTGGCCGGACGGAACACGTCCCGGTGTCAGACACGATCAATTGGTGACGACGGCGTGACGATCTACAGGGACTGCGGGTCCACGTCTACGACGGCCGAGAGGCCGGCTCGGCGCATCGGGACTGCCGCTGCTGAGAGCAGCGCGGCTGCGCGCGTGGCGAGGGCACGCGGGCGGTCGGTCTTGCCGACGAGCTGCGCGCGGTGGCGGCCGCGGAGGCGGAGCAGCGGAGCGGGTCCGAGCAGCTCGGCTTCGCCGAGGCCGGCCTTCAGCTCCTCCAGGGCGCGCATCGCATCGGCCAGGTCAGGGCCGGTGACGACGATGCGCACGAGATGCTGGTACGGCGGATAGCCGAGCGCTCGCCGGCGCTCGAGCTCGCCGTCGAGAAAGCCGCGGACGTCGTGCCGCGCCGCGTACGTGACGGCGCGCGCGTCAGGCTGAAACGTCTGCACGATCACGCGACCCGGCGCGTCGCGGCCGCTGCGGCCGGCGAGCTGGGTCAGCAGCTGGAAGGTGCGCTCCTCGGCGCGGAAGTCGGGCAAGCCGAGGCCCATGTCGGCATCGACGACCGCTGCCAGCTCGACCCCGGGAAAGTGATGCCCCTTCGCGACCATCTGCGTGCCGACGAGCACCGCCCGCTCCGCGTGCGCGAAGCGCTCGAGCGCGTCGCGTAGCTGCTCCGGCTTCTCGATCGCGTCGGCGTCGAGCCGGATCACCTCGAGCTCGGGCACCTTCTTCGCGAGCTCGCGCTCGAGCTTCTGCGTGCCGGCGCCGATGCGCGCAAGCTCGGACGAGCCGCACGCCGGACAGGTCTCCCCCAGCGTCTCGGTGTGCCCGCAGTGATGGCAGCGCAACGAGGTGTCGCCGTGCAGCGTCAGCGCAACGTCGCAGTTCGGGCAGCGGCGCGTCGCGCCGCAGGCGCGACAGTGGATCGCGGGCGCAACGCCGCGGCGGTTCAACAGCAGGATCGCCCTGCCACCGCGCTCCGCGATGCCGCCGAGCTCCTCGAGGAGCGGCGCCGACAGCGGGTACCCCGCCTCGCGACGCAGGTCGACGACTTTCACCGTCGGCAACGACGTCGCGATGCGTCCGCCGAGCTCGAGCCGCTCGAGCCGCTCCCACGACTCCGGCCGCGGTGTCGCGGAGCCGAAGATCGCGACGGCGCCTTCGAGCGACGCCCGCTTCGCCGCAACGGTGCGCGCGTCGTAGCGTGGATCGGACTCCTGCTTGTACGACGAGTCGTGCTCCTCGTCGATGCAGATGACGCCGAGCGACGGCACCGGCGCGAACACCGCCGAGCGCGCGCCGACGACAACGGCCGCTTCGCCCGATGCGATGCGCTCGCGCTCGTCGCGCCGCTCGGCCTCCGTCAAAGCGGAGTGCAGCACGGCCACGCGATCGCCGAACCGCACGCGGAACCGGCCGAGCGTCTGCGGCGTGAGCGCGATCTCCGGCACGAGCACGATTGCGCCGTGCCCGCGCGCGAGCGCAGCCTCGCAGGCGCGAATGTAGACCTCGGTCTTGCCGCTACCGGTCGCACCGAAGAGCAGAACGTTCCCCCCGCCGCTGTCGAGCAGCTCGTCGATGCGGGCCAGCGCACGCTCCTGGGTCTCGGACAGGTGCTCGGGTGGCGCCTCCGCCGCGAGCGACCCGGTCGAAGCGGCGTCGCTCCGCTCGCCGCGGCGTTTCGCGTTGTACGGAGCAATGAGCGCAAGCGCACGCGCCGGCGTCGACCCGTAGTAGTCGGCGAGCCAGAGCGCCAGATCGACGAGCGCGGGCGGCAGCGTCTCCGCGACGCGCTCGACCGGTGACGCGGCAACGCCGTCCGGTAATGCGACGCCGATCTCCGTGACGACACCGCGCCGGCGCGCGTTGCCGAACTTCACCTCGACGACCGCGCCCTTCTCCGCGTCCTCCGGCACCTCGTACGTGAACGGCCGCGCCACCGCTCGGGCGGTCACGAGCGGATAGACGGAGGCGTAGCGAACCATTCGTTCGAGCCTAGCCGCGCGTATGGTCGGCGCAGCATGAGCGGCTTCGAGTGGAATCCCGAGACCTACCTCGCCCAGATGCTGGACGAGATTCCCGGCTACGAGGAGCTCCAGGCCGCGGTGGCCGCCGCCACCGAGGGGATCCGGGCAACGAGCGTGCTCGAGCTCGGAACAGGCACGGGGGAGACAGCCTTGCGCGTGCTCGCGCAGCACCCGACCGCCCGCTGGACGGGCATCGACGCAAGCGAAGCCATGCTCGCCCGCGCGCGAGAGCGCCTACCCGGTGCCGATCTCCGCCTCGCGCGCCTCGAGGACCCGCTGCCGAGCGGCCCGTTCGATCTCGTCGTCTCTGTTCTCGCCGTCCATCACCTCGATGGAGACGCTAAGCGCGATCTGTTCACGAGAATCGCGCAAGTCTCCGACAACTTCGTGCTCGGCGACGTCGTCGTTCCCGACGATCCAAACGACGCCAGGATCGAGATCGACTGGGAATACGACCTTCCGTCGAGCGTCGCCGATCAGCTCGAGTGGCTACGCGAAGCAGGCTTCGAAGCGGACGCAACCTACGTCCGTCCCGACCTCGCGGTGTTCAGATGCCGGCGGCCTCGATGACGAAGTCGGTCGCGAAGCCGAGCATCAGCCCCGCGAGAATGAGCCACATGACGAGCACCGTGTGCCCGTACTTGCGGTTGACCGCGAAGAGCTCCTGCACGACGTAGAGGATCGAGCCCGCCGCGACGGCGAAGAAGATCACGGTCGCCGTTTCGCTCGACCATGCCTGGCCGAGCAACGTGCCGAAAAACGTTGGCGCGCCGCCGATCAGGCCGAGCAGCGCGAGGAAACGCCAGCTCGGGCGAGTGCCTTCGCCGGTCATCGGGCCGCAGATGCCGAAGCCCTCCGTGGCGTTGTGCAGGCCGAAGCCGATGATCAGCGTCACCGCGAGGCTGACCTGGCTGGCCGCAGCAGCCTGGCCGATGGCAAGGCCCTTCGCCGAAGTTGTGCACGCCGATTCCGATCGCGATCAGGAAGAGCGAGCTGCTTGCCCGGAGTCAGGCGTTCGAAGAAACGGGGCCGGCTCTCGAACTCTTCAATGGCGGCTGCGCCGGGACCGACGAGCGTCGAGGTGCGCCGGTTTCCGCGCTTCTTCATCCACTCCGAGTAGTAGACGAGGCCCATCAGGCCGAGCGCGAACGCGCCGAACCCGAGCCGCGGCCAGCTTGGAGAACGTCCCCCAATGCCGCGCCTGGAGCGCCGCTCCGATCGGCTCTTCCGCGCCTTTCAGCACGTCCCAGAGCAAAAAGACCAGAATGCCCGGTCGCAAGCGCGCTGATGCCGGCCCGCCCCTGCGGGCCGATCCTGCGAAGCCGCCCGACCGGGAGACCGAGGAAGATCGTGCCTCCCGCAAGCGCGCCGAGCAGAAGGATGTGGCCCATGCTCATTCGTGTAAGGGTAGCCTTACAACAGCAATAAGGCAATATGGCAACACGTGGCCGATCGACACTCCATCGACGAATACTTGGAGACGATCTACTTCCTCGCGTTCCCGATCGGCGAGTACACGCCAAAGGGAGCCGGCTCGCCCCCACTCGCATCGCGCGTCGCCGAGATGCTCGGCGTCTCGCGCGCCTCTGCCGGCGAGATGCTGAAACGGCTCGAGGCCGAAGGGCTGATCAAGCGCGGCGCGCGGAAGGAAGCGCTCCTCACGGCCACCGGGCGCGAACGGGCCGAGCGCGTCGTACGCAAGCACCGGATCATCGAGCGCCTGCTCACCGACTTCATGGGCTACACCGGCGGCGAAGCGCACGAGCGCGCCGACCAGCTCGGCGACACGTTCACCGACGAGATGATCGAACGGATCGACGAGAAGCTCGGGCATCCAGACCGCTGCCCGCACGGCTGGCCGATCGACCCGGCGCTCGAGCAAGAGGAGAACGCGCTCCTCGAGCCACTCGCCGCGCTGAAGCCGGGTGCACGCGGAACGATCGTGCGTCTCGCCGAGCACGACGGCGAGCTCTTGCACTGGTTCTACGACCAGGGACTCGTGCCGGGGCAGGAGATCGTGGTGCGCACATCCGAGCCGGCGGCCGACCAGGTCACCGTCGGCGTCAACGGCGGCGAGCGCTCGATCTCCGAGAAGGCTGCTGCAGGCCTCTTCGTTCGCGTCGCCTAGAGCGCGAGCCCTCGCCGCGCGAGCTCAGACGCCGCAGCGTCGACCCGATCCTCCGCGCTCTGCCCTTCGAGCCACGCCGCGAGCTCCGACATCCCGTCGGCAAGCTCGACCTCGGGCACATAGCCGAGCGTTTCCTGCGCGAGCTGCACGTCCGCGAAGCAGTGGCGGATGTCGCCGACGCGCGACTCGCCCGTGATCTCCGGCTCGAGCTCGCGGCCGACGACTGCGCCGAGCTGCGCGGCGAGGTCGCGCACGGTGACGCTGCGCCCGCTGCCGACGTTCACGGCGAGACCGTCCGCGCCGTCGTGCTCCACCGCAAGCGCAAATGCGCGCGCGACGTCGCGCACCGAGACGAAGTCACGGCGCTGCAATCCGTCCTCGAAGATCCGCGGCGGCCGATCGTTCAGCAGGCGAGCCGCGAAGATCGCAAGCACGCCCGTGTACGGATTCGACAACGCCTGCCGCGGGCCGTAGGTGTTGAAGAGCCGCAGCGCGACCGTCGGGATCCCGTACGCCGGCCCCGCGACGAGGCACGCGCGTTCCTGGTCGTACTTCGTGAGCGCGTAGATCGACGACAAGCCCGGCCGCTTGCGCTCCGGCGTCGGCGCGGGCTCGAATCCCGCGTAGTCCCACTCGCGTGCCGCGAGCTGCTCCCGCGTGCGCTCCGGCGGCTCGACCTCGTGCCCGTCGGCGTCGGTGTAGAGCCCTTCGCCGTAGATGCTCATGCTCGACGCCACGACGAGCTTGCGCACGGGCCGTTCTGCCAAAGCCTCGAGCACCACGGCTGTCCCCAAAGAGTTCGCCGACGTGTACTCCGCCATCTCGTACATCGACTGGCCCACGCCGACCCGAGCCGCGAGATGCACGACGGACGTCGACACCGTCGAGCGCGCGACGCACGGAGTCCGCGTCGCGCACGTCGCCCGCGCCAGCAGCTCGACGTTCTTGTCGAGATACTCGGGTCGCGCGACGCTGCCGTGAACCTGCGGGATCAGCGAGTCGAGCGCCCGCACGCGATGTCCGCGTGCGAGCAACTCGTCGGCGAGATGCGAGCCGATGAAGCCCGCCCCGCCGGTGATGAGAACGGTCTCAGGCGTCGACGCCCGCCGGCTGGGCGAGGCCGGCCGCTGCGCGGAGCGCGTCCGCCTTGTCGGTGCGCTCCCACGTGAAGTCGCCGTCGTCGCGGCCGAAGTGGCCGTAGGCGGCGGTCTTCGCGTAGATCGGCCGGCGCAGGTCGAGGTCGCGAAGAATCGCGCCGGGACGCAGGTCGAAGTGCTCCTGCACGAGCTCCTCGATGCGCGCGACCGGAAGCGCCTCCGTGCCGAACGTCTCGACGAGCACCGACATCGGATGCGCAACGCCGATCGCGTACGCGACCTGGATCTGGCAGCGTTCCGCGAGCCCGGCAGCGACGATGTTCTTCGCGACGTAGCGCGCGGCGTAGGCGGCCGAGCGGTCGACCTTCGTCGGATCCTTGCCGGAGAACGCGCCGCCGCCGTGCGGAGCGGCGCCGCCGTAGGTGTCGACGATGATCTTGCGTCCCGTCAGGCCGGTGTCGCCCATCGGACCGCCGATCACGAACTTGCCGGTCGGGTTGCAGTAGAAGAAGTCCTTGTCGTTCTCGAGCCGCCTCGTGTCGTACAGATCCTTCGGGAGGATCGGCTCGAGCACGTGCGTGGCGAGGTCGGGCTTCAGCATCGCGTCGATGTCGAGCCCCTCGCGGTGCTGCGTCGAGATCAGCACGCGCTCGATCTCCACCGGACGCCGGTGGCCGTGCGCGTCCTCCTCGTAGCGAATCGTCACCTGCGTCTTGCCGTCCGGGCGCAGATACGGCAGCACCTCCGTCTTGCGGACTGCCGCCAGACGCTTCGCGAGCCGGTGCGCGAGCATGATCGGGAGCGGCATCAGCTCTTCCGTCTCGTTCGACGCGTAACCGAACATCATTCCCTGGTCGCCCGCGCCAACCTGGTCGAGCGGATCCTGATCGCCGTGCTGCACCTCGAACGACGCGTCGACGCCCTGCGCGATGTCGGGCGACTGCTCGTCGAGCGCGACCATGACGCCGCACGTCTCGGCATCGAAGCCGAACTTCGCGCGCGTGTACCCGATCTCGCGAATGCGCTCGCGCACGAGGCGCGGAATGTCGACGTACGTATCCGTCGTGATCTCGCCGGCGACGACGACGAGGCCGGTCGTGATCAGCGTCTCGCAGGCGACGCGCCCCATCGGGTCGTCCTTGAGAACGGCGTCGAGGACGGAGTCCGAGATCTGGTCGGCGATCTTGTCCGGGTGGCCCTCGGTGACCGACTCGGACGTGAACGTGAATGAGCGACTTGGCATGGCCGCCAGGCTAGCTGCTTGCCACACCGAGGAAGGCGGTGAGCGACGACTCCGTATCGGTCTGCCCGCCGTACGCCATGAACGTGCCGAGGCTCGGCAGCCCGGTCGGCAGCTTCACGCCCGCGAGCGATAGAAGCGGCAGCGCGTCCTTCACGTTTGCGTAGACGAATCCCGTCGTCGTCGCGCCCATTCCCGACTGCGTCTTCGCTGCGACGAACGACGGGTCGGCGGAGAGCCGTGGCGCCGCCGCCGCTGAAGTCCGACAAGCCCTTGCTGCGTCGTCGAGACGACGAACTGTCCGCCCATCGTCTTCCGGTAGAGCTTGATGCCGGAGAACATGCTCTTCGACGGCAGCTCGGCGAGAATCGCGTCGAGCGCCTGCGATGCTGCGGCGGTGTCTGCCGGCTGCGTGACGAGCGTCACCTCCGGCATCGGCAGCGACGGCCGAACGTAGATCGCCGTCTCGCCGCCGAGCAGCGTGTCGAGCTGATTCGGCAGGCAGCTGCGTTCGCCGCGCCGAGGAACTTCACAGCGGCGCGGGAAGCGTCCCGAGGTTCTCGAACATGCCGCTCGTCACCTGGAAGTCGACGACGGCGAGCGCACCGGACGGAATCTCGTCGACGAGTGCCGACGCGTACGGCGGCGTCGGTGACGATGTACCGGGCGCCGCCGGCGAGCCGCCCGTGCGGTGAACGCCTCGAGCTTCAAGCCGTCGCTCGTGCTCGTGAGTGCGGCCGCGACCCACGAAGCGTGACGACGTGCCGTGACGTCCCTCGACGCGTAGCGCCTGGAACGTCGAGTGCCCGGAATCGACGCGAGCAACGTCTGCGCCTCCTGCCCGTTCGCGTACGCGCGCACGAGCGCGCCGCTCGGCAGCCGGTTCATCGCCTCGGTGAACAGATTGTTGTCCGCGAGATGCGACGTCGCGTTCGCAACGGTGTCCAGGGCTGCGCTCGTCTTTGCGATCGCGGTCCAGCCGCCGATCACACGCGTCTGCACGCCGTGCTTCTTCGCGAGCGCGGTCGAGCTTCGCGCTGTCCTGCGGCTGCGTGAAGCCGACGATCGCCTTGCTCGGCAGCACCGCAACGTCGAGCTCGCCGCCGAGCGCCGGCGCGAGGCTCTTGAACTTCGTCATGAACTGCTTGCCGACGCCGTGCCACTCCGAGGAGCCGAGGTCGGTGCTCGCTGCGACGAACGCAACCGCGTTCGCGGGAGCAATCGCCGCCGCACCGTCGAGCCGAGCCGGGGCCGCTCGCGCCCGCACTGGCGCACCCTGCGGTCACGATCGCAGCTGCTGCCGCCACAGCCGCCGCCGGAAGCATCAAGCGGTTCATCTCACTCCTCTGTCGGCTGTCGCCCCATCAGCCTGGACATCAGGCCGGTGAGACTCTGCCCTGAGAGTACCGCGCACACCCCCTCCGTAATGGGGAGTTCCACGTTAAGTCTTTGTGACAGACGGTGCAGAACGGGCGCCGTCGTCAGGCCCTCGACGGTCTGGCCGATCTCGGCCGCCGCCTCATCCGGGCTGCGTCCCTGCGCGATCAGCTCGCCCGCGTGGCGGTTGCGGCCGTGGCGGCTCCAGCACGTGACGATCAGGTCGCCCATGCCGGCGAGCCCCGAGAACGTCTCCGGCCGCGCACCCGCCGCCTCCCCCAGCCGCGCCATCTCGGCGAGGCCGCGCGTGATCAGGGACGCCTTCGCGTTGTCGCCGAGGTCGAGGCCGTCGACACCGCCGGCAGCGAGCGCGATCACGTTCTTCGCAGCCGCGCAGAGCTCGACGCCGACCAGGTCCTGGTTCACGTACGCGCGGAAGACCGACGAGTTGATCGCGTGCTGCAGCTGGCCTGCGAGATAGCCGTCGTCGCTCGCGATCACCGCGGCCGTCGGCAGCCCGACCGCGATCTCCTCCGCCATGTTCGGCCCGGAGAGAACCGCAACGGGGCGGTTCTGCACGCGCGTCGACAGACGCTCGCCGGTTTCCGGATCGAGACCCTTCGTGAGGCTCAGCACCGGAGCCGTTCCCGGTAGCGCGGCGACGACGTCGGCGAACGCCTTGCTCGGCACCGCGACGACGACGACCTCGACGTCCGCGGGCGCGTCGTCGAGCGGCACCGCCTCGACGCCGCGAAGGTCAACCTTCGGCAGCGAGCGCGGGTTGCGTCCCGTCTCGTTGATCGCATCCGCCTGCTCGCGCGTGTGGCAGGCGAGCACGACGTCGTGGCCGCGCTCGCGCAAGCACGTGCGTGAACGCCGTTCCCCACGAGCCGGCTCCCGCGACGAGGAACCTCATGTGCGGCGGACGAAGTCGATCGACACGGGAACGCCTTCGAGGCCGAACCGCTCACGCACCTCGTTCTCCACCCAGTAGGCGTAGTCGCGCGTGACGAGGCCCTGATCGTTGACGAAGATCCGGAAGCGCGGCGGCCGCTGGTGGATCTGCGTCGCGTACAGCAGATTCAGGCGCTTGCCGTTCTTCGACGGCGGCTGTCGCCGGTTGCGCAGCTCCGCGAGGAAGTTGTTGAGCTCGGGCGTCGGCACCTTCGCGACGTAGCGGTCGAAGAGCTCGACGACCGCGTCGAGCAGCCGGTCGAGACCGCGGCCCGATCTTCGCCGAGATGGCGATGAACGCGGGACGCTGGCGCAGGCGGCGTTGCAGCTGAGCGCGCACCTCTTCGATCCTCACCTCGCTGATGTCCCATTTCGAGAGGACGATCAGCGTCGCGCAGTCGGCCTTGCGTGCTGCGTCGGCGACGTGCAGGTCCTGGTCGACGACGCCCTGCGACGCGTCGATGAGCACGAGTGCGATGTCGGCGCGCTCGGCCGCCTCGAGCGCGCGGAGCTCCGAGTAGTAGTCGATGCCCTGGCGGTGGCGCCGCTTTCGGCGCAGGCCGGCGGTGTCGACGAGCACGAACGTGCGGTCGCCGCGCGTCAGCACCGTGTCGATCGAGTCGCGCGTCGTGCCGGGGATCTCGGAGACGATCAGGCGCTCCTGGCCGAGCAGCTTGTTCACGAGGCTCGACTTGCCGACGTTCGGGCGGCCGAGGATCGCAACGCGGATCGCGTCCTCGGGCAGCTCGGGGCGCTCCTGGCCGCCGTGCGCGTCGAGGTAGTCGACGATCTCGTCGAGCAGCTCGCCCGTGCCGTTGCCGTGCAGGGCCGAGATCGGGATCGGGTCGCCGAGCCCGAACTTGTGCAGCTCGAGCGCGAGCGTCTCGTGCTTCGGGTCGTCGATCTTGTTCGCGATCACGAGCACGGGCTTCTTCGACTCGCGGAGGATCTGCGCGACCTCCTCGTCGCCCGGCGTGATGCCGACCCGCGCGTCGAGCACGAAGAGGACGATGTCCGCCTGCGCGACCGCCTCGCGCGCCTGGTCGGCGATCGAGCGCGTGAGCGGCGTGACGTCGGCGATGTCGACGCCGCCGGTGTCGATCAGGAGGAACCGCCGGTTCCGCCACTCGCACACGAGCTCCTTGCGGTCGCGCGTGACGCCCGACGTCTCGTGCACCACGGCGGCGCGCGAGCCGGTCAGGCGGTTGACGAGCGTCGACTTCCCGACGTTCGGGAAGCCGACGATCGCCACGGTGCCGATGGTCTGCTGGGCGGACATTCCCGCCAAGCGTACGGTGCGACGACTGCGACCTGGTCGCGACTAGGTCGCGACCAGGTCGCTGCCTCTGGACTAAGAGGCCGCCAGACCCACCGCGCCGGCCGGCAGCGTTCCGACCTCGCCGAGCGCCGTCAGCGAGCCGTCCGCGTTGATGCGGAAGCCGCCGATCGTGTGGTGGCCGTCCACCAGCACGTAGAGGTAGCGGCCGTCGCTCGAGACCGCCTCGTCGAGCGGATGGCTGCCGGCGCCGAAGCTGCCGGTCACGCCGGACGCGTCGAGCAGCGCGATGCTGCCGTCGCCGCGCGATCGAGAAGCCCGAGATCGTGCCCGCGCCCGCGTTCGCGGTGTACGCGAACCGGCCGTTCGGCGAGACGACGAGCCAGCACGGTGCGGCCTGATGCGTCACGACCGCTCCGCTGATCGTGTGCGCGCCCGAGGCGTCGACCGTGTACGACGACGCCGAGCCTGCTGCCTCGGAGACGAACGCGCGGCCGAGGCTGTCGAACTGGAAGCCGAAGGGCGTGCCGCCCGCCGACGGGCTCGAGACGCCCGGCTGCGCGTTCCCGTGCGGGCCGACCTGGAAGGTGTCGAGCGTGCTCGTGGTCTTCTCGGTCACGACGAGCTCCGAGCCGTTCGGCGAGAAGGCGACCTGCGCCGGTCCCGAGCCGAGGAGCGGCTGCGTCGAGCCGGCGAGCAACTCGACGCGGCCCTTGCCGTCGATCTTGTAGCCGGTGATCGATCCTGCGCCGCCCGCGTCGAGGACGTACAGCAGGTTCTTGTGGATGGTGAGGCTCGTCGGGAGCGCGCCGTTCGACGAGAACGTCGACAGCAGCTTCAAGTCCGTCGTCGCGCACCGCGAACTCGGAGATCGAGTCGCTGCCGGCGTTCACGGCGAAGAGCAGCTTGCCGTCGTCGGAGAGCGCGACGGCGCCCTGCGAACCGAGGTTCGCGCCCGTGCCGTTGCCGCCGGTGGCGTAGGTCGCAGCGAGCGTGAGCGCGCCGTCCGCGCCGCGCGAGAAAGTCGCGACGCCGTTGCCGGTCGCGGCGTTCGTGATCGTGTAGACCGCGCCGTCGCGCGAAGCGGCGCTTGCAGCCGGCACCGCGATCGCGAGAACTGCCGCTGCGAGCGCTCGCGAGCAGTAGTGCTTTCTTCATGTCCGTCTCCCTTGTCGATGTGCAGCCGGCACATGCCGGTCGCACTACCGTCAAGCGAGACGGCGAAAGCGTTACAGCTCGCCGCGCTTCCAGGCTTCGAACTGCGCGAGCAGCGCCGCTTCGGCCTCGGGCGACACGTCGCTCTCGCGGAGCGTCCCGGTGAGGCGGATGGTCTCGCGGAACTGCTCGACGTACTGCGTGCAGTTCCCGCACGCAGCGATGTGCGCTTCGAATCGCGCGCGATCGCGCCGCGAGAGGCTGCCGTCGAGATAGTCGGTCACGAGCTCGACCAGCTCCCGGCACGTGAGCTTCTTCCTGTTCCGCAGCGCGATCATCGTTCTTCTCCAAGATAGTCCTCGAGCGCAGCGCGAACCTTCGAGCGCGCCCGGTGCAGGAGCACCCTCTGATTGGTCTCCGAAAGCTCGAGAACGTTACGAACCTCATCTGAGCTCCAGCCTGCGACGTCGCGGAGCTCGATCACCTGCCGCTGCTGGTCGGGCAGGACGGCGATGGCGGCGTCGATCACGGCCCGCGCCTCGTCGTCGAGGACGGCGCGCCAGGGCTCGGGCGGGGATCCCCAGTGGCCGTCGGGGATGAAGCGATCCGGGTCGACGGACGGCTCGTCGTCGGTCGCGAACGACGAGAACGGTGCGCTGCGCGCCTCTCGTACGGCGCGCGTGCGCGCGACGTTCGCGACGATCCGGTAGATCCACGTCTTGAGCGACGACCGGCCCTCGAAGCGATCGAGGCCCTTCAGGACGCCGAGCCACGCCTCCTGAACGACCTCGTCGGCGAGCGCGGGCGTACGCACGTAGCTCAGCGCGAGCCGGCGCATCCCGGGCGTGTACTGCTGGACGATCGCCATGAACGCCCGCTCGTCGCCGGCGCGCAGGGCCGCGAGGAGCGCGGACTCGTCCATCAATTCATCTTCGCCCGAGGCGGCCTGGCGGTTCAACCGACGTCCGGTGCCTGGCACCGTGACGGAAGTGTCACGGGAGCGCGAAGATCCTCCTTCAGGCGCTGGAGAACGGCGTTGCACTCTCGTCACGGTGCCAGGCACCGTGACGGAAGGCTCAGGGAAGCGTCACGGGAGCGCGCAGATGCTCCGAGCGCGCGGCGGAACCGCATTGCGCGGGCGGCCGGCGGCATGGATGTCGCGCAGCCACTCCCAGAGACGGCGGATCTCCTTGCCGATCTCCTCCGAGGCCTGCGCGGTAGCCCTTCGCCGCCGCGCGGATAGCCGTCGAAGCGCATCGGCTCGCTCCACGCGACCGACGCCGGGGCGAAGTTGCCGAGCTTCCAGTCCTGCGTGCCGTGAATCGCGCCGCACACGACCGGCACGCCCTCCTGCAGCGCGACCATCGCCGCGCCGGGCTGCACCTCGCCGGGAACGCCGCTCTTCTGCCGCGTGCCCTCGACGAAGACGCCGAGCACCTTCCCTTCGCGCACGACCTCGCGCATGCGGCGCACGGCTTCGCGATCGGACTCGCCGCGCCGCACGCCGAACGAGCCGAACGCGCGGATGAACTGGCCGAGCCCGGGGATCTCGTGCGCCTCGGCCTTCGCGACGAAGTAGATGTTGCGCGGGCACGCGACGCCGAAGCACGGGATGTCGATCCACGAGAAGTGGTTCATCGCGAGGACGACGCCGCCGTGCTGCGGAATGCGCTCCTTGCCGTACGACCGAACGCGCGCGGTCAGCGCGCCGGGCCAGCCGATCAGGTAGCGGCCGAACGGCCACAAGGCGTCGACGCGGTTCATACCGCTGAGCGCGCGCGCACCATCTCTTCGATGCGCTCGACGACGTCTTCGACGCGAAGATCCGTCGTGTCGATCTGCTGCGCGTCCTCCGCCGGCTGCATGCGAGCGAAGTCGGATGCGTCGCGAGCGCGCAGATCGGTCGCGAGAGCATCCGCGCCGATGCCGGGACGATCGGCCGTCCGCCGCTTCGCCCGCTCGCCGCGGTCGGCGACGAGATACACCTTCACCTCAGCATCCGGCGCGACGACGGTGCCGATGTCGCGACCCTCGATCACGACGTCGCCCTCGTTCACGAGCGCGCGCTGCCGCTCGCGCATCACCTCGCGCACGGGCGTGTGCCGCGCGACGACCGGGACCATGCGGTCGATGCGCGTGTCGCGAATCGACGACGTGACGTCCATCCCCGCGATCCAGACGCGTCCCTCTTCGTCGAACGTCACCGGCTCGGCGCGTGCGAGCTCGGCCAGCGCCTCGCCGCCGCCGAGGTCGAGACTGCGCCGCATCGCGAGCCACGTGAGCGCGCGGTACATCGCCCCCGTATCGAGGTAGCGGAAGCCGAGCCGCTCCGCGAGCGCGCGCGCCACCGTGCTCTTGCCGGCGCCTGCCGGCCCATCGATCGCAACGATCATCGTCTTCACCACTGATTCGAGGAGCTGGAAAAACCCGGGGAAGCTTATAGCGACGGTGTCGGCGCCCACGATCTCCACGCCTTCGCGGGACGCGAGTCCGGCGACGGCGCCGAGCATGGCGATTCGATGGTCGCCGCGCGCGTCGATCCGGCCGCCCTTGAGACGGGTCGGAACGCCGTTGATCTCCCAGCCGTCCTCCCGCGAGTGGATGTGCGCGCCGAACGAGCGCAGGCCGTCGGTGACAGCTTCGATCCGGTCGGTCTCCTTCACCCGCAGCTCCTGCGCGCCGCGGACGAAGCTCTTCCCGCGCGCGTGCACGGCGAGCAGCGCAACGAGCGGCAGCTCGTCGACGAGCAGCGGCACCTCGTTCCCGTTCACCTCGACCGCGCCGAGCTCCGTGTACTGGATCTGGATGTCGCCCACGTGCTCGCGCCCGGCCTTGTGCCGGTTGAAGATCGCGAGGTGCGCGCCCATGCGCTCGAGCACGTCGAGAAAGCCGGTGCGGCGCGGGTTCAAGTTCACGTCGTGGATCGTGATGTCGCTGCCCGGCACGAGCGCGGCGGCGGCGAGAAACGGCGCAGCCGACGAGATGTCGCCGGGAACGTCGATCTCGCCGAGATGGAGCGAAGCCGCAGGTTCGACCGTGACGGACGTCGCGCGCCGCTTCACGCGAACGCCGGCGCTCTCGAGCATCAGCTCGGTGTGGTCGCGCGTCGGCACCGGCTCGACGACCGTCGTCGGCCCTTCAGCGTTGAGCCCGGCGAGCAAGATCGCGGACTTCACCTGCGCGCTCGCGACCGGCAGCTCGTAGCCGATTCCGTGCAGCGCATCGGAGCCCTCGATGATCACCGGTGCATGCCCGTCCGTCGTCTCGATCTGCGCGCCCATCTGCCGCAACGGCTCGGCGATGCGCTCCATCGGCCGCATCGAGAGCGACTCGTCGCCCGTCAGCTCGAAGCGGCCGCTGCTGGCCCGCGAGGACGCCCATGACGAGACGCATCAGCGTTCCGGCGTTGCCGCAGTCGATCGTCCCCGCGCGCAGGCCGCGCAGGCCGACCCCGTGCACGATCAGCTCGTCCTCCGCCACGTCCTCGACCTGCTGCCCCGAGTGCGCGGACTGCGTCGATCGTCGACTGCGTGTCACCGGAGCGACCGAACCGGTGGACGTGCGTCTCGCCCTCGCCGATCGCCCCGAGGAGCACGGAGCGGTGCGAGATCGACTTGTCACCGGGCACTGCAACGTGCCCGACGAGCTGCACCGCAGGCTTGATCTTCACCCGATGGAGCGGCCCATGAGGGACGCGAGCGCGCGGATCTCCGCGGCGAACTCCGGAAAGTCGGACGTCGGGATCTGCTGCGCAGCGTCACAGAGCGCTTCCTCCGGACGCGGATGCACCTCGACGATGATCCCGTCGGCTCCCGCGGCGACCGCGGCGCGCGCGAGCGGCAGGACGAGCTCGCGGCGGCCCGCCGGATGCGACGGGTCGACGATCACCGGCAGGTGCGTCTCCATCTTCAGGACCGGGATCGCGCTGATGTCGAGCGTGAAGCGCGTCGAGGTCTCGAAGGTCTTGATGCCGCGCTCGCAGAGGATCACCTCGGAGTTGCCCTCCTTGACGATGTACTCCGCGGCCATCAGCAGGTCCTCGACCGTCGACGAGAGGCCGCGCTTCAGCAGCACCGGCTTCGTTGCGCGCCCGACCTCGGACAGGAGCGAGAAGTTCGACATGTTGCGAGCGCCGATCTGGATCACGTCGGCGACCTCGACGACCGCCTCGACGTGCCGCGGATCCATCAGCTCGGTCACGAGCGGCAGGCCGGTCTCCTCGCGCGCCTCGATGAGGATCTCGAGCGCGCGCTCGCCGAGCCCCTGGAACGCGTACGGCGAGGTGCGCGGCTTGAAGGCGCCGCCGCGAAGCATCGTCACGCCTTCGGCGTTGACGCAGCGCGCCGTCTCCATCGTCTGCTCGCGCGTCTCGACGGTGCACGGGCCCGCGATGAAGCCGAAGTAGCCGTCGCCGATGCGGCGGCCGCGGACCTCGATCACCGTCGGATCCGGCGAGAGCTCGCGGCTGACGAGCTTGTACGGCTTGAGGATCGGCAGCACCTGCTCGACGCCTGCGTAGCCCTCGAGCGGCAGCGCCGCCAGGAGCTCGCGCTCGCCGATCGCCCCGATCACGGTCGCCTCGCGGCCGGGCGTCACGAGCGCGGCGCAGCCGGCCTCCTCGAGGCGCGCGACGACCTCGTCCACCTGCTCGGGGGTCGCGGTCGCGCCCATCACGATCAAGAGCTCCGGTGCGCCTGTCACTGCCACGCCTCCAGCTTAGGCAGAATCACCAACCCATGGCCGCCACCGAACAGAAGCCGAGGATCTTCTCGGGCATCCAGCCGACCGGCCGAAAGACGCTCGGGAACTACAGCGGCGGCTTCCGGCAGTACGCGGAGACCCAGGAGACGGGCGACGGCTTCTTCTGCATCGTCGACCTGCACTCGATCAGCGTCGACTACGACCCGGCCGAGCTGCGGCGCTCGACGCTCGACCTGGCCGCCATGCTCTTCGCCACCGGGCTCGACGCGGAGCGCTCGACCGTCTTCTGCCAGAGCCACGTGACCGCGCACGCCGAGGCGGCCTGGCTCCTCTCCTCGGTGACGAGCTACGGCCAGTTGGGCCGGATGACGCAGTTCAAGGAGAAGGCGGAGGGCAAGGAGTTCATCTCCGCCGCGTTGTTCACCTACCCGGTGCTGATGGCCGGCGACATCCTGCTCTACCAGACCGATCTCGTCCCGATCGGCGACGACCAGCGCCAGCACCTCGAGCTCGCCCGCGATGTCGCCGAGCGCTTCAACTTCCGGTTCGGCGAGACGTTCCGCGTCCCGGGCGGACAGTTCCCCGAGGTCGGCGGCCGGATCATGGACCTCCAGGAGCCGACGAACAAGATGTCGACGACGATGTCCAGCGAGCAGGGCGCCGTGTACATCGCCGACCCGCCGGACGTCGTGCGCAAGAAGTTCAAGACCGCGGTGACGGACTCCGAGCGCGAGATCCGCTATTCGCCGGCCGAGAAGCCGGGCGTCTCGAACCTGCTCGAGATCATGAGCGTCGCCACGGGCGACCCGATCGAGTCGCTCGAGCAGCGCTTCGCCGGCGCGGGCTACGGCGACCTGAAGGACGCGGTCGGCGAATCTGTTGTCCAGCTTTTGTCGCCGATTCGCGAGCGCTTCGAGGCGCTTCGTGCGGATGAGCGCGAGCTGCAGCGGCTGCTTTCCCTTGGTGCCGAGAAGGCGCGGCGCGCGTCGGAGCCCACACTCGAACTGATGTACGACCGCATGGGCTTCGCGAAGCCCGAGGCCGGCCGGTTCTTCGGCGCCGCTCGACCACGCGGGCTCTAGTACTCATTTCGTAACCTCTGCGTCACCGCCTCGTCGCCCATCCGGCGTCGGTCAGCGACGAGGCTCTGCGGCGGTACTGCACCTCAGTCCGCAAAACAACACAGGGGAGGGTGAAGTTGAGCAAGCGAGCAATCCTCGCGGTGACGTTTGTCGCCGCGCTCGCAGCATTCCTGGTCGTACAAGGCGCAGGCGCGAGAACCGACGCGTCGTCTGCGTCCGCGGCAGCGTCGGGCTGTCAACTGAACTCGGCGAAGGGGAACATCAAGCACGTCATCTACATCCAGTTCGACAACACGCACTTCCGGCGCGACAACGGCAACGTCCCGTCGGATCTCGAGCAGATGCCGCATCTGCTGAACTTCATGACGTCGAACGGCACGCTGCTGACGAACGATCACACGGTGCTGATCTCGCACACGGCGGGCGGCATCCTCTCGTCGCTCACAGGCGTCTACCCCGACCGGCACGGGCAGATCGTCTCGAACAGCAACGTGCGCTACAACGGGACGGGCTTCTCAGTTCCCGAGCTCGTTCGGCTACTGGACGGATCCGGTCACCGCGAACGTCGACCGTTCCGAACATGGTCACGCCGGACGGGCAGAACGCGCCGGCGCCATGGGTGCCGTACACGCGCGCGGGCTGCAACTTCGGTGCCGTCGCCACGGCGAACACCGTGCTCGAGAACACCGGCACCGGCGCGAGCGGTGACATGACGAAGGTGTTCGGCGCCGGCTCGCCGCAATGGAACGAGGCGAAGACAGACGCCGCGAGCAGCGATCCGAACGGCTGCGGGGCGACGCCTCAGACCGACTTCGTCGGCTTCGCGGTGCACTGCGCGCAGGGCTGCCGCCCTGTGCGCAAACGGACAGAACGACAACCTGCCCGCGGAGCCGGGCGGCTACGCCGGCTACAAGGGCCTCTTCGGCGCACAGGCAGATCGAACCCGATCCTGGCGGGCGGCACGCACGATGACCGACCTCGCCGGCCAGCCGATCACGGATCCGTTCGGACAACCCGGGCTTCCCCGGCTTCGACGGCATGTACGCGTCGACGTCGCTCGCCTACGTGGCGGCGATGCAGGAGCACGGCGTCCCGGTCACGTACGCGTACATCTCTGACGCGCACGACTTCCACGGCGTCGCCGGCAACCAGCACGTGGCGTTCGGCCCCGGCTCGGCCGGCTACGTCGCGCAGCTGAAGTCGTACGACGACGCGTTCGCCGCGTTCTTCCAGCGGCTCGCGAACGACGGCATCGACAAGAGCAACACGCTGTTCGTGTTCACCGTCGACGAGGGCGACCACTTCGTCGGCGTCCAGAAGACGAACTGCGACGGCGTGACCGTCCCGTGCCAGTACGGCACGAACGAGGTCGGCGAGATCAACGCCAACATCGACACGCTCTTCAAGCAGCAGGCTCCGGGCGTCTCGCGCACAGTCCCGAGCGGTGCGTCCGAACCTTCACCGTGCACGGTGACGATGCGCCGACGTTCTACCTGTCCGGGTAATCCGGACCGTGACGTCGGCACCCGTGCGGGACTTCGAACGGGCGGCGGCGGAGCTCACTGCCGCAAATCCCGTACACCGGCGACACGGACACGCTGATGAAGGCGATGGCCGATCGGGAAGAGATGAAGGCGCTGCACATGTACACGGCCGGCGATCCGCTTCGCGATCCGACGTTCGCGTACTTCGCAGATCCGAACTACTTCCTGACCGACTTCCCGACGAGCACGTGCAAGACGTGCATCAACCCGCTGTTCGCGTGGAACCACGGCGACATCCAGCCGGAGATCGCGAACACCTGGCTCGGGTTCGTCGGGCCGGGAGTGCAGCAGCTCGGCGTCGACGGGCAGGTGTGGTCGGATCACGTCGACGTGGCCCCGACCATCTACACGCTGCTCGGACTTGACGCCGAACTGGCAGAGCGACGGTCGCGTGCTCGTTCAGGCGCTCGACGGGTCGGCAGTCCCGCTGTCGCTTCGGGCACACCGTGGAGCGTTCGTCCAGCTCTCGGACGCGTACAAGCAGCTGAACGCGCCCTTCGGCTCGTTCGGCATGGACACGCTGACCGCATCGACGAAGGCGATCCAGACGGGATCGGCGTCGAGCGACACCACCTACACCGCGTTCGACCAGCAGCTCGCACAGCTGCGCGGCGCAGCGTGACGCCCTCGCAGCCCAGATCAGCGGGCTGCTGAACGGCGCCGCGTTCAACGGTCAGACGCTCGATCAACACCAGGCGCAGAGCCTCACCGACCAGGCGCAGAGCCTGATCGACCAGGCCAAGTCACTCGCCGGGTCGTAGACGACGTGAAGGCCGGGCGGCTCGGTGTGAGCCGCCCGGCCTCCTCTTTACTCAGGGAGTTCGTCTCCGGAGGCGGGCGATCTCCTGTCGGGTGAGCGGCCGCCAGTCGCCCGGTTCGAGGCCCGCGAGCGTGAGGCCCGCGTAGCGGCTGCGGTGAAGCCGCCGCACCGGATGACCGACGGCCTCGAGCATCCGCTTCACCTGATGGTTGCGTCCCTCGTGGATCGTCAGCTCGACGCGGTTGCGGCCGAGGAGCCTCGCCTTTGCCGGCGCTGTGGTGCCGTCCTCGAGCTCGACGCCCTTGCGCAGCTTCTTCAGCGCGTCGTCGGTCGGCTCGCCCTCGACTTCGGCGACGTAGGTCTTCTCCACGCCGTAGCGGGGATGCGCGAGCGTGTTCGCGAGCGCGCCGTCGTTCGTCAGCAGCAGCGCGCCGGTCGTGTCGACGTCGAGTCGGCCGACGGGGACGACGCGCGGGTGCGACGGGACGATGTCGACGACGGTGCGGCGCCCGTGCGGATCGCTCGCCGTCGTGACGTGACCGACGGGCTTGTTCAGGAGGATGACCGCGAGCTGCTGCGGTGCGATCTTGCGGCCGTCGACCTCGACGCGGTCCGTCTGCTCGACGACGGTGTTGAGCTGGCCTGGCTCGCCGTTGACGAGCACCCGGCCGGCCTTGATCAGCTCGTCGGCCTTGCGGCGCGAGGCGATGCCGGCCCGGGCGAGATAAGCGTTGAGGCGCATCGGATGAGAAGATAGGCGCGATGCCGCACTACGTCTCGCTGATGCGCTGGACGTCGCAGGGCCGGATGGGCCTTCCGGCCTGGCGCGATCGAGTGGAAGAGGGCGAGCGGACGATCGAGGAAGCAGGCGGAAAGCTCGTCGGCGTGTGGGTCACGCTCGGCCAGTACGACGTCGTCGAGGTCTTCGAGGCGCCCGACGACGAGACGGCGCTCGAGATCATCACGAAGCTCGGCCGCCACGGCGCCGAGGAGACGGAGACGCTGCGCGCGTTCACGCGCGACGAGGCGGAAGAGATCATCCGGCGGCTCTAAGGCGCAGGCTGGCTGACTCGGCACTCTGCAACCTGGTTGCATGTAACGGTGGCTCATGAATACGTACTCGGTCACTCGGATCGCGAGCTCGAGCGGCTAACCGCGCAGGCGCGACTGATCGACCCGATCACGCGACGCTTCTTCACCGAAGCCGGGATCGGTCCCGGCATGCACGTGCTCGACGTCGGCAGCGGCGCGGGCGATGTTGCGTTCCTTGCCGCTGAGCTGGTCGGCGTCAGCGGAGCGGTGGTCGGAGTGGACCGATCGCTCGCCGCGCTCGACACGGCGCGCGCGCGAGCAGCGGAACGCTCGTTGCGCAACGTCTCGTTCCTCGAGGGCGACCCGGGCACGATCGCATTCGAGCGACCGTTCGATGCAGCGATCGGCCGCTACGTGCTGCAGTTCCAGGCTGATCCGGCAGCGATGCTCCGAACGGTTGCCGACACTCGTGCGGCCCGGCGGCACGGTCTGCTTCCACGAGCTCGACTGGAGCGGCGTGCGGTCGACGCCGCCCGTGCCGACCTACGATCGGGTTTGCCGGTTGCTCGAGGAAACGATTCGGGCGTCCGGAGCCGAGACGCACATGGGCGCAAAGCTGTTCTCGGCGTTCATCGGAGCAGGATTGCCCGGCCCGACGATGCGCCTCGAGGCAGTAGTCGGCGGCGGGACGAACAGCGCCGAACCGCTGCGGCGCACCGCCGAGCTCGCGGCCTCGCTTTCGACCAAGATCGAGGAACTCGGCCTCGGGTCAGCCGCCAATCTCGACGACGCCGATGCCCTCTTCGAACGCATGCGCGACGAGGCGCAAGCCACCGACAGCGTCGTGGTCGGACACTTTCAGTTCGGTGCCTGGTCGATCGTGTGAACGGCTCGTTCGCGCACGGCGCAGACGCGCCCGTGGTCGAGATACATGAACTCGAGGGCGGCCCACTGCCGATCCCGTTGGAGATTCGCGAACTCCTTGGGCGACAAGGCGGTGCTTGTCGAGATGAGCGCTCCTGCCGGGTTCAAGGCGGAACCGCACGCCCACGATCACGAGAGCCTCGTCTACGTCGTCTCAGGGCGCGTCCGCGCCACGGTCGGACTCGAAACGCGCGAACTCGGGCCAGGGGATGCGGTGCTGCATCCGATCGGAACGACTCATCAGGTCGAGGCGCTCGTCGACACGCGCTGGATCGAGATCAAGGCTCCGCCGTCTGCGACTTGGCCGACCCGGCGGCTCTAAGCGTCGAGCGACCTGGTCGCGACCAGGTCGCGGTCTCTAGGCGGTGCGCTTCTCGGCGACTTCGTGCAACCGCTCGCGGATGTGCTCCGCGTCGGCGCCGACGTCGTCGAGGCGCGGCAGCTGCGACAGGCTCTCGAGACCGAAGACGCGCTCGAAGAGCGGCGTCGTGCGGTACTTGATCGCGCCGCCTGCGGCAGCGTCGTCGCGGCCGGACTCGGTGATCAGCCCGCGCTCCATCAGGTTCGCAACCGCAGAGTCGGCGGCGACGCCGCGAATCCGCGCGATGTCCGGGCGAGAGCACGGCCCGAGATACGCCACGATCGCCAGCGTCTCGAGCGAAGCCTGCGAGAGGTTCCGCTGCGCCGGCTTCTCGAACAAGCCGCGCACACGCCTCGGCCGCCTCGCGCGCCGAGCGGAACGCCCAGCCGCCGGCGACATGCTCCAGCACGATCCCGCTCCGGCCCTCGGTGTAGCGCTCGCGCACGAGGCCGAGCGCGGCCTCGACCCGCTCCGTGTGATCGTTCGCGGCCTCCGCGAGCTCCTCGACGGACAACGGCGCCGAGGCCACGACCAGAAGCGCCTCGATCGTGCGGGCGAGCTGGTCGAGCGGATTGGTCGCGATCAGGCGGAGCGGACTGTCCATGAAGCCTCTCTTTCGACGTCGATTTGCGAAATCCTGATCGGCGCGAACGGCGCCGCCTGTTCGATCGTGATCTCGCCGGAGCGGCGCAGATCGAGCAAGGCCAGAAACGCGACCGCCTGCTCGATGCGCGAGAGCGTCCCCACCTCCTGGTCGAAGTCGAAGCGCGACCGCCGCCGCAAGACGGCGCGGAACCGCTCGACGAACTGCGCCACCGGCGGGAACCGCAACGCCATGTGCGCGAGCGACACCTCGCGGCGGCTCGACGGCGAGCATGCGGATGACCTGCGCCAGCTTCTCCGGCTCCTGCGGCGCGAGCGGCATCTCGACCTTCGGCGCCAGCGGAGCGGGCCCGAGCCGGAAGAACCGGTCGCCCTCGGTCTCGAGCCGGTCGCGCAGCCAGCCGGCCGCGTCCTTCATCCGCCGGTACTCGGCGAGCCGCCGCGCGAGCTCCTCGGCCGCGGCCTCCGGCTCGAGCTCGGCGAGCTCCGCCGCCTCCTCCGGGAAGAGCCCGCGCGCCTTCAGCTCGAGCAGCGCGGAGATCAGCACGAGGAACTCGCCGCAGGCCTCGAGATCGAGCTCGTCGCGCTGCAGCAGCCGCTCGAGGAACGCCAGCACGATCCCGGCCACGTCGAGCTCGCGCAGATCCAGCTCGTCCTTCAGGACGAGGGTCAGCAGGAGGTCGAACGGGCCTTCGAATGCGTCGAGATCGAGCTCGAGCTCCCGGACGATCACCGGCTCACCGTACCCGTGTTACCGGACGCGCCCACGCGGGACGGCCATGCGTCGGCCCCTTGGGAACCGGGCGCGGTTTCGCTTGACGGCTTCGGCGCATCGGGCTTCGGCGTGCGCAGGAACTGCCACCAGACGAAGAACGCGACGCTCGCGACGAAGCAGACGAGCGCGACCCAGAAGTTGATCCGCATGGCCGAGGAAGTGGCTCGACGGATCGATCCGCAGCGTCTCCTCGTACATGCGGAACGCCGTGTAGATCGCGACGTACAGCGAGAAGAGCGCGGGCCGCCGGAGCTTGAAGCGCCGGTCGATCCAGAGCAGCAGCCCGACGCCGAACAGGTCCCACAGAAACTCGTAGAGGAAGGTCGGGTGGTACGTGTTCGCGGCGCCCTTGCCGTGGATCTCGAGCGCCCACGGAAGCGTCGTGTGCTTGCCGTAGAGCTCCTGGTTCCACCAGTTGCCCCAGCGGCCGATCGCCTGGGCGAGCAGGAGGCCCGGCGCGACCGCGTCCATCATCAGCCGCACGCTGTTCCCGGAGCGGCGCACGACCCACGCGCCGGCGAGCACGCCGAGCGGGATCGCGCCCCAGATCCCGAGCCCGCCCGACCAGACCGCGAACGGCCCGTACCAGTGCGCGTGGATCGCCGAGTCCTGGTTCCAGCTCGTGATGTCGTGGTACGCGCGCGCGCCGATGATCCCGGCGATCACGCCCCAGATCGACATGCGGTAGATCGAGATCCCAGTCGCCGCCCCAGCGCACCCAGCGCGTGCCGGTCAGCCAGATGCACGCGGCGATCGCGAGCAGCAGCATCACGCCGTACATGTGGATCGTCAGCGGGCCGACGTGGTAGACGCCGGTCGGCGGCGAAGGGATCGACGCGAGGACGGCGCTCACCGGCGCCATTCTGCCGTTTCGGCCGGTGTGGCTAGAGGAGGATCTGTGCTGCGAGCTCGGGCGGGCAGCCGCGCTCGAGCAGATCGGTCGCCGTGTGGAGATCGATGTCGAGGCGGGCCGCGAGGTCATGCGCGGCTGCGGGGTCGTACCCGGCACGCATGAGCTCCTCGGAGCGCCAGCGCTCGACGCGCTCCAGCTCCGTCTCGACGATTTCTTCTACCGCAGTCATTTTCATCTCTCCAGGGTAGTGCTCACCTCATTCTTCGGGAAAACCCGGCGACCGGTTCACCCCTGTTTAGGGGGTATCTCGCAGCGAGCGGGCTAGGTCAAGCGCCTCCTGCTTTGTTAGTCCTGGCCCCTCGAGACGGTAGGTCGTGTCGTTTCCCTGCCAAACAAGGGTATTTCCGGCCAGCCGGGCCGGCTCGCGCGGGAAGAAGAAGATGTGCGGCTTGCCGGAGAGCCAGACGCCGTACGCGTCCCGGACCTGCACCCAGTCGAGCGTCGGTCTGGCCGCCGACGAGCTTCTTGAGGAACGAGCCGTCGCCGCCGACCTCGCTCAGGAGCACGGGCTTGCCCGCGTGGAGGAAGACGATCGAGACGACACGTCCGCTCGCGTGCAGCGACGAGCGGCGAGCCGAGCGGCGGCAGCAGGAGCGTCGGCACGAGTACGCGCGCGCGGGCGAGCGTCGTCGGCGCGCCGAGACCCGCGTCGAGCGGCCGCTGCCTGCGCGGGCGGCAGCGTGTCGACGAACTGGATCTTGTCGGCGCCGATGTCGAAGAAGCGCAGGATCGCGCCGCGCGACTGCGGCACCGCGAACGCGGCGGCGACCGCCGCAAGCGCGATCGCCGCGACGAGCGGCCACCGCCGTCGCCGCCGCGCGAGCGACCGAGCGCGAAGCTGCGGCGTCGCCGGCCACTCGATCGGCAGTGCGCGGAGCTCACGCTCGAGGTCCATACGCCTCCTTCAGCCGGTCGAGCGCGCGCGCACGAGCGCGACTTGACGGTGCCGCGCGCGATGTCGAGCGCCGCGGCGGTCTCCTCCTCGGAGAGGTCGAGCAGGTAGCGGCACGCGAGCACCTCGCGCGCGTCCGCGGGCAGCTCCTCGAGCGCCGCGAGCAGCTGCTCGCGTTGCGCCGCGTCGAGCGTGGCATCCTCGGGGGAGGGGGCCGCCTCCCCCGAGAACGACGCCGACCGCAGCGCGAGCGCGCTCGCGCCGGCCGGCGGAGCGGCGGCGGTTGCGAGCCTCGTTCGCGGCGATCTTGAGCAGCCACGGCCGCAGCGGCTCGCCGGCGCGGAAGCGGCCGAGCGCGCGCCAGGCCTTGACGAGGGCGTCCTGGACGGCGTCCTCGGCGTCGGCAGCGTTGCGGGTGATGACGTAAGCCACTCTGAATGCGATCTCCTGGTGTGGGGCGACGAGCTCCTCGTAGGCGCGCGGATCGCCGCGCTGCGCTCGCAGCACGAGCTCCCGCTCGTCGTGTGGACGGCCCTCCACGCTGCAACTACACCGCGATTGGCGCAGGAGTTCCAGGCGGGACTACGGTTTCGGGATGGCGAGGCTCGTCGGGATCAACCACGTCGCGCTCGAGGTCGGCGACGATCGACGAGGCGCTCGCGTGGTACGGGCAGTTCTTCGAGCTCGAGCTGCGCGGCCGCGCCGGCGCCTCGATGGCGTTCATCGACATGGGCGACCAGTTCATCGCGCTCGCGCGCGGACGCACGCAGCCGCCCGACGCGCGAGCGGCACTTCGGTCTCGTCGTCGACGACAAGGAGGCGGTGCGCGCCGCGCTCGAAGCCGCAGGCGTCGCGGTGACGCGCGCGCCGAACTGCTCGTTCCGCGATCCGTGGGGGAACCACGTGCAGGTCGTCGACTACCGCGACGTGCAGTTCACGAAGACGCCGGAGATCTTGCGCGCGATGGGGCTCGTCGCTCGAGAAGACGGAGCGGGCGCTCGCGGAGCTGCGCGCAAAGGGCCTCTAGCTAGGAGAGCGCAGGCGCACTCTCCTACCTAACTGTCGCTGCTAGCCGCTTGCGATGTCCCCGTCGTCACCGCCGCGATCTGCAGAGGCGTTCTTCCACTGATGGAAGAGCAGGCTCTGATCGCCCGCCGCGTAGTGATCGAAGTACGTGGTCACCGTGCACGTGAAGGGATAGCAGGCAGTGAAGTGCGTGTTGACGAACGTCGCCGTCGTACAGCCGGCGTTCGTGTTGGTCGTCGCGTCGCAATATGGACTGTTGTTCTGTGGGCCGACGACGCTCGAGATGATGAAGTAGCCGTGCATGCTGCCGGTCTTGCCAGGATCGATGGTGAGGCCGTGGTTGGTGTAGGCCTCGCACGCGCCCGGGCTGGGATTGGTTTGCGTGACGAAGCTGCCGTCCTTGAACTGCTCGACGACCGTGTAGGTGCCGTCGCCGTTCGATCTGACGGTGAAGTCTCGGTCGAACGTGTCCTGCGCCCAGTCGTTCCCGCAGGTCCCGGAATCGGGCGACCCGCTGGCGTACGGGCCGTAGTGCTGCGTCGGCGTCATTCCGGCGGGATTGAGCACGCTGCTCAGATTCATCACCGAGAACAGATCGTCGTTCGCAATCAACGTCAAGAGCGACGGAGTCGGTGACCCCCGCCGCTGAAGTGACGCCATCGGGAGCCGCCGATGCCGGGACTGTGAAGGCGAGCGCCGCAAGGACCGCGGGCACAACACCGATCAGGCTGCGCTTGAGGACGCGCGACATTCCTTCCCCCCTCGATTAGGTGACTTGCTGCCGGCCCCCAACGCGACTGAGGTGTCCTGCCCACCGCCGAGCGACGCCTAACCGGCCGCAGGCATCACACTTCTCGCAAGAGCGCGAACTTTCGTCGGTCAGCTGACGCCGGCTGCGGCGCGCTTCGCGCGCGACGTCGCCGTCTGCCGCTTCTGCGCCGACAGCTCGACCTTGCGCAGCCGGATCGACTTCGGGCGTCACCTCGACGCACTCGTCCTCGCGGATCAGCTCGAGCGCCTGCTCGAGCGAGAGCGGCCGCGGCGGGATGAGCCGGACGGTCTCGTCCGAGCTCGCCGCCCGCATGTTCGTCAGCTTCTTCTCCTTCGTCGCGTTCACGTCGAGATCCTCGGCGCGCGCGTTCTCGCCGACGATCATGCCCTCGTAGACCTCGACGCCCGGCGCGACGAAGAGCGAGCCGCGCTCCTGCAGGTTGAGGATCGCGAACGCCGTCGTCGGGCCGCGGCGGTCGGACGACGAGCGCGCCGGTCGGCCGCGTGCGCAGCTCGCCGTGCCACGGCTCCCAGCCTTCGAAGACGTGGTGGAGGATGCCGGTGCCGCGCGTCTCGGTGAGGAACTCGGTGCGGAAGCCGATCAGGCCGCGCGCGGGCACGAGGTACTCCATGCGCGCCCAGCCGGTGCCGTGGTTCACCATCTGCTGCAGGCTGCCCTTGCGCAGCGCGAGCAGCTGCGTGACGACGCCGATGTAGTCCTCGGGCACGTCGATCGCGACGCGCTCGACCGGCTCGTGCGTCTTGCCGTCGATCTCGCGCGTGAGCACCTCGGGCTTGCCGACGGTGAGCTCGAAGCCTTCGCGGCGCATCAGCTCGACGAGCACCGCGAGCTGCAGCTCGCCGCGGCCCTGCACCTCCCACGCGTCGGGACGCACGGTCGGGTTGACGCGCAGGCTGACGTTGCCGACGAGCTCCTGGTCGAGGCGCTGCTTCACCATCGACGCGGTGAGCCGGTCGCCCTCGGTGCCGGCGAGCGGCGACGTGTTGATGCCGATCGTGATCGAGAGCGACGGCTCGTCGACGGTCGAGACCGGCAGCGGGCGCGGGTCGTCGGGATCGGCGATCGTCTCGCCGATCGTCACCTCGGGGAGGCCGGCGATCGCGACGATCTCCCCCGGTCCGGCGCTCTCGGTCGGGACGCGGTCGAGCGCCTCGGTCGATGTAGAGCTCGGTGACGCGCGCGTTCTCGATCGTGCCGTCGGAGCGGCACCAGGCGATCTGCTGGCCCTTCTTGATCGTGCCGTGGTAGATGCGGCAGAGCGCGAGGCGGCCGACGTACGGCGACGCGTCGAGGTTCGTGACGAGCGCCTGCAGCGGATGCTCGGGGTCGTACGCCGGCGCCGGCACGGTCGCGAGCAGCGTGTCGACGAGCGGCTTCAGGTCGTCCGCGAGCTCGTCGGGCGTGAGACCGGCCTGCCCGGCGCGCGCGTTCGCGTAGACGATCGGGAAGTCGATCTGCGACTCGTCGGCGTCGAGGTCGAGGAAGAGCTCGTACACCTCGTTGACGACCTCCTCGGGGCGCGCGTCGTCGCGGTCGATCTTGTTGACGACGAGCACGACCGGGAGCCGCGCCTGCAGCGCCTTGCGGAGGACGAAGCGCGTCTGCGGCAGCGGCCCTTCGCTCGCGTCGACGAGGAGAAGGACGCCGTCGACCATCGTGAGCCCGCGCTCGACCTCGCCGCCGAAGTCGGCGTGGCCGGGCGTGTCGATGATGTTGAGCTTGACGTCGCCGACGCGGACGGCGGTGTTCTTGGCGAGGATCGTGATGCCCTTCTCGCGCTCGAGGTCCATCGAGTCCATGACGCGCTCGTTGACGTCCTGGTTCTCGCGGAAGGAGCCGGCCTGCCAGAGCAGCGCGTCGACGAGCGTCGTCTTGCCGTGATCGACGTGGGCGACGATCGCGACGTTGCGGAGATCGTCGCGGGTGGCTGTGAGCTTCGTGGTGGGCACGTCACCCACCGTAGCGGCGGCTACTTCGCCGTCGTGGTGAAGTTGTGTTTGACCGTCTGCCCCTGGTAGGAAACCGTGACCGTCGCGTGCAGCACCTTGTGCTTGAGCTTCTTGGGGACCGCGAACGAGCAGAGGGCGCTCGTAGGCTTGCCGCTCCCGCCGGAGATGAAGGCGTGCGTGTTGAGCTTGAGCTTGGTCGAGCCCGATGTCGCTGTGCACACGAGGGTTCCTTCGGCGCCAACGGTTGCGCCGGTGTCCGAGCGGCCAACGACCATCGCGACCTCCCATGTCCCGCCCGCCTTCGCCGAGAATGCGTGGGCGGCGACCAGCGCAAGCTTGAGCGGCGTCTGGAGCTTGTACGGCCACGAGGCTGTCCCCTCGGGCGCGACGTCCCAGTGGCCGGCGCTGCCGTCGCCCTCGAGGCTCACGACGAAGAAGTTGAACCCGGTCGAGTTGCCGATCTCCGACTTGTTGACCGACAGGAGCACATCCTTGCCGTCAGACGAGACCGAATCCTTGACGGTCGAGCTTGTAGGCGAGTCGACCCAGCTCGTCCCGTTCCACATCAGAAAGGAGAAGCTGTTGGACGCGTTGTCATCGATGAGCTGGTACTCGGCGCCGAGGAACTGCGGGTCGCCCGTCGCAGCGTTCATGTCCGTGTCGAGGAAGATGCCCATGCCGTCAGCGCCGCCGTACGGCGTCGCGACGGAGACGTCGACGAGGTACTGGCCCAGGTCGTCGTTCGTCACAGCGACGGTTGTGATGTCGGCGGCGGTTCCACTGTCGCCGGCTGCATCGGTGAACTCGGTCACTGGCGCGAGGGTCGGTGTGCGTCGCGGTCGCGCCGGTCGCAATCGTCAGCGCAAGCAGCGCCATGGAGGCCAACGTGATGAATCGCCTGCCCATCTGGTGACACCCCCACGAGCCTTTGACTCAGGACATGCCGCAGGTCTGAGTCTAGTCCGGTTGTGGGCGGGCGCAATAGGGCTCGAGCCCTTCCTGCGCGCGCGCGATCGCCCAGGCGTGGTTCCAGCGGAAGAGCGGACGCAGGACCGGCGTCAGCACGCGCAGGATCGGCTTGTCGGCGATGACCCGCCAGTCGAACCGCACGTCGGTGCCACCGTCGCGTGGCGTCAATGTCCACAGGCCGCGGCCGGTCAAGTCCCCCACGACATCTGCCCCGACGACCGTCGGGCGCTCGTAGCGGGTGATCGTCGACGTCGTTCGCAGGTGATACGGCAGGCGTCCCTTGAAGTGCTGGCGGGACGTTCGTCCGAGCTGCGGTGCACCGTCGGTCGTCGTCTCGATGTAGACGGGGCGCCACCAGACCGGATACGTCGTTGCGTCTGCAATCGCATCGAAGACAGGCTCGGGCGGCGCGTCGACATGCCATTCGTCGATGAAGACGTATTCACGAGCCATGGCTGTACTCCGCCACGCGCGCGAGCCTACTGGAAGACGAAGCAGAGCCGCCGTAGGCTAAGCCGATGACGGTGTGCCCCTCCTGCGGGCAGGAGAACGCCCCGGGTGCGAAGTTCTGCTCGGAGTGCGGCGTCGGCCTCCTCGTGGCCACGCGTCCGCGGGAGGAGCGGAAGGTCGTGACGGTCCTCTTCGCCGACCTCGTCGGATTCACGGCCCAGGCGGAGCGGCTCGACCCGGAGGACGTGCGCTCGGTGCTCGCGCCGTACTACGCACGCCTGCGCACCGAGCTCGAGCGGTTCGGCGGCACTGTCGAGAAGTTCATCGGCGACGCGGTGATGGCGCTCTTCGGCGCGCCGGTCGCGCACGAGGACGATCCCGAGCGCGCCGTGCGGGCGGCGCTCGCGATCCGCGACTGGGCGCGCGAGGAGAGCAACATCCAGGTGCGGATCGGCGTCAACACCGGCGAGGCGCTCGATCAGCCTCGGCGCGCGCCCGACGGCGGGCGAGGGGATGGCCGCGGGCGACGTCGTCAATACCGCCGCCCGCATGCAAGCAGCAGCTCCGATCAACGGCGTCCTCGTCGGCGAGACGACGTACCGCGCGACCGCGAACGAGATCGACTACGCCGACGCCGAGCCCATCGCGGCGAAGGGGAAGACGGAGCCGGTTCGAGTCTGGCAGGCGGTCGAGCCGCGGTCGCGCGTCAGCACCGAAGCGGTCTCCACGCGGAGCGCCGCTCGTCGGCCGCAAGCGAGAGGTCGACCAGCTCATCGACGCGTTCGAGCGCGCGCGGCAAGAGCACGCCACGTCGCTCGTGACGGTCGTCGGCGTCCCGGGGATCGGCAAGAGCCGTCTCGTCGCCGAGCTGTTCGCGCACATCGAATCGCAGCCGGACTTCGTCGTACTGGCGGCACGGCCGCTCGCTGCCGTACGGCGAGGGCGTGACGTTCTGGGCGCTCGGCGAGATGGTGAAGGCGCAGGCCGGGATCCTCGAGAGCGACTCGCCGAAGAGGTCGAGCGGAAGCTGCACGAGACGGTGTTGCAGAGCGTCGGACGAGTCGGAGCAACGGTGGGTCGAGACCAAGCTCCGGCCGCTCCTCGGGCATCGGCGGAGACGAAGACGCGGCGGCGAGCGGAGCGAGTCGTTCTCGGCGTGGCGAAGGTTCTTCGAATCGCTCGCGGAGCAGCAGCCGCTCGTCATGGTCTTCGAGGATCATCCACTGGGCAGGCGACGAGCTGCTCGACTTCGTCGACGAGCTCCCGGACTGGATCGAGGACGTACCGCTGCTGGTTCTGTGCACCGCGAGGCCGGAGCTGCTCGATCGCCGCTCCGGGTGGGGCGGCGGCAAGCGCAACGCAGCCACGATCTCCGTGTCGCCGCTCGATGCCGACGACACGGCCCGGCTGATCGCGGCGCTCCTCGACCGCGCGGTGCTTCCCGCAGAAACGCAGACGGCAGCTGCTCGCGCGCGCCGGCGGCAATCCGCTGTACGCCGAGCAGTTCGTGCGGATGCTCTCGGAACGCGGCGAGATTCGACGGCGAGCTACCGGAGAACGTGCAGGGGATCATCGCCGCGCGACTCGACTCGCTCGCCGACGAGGAGAAGCGCTTGCTCCAAGACGCCGCCGTGGTCGGCAAGGTCTTCTGGACGACAGCGCTCGCGGCCGTTAACGGTGCGGAGCACTCCGTCCTCGAACAGTCTCTCCGCTCACTCGTTCGCAAGGATTTCGTCCGGCGCGAGCGACGCGGTTCCGTCGAAGGCGAGCCGGAGTACGCGTTCAACCACGTCCTCGTTCGCGACGTCGCGTACGGGCAGATCCCCCGCTCGGAGCGCGGCGACAAGCACCTACGGGCGGCGGAGTGGATCGAGTCGCTTGGCCGAGCCGAGGACCAGGCCGAGCTGCTCGCCCACCACTACCAAAGCGCGCTCGAGCTCGCGCGGGCGTCCGGCGCCGCGACAACGGATCTCGAGCCGCGCGTGCGAGCGGCGTTGCGTGCCGCGGGCACACGGGCGCTGGCGCTGCTTGCGTATGCGGCCGCAGCCCGCGCGTTCGAAGCCGCAGCCGAGCTTGCCGGCGATCCAGATCCCGATCGGCCACGGGCCCTGCTGCGCCACGGTTTGGCGCTGCTCGCGCTCCTCGACCCACGACGGTTCGACCTGCTCGAGGAGGCACGCTCCGCACTCGTTGCGGCAGGCGACTCCGACGGCGCCGCCGAGGCCGACCTCGCGTTGGCGGAGGCGTGGTGGTGGGCCGGCGAGCGCGACCGCTGCGCTGCTTGCCTCGACCGGGCCACGGAGCTGATCCGCGAGGGCGACTCGGCCGCCACCCGGGCGTCCGTGCTCTCGCAGGTCGCCCGCTTCAACTCACTCTTCGGTGAGGAGGAAGCCGCCATCGAGCGTGCGGAGGAAAGTCTTCGCCTCGCCGAGACGATCGGACGAGACGACCTTCGCGCCAAGAACCTCATCACGCTCGGAACGACGCGCGAGAAGCAGCCAGATGCCGATCCGGAGGCTGCGATCGCTGATATTCGCGCCGGCATAGAGCTTGCCGCCGCTTGCGGGGAATTCGCTCAACTCTCGCGCGGCTTACGTGAACCTCGGCGGCCTCTTGCAGAACGCGGGAGATCTCTTGGAGTCTGAATCGCTGATGCTCCAAGCGAAGGACTTGGCACAGCGCAGAGGACACGCGCCTGGCATCCGCTTCGTAGACGGCAACCTGATCGACTGCGACCTCACGCTTGGACGTTGGAACGCGGCCGAACAGCGCGCCCGAGCCTTCCTCGCAGCCTCCGGCGCGGAAGGCCACTACATGGACAACATTGCGCTGGGGGCGCTGAGCATCGTCGAGCTCGCACGCGATCAACTCGAGGACGCCCTTCGCGACACCGACTACGCGATTGCCTCGGGACGAAAAGTCCGAGACTCGCAGGCGCTCTTACCGGCGCTCGGGGCTGCGGCGTTCGTCTACGCGGAAGTGGCCGACACTGGTCGCGCGACCGCTCTCCTCGACGAGCTCGAGCCGGTCACCCACGTCGCCACGGTCCCGATGGCATTCTTCGCGGCCGCGCGACTGGGGCTGGCGGAAGAGTTCCGCGCCGCGACCACAGCATTCCTCCGCGACACGCCGTGGGATCGGGCTGCGCGGGCCGTCCTGGATGGGCGCTGGCCCGATGCAGCACGCGAATACGCCGAGATGGGCGCTGCAGGGTACGCAGCCTTGCCGATCTCCGCGCGGCCGACTCGCATTCCGTAGCGCGCTCGCTGCAGTTCTGGCGCTCGATCGGAGCGACCCGCTTCATCCGCGAAGCGGAGGCTCTGCTCGCGAAATCGGCCTAGGCGACTGCGGCTTCGCCGAGCAAGGCCTTCACCTCGGCGAAGAAGTCCGGCACCGGCTTGACCCGGTAGTCCGGCCCGAGCTCGAGCAGCTTCGAGCCCATCGACGTCACGAGGTCGACGTACACCGGCGCCTCGCCGGGGAAGTCCTTCACGAGCGACGCGAGCTCGCGCATCGATCGCCCGCCGGCGCGATGCGCGCGTCGACCTTCAACCGCACTTCCTTGCGCTCGGGCGTCGCCTCGAACGCGGTCACCTCGAGCGCGACGAGCTTCGTCTCGCCCTGCTGCTTGTGGTCGATGCGCCCGCGCACGATCAGCACGCGGTCGAGCAGCAGCAGGTCGCGCGCCTGCTGGTACACGGAGTTGAACGCGACGACCTCGCACGAGCCGGTGACGTCTTCGAGCCCGGCGAACACCATCGGCTCGCCCTTCTTCGTCGTCAGCTGCTTGAGCGAGGAGACGATGCCGCCGACGGTGACGATCTCGCCGTCGCGGCGGCGCTCGAGCTCGTTCAGCGTGCAGTCGGTCTTGCGGCGGAGCTGGTCGCGGATCGCGGTCAGCGGATGCTCGGAGACGTAGAGCCCGAGCGTCTCTTTTTCCAGCTTGAGCAGGTCATTCTTGTCGAACTCCTCGCCGGCGGGGATCGCCGGATGGTGCCGCGGCGCGGCGTCGCCGGTCGGCTCGCCGAGGTCGAAGATCGAGCCCTGGCCGAGCAGCTTGTCGGACTGCTGCTTCTGCCCCCACGCGAGCGCCTGCTCGAGCACGTCGAGCATCCCGCGGCGCGGCGCCTGCGTCGAGTCGAGCCCGCCGCACTTGACGAGCGACTCGAGCGCGCGCTTGTTCACGACCTGCGGGTCGACGCGCTCGGTGAAGTCCCAGATCGACGTGAACTGCCCGCCCTCCTCGCGCGCGCGCACGATCGCGCGGCACGCGGACTCGCCGACGTTCTTCACCGCGTTCAGCCCGAAGCGGATCTTGCCCTCGACGACGGCGAAGTCGATCATCGACGTGTTCACGTCGGGCGGCAGCACGTCGATCGCGAGGTCGTGGCACGCGTTGACGTAGAACGGCACCTTGTCCTTCGTGTTCATGACGGAGGAGATGAGCGCCGCCATGTACTCCTTCGGGTGGTGCGCCCTCAGCCAGGCCGTGCGGTAGGCGATGAGCGCGTAGCAGGCGGCGTGCGACTTGTTGAAGGAGTAGTCCTGGGCCTGCTCCATGTCGGCCCAGAGCGCGTTGGCCGTGGCGCGTCGAAAGTCCGTTTGACGCCGCGCCCTCGAGGAACTTCCCCTTCAGCGAGGCCATGAGGGAGTGGATCTTCTTCCCGATGGCCTTTCGGAGATCGTCGGCTTCTGCGGGGGAGAAGCCGGCGATCTTCTTTGCGATCTCCATGTACTGCTCCTGGTAGATGCAGATCCCGTAGCTGTTCGAGGTGATCTCCTTCAGGCGCGGGTCGGCGTAGGAGACGGGCTCCTGGCCGTTCTTGCGGCGCGCGTACGACGGGGATGTACTGCATCGGGCCCGGGCGGTAGAGCGCGACGAGCGCGATCAGGTCTTCGAAGACGGTCGGCTTGACCTGCTTGAGCGCGTCGCGCATGCCCGAGCTCTCGAACTGGAAGACGCCGGTCGCCTCGCCGCGCGCGAGCATCGCGTAGGTCTGCTTGTCGTCGAGCGGGATCGAGCCGATGTCGAGCGATGCCGATGAGCGCGCACGCCTTGTCGATCACGTCGAGGTTGCGCAGGCCGAGGAAGTCCATCTTCAGGAGGCCGAGCGCCTCGACGGTGTTCATCGAGAACTGCGTCACGATTTCCTGGTCGGTTCCCTTCTGCTGGAGCGGGACGATGTTCATGAGCGGCTCGGCGCCGATCACGACGCCGGCGGCGTGGATCGAGTCCTGGCGCGTGAGCCCCTCGAGCGGCTTCGCGAGGTCGACGATCTCGCGCGTGACCGGGTCGGAGTCGTAGGCCTGCTTCAGCTCGCCGCCGGGCTTGAGGCACTCGTCGAGCGTCTGTCCCGGCCCTTCCGGGATGAGCTTCGCGATCTTGTCGACGACGCCGTAGGGGATCTCGAGCACGCGGCCAGCGTCGCGGACGGCGGCGCGCGCGGCCATCGTCCCGAACGTGATGATCTGGGCGACGCGATCCGAGCCGTACTTCTCGCGCACGTAGTTGATCACGCGCTCGCGACCGTCGACGGCGAAGTCGATGTCGATGTCGGGCATCGACTTGCGGCCCGGGTTGAGGAAGCGCTCGAACAGCAGGTCGTAGCGGATCGGGTCGATGTCGGTGATCTCGAGGCAGTACGCGACGAGGCTGCCCGCGGCGGAGCCGCGGCCCGGCCCGACGCTGATGCCGTTCCGCTTCGCGAAGCCGATGAAGTCGGCGACGATGAGGAAGTAGTCCGCGAAGCCCATCTCGCGGATCGTCTTCAGCTCGAACTGGAGGCGTTCGCGCAGCTCGGTCGTGACCTTGTCGTAGCGGCGCCCGAGGCCTTTCTCGCAGAGCTCGACGAGGTAGTCGAACGGGTCGCGGCCGTCGGGCACCGGGAAGTGCGGCAGCAGGATGCGGCCGAGCTCGATCTCGACGTTGCAGCGCTCGGCGATCTCGAGCGTGCGGCGCAGCGACTCTTCCTGCCCGGGGAAGTCGCCGAGCATCTCCTGCTGCGTCTTGAAGTAGAAGTGGTCGGTGTCGAACTTCCAGTGGTTCGGGTTCTTGAGCGAGTCGCCCGACTGGATGCAGAGCAGCGCCTCGTGTGCGCGCGCGTCTTCGTGGCGGAGGTAGTGCACGTCGCCGGTGACGACGGTCGGCAGGCCGCGCTTCTCGGCGAGCTGCGCGAGCAGCGGATTGATGCGCTGCTGCACGTCGAGGTGCGCGTTCTGCATCTCGACGTAGACGTTGTCCTTGCTGAAGATCGTCGTGAGGCGGTCGAGCTCGCCCTCGGCGTCGTCGGCTCTCCCCTCCTCGAGCGCCTTGCAGACGCGGCCCGAGAGGCAGCCGCTGAGCGCGACGAGCCCGGTGCTGTGCCGGTCGAGCAGCTCCCAGTCGACGCGGGGCTTGTAGTAGTAGCCCTCGAGGTAGCCGAGCGAGCTGAGCTTGATCAGGTTCGAGTAGCCCTCGTTCGTCTCGGCGAGGAGCGTGAGGTGCGCGTAGCCCTTCTGCTGGGCCTTGCGGTCGTCGGCGACGTAGACCTCGCAGCCGAGGATCGGCTTGACGCCGTGCTGTTTTCGCCGCCTTGACGAGGTCGACCGCGCCCGCGAGCGAGCCGTGGTCGGTGAGCCCGACGGCGGGCATCTCGAGCTCGGCCGCGCGGGCGGCGAGATCCGGGATCCGGCAGGCCCCATCGAGAATCGAGAACTCGGAGTGGACGTGCAGATGGACGAAATCGGGCACGGGCAGGCCCAATCTACAGGGGCGGTCCGACGGCTCAGCCCGCGGGCATTTTGACGACCTGCTGGACCATCCCGCCGTCGATGATGTAGCTCGCGCCGGTCACGTAGGCGGCCTCGTCGGAGCAGAGCCAGGAGACGAGATTGGCCACTTCCTCGGGCTTTCCGGCGCGTCCGAGCGGCACCTCGGAGTCGAGCGAGTGGGCGTCGGCCTCGTTGCGAGGCGTCGCGATCACGCCGGGCGCGACCGAGTTGACGCGGATGTTGCGGTCGGCGAGCTCGAGCGCGAGGCCTTTGGTGAGCATGCCGAGCGCGGCCTTCGCGGCGGCGTAGACGGAGAGGTTCGGGCGCGGGATGTGCTCGTGCACGGAGGTGATGTTGACGATCGAGCCGCCGTTCGTCATGCGCTTGGCTGCAGCCTGTGCGAGCAGGAAGCTCGCGCGCACGTCGACGGCGAACGTGAGGTCGAAGTCGGCGACGGTGAGGTCGAAGAACGGCTTTGCGGTCACGACGCCGGCGTTGTTGACGAGGACGTCGATGCTGCCGAGCTTGTCGACCGTCTCGCTGACGAGTTGTTCCGGCACGTTCGGGGTCGCTGAGATCGCCGATAGACGTGCGCGATCTCGCCGTGCAGCTCGTCGAGCGGCTGCCTTTGCGGCGTCGTCGTTTGCGGCGGTCGCGTAGCCGAGTGCGAATCCGTCGGCGAGCAGGCGCTTCGCGATCGCGAGCCCGATGCCGGTGTTCGCGCCGGTGACGAGCGCAACCTTCATGACGCGCTCGCGCGGCGCTGCCAGCGCTCGTCCCAGCTGTCGCGCGTGAGCGCGGAGATCACCGCGCGTCTGACGAGCTTGCCGCCGCGGCTCCGTCCGAGCAGGTGCACGCGCACGGAGCGATCGCCGAGCGGCAACTCGAGGGACGTCTCGTTGGCGGCGAGCTTCAGCGTGTCGCGGACAGCGTAGTCCCGGCGCGCGTCCGGGCGCTCGCTGATTCGCACCTCCCACTCCGCGACGCCGGCGGCTGCGTCCCAGGCGAGACCGAAGCTCTCTCCGTCGCTTCTTGCGCCGCACGTCCATGTTGCCGGTGATCGTCGGCCGGGTGCGAATTGCGGGACGCCGCGACGGGCGCGGCAGCCGGCGGCGCCGTCGGGCGAGCGAGCGCCCCGCGAGCGCGGTGAATCGAGAGAACGCGCTCGAGCTGCTTCAGCGGCCGGGTCGGGTCCGACTGTTGCCGTTTCGCAGCCGACCGAATGCGAGCCTCGAGCGCCTGCGCATCCGGCTGGCGTCCGTCGGCAATAGCCGCGCGCGCCTCGTCGATGATCGCCTTGAACTCGTCCGCCATAGCGACGCATCGTAGGCGTCGCGGTTTTTGGTGCCAGACACCGCAAAGCGGTGTCTGGCACCGCTGTTGCTTTTCGACCTACCGAATCGAAACCTGCACCAACCGGCGAGTAGAAACGCCGGCGAGCAAGTTGTCGCCAGGCTTGCGCGCGCGGACGAAGACCACGAGCGCGCCGTTCCGCAGCGGCATGTTCGCGGTCGGGCTCATGCGTGATGGTCGCCCAGCCGGTGCGTGTCGGTCGCAACCTCCGGCCCGTTGTGAGTCCAGCCGTACGGGAGCCCGAGCGCGTAGACAAGCGCACCCGAGATCGAGAACCCGCGCGTGTCGGACACGTGGAAGCGAGCGACGGCGGGCGCACGCGAGGTGAGCACCGTCGGCGCGAACTTGACGCCGTCGATGATCAGCCGGTTCGGCAGCGAGACCTGCGTGACCGAGATCGCGTGGCTGCCGACGGTGGCGGGCGCGATCGGGCCGGTCTCCTGCGAGGTGGCGGTCGTCGAGCCCTTGCTGTTCGTGGCGGTGACGTTGGCGCGGAGCACCGTGGCGACGTCCACCGAGGTGGCGGTGTAGCTCTGGTTGGTCGCGCCGGTGATGTTCACGCAGTTGCCGCTCGGTCGCGTCGCAGCGCTGCCACTGGTAGGTGAACGTGATCGGGTTCGTTCCGGTCCAGCCGCCGTTGCTGACGGTGAGCGCGTTGCCTTCCTTCTGCGTGCCGGAGATGGTGGGAGCCGCGGTGTTCTTCGGCGCCTGTCCAGTCGCCTGCACGGTGTTGGTCGGCCGCGAGGTAGCGGTACCCGAGCCGGAGCTGTTGGTCGCGGTGACCTGAACGCGAATGCGGTTGTTGACGTCAGCGGACGTCAAGGTGTACTGCTTGCTCGTAGCGCCGCCGATCGCGGTGCAGCTCCCGCCGGAGTTGTCGCAACGCTGCCAGGCGTAGGCGTAGCTCGTGGGCGAGTTCGTCCACGAGCCGTGCGATGCGGTCAGCAGCGAGCCGTCCTTCGCGGAGCCGCTGATCGACGGCAGCGACGTATTCGACGGCGCGGCCTGGCTGACCGCGGAGCCGACGCCGACGAGCACGCTCGCGGTGATGGCCAGTGCTCCTGCGAGCACGGCGATTCTCTTGATCCAGCTCATGATTCCTCCCTAAGTGGTGTTCTCAGAGAGGTATTCCCGCGACGTGCAAGCCGAACATCAGCGCCACGTAAAGAGTTGGCCCGCATCGGCGAGGAGCTTCCGGCAATGGTTGCTAGGCGTCTGACGTCATGGGTTCTAGGATCGCAACGTGCGGGACGAGTCGCTTCGGAGCTCATGCTTTGCCTCGCTGGACGTTCTTTGTGCGACTCATGGCGAGGATGTCCCCTACAAGGGCGGCCTCGATCAGGGGTTTCCCTACCGCGGCGAGCGAGTTCCCTTCCTCTCGCGCTTCAAGGGGATCCATCGTGCGCGCGCGCAGGAGGGTCCGGCTGCGCTCTCGATCAATACATCCGCCTCTTCGCCTTACGACGACGAGGAAGTACCCGACGGTTTCCTCTACGCATATCGCGCCGGTTCGATCGACCAACCGGACAACCGCGCGCTGCGCGCGTTACATACGCTCGGCGTCCCGCTGGTCTACTTCGTCGCCACGCGCCCGGGCTGGTACAAGCCGCTTTACCCCTGCTTTGTCGTCAGCGATGACTCCGTCGCGCGCCGCGTGCTTGTTGCGCCGGGGCAGATGATCGGCCCGCTCGATGAACGCGACCCTGTTCCACTCGACGACCCTCTCGAGCGACGCTACGGCGTTCGGGATGCGCGTGTCCGCCTGCATCAAGCCCGTTTCCGCGGGCACGTGCTACTCGCCTACTCGAGCAAATGCACGATCTGTCGACTGAAGGAAGGCCGGTTGCTCGATGCCGCGCACATCATCGGCGATCTCGAACAGCACGGCGAACCTCACGTCGAGAACGGCCTGAGTCTTTGCTCAATCCATCATCGCGCGTTCGACCAGGATCTCGTTGGGATCGCCCCCGATTACCGAGTTCATGTTTCTCCGCGCCTACTCGACGACGAGGACGGACCGATGCTCGAGCTTCTGAAGACGTTCCACCACGAGCCAATCGAGCTGCCGTTGCGGCGCGCGTGGCGGCCAGATCAAGAGCGACTTGCGGCTCGCTTCGAACGATTCAGCGCAGCCACGAGATAACGGTCGAACCTCTTTTGTCGCCAGCGTCAACTGACGCGCAGGGCCATGAGGATCGCGTCGACATCGTCGCCGGCGCGCCGATAGTGCCCCTTCCGCACGCCTTCGCGCTCGAACCCGAATCGTTCGTAGAGCTGGATCGCCGGCTCGTTCCACGGGAAGACGTGCAGCTCGAGCTTGCGAATGCCAGTCCCACGCGCCCAATCGACAGCGGCCTCTAAGCAGCCGTCGCCCGACGCCTTGGCCGCGCGCATCTTTGGCGACCATCAGACCGAGATCAGCGACGTGTGCGCTCGCCGGATGCGTATCGCGCGCGAGCGAGAGTCGGCCGATGATCGCGCCGTCGCTTCGCTCCGCTACGAACACGGCGGCGTTCGGATAACGCCGCAGCGCCTTCAGATAGCGCCGCTCGTCGCCGACGCTTCGCCACTCGCCGTTCGCCGAGATCAGCCATCCCTCCGGTTCCGCGCTCACCGCTTCCGCCAGTCGCGTTAGGGCTTCCGCGTCCGATGGATCCGCGGGGCGCACTTTGAAATCGAGCGTCACGCGACGATGCCTGCTCCGCCACGGCGCAGGTCTCCGGCGGCGCGTGCATCCGTCGCCGCGGACCTCCACCGCGCTCACGCCGCCGAAATAGAGGTTGCGCTCCTTCCACCGGACGACCGTCACGGCCCTCGGCTTCGAGCGCGTCGGCTGCAACCGGATCCTCGCAATGCACTACGCCTGCTTCGGCATGGATACGCGGCGCCTCGACCGCCGCCTCGACGTTCATGTCGCGCCCGACCACGTTCGCCACGACCTGCATGATCGCGCCACGCAGCCGTCGCGCTGCCGGCACTGCCGATGACCAGGCGCGGAGCACCTTCTCTCAGCACGATCGACGGGGCCATCATCGACGTCAGCCGCTCGCCTGGCTGCGACGCGCCCATGAGGTCGAGCTCGCCGAGCATGTTGTTCAGGTGGATGCCCGTGCCCGGGACAACCACGCCGCTGCCCGAGCCGAGCGACGCGCTCAGCGACGCTGCATTTCCGTCGGCGTCGAGCACCGAGATGTGCGTCGTTCCCTTGAGCACCTGCAGTGCAGCATCGCCGCTGTAGAGCGCACGCGCGAACGTCGCATCACGCGCCGCCTCCTGCGCTTCCATCGCATCCGCGATCGCGCTTGGCGTTGGGTCGCGATCGCCGAGCGCTCGCAGGCCGAGCGCGATCAGCACGCCGCCGCTCGACGGTGGTGGATTCGAGCGGAACTCATGGCCCCGGTACTCGACGCTCACCGGTTCACGCTCGATGACTTCGTACTCGGCGAGATCCTCGAGCGCGAGCGCTCCGCCGCCGGCGCGGACATGCTCGACGATTCGCTCCGCGAGATCGCCCGTATAGAGAACTGACACACCCTCCTCGGCGAGCCGGTCGAGCGTCGCACCGAGCTCCGGGATCGCGAACCGCTCGCCCGTGCGATACGCACGCCCATCCACGCCGTACATCGCATCGCCCTCGGGCGAATGGCGCAGCAGCCCATCGAGAATCTCGTGCAGGTACCCCTGCATCGGCGTCAGCTCGAAGCCCTCGCGCGCCAGCGCAGCCGCCGGCGCCACGAGCTCCGCCCACGGCACCCGCCCCCACCGCCGATGCGCCGCCTCGAGACCCAGCGCCGTCCCCGGAACCGCCACCGCCGCCGCACCCGTCCGGAACAGCTGCTGCGTATCGCCGTCGAAATCGACCGCCAGCTCCAACAACGAACCGACCGGCGCCGCCCGCGGCACCGCAACGAAGAAATCGAGCACGACCGTCCGCCCCGTCGCCGCCTCGTGCACGAGCATGAACCCGCCCCCGCCCGGGCCCGTCAGCGGGCTTTCGCACACCCACGACGTAAACGCGGCCGCGACGCACGCGTCCACCGCCGACCCGCCCGCCTCCAGCACGCGCGCGCCTGCTTGCGCGGTCAAGGGATGCCCGGCGGCGATTGCGCCCTTCATTACCTTGGAGGCTACGCGGCCGCCCATACCGCGCCAACCTCAAGTCTCGTTGTACGTCTACCGAAGAAGAAGGCCAGGAACGTGAATTTGACGCTCGCCCAGATCCGCGACCGAATCGGTCGCCGCGGCTTCGCCGCAGCTGCTCTCTTGCTGCTCGCCCTGCTCGCGGCGGTCGCGACGCCCCAGCTCCTCGGCACGCGCGTCGCGGCCGCACTCGACACCGTCCGCTCCGCCGACCCGACCTGGCTCTGGCTCGCCGGGATCGGCTTCGCGATCTCCGTCCTCTCCGCGGCGGGATCCTGGCGCTGCGCGATCGGCCTCTGCGGCGGCCGCCTCTCGGTCACCGACGCCTGCGCGCGCTACGGGGTCGGCTCGCTCGTCAACACCATCGTCCCCTTCCGCGCCGGGGACGCCCTCCGCATCGGGCTCTTCTCCCGCGTCCTGCCGACCGAGAAGCGCCTCTGGACGACCGGCGGCGCCTTCGCCGCGCTCGGCGCCGCACGCGCGGTCGTCCTCGGAGCGCTCGTCGTCGCCGGCTACTTCGCCGGAGCCGTGCCGCTCTGGCCGCTCCTCGTCGCCGATCGGGCTCGTCGCGGCCGGGATCGGCGTCGCGATCGCCTCCCGCCGCAGCAGCGCCCACCTGCTCGACGCCTTCCGCTCCCTCGCCCAGGAGCCCGCCGGCGCCGCCCGCCTCATCGGCTGGCTCGCGCTCTCGACCGGCGGCCGCCTCGTCGCCGCGACCGCCGTGGGAGCCGCGCTCGGCATGCCCCACCCGCTCGCCGCGGCGATCGTGATCATCCCCGCCCTCGACGTCGCAGGCCTGATTCCGCTGACGCCGGGGAACCTCGGCATCACCTCCGCCGCCATCGCGGTCGCGCTCCAGGCGCAGGGAGCCTCCTTCACGAACGGGCTCGCGGCCGGGATCGCCTTCCACGCCGTCGAGACCGCCGTCGGCCTCATGTTCGGGATCGCGAGCGTCCTCTGGATGGCTCCCTACCCCTCCCCGGCCGCCCGCCGGGTCGTGCTCCTCGCCGGCGCCGGCAGCTGGGTGCTCGGGATCGCCGGCGCGTTCAGCGCCACCGTCCTAGTCCCGCTCGTCTAACCTCGTCTTTGTGAAGGCGGCTCGCGCCCTTCTAGTTGCGTGCGCCCTTGCGCTCGCGGTCTCCGGCAGCGCTGCTGCGAGGACATCGAACGACTTCGTCGGTCAGCACCGGCAGGTCTTCCGAGTCGTGATCGTGAAGGGATTGACGCTCGGCGATCTGCCGCAGCTCGCGACCGAAGGCGCCGTCGGGCTGATGGTGCCGAACTCCGGACCGCGCACGAGCCAGGCCGCTGCATTCGCAGGAATGGTGCGCGGCATCCTCTACAACACGCGCCTGCCGCGACCGCACGACGCCGTGCTCATCCACGTCACGCAATCGACGGAGATTCCCGTCGCACGGCCCCGTGATCGTCGTCGGCCTGCCGCCCGCGACCACCGCGCCGAACGACCGCCGTTATCCGATCGCCGTGATCGGGCACGGGTACCACGGATTGCTCGTCTCGAGCCTCACACGCGTGCCCGGCCTCGTCTCGATGGCCGACGTCGCGCGCACCGCGCTGCAGACACCGCACGCGCTCGACACGAAACGCGACGGCGGTCCGGTTGCGACCTCGTACCAGCTCGAGGATCAGATCGACGTCGCGCGCAGCACGACGATGCCCGGCTCGGTGCTCGTGATGTCGTTGCTCGTCTTCTTCGCGCTGCTCTTCCCGCGCGGCACGCCGACGGCGTTCGGATCCGCGATCGCCGTGAACCTCGTGATGGGCTGGTTCCCGACCGGCGACGCGGCGCCGCGCGTGACGCTGCTCGGCCTCTGCACGATCGCGGGCGGCTTGTTCGGGCCGACGTTCTTCCGACGAAAGGTCCAGCTCGGCGTTGCGCTCGTTGTCTTGCTCGCTGCGTACGCTGTCTCGATGATCGTGCGACCATCGACGTTGTCGCTCGCGCCGATCGGGCCTGAGCTGACGAGCCGCTTCTTCGGTGTCTCGAACCTGCTCGAGACGTGGCTGCTCTATCCCGCGCTGCTCGGCGCGGCGCTGCTTGCGAAGCGGTTCGGCCCGCTCGCATTTGTCGCGATCGGCGGGCTCGCGCTCGCGACGATTGCCGAGAACGCGCTCGGCGCGGACGGCGGCGGCGCGATCGTCGTCGGCGTCGCATTCGCCGTGCTCGCGGTGGAGCTGCTCGGCGCGCCGCGGCGGTACATCGTGCCGGCGCTCGCCGCGGCCGCGTTCATCGTGTTCAGCCTCGTCAACATCGACGCGTCGGTGAGCGGGCCCGACCACTTGCGCGGCGCGCTGCACGGCGGCGTGAACGGGATCATGAACGTCGCCGCGAATCGCGTGCCGCTCGCGTACGCGCGCATGGTCGAGCAGTGGTGGCTGCTGATCCCCGGTCTCGCGGCCGTGATCGTCTGCATCGCCGTCGCGCGCCGCGGTGGATCGCGGACCGACCGCGCCGTCGCTACTGCACTGCTCGGAGGACTTGCGGCCTCGCTTCTCGTGAACGACTCGCCCGGCCCGGTGATGATCGGTGGCCTCGCAGCCGTTCTCGCGATCGAAGGCGGGATCTGTCATCGCGCGCTCACGTTGCCCGTGCTGCGCCGCTTCGCGCCGCCGGTCGCAGCCGCGCTTCCGCAGGAACCGTGAGCCTGCGTCACCCGCTCGTCCGCGAGGCGCTCCTGTCGGCAGCTGCAGCTGCGTCAGTCGCCGCGGCGCTCGCATGGCTCGGCCCGCCCGGCACCGACTTCGCCGCACACGCGTATCAGCGCACGGTGTTCCTCGAGCACGGCTTCACGCTCTGGAACAACTTCTGGTACGCGGGCCGCTACAGCTTCGTCACCTACAGCCTTCTCTACTACCCGCTCGCGGGGCTGCTCGGCATTCGGCTGCTTGCCGTCGCGACGATTGCATTGGCCGCGCTCGCGTTCGCCGTCGTCCTCTGGCGCGAATGGGGAGCGGAGACGCGCTGGTCGAGCAGGACGTTCGCGGTCGTCTGGGCCGGAATCGTGTTGTCGGCGGCGTTCCCGTTCGCGCTCGGGATGTCGCTCGCGCTGCTCGCGATCTGGGCGCTGCAGGCCGGGAAGAGATGGCGCTTCGCCGCCCTCGCTGCGCTGACGCTCGCAGCCAGCCCGCTCTCGTTCCTCTTGCTCGTGTTCGTGCTCGGCGGCGTGGCCATCGCTCGACGCGAGACGCTGTGGCGGAACTGGGTGCCGATCGCCGGCGTCGTCGCGGTGGCGCTCGTCGAGGTCGCGCTGTGGCGGATCTTCCCGGGCGGCGGCAGGTTCCCGTTCTCGGGCCTCGAGCTCGCGGGCGGCGTCGCGTTCTGCGCGTCGTCCCTGGTGCTGACCTGGCGCGTCGCGAGCGCCAGCGTGCTGCGTTTCTTCTTCGCGATCTACCTCGCGGCGATCGTCGCGATGTACCTCGTGCCGAGCGCGATCGGCGAGAACATCGCCCGGCTTCGCTATGCGTCGATTCCGCTCATGGTGCTCGTCTTCGCGCTCCGGCGCTGGCAGCCTCGGTGGGCCTGCGTGAGCATCCTCGCGCTCGCGGTCGCGTGGAACGTGTCGCCGCTCGCGTACAGCCTCTTCCGGAACGTCGGCGATGCGACGACGCAGGCGAAGACGTGGTCGTCGGCGATCTCGTACCTGGAGGCGAACCTCAAGCCGTCGTATCGCGTCGAGGCGGTCGACACGACGACGCACTCGGCGGCGGTCTACCTCGCGGACGCGCGCATTCCGCTCGCGCGCGGCTGGTACCGGCAGGACGACTTCCCGCAGAACGAGGTGCTCTACGACCATCTCGGGGCGAAGTCGTATCTCAACTGGCTGCACGGGCTCGGCGTCGAGTACATCGTGCTGTCGCACGCGACGCCCGACTACAGCTCGCGGGCCGAAGCCGTCCTCGTACGCAGCGGGCGGCTCGGACTGCAGCGGGTGTTCCACACGCGCGAGCTGTCGATCTTCAAGGTGCCGCATGCGCGTTCGATCATCACCGGGCCGAGATCGCCGTTCATCACGTCGATGACGCAGTCGCGGATCGGTCTTGTCGTGCATCGCGGCGGGACGTACCGGATCGCCGTGCGCTGGTCGCCGTACTGGCATGCCTCGCTCGGCTGTCTCAGTCAGGGCAAGGACAAGATGATCCGGCTGACGACGCGGCATCCGCACTTCGTGCGGTTGACGTTCCGCGTCAATGCCTCGCGCGCGCTCGACGAGATCGTCGGGCAGCAGCCGACGTGCAAGCTGCCCTAGACGAAGCGAACGACTTCGTCGAACGGCTTGCGCTTCGCGTTCGCCGACCACTCTTCCGCGCTGCGCGAATTCGGGTCGCGCGGTTGTTTCGGATAGCCGAACGTCAGCACGATTCCGACCGGCGCACCGACGATGCGCTCGGCGCCTTCGGCGTCGCTGATCCCGTTCGGACACGAGCCCACGCCGTCGTTCCACGCCGCGAGCATCATGTTCTGCGCCGCTCGGCCCTTGTCGAACGGGAACGCTGAGCCTGCGATCGCGACGACGAGCGTCGCGCCGAGGACATTGCGCGGGTGCGTAGACGCAAGCGGAGAGTGCTTTCTTGTCGCTGACGACGACGAACTCCCACTTTTGCGAGTTGCGCGACGAGCCTGCGAGGCGGCCGGCGTCGAGGATGCGATGGACGATCTCGTCCGGGATCGCGGCGTCGGTGTACTCGCGGACTTCACGGCGACTGGCAATGGCCAGGTACGTGTCCACGTCGGGATCGTACGACTTCTCGAACGGCTGCAACCAGGTTGCACGGCAACCTGGTTGCTGTAAAAAGCGCAGCTAGCGCAGGAAGGACGGAACGTCCACGTCTTCGCCGGAACCCGTGCTCGGGCTCCGCGTCGGGACGGGCGCTTCGTACGGCGGGCGGCGGACTCGCGCGCCCCGGCCGATGCCGGTGGCGACGACCGTGACCCAGACCTGGCCCGTCAGCCGATCGTCGACGGTGGCGCCGAAGATGATGTTCGTGTCCTCGGTCGCGGCGGAGCGGATCGCCTCCGCGGCTTCGTTCACCTCGATCAGCGTCATGTCCTCGCCGCCGGCGATCGACAGCAGGATCCCCGACGCGCCGGTGATCTCCTCGTCGATCAGCGGCGAGCGCAGCGCACGCTCCGCGGCTTCCTTCGCGCGGTTCTCGCCGCTCGAGGCGAAGCCGATGCCCATCAGCGCCGTGCCCGAGTTCTGCATGATCGTGCGCACGTCGGCGAAGTCGAGGTTGATCAGCCCGGGCATCGTGATCAGGTCGCAGATCCCCTGCACGCCCTGGCGGAGCACGTCGTCGGCGACCTTGAACGCGTCGAGCATCGACGTCGAGCGATCGAGCACCTCGAGCAACCGGTCGTTCGGGATGACGATCGTCGTGTCGCAGGCCTCGCGCAGCATCTGCACGCCGATGTCTGCCGAGCCGCGCCGCTTCGTTCCCTCGAACTTGAACGGCGTCGTCACGATCCCGACCGTCAGCGCGCCGAGCTCGCGCGCGATCTTCGCGACGATCGGCGCAGCACCCGTACCGGTACCGCCGCCCTCGCCGGCAGCGACGAACACCATGTCCGCGCCGCGCATCGCATGCTTCAGCTGGTCGTAGCCCTCGTCGGCAGCGCGGCGGCCGACGTCCGGGTCAGCACCGGAGCCGAGACCCTTCGTGAGCTCGCGGCCGATGTGGATCTTCACCGGCGCGTCGCTCATGTGCAGCGCCTGGATGTCCGTGTTCACCGCGATGAACTCGACCTGGTTGATGCCCGCGTCGATCATCCGGTTGACGGCGTTCAAGCCGGCACCGCCGACGCCGACGACCTTGATCACCGCGAGATACGCGCCGGCGTCGCGCACCGGAGCGCGGTGCAGGCGCGCGGGCTGCTCCGGCAGCGCCATCGGCTCGGGGCACCGCGCGGATCTGCGGCGGCGCGGGATCCGGAACGGGCATCGGGCGCGGCGGCACCGGGTCCGGCGTCGGGGGCAACGGCGACGGGTCGGGCCGCGGGCGTCGGCGGCGCGGGCGGCGCCGGCGTCTCGCTGCGCGCGGACTCTTCCCAGCTCGGAACGTGATCGACGGTGCGCTCGTCCGGCTCGGGCGCGGGCGCAGCGGCGCCGGCCTCGGCGGCGGCAGGCGGCTGCTCAGGCTCACCCTCGGCCTGGCGCTGTGCTGCCTCCGTCGCGCGGAAGAGCTCCGCGAGCGGGCCTTCACGCATGCTGGCGCGACGACGAGCCATTGAGCACCTCCTTCGCGAGATCGCGGTACATGCCCGCGGCCTCTCCGTTCGGGTCGTACCTCAACACCGACATGCCCTTCACGGGCGCCTCCGCATAGCGAACCGTCTTGCGGATCTTCGTGTTCAGCACGAGATCGCCGAAGTTCTCCTTCAGGATCTCGACTGCCTCACGGGAATGCAAAAGGCGCTTGTCGAACATCGTCGGCAGGATCCCCTGGATCTCGACCTGCGGATTGAGGTTCTCGCGGATCATCGTCAGCGTGTTCTCGAGCTGGACGAGCCCACGCAGAGAAAGGTACTCGCACTGCACCGGCACGATCACGCCGGTGGCCGCGACGAAGGCGTTGATCGTCAGCAGGCCGAGCGACGGCGGCGTGTCGATCATGATCCAGTCGTAGACGTCGCGCACCGGGAGCAGCGCCTTCTCGAGCGCGCGCTCGCGGCCGATCATCGAGGAGAGCGCGAGCTCGGCGCCGGCCAGGTCGATCGACGAGACGGCGACGTCGATCTCGCCCTTCCGGACGATCTCCGAGATCGGCAGCTTGTGGACGAGCACGTCGAACATCGAGCGGTCGATCTCGTCCGGGTTCCAGCCCTGCGACATCGTCAGGTTCCCCTGCGGGTCCAGGTCGATCGCGAGGACCTTCATGCCCCTTCTCGGCCAGTGCGACGCCGAGGTTCAGCGTGGTCGTCGTCTTGGCGACCCCACCTTTTTGATTCGCGAAAGCGATGACCCGAGCCAGTGTTGGTCCCCTATCTGGACGCGCCCGCGAGTTCGGGCGCGGGAGCAGCCGCGTGAGCGCCATAGTCGCTCACCTTTCGGATCAACGTAGCAGAGTCCTTCTCCAGTAGTTTCCTGGCAATGGAGCGGAAGTGGCGGGCACTCATCATCGTCTGCGTGGCGATCTTCATGCTCCTCCTCGACATCACGGTCGTCAATGTCGCCCTGCCGAGCATCCAGCGCGACCTGCACACCTCCCTGACCGACCTCGAGTGGGTGGTCGACGCGTACGCCCTCATGCTCGCCAGCTGCACCCTGACCGCGGGATCGCTCGGCGACCTGCTCGGCCGCAAGCGCGTCTTCATCTCCGGGGTCGGCCTCTTCACCGTGGCCTCCCTCCTCTGCGGCTTGGCCACCTCGCCGCTCTTCCTCAACCTCGCCCGCGGCCTCCAGGGCGTCGGCGGCGCGATCATGTTCGCGGTCTCGCTCGCCATCCTGACCCAGGAGTTCCACGGCCGCGAGCGCGGGACCGCCTTCGGGATCTGGGGCGCGACGATCGGCGCCGCGGTCGCGATCGGGCCGCTCGTCGGCGGCGCGCTCACCGAGTGGGCCGGCTGGCGCTGGATCTTCTTCGTCAACCTGCCGATCGGCGCGGCGTGCGTCGCCGGTGCGTGGGCGTACCTGCACGAGTCGCGCGACGAGGCGCACGGCGGCTTCGACTGGCTCGGCTTCGCGTTCCTCACCGGCGGCCTCTTCTCGCTCGTGCTCGCGCTGCTGCGCGGGGAGACCTGGGGCTGGGGCAGCGGCAAGACGCTCGGCTTCCTCGTCGCCGCCGTCGTCCTGCTCTTCGGCTTCGCCGCCGCCGAGCTTCGGCAGACGTCGCCGATGTTCGACTTCGCGCTCTTCCGCAAGCCGTCGTTCACCGGCGCGCAGATCGTCGCGTTCACGATCTCATCCTCGATGTTCGCGATGTTCCTCTTCCTGACGCTCTACATCCAGGGGCAGCTGCACTACTCGCCGATCCAGGCGGGGCTTCGCTTCCTGCCGCTCTCGTTGCATCTCGTTCGTCGTTGCGCCGATCGCGGGACGGTTGTCGACGCGCATTCCCGTGCGCATCCTCTTCGGCGTCGGCATGTCGCTCGTCGGCGTCGCGCTCCTGCTGATGCACGGGCTCACGCCGTCGTCGGGCTGGACGCATCTGCTGGCCGGGCTTCATCGTCGGCGGCATCGGCGTCGGCCTCGTGAACGCGCCGCTCGCCTCCACCGCCGTCGGCGTCGTCGAACCGCGCCGGGCCGGGATGGCGTCGGGCATCAACAACACGTTCCGTCAGGTCGGAATCGCAACCGGGATCGCGGGCCTCGGCGCGATCTTCCAGCACCAGATCCACGGCACGGACCGAGCCGCGTTCGTGTCAGCGCATGAACACGATCCTGCTCGTCGCAGCGATCGTCGCGTTCGTCGGTGCAGCCGCCGGGCTCGCGCTCGTGCGCGGACGCGACTTCGTTAGAACGCAGCCGCAAGGCGCGGCCTGATGCGAATGCCGACCTGCCAGGCCGCGACGAGCAAGATCACGGCGGCACCGGTCACGACGACGAGAGCCTGAGCCGCGACCGCGAAGGCGAGCGCCTCGGCCTTCGGCACGCCGGAAAGCGAGAGCAACGTCGCGCCGGCACCGGCCTGCATCGCAGCGCCGGCGGGGCCGATCGGCACCGCCGCAGACGCGGCCGATGCGCAGAGGAAGCCGAGCGCGAGCGGGAACGAGCCTCTGAGCGCAAGCGCGTTCGAGCAGCAAGAAGACTGCGGTGCCGCGCAGCGCCCAGGAAACCGAGATCAGGAAGAGCGCCGCGAGCGACTCCTTGCGGCATTGCGTGTGCTCCGAGAGCCAGCGTCCGATGCGGTACTTCATGACGCGTCGCATGCCGGCGAACTTCGGCACCATCGAGACGACGATGGCGGCGAGCACTCCGGCGACCATGACGATCAGGAAGCCGGCGCGCACCGTCCAGGAGCGGGCGTCGGTCATCGCGATCGACGCGAGCGGCGCGAGCGCGGCGTTGTCGAGCATGCCGAGAATGATGAGGCTCAGTCCGATCGTGCCGAGCCCGGCGCGCGTTCCCGGAAAGCGCTTCACGCAGGCGATGCGGATCGCATCGTCGACGCGGCCCGGCATCGCGACGCCGCCGACACACGCCGCACCGCCTGCAAACGCAAGCGCGCCCGCGGTCGGCCGGTCGTTCGGCGCGAAGAGGCGCTGCCAGCCCCACGCCTTGAACGCGTACGCGATGAGAAAGAGCACCGCCGCGGCTACGACGAGAATCGGATCCGCGTGGTGCAGCGGCCATCCGCCCTTGACGAAGTGCTTCACGCTGAAGTAGGAAACTGCGAGAAGACCGAGGCCGAGACCCCCGTTCAAGAGGATCTGCACCTTCTTATTGCGGAGTAGCACGCGCACAGTAGATCTAACGGTGCTATCGGCTATCGAGGTGTTCGAGATTAGGCGGCGCTTCCTTCGTTCAGGGGAACTCTCGTCCACCCTAGCCCCGATCAGGACGGCTCGCCGTCGAAGTAGTCGAGGGGCTCGAGACGAGCGATCAGGCCGAGTCCACGCCAGAAGATCTTGTTGGAACGCGGGTAGTAGCAGACATCATTTGGGTCTTTCGTTCCGTAGGCGAGGTACGTGAGCCCCTGCGTCGCCTGCGCGCAGGCAGTGGGACGATGCGGGTGCCGGCCGGCCGCGAGACGACGTGGCCGCGCCTCACCGCGTGCCGTTTCCTGCGGCTCGGTCGCCGGCGGCTCGCCCGGTTTCGGCGGCCCCCACAGCTCGAGCGTGCCCTCGCCGTCGAGCACGACGAAGACCTCTTCGTCCGCGGAGTGGCAGTGCGGCGGGGCGCCTTCCTCGTTCGGCGGAAGCTCGATGCGGTTGAGCCCGCTGAGCTTTGCGCCGCCGGCGGCGCCGAGTCGCTTCGCCATGCCGCCGTAGTCGCCCTCGACGTCATCGAGCGCAATCACGTTCTCCGGCCGCTCGCCCGGGGTCGCCTTCGGGGATGCCGAGCGCCGCCTCTGCGCCCCAGGCATGCGCCTCCGGCAGCTGCGACCCAGTCGGCGATCCAGGCGTTGTGCGTGCGCGGGAGGATGCTGACCTCCGGCGTCAGACGCTGCACCGAAGACGAGCACGTCGAGCCCGCCGTCGCCGGCGATGAGCGTGTGCGCCGGCCCGCCGGCCTTGAAGACGATCGTGTCGCCGGCGGCGACGGTGCAGGTCGAGCCGTCCTGCCACAGCGTCGCCGGAGCCGCTCAGCACGTGGAAGATCTCCTCCTCGGCCGAGTGCTTGTGCGGCGGCGTGATCATCTCGCCCGCCTTGACTTGCACGCGGTGCGCGCCGATCCGCACGCTGCCCGCCGCGTCAGCGAGCCGTTGCCAGTGTCCGCCGATCGGGCGCACGTCGCTCGGGAACGTCGCACCCTTCGACGTCGTCCCAGTGAACGAGCGTCACACGCTGACTATCGCATGCTCGGCCAGGAGCTGTGCCGCAGCCTCCGCGCGCGGATCGCGCTCGCGCTTCGCCCAGATCTCGACCTCGCGCACGAGCTCGCGCAGCTCGTCGAGCAGCACGCCCGGCTCGGCGTGCGCACGGTCGAGCGCTTCGATCCGCTCGAGTCTCGCGAGCACTGCGCGTGCCTCTTCCATGCGAAGCGACGCTAGCGCGGAGTGTGTGTCAGCTCGCGCGCAGCTGTGCAACAGCGTTCGGTGCCGAGCAGCGTCGCGTCGAGCTCGCGCAGCAGTGCGCGCCGGTTCCCGTGCAGCAGCATCGCGACGAGCAAGCGGCGGACGAGATCCGTGGTCGGCTCGCGCACCGCATCGACGAGCTGCGCGCGCTCCTGCGCGGTCTCGCCGAGCAGCGCGGCGGCGCGCATGCCCGCGGCCCAGGCTCCCTCGCCGTTACCGAGCGCCGAGTCCAGCGCGTGACGAAGCTGCTCGCTGCGGAACGGATCGTCCTGGAAGAGCGCGAGCTCCCAGCGGTCGAGCGCGTCGCCGAGCTTCGCGTCCTCGTCGGCGAGCGCGAGCAACGGCCGCAGCTTCTGCGCGACGGAGGCGCGGAACGGGTCGAGCCGCGTCGGCTCGCCCGGGCGGCGCGGTCGCAGCGATCTGCAGCACCGGGCGGACGCCGTACGGGCGCCAGTCGAGCCGCTCGAAGAGCACCGGCCCGGCGGCGACCGGAGCAGCAGTCGCGAGGCGAAGCGCGGTCACGGCGTCGGCGAGCTCGCCGGGCGCGTCCGGCGCCTCCTCGGCGACCGAGCGCTCGAGCTCGAGCACGCACATGCGGTCCGGCTCCCGGCCGAAGTGCCGCGGCAGCAAGCCCGCCGCTTCCGGCCACATCGCCGACAGCTCGCCGGTCGCGGCGACGCGAACGCGGATGCCGTCGCCGAGCTCGATCTGCGAGCCGCAGGAGATGCCGATCAGCGGCGCGACCGCGCCGTAGGCGTGTCCTTCGCGATAGAGCGAGTCCTCGAGCTCCTCGTACGCGCGGTTGAACGCGCTGTCGTCCCAGTCGAAGCCGCCGCAGCCTTCCGCGGTGCGGACGAGGAGCGGCACGAGGACGCTGCGGTAGAGCGCGCGCGTCTCGTCGGGCGTGTTGCCCTCGTGCGCGCGCGCGAAGATTCGCGCTGCGGGCTCGCGCTGCAGGTCGGCGACCGCCTCGCGCACGTCGTCTCGCTCGAAGAGACGGTCGGCGTGCGCCTCGATGAAGCCGCGCACGAGCGGGCGGTATTCGTAGAGCGTCGGGCGCCCGTACGTCCCGTGCTCCTCGAACGCGAACGGGAGGTCGGCGCCGTGGAAGGACGCGAACGCGCCGAGGCAGAACCGGCGCAGCGTGTCATGGAGCAAAGGAGAGCGCATCAGCTCCCCACTACGCCTTCGGCTGCCTCCCTCCTTTTTGGCACCCGGGCACCAGTACGCCATCCGTGCGTTCTCGCCCTGCGGAAACGAGCGAATCGTCGCCCCGCAGCGCGGGCAGGCGCGTCCGACCCGGCGATAGACGCGGTGCAGCGGGCGCGCCCCCTCGAGCCGCCCGTGCATCAGGCGGTGCGCCGCGGCGAGCGTGTCGCGCAGCTCCTCGTCGGAGACGTCGGCGAGCGCTCGCCACGGCGAGACGCGCGACTGCCAGAGCGCTTCCGCCTTCCACATGTTCCCGATGCCCGCGACGAGCCGCTGGTCGAGGACCGCGTCGCCGACCGCACGCGTCTGCGGCTCCGCGCGCAGCCGCTCGAGCATCGCGTCGAAATCAGGCGGCCGGGTGAGGATGTCCGGCCCGAGCTGCGCGATCCGGCGGGCGTCGCGCGCGAGCTCGAGCACCGGCCCGTTCCAGAGGACGGCCTCGTGCTCGTCGCCGCGCAGGATCAGCCACGGCCGGCCGCTGCGACTCGCGCCGCGCGCGCTCGACGCGCCAGCGCCCGGTCATCCGCAAGTGGCTGCGCAGCACAAGCCCGCCCTCGAAGCGGAGCAGCACGTTCTTGCCGACGGCCTCGACCGACTCGAGCAGGCGGCCGTCGAGCCGCTCTGCCAGGCCCTTGATCGCGGCGCGCGGATGCGGCGTTTCCACCTCCACACGCTGTCCGGCGAGCACCTGCAGGCGCATCGCGGCACGATGGATGGCGTCTCCCTCAGGCATAACGCCAGAGTAGTAGGGCATTCTCCCGAGAACAGATGTCCGCCGGCCTCAACATCGCGGCGCTCGCGCAGCGCACGGGCGTCCCGCCCGACACCTTGCGCAAGTGGGAGCAGCGCTACCACATCCTGCAGCCCGATCGGACTGCGGGTGGCCAGCGCCGCTATTCGGAGCGTGACGTCGCGCGCGTCGCAGTGGCTGCGCGAGCGGCTCGACGAGGGTTATCGGATCGGCGAGGCGGCGTCGCTCCTCGGAACGATCGGCGTCGAGCCCGCGCGGTCGGCGCGCGATCACCTGAAGGCGATCCTCGACTCGCTCGAGCGCGGTGAGACGTCGGAGATCGGCTTGCGCCTCGATCAGTCCTTCGCATTGCTCGGTGTCGACGAGACGCTCGACGGCGGTCATCCGTCCGCTGCTCCGCACGGTCGGCGAGCGCTGGGCCGCCGGCGAGATCAGCGTCGCGGAAGAGCATCTCGTGAGTGAAGCCGTTCGCTCGCGGCTCGGGCACTTGCTCGGCGACTCGGGCGGCGGCGTTCGGGGCGTCGCAGTGCTCGCGTGCGCGCCGGGCGAGCGGCACGAGCTCGGGCTGATGATGGCGGCGATCGCGCTGCGCCGCGACGGCTGGAAGGTCGTCTACCTCGGCGCGGACACGCCGTTCGAGGATGCCGTCGCGCTCGCGCGGCGCTTGTCGGCCCGGATCGTCGGGCTCAGCCTCGCCATGCGCGAGCACGCGAAGGCGCTCGAGCAGGCTCTGGCGAAGACGTCTCTGCCCGAGGGCGTTTCGCTCGTTCTCGGCGGCGCGGGCTCGTCGCAGTCGGTCGCCAAGCGCCTCGGCGCCCTGTACGCGGGGCCGGAGCTTCGCGGCGCCGTCGAGACGGTTCGCGTTCTCGCTGCATAGCGGGCGTAGCCTGTAGGCATGACCTGGCGCTTCATCGGCGTCCGCTGGTGGCTCGGAGCCGCGTTCGCCGTCGTGGCCGCCGTCTCGACCGCGATCGTCGTCTCGCAGTTCTCGTCGCGTTCCGAGAATGCGTTCCGCGTGCACGCCGAGCAGCTTGCCGTGCAGAGCGCGACGCTCGCGGCGGGTGACGTCGTCACAGCCGATCGCGCGGGAGCGCTTGGGCGGCGGCTGCCGACGATCGCGCAGCATTTCGATCTCGACCTCTACGTGTACAGCAGCGACGGGCACCTGCTCGCGAAGGCGCCCGCGCGCACGCAGTTCGCCCCTGCGCCTGCCGAGCAGGCGGCTGCGCTGAGCGCAGCGAGCTCCGGTCAGCGGCGCGCGTTCATGACGCCGAACGGCGGCATCGTCGTCGTGGGCGCGCCGTTGCGGACGCCGGCCGGCTTTGCGGTCGTCGCGGTGAGCCGGCGTCCCGACGTCGCGGCGGCGGTCGGGATCCTGAACGATCAGGCGCTGAAGGCCGGCGTCATCGCCGGGCTGATCGGCGTCCTGGTCGGACTGCTGCTCGCGCAGCTGATCGCGTTGCGCCTGCGCCGGCTGACGTCCGCTGCGGAGGCGATCGCCGCCGGCGACTTCGAGCGAACGGTGCGCTACAAGTTGCGCGACGAGTTCGGCGCGCTCGCGCAGAGCTTCGACCGCATGCGACGGCAGCTTCGACGCTCGTTCCGCCACATCGAGGGCGAGCGCGACCGGCTCCGCATGCTGCTCGAGCGGCTGCACGAGGGCGTCGTCACGGTCGACGACGACCTCGTCGTGCAGTTCGCGAATACCGAGGCGCGACGGGTGCTCGGGACGCGGCTCGCCGAGGGCGATCCAGTTGCCCGAGCCGTGGTCGACCTTCTCCTTGCGCGAATTCGCCGCGAGCCTCTTCGACGCCGGGTCGGCGCTCGCGCAGGCGCACGTGCGGCCCGACGAGGAGCGCGCGCTCGCGCTCGTCGGGATCCCGGCGCAGCCCGAGGGCGACACCGTGATGATCGTGCTCGACGACCTGACCGAGCAGGAGCGGCGCGAGCTTGCGGAGCGCGAGTTCGTCTCGAACGCGGCGCACGAGCTTCGAACGCCGCTGACGACGATCATCGGCGCGGTCGAGGTGCTGCAGGCGGGCGCGAAGAACAACCCGGCCGAGCGCGACCGCTTTCTCACGCACATCGAACGCGAGGCCGAGCGGCTCGCGCGGCTCGCGCGCGCACTGCTCACGCTCGCGCGCGCGCATGCGGGGCAGGAGCGGCCGCGGCTCGAGGCGGTCTCGCTTGCCGCGCTCCTCGCAGGAGGTGGCCGACGGGACGCACGCGACCGAGGGTGTGCCCGTCTCGATCGAGTGCCCGCCCGATCTCGTCGCGAACGTCAACCGCGACCTGCTCGAGCAGGCGCTGCGGAACCTCACGGGCAACGCGGTGAAGCACACGCCGAGCGGCAGGATCGTCCTGCGCGCATACGCTGAGGGCGACACCGTGACGATCGAGGTCGAGGACACCGGGGTCGGGCATGAACGCGGAGACGCAACAGCACGTGTTCGACCGGTTCTATCGCGGCCAGGGCCGCGACGCCGAGGGCTTCGGGCTCGGGCTCGCGATCGTGCGCCAGACGGTGCGCAGCCTCGGCGGGCACATCGAGCTCGACTCCGCGCCGGGCCAGGGCACGCGCTTCCGCATCGTGCTCGAGCAGGCGCGGGTGCGCGAGGACGCGGTCGCATGAGCTCGATCCTCGTCGTCGACGACGATCCGGGCGTCCTCGACGTCGTCTCGTTCATGCTGCGGCGCGAGGGCTTCGACGTCCACGAGGAGAGCGAGGGCAGTCGCTGCGCTGGCGGCTGCGCGCGACCGGCGCTACGACATCGTCATCCTCGACGTGATGCTGCCCGGCATGTCGGGCACCGAGATCTGCCGCGAGCTGCGCGCGGAGAGCGACGTGCCGATTCTGATGCTGACCGCGCGCGACGCAGAGGCCGACCGCGTGCTCGGGCTCGAGCTCGGCGCGGACGACTACGTGACGAAGCCGTTCTCCGCGGCGGAGCTGCTGAGCCGCGTGCGCGCGATCCTGCGCCGGCGCGAGCTCGACCGGGCGAACGGCGGCTCGACCGTGCGCCGCCTCGGCGGCTTGCAGATCGACCTCGGGCGCCACGAAGTGCTCGTCGACGGCGCGCGGGTGCATCTGACGCTGTCGGAGTTCAAGGTGCTGGCCCTGCTGGCCGAGCAGCCCGAGGCGGTCGTCTCCCGCAAGGAGCTGATGCAGCATCTGTGGGCGAGCGAGCACGTCGGCGACGAGCACGCCTGCGAGGTGCACATCTCCAACCTGCGGCGCAAGATCGAACGGGATCCGTCGGTGCCGCAGCGGCTCGTGACCGTGCGCGGGCTCGGCTACAAGCTCATTCCCGTCATAGCGGCTGACGGTTCGGACGGAAACCGTCCCACGCGTCGACGGCGTAGCGATCACCCTACGAGATAGCCCAGATGATCCCGCCGGATCGTCGAGAAGCTTTCGAGGTCGGCGAGGATCCAGATGCCCAGTACCTGGTCGTGAAGCTTCAGGTCGAGGACAGATGCCGACGGTCGGTGCGCTCCCGGTTGCTCACCGAGGAGGAGTTTCCCGAGATCACATGGGAGCACAGCCACGTCGTCGTCGACGACGCCGGCAAGGTGCGCACCTTCTGCGTCTACAAGGCACCGGACGAAGAGACGGTGCTCGCGCACGCGGCCGCGCTCGGCCAGCACACCGTCGACGAGCTGGCCGAGATCGCCGGCGACGTCACGCCGGCCGACTTCCCCGGCTAAGTCCTCCCGGCCGAGCCCGAGCAGTCGCGCGTCCGGAACGTGGTAGACCGCCTGCTCCGCGACGGCCAGCCGCCGCACCACTCGGCCGCGCCGCTCGGCGTCGTCCGGAACGAGCGCGAGCGCCTCGCGGTAGAGCGTCACCGCATGCTCCTTCGCCCAGCCCTGCTCGGCCTCCCCGGCGGCGGAGAGGAAATACTCGAACGCACGCTGCGAGTCACCCGCGTCGCGCCAGTGTCGCGCGAGCGCCGCTCCCGCTTCACCGATCTCGGCAGGTCGCGGCTTCGAGGAACCGCGCCACCTCGGCATGCCGTTCGCGCCGGCGAGCTCGCGGCAGACAGGTCGTACGCGACGTCCCGGATCAGCACATGGGTGAACGTGAACTGCTGCTCGCCCTCGATCGCGGACACCGTCTCTCGGCGGATCAGATCCCGGCCCTCGAGCGCGCCGAGGAGTCCGGAGAGATGCTCGTTGTCGGTCAGCGCGCCCCGCCAGAACACCTTGCCGGCTGCCGCGGCTTCGAGTAGAAGCGAGCGCTCGTCGTAGGGAAGCGCGTCGAGCCGTGCAGCGAGGATGCCCTTGATCGTCGTCGGCAGCGCATCGCTCCGCTTGTCGGGCGCTTCCGTCAGCGCCGCCGCGAGCTGTTCGATGAACAGCGGATTGCCTGCACCGGTCTGCGCGAGACCCGCCGCGCGCTCGTCACCGGCGAGCGAACCGAGTCGCTGTGACGCGAGTTCTTGCGCGTCGGAATCGCTGAAGCGGGTCGAGCGGCAGTGCCATGTACGCCGGCAGTCCGCCGCCCCACGTCGGCCGCGTATCCAGGAGCTCGGGCCGTGCCAGCACGAGAATCAGGATCGGCAGGTCTCGCAGTCGTGCACCGAGCAGCTCGACGAGATCGAGCAGGCTCGCGTCGGCCCAGTGGAGGTCTTCGAAGACGAAGAGCACCTGACGATCGCGCGCGACGGCTTCGATGAAGACGCGCACCGAGAAGAACAGTGTCTCGCGATCGGCGACGGCCTTCTCCGGGGAGAGCCCGATGAGGATTGCAAGATGGTCGGCGATCTCGGTCGCGGTCGACGAGTCGAGCATCGTTGCAACGGTCTCGCGCAGCTTGCCGAGCGCGACGTCCGGCGTGTCGCTCTCGAACACGTGGCAGAGCTGCTTGATGTGGCTCGCGAACGCGCCGTACGCGCTGCTCTCGCGGTAGGGCAGTGCTCGACCGCTCACCGTGAGGCCTCCGAAGTCCTCGACGATGCGACGGAACTCGGCTGCAACCCGACTCTTGCCGACGCCTGCGTCAGCGAAGACCGTGACGAGGTGCGGCCTGCGCTCGTTGACGACGCGTTCCCAGATCCCGCCGAGAATCTCGAGCTCACGCTCACGACCGACGATTGCATTCGCAGGAGACGCCTCGTCGTCGATGGGCGTCACGCGGACTGCGACCCACGCGTCGAGCGGCTCGGACTTTCCCTTTGCGACGATCGCATCCGCGCGCTCGTACTCGATCGCGTCGCGCGTCGCGCGATACGTCTCGTCGCCGACGAGTACGCCGTTCATCGGCGCCCACTGCTGGAGGCGCGCAGCGCTGTTCACGACGTCGCCCGCCACCATCGCCTCGCCGAGCGCCGGGCGCGCGTTGAGCGAGACGAGGGCCTCGCCGGTGTTGACCGCGATCCGAAGCTCGAGATCGAGCTCGAGGTCACGCACGGAGAGCGCCGCGCGAACGGCGCGCTCGGCGTCGTCCCCGAATGCCGTCGGCGCGCCGAACACGCCCATCACCGCGTCGCCGATGAACTTCTCGACGATGCCGCCGAACGACTCGATCTCTCGCCGGACGGCGTCGTGGTACGGCATGAGGATGGCGCGCGCGTCCTCCGGATCGAGCTTCTCGGCGCGGGACGTGAAGCCGACGAGGTCGACGAAGATCACGCTGACGAGGCGCCGCTCCTCCCGGCCGGCGGGCCGCGCCTCGGCCAGCGCCGGCTCCGCACGCGAGGCAGAAGCGGGCGACCTCGGTGTTCTCCTGGCCACATGCGGGGCAGAGCTGCACGTCTACACCTTCGCGCCTGTCCGGCCGTCCGGCAAGTTCAAGCGCGAAGCACCGCGCGGCGAGGCCCGGCGAGGAATCCCGCCTCGACGAGCAGCGGCATCACGAACGACTCGGTCACCGGCTCGCCGTCGAACCGCTCGACGGCGAGCCGCTTCGTGCCGCCGCGTTTCACGTGCGCCGACGAGCGCCGCGAGGGCGATACGCAGCCAGTCCTCTTCCGGATCGCGCAACGGGACGAGCGTGCGGCCGCCGCGCTCGACGTAGAGCACCGCTTCGCCGCCGAGCAGGACGACGTGCGCGCCTGCGACGCGCGCGGCGCGACCGTTCGCGCGCTTCGGCCACGGAATCGCGGCGCCGTAGGGTTGCGCCGGATCGGCGGCTGCGAGCACGAGCGCCTCCGGCTCGTCGCCGTCGCGCGGGCGAAGCTCGCGCAGGCGCTCGACGGCGCCGCCGAGCGCGAACTGCGCGCCGCCCAGTCCTTCGACGAAGTAGCCGCGACGGCACGTGCCGAGCGTCTCGAGCGCACGCAGCTCCGAGTACACGGCGCCGTAGCCGCCGGGAATGCCTTCGCCGCGCACGCCGTCGCGCGTGACGATGCCCTGCCGCTCGAGCAGCAACTCTGCGAGCGCGCGCCGGTCCGGCTGTCCCGTGAACAACCCGCCGGCCAGCGACCAGCGACCCTGCGTCGCCGTCGGACGCGACGCGCGCGTGCGCGAGAACCGGCGCGAGCGGCGCTCGGGGCGCGGCGCCTGGTAGCGGCGCTCCGCGCGCAGCGGCTGCCACGCGTCGTTCGTCACCTCGCCCGCCCACACGAGATCCCACAGCGCGGGCAGCGCGACCGCATCCTCGAGCCCGGTCTCCTGCAGCAGATCGGCCCAGAAACGTGCACCACCCTCGAGCGCGCGGCGGATCGCGTCGTGCTCCTCACCCTCCGGCCCGGGAGCGGCAGACGGCTGACCGAGCACCGGCGCGTCCTCGCGGAAGAACACTGCGACGCGATCGAGACCCGCGCCGACCCAGATCAACTCGCCCGACGCGCACAGCTGGTCGAGCTGCTCCGGGCGATAACCGGTCACGCGGCGCGGCAGCACCTCCGACTCCCACAGCGAGACGGGCAGCGCGAGCCCCTGCAGCGGGATGAGCGCCTCGCGCAGCGTCGCGCGCCGGTCGATTCCGTGCCAGTGCGGCAGGAACAAGCCGAGCGCCGCCTGCTCCGTCGGCTCGACCTCACGGCGCAAGCGCAGCAAGAGACGCGCGACGCAAGCGGCGCAGCACGTCCGGATCGCACCACTCGCGCTCGACACCGCCGGGTCGCAGCTCGCCGCGCACGAGCTTCTCGTCGCGCTCGAGCTCGTGCAGATGCGACTCGACGTCGACGCCGAACCACTCGTTGATCTGGCCGGTCGTGAAGGGACCGTGCCCGCGCGCGTACCGCACGACGAGCTGCCGCAGCGAATCGGGACCGCCCTCGAGGAACGCCTCCGGCAGGCCGGACGGCGGCATGACGCCGAGCGCGTCGCGATAGCGGCCGGCGTCTTCCACCGCGATCAGCCGGTCGTCACCCGCGATCCGCACGCGCACGGCGCGTCGCTCCGCCTCGAGGATCGCCGCGTGCGCCTCGTCGAACTCGCCGACGCGGTAGTCGCCGCGCAGGCGGAGCGCATCGTGCAGATGATCCGGATTCCCGGATCGCGGTCGGAGCGACGCCTCGACGTCGGCGAGCGCCGTCGGCGTCGATCAGCTCGCGCAGCTCCTCCTGGCCGAGCAGCTCCCGCAACAGATCGCGGTCGAGCGACAGGGCCTGGGCGCGCCGCTCGGCGGGCGGCGTGTCGTCCTCGTACATGTAGGTCGCGATGTAGTCGAATAGCAACGACGACGCGAACGGCGATGCTGACGCCGACTCGACGTCGACGAGATCGATCTCGCGCGTTCGCAGCCCGTGCAGCAGCTTCTTCAGTGCCGGAAGGTCGAACACGTCCTGCAGGCACTCGCGGTACGTCTCGAGCACGATCGGGAAGCTCGCGTACTTGCGCGCGACCTGCAGCAGCCCTTGCGCCTTCAGCCGCTGCTGCCACAGTGGCGTGCGCTCGCCGGGACGGCGGCGCGGGATCAGGAGCGCGCGCGCCGCGTTCTCGCGGAAGCGCGCGCCGAAGAGCGCCGTCTGCCCCACCTCCGCGAGCACGAGCTCGTCGAGCTCCTCGGCCGTGAGCAGCAGCAGATCGGTCGACGGCGGCGCGTCGGCGTCGGGCAGGTGGAAGGCGATCCCGTCGTCCGACCAGATCGACTGCACCTCGATCCCGAGCGAGTCGCGCAGGCGCGCGCCGACCGCCATTGCCCACGGCGCGTGGACGCGTGCGCCGAACGGCGTGAGGATGCAGATGCGCCAGTCGCCGATCTCGTCGCGGAAGCGCTCGACGACGACGGCGCGGTCCGACGGAACGATGCCGGTCGCGCGCATCTGCTCCTGCAGGAACGTCAGCAGGTTGCGCGCAGCAAATGCGTCGAGGCCGACGTCCTCGATGAGCCGCTTCGTCGCCTTGTCCTCCGAGACGGAGACGAGCTCGCGCGAGAACTTGCCGATCGCCTCGCCCAGCTCATACGGACGGCCGACGCCTTCGCCCTTCCAGAACGGAACCGCCCCGGGGATGCCGGGCGCCGGCGACACGAGCACGCGGTCGCGCGTGATGTCCTCGATCCGCCACGACGACGCGCCGAGCATGATCACCTGGCCCGCACGCGCCTCGTACACCATCTCCTCGTCGAGCTCGCCGACGCGCCCGCCGCCGTCGACGATGAAGACGCCGAACAGGCCGCGATCGGGGATCGTGCCCGCGTTCGTCACCGCGAGCCGCCGCGCTCCCTCGCGGCCGCGGACGACGCCGGCCGTGCGATCCCAGATGATGCGCGGCCGCAGCTCTGCGAACTCGTCCGACGGATACCGGCCCGCGAGCATGTCGAGCACGTTCTCGAGCTGCGCGCGCGAGAGATCCGCGAACGGATACGCACCGCGCACGAGCCGGTGCAGGTCGGCGACCTCGATCTCCTCCTCCGCGCAGATGCCGACGATCTGCTGCGCGAGCACGTCGAGCGGATTGCGCGGGATCTGCGTCTCCTCGATCGCGCCTTCCCGCATCCGCTGCGCGACGACCGCGCACTCGAGCAGGTCTGCGCGGAACTTCGGGAAGATGCGGCCCTTCGAGACCTCGTGCAGCGAGTGGCCGGCGCGGCCGATGCGCTGCAAGCCGCGCGCAACCGACTTCGGCGACTCGACCTGCACGACGAGGTCGACGGCGCCCATGTCGATGCCGAGCTCGAGCGACGACGTCGCGACGAGGCACGGGAATCCGGCCCGCCTTCAGGTCTTCCTCGATCAGCACGCGCTGCTCCCGCGCCAGCGAGCCGTGATGCGCTCGCGCCACTTCCTCCTCGGCGAGCTCGTTCAGGCGCAGGGCGAGCCGCTCGGCCAGCCGGCGGTTGTTCACGAAGACGATCGTCGAGCGGTGCGCGCGCACGAGCTCGAGCAGCGCGGGATAGATCGAAGGCCAGATCGAGTTCACGCCGGGCTCGGCGCCGGTCGCCGACAGCTCGCGCATGTCCTCGAGCGGAATGACGACCTGCAGGTCGAGCTGTTTCGCAACTCCCGCGTCGACGAGGTGGATCGGTCGCGCGCCGGAGACGAAGCGGCCGATCTCCTCGAGCGGGCGCTGCGTGGCCGACAGGCCGATGCGCTGGAACGGCTTCTCGACCAGACGCTCGAGCCGTTCGACCGAAAGCGCGAAATGCGAGCCGCGCTTCGTGCCCGCGATCGCGTGCACCTCGTCGATGATCAGCGTGTCGACGCCGCGCAGGACATCTCGCGCCTGCGAGGTCAGCATCAGGAAGAGCGACTCGGGCGTCGTGATGAGAATGTCCGGCGGGTGGCGCAGCATCGCCGCGCGCTCCTTCTGCGGCGTGTCGCCGGTGCGAACGGCGACGCTGAGCGGTGACTGGAGGCCCGCGAGCGGTCCGCGCAGGTTGCGCTCGATGTCGTAATTCAGCGCTTTCAGCGGCGAGACGTACAGAACCCGGAGGCCCTCGGCGGGCTGAGCGGTGAGCCGGTCGATCGCATAGAGGAACGCCGCGAGCGTCTTGCCCGAGCCGGTCGGCGCCTGGATCAGCGTGTGCTCGCCCGACGCGATGACGGGCCAGCCCTTCTCCTGCGCGGGGGTCGGCGCGTCGAACGAGCGCTCGAACCAGGCCCGCGTCGCCTCGCTGAAGACGACTCAGGGAGTCCACAGAGGCAGGTTACCCCGGCGCGCCCGGGCTAAGATCGAGCCCATGGCCGCTCCGACCACCTCTATTTCACGGAGAACGACGAGGCCAACGCGCTGATCGCGACCGATCCGTTCGCCTTGCTCGTCGGCTTCGCGCTCGACCAGCAGATCACGGTGCAGCAGGCCTTCCTCGGGCCGCTCCGGATCAAGCAGCGCGTCGGCACGCTCGACCCGAAGACGCTCGCACGGCATGGATCTCGAGCCTGTTTTCAAGGAGAAGCCTGCCGTGCACCGCTTCCCCGGCTCGATGGCCCGCCGCGTGCAGGATCTCGCCGCGCTACGTCGTCGAGGAGTACGACGGCGATGCCGCGCGGATCTGGACCGAAGCGCGCGACGGCGCCGACCTGCGCGAGCGGCTCGCGGCGCTCCCCGGCTTCGGCGACATGAAGGTGAGAGCTGTGTCGGCGGTGCTCGCGAAGCGCTTCGGCGTCGCCGCGGCGCAGGAGATCGCGCCCAAGCACCACACGCTCGGCGACGTCGACTCCCCGCAGGCGCTCGTCGACTACCAGGCGGCGAAGCGCGCCTACAAGGCCGAGCAGCGCGCGAAGGCCGCCCGATAGAGCTCCGGACGCTCACCGACGGCGGCCAGCCGGCGGAAGAGACCGCACACGCACTCGCCGACTTCATCTCGGCGGCGCAGCAGACGCTCGAGATCGCGATCTACGACATCCGGCTGCCCGATCCGCTCGCGGCGATCGTCGGCGATGCGCTGAAAGGCACGTCCGCGCGCGGCGTCGAGCGTCCGGCTCGCCTACAACCTCGACCATCCCGACGACATGCCGGTGCCGTCGCCGCCGCAGACGAACCCGGAGCTCGTCGAGTCGCTCCCCTTCCCGACCGCCGCGATTCCGGGCGTCCCCGACCTGATGCACCACAAATACGTGATCCGAGACGGCGAAGCGCTCTGGACCGGCTCGACGAACTGGACGGCCGACTCGTGGACCCGCGAGGAGAACCTGATCGTCACGGTCGACTCGCCCGAGCTCGCGGCCCGCTACCTCGAGGACTTCGAGCAGCTCTGGACGCGGCGGGACGTTCAGCAGAGCGGCAAGGTCGACACCGCGCCCGCTGCTCGTGGACGGAAAGTCCGTCCGGGCCTGGTTTTGCCCCGGCCGCGGCGACAAGCTCGCCCACCGGATCGCGAAGGCGATCGGCACGGCCACCCGCCGGATCCGCATCGCGTCCCCGGTGATCAGCTCCGGGCCGATCCTCGGCACCCTCGCCCAGGTGGCCACCGACGGAAAGGTCGATCTGGCCGGCGTCGTCGACCGGACGCAGATCCACGAGGTGCTCCACCAGTGGCAGATGAACGGAAATGCCTCCTGGAAGGAGCCGCTTCTGCGGACGGCGCTCACCCGGGCGCCCTTCACGGGCAAGCATTCGACGCCGTACGCCCCCGGCTCCGTGCACGACTACATGCACGCCAAAGTCACGGTCGCGGACGACATCGTCTTCGTCGGCAGCTTCAACCTCTCCCACTCCGGCGAGCTGAACGCCGAAAACGTCCTCGAGATCGCCGATCCGGACCTGGCCGACCGCCTCGCCGCCTTCATCGACGACATCCGCGCGCGGTATCCGGGAATCGATCTATAGGCGGCCACCCCTCGTGGGGAGAGACGTTCGGCAGTGAAAGACCGATGATTTACGCGTGTCTGCCGCTGCCGCAACGCTGCACTCACCCATACGGGTGACTCGACGCTCATACGGTTTCCCTACTTCCTCGTACCCCTGATTCATCAGGCGGTCTCCGATTGTGTGCCCATCGGACCTGGCGTCCGCCGGGTACAAGTCAAAGGGAGACACCAACATGCGCAATTCACTCAAGGCTCTGATGAAGAAGAAGACCCTCTTCGCCTTCGTCCTGGCCCTCACGATCTTCGGCGCGGTCTACGGTTTCGCCGCGACGCTGAACCTCAACACGAATCAGCTGAGCGCGGGTAACGCGACCGTCGCTTCCTGCCAGGCCACCACCCCCGTGGCGAGCTACGCGGTTGCGTACGACTCGACGCTCGGCGGGTACAAGGTCGGCACCGTCACGGTCACGTCACTCGACGCGGCCTGTGCGACGAAGGCCATCTCGGTGACCCTCACGGGTGCTGCCGGCGCCAACCTGAACACGATCACCGGTGTGGTTCCGGCCGGCGGCGGCATCATGGCGCTGACCCCCGGCGCGACGGTTTCGGCGGCTCTCGTTACGGGCCTCTCCGTCGCAGTCAACGGCTAAGAGCCGAGACTCCGTACCGGCGGACAAGTTGCGGGCGAGACACCTGGCGGCGGGTGTCTCGTCCCGCAATACCTCCTCTACCTCCACTTCTAAAGGACACGACTGAGATGAAGCTTCTGGCAAAAATTTTGGGAACGGCTCTTGCGGTTGCTGCGACGTTCGCAGCCTGCGGATCAGCTGCCTCCCTGGCGTTCAACTCGAATCGCCTCTCTGCCGGAAACGCCTCGGTCACCTCGTGCGGCGTCGCGTCGCTCAGTGCGACACGGAACGTCAACAACGCGGGGAACGTCACGCAGGTCAACGTTCCGTCGGTGCCGGCTGCATGTGCCGGCGACACGCTCTACGTCACGCTCGTCGGCGCCGGCAATGCATCGGTCGGCACCGCGAGCGCGGTAGTCCCGGCAGGCGGCGGCACGATGACGTTCTCGAGCCTCGGCGGCACCGTGTCCGCGGCGAGCGTCCTCGGCTACCGCTACGCAGTGGTGGGAACGTAATGACTCCGCCGACTGCTCGTGCTGCTTGCGCTCACGCTCGGTGTCACCTCGAGCGTCGCGTACGCCGCGTCGCTCAACGTGTCGTCGTGGCACCTCTGGGCGGGCTCGCAGTCGCTGACGAAGGCGACCTGCACCGTCACCGGCGCGCTAGTCGACACGTACGTCGACCAGAACGCCGCGACGACGAGCTTCGGCGCGGCAGCGACGCTCGACCTACGTGCCCTCGACGGACGCCCCGAAAGAGAAGTGGGTTTCGTCAAGTTCGACCTCTCGAGCTGCAGCATCCCGGCGACAGGCGGCGCCGACTCGGCGACGCATGTCGCTCCACCTCACGAACGCCCCCACCACGAGCCTCACCTACGACCTCACCCGCGTCACGAGCACGTGGGCGAGCACGCTCACCTGGAACCAGGCGCAGACGCTCACCTACGCCGGCTCGCCGACGACGTCGGTTGCCAGCGGCACCACGGCGGGCGTGCAGATCTCGTTCCCGGTCACGGTGGACGTCGACTCGTTCATCAAGGGCGGCTCGAACTTCGGCTGGCGCATCAGCTCTACGGGCACCGGCCAGAACGCCGTGAAAGACCTCGGCAGCTTCGCGTCCACCGATTCCGGCGCGAACGTTCCGACGCTGACGATCAACTATGAGCAATAGCGCGACCCTCACCCTGGTTGCGCGGTCTTCGCGCTTCGCTCACCTGCGCGCGGCGTTCGAGCGCACGAACAAGTCGGCCGCCATCGCGCTCGCCATCGTCGTGTGCCTCTTCTGGGCGCAGTATCTGCGCCCCCAGGCGTTCGGCGGCCGTGCTGCCTACGTTCTCGTCTCCGGCAAGAGCATGCTGCCGCGGTACCACACGGGCGATCTCGTGCTCGTCGAGCGGCAGTCGAGCTACCACGTCGGCCAGCTGATCGCCTACCGCGTGCCGAAGGGCGACCCGATGGCAGGCGCACAGGTGATCCACCGGATCGTCGGCGGCAATGCGCAGCACGGCTTCATCGTGCAAGGCGACAACCGCACTGCGCCGGACGTCTGGCGGCCGAAGCCCGGCGACATCGTCGGCGCCAAGGCGCTGCGGATCCCGAACGCGGTGCTCATCCTCCAGTTCCTCCGCTCCCCCCTCTTTCTCGGGCTGCTCGCGGCGTGCTTCGTGTTCGTTCGGGTGCTTCGTCCCGGCGACGGACGAGACCGAGGTCGTCGAGCAGGACGACGACAAGGACGCTGCATTGAGGCGCGGCCGCATGATGCGCCGCGTCCTGATCGCAGAGTCCGACGACGACGTGCGCTCGCTCCTCGAGCTGACGGTGCGTCGTCTCGGCTACGAAGCCGTCGGCGCAGACGAGTCGACGGATGTCGATGCGATGCTCGTCGAGCCGGCGAGCGCGGTCGGACGCTCGGTGCTTCGGCGCTTCGGAGCGGACGCACCGCCCGTGATCTGCCTCAGCATCTATCCGCCGCGAGGAAGCGCTCGAGCACGCCGCAAGCGTCGCCTATCTCGTCAAGCCGGCGTCCTCGACCCAGATCGCCGCTGCGCTCCGCGTCGCCCTCGCCGTCTAGCTTGAGAACTACACTGCCGGTCGCCGTGTCGTTCGCCGTCCGCCGCCGGTATCTCTTCACGTACATCGCCGTCGCAGGCCTCGCCGCGACGTGGGGCTTGATGATGGCTTTTTCGTGGTCGAGCAAGCTCGGCGTGGTCGCATTCGCGCCCTGGGTCGCGCTGATCGGCTTCGATCTCGGCGTGCTCGGCGGCCTCGCGGTCGGCGTGATCTGCGGTCGGCCTCTGGATCATCGCGAACCACGCGAGCAACGTCAGCGTCGACAACGCGCAGATCGCCGTGCGGGTGGGCTCGATGGTCGTCCTGGGCGTCGGTTCCGCGCTCGCAGGTCGACGTCTCAGGGCAAGCGAAGAAGCGCAGCGCACCGTCGTCTCGCTCCAGTCGGCCCTGATCGACGCGACGCTCGACGGCATCTGCCTCACCGACGAGGACGGCGCGGTCTTGATCTCGAACCGGCCGCTTCGGCGCCTGAGCCTCGAGCTCGGGCTGCCCCAGGTCGGGCACCGTTCCGGAACGGCTGCTCGCGGTCGCCGACAAGGTCGTCGAGCCGGACCGCTACCGGCAAGCGAATGCTCGAGCTCGCGCACGCGCCGGGCGAGTCGACGATCGACGAGTTCGAGGTCGCTCGGACCGGGCGCGTGTTCCGCGGCTACACGGCGCCGGTCTGCCAATCCCGACGGCAGCTTCGCGGGTCGCATCTGGACGCTGCGCGAGGTCACCGCCGACCGCGAGCTCGACCGGATGCGCGACGCATTCGTCGCGACCGTGTCGCACGAGCTGCGCACGCCGCTGACGTCGATCTCGGGCTTCCTCGAGATGATGCAGGAGGAAGAGCAGGAGCTCGGCGAGAGCGGCAAGCGCTACCTCGACGTGATCCGGCGGAGCACGAACCGGCTGCACGCGCTCGTCGAGGACCTGCTCCTGATCGCGCAGATCGAAGCGAAGCGCGTCGAGCTGCAGCTCGCTGCCGTCGACGTTGCGGAGCTCACGTCCCGCGCGGTCGAGGCCATGCGGCCGACCGCCGACGACAAGGGCGTGACGCTCGACGTGGTCACCGACCACCCGCCGATGGTCCGCGGCGACAGCAACCGGCTGACGCAGGTGCTCGACAATCTTGTTTCGAACGCGGTCAAGTTCACGAACGACGGCGGCACGGTGAGCGTGAGCATCAGCGCCGACAGCGGCGACGTGCGCCTCGTCGTCGCGGACACCGGCATCGGCGTGCCGCTCGAGGAGCAGGGGCAGGTGTTCTCGCGCTTCTTCCGCGCGTCGACGGCGACGCGTCTCGCGATCCCCGGCACCGGGCTCGGGCTCGCGATCTCGCGCGCGCTCGTCGAGCAGCACGGCGGCACGATCACGTTCGAGAGCCAGGAGGGCGAAGGCACGCAGGTCGTCGTCACCCTCCCGTCCGCATGAAGCGCCTGCTCGCGCTCGTGCCGCCGGCGCGCTGCTCCTCGGCGGCGCATCTGCGCACGCGCTTCGTTTGCCGGGCGCGCCGAAGTGCACGATCTTTCCCGCGACGAATGCGTGGAACCAGCGCGTCGACGCGCTGCCGGTCGCCGCGAACTCGGCGCAGATGATCCAGTCGATCGGACTCGACACCGGGCTCCATCCGGACTTCGGCTCCGGCCTGTACGACGGGCAGCCGATCGGAATCCCGTACGACGTCGTGTCGAAGAAGACGAAGCGGTCTCGCGTCGGCGTTCTCGTACGCCGACGAGTCGGACAAGGGGCCGTATCCGATCCCTGCGTCGGTGCACATCGAGGGTGGACGAGCATCGACCGGCGACCGGCACGCGCTGCTGATCGACAAGGACGCGTGCAAGCTCTACGAGCTGTACGCGCTCTACCCGAAGGGCGGCGGCTGGACCGCGGGCTCCGGCGCGATCTGGAATCTGCGCACGAACGCGCTGCGCCCGGCCGGCTGGACGTCGGCGGATGCGGCGGGTCTGCCGATCTTCCCCGGCCTCGCGCGCTACGACGAAGTCGCGCGCGGCGTGATCAATCATGCGCTGCGCTTCACGGCCGCGCGGACGCGGCGACAGTACGTCTATCCGGCGCGGCATTACGCGTCGTCGTCTGACGATCCGGCGCTACCGCCGATGGGCCTGCGCGTGCGGCTGAAGGCGTCGGTCGACATCTCGGGCTTCCCGAAGCAGTCGCGCATCGTGCTCCAGGCGCTGAAGACGTACGGAATGCTCCTCGCCGACAACGGCTCGAACTGGTACATCAGCGGCGCCCCGAACCCGAAATGGTCGAACGACGACCTGCACTCACTCGGCCGCATCACCGGCTCGATGTTCGACGTCGTCGACACGAGCTCGCTGCCACACCCCGGCCAGTAAGCCGTGACGGTTCCGCGAACCCTGGACAGTCCAGGAGTTACGGAACCGTCACGGATTGCGCGCGAGGTCGCTCAGCGCGACCTTCGCCGCGGCGAAGCCGCACATGCCGTGGACGCCGCCGCCTGGCGGCGTCGAGGCGGAGCAGAGATAGACGCCCTCGCGCGGCGTTCGATACGGGTTGCGCGACGCGACCGGACGCGCGTAGAGCTGGCGGAGGTCCATCAGGCCGCCGTTCAGGTCGCCGCCGACGAGATTGCGGTTGTGGGACTCGAGCTGCGCCGGTCCGCGCTCGCTACGGGCGAGGATGCGGTCGCGGAAGCCGGGCGCGTAGCGCTCGACCTGCGCTTCGATCGCGTCGGTCATGTTCGCGGTCGAGCCGTTCGGGACGTGGCAGTACGCCCAGGCCGTGTGCTGCCCCGCCGGTGCACGCGTGTCGTCCCAGAGGCTCGGCTGCGCGAGCAGCACGAACGGGCGATCCTGCGTCCCGGCGCTCGCTCTGACGCGGCGATCTCCTCGAGCGTCCCGCCGAGATGCACCGTCGCCGCCTGCGCACAGCGCTCGTCGCGCCACGGGATCGGCCCCGAGAGCGCCCAGTCGAGCTTGAACGCGCCCGGCCCGTAGCGATACCGGCGTAGCGCGCGCTCGTACTTCGCCGGGAAACGCCCCAGTCGCAGGAGCTCGCGCGGAGAGACATCGCACAGCACGACATCGGCGCGGGGAAGCTCGTCGACCGGCGACGACACGCGGATCTCCCCGCCCGCCGCGCGCAGGCAATCTGCCAGCGCGTCCGCGAGCGACTGCGAGCCGCCGCGCGCGAACGGCCAGCCGACCGCGTGGCCCATCGTCAGCAGCACGAGCCCAAAGCCCGCGCTCGGGCGCTGCTCGAGCGGAAGCATCGAGTGCGCGGCATTGCCGGCCAAGAACGCGCGAGCTCGCTCGGTCGCGAACGCGCGCCGTCCGAGCGAGTCGGCGGACGAGACAGCCGCGCGCAGCGCCCGAGCGGAGCTCCCGCACACCGAGCTCGCGCAAGAGGCGCAGCGGCTGTCCGTGGATCGAGCGGGAACGGCGCCAGCACGAGCGACTCGACCGCACGCCAGCCTGCTGCGAGTGGCCCGACCAGCCGGCGGTACGCGTCGGCGTCCGACGCCGAGCCCCTCGGCCGTGTCGTCGACGCTTCGCACGAGCAGCGCCGCGTCCTCGTCGTCGAACGGATGCGCGACGCACGCGGGCGACTCGAGCCACTCGACATCGAGGTCGAGCTCGCTGAAGCATGCCGACGAGCGCCCGAGCGGATGAATCGCCGAGCAAACGTCGTGCCGAAAGCCGGGCAGCGTCAACTCCTCCGTGCGCATGCCGCCGCCGATCCCGTCTTCCGCCTCGTGCACGACGACGTCGAGTCCGGCGCGCGCAAGCGTGATCGCCGCTGCGAGCCCGTTCGGACCGGAGCCGATGACGACCGCGCTACGCGCCAAGGATCTCCCGCACGCGCGCGACAGCGAGCCTGGCCGACCGCTCCTCGGCAGCTTCGCTGTAGTACGCGGCGTGCGGCGTCAGCACGAGATTCGGCGCGAGCGGAGCGACCGGCGGCGGCTCCTGCGGCAGCACGTCGAGCGCAGCGCCGCCGAGACGGCCCGCGCGCAGCGCTTCGAGCACCGCGCCGACGTCGACGACTGCGCCGCGCGACGTATTGACGAGCAAAGCATCGGGCTTCATCAACGCGATCTGCGCGCGCCCGATCAGTCCGCGCGTCTCGCGCGTCAGCGGAACGTGCAGCGTGACCGCGTCGCACTCGGCGAGCAGCTCGTCGAGCTCGACGAAGCGCACGCCGTCGCGCGCCACCGGGAGAACGTCGTGCGCCCACACCTCCGCGCCGAGCGCGAGCAGCCGCGTTGCGACGGCGCCGCCGATGCGTCCGAGCCCGACGATGCCGACGCGCAGCTCCGCCAGCGTGCGCAACGGCCCGGCGGCCTTCGCGTTCCAGCCGCCCTGCCGCACGTCCCGATCGAGCGCGACGACGCCACGCACGAGCCCTAGGAGCAGCGCGAGCGCGTGATCGGCGACCTCTTGCGTGCAGTAGTCGGGCACGCTCACGACCGACGACGCCGTGCTCCTCCGCCGCATCGATGTCGATGTGGTCGAAGCCGACCGTCGCCGTCGCGACGACCCGCAGCGCCGGCAGCTGCGCGAACAGCTCAGCCCCTACCGGCTGCGCCGATCGTCAGCACCGCCACGACGTCGTCCTGCGGCGTCGCGCACGACCTCGAAACCGGCGAGCAGCTCCGGCGGGTAGCGCTCGTCGAGCAGCAGCAGCTTCACTCGACGAGCGAGAGGAAGCGCTGCGTTCGCTCCTCTTTCGGAGCCGAGAAGAACTGCTCCGGAGGCGCCTCCTCGACGATCCGCCCCTCGTCCATCATCAGCACGGAGCTCGCGACGTGCTGCGCAAAGCGCATCTCGTGCGTCACCACGACCATCGTCATGCCTTCGCGCGCCAGCGACTCGATCGCGTCGAGCACCTCGCGCACGAGCTCGATGTCGAGCGCGGACGTCGGCTCGTCGAAGAGCATCGCCTTCGGCCGCATCACGAGCGCGCGCGCAATCGCAACGCGCTGCTGCTGGCCGCCGGAGAGCTCGTCCGGAAACTGCGCCGCCTTGTCGGCGAGCCCGACCCGCTCGAGGAACGCCAGCGCCTGCTCGCGGGCTTCGCTCTTCGGCAACCGCCGCACCTCGACGAGCCCGCACATCACGTTGTCGAGCGCCGTCATGTTCTGGAAGAGGTTGAAGCGCTGGAAGACCATCCCGACCTCGCCGGGAGCGGGCGGCGCAGTCGCCGAGCGTCACGGAGCCTCGATCCGGCTCCTCGAGGCGCGCGAGGCACCGCAAGAGCGTCGACTTCCCCGAGCCGGACGGCCCGATGATCGCTTTCACCTGGCCGGACTCGATCTCGAACGTGACCCCGCTCAGCACCTCGAGATCGCCGTACGACTTCGACACCTCCGTTGCGCGCAGGAAGCTCATCGCATCAGCGCCTGCGGAGCAACGATGCGGACGCCGGCCGCTCAGACGTCCACGTGAACCGCCGCTCGAGACGCGACTGGATCGCCATCAGGATCGAGACGATGACCAGGTAGTACACGAGCGCCGCCAGCAGCGGAGCCGGATACACAAAGTTCGCGGATGCAAGCTGCAGCGCCGCGCCGAGTAGCTCGTGCAGCGAGATGATCGCCGCGAGCGACGTCAGCTTCAGCAGCGTGATGAACTCGTTCCCGATCGGCGGAATCGCGATCCGAATCGCCTGCGGCACGACCACGCGCCGCATGATGCTTCGACGTGACATGCCGAGCGCGCGGCCGGCGAGCTCCTGGCCCGGATCGACGGACATGAGACCTGCGCGGATGATCTCGGAGAGATACGCGGCCTCGTTCAGCGACAGCGCGATCCAGGCTGCGATGAACGGCGTGAACCAGCTCGCCGCGAATCCGTGCCAGAGCGACGGCAGCACGTCCCAGACGAAGTACAGCTGGAGCAGCGTCGGCGTCGCACGGAACAACCAGTTGTAGAGCCACGCGATGATGCGCACCCATCGGCGCGTGCTGAGCGAGCCGAGCGCGACGAAGAACCCGATGCCAAGGGCAGTCGAGAGCGACACCGCGGTGAGCTCGAGTGCGGTAAGCGCTCCCCTCCAGTACGGACCGGAGGAGAGCGCTTGCCAGAAGAGATGCACGTGACGCTACTTGACGTCTGCCGCCGGGATCTTGTACTTCGCGGCGAGCTTCGCTCAGCGCACCGGTGACCTTGAGCCGCTTGATGCCGTCGCTGATCTGCACTCCGAGCGTCGACGCGTCGGCTTTCCGGTAGTAGATCCCGAACGAGTCCGGCGCGCCGAACGTGAAGCCGATCGCGATCTTGCCCGGATGGGCCTTCGCCTGGAAGGCGAACGAGGTGTCCTGCGTCAGCACGGCGTCCGCGCGACCGATCAGCACCTGCGCGACCGCGTCGTTGTCGCCGGGGTAGCCCTGCAGCGTGAACCCGATCTTCGCCTTCAGCGTCTTGAGGTAGTCCTCGTACTTCGTCCCGGTCTGCACAGCGACGACGAGTCCCTTCAGCTGGTTCGGGCTGTGGATGCCCTTCGGGTTGCCCGCCTTCACGATGATCACGCGGTGCGACTTCATGTACGTGACGGCGGCCGCCTGCTTCAGGCGGTCCGGCGTGACGAAGATGCCGCTGATCACCGCGTCGCAGCGCTTCGCGTTCAGCGCCGGGAATCAGCCCCGGGAACGCGGTCTTCGACGCGACGGCAGTCGCCGCCCCAGGTTGCGGCGAGCTTCGTGGCCATGTCGACGTCGAAGCCGATGATCTTGCCGCTCGTCGTCGTGTACTCCATCGGCGGGAACGTGGGATCGGTGCAGAACTTGAACGTCGTCGCCTTGGCGGAGTGACGATTCGCCCCGGCCGAGCCTGCCGCGGCGAGGGCCACAAGCAGGGTCAGCAGGGAGAGCAGCGTGAGTGCGTAGCGCATGTGCTCCTCCTGTGAGTGGACCCGAAGAGGAGACCCTATTCCGATTTCGCCGCGGCGACCAGCGGCCGCAGCTCGAGCAGGACCTGCGGATCGATCGAGTGCTCGATCGGCGACTCGCGGTACCAGACCTCGGCGCCGGCGGCCTCGAGCCGGTCGCGGGCGGCGCGGCCGAACTCGACCGGGATGACCGGGTCGTACGTGCCGTGCGCGATCGCGATCGGCGGGAACGGCGGCTCGAGGTCGGGCTCCCAGCTGTCGACCGTCGGGATGAAGCCGCTCAGCGCGATCAGCGCTCGCGTGCGCGGTCGTCCCTTCCCGAGGCCGAGCGCGTAGCTCAGGACCGCACCCTGCGAGAAGCCGCCGAGCACGACTTCGTCGGCCGCGAACGGCAGCGCGTCGAACCACTCCGTCAACGCGCCGTAGCCTTCGGCGAACGTCGCCGGGTCGGGGTAGCCGACGCGCGGCACCACGTACCAGTGCGCGCCGCCCGGCGGCAACGCCAGCGGTGCGCGCGGCGTGTAGCCGTGCAGCCGTCGCTCGGGATCGAGCGCATCGAGCAGCGGAAAGAGATCGTGCTCGTCGGCGCCGCGGCCGTGCAGAAGGACGAGCGCGCCCTCGGGCTCCCCTGCGGCGGGGCGCTCGAGCGCGCGCAGCGTCACGTTCGGCTCCAGCTCTCGCGCGGATTCGGCAGCGGCGTGAGGATCGGCTCGACCTGCGCGCGCAAGTGCTCGAACGCGGGCGGCAGGATGAGCGTCTCCCCGAGATGCGCCGGATCCTCGTCGGTCGCGAACCCGGGTCCGAGCGTGGCGATCTCGAAGAGGACGCCGTTCGGCTCGCGGAAGTAGATCGAGCGGAACCAGAAGCGGTCGATCACATCGGTCGGGCGGCCACCGGCGGCGGCGACGCGCTCGCGCCAGTGCTCCTCGTCCTCCATCGTCGACGCCCACGCGACGTGATGCACGGTCCCGGCGCCGGGAATGCCGGACTGGTCAGGTGCGGCCTCGTACTCGATCCAGCCCTCGCGCGAATCGCCGCGTGTCTCCCAGCGATTCGCCGCCGGCTCGAAGCCGAGCTGCTCGAAGAACGGCGCCGCCTGCTGCGCGGAGTCGCGCGCGAACGCGCGCACGCCCTCGAAGCCCTGCAGCGCGAACTCGCGCGGGATCTCCGGGTGGTCGGCGATCAGCGGCTCGTCGGGCGCCTTCGTGACCACGAGCTGGTGCTGCAGTCCTTCGGGGTCGCTGAACGTGAGCGTGTTGCCCTCGCGCGGGACGCCGAGCCGCTCGGCCCAGAAGTCGAGCGCGTCGGTCGAGGCGACGCGCCACACGACCGTGTGCACCATGCCGGCGCCGGCTCGGCCCGGGCGCGGCGCCCGGATACTCAAAGAAGGTGATGTCCGCGCCAGGCGTGCCCTTCTCGTCCGCGTAGAAGAGGTGGTAGACGGTCGGATCGTCCTGGTTGACCGTCTTCTTCACGAGCCGCAGGCCGAGCACGCCGGTGTAGAAGTCGACGTTCGCCGGGGCATCGCCGGTGATGCAGGTCACATGGTGGATGCCGTCGAGTCGCACAATTCGCCTTTCGCCGAGATACTTGAGTGCTCAAATACTAGCAGATGGGGTCAACGGCAATCGTGTTGTGTAACTCTCTCGTCCGTGCCGACTGATCAGTACCACGAACCGCCCGACGAGCTCAGCGCCGAGGTGCGCACCTTCGCCCGGATGATCGCCTCGCTCCAGGAGGAGGCCGAAGCGATCGGCTGGTACGAGCAGCGCATCTCGGTCGAGAAGGACAAAGACGCGCGAGCGATCATGGAGAACGCGCAGCAGGAAGAGTTCAAGCACTTCGCGATGAGCCTCGAGTTTCTCGCGCGGCACAACGAGAAGTGGCGGATCGCGCTGAAAAACGTCCTCTTCAAGAAAGGCGACATCGTCGAGCTCGGCGAGAAGGCGAGAGCCGAGGAGAAGGTCGACGAGGTCGCGGACTAAGTAACGCCGGCGAGCAGGAAGGCGCGCGACTCCTTCAGCATCTCGCGCGCGATCACGAGACGCTGGATCTCCTGCGTGCCCTCGTAGATCTGCGTGATCTTCGCGTCGCGCATGAAGCGCTCGACCGGGTACTCCCTGATGTAGCCGTAGCCGCCGAGGATCTGCACGGCGTCGGTGGTGACGGCCATCGCGACGTCGCCGCACTTCAGCTTCGCCATCGCGGACGCCTTGGTCAGCTCGACGTCGTCTGCGCCGTCGTCGACCATCTGGCCGAAGCGATAGAGCAACCCGCGCGCGGCCTCGCACTCGGTCTCCATGTCGGCGAGCTTCGCCTGGATCAGCTGGTGCTGCGCGATCGGCTTGCCCATCGTCTCGCGCGTCTTCGCGTAGTCGAGCGCGTAGTCGGTCGCGCCCTGCGCGATTCCGAGCGCCTGCGCTGCGACTCCCGGCCTCGAGCGGTCGAGGATCCGCATCGCGATCTTGAAGCCCTCCCCTTCCTCGCCGAGCAGGTTCCCGGCCGGAATGCGCACGTCGTCGAACGTGAGCTCACCCGTCGTCGAGCCGCTGATGCCCATCTTCGGCTCGAGCCGCGCGACCTCGAAGCCCGGCGTGTCGCCCTCGACGATGAAGGCGGAGATGCCGGAGTGGCCGGCATCCGGATCGGTCTTCGCGAACACCGTGTAGACGCTCGCAACGCCGGCGTTCGTGATGAAGCGCTTCGAGCCGTTGAGGACGTACTCGTCGCCGTCGCGCCGCGCAGTCGTGCGCATCGCGGCGCTGTCGGAGCCGGAGTCCGACTCGGTGAGCGCGTACGCGCACAGCCACTCGCCGCTCGCGAGCTTCGGCAGGTACTTGTCCTTCTGCTCGTCGGTGCCGGCGAGCTTGAGCCCGAGCGACCCGAGCTCCTGCACGGCGAGGATCAGCCCGCTCGTCGCGCAGACCTTCGAGACCTCCTCGATCGCGATCAGCGCGAGCAGCGTGCCGGTGCCGAGACCGCCGTACTGCTCGTCGAAGTAGAGCCCGAAGATGTCGTTCTCGCGGTAGAGCTCGACGACGTCCCACGGGAACTCGTGCGACTCGTCGATCTCGGCGGCGCGAGGAGCGATCCGCTCGCGCGCGAGCGTGCGGACGAGGTCCCGGATCTCACGCTGCTCGTCGGTCAGCTGGTCCCAGGCCATCGGGCGCGAATTGTACGTCTATTCAGGCGCGTGGCAGACGGCCTCGACGTTGTTGCCGTCGAGGTCGTGCACGAACGCGCCGTAGTAGGTCGGGTGGTACTGCTCGCGCGGCCCGGGTGGGCCGTTGTCGATGCCGCCGGCAGCGAGCGCGGCGTCGTGGAACGCATCGACGGTCGCGCGATCGGCACAGGTGAAGGCGACGTGCGTGCCGGTGCCGTACGGCTCGCGCTCGGAGATCCAGAACTCCGGCTTGTCGTCCGTGCCGAGGCCGGCCGCTTTCCACTCGTCGAAGGCCATCACGACGCGGTAGCCGAGCGGCGCGAGCGCCTGCTCGTAGAACGCGCGACTTGCCGCGTAGTCCCTGACGTTCAGATCCGACATGGTCGAACATCGTCCGTTCCTTTCTCAGTAGGCTCGCCGCGGATGATCCTCGAAAACGGCGTCATTCGCACGCTCGACCCGTCGCTACCCGAGTCGCGCGCGCTCGCGATCGCCGGTGACCGCATCGCCGGCGGCGTCGGCGTGCACGAGACGGCGCTCGCGAGCCCGGAGACCGTCGACCTCGGCGGCCGCTGCGTGCTGCCGGGCTTCACCGACTCGCACGTCCACTTCCCGACGTGGGCGGTCGCGCAGCACGAGGTGAAGCTCGACGGCTGCGCGTCGCTCGACGAGGCGCTCGCGCGCATCCGCGACGGCGCCCGCGACCGGCGCCTGGCTGCGGGGCTACGGCTGGCGCAGCGGCGACTGGAGTGACACGCGAGATCCGACGAAGGACGACCTCGACCCGATCACCGGCGACCGCCCGGCGGCGCTGATCGCGAAGGACTACCACTCGCTCTGGCTCAACTCGGCCGCGCTCGCGCTCGCGGGCGGCGATCTCGAGGTCGAGGGCGGCGTCGTCGAGCGCGACGCGCAGGGCGAGCCGACCGGCGTGCTGCGCGAAGAAGCGGCGTGGCGCTTCAAGGAGCGCTACATGACGATCCCCGCCGACGAGTACGTCGACGCGATGCGCACCGGGATCAAGCTCGCGAACGCGCGCGGCGTCACCTGCGTCAACGACAAGGACGGCTGGCTCGGCGCGCTTGGCCTCTGGCAACGGCTCGAAGCGCAGGGCTCGCTCTCGCTCCGCGTCTGGCAATCCGTTCCCGCCGACCTGCTTCCCGAGCTGCGCGCGCTCTCGCTGCGCAGCGGCTTCGGCTCGCCGCTCCTGCGCGTCGGCTACCTGAAGGTCTTCATGGACGGCACGCTCGGATCGGAGACCGCGTGGATGCTCGACGGCAGCGGCGTGCAGATCACGAGCGGCGACGAGCTCGCCGAGATCGTGCGCGCAGGCGCGGCCGCAGGCTGGCCGGTCGGCGTGCACGCGATCGGCGACCGCGCGAATCGCGAGGCGCTCGACGCGTTCGAAGCAGACGCGCGACGTGTGGCAGCCCGCGGGACTGCGGCAGCGCATCGAGCACGCGCAGTGCCTCTCGCCCGAGGATCTCCCGCGCTTCGCCGAGCTCGGTGTCGCGGTCTCGGCGCAGTTCACGCACGCGCCGTCCGACGAGCAGCTCGCGAAGCGCTTCTGGGCCGATCGGCTCGAGGGAACGTACTCGTTCCGGTCCCTGCTCGACTGCGGCGCGCTCGTCGCGAACGGCTCCGACGCGCCGATCGAAGAGCTCGACCCGTGGGCAGGCGTCGTCGCCGCCGTGCTCCGCCACTGGCGGGTCGACCAGCGCCTCACGCTCGCCCAGGCGATCCACGCGACCTGCGTCGCCCCGACCTGGCTCAGCCACGACGAGCGGAGCCGCGGCACGCTCGTCCCCGGCCGGCTCGCCGACCTCGTCGTGCTCGACCGCGACCCCTTCGCCTGCGAGCCGGCCGAGCTTCCCGAGGTGCAGGTCGTCGCGACGATGGTCGCGGGCCGCTGGGTGCACAACCCGCCGCCCTGGGGCTAGTTGCAAACGCCACCGAAGATTTGATCAAATCGGCCCTTCCCCGACGAAGGAGGGCGTGATGGAGGCAGGCGCACCACGCTTCGAGCATCTGCGCGAGCACTCGATCGGACTGCCGCAGGTGCTGTTCCAGTCGATCACCCACATGGCCCCCGCGGCCGCGGTCGCCTACTCGATCTACATCTCCGTGCCGGACGCGCGGCAGGCGCTGCCGCTCTCGGTCGGGCTCGCGCTGATCGCGTGCATCTGCGCCGCGACCGCGATCGGGCAGCTCGCGAAGCATCTGCCGAGCGCAGGCGGGCTCTACACCTACGCGGCCCGCTCGCTCGGCCCGTGGGCCGGGCTGCTCACCGCGTGGCTCTTCGTCGGGTTCCAGCCGCTCGTCGCGCCGTTCCTCTACCTCGAGTTCGGCTGGGCGATGCACGACGTCTTCAACACGAGCGTCGGCTGGCACTGGAGCGGCCAGTGGGTGGTGTGGGTGCTGATCATGGCGGCGCTCGTCTTCCTGCTCACCTACCGAGACGTGCGCATCTCGACCGGAGCCGGCGTGCTGCTCGGCGCGTTCGAGATCGCCATCTTCGCAACGCTCGCGATCTGGATCCTCTTCTCGAAGGGGAGCCAGCTGAACATGCAGCCGTTCAACCCGTCGCACGCTGCGGGCCACTGGAGCGGCGTCTTCAAGGGGATGGTGTTCGCGATCCTCGCCTTCATCGGCTTCGAGGCGTCCGCGCCGCTCGGCGAGGAAGCGAAGCATCCGAGACGCACGGTCCCGCGCGCCGTCATCGGCTCGGCGCTCGCGATCGGCATCTTCTACGTGCTCTGCTCGTACGCGTGGGTGTTCGGCGCCGGCTTCAACAACTTCGTCACGCAGGCGACCGGAGCCGATCCGTGGCGGAACCTCGGCAAGGTCTTCTGGGGCACCGGCTGGGTCGTCGTCTTCCTCGCGATCTGCAACTCGATCGCGGCGAACTCGAACGCGGCGATGAACGCCGCGACGCGGGTGTTCTACGCGCTCTCGCGCAACGGCCTCGCGCCGGCTCAGCTCGGCAAGACGCACTCGCGGTTCAAGACGCCGCACGTCGCGATCATCTGGCTCAGCGCCCTCTCGATCGTGACCTCGCTGCTCGTCGGGTGGAAATGGAATCCCGGCGTGGGCTTCGGCATCATCGCGACGGTGGCGGTGCCGCTCGTCGTGGTCGTCTACATGCTCGTGTGCATCGGCTGCATGGCGTACTACCTGCGCGTGAAGCGAGGCGAGTTCAACCCGCTGCTGCACATCGTGCTGCCGATCGGCGGGATCGTGCTGTTCTTCTTCCCGCTCTGGTACCAGTTCGTCAAGGTTCCGCCGCCCTATCCGTTCAAGTACGCGAACTGGGTAGCGGGCATCTACACGATCATCGGTGTCGTCGTCACGATCCTCGTCGTGAAGTTCCGGCCCGGCCGTCTCGCCGACCTCGACCGCGTGTACGTCGAGGACGAATCCATCTCGCCGCAAGATGCCGCAGCACAATTTCCTGTCGCGTGACCACGTAATTTGGTCGTTCGGACCTGACCTGCGCCCGGTTCTCGAGGTAGAGCCGGGCGACACGGTCACGTTCGAGACGAACGACTGCTTCACGGGTCAGATCCGTAGCGAGGACGACCTCGTCACCGAGATCGATCTCTCGCAGATCAACAGCGCGACCGGGCCGGTGGCGGTGAAGGGCGCCGAGCCCGGCGACTCGCTGATCGTCGAGATCCTCGACGTGCGCCCGATCGAGTGGGGCGTCGCGACGCTCATCCCCGGCTTCGGGCAGCTGATCGAGCAGGTGCAGTCGCCGGTGACGCGGCTCTTCGAGGTCAGCGACGGCGAGATTCGCATGAACGACCGCGTGCGCTTCCCCGCGAAGCCGATGGTCGGCGTCGTCGGCGTCGCGACCGACGGCCCGGAGCTGTCGAACGGCCTCGCCGGGACGCACGGCGGCAACCTCGACGACCACTTCCACGGCAAGGGCGCGCGCATCTTCTTCCCCGTGCGCCAGCCGGGCGGGATGTTCGGCGTCGGCGACATGCACGCCTCGATGGGCGACGGCGAGATCTGCTTCACGGGCGTCGAGATCGCCGGCGAAGTGGACATTCGCTTCGACCTCCTGAAGGGAAAGCAGGCGACCTGGCCCGTGACCGAGCTCGCAGACGCCTGGCTCCCCCACGCCACCGCCGACGCCTACGACGACGCCCTGAAGCTCGTCTCGGAGGAAGCCGCGAAGCTGCTCGTCGACGAGCACGGATTCTCGGTCGAGGACGCGTTCATCTTCCTCTCGGTGGCCTGCGATGCCGGCGTCGCCCAGGCCTGCAAGCCCGCCGAGGGCTTCGGGACGATCGCCCGCTTCCGGATCCCGAAGATCGAGGCCTGTCCCGGCGCCCTTCCACGTCTGAAGAGCAGCGACTACAATTCGAGCTATGAACCGGACGATGAACCCCGTCCACGAGGCCACGACCTGTGCCGTGGCCGCATCCGCGGAGATCATCGGAGCGAAGTGGACGGCCCTGCTCGTCCACGATCTCTCCGAAGGGCCGCGGCGCTTCTCGCAGCTCGAGAAGTCCTGCAGCGGCATCAGCCCGCGAACCCTCGCCGAGCGCCTGCGCGCACTCGAGCACGAGGGAATGCTCGAACGGCGCAGTTATGCCGAGTCGCCTCCGCGCGTCGAGTACGAGCTGACGGAGAAGGGCGCGTCGCTCCTGCCGATCATCGACGCGATGCGCGAGTTCGGGCACTCGTGGCTGCCCTGCGGCCACGACCACGCGCTAGCGTCGGCGGCAAGTCCTTGTACTCCGTGTACATCGCTGCCGCGGTGTCGACGCCCTGCTCGAAGTAGCGCACGAGGAACTTCTCGTTCGGCGAGTGCACGTTCGACTCCGGTAATGCGAATCCGGTGAGCACCGTTGCGATGCCGCGGTCGGCGAGCGCGGGCACGATCGGCAGCGTGCCGCCGCTGCGCACGAGCAGCGGCCTCACGCCGAGCACCCGCTCGAACGCCTTGAGCCCGAGCTGGATTGCCGGCGAGTCCGGATGCATCAGCCCCGGAGGCGCGCCTTCCCACTTGATGTCGACGTCCGCGCCGGGCGGCGCAGCGTCGCGCATCAGCTTCTCCGCGGCCTTGCCGATCGTCTGCACGTCCTGACCGGGCGCGAGCCGGATCGTGATCTCGCCGGACGCCTGCACCGAGAGCGTCGTGTTGCGGAGCCCGGGCTTGCCGCCGATGATGCCGTTCACGTCGGCGGAGGGCTCGGCCAGCGTCCGGATGTTGAACTGCTCCGCCGCGTTCGGGTCGAGCGGGCGCGCGCCTTGCGACGACAGCTCGTCCTCGCCGGAAGGCAGCGCCTTCCAGCTCTCCAGCTCCTCCGGCGTCGGCGCGGCGATGCCCTCGCGCAGCGGCTCGGGCAGCAATCCGTTCGGGCCGGCGGTAACCGCTTCGAACATCTTCATGAGCACGTGGATGGCGTTCAGCGCGGCGCCGCCGTACATGCCGGAGTGCAGGTCGCGCTCGCCCGTCTGTCACCTTGACGTCGAACGCGATGAGGCCGCGCGTCGCAAGATCGAACGCCGGGACGTCCATGCGCACCATGCCGCCGTCGAAGATGATCCCCGCGTTCGCGCCCCGATCGTCGATCTCGAGGTAGTCGACGATCGTGTGACCGCCGATCTCCTCCTCGCCGTCGCACGCGAAGCGCAGGTTGACGGGCAGCGCGTTCGCCTCGACGAGCTTCTGCGCCGCCTTCAGCAGGATGAAGAGCTGGCCCTTGTCGTCGGCGATGCCGCGCGCGTACGCCCAGTCGTCCCTGATCGTGAGCTCGAACGGGTCGCTCTCCCAAAGGTCGAGCGGCGCAGGCGGCTGCACGTCGAAATGCCCGTACACGAGGACCGTCGGGGCGTTCTCGGGGTCGGTCGACGCCGGGATGTCGCCGAGCGCGAGCTCCTTCTCCCCGAACGGCGTCAGCTCGGCGGTGCCGCCGATGCGCCGGATGAAGTCGCACACCCACTCGCCCGCGTGCTTGACGTCCTCGCGGTGCGCGGGATCCGCGCTCACCGAGGGAATCGCGAGGAATTCACTGAGCTCGTTGTGCCAGGTCTCGTCCATGGGGCGAGACTCTACGCAAGTAGTGCGCGCCGCCGCCGAGCGTGCCGGCCTCGTCGTCCGGATTGAGCAGCGCGCACGTCTTCAACGAGAGACAGCCGCAGCCGATGCACGTCGTCAGCCGGCCGCGGATCGCCTCGAGCGTCGCGATGCGCTCGTCGAGCTCGCGGCGCCAGCTGCTCGAGAGCCGCTCCCAGTCGCGCTTCGTCGGCGAACGGCCTTCGGGCAGCGTGTCGAGCGCGGCGCGGATGCGCTCGAGCGGAATGCCGGCCGCCTTGCCGGCCTGGACGAGCGCGACGCGGCGGAGCGTCACGCCGGGATAGCGGCGCTGGTTGCCGTCGGTGCGCCGGCCGCGATCAGCCCCTCGCGCTCGTAGAAGCGGAGCGCGGACTGCGAGACGCCGCTGCGGGCCGAGAGCTCGCCGATGGAGAGTTCGCTCGGCACTTGACTTAAACTATAGTTGAGGTTCTACGGTGTGGGCATGGCGATTGCCCAGCATCTCGGCTACGACGACCTCCCGGCGCTCCTGACGCGGCTGACCGGCGACGAGAAGCACGACTGGAGCTCCCTCTCGACGCTCGACGTGCTGTGGGTGCTCTACGACCGCGTGCTGGCCGACGGACGATCGGTTCCTGCTCTCGAAGGGCCACGGGCCGACCGCGTACTACGCCGTGCTCGCCGCCAAGGGCTTCCTCCCGGTCGAGGCGCTCGACGGCTTCGGCAGCTTCGACTCGCCGCTCGGCTACCACCCGGACCGCGTGCTCGTGCCCGGCGTCGAGATCTCGAGCGGCTCGCTCGGCCACGGGCTCGGCATCGCGGTCGGCGTCGCGCTCGCGGGCCGGCGCACCTTCTGCCTCGTCGGCGACGGCGAGCTCGACGAGGGCAGCAACTGGGAGGCCGTGCAGTGGGCCGGACGGATCGGCCTCGGCGGGCTGACGGCGGTCGTCGTCGACAACCACAGCTCGACCTACCACTGGCCGGGCGGAATCGAGCAGCGCTTCGCGCTCGAGGGCTGGCACGCGGTCCGCGTCGACGGCCGAGATCACGACGCGCTCGAGGCGGCGCTTCCGCGACCGGGTCGCGGGCCAACCGAGTTGCGTCGTCGCGGACGTCCGCCGATGACGATGCGCAAGCGGTTCTACGGGCTCGCCGCCGAGGCGCTCGACGCGGACCCGCGTGTCGCGATGGTGTTCGCCGAGATCGGCGTCGGCGAGATGCCGAAGCATCCGCGCATGTTCAACGTCGGCATCCGCGAGCAGCTGATGATCGGCGTCGCGGCCGGGCTCGCGCTCGAGGGCTATCGCCCCGTCGTGCACTCGTACGCGCCGTTCGTCGTCGAGCGCCCGTACGAGCAGATCAAGCTCGACCTCGGACACCAGGACGTCGGCGCGGTGCTCGTCTCGACCGGCGCGTCGTACGACTCCGCCTACTCCGGCCGCACGCACCAGGCGCCCGAGGACGTCGCCGTCCTGTCGGCGCTTCCCGGCTGGACGATCCACGTGCCGGGTCACGCCGACGAGCTCGAGACGCTGTTCACGCGCGCGCTCGGCAGCGACGACCGCGTGTACATCCGCATGTCCGACGAGGCGAACCATGCGCCGGTGAGGGGCGACGGCCTCGTCGTCCTGCGCGAGGGCTCGGATGCCGCGCCGTTCGTCGTCGCGGTCGGGCCGACGCTCGGCCCGACGCTCGAGGCGACCGCGGATCTCGACGCGACCGTCGCGTATCTCGCGACCGTGCGGCCGTTCGACGGCGAGGCGCTCCGCGCAGCGCTCCGCGGCACCGACGTCGTGCTCGTCGAGCCGTATCTCGCCGGCACCTCGTCGGCGGAGGTCTCGCGCGCGCTCAGCGACCGCCCGCACCGGCTGCTCGCGCTCGGCGTGCCGAACGCGGAGTTCCGCCACTACGGCGAAGCCGCCGAGCACCGCGCGGCGCACGGCCTCGATGCAGCCGGCATTCGCGCGTCGCTCGAGCAGTTCGAAAGCGGTGCCTGACACCGCTCGCGCGGTGTCAGGCACCAAACAAGCGCGGTTCTGGTGCCAGGCACCGCGCAGCGGTGCCTGGCACCGCTTCTCCAAAGGCTAAGCGACGTCTTTGAGGCTGTGCGAGTCCGCGAGGGCCCGCAGCTTCTTCAGCGACTGGTTCTCGATCTGGCGGATGCGCTCGCGCGTGACGTTGAACGTCCGCCCGACCTCGTCGAGCGTGCGCGGATGCTCGCCGTCGAGCCCGTAGCGAAGCTCGAGCACGCGGCGCTCGCGGTGCGAGAGCGTGTGCAGGATCTTCTTGAGCGTCTCCTTGCGCATCGCGACCTCGGCCGCCTCGTCCGGCAGCGGGACGTTCTCGTCCGTCAGGAAGTGCCCGAACTCGGACTCCTCCTCGTCGCCGACCGGCTTCTCGAGTGAGACCGGCGTCTGCGCGCTGCGCATGATCTGCTCGACCTCGTCGAGCGGCAGATCGAGGTCCATCGCGATCTCGAACGGCAGCGGCTCGCGGCACAGCTCGGCGCGCAGCTTGCGCTCCGAGCGGACGATCTTGTTCAGCTTCTCGACGACGTGGACGGGCATCCGGATGGTGCGCGCCTTGTCCGCGAGCGCGCGCGCGACCGCCTGGCGGATCCACCACGTCGCATACGTCGAGAACTTGAAGCCCTTGCGGTAGTCGAACTTCTCCGCCGCGCGAACGAGGCCGATCGTGCCTTCCTGGATCAGATCGAGGAACGGCAGCCCCTGGTTGCGGTAGCGCTTCGCGATCGAGACGACGAGGCGCAGGTTCGCCTCGACCATCTCCTGCTTCGCACCGTGGTCGCCGCGCTCGATGCGCTTCGCGAGCTCGACTTCCTGCGCAGCGGTCAGCAGGTCGACCTTGCCGATGTCCTTCAGAAAGAGCTGCAGCGAGTCGGTCGAGATCTCGCGCGCCTCGGCGACCGGCAGCTCCTTCTCCGGCTCCTCGGTGACGCCCACGACGTCGATCTGCATCTCTTCGAGCGTGCGGTAGAAATCGTCGATCTGGCCGGCGTCGAGGTCGAGCTCGTCGAGCGCGAGCGCGATCTCGTCCTGGGTCACGGAGCCGGATGCCTGCGCGGTCTCGAGCAGCGTTCGCGCCTCAACCGTCTCGAGTACATCAGCTACCGCTGTAGCCCCTCGTTCAACCCCTGCGCTCACGTGCTCCCCCTCCTGCTTTGAACGATGTCGCACTATGCCTGCCACCGCGGACACGGCGCTATAGGCCGTTCGGCTCATATTTTCTTTACTTGGTCCCATGTTGCCGAAGGGCGGCAACGAACTGCTCGCGCCTCCTTTCGCATAGACGGACCGGGGCTCGTCGGCAATCGCGATCTCGAATTGTTTGAGCGCTTTCGCAGGCTGCCGCGTCCAGACGAGCAGGATCGCGAGGTGGAAACGGACGACGGCCGCGTGCGGGAACTCGGCCGTCAGCGGCCCGAGCCGGCCGAACGCCCGAACCGGCGCCCGCTTCGTGAACGCGCCGACCGCGGCCGCCGTCCTGCGCGACCGGATCGTTCGGCGCGAGCTTCGCGGCGGCGTCGAATTGCCGCTCCGCCGACACGCGGCGCCAGAGCTGCCAGAGCGCGAGGCCGTAGCGAAGCTTCGCGGTCGCGTCGGCCTGCCGCGCCGCACGCGCGAGCAGCCGGAGCTGCGCGGCGCGTGACGGCGCGCTCGGCTCGGCGACCGTCGTGACGATCGGCGGCAGGCCCGAGCGTGAACTTCGGGTAGAGCACGTTCTCGACCTCGACCGACTCCGGCGAGTCGGGATAGCGCGACGCAACGCGCTGCCACGTGCTCGCGCGTCGGCGATGCGACCGGACCAGAGGTACGCCATGCCGAGATTGAACTGCGCGGCCGGGCTCTCCGGATGCGTGGCGACGAGGCGCTTCAGCTCGTCGAGACCGCCGTCCGGCCAGCGCGCGAACGCGGCTCCGATCTCCGCCTGCAGCGAGTGGTAGCGCGCGAAGATCGCGCCGGCCTGCTGCGCCTTGCCGCTGTTCAGGAGGGTCGGCGGCCCGCGAGAGGTCCTGCGCCTGGCGGTCGCCGCGGACGCCGAAGTCGAGGAAGAGCGGCGGACGGCCCTTGCGCGGCTTCGTCACCGCGCCGGGCGCGGTCGTGCTCTCGCCGCGCGTCTGGAGGAGCGTGATCCCGACCGTTCCGGCCACGGCAACGGCAAGCGGCGACCGCGACGATCGTCAAAACACGTCGCGCGCGCGCGTCATGCCCGGGCCAGCCTAGCCAGGCGCGACGCCGCTATATTAAGGAAAGTCATGCCGACCTATCGCGAGCTCCTGCAGCAGGTGCGGTCCGAGATCGACGAAGTGGACGCCGCGCGCGCCCGCGAGCTCCTCGAGTCGGCCGACCCGCCGCTCTTCCTCGACATCCGCGAAGAGGACGAGTGGAACGAGGGGCAGATTCCCGGTGCCGTGCACATCCCCCGCGGCAACCTCGAGTCCCGCGTCGAAGCGGCCGCGCCCGACCACGCCCGGCCGATCGTCGTCTACTGCTCCGCCGGCAACCGCTCGGTGTTCGGCGCCAAGACGCTCACCGACCTCGGCTACGAGAACGTCGTCTCGCTCAGCGGCGGCTTCACCGACTGGAAGCGCAACGGCTTCCCGACGAAGCTCCCGCACACGCTCGACCCGGAGAAGCGCGCGCGCTACAGCCGCCACCTGCTCATTCCCGAGGTCGGCGTCGAGGGCCAGCTGAAGCTGCTCGAGTCGCGCGTGCTCCTGATCGGCGCGGGCGGGCTCGGCAGCCCTGCCGGCCTCTATCTCGCCGCCGCCGGCGTCGGTCGCATCGGCATCGTCGACGACGACCGCGTCGACTCCTCGAACCTGCAGCGCCAGATCGCGCACTCGACCGAGCGGCTCGGCGACTGGAAGGCCGACTCGGCCAAGCAGACGCTCGAGGCGCTCAACCCCGACGTCGAGGTCGTGACCTACAAGGAGCGCATCACCTCGGAGAACGTCGACCGCATCCTCGCCGACGGCTGGGACGTGATCGTCGACGGCGCCGACAACTTCCCGACGCGCTACCTCATCAACGACGCATCGGTCTTCCACGACATCCCCGTCGTGCACGGCTCGATCTTCCGCTTCGAGGGCCAGGTGACGGTCTTCAAGCCGCACGAGGGCCCGTGCTACCGCTGCCTCTTCCCGCAGCCGCCGCCGCCCGAGCTCGCACCGAGCTGCGCGGAAGGCGGCGTGCTCGGCGTGCTGCCGGGCATCATCGGCTCGCTCCAGGCGAACGAGACGCTGAAGCTCTGCATGGGCATCGGCGACTCGCTCGCCGGCCGGCTGCTGCTCTTCGACGCGCTCTCGACCGAGTTCAGCGAGGTCACGCTGCGCCGCGACCCCGAACTGCCCGGTCTGCGGCGAGCACCCGACGATCACGTCCTACATCGACTACGTGGAGTTCTGCTCCGGGAGGCCGACGCACGCATGACGACAATTCGCATCCCACCGACGCTTCGCATCGAGACCGGCGGCGAGCGCCAGGTTCCCGCCAGCGGCGGCACCGTGCGCGAGCTGCTCGACGACCTGATGTCCCGCTTCCCCGGCCTGCGCGCGCAGCTCGTCGAGGACGACGACATCGCCCCGTTCGTGAACGTCTACGTCGAGGGCGAAGACGTGCGCACGCTCGACGGCCTCGAGACGCCGGTCGCGTTCGGCTCGACGGTGATCCTGCTCCCGGCCATGGCCGGCGGTGCATAAGCCGCTCGTCGCCGACAGCCTTCTCTCACTCGTCGGCAACACCCCGCTCGTCGAGCTCAAGCGGCTGACGCCGAAGCCGTCGGTCCGCATGTACGCGAAGCTCGAGGGCGAGAACCCGACCGGCTCGATCAAGGACCGCGTCGCGAAGGCGATGATCGACGCCGCGGAGGCGGCCGGCGAGTTGCAGCCGGGACGCGAGCTCCTCGAGCCGACGAGCGGGAACACCGGCATCTCGCTCGCGCTGATCGCGAAGCTGAAGGGCTACCCGCTCACGTGCGTCATGCCGGCGAACGCGACCGAGGAGCGCCGGCGCATGCTGCAGCCTCTACGGCGCGACGATCATCGACTCGCCCGCAGATCAGGGCTCGAACGGCGCGGTCAAGCTCGCGCTCGAGCTCGCGGAGCGCGAGCCGCGCTACTTCATGCCGTTCCAGTACGCGAACCCCGCGAACCCGCGCGCGCACTACGAGGGAACGGGCGCCGAGATCGCGGACGCGCTCGACCGCGTCGACGTGCTCGTCGCCGGACTCGGCACCGGCGGCACGCTCATGGGCACCGGCGAGCGGCTGCGCGAGAGCTTTCCCGACGTCGTCGTCGCCGCCGCGGAGCCGCTTCCCGGCGACCTCGTGATGGGCCTCCGCTCGCTCGACGACGGCTACGTGCCGCCGATCCTCGACGTCTCGAAGCTCGACCGGAAGGTGCTCGTCTCGAACGCGGAGTCGGTACGTGCCGTGCGGGCTCTCCTCGACCTGGAAGGGATCTTCGCGGGCGTCTCCGCCGGCGCCGTCGTGCACGTCGCCCGCACGCTCGCGGCCGAGCTCGACGAGGGCGTCGTCGTCTGCGTGCTCGCCGACGCCGGCTGGAAGTACCTGAGCGCCGACTTCTGGAACGCCGACGACGTCGAGACGTCGATGGAGCGCACCCTCTGGTGGTAGTGCCGCCTGCGATCCGCGCCGAGATCGTGGCGCACTCGCAGGACGAAGCACCGAACGAGGCCTGCGGGCTGCTGCTGATCGAGGGCGACGAGGCCGTCGAGTACGTGCGCGGCACCAACAAGACGCCCTCCCCGTACCGATTCGAGCTCTACCTCGATCCGAGCGTGTGGGCCGACATCGGCGACCGCGATGTCGATCAAGGCGTCGTGCACTCGCACCTTTCGTCGCCGCCGCGCCCGTCGCGAACCGACGTCGAGAACATCGGCCTCTGGGAAGGCAAGCCGTACCTCATCTATTCGCTCCGCGAAGACGCGCTCGCCGCGTGGACGATCGCCGACGGCTCGATTCAGCCGCTCGACCTCACTTGACGCGATAGCGCAGGTGCGTGACCGTCGGCGACTCGATCACGCGGGTCAGCTCGAGATCGACGGCCGGGTCGATCTGATCGAAGAGCCGCACCCCGTCGCCCAGAAAGAGCGGGACGACGTGAATCTGCAGCTCGTCGAGGAGGCCCGCAGCCAGGTACTGCTGCGCGAGCGTCGCGCCACCCGCAACGAGCACATCCTTGCCTCCGGCGGCCTCGGCCGCCTGCGCGAGCGCGGCTTCGATGCCGTCGGTGACGAACGTGAACGACCCTCCCCCCAAGAGCAGCGGCTCGCGCGCGTGATGCGTGAGCACGAACACGGGCGCGTCGTACGGCGGATCGTCGCCCCACCAGCCGTTGGCGTTCGGATCCTCGGCCCACGCGCCTTCGCCGCCGCTGAACATCCGCCGCCCCATGACAACGGCGCCCAGCGCATCGAGCGACTCCTGGACGACGTCGCTGTCGACGTTGGCCTCGCCTCCCGAGAGCCCGTGCTGCGTACGCCAGCTCGCGGCTGCGAACGCCCACTCGTGTAAGCGCATCCCGCCTTCGCCGAGGGGATCCTCGAGCGAAGCGTTCGGCCCGGCGACAAAGCCGTCGAGCGACATCGTGATGTCGAGCCTGAGTTTGGTCACTTGACCGTGAACGAGCCCTTCATGAACGTCGAGTGCGCGTCGCACACGTACTTGTACGTGCCCTTCCTCAGCGTGACGTTCCATCTCGACGTACCGGTGCCGCCGATCGTCGTCGATCGGTTCAAGCCCGGACCGGTGAGATGGAAGTCGTGATCTCCTGCCAGGTCCCGGACGACGATCGTGTATCTGCCGGCCTTGAGGCTCGTAACCTTCTTCCCGCCGAACGTGAGCGAGATGTTCACGGGGTCCGAGACCGCAGCCCGGAGCTTCGGAGTCGCTGCGCCGCCGTTCCCGGCGGCAATTGCGGCTATCGCTGCGGCCGCCGCCAGCATGGCGATGCGCCTCATGGAACGACGGTAGCTACTCGAGATCGTCGTCGGGTGAGAGAAGATCGTCACCACTGCGACGTGGCGTCGGGCGCTCGATGAATTCCACCGCGATCCGCTCGATGCGGCTGCCTTCGACCTCGAGAACGTCGAATCGCATGCCGTCGTAGCTGACGTCGTCACCGGGCTCCGCGCGCGCGCCCGAGCTGCCCGAACACGAAGCCGCCGATGGTGTGGTAGTCGTCGTCCGGCAGCTCCGTGCCGAAGCGCTCGTTGAACTCGTCGATCGGGAACATGCCGTCGACGCGGTACGTGTCGTCGTCGACCTGCTCGATCTGCTCCTCGGGAACGTCGAACTCGTCCTCGATCTCGCCGACGATCTCCTCGAGCAGATCCTCGAGCGTGCAGATGCCCGCCATGCCGCCGTACTCGTCGACGACGACGGCGAAGTGATTGTTCGTCTTGCGGAACTCCTGCAGCAGCGACGCGAGATCCTTCGTCTCGGGGACGATGTACGCCGGGCGCACGATCTCCTCCAGGCGCACGTCGGCGATGCCACGGTCGTGCACTGCCGTGAACAGGTCGCGCACGTGGAGAACGCCGAGCACGTCGTCGATCACCTCGCGGTAGACGGGGTAGCGCGTGTACGGCGAATCGAGCACCGCCTTCAACGCCTGCTCGGGCGGCAGCGTGACCGACACGGCGACGACCTCGGGGCGCGGAACCATCACGTCCGCGGCCTCCTTGTCGCCGAACACGAAGACCTTGTCGATCATCTGCTGCTCTTCGTGCTCGATCTCTCCCTCCGCGCTCGAGCGGGACAGGAGCATTCGCAGCTCTGCCTCGGAGAGCGGATCGCGCTCCGCGCCCGGAGGCTCCAGCCCGAGCACGTGGAGCACAGCTGTCGGTCGCCTTGCGCAAGAACCAGATCAGCGGCGCGGCAAGCGTGAAGAAGGCCCGCACGGGCGCAGACACCCACAGCGCCGTGCCTTCCGCATGCCCGAGTGCGAGCCCTTTCGGCACGAGCTCCCCGATCACGACATGGAAGAAGGTCAGGAGCAGGTACGCGAGGATCACCGCGAGCACCGTGGCCATCACGTTGTCGAACGCGTTCGAGAGCGCGCTCTCGCCGACCGCACCAATGCCGAGCGAAGTGAGCGTGACGCCGAGCTGCATCGCCGTAATGAACTGCGACGGGTCGCTCGTGATCTTCAGGACCGCCCTCGCGCGCCGGTTGCCCTGATGGTGGAGCTCGATGATCCGGGTGCGGCGGGCCGTGACGAGTGCGTACTCAGCGGCTACGAAGAAGCCGTTGAGCAGCACGAGCAGCCCGACGCCGATTAACTCGAGAGTGAGTGTCACGCCCTAGCCCCCGAGGGCGCCGGTACTAGAAGGGAGGTCGTCCACCAGCGAGTTAGCGAGTATAGGTCACGGTCCGGTCGTCCTCGACGCGCCCCGCCCGGCCGAGCGCGACAAGCCGTTCGAGATGAGAAAGCGTCTCGGCGACGGCAAAACGGCGCTGGATCGGCGCGAGCTCGTTCCCGAAGAGGTCGTGCGAGACGTCGTACCCCGAACGCGGCACCGGCCCGAGTGCAGCCTCCGTTCGATCGAGGCGCTTCGCATGGTGCGCCACGATCGCGGCGCAGCGCGCGACCGGATCGGCAACGGCCTCCCCGTGTCCTCCGTACGAGATCCGCGGGGCGAGCTCGGAGACGAGCTGCAGCGATTCCAGGTAGTCGCCCAACGGGTCTGGACGGCTCTCCGGATAGAGGCCGATCGCCGGCGTGATCGGTGTGAGCAGCGTGTCGCCCGCGATCAGAACGTCTCCTCGCTGGAGCACGAGATGGCCGTCGGCGTGTCCGGGCGTCGAGTGGATCCGCCAGCCGTCGATCTCGTCGCCGGCGTCGACGAGCGTCGGATTCCACGCGAACTGGACGAAGTCGGCAAACACGTGGCCGGACTGGATCAGCTCATCCGCAACGTCCGGCGGAACGCCGTGACGCAGGAACCACTCCGCGATCCGCTCCGGCCAGTCATCCGATCCCCACACCCGCTCGCACTGCTCGTAGTCGAGCCTCCCTTGATAGACCGGCGCCCCGCTCGCGGCGGCGGCCAGCTCCGCTCCGCCCACGTGATCGGGGTGCATGTGCGTGATGAAGATCCGGGCGACCGGCCCGTCGACCTGCTCGAGGATCTCGTCCCACGGTGTCTCCATCAGGCCGAGCCCGGTGTCGACGAGCGTCCAGCCGTCGTCGCCGCGCAGGAAATAGCAGTGGACGTGCCGAGGCCCGGTCGGCAGCGGCAGCGTCAGCCGGAGGATCCCCGGCTCGATCTCGGCGGGCTTTGCGAACGTATGTTCGGTACGATAGGCCATGGGGATGTCCGTCGAGTATCGCGAAGAGCCATGCCGCTCCGCACTCAACCGGGTGCAGGGGATGGGCTTCGGCTGGTCGCTCAATCCGTACATGGGCTGCGTCCACCGCTGCACGTTCTGTTACGTGCGCGCGTTCGAGCAGCGCGCCGACCGTCCGTCGGACGACCGCTACGGCACGAGCATCCGAGTCAAGACGAACGTTGCCGAGGTATTGCGCCGCGAGCTGGCGCGGCCCTCATGGGCGCGCGAGATCATCGCGATCGGCGCCGCCACCGATCCGTACCAACCTGCGGAGGGGCGGTACAAGCTCACGCGTGCGTGCCTCGAGGTGCTCGGCGACGCCGCCAATCCGATCCGGATCATCACGCGGGGACCGATGATCGTGCGCGACATCGACGTGCTCGCGCGTGCCGCGTCACGCGCGTCGGTCGGGGTCACGTTCTCGGTGCCAACCCTCGATCACGAGATCTGGCAGCGCACCGAGCCCGGCACCGCACCGCCCCACCAGCGGCTGCGCGCGCTGAAGCAACTCGTCGACGCCGGGATCGAGGCAAGCGTCGGCATGGCGCCGATCATCCCCGGGCTCAGTGACAAGCCGGAGCTCATGGCCGACGTCGTCCGCGCGGCGCGCGAGGCCGGTGCGACCGGCGTCTGGGCGAACCTTCTCTATCTCAAGCCCGGCACGAAGGAGCACTTCTTGACGGCGCTCGAGCGCGACTGGCCCGAGCTCCTGCCGGAGTACGAGGAGCTCTACGGCCGGCGCGCGTACCTGTCCAAGGCTCAGTCCGAGCCGGTGCGGGCGCAGGTGCGCGAGCTCACGCGCGCGCACGGCATTCGCGACCGGCGACGGGTCCGCCTCGAGCCGCCACCCGAGCCCGAACAGCTCGAGCTCGCGGTCTAGCGAGGATTCTGGCGGTCGATCTGCCAGTGGCGTCCGGCCGCGAGAGGCCAGGAGCCATCTTCCTGGCGCTGAGCGCCGAAGCGTGTGACCACGCGTTGCCCGCCCTCGTAGTCGCTGTACAGCACGTCGATGCCGAACTCGCCCGCCTCGATCGCTTCGAGTGCCAGTTCGCGGTCCGGGCCGTCGTCGCGAAACGCGCCCTGCCAGAAGCCCACCTCGCCCGGTGGGATGTACAGATCGCGCGTGAGCCGGTGGAATTCTTCGAGCGGCGTCGGCTGGTTCCCAGCGGGGAGGCGCTCTCGATACAAGCGGGCACCGTGCAAGACCGCGATTCCGGTGCCGACGTTTCGGAGTGAGAGGCCCAGGTAGACGCGACCGTCAACCACCTCGACGCCTGCGCCGCCGCCGGGAGCCGTCACCCCCACCCCGTCGAAGAAGCCGATCCGCTGTACCGGGTCGTCGACAGCCGAGGGGAGGAGCAGCGGCCGTAGCGAGGCCAGCATGGAGACCTCGGCCGCGCGAGCCGCCCGATTTGCCGACCGCACGGAGGCATACGTCGTGCCGGCCAGCGCCAAAGTGCCTCCCGCGGTCGCCAGCGAGGAGATCGCCACCCAGTCCGCCACGGGCCCGAGACTACCTCGCTGTCAACACCGCAAGATACGATCCGCCGACTGCGTGAGCACCAATGAGATCACCTGCCTGATCGTCGACGATCACGAGGTCGTGCGCGAAGGCCTGCGCCTGTCTCTGTCGCGGGCGCCGCACATCCGTGTGATCGGCGAGGCGGCCGACGGCGAGAGCGCGGTCGCGCTGGCGGAACGCCGCCGCCCGAACGTGATCATCATGGACGTCCGGATGCCCGGCATGGACGGGCTCGAGGCGACGAAGATCCTGACGGAGAAGGTTCCGGACAGCGCGGTGCTCATCTTCACGGCGTACAGCGAGCGCAGCCTCCTCAGCCGTGGGCTCGAGTCGGGTGCGAAGGGCTACATCCTCAAAGAAGCTCCGCACGCGACCCTGCTGCGCGCGATCGAGAAGGTCGCGGGCGGCGAGGGCTACGTCGATCCGGCGCTCATGCCTGCGTTCTTCGCCGGCAAGGACAAGGACGACATGCTCACCGTCCGCGAGCGGGAGATCCTGCAGCTGCTCGCCGACGGAATGTCGAACGCGGACGTCGCGACGAAGCTCTTCATCAGCCAGGAGACGGTGAAGAGCCACGTGCGCCACATCCTCGCGAAGCTCGAAGCCGACACGCGCACCCACGCGGTCGCGATCGCGCTGCGCGAAGCGATCATCGATTAGACATGGACGAGACGCCCGATGCCACCGGGCGCGCCGAGCTCACCGAGCAGATTCTCGGAGCCGAGCAGGACGAGCGGCGGCGAATCGCGCTCTTCCTGCACGACGGCCCGGTGCAGTCGCTGTCGGGCATCGCGCTCATGCTCGACGCGGTCGGCGACTTCCTGAGCCGCGGCTCGACCGAGCAGGCGCGCGAGATCCTCGACAAGGCGTTGTCGCGCACCCGCACGACGATCGGAGAGCTCCGCGACCTGTCGTTCAACCTCGAGCCGGTCGTCCTTCGCGACCATGGCTTCGGCATGGCGGTCAACGCGCTCGCGCAGGAGAAGGGGCTCGCGCACAAGATGAAGATCGAGCTCGACGTCGGCGCGGCGGAGGTGCTCGGCGAGCGCACGCAGGCCGCGCTGTACCAGATCGTGCGCGAGGCGCTCGACGGAGCCATTCGCCGCGGACCGCCCCAGACGTTCTCCGTCCGCATCGAGCCCGAGCAGCAGACGCTCGCCGTCACCATCCGCGACGACGCCCCGAGCGAGCGGCGGCGGCGCTCGATCGAGGTGCTCGAGGAGCGAGCTCGCACGCTCGGCGCGGTGATCTCGGTCGATCACGACGAGCACGGATCCACGATGCGGCTCGTGCTGCCGATGTACGCCGCGTCCAAGTAGGATCCGCGCGCGCATGACCTATCTCCTCTTCGTTTCGAAGCCGTCGGGCTACGAGCTGTTCGAGCGTGACGGCGACCCGCCGGGTGTCGGTTCCGAGATCGAGCAGGACGGCAAGACGATGCGCGTCGCGAAGATCGCGCCGTCGCCGCTGCCGGGCGACAAGCGCCCGTGCGCCTACCTCACGTCCTGAGCGCTTCCGCCGCGACGAGCCCGAGCACGAGCGCCTGCGCCAGGCCGCTCGCGTAGCCGCCGGTCGCGACGCCGCCCGCATCGACGCCGGCGACATGGACGCCGTCGAGCGCGCGCGTCTTCGTGTCGATCCGGATGCCGCCGATCGTGTGCGTGACCGCGGCTGCAACGTGCACCGCGATGCGTGAACCTGCAGGCGTCTCGAACGGCAGCTCGCGCGGATCGACGACGGTGCCGCCCGCCGCGCGTGCGGCTTCGACCCGCTCGCGCGCCTGCTCGAGCCCTTCGTCGTCGAGCACGTACCAGGCACGCGCGCCGATTCGCTGCGCGAGGTCGTTCTCCGACCACGACACCGACGGAGGCGTGATGTCGCGCCCATCCTCCGTGTACACGCGCGCCCAGCGGCCGTACAGCTGCGAGAGCGGGACGAAGTCCTCCTCCCGGATCCGCGCCGGCGGCGCGGGCATCGCCCTCCCATAGAACTCGTCCATCCCTGCGGTCGACCACGGCCCCGCGCGCCGTCGCGTAGTCGAGCCCGGCGCCGTCGCTCCACGGATTCGCGCGCAAGAGGAGCCCTTTCTCCTCTGCGAGCCGCTTTGCGAAGCCCCCGGTCGCGAGCACGAGCGGCGGCTCGGCGTCCGCGGGCAACGGCGTCTCCAGCTGCACGTCGCGCGCGAGTAGGTCGGTCAGCGCCCGCGGGTCGAACCGCTTGCCGGTCGTCAGCGGGTTCTCGGTGTCCTGCCAGACCGGCTCGGCGCCGAGCGAGACGAGCCAGTCGAGCGCGTCGTCGAGCCGCTCCCAGATGAGTCGCTGCAAGTCGGGATCTCCGCCGGGGCACTCTGCGCGGAACCGCTCCCACTCGAGGTGCCGCCAGATGACGCCGCTCGAGAGCAGCATCGATCCGCCCGTGCGCGTGCCCTTCTCGATCAACGTCGGCGAGAGACCAAGCTCGCGTGCGCGCGCTGCGCACACGAGCCCGGCCATGCCTGCGCCGGCAATCAGCAACTAGGTGAGCGAGAACGTCGGCTTGTGCTCGACGTACTCGACGCGCACGCGCTCAGGCCCGCGGAGGAACACGGCGTACGTGTTCGGAGCATCGACGACGTCGTCGATCTCGACACCGAGGTCATTCGCAGCGGCGATGTGCTCCTCTGCCGACTCGACGAGAACTGCGAGGTGATTGAGCAGCGGCTTCTCCGGTGTCCCGGGCTCGCCAGGATGGAACTCCACGAATGCGCCGCCGACCTCGACCCGCGGCGCGCCGGAGGCTCCGGGCGCCGCCGGCTCGAAGCCGAGCGACGCATACTCCCCTGCAGTCTCCTCCGGGTTCGCCGAGAAGAGCGCGACATGGTCGAGGTCGTAGTCGACGTCCGTACGCGCCTCGACGAGACCGAGGCGCACGCCTTCGGCGCCGACGTCGAAGTACGCCTCGCCCGGCGCGCGGACGCTCGATGTCGATCCCGACGGGCAGCTCGCCGAGCGCCGTGTCGAGATCGGACACGCGCAGCGCAACGTGCATCAGCGCGCCGCGCTCCCGCGGCCCTTCCGCCGTGAAGAGCGTGAGCTTGCCCCGCCGCGCGTTCGAGCCGAGCAGCGTGAACTTGTCGGTCTGGTCGATCACGTGCATCCCGAGGTGCGACGTGAGGAAGTCCGCGACCGGCTCGCGCTCGGCGAGCCAGTAGGCGACGTGGTCGAGCTTCGTTGGGTTCATACCTCGACGGTACCCAGCGGGGGGTGGGTTATGCGCAGCTACTTCCGGCGATCGACGGCGCGCTGCAGCTCCTGCTTTGTCATCCGCGAGCGACCCTCGATCCCCATCCGTTTCGCCTCGTTGTAGAGCTGCTCTTTCGTGCGCCCTTTAGGCCGTTTCGTGCCCGACCGGATCCCACCACGGCGGCCCGAGGAGATGTCGGTGCGCGAGAGCCGGGACGACGTCTTCGCCTCGCCCTTCCGCGCCCGCTCCTTGTTGACCGTCCGCGCGGCGATCTCCTTCGCCTTCTTCTTCGGCGTCCCGCGCTGCTCGAGGCTGTCCTCGATGTGCTCGTACTGCCGTTCTCGTTTGTTGGACCATGCGTTTGGCATGTTCTGAAAACGGCCGAAAGGCGATCGAGGTTACGCGCCTTCGAGCGGCGGATTCTGGACGTTGTGCTCGGTGGCGTACGCGTCCGTCAGCGCGTCGACGACGTCCATGCCGTCGCTATAGGCGTAGTTGATCTTCACGAACGGAGCCCATTTGTCGGGCAGCGCATCCTCGGGGAAGATCGCCTCGACCGGGCACTCGGGCTCGCAGGCGCCGCAGTCGATGCACTCCTCCGGATCGATCACGAGAATACGTCCAGCCTCGTGGATGCAGTCCACGGGGCAGACATCGACGCAGGACTTGTCTTTGATGTCGATGCACGGCTCGGCGATGATGTACGTCACGCGAGCAACCCTAGCGAAGCAGTTACCCCGAGGGGGTCAGCTCCTCGACGAGCTCTCGGGCACGCTCGACGAGCGCGGACTTCACGATCACCTGGTCGAACCCGGCCGCGTGACCCGCTCGAAGGCCGGCGGTGTCGGTGTGGTTCGTGTAGCCGAGGATCGGCACGTCGGGGTAGGCGTCCGCGACCTCTTGAGCGTCGACCCGGGCGATGTCGACGATCACGAGATCCGGAGGATCGGTGTGATCGACCGGGATCAGGCGATGCTCAGGCAGAAGCGCCTCGAGCTTGCCGCGGAAAAAGAGGTCGACCCCACACAGCAGGATCGTCGCCACGGAGGGAAGGTTAGTTCGCATGCCTGACGCGTACAAGGCGGGACTCGAGCACATCCGGGCGGGAAGGTTCTTCGAGGCCCACGAGGAGCTCGAGATCGCGTGGCGGGCGGCGTCACCGGACGAGCGCGATTTCTACCAGGGGCTCGTACACGCGGCAGTCGCCTGGTACCAGGCGGGCCGCGGTAACACCGTCGGGGCAACACGGCAGCTCGAGAAGGGTTTGCGCCGCCTCGAGCCCTACGAGCCCGAGCATGAAGGGGTCGACGTGGCCGGCGTGCGGCGGCAGCTGCACGAGGCGCAGGCGATCGTGCTCGGCGGCTCGCTCGAGCTGCCGCCGTTGTCCGTCTAAGGATTCGTGAGGCCGATCGCGTCGAGCGCGCGGTTGAGCGCGACGTGCAGCCACCAGTCGCGGTGGAAGAAGAGCAGCAGGCCCAGCGCGACGAGCATGACGCCACTCACCACCTGGATCGCGGTATAGCGATCGCGTACCCAGCGGAACGCAGACATCGCGCGCGTGAACGCGATTCCCGCGACGACGAACGACGCGCCAAGCCCGAGCGCGTACGCGGCCAGTAGCACTGCACCTTTGACGACGGCTCCCGTGTCGCTCGCGAGCACGAGCACGGCCGCGAGCACGGTGTCCGATGCACGGCGCCGCGCAGACGGCGAACGCACCTCCAAGCAGTGCGCCGGATCCACGCCGCCGCGCCCCCGTCAGGAGCCCGGGCGCAACCACGCGCTCCGGAATGGGAAGCAGTCCGATGAACGCGAGCCCGAGCACGACGAGCACGAAGCCGGCGATCTCGGTCTGAGCACGCTGCGAGAAGACGCTGCTGATTGCAGCCGCGCCGGCGCCGAGGACGACGAACACGACAGTGAACCCGAGGATGAACGGCACGCTCGCGCGCACGACGCGTCCGGCGGTGCCTCGCTCGCCCAGCCGTCCGCCCTCGACCCCCGAGAGCGCGGACAGGTACCCGGGCACGAGCGGGAGCACGCAGGGCGTGATCACCGACGCGAAGCCTGCGAGGAACGCGATCGGCAGGCGCGCGGCCATCATTCGAATCGGGCCAACAGCTCGTCGATTCGCTGCTCGGTTTCCGCGTCCGGCTCGGGCTCGTCGTCAGGCGCGCGCGCTCGGCGCCAGCGCCACGCGCCGAAGGCGACGAGCACTGCGGCTGCTGCGATGCCACCGAGCGGCAACCACCAGACGAGGAGGTCGAAACCCTTGGCGGGCGGCGCCGCGAGGATCACTGTCCCCCAGTTCGTGATCAGCTCGTTCTTGATCTGCTGCTCCGACTCGCAGCGCGCGATGCGGACGGCGATGAACGCTTCGATCTGGTGTGCGGCATCGGAGTTCGACTGGTCGAGCGTGGTGTGGCAGGTCGGGCACATCACCTCGCCCTCGAGCGCAGCGAGAGAGGTCTTTGGCTTGGCACAGGCGCCGAATGCGGATGCTGAAAGCACGAGCGCGGCGCCGATCACGGCGACGACCGCGAGCGGTTTCACGACGGTCGCGACGCGGCTGCGATGCTCTCGCGGAAGAGCGCGCGATTCGACCCCTGGTTGATCGGCCCGAGTATGTGCGACCCCACGATCCGGCCTTGGCGGTCGACGAAGAACGTCTCGGGGGTCCCCGTCACGCCGTACCGATCCGCGAGGGTACCGCCGGGATCGCGCACAACGGGATAGGTCACGTCGTGGCGGTCGACGAACTTTCGTCCCTCGGCGATCGAGTCCCAGTAGTCGATGCCCACGAAGACCACTCCCTGCTTCCGGTACTGCGCGTACGCCTGCTCGAGCGCCGGCGCTTCCGCTTTGCACGGCACGCAGTACGACTGGAAGAAATTGATAACGACAGCCTTGCCGCGGAACGAGCTGAGCGCGACCTTTCCAGGTCCGCGCAAGCTGAGTGCGGAAAACGCCGGCGCAGGACCGCCGATCTTCGGCGGGTGCGTCTGATGCGTCAAGTGCCAGATGAGCAAGCTGAGCATCCCGGCCACCGCCGCCAATGCGACGACCTGGCCGGTGAGCTTGAGCGTGCGCATCAGGAAGAGACTATGTAGACCGGCGTCCCGATGTCCACGTGATCGAACAGCCACTCCGCTTGCGGAATGTGCATTCGGATACATCCGTGCGACAGGGAATAGCCGATCGAGCCGTCCTGCGGCGTTCCGTGAATCCCGACGCCGGGCGAGCTCAAGCCCATCCAGCGCGTCCCCAGCGGATTCCCCGGGCCGGGTGGCACGGGCTTCTCGCCCTTCGCCCACGGCGACGCGGGCGGATACCACCACGGATTCTTCCACTTGACGACGATCTGGAACTTGCCGAGCGGCGTCGGGTACACGGCCTGACCGGTGGCGACGCCGAACTTGCGCACGACCTTCATGCCGTTGTAGAGCGTCAACTCATTCGAGCCGCGCTTGATCACGATCACCGGGCCGATGGTGCTCGGCGTCACCGTCGGCGTCGTCAGCTTCGCGCGCAGGACGATCGCCGTCCGGGTCCCGTGCGCCAGTGCGTCGCTGAGGTCGCGCACGGCGACACCCTGATAGATCGTGCGTCCGGTGACGGCTTCGGTGACGAGCGGCTTGGAGTTGCGCAGCAGCAACCGCGAGGAGACGGGCTTGCGGTCGAACCGGTCTGCGATCTTGGCGACGAACGAGCGGACGAGCAACGTGTTGACCGTTGCCCTCAGCGTCAGCGTTGTGTTCGGTGGAACGGTCAGCGCCTTCGCGACGGCGGACTCCACCGGCACCGATACGCCGAGCAAGCTTGGCGAGACCTGAATCTTCGTTTGCTCGAACCGCAGGGTCACGGGGCGGTCGAACGCGGCGGTCACGGCCTGGGCTGCCACATCGGGCGCGAGGCCTCCGACCGCGATGCCTGCGAGGACGACGCCGTCCGGCACCGCCGTGGGCGCAGTCGTCGTCGTCGTGGTCGTCGTCGGGTCGGTCGGCGAGGGCGCCGTATCCGCAAATGCGATCGCCGCAAAGACGCCGGCTGCGAGCAGGACGAGGAGAAGGGGTGTGAGGCGCTTCACGTCTTAGGAGTCGATACCCGCGGGGATGATGCGTGGATCATCGCTGATGATACCGTCGATACCGCTTTCGACCAGGGTCATTGCGAGCGCAGGTTCGTTGACGGTCCACGCGTAGACGGCGACACCCCGGCGATGGCAGACCTCGATCACCTCAGGCGTGACGACCGCCGAGTTCAAGGTCGCCGCGCTCGCGCCGGCGGCCCGCAGCCAGCGCGGCAGCCTGCGCGGCAGCAGCGCGCGAAGCGCCGCCAAGACCGGCCGGGTGGCCGGCCCGAGCACGCGACTACCGGTCAGGCCGAGGCGGTCCTCCGGATACGTGAAAGCCCTCGGCAGCCGAGGCTCGACGGCCGCGAAGGCGACGAGGATCGGGAGCGAGAAGGAGCTGACGAAGCTGCGGTCGATCAAGGCGTGGCGGCGGAGCGCTTCGACGACACCAGTCTCCAGGCCGCGCACCTTGACGTCGACCTGGACGGCGAGCCCGAGGGCGACCGCCATAGCGAGGGCTTCGTCGAGCAGGGGCGCGCCCGCGGGCACCTCGGGACCATGGGCGACCACGAGTCCGTGTAGCACGTCGAGCTCGACCGCGTCCGCGCCGCAGGCAGCTGCGGCCTCGATCGCGGCGAGGCTGTTCTCCGGCGCGAGCGCTGCCGCGCCCCGGTGGCCGACGCGGACGACTCCGCGTGCGCCCCGGAGGAGCTCCATCAGCTGCGGCGGTGGATCACGACGACGGCGAGATCGTCGGACAGCTCGCCACCTGCGTAGCTCCGCGCGTCCTCGGTCACGGCGCGCGCGAGCTCGGCCGCCGGCAGCCCGCGCAGCTCGATGAGGAGCTGGTCGAGCCGTTCGGTGCCGTACAGCTCGCCGCCGTTGCGCGCTTCGACCACGCCGTCCGTGTAGAGCACGATCGTCGAGCCGACGGGCAGCTCGGTGCGTACCTCCTCGTAGGTCTGGCCGGAGTCGATCCCGAGGACGATTCCCGGCGCCTCGAGGCCGTGCACCGTTCCGTCCGGGAGCACAAGCCGCGGCGGTGGATGACCGGCGTTCGCGCAAGCGACTTCGCCGCGGCCAGGATCAACCGCGAGGTACGTCATCGTGATGAACTTGCCGGGCGCAATCTCGTCGACCACGACATCGTTGGCGAAGGCGAGGAAGTCGCCCGGCTCCGGATGTTCGCGCGCAAGTGAACGGAAGACGAATTTCGCCATCGCCATGTCGGCTGTCGCTTCGACGCCGTGTCCCGTCACGTCGCCGAGCACAACCGCGAGGCGTCCGTCGTCGAGCTGAACGAAGTCGTAGATGTCGCCGCCCACATCGACGCGCGCAGACGACTCGTACACCTCCCCCACTTCGAGTCCCGGCACATCCGGCGCGTCACGCGGCAAGAGCGAGCGCTGCATCGTGTCGGAGAACTCTTTCTGCTGCTGGTAGAGGCGCGCGTTGTCGATTGCGAGTGCTGCCTGGCCTGCGATTGCGAGTGCAGCATCCACCGTCTCGTCGGTGATCGGGTCGCCGGGACGGAAGGAGAGAATCTGCAAGGCCGAGATCGTCTCAGCGGGCGTTGCGACCGGAACGACAGCCGCCGTCCATCCTTTCGCGAGAAACGGCTCGAGCATCTCGTGGCCGCGCTCGATGCGGTACGGCAGCGCCTCGCGGAACAGGCGCTGCACCGCCGCGTTCCCGAACGGCTGTGCGCGCCAGAGGATTACGCGCGCCGCCTCCGCGAGCTGCGCATCCTTGACGTGGATCGCGCGCGGTGTCAGCAGCTCCCGGCGGTCGTCGGGCATGCCGATCACCGCAGCGTCGACATCGAGCACGTCGACGATGGTCTGCGCGAGCGCATCGAGGGTCTTGTCGAGCGACAGCTCCTGGGCGAACGAGCGCGAGATCTCGTAGAGCGCACCGAGGCGACGCGCCGCCTCGCGCTCGGAAGCGAGGGCTGCCTCCCGCTGCCTGCTCAACTCGGTCGTCTGCTCGTGGAGCTGCGCGTTCTGCACGGCTACGGCGAGCTGTCCTGCGAGCGCGCCGAGCAGCGCGGCTTCGTTCTCTGTCGGACGGCGGCCGAGTGCGGGATAAACCGCGAGCAAGCCGATGACCTCGTTGCGGACGAGGAGCGGAACGGCAAGCGCCGCCTCGATGCCGGACTCTTTTGCAGCCGTGCGTACGCCACGCAGGCGACGGTCCCGCGAGACGTCGCCCGAGTCGACGAGCGCGCTGCCCCGCGGCGCAATCTCGAGCAGGCGCTCGGCGACACGAACGTGCGGACCGGCCAGCCCGCGCGTCGCGGCCGCCACGAGGCGGTCTTCGTCCGTGCGCAAATAGACGGCGATGTCCTCGACCGCGAGCAGTTCGGCGACGTGCTCGACCGCCGTCTCGAGCGTGTGCGTCAGCGAAAGCTCTGCCGTCGCCTGCCCAACGACGGCGAGCAGCGCGCGTGTGCGATCCAGCTCGAGCGACAGCGACCGGGCGCGGTCGCTCGCGTTCAGCGCGTGAGCGGCGCGGACGGCGAAGGTCGTCAGGCGGTCGAGCTCTGCCTGGCTCGGCGCGTCTCCCGGTGCGAAGAGGAGCTGAAGCATCCCGTCGGCGGCCTGCCCAAGCGGCAGGCAGGTCGAGAAGCCGCAGCCGCCGGGTAGCTGCTCGGACGGCACCGCGCGAAGCGGGCCCGGGCCGTCGAAGGCGTTCTCGGCAAGCTCGCGCACAGCACCGAGGTCACTATCGGGCTCGAGCCCGAACGAGCCGGCCAGCTCGATCCCGCCAGGCGTGCGCTGCCAGAGCAGTCCGACCGGGGCGCCGACGACGCTCGCAGCGACACGAGCGACTTCGGACCCGGAGTGCTCGCCGAGGGCAGCGGCGAGCGCATCCCCGGCGAGCTCGAGCGCCGGACGGACGAGGGTCTCGGCGGTGCGCGGCTCCCCGACACCGAACGCGCGCAGCACGAGCGCCGCCAAACCGGCCGCAAGCTCCGCGGCGAATCGCTCACCCGCCGAGAACGGCTCTCGCGCGCGGTACAGCTCGAGTGTCGCTCCGATCTCGTTCGTCCGTACGGGAATGAGCAGCACGGATCGCGCACCGGCGCGCGCCGCGGCGTACCGAATGCCCTCAGGCGCATCGGTGAGATCCGCAACCGTCGACTGCGGGACGTCGGACGCGGCCAGACGTGTGCCATCGAGCTCCGCAGCGAGAGCAGGAGGTCCCGAAACGGCGACTGTCTCGACGTCCTCTCCCGCCGGGACCCGGACGAGCGCGAGGTCCGCGCCCGAGACGGTGCACGCCGCCTCGGCAAGGTCGTCCAGCGCTCCCGCGAGCGTCGGCCGTATCGCGGCGGAGGCAACAGCCCGCGCGAGGACCCGGAGCGCCTCCTCCGGCACGACCGATGCCTGCGTATCCGCGTGGAGGACCACTGGTGCGGGAAGTATCGCGGCAGGGACCGGACGCCTACACTGCGGCGGAATGGCAGCGCCAGAGCCAGACGACGAAGAAGTCCCGGTCGACCCGTCGGCGATCGAGCTTCGCTACCGCTACCACCGCGCGCGGCGGCACGCACGCGTGCGGGCCAGGGAAGAGACCAGGCTCGCGCGCTACCGCTTCTACATCGCCATGGCCGTGCTCGTGACGATCGCGATCGCGTTCGTCGTCGTCAGCTGGCACGAGATCCAGCGGCTCTTCGGCATCTAACCGGCGAATTCGCCCATACTGCGCACGATGCAGACCCCTGAGCCGATGGTGCCGCCGCACGGCCCCGCCGACCCGTACGAGGGACGGCCGGCCCCGCGGCAGCCGGTTTCCGGCTACTGGGGCGAACGGCTTGCCTGGATCGCGGGGCTCGTTCTGGCCATCTCCGCATTCACCGACTGGTACGCCGGCAGCCAGGCCGACGGGCTGACGCTCTCGGTGACCGGCTGGCACACGGGCGCGCTCGGCAAGCTCGTCTTCTTCGCGGGACTCGCGACCCTGATTCTCGAGGCACTCCGCGAGGCGGGGATCGAATTGCCCGCCACGGTGCCCGAGAGCCTCGTCCTGATCGCGCTCGGCTCCCTCGCAACGATCTTCGTGCTCATCCGCGTCATCTCGATCCCCGACACGTTTTTCGCGACCGCCGGTCGCGGGATCGGAATCTTCATCAGCCTCATCGCCGCAGTCGCGCTGATCGTTGCCGGGCTACTGCGAGCAGCAGAAGAGCTGTAAAGCACGCCACACGAACACGTCAGACCGGAGCGATCTGCTTCGTCTGGTCGATCAGTTGTTGCAGGTCGAACGGCTTGCCGACGAAGGCTTGCACCCCGCTCGTCGATGCCTGCGTCAGCACCCTTTCGTCGACCTTGCCGCTGAACATCACGACCGGGATCGCGCCTGCGCCGTACTGCTCCTGAATCTTCCGCAGCATCTCCCAGCCGTCGGTCTGCGGCATCATCACGTCGAGGAGCACGAGATCCGGCTTCGCCTCCTCGATCGCCGACAGGCCCTCTTCGGCGCTCCCCGCCTCGCGCACCTTGTAGCCCTCGAACTCGAGGTTGACGCGGACGAGCTCGCGCACCTTCTCGTCGTCGTCGACGAGGAGGACGAGCGGGCCTGACTTCGGCTTGCCGCCCGGGCCGGAGCGGTCGAGGAACGTCTCGAGGTCGGAGCGCCGGTAGCGCCGGTGGCCGCCCGGCGTGTAGAAGGCCGGCACCCGCCCGTTGTCGGACCACTTGCGAATCGTGCTCTGCGCCACGCCGAGGAACCGGGCTGCCTGACCGAGCGTGAGCCACTCGCTGTCGTCTCTGAAAGTCATCCCCGGGAATCTGGCCAAATCTCCCGCTTTTTACACCACAGAGGTTACGGAACGATGGTTTTCGTGGTTGTAACGGTGAGGTTCGGCTTCGGATTGTCCTTGAGGGCCTCTCCGAGAGCGATCCCGACGACGAAGAGGAGGGCCGCCGCGACGACGGCGACGAGCCAGCGCGGCGGGCCGGACCGCCGCTTTGTTCGCCTGCGCGAGGACTCGATCACGACAGGTAGTCCGTTGCCCCGCGCTGGTAGGCGTAGAACGCCGCCGCAAGGACCAGCGAGAGGTCGCGGGGCCACCCGGCCGAGGGCGCTCGCTCCTCGACCGCCTGCCGGCCCCAGCGTTCCGCATCGTGATACGCCGTGGCGAGCTGGTCGAGGGAGTAGGTCTGGCCGACTTGCTTGCGCAGCTCGTCGGTGACGATCGCGACCTGCTGGAGCAGGCGCTCGTAACGGCGGGGGTCGCTGCGCTCCTCCTCGAGGAGACGATCGCCCTCCTCCCACTCCCGGCGGACGAGCGTCGTGGCGTGCTCGGACATGGCGGCGATGCTAGCCAGGGTCCGTGCAACAGCGATCTGGCCAGAGCGGGTCGAGCTCCGCCACGATGCGCTCACCGAGCTCGTAACCGGGACGGGCGAGCGCGAAGGCGGCGTGCGCGTGCAGGCACTTGAGCGAGCCGGTGCGGCCGGCGCCGCCGACGCCGAGCTCGAGCGATGCGCCGCCGTCACGACCGGTCTCGCCGGCAGCGAGCGCGCGACGAAGCACGCGTTGCTCATCGTCGGCCTTCGCGCGGCTCTCGGCCAGAGCGGGATCGTCGTTTGCAGCCTGCGTCCAACGCTCGACGCCGCCCGCGGCCTCGATGCGAGAGACGGCCGCGACGAGGTGGCGGCACGTGACGTAGTACGTCGTCGGGAACGGCTCGCCGTCGGGGTCGTACGGGCTCTGCTCGGTTATCGCGGGACGGCCGAACGGGCAGCGCACGACGACGCGGCTGAAGGCGCGCGGCTCACGTCCGATCTGACGGGCGACGTCGGCGCGATCAGCGTCCACGGTGGGCCATCATGCTGGCCCGCTGCTGCTTCCGCCAATCGTTGATGCCCTTGACGATGTAGAGGCGCTCGTTTGGGCGGACGTAGCCGAGCGCGCGCGCCTCGCGTGCGAGCGTCGCAATCGAATTCGAGGAAACAAGCCGGTGCTCGAGCCTCAGCTTGTCGGCGCGCAGCTTCTGCACGACCTGCTTGCCCTGTCCGAGCTGGCCCTGCGCATCGATGTAGCCCTTGATCGGGCGGTAATAGAGCAGCGCGACGAGAACGAGCGCGCCTACCGCAAGCCAGCGGCGGACGACGATCGACCGCGCGGGGCGGCGACTCTTCCGAGGCATCGAGAGCGACTTCGCGCTCCGAGGTCCCGACCCTTCCTGGTGTCTGACAACGCGCAGCGGTGTCTGACACCGCTTTCAAGGCACTGTCTGACACCCCTTTTCAGGCGACGTCGACCTTGATCACGTTCGTCGAGCCGGGCAGGTTGACCTGCGTTCCCGCCGTGATCACGACTCGGTCGCCGGCCTCGACGTGGCCTGCTTCGCGTGCTGCGCGGACCGACTCGTTCCAGAGCTCCTCGACGTCGCCGCACTCCTTGATCAGGATCGGCGTCACGCCCCACTCGAGCGCCATCTGGCGCCTCGCCCAGTCGATGTGCGTCAGTGCGATGATCGGCCGCTGCGGCCGCAGCCGCGCGACGCTCGACGCGGTCTTGCCGCGGAAGGTCGGCACGAGGATCGCCTTCGCGCGCAACGCCTCGGCGATGTCGCACGCCGCATTCGACATCGCGCCGCCGATCGTCGGGTTGTGCTCGGCGGCCGGGATCTCGTGGCGGTACGTCATGCTCGGCTCGATCGCGCGCGCGATCCGGTCCATGTAGGCGACCGCCTCGACCGGATACTCGCCGACCGCGGTCTCGCCCGAGAGCATCACCGCCGACGTGCCGTCGAGGATCGCGTTCGCGACGTCGCTCGCCTCGGCGCGCGTCGGCTCGGGATGGTGGACCATCGACTCGAGCATCTGCGTCGCCGTGATCACCGGCTTGCCGCGCTCGAGCGCCTTGAAGATGATCCGCTTCTGGACCAGCGGCACGAGCGCCGGGCCGATCTCGACGCCGAGGTCGCCGCGCGCGACCATGACCGCGTCGGACTCGGCGAGGATGTCGTCGAGCACGTCCACCGCCTCCGACTTCTCGATCTTGGCGATCACGTGCGCGTGCGAGCCCGCCTGCTCGATCAACGCGCGCAGATCGCGCACGTCCGCGGGCGAGCGCACGAATGAGAGAGCGACGAAGTCGACGCCGAGCTCGAGCGCGAACTCGAGGTCTGCGGTGTCCTTGCGGGTGAGCGACGGAATCGGCAGCGGAACGCCCGGCAGGTTGACGCCCTTGTGCGACGTGATGGTGCCGCCGACGATCACCTCGCAGAACGCGCGGCCGTGCTCGACCTCGCCGACGCGCAGCCGCACGAGACCGTCGTCGATCAGGACGTCGTGCCCCGGCTTCAGCACGTCGCCGATCACCGCGGGAGCAACGGGCAGGTCGCCGTCCTTGCAACCCTCCTCTGCGCTCACCGTGATGTTCTCGCCGTTGCGCAGCACGATCGGCTCCGCCAGCTCGCCGATCCGGAGCTTCGGCCCCTGGAGGTCGGCGATCAGCGCGATCGGCCGGCCCGCCTCGACCTCCACGGCCCGCACGCGACGGGCGCGCTCGGCGTGATCCTCGTGCGCGCCGTGCGAGAGATTGAGCCGCGCGGCGTCCATGCCGGCGTCGACGAGCGCGCGCAGCTTCTCCGGCGAGTCGGACGCCGGGCCGAGGGTGGCGACGATCTTCGTGCGGCGCTCGGGAATCACAAGGCTCAGGGTAGCTCCGTCAGCGTGACGCTCTGGTGAACGCGTCCCAGCCGGGGTAGGTGGCGCGCGACCCGAGCTGCTCCTCGATCCGAAGCAGCTGGTTGTACTTCGCGACGCGGTCGCTTCGAGCCGGTGCGCCCGTCTTGATCTGGCCGCAGCCGAGCGCGACTGCGAGATCGGCGATCGTCGCATCCTCGGTCTCGCCGGAGCGATGGGACATCACCGCGGTGTACCCGTTCGCCTGCGCGAGCCGCACCGCCTCGATCGTCTCGGTCAGCGTGCCGATCTGGTTGACCTTCACGAGGATCGAGTTGGCAACGCCGCGATCGATCCCCTCTTGGAGCCGCGCGGGATTCGTCACGAAGAGATCGTCCCCGACGAGCTGCACACGATCGCCGAGCTCGCGCGTCAGCGCGGCCCAGGCATCCCAGTCGTCCTCGGCGCAGCCGTCCTCGATCGAGACGATCGGATACGCGTCGACGAGACCTCGCCAGAAGGCGGGCAGCTCGGCGGAGGAGAGATCGCGCCTTTCGAAGCGGTACCGGCCGTCGGCGTAGACCTCGCTCGTCGCCGGATCGAGCGCGATCGCAACCCGCTCGCGGTGGCCGGCGCGCTCGGCGGCCTCGAGGATCGCTTCGATCGCTGCCTCGCTCGACTCGAGATCGGGCGCGAAGCCTCCCTCGTCGCCGACACCGGTCGCGAGCCCGCGCTCGCCGAGCACGCTCTTCAGCGCGTGGTACACCTCGGCGCCGATTCGCAGCGCATCGGCGAACGTGTCTGCGCCCACCGGCACGACCATGAACTCCTGCAGGTCGATCGAGTTCGCGGCGTGCACGCCGCCGTTGATCACGTTGAGCATCGGGACGGGCAGCGTCGTCGCGTCGTCGCCGCCGAGGTAGTGGAAGAGCGGCTGCGCCGGCGTCGTCCGCCGCCGCCTTCGCAACCGCGAGCGAAACACCGAGGATCGCGTTGGCGCCGAGCCGGCCCTTGTTCGGCGTTCCATCGACCTCGATGAGCCGGCGGTCCAGCGCCTCCTGCTCGGTCGCCTCGAGCCCGACGACGGCGTCGCGTAGCTCGCCGTTCGCATTCGCCACCGCCTTCAGGACCGCCTTGCCGCCGTACGCAGCGCCGCCGTCCCGCAGCTCGACCGCCTCATGGACGCCGGTCGAGGCTCCGGAGGGCACCGCCGGCGCGACCGACAGCGCCCGACTCGAGCTGCACGTCGACCTCGACCGTCGGGTTTCCCCGCGAGTCGAGGATCTGGCGGGCGCGGACATTGGCGATGCGGCTCATTCGTGCTCCTTGGCGAGATCGAAGTAATGATCCTGGCGCTCGAGCGGCAGCGCGCTCCAATCTTCGCCGTTCTCGCGCGCGAGCCGTTCGGCAGCCTCGACGCGCGCGCGAAACCGCTCGGACGCGCGGCGCAGCTCGAGCTCCGGGTCGACGTCGAGCTTGCGCGCGACATTGACCGCGGCGAAGAGAACGTCGCCGAGCTCCTCGGCGCGCCGTTCCTCCGAGCCGAGATCCTCCGGTCAGCTCACGCAGCTCGTCCTGAAGATCGGCGAGCGCACCGTCGACGTCCGGATACTCGAAGCCGACCGCCTTCGCGCGCTGCTGGAGCTTGCGCGCGTACAGCAAGGCCGGCAGCGCCTCGGGCACGTGATGGAAGACGCCTTCGCGCCCCTCCTGCTCGCGCTTGATGCGATCCCAGTTCTCCTTCACGCGCCCCGGCGTCTCGGCCTCGACGTCGCCGAAGACGTGCGGGTGGCGCCGGACGAGCTTCTCGTGGATCAGCCGCGCCGCCTGCGCGAGGTCGCCCTTGCCCTGCTCCTCGAGCAGAAGCGCGAGGAAGTAGACCTGGAACAGCAGGTCACCGAGCTCGTCGAGCAGCTTGTCGTCGTCGCCGGCGAGCGCCGCATCGGCGACCTCGTACGCCTCCTCGACCGTGTGCGGCACGATCGTGCGCGTCGTCTGCTCGCGGTCCCACGGGCAGTCGCGGCGCAGCCGCTCCGTCAGCAGCTGCAGGTCGAGAAGGGCCTGCTCGAGGCCCTGCACGCTATTGGGTTGCCGTGGACACCGTCGGCAGCAGAAGCCGTACCGGTCGACGCAGTGCTCTCGGGCACGTAGCCGGCCTGGTAGCTGATCTTCTTCGCGAAGCTCTTCTTCACGTCGTCGAGCCACTTCGTCATCGCAGCGGTGCGCTTCGACTGCAGCAGCTGCTGCGAGATCTGCGTCTTGACGGAGGCGAGCGGCGTCGTCTTCGCGGGCTTGACGGCGGAGAGCGCCTGGATGATGTGCCAGCCGTACTGCGTGTGCATCGGCGGCGAGATCTCGTTCGTCTTCAACGCGAAGGCTTCCTTGTCGAACTCCGGAACCGTCTGGCCCTTCGTGATCGTCAGCTTGCCGCCGGTCTTCGCAGAGCCGGGATCCTTCGAGTACTTCTTCGCGAGCGCGCCGAAGTTGCCGCCGTTCTTCAGCTTCGTCTCGATCGAGTCGGCGAGCTTCTTGTTGTTCACGAGGATGTGGCGCACGTCGCGGCTCGCGGCGGTGCCGTACTGCGACTGGTTGGTCTTGTAGTACTTCGCGATCTCGGCGTCGGTCACCTTGATCTTGCCGGTGACGGCGTTGTAGAGCTTCTCCGAGAGGATCTGCGCGTGGAGGTCGAGCTTGAGCTGAGGCTCGGTGAGCCCCTGCGCCTTCAGCTGCTTCTTGTAGTTCGCCTCGCTGCCCTTGAAGTACTGCGCCTTGATCTGCTTCGAGGCGCGCCGCGACGTCCTTGTCCGTCACCGTGACCTTCAGGTCCTTCGCCTTCTGCTCGAGCTCGGACTGCTGCACGAGGTACTGCATCGCCTGATCCTGAAGCGACTTGTACTGCGTCGTCCCAGGCTTCGGGAATGCGGTCTTGCGCGCCTTATAGGTGCGCTTCGCGCCGGCGATCAGGAAATTGAACTGATCCTTCGTGATCGTGTCGTTCCCGACGCGGGCGACCGCGCTCGCAGGAACGCTCTTCGTGCCCCCGCCGCAGCCGGCGGCGACGAGCACGAGTGCGAGGAGCAGGGCGACAGGCAAAAAGCGAAGCAGTCTCATGTCCATCCAGTGAGGTCGATAGCGCAGACGGCCGGGGCAGGCGGAAGCTTTCACGCTGCCTGGCGGGAGTCCAAGATAGCATCGACCAGCCGAAGCGCCTGGGGGAAACCGTCGTCGCTGCGGAGGCTCACTTCGCTACTTCCTACGGCGTAGACGGCCGTGTGGATGCGGCTCCTCAGCTCCTTGAGCTCGCCTGAGCCGAGGATGAGCTTGCCCACCGTCGCCTTTCCGCCGCGGAAGACGAGGTAATCCGCGCCGAGGCGGGCGACCTTGATCTTTGCCTCCTGGAACGCGAAGAGGTTCTCGACCGGCTCCGGCAGCGGTCCGTACCGGTCCTCGAGCGAGGCCTGCAGCTCGCGCAGCTCGTCCTCGGTCTCGGCGAGTGCGAGGCGCCGGTGGATGTCGATCCGCAGCGCCTCGGACGACACGTACTGCTGCGGGCACGTACGCGTCGATCCTGGCGTCGATTCGCACCGGGCGGACGGCGACGCGACGCTGGCCCTGAAGCTCGGCGACCGCCTCGTTCAGCATCTCGAGGTAGAGCTCGAAGCCGACGGCGGCGACATGCCCCGACTGCTCGGCGCCGAGCAGCTCGCCCGCTCCGCGAATCTCGAGGTCACGCATCGCGATCGCAAAGCCCGCGCCGAGCTCGGTGTGGTCGGCGAGCGTCGCGAGCCGCGCGCGCGCGTCGGACGAGAGCTCACGCGCGTCGGGATAGAAGAGATAGGCGTACGCCGTCTCGTCGGAACGGCCGACCCGCCCGCGGATCTGGTAGAGCTGCGCGAGCCCGAGCGTGTCCGACCGCTCGATGATCAGCGTGTTCGCCTGCGGGATGTCGATCCCCGACTCGATGATCGTCGTCGACACGAGCACGTCCGCGTCGCCGCGCAGGAACGTGTGCATCTTCTCTTCGAGCTCCTTCTCCCGCATCTGCCCGTGCGCGACGAGGAAGCGCAGATTCGGGCAGAGCTGCTGCAGCTTCTCCGCCGCCTCCTCGATCGTCTCGACGCGGTTGTGCAGGTAGAACGCCTGACCGTTGCGCTCGTGCTCGCGTTCGAGGGCGAGCTTGATCTGCTCCTCGTCGTATTCGCCGACGGTCGTACGGATCGGCCGCCGCCCCTCGGGCGGCGTCTCGATGATCGAGATGTCGCGCATGCCCGCGAGCGACATGTGCAGCGTGCGTGGAATCGGCGTCGCGCTCAACGTCAAGACGTCGACCTCGAGCCTCAATGCCTTCAACAGCTCTTTCTGCGCGACGCCGAAGCGCTGTTCCTCGTCGAGGATGACGAGCCCGAGCTCCTTCGGGATCACGTCGCGGCTCAGCACGCGGTGCGTGCCGATCAGGACGTCGACCTTGCCCTCGGCGAAGTCGGCGAGGACCTGCTTGACCTCTTTCGGCGAGCGAAAGCGCGACACCATCTCCACGCGCACCGGGAAGTCACGGAATCGGTCGCGGAACGTGTTCCAATGCTGCTCGGCGAGGATCGTCGTCGGCGCGAGCATCAGCACCTGCTTGCTGTTCATCGCGACGGCGAACGCAGCTCGAACGGCGACCTCCGTCTTGCCGAAGCCGACGTCGCCGCAGACGAGGCGGTCCATCGGACGCGCAGCCTCGAGATCTTCCTTCACGGCCTCGATCGCATTCTCCTGATCGGGCGTCTCGCGGTACGGGAACGACGCTTCGAGCTGCTGCAGCCACTCGTTGCTCAGGTCGTACGCGATGCCCTCGTGCGTCTCCCGCTGTGCGTACAGCGCGATCAGCTCGGACGCGAGCTCGTGTACCGACTCGCGCGCGCGCGACTTGAGCAGCTGCCAGGCCTTGCCGCCGAGCTTCGAGAGCGCCGGCGATTTCGCGTCGGAGCCGACGTAGCGTGAAACGCGGCCGAGCTGCTCGTGCGGAACGTAGAGGCGGTCGTCTCCACGGAACGCGAGCAGCAGGTAGTCGCGGGTGACGCCGGCGACCTCTTTCGTTTCGAAGCCGAGCAGCTTGCCGACGCCGTGATCCTCGTGGACGACGAAGTCGCCCGTGCGCAGGTCGGCGAACGACTGCAGCGCCCGGCCGCCGAGGCGCCGCTCGCGCTGCACCTTGCGGCGAAAGACCTGATGGTCGGGCAGAAGGACGAGGCCGAGCTCGCGCCACACGAAGCCGCGCCGTGCCGGCTCGACCGCGAAGAAGAGGCCCGCCTCGCTCGGAAGCTTGTCGCCGGGCTCGAGCATCGTTCGCCTCGACGCGCCGCAGCATCCCCTGCGTGCGCAGCGCTTCGCCGCGGTGCGGGAAGGCGACGACGACACGCTGTCCCGCGCGCACGAACCCGGCGAGCTCCACCTCGGCCTCCGCGAGACCGCGCGAGGCGATCGCCGGCCGCTGAGCTTCGAACGCGAACGGCTGGCCCTGCGGGAACGGGTCGAGCTCGGTCGCGCCGTCGAGCGAGATCGGCGTCAGGCCGTCCTCGGCCCAGACGCGACGCACGTCATCGGGCTGGAAGACGAAATCGGGCGCGCGCTCGAGCGGCGCAACGAGGTCGTCGGGAACGGGCCGCGTCTGCCCCTCATCGCCATGCCACTCCTCGACGAGGTCGAGCCGCCGCTCGACGGCGGGGAAGATCGTGCACTGCCTCGACCGGATGCAGAGCGCGCTGGGTGAACGGTGAGAACGCACGGATCGACTCGACCTCGTCACCGAAGAACTCGATCCGGAACGGCTCGCGGCCGGTTGTCGGGAAGACGTCGATCAGGCCGCCGCGCACCGCGAACTGGCCGCGGTCTTCGACGCGCTCGACGCGCTCGTAGCCGGCCAGCGCCAGTTGCTCGGAGAGGCCTTCGACACCGACCTCGAGGTCGGGGGCGAGCTCGAGCGGCTGCGGGCCTCGCGGCGGCCGGCGGCAGGAGCTCGGCGACGGCGTGCGCGGAGGCACACACGAGCCCGCCGCGCGCGAGAACGGCCAATGCGCGCGCTCGCTCGCCGACGAGGTGCGGCGGCGGCTCGAGGCCGGATTCCCACCGCACGCCGCGCGAGGGCATGTAGCCGACGACGTCCTCTCCGAGGAACCACGCTGCCGCCTCGGCGGCGTCGCGCGCGTCGGCATCCTCGGGCAGCAGGCAGACGAGCGGCCGCTCGAGCTTCTCGTGCAGCGAGGCAAGCACGATCGGTAGCGACAGCCTCCGACACGCGCGCACGGGTCGGGAGCGACTCGGCGAGCTCACCGAGCCGTTCGTGCTCCGCAACCTCGCGGACGAATGCGTGGAGTACCGGACGGTCCATGACGAACGACGGAACCGAGGTTCCGCCGGGTCGTCATGGTATCTCGCGGCGGGTGAGCTAGAGAATCCCGCCGCCGCCGGTGTCGGTCGGCGCCGGTGCCAGCGAACCCTGGAGGGTTGCCGCGAGCACGACGCACTGACCACGCCACTGGAAGCGGTACGTCGTGAGCGTCCCCGTCAAGGCCAGCGGCGCGTCGCCCGTGAGGTTGCGCGGTGACCGCGAACTGCTGCCGCCCGCAACCCGGTGCGGCGTTCTGGAGCTGGAAGCTGCCGCCCGAGAAGCTCTCGTTCAGCTGGGAGCCCTGGCTCCGAAGCGTGAACGTGCCGCCCGTGACGGCGCAGCTGGAGCCGACGGTCGTGCAGTTCGCCAGTGCGTCGTACGACACGCTGGCTTGCCAGCGAGCGCGGTCGCCGGCGGAGCCGACACCCGAGCCGACAAATTGCGTTCCGTTCGCCTGCGGGCCACCGATCCCTATCCCCGCGACCTGGTAGCTCGGCGACACTGCGGCGCCCGCTCCGGTTACGACGACGAGGGTGACGACGGCCAGCAGCGCGGAGGCTGTCAGGATCCTGCGCATGCTGCGTCTCCTCTCGTGATGCGATACGTCCCATCACTCGGCAGATCGCGGCCGCGAGGTGACGACATCCCCTCGCGTGGGTGACACTCGATCTAGCGGGCGGTTGACCGCGCGCTGCGCCTGTTCGACGCCCTCGGCGTCGAGCTGCTCGACCGCGTCGGCGGCGCGCGCGACGAGGTTCTCTGCGTCGTCCTGCGGTTCGAAGTTGGAGAGGACGTAGTCGGCGAGCGGGCGCGGATCGCCTCGCTCGGGACGGCCGACGCCGACTCGTAGGCGAAGAAAGTCCGGCGTCTTCAGGTGCTGCGCGATCGAGCGCAGGCCGTTGTGCCCCGAGAGCCCGCCTCCCACCTTCAGCTCGAGCCGGCCGAGATCGAAGTCGCCCTCGTCGTGCACGATCGAGCACTTCGCTCGGCTCGAGCTTGTAGAAACGAGTCGCGCCGCTCACGGCGACACCCGACTCGTTCATGTACGTCTCCGGCTTCAGCAGCGCGACCTTGTGCCCGTCGAGCCGGATCTCGGAGATCTGACCGGAGAACTTCGACTTCCACGAACCGTCGTGCCGTCGCGCGAGCTCGTCCAGCACGAGGTGGCCGACGTTGTGGCGGTTGCGCGCGTATTCGCGGCCAGGATTGCCGAGACCGACGACGAGCAGGTCGAGCGACGACCCCTGACGGCGGGGCCACAACCGCATCGGGGCTTAGCCCTCGGTCGCGCTCTGGTCGTCGGCGGCGTCCGCTGCAGGCTCGGCTGTCGCCCTCGGCAGCCTCGCCCTCGGCGCCCTCGCCCTCGCCCCTCCTTCGGCTTCCGCCGCCTCGGCCGCCTCGGCCTCTTCGGCCTCGATGGCACGTGTCGGCGCAGTGAGCGTCGCGACGACCGTGTCCGGGTCGTCGAGGAGCTTCACGCCTTCCTGGAACGTGATGTCGCCGATGCGCATCGTGTCGCCGGTCGCCATGTGCGACACGTCGAGATCGATGTGCTCGGGAACCTCGAGCGGCAGCGCCTCGACCTGAATCTCGCGGAGCGGCTGCGAGAGCACGCCGCCCTCCTTGACGCCGGGTGCGTTCTCGCCACCGATGAGATGCACCGAGACCGAAGCAGTGATCGCCTGATCGAGACGGACCTCGTGCAGGTCGACGTGCGTGACGCCGCCTCGGACCTTGTCCACCTGGTAGTCCTTGAGGATCGACGCGTGAGCCGCGCCGGTGCCGTCGATCTCGACGTCGAGGATCGAGTGGAGACCGGACGGCGCCGGTCAGCGCGCGCCGGAGCTCACGCTCCTCGATGGCGATCGAGATCGGCTCGCCTCGGCCGTAGAGGACGCCGGGGATGATCCCCTGGCGCCGAAGGCGCCGTGTCTCCCTCGAGCCGAGGTGCTCGCGCTTCTTGACGATCAGCTTTGTGCGTTCTCCGGCCATTCCGACGCGTGAGTGTAGCGGAGCCCCGGTCCAGGCCTGCAGAATCCCCGTGTGTTCGAAGATCTCCTGCGGGCGTGGGACGGCGAGGAGGCGGTCATCCGCTTCGACGAGCCGAGCGGCGCGTGGATGTTCGTCTGCGTCCACTCGACGGCGCTCGGGCCTGCGGGCGGCGGCACGCGCATGCGGGTCTACGACCGTCCCGCCGACGGGCTCGCCGACGCCATGCGGCTCTCACAGGCGATGACGGCGAAGATGGCGTGCGCGAATGCCGATCGTGGCGGCGGCAAGGGGGTGCTCGCAGTGCCGGAGCTGCCGACCGGGGATGCGCGACGGGCGCTGCTCCTTCGGTACGGCGACCTCGTCGCCTCGCTCGGCGGCACGTACCGCACCGCCGGCGACATGAACATCACGCCCGCAGACCTCGACATCGTGCACGAGCGCTGCCCGTGGGTCTACGGAACGACGGGCGCCGCCGGCAACAGCGGCCGCGGCACGGCGATCGGAGTGCTGCACGGCATTCGAGCGAGCGTCGAGCACGTGTTCGGCTCGCCGGACCTCGCAGGACGAACCGTGCTCGTGCAGGGCGCCGGATCGGTCGGCCACGATCTCGCAGGAGCTCCTGACGGCCGACGGGGCGCACGTGCTCGTCTCCGACGTCGACGAGGAGCGCGCAGCCACGGCGGGAGGAACCGTCGTCTCGGCGGCCGATGCTCTTACGACCGAGTGCGACGTCTACTCCCCGTGCGCGGTCGGCGGGACACTCAGCGAAGACTCGATTCCGCAGCTGCGCTGCCGCATCGTCGCGGGCTCGGCGAACAACCAGCTGGCGGCGCCGGAGGATGCGCAGCGCCTGCACGACCGCGGCATCCTCTACGCACCCGACTACGTGATCAACGCGGGCGGCGTGATCCAGCTGATCGGGCTCGAGGACAAAGGCTGGGACGAGCAGGAGCTCGAGCGCAATCTGGCGGCGATCGGCGACACGCTTGCGCGGGCTCTTCCGCGACGCGGACGAGGGCGGCATCACGCCCGCTGCGGCGGCCGAACGACTGGCCGCGCAGCGGATCGCATTCGCGAGCGCCTGACCAGTCGCCGCTGGGTCAGTCGTCGTCGGAGGCGGCGTCTTCGTTGCTGTTCACGGAGATCCGTGCCGGGGTGACGTCGGTGCCGTCGGTGAGATCCTCGTTCGAGTTCGCTGCGATGCGGGCGCGATTGCCCATCGTTGTCCTCCTCTAGATCACTGCCTGCCGTTCCCTCTAGACGGCCAGGCGAGGGAAGTTCTTCCCTAGAAGAGCTGGTTCTCGCCGCCGAAGATCGCCGAGACGGAGTCGTCGGCGAAGACGTTCATGATCGTCTCCGCGAGCAGCGGCGCCACCGGCAGGATCGTCATGTTCGGAGGCATCTCGAGCGGGTTGATCGGCACCGTGTCGGTGACGACGATGCCGTCGATCGGCGCATCGTGGAACTTCGAGAGCGCGCCGTTGCAGAACACGCCGTGCGTCGCGTACACCCACACGCCCTCGACACCCTTGCTCACGCAGCGCCTCGACGTTCGCGATCAGCGTGCCGCCGGTCATGATCACGTCGTCGCCGACGATCGCGGTCTTGCCCTTCACGCGGCCGGTGATCTCGGTCACTTCGACCTGATCGTGCTCCGGGCGCGTCTTGTGCATGATCGCGAACTCCGCGTCGATCATCTCCGCAAAGCGAACCGCCATCTTCGCGCGCCCTTCGTCGGGGGCGACCGACACGATGTTCGAGCCGGTGAGCCCGAGGTCGCGGAAGTGGCGCGCGAAGAGCGGCAGCGCGGTCATGTGATCGACCGGGATCGTGAAGAAGCCCTGAATCTGGCCGGCGTGGAGATCCATCGTCAGCACGCGGTCGGCGCCCGCGAGCTGGAGCATGTCGGCGACGAGGCGCGCCGAGATCGGCTCGCGCGGCTTCGCCTTGCGGTCCTGGCGCGCGTACGGGAACAGCGGCATCACGGCCGTGATCCGCTTCGCCGACGCAAGCTTGGCCGCCTGGATCATGAACATGAGCTCCATCAGGTTCGGGTCGACCGGAATGCAGCCGGTCTGCACGAGGAAGACGTCGGCGCCGCGGATCGACTCCTCGTAACGGCAGTACGTCTCGCCGTTCTTGAACGTGTCGAGGACGATGTCGCCGAGCTCGAGCCCGAGCTGCTGCGCGATCGCGCCCGCCAGGTCGGGGTGTGAGCGACCGGCGAAGACCATGAGCCGCTTCTGCGGCCCGCGCTCGATCCAGTGCCCCTGGCCCGGCTGCGTCATGGTCGCTTTCTCCAGTCCCGGCAGCGTGAGCTCAGCGGTCAGGCTTTCCATGCTTGTCGTAGACCCACCCTTTCTTGGTTTCCTGGCGCGGAGGGAACCCTGCAAACGATCCCGGGGGGACATCATCGGTGATGACCGAACCCGGCGCAATCCAAGCATCATCGCCAATGTCCACGGGTGCACTGAACGTATTGTCGACACCGGTCCTGACGTTGCTCCCGATTCGCGTCTGCCCCTTGGGCCGGCCGGGCTCGTGGGAGAAATTGGCCGTGATGTTGCCGGCCGCGATGTTCGTGTCCTCGCCGATCTCGGCGTCCCCGATATAGGAGAGGTGCGGGATCTTCGTGCGGGCGCCGACCTTCGACTTCTTGACCTCGACGAACGTCCCGACCTTGCTGCCCTCGCCGAGGTCCGTCCCCGGCCGGACGTAGGCGAACGGGCCGAGCTCGACGCCGGTGGCGATACGAACGTCGCCCCGGAGAACGGTGAAGGGATGGATCGTGACGTCGGAGTCGATCTCGACGCCGACCTCGATCCAGGTGGAACCGGGATCGACGATCGTGACGCCCGGCGAGCATGTGCTCCTCGTTGATCCGGTCGCGCAGCTTCCCCGCGACGAACGCGAGCTCGACGCGGGTGTTGATTCCCTCCACCTCCCAGGCCACGGGCGCGGTGTGGACGGCGACCGTCTCGCCGTCGCCGACGAGCAGCCCGAGCGTGTCGGTCACGTAGAGCTCCCCTTGCGCGTTGTGCGGCTCGAGTCGGTCCAGCACGGGCCAGAGCTTGTCGGCGCGGAAGACGTAGATCCCCGAGTTGACCTCGCGAAGCGCACGCTCCTCCGGCGATGCGTCAGCGGCCTCGACGATGCGCGCCAGGCGGCCGCCCGCGTCGCGCACGATGCGGCCGTACGAGCGGGTGTCGTCGGGCTCGAAGGCGAGCACCGTCGCCGCCGCGCCTTCGCTTCGGTGCGTGTCGACGAGTGCGCGGATCAGGTCGACGGTGAGCGCCGGCACGTCGCCGTTCAGCACGAGCACGTCGCCGGCGAAGCCGGCGAGCGCATCCTTTGCACAGCGGACGGCGTCGCCCGTGCCGAGCGGCGTCTGTTGCACGGCGACCTCGACTCCGGCGTATGAGTCGGCAGCGTCAGGTGACGCGACGACGACGACGCGGTCGACGCCCGCGTCCTGCGCCGCCTTCACGACCCAGTCGACCATCCTCCGGCCGAGCAGCGGGTGCAGGTGCTTCGGCGTCGCGCTCTTCATGCGCGTGCCGAGGCCGCCGGCCATCACGACTGCTGCGAGCGGATTCGCCATGTCAGATAGGGATGACTGGGGCGCCAGGATTCGAACCTGGGATCACGGGACCAAAACCCGTTGCCTTACCACTTGGCCACGCCCCAGGGCGACTGGAACTCTAGCGGCGGTCCATGAAGAGATACACGAGCCCGAGGACAGCGAAGATCACGACGGCCATGATCACGGCCCATTTCACGATCCACGCGAGGATGACCCCGATCACGGCCAGGAGCTGCGAGGCGGCGAAGATCCACAGGATCTGGCGGACGATCTGGGAGCGGCTCTCCCGGCCGCCGAGCCAGGCGAGCACCGCCGACGACCGCAAGCGCGATCACGGTCCACTTGGTCAGGTTGTGCGAGACGAGAACGAGGAGCGACTCGGCCGCGGCGATCCAGAGCGCGAGCCGCGTCCGCCGCTCCTGAAGCCACAAACCGGCCCTGCTCGAGCCCCGGTCGATGGCGCGCGGAGAGTCGCTCAGCACGTGTCAACCGTACCACGCAGGTGCTGTCAGCCAGGTCTGCCCGAGCGCGGCGCAGCGCACGCTTCGCGGCCTTCGCACGAGCCTCGTGATGGAAGAGGCCGTACACGGTTGGGCCTGCGCCGCTGACGTCGGCGCGGAACGCGCCGAGTGCAATCAGCTCCTCGGCGAGTGGCGACGAGGCGAGATCGTTCGCGGGGAGCGCGGCGAGGTCGCGCGGGCGTTTGACGCGCTCGAGCGCGTCGAGCAGCGCGGTGCGGCGGTCGTCCCACCCCTCCGCGCCGTTTCGCTCGTCGAACGCCGCGTAGACCGACGCGGTCGACGAGCTTCTGCGCGTCGTTCGGCAGGACGAGCACGATCCAGAAGTCCTGCGGCAGGTCGATCGCCGCGAGCGTCGTGCCGTCGCCGGAGCCGAGCTGCGGTCCGTCGACGAGGAAGAACGGCACATCGGCGCCGAGCTTCGCCGCGATGTCGTGCAGCTCCGCGGGCGGCAGCGGCTCCTCGAGCGTCTCGTTCGCCAGCCGGAGTGCGGTTGCCGCGTCGGAGCTGCCGCCGCCGAGTCCGGCGGCCACGGGAATGTGCTTCTCGATCATCGCGTGCCAGCGCGGTCGACGGCAGCGTGCGCGCGCCAGCAGACTCGAGCGCGTCGCGCACGAGCGTGTCACCGGCGAAGCCGTCGACGCGCGTGTGTTCTGCCGGCTCGACATCGATGCGGTCGGCGATGCCGATGCGCTGGTAGATCGTGACCAGCTCGTGCTTGCCGTCCTCGCGCGACGGACCGACGACGAGTGCGAGATTGATCTTGGCGGCCGCAGGCGCTCTCACGAGAGCGCCTGCGTGAGCGCGACGAACTCCTGCGGCTCGAGCGCCTCCGCGCGCGCTCGCGAGTCGCGGCCGATCGCGTCGAGCGCCTGGGCCGCGTCGCCGCGCGATGCAACTCCGGCGAGCTCGAGCGAGTTCGGCAGTGTCTTGCGGCGATGCGCGAATGCCGCCGCGACCACCTGCTTGATGCGCGGGTACTGATCCGGCAACGCGACCCGCCGAAAGGCGACGAGCGCCGAGTCGACGTTCGGCGGCGGACGGAAGACCGTGCGCGAGACCGGATGGAAGCCGGTGCGCTCGCAGACGAGTTGCACGAGCACCGAGACGGCGCCGTACGCCTTCGTGCTCGGCGTCGCGAACAGTCGGTCGGCGACCTCGCGCTGCACCATCACGCACCAGCGCTCGACGTGCGGCAGCCCGTCGAGGCTCTCGACGAGGAGCGGCGTCGCGATGTTGTAGGGGAGGTTCGCCACGAGCTTCGTCGCGTCAGGAGCGAGCGAGGCGAGATCGAGCTGCAGCGCGTCGCCGAAATGGAGCTCGACGTTCGCGCCCGAGCCGCGCAGGTACGGCTCGAGCGAGCGGTCGAGCTCGACTGCGACGACGCGCGAGACGCGCTTCGCGAGGAAGTCCGTCAGCACGCCGACACCGGGACCGACCTCCAGCACGACGTCCTCCGGAGCCAGCTCGGCCAGGCGGCCGATCACGCCGAGGATGTTCTCGTCCACGAGGAAATGCTGGCCGAGCGACTTCTTCGGGCGCGCGACGTTCACAGGCCGAAGCACTCGGACGCGTTGCGGTCGATCTGCTGCTCGAGCTCCGTTGGATCCTCGTTGCGCGCCTGCGCGAGCGACGCGAGCGTGTGCATGACGTAGGCGGGCTCGTTCGGCCGGCCGCGCATGCGGCTGCGGGGCGAGGTAGGGCGCGTCGGTCTCGGCGAGGATCCGGTCGGCCGGCATCTCGCGCGCGGCCAGGCGCAGGTCGACCGCCTTCGGGAAGGTCGCGTTGCCCGCGAACGAGACGTACCAGCCGCGCTCGAGCGCGGGCTCGAGCAGGTGCGGCGACGAGAAACAGTGCAGGACGACGCGGCCGCCGAAGCCTTCGAGCGCCGCGAGCGTGTCGGCGTCGGCCGCACGCGTGTGGATGACGGCGGGCTTCCCGGTCTCGGCCGCGACGTCGAGCATCGCCGCGAACAGGTGCAGCTGCTTGTCGCGCGGCGCGTAGTCGCGGAACCAGTCGAGGCCCATCTCCCCCGCCGCAACCGCTTTCGGGTGCGCGAGCAGCGACCGCACCTCGGCGACGTCGTCGTCGGTCGCGTCGTTCGCCGCCGTGCGGGTGGATGCCGAGAATGGCGTAGACCTCGTCGTGCCGCTCGGCGAGCTCGAGCGCGCGCCGGCAGCCGTCGACGTCGGTGCCGACGGTGAGGATGCGCGTCACGCCGGCGTCGCGCGCCCGCGCGACGACGTCCGCGGGATCGTCCTCGAGCGCGTCGAGGTGCGCGTGCGTGTCGATCACGCAGCGGCTGAGGGCAGCTCGATGCGCGGGAAGAGCGGCGCGGATGCCGCGATGCCGTCGACGGCGACGGCGCCGCCGTTGCGCACGCGATCCCACGTCGGCTCTTCGGGCTGGCCCAGCGCGGCGAGGATCTTCGGCGAGGTCTCGGGGAGGTACGCGTGCAGCGCGACCGCGAGCGCGGTGAGCCCGTCGACGAGCGTGTAGAGCACGGTGTCGAGCTTGTCGGCGTTCGCTTCGTCCTTTGCGAGCTGCCAGGGCGCCTCGGCGGTGACGTACTGGTTGAGCTTGCGCACGGCGTCCCAGATCACCTCGAGCGCGCCCGTGATGTCGAACACGTCGAGTCGCGCAGCGACGTCGGTGCGGATCGCATCGAAGTCGACCGGGCCGGCGCCCTCGACTCGCTTGACGGTGCCGTCGCGGTACTGCGCGATCATCGCCGTCGTGCGCGAGAGCAGGTTGCCGAGATCGTTTGCAAGCTCGCTGTCGTAGCGCTCCTGCACGCCGGTCACCGAGGCGCTGCCGTCCTGGCCGAACGAGACCGCGCGCGCCATCCAGAACCGAACGGCGTCGGCGCCGTAGACGTCGATCAGCTCGAGCGGCTCGATGATGTTCCCGAGCGACTTCGAGATCTTCTTGTCGTCGAGCAGGAGGTAGCCGTGCACGAACAGCTGCTTCGGCACCTCGTAGCCGGCCGAGAGAAGCATCGCCGGCCAGTACACGCAATGGAAGCGCAGGATGTCCTTGGCCAGCAGGTGGTGCACGACCGGCCAGAACTCGTCGCGCAGATCCTCGCCGTCGCGCGCGTACGTGAGCGCGCTCAGGTAGTTCGATGAGCGCGTCGGCCCAGACATAGGCGACCTGGCTCTCGTCCCAGGGCAAGCGGAATGCCCCACGGCTGTCCCGCGCGCGAGATGCTGAAGTCCTGCAGGCCGCCCGCGATGAACGAGCGCGCCTCGTTGAACCTGAAGCCCGGCAGCACGAAGTCTGGCTGCGCGTCGTAGAGCTCGAGCAGCTTGTCCTGGTAGGCGGAGAGACGGAAGAAGTAGTTCGTCTCCTCGATCCACTCGGGCTTCGTCAGGTGGATCGGGCACAGCCCGTCCTGCCGTCAGCTCGTCCTCGGACTTGAACGCCTCGCAGCCGACGCAGTAGAAGCCTGCGTAGACGTCCTGGTAGACGTCGCCGTTGTCGTAGATCCGCTGCAGGAAGTCCCGAACGAAGGCTTTGTGCCCCTCGTCGCTCGTGCGGATGAAGAAGTCGATCGGAGGCATTCAGCCGGTCGGGGAGCTCGCGCCAGGGCACCGCGATGCGGTCGGCGTACTCCTGCGGCTCGAGCCCCTGTTCCTGCGGCGACCCGCCAGACCTTCGTCGCGTGCTCGTCGACGCCGGTGAGGAAGAAGGTCTCGTCCCCACGCTGGGCGTGGTGGCGCACGAGCACGTCGCCCATCGCCGTCGTGTAGGCGTGACCGATGTGCGGCGTCGAGTTGACGTAGTAGATCGGAGTCGTGAGATAGAAACGCACACCTCCATGATAAGAACGGCGTCATACTGCGAGCCGCCCGCGAGTCGGCCGACGTGGACGAGCCCGGAGCCGTACGAGGGGCGCAGGCGGCAGTCGCCGGCGGAACCAGAGGAGCGCGGCCGAGGCCGCGGCCAGGAGCGAGACGGCCAGGCCGAGCAGCCAGTAGCCGGACGAGGCCGTGGCTCGGCGGGACCGTTCCGGAGCGTCGAGACCGGCCGCGCGGCAGGCAGCGGACGAGGTGCGATGCCAGCTGCCCGGACCGCGTCGCACGTCCGGCACACCGACCGCCCGAACGTACAAGCGAATCGGCCGATGCCAAGCCGTCGGCAGCGCCAGGGCAGGCGGTTTGGCCGCTCCGGCGCCCGCGACAGCTCTGGGCGCTGCCACAGCCTGCACGTGCGGCGAACGCGGGGCGGTGGCCGCCTGCGCAGCGACGGACATCGGTGCAACCATTTCCGTGAAGCGACGGCACGTCCGCGGCAGGCGCCGCAGCCTCGACGACCGGCGCGGCGCCGGCACTGCCTGCGCAGCAGGCGCGTCCACGACCGGAGACGGGAGGCACGACCGGTTCCGCAGGCGCCTCGACGACGGGTGCCGGAGAGCACAACCGGGCGCGGGCGCTTCGACCGGCTGCGGCGCAGCGAGGACCGGCGCGGGTGCGGGGACGTCCACGACGGTGCCGGCGCCGGGACGTCCACCGGCGGTGCAGGCGGAGGAACCGCCGTCGGGCGGCGCGAGCACCGGCAGGAACGCGAGCGGATCGAGATAGCCCTGGTCGTTCGCCGCTTCGCGTATGCCGAGGTGCACGTACGGCACGTCGAACTCGGGCGTGCCGCTCGGGCCGATGGTGCCGACGGTGCGCGCCCTCGTCGACGCTCGCATCGCTGCGCGACATCGATCGAGCCGAGGTGCGTCAGGCTCACCGCGAGGCCGGACGGCGTCTGAATCGTGAGCGTCTTGCCGTTCGTCGGCACCGTGCCGGCGAAGCTGACGACGCCGGACGTCGGCGCGAGCACCGGCGCGCCGTCGCCGGCGCCGATCGCGATGCCGCGGTGCTGGCCCGCGCCGTACGGATGTGCCGGATCGAACGAGAACGTCTGCAGGACCGGTCCCTGGACCGGCCAGGTCCACGCAGCCGCCGCGGGCACGAAGAGGAGCAAGAGCAGGACGAGCCGTCGCATGACCACCACCGCCTTTGTTGTCTTAATTGAAAACAGTGCGGGCGACGGTAGCAGCGGCGTCGGCTGTTGTCCAATCTGCTTACAGCGAGCCGCGGTAGAGGCGGTTGCGCGCGGCGCCGGTGAGCCGTGCGACGAGCTCCGCCGCGCGCTTGCGCGGCAGCCCCGCCTCGACGAGCTCGGCAACCGCCGCGAGTGCTGCGGCTTCGTCCACGTCGCGCGCGGCCGCAGGCCCGATGACGAGCGTGATCTCCCCCTTCGGCGGCTCCACGAGCCGCTCTGCGAGCTCGGCAGCGGTCCCGCGCGCGACCTCCTCGAAGCGCTTCGTCAGCTCACGGCACACCGCGACCGGCCGCGCGGCATCCGCAGCCGCGAGCGAGCGCAGCGTCGCCTGGCAGCCGGTGCGGCGACTCGAACGCGACCGCCGGCCAGTGCCACGAGCTCAGCTCCTCCCAAAGATCCGTCAACGCCTTCGCACCCCGCGGCAGAAAGCCGACGAACTGGTAACGCTCGCCCACGAGCCCCGACGCGACGAGCGCAGTCTCGACCGCCGACGGCCCCGGTAGCACCGTCACCTCGACGCCGGCGTCGAGCGCCGCGCGCACGATCCGCGCGCCTGGATCCGATACGCCGGGCATGCCCGCATCCGAGACGAGCGCAATGCGCTCACCCGCCTCCAACCGCGGCAGCAGCTCGGACGTACGCGACGCCTCGTTGTGCTCGTGATACGACAGCAGTCGCGCCTCGATCCCGTGCCGCTCGAGCAGGCCGCGCGTATGCCGCGTGTCCTCGCACAGCACGACGTCGGCGGCGCGCAACTCCGCGAGCACGCGCAACGTGACGTCCTCGAGGTTTCCGATCGGCGTGGCGCAGACAACGAGAGGCACTACGCATCCTCCAGCTCGAAGGTCGCGACCTCGCGCCAATGCGCTGCCTGCACCTGCTCGAGCAATAGCGCGCGCTCCGCGCGGGTGCTGATCGGCAGCCACGGCTCCAGCGTCGAGGCCGCCTCGTCGAACTCGGACTGCGCAACGGTGAGATGCGGAATGACCTCTCTGAACGACCCGCCGTACGGCGGATAGTCGGGAAACCGTCGCACGAGCGCTTCGATCATGCGCGCGAACGGTTGTGCCGGCTCCGGCGCAAGCCAGAGCGTCCGAGGAAAACCGCTCGAGCCGCGCGAACACGACCTCGAAGGCAGCGAAGTCGAAGAGCACTTCGGCGATGCCCTCCACGTCTCGCGGGGCCGGACCGATCAGCGTCACATGCGGCGGCATGCCGTGCGACGGCTTCGACTCGCATGTGCGCTCACGGAGATCGTCGACGACCGGTGCCAGGCCCTCGAACGGGACGACGAGCGCGAGCTCGCTCACGCAACCCTCCTAGTCGAGCGCCTCGAACGCGACGAACGCCGCGCCGATGAGCCCCGCCGCCGTGCCGAGCTCCGCGCGGGCGACGCGCACGACGTCGCGCATCGGGCGCAACGCCTCGCGGCGCATCACTTCTTCCGCCGGAGGGATCAGATACTCCCAGCCGGCAACGCCGAAGCCGCCGCCGATCACGATCAGCTCCGGCGCGAAGATGTTGGTGAACGAGCCCATGCCCGAGCCGAGATACCGGCCGATCTCCGCGAGGATGCCGCGCGCGGTCTCGTCGCCCTCGTCGGCGAGCCGGATCAGACGGTGCGCATCCGCAGCCGGGCCGAACGCCTCTTGCGCCGCCTTGGTCGCCGCAAGTCCCGTGACGTACGGCTCGAGATGCCCGTGCCCGCGACACGCGCCCTGGCACGGCCGGCCGTCGTGGACGATGACGACATGGCCGAGCTCGACGCCGCCGCCGTTCGCGCCCCGGAACGGCTTGCCGCCGGAGATCACACCCCCGCCGAGGCCCGTACCGAGCGTGAGCATCACGATGTCGTCCACCCCACGCCCGACGCCGGCCCGCCACTCGCCGATCGCAGCCGCATTCGCGTCGTTGTCGAGGCCGACCGGCAGCCGGAACCTCCCGTGCATGTGATCGCGAAGCGGAAAGTCGGTCAGGGGGAGGTTCACGCACTCGACGACGACACCTCGGCGCTGGTCGATCGGCGACGGCACGCCGAATCCGATCGCCTCGATGTCGTCCTCGAGCAGCTCCGTCACGGCGGCTTCGAGCTCACGGACGACAGATTCCTGGGAGTCCTGGGGCGTTACGCGTTCGTGGCGACGGACGACTTCACCGTCCCGCGTGACGACGCCGGCAAGGATTTTCGTGCCTCCGAGGTCAACACCGATCGCTGGCTTCGCGCTCATGCCCAGCGGGTACCGTAACCCGCCGAATGGCGACTTCTCCCCGGTAAGTCATGCCGCCAGGGCCGGACAGGCGGTTCGAGCGTGGGCGCCTCTTCCGCCGAGTCAGCCGATGCTTTCGATGATCTGGACGAGTTCGTCGGGGTTGTAGCCCTGTCGGCGCGCGTAGCTCGACGAGATCCTTGGCGCTTCGATGAGCACTGCGCCCTGTTGCGGTGTGCCGGTGACGGTGATGCCGCGGCCGCGGCGGAACTCGAGCAAGCCCTCGTCGCGGAGATGGCGCAGCGCCCGGAGGACGGTGTTGGTGTTGACGCCGAGGATGGCGGCAAGATCTTTGGCGGGCGGCAGGCGCTCGCCCGACTTTGGCCTCGCCGTCTGCGATCGCCCGGCGGATCTCGCCGGCGACCTGCTCGTACAGATCGGTCGGGTCGCCTCGGTCGACCTTGACATCCAGCATGATGCTAGTCATAGTAGCATCTCTGTGTTAGTGCGTGAATCCATGAGCGTCACTGCTCCGCCGCGCAGACCTGAGGTCGAGTCTGATCGCGATCTCGAACGGCGTGTCGCGGATCTGGAGGCGCTGATCGAGGAGGCGCGCAGGCGGGCGCGACGGCGGCGGACGCGGCGCGGCGCCGCGGCGCTCCTCCTCGTCGCAGCGCGGGGTTGTTGCGTTCATCGGCTTCGGTGGGCACGGCGGCGGCGGTGCCGGTAGCGCGGCGACCGCCCACGCTCGCGGCCCGCAAGCCTCGACCGCGAATCCGGAGTCGACGCCGCTTGGTGCGTTGCCGCCGGGCGCAGGTCTCGTGGACTCATTCGCGTTCGACCCGCGCAACCCGGAGATCGTCTACGTCCTGACGGTCAGCTGGCCGAACACGGGCCACGTCTTCAAGACGACCGACGGCGGAGCACACTGGCAGGCGACGGCAACGAGCGGTAGCGGCTGGGTGGGAGGCAACGAAGCACTGACCGCGGATCCGCGGCATCCGGGCACGCTCTATGCGGGCACCGAGCTCGCCGTCTACAAGACCGTCGACGGCGGCCAGCAGCTGGCGGCCCTCGAAGCGCGGACTGCTCACGCCTCCTCGTACCGACCGCGACAAGGGATGGGTAACCGCCCTCGCGGTCGACCCCGCCAACACGAACATCGTCTATGCAGGCTCCGACCGCGTCAGCAAGAGCACAGACGGCGGCCACAGCTGGAAGACCGTGTTCCCGCCGCACCCGACCCGCTACCCGGCAGATCACGTCTCCGCGCTTGCGATCGCCCCTACCCGCCCCGAGACGATCTACGCGATCACGGCCGACTTCGGCCAATCCGTCGTCGACACCCGCAAACGGACGCACCACGATCTACAAGTCGACCGACGCCGGCACGACCTGGCAGGCAAGCACAGTCGTTCACGGGGATGTCGCCCCGACAGCACTCGCCGTCGATCCGCGACATCCGACCACCGTCTACGCGGCCATCAGTGCGAGGGTCCTGAAAACGACCAACGCCGGCAAAACCTGGCAGCCGATCGCAGACGGCCTCCCGATCACACATACCCGCGGACCCTGCCACTGCCTTTCCCAAGGGGGCGTCAGCGCGCTGGCGGTCGACCCACGCCGCAGCGGCACCGTCTACGCAGCCCTGACCCAGGGCGGCATCTACAAGACCACCAACGGCGGACAAGACCTGGATCCGCGCCATCTACATGTCGTCCTCAGTTGCGCTCGCGGTCGACCCCGCACGCCCGACGACGGTCTACGCCGCAGGCGAGAGCCAATGCGGACCGACAGCGTATTCGTGTTCAACACCTTCACCGTTGGCTGAGCCCTGGATCTTCAGGAGCACCAACAGCGGCCGCACCTGGGCCACCGCCCCCTAGCGACCCGTAGCCGTCACCCCGCGTGCTCACCGTGGCCGTCCGTCCTGACCCGGTCGGTACCGTTGTCCGCCGAATGGCCGCCTCCGGGGAAAAGCCGTACCGCGTCTACAAGGGCGGTCGCACAAAGGGAAAGGTGCCGCTCCAGAACCGCGACCGCGCGGAGCGCGACAAGCCGGAGCGCACGACCTACCGCAGCGGCGGCGGAGACGGAGGCGGAGGCGGCCGGGAGGTCGTCCGTCGCCCGAAGTCGCGCTGGACCTGGAAGCGCTGGACATGGGTGACGCTGCTCTCGCTCTTCATCCTGCTCGTGATCTGGTCGGTCGCCGGATATCTCTCCGTGTCGAGCGGCGTGTCCGCTGCGAACAAGCGTCTTCCGGCGGGCGACGGCGTCGGTCCTCGCGAAGCAGAACTCGCTGTTGATCTCCTCGGGCACGAACATCTTGCTGCTCGGCACCGACCACTCGACAAACGGCCAAGCAGGACGAAGCACCGACCAGCACTCGGACTCGATGATGCTGCTGCACACCGATCCGAGCCGACACCGTCTCGTCTACCTCTCGATCCCGCGCGACCTGCGCGCATCGATCCCGGGCTACGGCGAGCAGAAGGTGAACGCTGCGATGCAGATCGGCGGGCCGAAGCTCGCAATCCGCACCGCCGACCAGCTCTTCGGTCCCGGTCTACAGGTCAACCACGTGGTCGTCGTCGACATGGCGTCGTTCGTGACGCTCATCGACGCGGTAGGCGGCGTCGACATCAATGTCCCCGAGAACATCCTCTCCGACAAGTTCGACTGTCCGTACTCGGCGTCGCGCTGCTCGAGCTGGCAAGGCTGGCGCTTCCACAAGGGCGTCCAGCACATGAACGGACACCGCGCACTGATCTACGCCCGCATCCGCGTGAACCTGCTCAACCCGGCCGACTCCGACATCAGCCGGGGTGCACATCAGCAGCAAGTGATGCAGGCCGCAATGAGCAAGCTCGCGAGCGTGGGCACGTTCCTGCGCCTCCCGTTCAGCGGCGGCGATCTGATGAAACCGCTCTCGACCGACCTTTCGACCGCTGCAATTCCTGCAGCTCGGCTGGGTCAAGTTCCGCGCCGGCTCGACCCTGCACTGCCGGCTTGGCGGGCGAAGTCTCGGCGACGGCTTCATCACCGGCGACCAGGAGAACATCGCCGTGATCCAGATGGTGCTCGGCAACTCTGCGCCGCAGCCGCCGCCGCCTGCCGCCGGGCCGTACGGTCCCGGCTGCTTCACCGGGAACCAGGGCTTCTAGAAGCTAGTCGCCGCTCGGCTTCGCCGGCTTCTTGTCCGACGCCGGCTTTGCATCGGTCTTCGGCGCGGATGAATCGCCGCCGGAGGACGAGTCGCCGCCGGACGAGCCCGAGTCGCCGCCGCCGTCCTGCTTCGACGCTGCGGCGCCTTTCTTTCCGTAGTCAGTCGAGTAGAACCCCGAGCCCTTGTAGTGGATCGCGATCGGATAGAGGACGAGCTCGAGCGGCGCGGCGCCGCAGATGTCGCATTTCTCCGGCGCAGCCGCCGACATCGACTGGAAGCGCTCGAAGGTGTGGCCGTTCGGGCAGCGATATTCGTAGATCGGCATCCGGAGCTCAGGTTATTCGGTGGTGGGGACGTGAGCCGGGAAACGCTGAGCGACGATCTGCCCGATCATCGGCAGTCCGCGGTTCACGCGCTGGCCCGGCATCGGAAAGCGCGGGCGCTCCATGCCGGCGAGCAGTTCCGCCATCTGCTCGTAGGCCGCATCGCCCATCCCCTTACGCAGCTCGTGCTCCATCGACTGGTAGACGGGGCGCGCGCCACGGTAGGCGTCGGGCGTGTCGATGCACCACCAGCCGAGGTGCCCGCGCCCGTCCGTCTCTTCGTCGTCGTCCGTCCCACCCCACGCGTCGGCCGTGAATGCGGACACGATCGTCGTCTCTCGCCCGCCCGGCTCTTCCGGCTCCTCCTGGCTGAAGTTGAGCGGGACGCTCCAGCAGATGAACGGCTTCGTCTCGGTGTGATGCTTGCCCTGCCGCGCGGCGAGATGATGGAAGGCGCAGCCGGACTTTCCCGCGGCGCCGCCCGTGCGGTTGCCGAAGATGCAGAGCGAGCCGATCTTCCGCGTCTTGTACGGCTTGCCCGAGCGTGACGCCACGAACCAGCCGCGGTTCCGGACGTGATCGATGTTGTCGCAATCATCCGCAGTGAGCTGCCCGACCATCTCCTCGACGTGCGCGAAGTCGTCCTCGTCGATGAAGGTGACGCCGCGCTCGCAGCAGCCAAAGTCCGCACTCGGATGCTTGTTGAGCGATCCAGGGCACCCTTGCCCGAAGATGCACTCGTAGTTCGAGAGCATGAAGGAGACGTTGACCCGGTACTGGCGATCTGGGTCGTCAGGCGCCGGAAAGGTGAGCCACTCGACGGGGCCGGGTGCGCTGCGCATCGACGCACCGTAGCCGCGGGGTCAGTCGTCCGTCCCTTCCTGCCCTTCGATCAGCTCCCGGTAGCACGGCGCTTCTTCGAAGGCAGCGAGCCCCGCGGGGTGCAGCATGCGCTGCCGGCGGCGGCGTGCGAGCTCACGGCTGCGGCGCGCGGTTGCGAGCGCGGCTGACGCGCCGACCACGCCGCCGATGAGGAACGAACGCGCACGTCCGAGCCGATCGTCGCCGTCCATGCGCTGATTGTATTTCTCGTGGCCTTGATCCTCCCGGACCGCAGTGCCATCCTCAGGTCTCTGCAATGACTTCGGAGTTGGCCGCAGGCGCGGTTGTCGCAGGGTTTCGTGTCGAATCGCTCGTCGGTCACGGTGCAATGGCCAAGGTCTACCGTGCCCGCGACGAAGCGAACGATCACGTTGTCGCGCTGAAAATCCTCGATCAGGGGCTCGCGCGCGACGAGCGGTTCCGGCAGCGGTTCCTACGCGAGTCGCAGCTCGCGGCGAGCCTCACGGACCCGCACATCGTGCGGACGCTCGGCTCCGGCGAGGAGGACGGGCGGCTCTACCTCGCGATGGAGTACGTCGACGGGCTCTGACCTGCGCCAGGTGCTCCGCGAGGACGGCCGCCTCGAGCCGGAGCGAGCGATCGACCTCGTCGAGCAGGTTGCCGTCGGCGCTCGACACCGCCCACGCGGCCGGGCTCATCCACCGTGACGTCAAGCCCGGCAACATCCTCGTCGGCGCCGGCACCGAGGGCGAGCACGCCTACGTCTGCGACTTCGGTCTCGCGCGGCACGCCTCCTCGGTGAGCAGCCTGACCGGCGATCGCGGCTTCGTCGGCACGATCGACTACGTGCCGCCGGAGCAGATCGAGGGCGGCTCGGTCGACGTGCGCGCCGACGTCTACTCGCTCGGCTGCGTGCTCTACGAGTGCCTCGCAGGCGTTCGTCCGTTCGATCGCGACTCCGAGCTCTCGGTCGTCTTTGCCCACCTGAACGAGCCACCGCCCCGGCTCACAGACGTGCGGCCGGAGCTGCCGGCGGCATTCGACGACGTCTTCGCAACGGCGCTCGCCAAGACTCCGGCCGACGCGCTATTCGTCGTGCGGCGAGCTCGCTGCGGCCGCGCGCGCAGCGCTGCACGGCGAGGTGCTCGCACGGCGCAAGCCTCGTCGGCGGCTGCTGGTCGCGTCGCTGGCTCTGGTGCTTGCCGCGGTTGCCGCTGCGACCGGGCTCCTCCTGACGAGAGGATCCAAGGCCGCGCCGGTCACGATCACGCCGACGAGCATCGGCGGGGCGAAGCTCGGCGACGCGGACGTCACCCTCGAGCGTCTCTGGGGGATCGCGTACCGGAAGCTCACGCTGGACTTTCCGCCGAACTACTCGCTGCTGACGTACAACGGCCGTGCGCTCAGCGCGTACTTCGTCGGGACGAGCGTCAAGACGGTCGAGATCACGACTGCGAACGGCGGCGACCGGACCGCGGACGGGATCGGACCTTGCTCGAGCCTCGCTGACCTGAAGAAGGTGTACGGCAGACGGTTGAAGAACAACCCGCACATGCTGGGCCAGGGCAAGGACAAGGGCCACGTCTTCGGCTACATCGTCGGCAAGCACATCCTGTTCACCATGGGGCCGCAGGCGAACCCGAACACGGTCGAGACCGTTGCGCTGTACTCGAACAATCGCTCGAACGAGCTCGGGTCCGCGGGGTTCCTTGCCAGCAACGACGGGCCATGCAAGGCGGGCGTGGCAAACGTCGTCGAACGGACGGGCGGATCGACTCCAGCCGTCGTCACCCCGGCGCTCACGCAGACGTTCGCCTCGACACGGTTCACGCCTCACGTGTCCCTGCGCGCTCCGGCCGGATGGACTCTGGGGACGGACGCTGCCGGTCGGTTCAGCGTCAACGCGCCGCGACGATCGACGTCGATTGAGTTCCTCCTCGATCCGTACGCGTCGTCGCCGAGCGGCGCGCCGCTCTCGAGCGTCTCGCGAACCGCAGACGGCCTCTCGGCGTGGTTGCACGACACACGTGCGCTCCACGCGGCAGTGGGTCAAGGCAGCCGGCTCGGTCGTCCGGTGCTTTCCGTGCAGAGCGTCGACATCGGAGCGTCTTCACGCCCCCGGGCCTACCTCACGTTCCGCGACCGAGGGGCGACCCTCACCACCGGCGTCGGACGAACGAGGCTCTACTTGACCTCGATCCGGATTGGGACGCTCGTGCACACGCTCGCCGTCGCAGTTCGGTCTTCGTCACCGAAGGAGTTCAGCGCCACGCTGCCGCCGGCGGATGCGATCGTGAAGAGCCTCGAGGTCTCGGCCGTTCCCGTGCAGGAGATCACCGCGCTAAGCACCCAATGCTCGGGCGCGTTCGGGGGCACGTGCCTCGGGGAGATCCCTGCTGGGACGCACACGACGCGGAGCTTCAGGCCGGCGCTGACGTACACCATCCCGGTCGGCTGGACGAATTTCAACGACCACGAGGGGAACTTCGGCCTCGTACCGCCAGGCGGGGATTGGACCGCCGTCGTCGTCGGCAGCGGCAAGACCGACCGCGTCGCTGTCCTCCAGAGAATCGCCCCGACGGGATCACGGTGCGGGGACGACGCAGCGCCGGTCAGGTCCGCGGCCGCGTTCGTCCGCTGGCTCGTGAACGACCCCGCGTTGATCGTGTCCGGCCGGAAGCCGGTTACGGTCGGTGGCCTCTCCGGCTTCGTCGTCGACCTGCGCATCCGTCGGAGTTGGACGGAGACGTGTCCCTGGTCGCACGGCTTCCCGGCTGCTCAGATCATCCACGGCGTCGATCCGACCGACCCCGGGATGATCGACGGGGTGGATCCGGGCCGGTTCGTGATGCGCCTTTACCTGCTGGACTACAAGCACGCGACGCTCGGGATCGAGATCGACGCCGTCCGCGGTACGCGGCTGGACACCTACAGCAACTTCGTCGAGACGTTCCGGTTCGCGACGCGCTAAGGCTCGAGTGACCAGGAGAACCGCGTGCGCGTCTCACGCGGCGCGAGCCCGCTCGGCCGCATGCCTCGATGGACGAACACAACGGGCACGCGGCCGTCGCGGATCAGTGCGGTGCGCGTCGCCCCGAGCCCTTCGACCCGCCAGCGGGTCGGAAAGCCGGCGACGACGATCGTCGCCGGCGCCACCGCCACGACGAGGCCGTTCTCTGTCGCCTCCGCGAGGACAGGCTCCGCAGCGACGCCGACCACTCGCTGCGTCGCGAGCGACGCGTCGGCAAGAAGCCTGCTCGCATCGCGCTGGCCGCGACGCGGGTCGGCGCGCGTGCCGACGAGCCGCAGTGGCGCCTCGGTCGCCAGAGCGAGCCAGGCCCCGAGCTCGAGCGCGGCCCAGTCGTTCTCGGCGCCGCCGAATGGAACGAAGACGCCGTCGCCTCGGCGCCAGTCGGGTGGCTCACCGCCAAGGACGGCAAGATCAGCGGGCGAGTGTTCGACAATCGCCGCAAGGTCGCTCGGCACCTCACCTGCGGCGAGCTCGGGAGGCGCATCGAGCACGACGAGATCGACGTCGTACGTCTTCGCGAGCCGCACGACGTCGCGCGGCGGCTCGAGCGACGTGAACGCCGCCGCACGGGCCGGGACCTGGAGCGACGCCGCGCGAGCATTGACAGCCGCGGCCGCCGGCGCGACCTCGTTCTCAGCCGACAGCAGACGCATGATGATCAGCGCTCTGTCCTGGAGCGTCGCCAGCGGTTGCGCGATGGCGAGCAAGGCATCAAGCCGGTCGTCAGCCGAAGGAACGACGAGCAGCGTGCTCTCCGACTCGCGCGCCGGTTCGGGTTGGCGCGTGAGGTCGAGCGTTGCATCCTGTGTGAGGATCCGACGCTCGAGCTCGTGGAGCGACTTGGACGGCTCGATGCCGAACTCCTCGACGAGGGACTCGCGGGTCCGGCGGTAGACCTCGAGCGCCTCGGCCTGACGACCCGCGCGATAGAGGGCGAGCATCAGCTGGCCGCGCGCTCGCTCACGGAGCGGGTGGTTCCACACCAGCGCTTCGAGCTCGGCGAGGAGTGGCCCGTGTCTCCCGAGCGCGAGCTCGGCATCGAAGCGCTGCTCGAGCGCGGCCAGGCGCAACTCGTCGAGTCGTGCGATCGCCGTCTGCGCGAACTCCTCATACGCGAGGTCTGCGAGCGCTGCGCCACGCCAGAGCTCGAGCGCGCGCCGGAAGAGCTCTGACGCGGCCTGAGCGTCCGACCGAGCGAGAGCCTGCCCGCCCTCGCTCGTCCAGCGCTCGAAGCGGTCGAGGTCGAGGCGGCCCGGCTCGACATGAACGAGGTAACCGGGCGAGCGGGTCTCGATCGCGGCCGCGCCGAGGAGCTTGCGTAGGTCCGAGACCTGGCGCTGCACCTGCGTGACCGCGGTCACCGGCGGCGTGCCGCCGTAGAGGTCGTCCGCAAGCCGCTCGACCGAGACGACGCGGTTCGCGTTCAGGAGCAGAATCGCGAGCGCCGCACGCTGCTTCGGCCCACCGAGACGGATCGGCCGGTCGCCGTCCAGAACCTCGAGCGGCCCCAGGATCCGGAACTCGAGCATACGCGCGGACGCTAACCGGTAGTCGCCCGATAGGGCCTCGATAGCAGCGGTTTCGACCATGCGGCGCCATGAGGACGGCGACACTTTGGCTCTGCGCAGCGGGGGCGCTTTCGCTCTTCGTCGGGTCTTCACGCGCGACCACACCGAACTGCCGCGCGCCTGCAGTCGGTACCGCGTATGGGCAGCGGGTCGACCGCGTGCTCGCGGCCGGGCGCGACGTCTGGGGCGACCGCCTGCTGGCCCGGAAAATGGGGCCGACGTACGCGGCGGCGAGCCGCTTCTTGCCGCCGCTCCTCTACGCGGCGGGCCGCGGCGGCACGCGGCTGACGCGTTCGGGTGTCTACTACATGCCGTTCACGCTGCCGTTGAGTGTCGGCGGCGCTCGCGGCTTCGGCCTCCATGTCGCCGACGGAAGCGAAATCATCGTGCGCCGCGTCGGCGGCCCGAGCCTCATGATCTATGTCGGGCCGGGAGGCAACGAGCGGTACGGCTCCTGCCTAGCGCGGCTGCCGACCCCGCGCCTCGCGGACGGCTACCTGCCGATCCTCGAGGCCGCGTACACGGACAGCGCCGGGGTGCGCTATGCGGAGGAGTCGTTCGTCGGCAGGCTGCCGCACGGACGATCGCTCGTCAGCTTCGTCCGAGTGACCGCCGACGCGAGTCGCGCCGAGCGATCGGCGACGATCCGCCTCGCGTCGTCGCCTGGAGCAAGGGCACACGAGGTCGTCCCGCCAGGCAAGACGGTCGAGCTCGCCGCCGCGTTCGTCCACAGCGGTGCACGGCTCGAACGCATCGACGCGAGCGCATACACGACCGCGCGCGCGTCCGTCGTCACGTTCTGGCAGCGCAGCCTCGCCGGCACCCCGAGCTTCATCGTCCCCGAGTCGCGCGTCGTGGACGCCGAGCGCGCGCTCGAGATCCAGGAGCTCGCGATGACGTGGCGCTACAGCGTCGGCAACGCATACGAGGAACTGTCGTACGCCGAGGCGCTCGACGTCACGCAGGTGCTCGCGGGGTACGGCTACGGTGACGTCGCTCGCCAGATTCTGCGGTACACGCTGAAGCAACTCCCCACGCGCTTCACGAACTGGCGCGCGGGGGAACGCCTTGTGGCTGGTGCACAGTACTACCGGCTCGACCGCGACACACGCTACGTCACCGAGGAGACGCCGGGCTTGCGCGCGGTCGTCGACCGCCTCGCGCACGGGCTCACTGCGAGCCGGACCGGCCTGCTGCCGCGCGAGCGGTACTCGTCGGACGTCGCGACCGTCGTGTTTAGCCTCGAGGGTCAGGCACTCGCGTGGCAAGGGCTGCTCGACATGGGCCATGTCTGGGCCGAAACCGGGCATCTGGCGCTCGCAGCGCGGTGCCGGGTGCTCGCCGCACGCCTCGGGACCGGCCTTCGCCGCGCCGTCCGCGCGTCGGCCCAGCGCCTCGCCGACGGCTCGCTCTTCATCTCGACGTCGCTTCTCGACGGTGAGGCGCCGTTCAGGCAGCTCACCGCTTCGCGGGACGGCACGTACTGGAACCTCGTGATGCCGTTCGCGCTCGCGTCGGGCTTCTTCCGTCCCGGCAGCGCCGAGGCCGACGGCCTCCTGCACTACCTCCTGCAGCACGGCTCGCGCCTGCTCGGCCTCGTTCGCGCCGGCGCGTACCGGCTGGCCGAATCGGACCCGACCGTCTCGGGCACGGACCAGGTGTACGGCGTCAACGTCGCTCGCTTTCTCGCCGACAACGACGAGGCGGACCAGCTCGTGCTCAGCCTCTACGGGACGCTCGCCGCGGCCTTGACGCCCGGCACGTTCGTGTCCGGTGAAGCGGCATCCGTCACGCCGCTCCGCGGTGCGTTCTACCGGACGATGTATCTGCCGCCGAACAACGACGGCGGGGCCGCGTTCCTCGAGGGACTCCGTCTGCTGCTCGTGCACGAGACGCGCGCGCCGGATTGTTCGCCGCTGGGGCTCGAGCTCGCCTTCGCTACGCCGCGCGCGTGGCTCGAAACCGGCAAGTCGATCGCCGTCCGCAATGCGCCCACGAGCTTCGGGCCTGTCAGTTATTCGATCGAGCGGCAGCAGAACGTCGTGCACATCGACGTAACGCCGCCCGCGTCGCCTGCGCCTGCAACTCTCCGCCTTCGGTTGCGGCTCCCGGCGGGTCAGCGGATCGTGACGGTCGACCTTGCGGGCGAGCCGGTGGGGTTCAACGCGAAGACCGAGACGATCGACCTCACGGGACGAACGGGGGAGCTCGAACTCGTCGTGTCGGTCGCAGACTGAGCACAGCGCTTCGTCCCGCATGGGACGATTGGGCCGGTGAAGCTTGCAACGCTCGGCGATGTGATGCTCGACGTGATCGTGCGGCTCGAGCAGCCGCTCGCCCACGGGGACGACGTGCGCGCCAGCACCCGGACGGGCGCCGGAGGCCAGGCGGCGAACGTCGCGGCCTGGGCGGCCTCGCTCGGGGCCGCGGCTCGCTGCATCGCCAAGCGCGGCGACGATGCGGCGGGCGAGCTCGTCGCCCGGGAGCTCGAATCGCACGGCGTCGAGCTCGTCGGCCCGATCGGCGACGGCCCGACGGGCGTCGTCGTCTCGCTCGTCGATGCGGATGGAGAGCGCTCGATGGCATCCGATCGCGGCGTCGCGCCGACGTTCGTCCCCGAGGAGCTCGACGCCGCCTGGACCGAGTGCGACGTCTTGCACCTGTCGGGCTACGCCCTGCTCCGCGAGCCGGTGTCGCATACCGCCCTGCTCGCCGCGCGCCTCGCCCGCGAGGCCGGTGCACGCGTTTCCGTCGACGTCGCGGCCTGGACGGAGATCCGCGCGTTCGGACCGGTCCGCTTCCGCGAGCTCCTCGACGCGATCGCGCCCGACGTGCTCTTCGCGACCGAGGCCGAATGGGAGATGCTCGGCGGCGCCTATCTCACGGCTCCGACCGGGCTGATCAAGCGCGGCGCGCGCGGCTGCACCGTCGTCACGCAGGACGCGCGGATCGACCTCGCGCCGGTGGACGCTACGGTCGTCGACTCGACCGGCGCCGGCGACGCGCTCGCAGCCGGTTTTTTGCTCGGCGGCTCGCTCGAGGAGGCCGCGCGCCGAGGCCTCGAGGCTGCAGCCCGCTGCGTCGCGCGCGTAGGCTCGCTGCCGTGAGGATCGCTGCGCTTACCGAGCAGCACGCGAAGGAGATCGCCGACTGGCGGTACGAGTTTCCGTACGAGTGGTACGACACCGCCGCGGATCCGCGCCGGATCGAGCTCTTCGCCAATCCGGCGCGTCGCGACGGGCTCCGCGCGGTCGTCGACGACGACGGCGAGCTGATCGGCTTCTTCAACTTCGTTCGGGAAGGTGACGAAGTCCGCGTTGGACTCGGCATCCGCCCGGACCTCACGGGACAAGGGCTCGGCGCGCGGTTCATCGAGGCCGGCCTGCGCTACGCGACGGACGAGTGGTCGCCCAAGCGCTTCCGTCTTTGGGTCGCGTGGTGGAACGAACGCGCGCTTCGCGCCTACCGGCGGGCCGGGTTCGAGGAGGTCGCAAACCCGGAGGAGAAGCGGCGCTTCGTGGAGATGGAACGACCGGCTCTTGATTCGAATCGCCGACGAAGTACGCCAGGCGCAGCGCCGTGGTCGCACTCGAGACGACGCTCGTCGCGCACGGCTTTCCGCCAGGCGAAGGAGTCGAGGTGGCTCGCGAGTCGGAGCGCCAGGTTCGCGCTACAGGTGCCGTGCCTGCCACGATCGGCGTGCTCGACGGCGAGATTGTTGTCGGACTGACCGACGCGGAACTGGCCCGCTTCACCGTCGACGCGCGCAAGATCGGGCCTCGCGATCTCGCGGTGTGCGTTGCGCAGGGAGCGGTCGGAGCGACGACGGTCGGCGGCACGCTCGCAGTGGCGAGAGTCGCCGGGATCCGCTGGCTCGCAACCGGAGGAATCGGCGGCGTCCACCGTGGTTTCCCCCATCCGCCCGACATCTCGGCCGACCTGGCGCAGCTCGCGCGCACGCCGGCGCTCGTCGTTTCAGCCGGCGTGAAGTCGCTGCTCGACGTGCCGGCGACGTCGGAGCTCCTCGAATCGCTCGGCGTGCCCGTGCTCGGGTTCCGCGCCGACACGCTGCCACTCTTTTATGGAGCCGTCGGGGGCCCTGACGTGTCGGCACGGGTCGAATCCGCGGCCGAGGCCGCTCAGGTCGCGCGCGAGCACTGGGAGCTCGGCGGCGCCGGGCTCCTGCTCGGCCGCCCACCGGACGTGCCGCTCGAAGACGTCGAGCCGCTGATCGAGCAGGCGCTGGGCGCGGCGCGGAGCGAAGGCATCGCCGGACAGGCCGTCACGCCGTTCGTTCTGTCCTATCTCCACCGTGAGAGCGGAGGCCGCACGCTGCAGGCGAACCGCGACCTGATCGCCCAGAACGCGCGGCTCGCGGGCGAGATTGCGGTGTCGGCCGCTTAGAGGTTCCGCCGCGAGAACGCGTAGAGCGCGATCGCGCCGACGACGATCAGGTAGCCGACCGACCACACGCGAATGCCCCAGCCGTGGACGTACGCGCCGCCGAACGGGCCGAGCTGCAGCAGGAATCCGGTGAGCCCCGATGCCTTCTCGGTGATCATCCGCAGCGCGTCCTGGTACAGCGCCTCGAACGGCAGCGCCCACGCAGCGACCGTGGAGGCGTGCTTCACCGCATGCGAGTTGAGCGCGTGGCCGATCGTCCCGAGCAGGCCGGCGACGAGGCCGGCGCCGAACAGCATGAAGACGGCAATGCCGTTCGCCGTCGACGAGAGCACGATCGAGCCGAGGAGCGACAGCGCAATCACGATCACAACGCCGAAGGCAAGCTCGAGAGCCGGCGCCACGATCCGGTCCGGCCACCAGTGGCCGGTGAGCCCCGTGATCACCATCGCGGTGAAGTAGACGACGAGGACATACGCGACGCAGACGCCTGCAGCGCCGAGGAAGCGGGACAGCAGCAACGTCGAGCGTCCCACCGGGCGCACGACGAGCGGCTGCAGCAAACCGCGCTCAGCATCGCCGGAGACGACGCCGATCGTCAGGAACACGGCCAGGACAACGCCGAGGAAAAGCGTCGCGAACATCGCGAGCCCGATCAGGAATGCGCCCGCGAACGTCCTCGTGTCGACGTGCACGTCACGCGGCGGCGTGATCTGCGACAGCTGGTTGAAGACGTAGTGGTTCGCGAGCCAGAAGAGGAACAGGAAGGCGGCGGTGAGCAGGATGACGACGGCGAACACCTTGCGCCGGACGGCTTCGCGGAACCCGTACTCGACGATGACGGCAACCGAGCTCAGTCCGTCTCACCTCCGACGGCTTCGAGATAGGTGTCCTCGAGCGTCGACCTGAGAACGCTCACGCCGTAGACGCGCCGGCCGGCGGCGATGGCCTCGGCGACGAGCCGCGGAGCATCTTCGCGGGTGGCGCCCGCGACCGTTCGGACGCCTTCGTCCGTCTCGAGCTCGACGCCGCGCGGGCGCGAGAGCTGCGCCGGCGTGCCGGCGGCGACGACCTCGCCGCCGAGCAGGATCGTGACGCGATCGCAGACGAGCTCGATCTCGGAGAGCAGGTGCGAGTTCAGGAGGACAGACACGCCCTGGGTGCGCAGCTCTTCGAGCAGGAGGCGCACGGTGCGCCGCCCGACCGGGTCGAGCGCCGACGTTGGTTCGTCGAGCAACAGCAGCCGCGGTGTGCCGACGAGCGCCTGCGCGATGCCGAGGCGTTGTTGCATGCCCTTCGACATGCCGTCGACGCGTCGCTGCGTCGCGTCCGACAGCGCGACGAGCTCGAGCAGGCGCGCGCGCTCGGCGGCACCGCCGCGCGAGTTCGCGAGTCGCTGATGCAGCTCGAGCACCTCGTCGGCCGTGTACCAGCCCGGAAACCGAAACAGCTCGGCGAGGTAGCCGAGCGCGGCACGCGCATCGCGCGAGCCAGCTGGTGCGCCGGCGACCTCCGCCGTGCCTCCTGTCGGGCGCACGAGGCCGACGGCGATCTTCACGAGCGTCGACTTTGCCGGCCCCGTTCGGGCCGAGGAGCCCGACCAGCTCGCCCTCGCCCACTTCGAGGTCGACGCCCTTTAGCGCATCGACCGAGCCGTAGCGCTTGCGGAGCCCGCGAACGGCGAGAGCGGTCGGCACGCGATCCACAGTACCCTTGCCGAATGCCGCGCGGATACATGGAGGGGCCCGCCTCCGAAGAGGCCGAACGGCGAGCGGAAGAGCGCGCGCGCGGAATCCGCGAGCAGACGCCGGCCGACAAGTTTCCCGCCGTCTATGGCTCGCACGACAGACGATCCGGAGCCGCACTTCATCGGCTGGCGCCGCGACGTCGATCCGGACGAGCTCTTCGCCTCGGGCAAAGCGTGGGGCGTGACGGTGCGCCGCGTTGCAGTCGCCTAGCTGAGCGTCGCGAGCAGCTCGTCGATCGTCAGCGCGGGCAGCGTCTCGATCTTGGTCGAGCCGCGTGCCGCGAGCGCGACCGACACGCGCGCGATCGTCGCCGTATCCGGCGCCTCGACGACGTTGATGAAGTCGAACTCCCCGAGCGTGGCCCACTGGTGCAGGACCTTCGCGCCGAGCTCCTCGACGTCACGATTGACCTCGCGCAGACGGTCGGGGTTCGACTTCAGCGTCGCCACGCCCTGCTGCGACAGCCTCGACAAGAGAATGTAGATCGCCATGCCGGCGGGAACCTAACCGTTCTCGACGCGTGCTGCCTGATCCACGTAGAGCAACGTGGCGCCGATGAAGAGGAGCGGCGTGAGCACGACGTCGGCCAGCGCGCCGGCGACGTTCTGCGTCTGCTGGGCCTGCGTGTGCAGAAGGACGAGGAGGGCGATGCGAGATACGCCGTACACGAGGGCGAGCGTCGCCATGCCACCGATCGCGTGTACGACATCGGCCCGGCCGAGCTGCCAGCCGCGCCGCAACGCGGCTCGAACATCGAGCCGCTCGTACACCGCCGCAGGTACCGCCAGCCCGAAGAGCCCGAAGAGGGCGAGCGCCGGCAGCACGTACAGACGCAACAGGATCGGGAACGGCAGGAACACGACGAGACCGACGAGATACGCGCTGACGCAGACGTTCGCCGGGGCGGCCGCTCGGAGGCCGTCAGCGCACACGTGTACACGTAGGCAGCGGTCAGCAACGGTCCGAACGCCCAGAAGAGCAGCATCTGGACGAACGAGCTCCGGTGCAGGCCCACCACGTGCTCGGCGGCGAGCGGCACGCCGAGCGGGATCACCGCCCAGAAGCGCGAGCCGTACAGGCGGATCGACTCGGCGACCAGCTGGCCGATCGTTCGCTGGCCGGGAGGGAGCGCAGCGGGACGCGGCTCGCCTGCACGCGGATAGGACATTCTCGCCACGGGCGCTGAGGGTATCGTCGCACCGTGGCCTTCGACGTCGTCCACGAACAGGATCTCGAGTGGCTCGAGCGCGAGACCACGGACGGCTCTGCTCCGCGAAGTCATGCCGTCGTGACCGACGCGGCCAACCTCACCGAGTCGCGCGCACGGATGTGGCGCTATCCGGCGCACGTGCGTGGCCGACGGCACATCGACCTGGTGCAGGAAGAGATCTTCGTCCCGTTGCGCGGGACGCTCACGCTCCTGCTCGAAGATCCGCCGCAGCGCGTCGACGTCGAGCCGGGCGGACTCGTCGCCGTTCATCCTGGCACGCCGATGCAAGCCCGCAACGAGACGGACGACGAGATTCTCTTCTTCGCCTACGGCGCCCCGCCGCAGCACGGCAACGCGCAGTTCCTCGACGACGTCCCCCAGCTCTAAGGGCTCGCAGCCAGCACGCGCGTAACAGCGTCGCCAAGCGCGGCGAACGCGTCCTCGAAGCTCCAGGTGCCGCGATCCGCCTCGTCGGGCGCGTTCGAGACCGCTCGCAACTCGACAGCCGGAACGCCGGCAAGCGCGCACGCGCGCAACACACCGAAGCCTTCCATCGCCTCCACCTCGCACGCCGTGCCAGCGCCGACCTTGCCCGCCGTGGCGATGGGCAACACGTACGCATCGGGCAGCGCCGCGTGCACGCGCGCGAACAGATTCGGGTCCGGCTGGATCCGCTCGATCCGCTTCAGCAGGGACGAAGGATCCACGACGTCGCAGTACACCGACTCCGAGCCGAGAACGAGCGCCGGGGCCGCGATTCCTCGGGCCCCGGCAATACCGATGTGGAGAACAGCGTCCGGCCTGAGCTCGGCGAGCGCCCGCGCCGTCTGCAAAGCCGCTTCCACCGGACCGATCCCGCAGCTCCACGTGTCCACACCTCGGACGGACGCGAGCTCACGATCGGTGGCGGCTACGACGAGCAAGACGCCGCGGACGCTACCGCAGTGTCTTCGCCGTTAGCCGCCGAGCTGCCCGCGGATCTCGCCCGCGGGGTTCTTCGCGGTGTGCACGTTGACGTAGAGCAGGTGCTTGGGGAACGCCTTGAGAACGGCTGCCGGCACGGTCGCGGTGCCGTGCGCGCCGCTCTTGCACGGGCCGCACAACGGGACGACGACCCCGCCGGCCTTGCCCATTCCGGCCATATGGATGTGCGCCGCCGTGGCAGGCCCGCTCAGCTTCGTGAACGTGAGCTTCCAGGTCAGCTTTTTACCGTGGAGCGCTGCGGTGAACGCTCCATGCGCGGCGGGCGTCTTGACGGCCTGCTTCGGGATTTCCTGCGCGGCGGTCAGCTTTGCCGACCAGCCCATGCCGCGCGGTGCGGCGAAGGCCATAGCTGTGAGCGCAAGCGTGGCACCGATGACGACGACGAATGCTGTGAGCTTCTTCACGGTTCCCTACCTCCCGAGTGGGTTGTCGGAAGGTCTTCGTGGAACCGGGCCGATCGGTTCGTTCTAGACGGCCGCCGGAGCGCCCTCCTCGACCTTTACGAAGACGAGCTCGTCGCCGTGGGCATCGACGCGGACCGTGTCACCGTCTGCGAAGTCGCCCGCGAGCAGCCGCAGGGCGAGCGGGTTCTCGACGAGCCGCTGGATCGCACGCTTCAGCGGGCGAGCCCCGTACGCCGGATCCCAGCCTGCTTCGGCGAGCGCCTCCTTCGCCGCATCGGTCAGCTCGAGCGCGATCTGCCGCTCCGCCAGGCGACGGCGGAGCCGTTCGAGCTGCAGGTCGACGATCTCGGCGATCTGGTCCCGGGACAGCGCCGTGAACTCGACGATCTCGTCGATCCGGTTCAGGAACTCCGGCCGGAACCGCGCGCCAAGCTGCTCGGCGCTGCGGATGTTCGACGTCATGATCAGCACGGTGTTCCGGAAGTCGACCGTTCGGCCCTGGCCGTCGGTCAGCCGGCCGTCGTCGAGCACCTGTAGCAGCACGTCGAAGACCTCGCTCGCAGCCTTCTCGATCTCGTCGAGCAGGACGACGGTGTACGGACGGCGCCGCACCGCTTCGGTGAGCTGTCCACCCTCGTCGTAGCCGATGTAACCCGGCGGCGCGCCAACCAGCCGCGCAACCGTATGCCGCTCCTGATACTCCGACATGTCGATGCGCACCATCGCGTGATCGTCGTCGAACATGAACTCGGCAAGCGCCCGCGCCAGCTCGGTCTTGCCGACGCCGGTCGGGCCGAGGAAAATGAACGAGCCGATCGGCCGATTTGGATCCTGAAGGCCCGTGCGCGCACGCCGTAGCGCGTTGGCGACCGCTTCGACCGCCTCGTCCTGGCCGATCACGCGCTGGTGGAGTCGCTCTTCCATGTGGATCAGCTTCTCGGTCTCGCCTTCGAGAAGCTTGTCGACCGGGATCCCAGTCCAGCGGGCGACGACCGCCGCGATGTCGTCCTCGTCGACCTCTTCCTTCACCATCGAGTCGACGGTCGCACCGTCGCGCTCCGCAAGCTCGGCCTCGAGCGTCGGCAGTTCCCCGTAGCGGATCTCCGCGACGCGCCCGAGGTTGCCTTCACGTTCTGCGCGCTCCGCCTCGCGCTTCAGCTCCTCGATCTTGCGGGTGATCGCCTTCACGCGCTCCAGTGCCTGCTTCTCGTCCGCCCAGCGCGCCGCGAGGGCGTTTCGCACCTCCTGGGCGTCGGCGAGCTCGCGGTCGACCGGCTCGCGGACGGACTTCGACTCCTTCGCCATCGCCGCCTGCTCGATCTCGAGCTGCCGTACACGGCGCTCGGCCTCGTCGAGCTCGACCGGCGACGAGTCGATCTCCATGCGCAGCCGAGACGCCGCCTCGTCGACGAGGTCGATCGCCTTGTCGGGCAGGAAGCGGTCGGCGATGTAACGGTGCGACAGCACCGCGGCGGCGACGAGCGCGGCGTCGCGGATGCGAACGCCGTGGTGGGACTCGTACGTGTCCTTGAGGCCGCGCAGGATCGCGATCGTGTCGGTGACGGACGGCTCGCCGACGAAGACCGGCTGGAAGCGCCGCTCGAGCGCCGCGTCCTTCTCGATGTACTTGCGGTACTCGTCGAGCGTCGTCGCGCCGATGCAGCGAAGCTCGCCGCGGGCGAGCATCGGCTTCAGCATGTTGGCGGCGTCGACCGCGCCTTCCGCAGCACCAGCGCCGACGATGGTGTGCAGCTCGTCGATGAAGAGGATCAGCTGGCCCTCGGCGTTCTTGATCTCGGCGAGCACGGCCTTCAGCCGTTCCTCGAACTCGCCGCGGTACTTCGCTCCGGCGAGCAGAGCGCCGATGTCGAGCGCCCAGACGCGCTTGCCCTTGAGCCCTTCCGGTACGTCGCCGGCGACGATGCGCTGCGCAAGCCCTTCGACGATCGCGGTCTTGCCGGTTCCGGGTTCACCGATCAACACCGGGTTGTTCTTGGTGCGCCTCGAGAGCACCTGGATCACGCGGCGAATCTCCTCGTCACGGCCGATGACCGGATCGAGCTTGCCCTGCTCTGCGGCTTCGGTCAGGTCGCGGCCGAACTTCGACAGCGCCTGGTAGGTGCCTTCGGGGTCCTGCGACGTGACGCGCTGGCCGCCGCGCACCGCGGCGATCTTCGCCTCGAGCTGATCGCGCGGCACGACATCGAGCGCGAGGAGCAGATGCTCCGTCGAGACGTAGTCGTCCTGCAGGCGCTTGGCCTCGTCGAAGGCCTTGTCGAGCACCTTCGAGAACTGCGCCGACACGTTCGGCTGCTGCTGCGCGCCCTCGATGCGCGGCTTCGCCGCAAGCTGAGCCTCCGCATGCGCACGCAACGCGTCCGCATCAGGGACGAGCTCGCGCGGCAGCTCCTGGTCGAGCAGCGCGAGGAGCAGGTGCTCTGGATAGAGCTCGGGGTTACCGGCGCGGCGCGCAAGCTCCTGCGCAGCGGCAACCGCCTCCTGAGATTTGATCGTGAGCTTGGTGAAATCCATGTCGTCTTACCTTCTTTCCGGGTGCCGCTCTTCGCGATAGAGCACGAGATCGCGGCGATATTCCTTGTGGACGCGTTGAATGTCGTCGCGCAGCTGCTGCTGCAGCCGGTCGATCTGGACGTGCGCCTTGCGTAGCTCGTCCTCGAGGCGCAGCACGAGCTCGACGCCCGCGAGGTTCAGCCCAACCTCGGTCGTCAGGCGCTGGATGATCCGCAGGCGCTCGACGTCGGCCTCGCTGTAGAGGCGCGTCCCGCCGGGCGTGCGCTTCGGGCGCACGAGCCCTTTGTCCTCGTACTGGCGAAGGGTCTGCGGGTGCACGCCGACGAGCTCGGCGGCGACGCTGATCATGTAGATCGGACGGTCGGTCATCTCTCAGTCCACAAGCGGTCTCAGACACCGCTGCGCGGTGTCAGACACCAGACGTGCGTTGAATGTCATTGGCCCAGCTCCTGCAACTGTTCGAGGAGTTCGCGCTCCTTCTTGTTGACTCGCTTCGGCACTTCAATCCGAACGCGCGCGAGCACGTCGCCCTTGCCGGAACCGTTGAGGCGCGGCGCGCCGCGGCCCTTGATGCGCAGCAGCTTCCCGTCCTCCGAGCCCGCGGGGATCTTCAAGGTCACGGCGCCTTCCGGCGTCTGCACGTCGACCTTGCCGCCGAGCGTCGCGGTCGAGAACGACACCGGCACCTGCACGATGAGATCGTCCCCGCGCCGCTCGTACGTGTCGGAAGAAGCGACACGCGTCACGACGATCAAGTCGCCTGCGGGGCCGCCGTTCTCGCCGGCCTCGCCCTTGCCCTTGAGGCGAATCTTCGTGCCGTCTTTGACGCCTGGCTTGATCTTGACGGTGTAGGTCTTGATGCGCCGTTCGCGACCGCTGCCGTGGCACTTCGGGCACGGCTGCTCGATCACGGTGCCGTTGCCGCGACATCGGGGGCACGGCTGCGACAGCGCGAAGAGCCCCTGACTCTCGGATCTGACACCGCGCCCGTTGCACTCGGGACAGATGACCGGTGCCGTACCGGGTCGCGCGCCGGTGCCGCCGCATTCGCGGCAGGAGACGGTCAGCTCGACCGGTACCTTCACCTCGGAGCCGTGCAGCGCATCCTCGAACGAGAGATGCACTTCGGCGATGACGTCGTCGCCGCGCACCGGCTGACGCTGCGCGCGCGTGCCGCCACGGTTACCACCGCCGAAGATCCCGCCGAACAGATCGCCGAGATCGCCGACGTCGAAGCCGCTGAAGTCGTAGTTGACGTTCTGGCCGCCCCCAGGCCCCGGACGTCCGTTGGTCGCGCCGAAGCGGTCGTACTGCTTGCGCTTCTCCTCGTCGGAGAGCACGTCGTACGCTCCCTGCACTTCCTTGAAGCGGTTCTCCGCGTCTTGGTCGCCGGGGTTCTTGTCCGGGTGGTACTGGCGTGCGAGCTTGCGATACGCCTTCTTGATCTCGTCCTGCGACGCGCCCTTCGCCACGCCCAGCGTGTCGTAGAGCGTCTTAGCCATCGCTCTCCTGCGAGGCGGCCGCGATCACGACGCGCGCGGGACGCACGACGCGGTCGCCGAGCTTGTAGCCCTTCTGCACGACGTCGATCACGGAACCTTCCTCGGCGTCCGACGGCTGCGACAGCAGCGCCTCGTGCACGTGCGGATCGAACTTGCCCTCCGCGTCGATCTCCTTGACGCCGTTGCGCTCCAGCAACGACGCGAGCGAGCGGTGCACGAGCCGCACACCTTCCTCGACCGCCACCTCCTGGTGCTCGCCGACTGCAGCGAGCGCACGCTCGAGGTCGTCGAGGATCTGGCAGCAACTCTTTGACAAGCCGCTCATTCGCGAGCGTGACGTACTCGGCACGCTCGCGCGCTGCACGCTTCTTGTAATTGTCGAAGTCGGCAGCGACGCGCAGCAGCTTGTCTTCGAGCTCGGCATTGACGGCGACGAGGCTCGATGCCTCGTCGCCGTCAGGTGCCTGACTCCGCGAAGCGGTGTCAGGCACCGCTTCTGTGTCGTGAGCCTCTTCCATTAGGAGGTCTTCGCCTCCTCGTCGACGACCTCGTACTCGCCCTCCTCGACGACCTCGTCGTCGGGTGTGGTCGCGCCGTTGCCGCCGGCTGATGCCTGAGCCTGCGCGGTCGCCTGTGCGTAGACCGCCTCGGCCAGCTTGTGCGAGGCCTCCTGCAGCGCCTCGGTCTTCGCCCTGATATCGCCGATGTCGTCGCCCTCGAGCGCCTGGCGCAGCTCCATGATCCGGCCCTCGATCGTCGAGGCCTCGGACTCGTCGAGCTTGTCGCGGTGCTCCTTGAGCGAGCGCTCCGTCTGATAGGCGAGCGTCTCGGCGTTGTTCTTCGCATCGACCGTCTCGCGCAGCTTGCGCGCCTCGTCGGCGTGCGACTCCGCGTTCCGGATCATGTCCTGCACCTCGGTCTCCGAGAGACCGGAGCCGCCCTGGATCTGGATCTGCTGCACGTTGCCCGTGCCGAGATCCTTCGCCGAGACGTTGATGATCCCGTTCGCGTCGATGTCGAAGGTGACCTCGACCTGCGGCATGCCCCGCGGCGCCGGCGGAATACCGACGAGCTGGAACTTGCCGAGCGTCTTGTTGTACGCAGCCATCTCCGACTCGCCCTGGAGCACGTGCACCTCGACCGACGGCTGGTTGTCCTCAGCGGTAGTGAACGTCTCCGACTTCTTCGTCGGGATGGTGGTGTTGCGCTCGATCAGCTTCGTCATCACGCCACCCTTGGTCTCGATGCCGAGCGAGAGGGGCGTGACGTCGAGCAGAAGGATGTCCTTGACCTCGCCCTTGAGCACGCCGGCCTGGATCGCGGCGCCGATGGCGACGACCTCGTCCGGGTTGACGCCCTTGTGCGGGTCCTTGCCGACGATCTGCTTGACCTTCTCCTGCACTGCAGGCATGCGGGTCATGCCGCCGACGAGCACGACGTGGTCGATCTTCGACGAGTCGAGCTCTGCATCGGAGAGCGCCTGCTTCGTCGGGCCGACGGTCCGCTCGAGCAGGTCGGCCGTGATCTCCTCGAGCTTCGCCCGAGTGAGCTGCAGGTCGAGATGCTTCGGACCCTCCGCGGTCGCCGTGATGAACGGCAGGTTGATCTGCGTCGTCATCGTCGACGACAGCTCGATCTTCGCCTTCTCCGCAGCCTCGTAGAGGCGCTGAAGCGCCATCTTGTCCTGCGCGAGGTCGATGCCCTGATCCTTCTTGAACTCGCCGGCCATCCAGTCGACGATCGCCTTGTCGAAGTTGTCGCCGCCGAGATGGTTGTCACCGGCCGTCGACTTGACCTCGAAGACGCCGTCGCCAAGCTCGAGCACCGACACGTCGAACGTGCCGCCGCCGAGGTCGAAGACGAGGATCGTCTGGTCGGATTCCTTGTCGAGCCCATAGGCGAGCGAGGCCGCCGTGGGCTCGTTGATGATGCGCAGCACGTTGAGGCCGGCGATCTTGCCGGCATCCTTCGTTGCTTCGCGCTGAGCGTTGTTGAAGTACGCGGGAACGGTGATGACCGCGTCGCTGACCGGCTCGCCGAGATACGCCTCGGCGTCCGACTTCAGCTTCTGCAGGATCATCGCGCTGATCTCCGGCGGGGCGTAGTCCTTGCCCTCCGCCTTCACGCGAACGTCGCCGTTCGGGCCCTTCAGGACCTCGTACGGGACGATCGTCATCTCTTCGGTGACCTCGTCGAACTTGCGCCCCATGAAGCGCTTGATCGAGAAGATCGTGTTCTCCGGGTTCGTGACCTGCTGCCGCCGCGCCGGGGCGCCGACGAGCCGCTGTCCGTCCTTCGTGAACGCGACGACCGACGGCGTCGTGCGCCCGCCCTCCGCGTTCGGGATCACGGTCGGCTCGCCGCCCTCGAGGACCGCCATGCACGAGTTGGTCGTGCCCAGATCGATTCCGATTGTTTTTGCCATCGTTGCTGTATGCCTCCTGGTGAGAAAACCTAAGTCCCTTTATAGCAGATTTGGAGGTAGCTCGTCGGCGGCGTATCGTCACGCGCTGTGGGCTTCGACCTGAAAGGAACCCCGATGCGCGCCAATTTGAGATCTCCCGCGGTCTTCGCAGTCCTCCTGACCGCCCTCCTCGTCGGAGCGGCGGTGGCTGCGGCCGCCCGGTCGTCCGTCACTCCCCCGCCCGCCATCAAGTCGGCGGGCCAGATCGTCTACTGCAGCGACATCTCGTACCCGCCCGAGGAATCGTTCGCGGCCGGCAACAAGCCGATCGGCTCGGACATCGACATCGGCACGGGCATCGCGAAGCTGATGGGCGTCAAGGCGACGTTCAAGAACACGACGTTCGACTCGATCATCCCTGCGCTCACGACCAAGAAATGCGACGCGATCATCAGCGGCATGAACGACACCGCCTCGCGGCGCAAGCAGGTCGACTTCGTCGACTACCTCAAGGTCGGACAGTCGTTGATGGTGAAGAAGGGCAACCCCGAGCACATCACCTCGCTCGCGTCACTCGCCGGCAAGCGCGTCTCCGTCGAGTCCGGCACGACCAACCGCGACTTCCTTGCCACGGCCTCGAAGAAGCTCGTCAAGACCGGGAAGAAGGCGATCACGATCGTCACGTTCCCGAAGGACACCGACGCAGCGTCGGCGCTCAAGACGGGCCGGGTCGACGCGTACTTCGGTGACTCCCCCGTTGCGGTCTACTACGCGAACCGCGACCACTCCTTCGAGGTCGGCGGCTCGCCGATCAACCCGCTCTCGATTGGGATCGCGATCCGCAAAGGCGACCCGCTGAAGCCTGCGGTGCAGAAGGCGCTCTCCCAGCTCTACGCGAACGGGACGATGAAGAAGATCGTCGCCAAGTGGGGCATGACCGGCGCAGTCACGTTGTTGAAATAGGAGGTCGATGATGCTGGCCGCGGTCGACTGGCACCTCGTCTGGCAGCGCCTGTTCCACCCGAACAATGTGTTCTGGAAGGCGCTGTGGACGACCGTGTACATCGCGATCGTGGCCCAGCTCATCGGCATTCTGCTCGGGCTCGTTGCCGCACTGATGCGGGAGTCGAAGGTTGCGCCGCTCCGCTGGCTCTCCGGCCTTTACGTGCTCCTGTTCCGGGGCACGCCCGTGCTCGTGCAGCTCTACTTCGTCTACTTCGGCGTCAACCTGCTCTTTGGCGTGACGATCATCCCAACGACGCTCCATCTCGGGCTCTTCAGCATCGACGGCGCGGTCGTCGCCGGAATTCTCGCTCTCGGGATCAACGAGGGGGCGTACATGCGGGAAATCATTCGCGCCGGAATCGACTCGATCGACAAGGGCCAGATGGAAGCGGCGAAGTCGCTCGGCATGCGCTACGGGCTCGCGATGCGCCGGATCGTTCTGCCGCAGGCGGCGCGTGTGATCGTCCCGCCACTCGGTAACGAGTTCAACAACATGCTGAAAACGACATCGCTTGTCTTCGCAATCGGCGCGTACGAGATTTTCGCGGACGCAGAGATCGGCTACTCGAACAGCTTCCAGCCAGTCGAGTACTTCGGCGCTGTCGCAATCTGGTACCTCGTGCTCACGACCATCTGGAGCGTCATCCAGGCATCGATCGAGCGACGCCTTGGCGCGAGCGAGCGCGGCGATGCACTCTCATTCCGAGAACGGGTCGTTGCAGCCTGGGCTCCGGCAGGGGCGTTCGTCAAACGATGAGCGACGCAGTGATGGAAGCGGTCGACGTCCACAAGCGCTTCGGTCGCCTCGAGGTGCTGAAAGGCGTCTCGCTCGACGTCCCGAAAGGCGAGACGCTTTGCATCATCGGCCCGTCCGGCTCCGGCAAGACGACGTTCATCCGCTGCATCAACCACCTCGAGAAGATCAATTCGGGCCGCATCACCGTGAACGGGCACTTGATCGGTTACCGGGAGGCAAACGGCAAGCTCAAAGAGGACACCGAGCGGAACATCGCCCTGCAGCGCACGCAGATCGGCATGGTCTTCCAGCGCTTCAATCTCTTCCCGCACAAGACCGCGCTCGAGAACGTGACGGAGGCGCCCGAGCGCGTGCTCGGGACGCCCGAGGCGCAGGCGAAGGAGGAGGGACTCCGGCTGCTCACGCGCGTGGGGCTCGCCGACAAGTGCGAGACGTATCCCGGCAAGCTCTCGGGCGGCCAGCAGCAGCGCGTCGCGATCGCGCGGGCGCTCGCGATGAAGCCGGCGTTGATGCTGTTCGACGAGCCAACGAGCGCGCTCGATCCCGAGGTCACAGGCGAGGTGCTCGACGTGATGGAAGAGCTCGCGCGTGAGGGAATGACGATGATCGTCGTCACGCACGAGATGGGCTTTGCACAGAAAGCCGCCGACCGCGTCGTGATGATGGACAACGGGACGATCATCGAAGAGGGAACGCCCGAGCATTTTTTCCAGGCACCCGAGCAGGAACGCACGAAGCAGTTCCTGTCGAAGATCCTCTAGGTGTCTGACTCCCGCGAAGCGGGTGTCTGACACCGCTTGCGAAAAGCGGTCAACCTGAGTAGACGCCGATCAAGACGCCGCCGGCGACGATGAGCGCGGCGCCAATCAGCACGCGGCGCCCGACGAGCTCCGTGTGGCGGAGCAGAAGAATCGACAGCGCGACGCCCCAGAGCGACTCCGTCGCAACGATCGGCGACACCACTGTGACGCGGCCGCGGTAGAACGCCTCAAAGAGCGAGACGTACGACAGACCGAAGATGACTCCGACTCCAAGGAAGGGCAGCATCGGCCGGAGCGCGAGCCGCCCACGGACGCGCGGGCCGAGCACGATGAGGATGAAAAGCATGCCTCCGGCAAGCGCCGCCGCCGCCGCCACCGCCGGAGGCACCGAGGTGCTGCCGGCAAGCCACCGTGTGAGGTTGTCGCGCGCCGAGAACAGGATCGTGGCGATGAAGGCGAGCACGTAGCCGCGGCGGCGCACGTGTGCCGGTCTCCCCCGGTCCCGCGCGAGCTCGACGCCGCCGCCGACGATGAGCACCGCTCCCAGCATGAGCGGCCAGCGCACGGGTTCGCCGAGGAAGATCAGTGCGAAGGTCACCGCCGCGAGCGGCGCGGAGCCGAGGATGACCGAGGCGCGGGAGGCGCCGGCTTCGCGGATCGCGATCGTGACGAGCAGCTGCCCGATGCCGGGTTGTGCCACGCCGGCGAGCAGAAACGGCCACGCCGGTGCGGCGTGCACACCACGCGACGGCGCCTCCGCCGCTGCGGCGACGAGCGCGACCGCGAGCGCGCCGCCGACCGTGGCGATCGTGGCGACCTCGACGTCGGGATATCGATTCAGCCCCATGCGCAGCCCGACGCTCATCGCGCCGAACAGAAACGCCGACAGACAGGCGAGCCCGATCGCCGTCAACGAAGAGCGCGCTCCGCGGCAGCGAGCCAGCGGCGACGAATCAAGGCGGAGAACGGGCCGACAACGAGCCAGTACCTCCCGAAAGCACGGCGTGACTTCGCATCCATCGCGGCAACGCGGGTCTCGGTTGAAAGGATCGACGTGCCGTCTCCGGCTGCCATCGCGGCGATGTCGAAAACCATTCGCACCTGCCCCGGTCCCGCCTTGGCGAACGGCGTCAGCCGCGAGCGCGGCGACCACGGCCGGCCGGCGGCGCCGAACACGATGCAGTCCGGCTCCTCGATCAGCGGCTTCAGCCCGATCGAGCGCAACGTCCCGAGTACGGAACCACCTCTCGACAGCCCGCGCAGTCGGAACAGCGTGCGCACGAGCCCGTCCGGCGCCACTGGAACTCCGAGCGCCGCCGCGACCGCGAGCTCGGGCGTCCCGGGAACGCGGCGCTCGTGGCGCTCGTGCGCGTCGTACTCGGGAAGAAACTCGTCAAGACGTGACACGCGCTCGATCTTCGCCTACGTGGGTACGCTCCCGCCATGGCCACCGACATCAGCGCGGCGCTTGCCGCCCAGCTCGCGGAAGACGCCGCGGAGCGGTTCGTCCGCTACGTCCAGATCGACACCCAGTCGGACGAGGATTCAGAGACGTATCCGAGCACGGCGAAGCAGCTCGATCTGCTGCGCCTCCTCGTCGACGAGCTGAAGGAGATTGGTCTCGCGGACGTCGCGATCGACGAGCACGGTTACGTCACCGCGACGGTGCCGTCGACCGTCGATCACGACGTCCCGGCGATCGCGTTCTTCGCCCACGTCGATACGGCGCGCGAGGCGTCCGGCGCAGGAGTCAAGCCGCAGCGCATCCGCTACGACGGCGGCGAGATCACACTCGGCAGCTCCGGCCAGGTGATCCGGCCGAGCGAATCGCCGCAGCTCGAAAAGCATGCGGGTCACGAGCTGATCACGACCGACGGAACAACGCTGCTCGGCGCCGACGACAAGTCCGGCGTCGCGGAGATCGTCGCTGCCGTTGCGTACCTGCAGGCGCATCCCGAGACTCCACACGGCCCGGTGAAGGTCGCGTTCAACCCGGACGAAGAGGTGGGACGCGGTGTCATCCACTTCCCGGTCGAATCGTTCGGCGTCGTCGCGGCGTACACCGTCGACGGGCCAGGTGCCGCCGAGGTGCAGAGCGAGACGTTCTCCGGCGCGCAGGTACGCATGCACATCCGCGGCCGCTCGATCCATCCCGGTCTTGCGAAAGGCGAGCTCGTGAACGCGATCAAGCTCGCCGCCGCGATCATCGAGAAGCTGCCGAAGGATTCACGATCGCCGGAGACGACGGAGGAGCGCGAGGGCTACGTCCATCCGGTCGTGATCTCCGGCGACTCGTCAGAGGTCGAGCTGCGCTTCATCGTCCGTGACTTCGAGAACGACCTGCTCGACGAGCACGTCGAGTTCCTGCGCGGGATTGCCGCCGAGGTTGCGGCCACCGACGAGCGCTGCTCGATCGAGGTCGAATCGCGCATCCAGTACCGCAACATGCGCGACACGCTCGAGCAGCATCCGGAGATCGTCGCGAATCTCGAGGACGCGGTCCGGCGGATCGGCCTCGAGCCGAAGCGAACGGCGATCCGCGGCGGCACCGACGGCTCGGCCCTGACCGAGATGGGCCTGCCGACGCCGAACATCTTCACGGGCGGCCACGACGCCCACAGCGAGCGCGAGTGGATCTGCGTCGAAGATATGGGTCTAGCGGCAGCCACGATCGTGGCGTTAGCCCGCATATGGGCTGAGTAGGTGCCTGGCCCCTCGGGCCAGGCACCAGGCGTTGACTGGGGTACCGTGTGGGAGTGGAGCCGCTCCTCGACAAGCTGAACCGCCCGCTCGAGACGCTTCGCATCTCGATCACCGACCGCTGCAACTTTCGCTGCGTCTATTGCATGCCGAAGGAGGTCTACGGCCGCGACCACGTCTTCCTCGAGCGCAAGGATCTGCTGACCCTCGAGGAGATCGCACGAGTCGCGGGCGTTTTCGCCGGCCTCGGGCGTGCGCGTTGTTCGCATCACCGGCGGGGAGCCGCTGGTGCGCAGAAACGTCGAGTACCTCGTCGAGTTGCTGCGCGCGATCCCCGGCCTCGAGATCGCGCTCACGACGAACGGCGCGCTGCTGCCGCAGAAAGCCGAGGCGCTCGCGAACGCCGGACTCGATCGCGTCACCGTCAGCCTCGACTCGGTCGACGACGCGACATTTCGTGCGCTGAACGACGCTGACTTTCCCGTGCAGCGAGTGCTCGACGGGATCGATGCGGCTGCGGCTGCGGGGCTCAGCGTCAAAGTGAACGCCGTCGTCAAGCGCGGCACGAACGACGACGGCATCGTCGCGCTTGCCGAGCAGTTTCGAGGCACGCCCCACACGCTCCGGTTCATCGAATACATGGACGTCGGCAATACGAACGGCTGGCGCCTCGACGACGTCGTCTCCGCAGAGGAGATCGTCCGCAGGCTCGACGCCGTCTGGCCCCTCGAGCCGCTCGAGGCGGCCCGCGCAGACGAGACGGCGCGCCGCTTCCGCTACCGCGACGGGGCCGGCGAGATCGGGGTCATCGCCTCGGTCACCCAGCCCTTCTGCGGCGGCTGCTCGCGCGCCCGCATCTCGGCCGAGGGCCGGCTCCACACCTGCCTCTTCGCCCTGAAAGGCCACGATCTGCGCGCTCCGCTGCGCCTCGGCGCCGCCGACGAGGAGCTCGCGGAGCTGATCCGCGGCATCTGGGGCAAGCGCACCGACCGCTACTCGGAGCTCCGCACGGCCACGACGAGCGCCCTGCCGAAGGTCGAAATGTCCTACATCGGAGGGTGATTTCGAACCTCCGCTCGGCTGATTAGAATTCGATCGTGACCACTGTCGTCGCAGCAGGACGCAGGATCCTTCCGCGTGGGTGGCGAGACTTCGGCGTCCAGATCTTCCTCTGGGTCGGCTTCTACATCAGCTATCTGGGCGTCCGCAGCCTCGTCGACCGCGACCCGTCGAAGGCGATCGTCAACGGATTCCGGGTGATCGATTTCGAGCAGCGCTTCACGAGCCATTTCTTCGAGCAGACAGCGCAGCGGGTTGTGGACTCGTCGCAGCTCCTGCTGACGGCGGCAGCCTGGACGTACTGGAACTCCGAGTTCACGGTCATCGGCCTCGCGCTTCTCTGGGTCTATCTGCGCCGCCACGAGTGGTTCGCGCGCTTCCGGAACACGATCCTCCTGACGAACATGATCGGGCTCGTCGGCTACGTGGTCATGCCAACGGCCCCGCCGTGGATGTTCCCGTACTACGGCTTCGTGGACGGCGTCAACCACCAGAGCGGCTTCGGCGCACTCGCCAATCCGTATGCCGCGATGCCGAGCCTCCACGCCGCCGACGCGTTGATCGTCGGGATCTTCCTCTTCCGAACCTGTCGCGGCCGCTGGGCGAAGGTGCTCTGGGCGTTTTGGCCCGCGTGGGTCTGGTTCTGCGTGCTCGCCACGGCCAACCACTTCTGGCTCGATGTGGCTGCCGGAATCGTGGTAGCGCTCGTTTCGCTCTGGATCGTCTCCTGGGTCACGAAGCGCCGGGAGCAGCCTGCGGAGGCTGCACCCATCGCAAACCTGCTATAGTCGGCCCATAGCAGGATTGCGATACATCACGACCTCGAGACCCTCCGCATGCACGCGATGAACGAGGCCCCGACCCCGCGAATCACCCGGGTCAAGGACGGCTATACGACCGGCGCCCGTACGCTGGCGAGCCGTTCCGTCACCGGTCTCGCACGTACGCGGGTCACCCCGAATGCCCTTACCACGGCCGGGGTCACGTTGTGTCTTGTCGCTGCGGTGGTCGTCCCATTCGAGAACCGGGACAAGCTTCTCTACTACTGGCTCGGCGCTTCGGTCTTCGTCGTCGGCTCCGTTCTCGACATCCTCGACGGAGCGCTTGCGCGAGTCGGGGGAAAGTCGACGGTGTTCGGCGCTTTTCTCGACTCCACGACCGACCGCGTCGGCGAAGGCGCGATGCTCGCTGCGATCGCGCTCGTCTTCACGCGCGAAGGCAACGACACCGCAGTCGTCTTCACGGTCGCTGCAGTCGCGGGATCCTTCCTCGTGCCGTACGTTCGCGCGAAGGCGGAGGCGCTCGGGCTTCGCGGCGATGTCGGGCTCGGCTCTCGTGCCGAACGCGTCGTCGTGATCACGGGCGGGCTCGTGCTCGCCCCGTGGGGCGGCCTTCAGTGGGCGATCTACCTTCTCGCCGCGACCTCGTGGGTCACGGTTGTCCAGCGCATCCTGCACGTCCGTAAGCAACTGATTCTTGGAGGAACGCATGTCGACGACTAACGGCAATTCGAACGGGCGCACGCGCCAGGACGACGGCAAAGTGCGCGTCGCCATCATCGGCGTCGGCAACTGCGCCAACTCGCTGCTGCAGGGCCGCGAGTACTACAAGGACGCGGACGAGGATCAGTTCGTTCCCGGCCTCATGCACGTCAACCTCGGCGGGTACCACATCCGCGACATCGAGTTCACGGCGGCATTCGACGTCGTCAAGGGCAAGGTGGGCGTCGACCTCGCCGAGGCGATGTGGGCGCATCCGAACGACACGATCAAGTTCGCCGACGTGAAGGAGACCGGCATCAAGGTCTCCCGCGGGATGACGCACGACGGCATCGGCAAGTTCCTTTCGGAAGTCGTCGAGAAGGCGCCGGGCGAGACGGCCGACATCGTCAAGATCCTCAAGGACACGAAGACCGACGTCGTGGTCAACTACCTGCCCGTCGGCTCGGAGATGGCGACGAAGTGGTACGCCGAGCAGATCCTCGAGGCCGGCTGCGCCATGGTGAACTGCATGCCCGTGTTCATCGCGCGCGAGGACTACTGGAACAAGCGGTTCCTCGAAGCCGGAGTACCGATCATCGGCGACGACATCAAGTCACAGGTGGGAGCGACGATCACGCATCGCGTGCTGACCTCGCTCTTCCGCGAGCGCGGCGTGCACCTCGACAAGACGATGCAGCTGAACGTCGGCGGCAACTCGGACTTCCTCAACATGCTCGAGCGCGAGCGCCTCGAGTCGAAGAAGATCTCGAAGACGAACGCGGTCACGTCGATGCTCGACTACGACCTCGGCCCCGGCAACGTGCACGTCGGTCCGTCCGACTACGTGCCGTGGCTGACCGACCGCAAGTGGGCGTACATCCGCATGGAGGGCACCTCGTTCGGCGATGTGCCGCTCAACATGGAGCTGAAGCTCGAGGTGTGGGACTCGCCGAACTCGGCCGGCATCGTGATCGACGCGGTGCGGCTGTCGAAGCTCGCGCTGAACAACGGGATCGCAGGCTCGCTCGTCGAGCCGAGCTCGTACCTGATGAAGTCGCCGCCGAAGCAGATCCAGGACGACGACGCGCGCGAGCTCACCGAGCAGTTCATCGAGCGCAACCGCCGCCAGGCGCCGGTTGTCGAGCCAGCTCCCAGCGCGGCGTAGGAGTCTTCTCGAATGGGGCGCGGCGGCCCTTGTGGCCGCCGCGCTCTTCGCGCTGCCGTTTGCGACGCTCGGCGCGCTTCAGGACGGTCGCTTCGGCTGGATCGCGGGCGTCGTCGCCGCCGCGGCCGTGCTCATCGTCCACGCGTTGCGCAGGTCGTCGCCGCTCGTCCTGCTCGGAGCTGTCGTTGCGGTCGGCGTCGCGTGGGTCGGCTTCTATGCCTTGGTCCTGCTCGGCAACACGTGCGGCGGCGGCTCCGCCGCCCGCTGGGTGGAGTGGCCCGGCGCGCTCGTGATCGCGCTCGCGCTTGGCTCCCTCGGCGTCCGCGGTGGCCTCCGGATCCTCTGGGTCACCCCGCTCGCGCTGATCGCAGCCGCGGGGTGGATCCTGCTCGCAGCCCACCTCGTCCCAGGCGGCGCCGGCGCTTGCTTCGACTGAGTCAGAACGCCGCGAGCCAGGTAACGCGCTCCGGCTGGTAGCGGCTCTCCTCGGAGAAGCGAATCGCGATCGGGCCGTGCTCGTGCCCGTGCGAGCAGAGAAGCGGATCCTCGCCGAGCTCGAGCAGGATCGCGACGTGGCGGCCCGGATAGCCGCCCCAGACGACGAGGTCGCCGCGACGCGCCTCCGCCTGCGGGACGTGCTCGAGGTTACGGAGCAGCGTCCCCGTCCAGCCCTCGCCGCTGTAGCCAAGCCCGTTCGGGTCGGGTGCGCCCGCGAGGAAGTAACAGATCGTGACGAACCCGGAACAGTCGGTCGTGAGCGGCAGCGTTCGCGCGAGCGGAATCGGACGGATCTCGCCGTAGTGGATCTGGGGCTCGTGGTCGAGGCCCCAGCGCGCCGCAGTGACGATCTTCTGCCTGACGGTCGCCACTAGACTCGAGAGGAACGATGGCACTTCGGGTCGCCCTCGTCACCCCCTTCGCCTGGTCGCAGCCGCACGACGTGAATGAGCACGTCGCCGGGCTCTCACGGGAGCTTCGTGCGCGCGGTCACAGCGTGACCGTCCTGGCGCCTTCGAATCGAGCGCGCGATCTCGCCGCGGGCCGCCGCGCCCTCGTCACCGGGCTCGAGGCCGACTTCGTCGCGCTCGGGCCGGCGGTGCCGATCTCGCGGCGTAGCCGGATGGGCGTCCCGGTCGGCGTCCGTGCGAACCTGGCGGTCGCCCTCGGAACCGGCGGCTTCGACATCGTGCACGGCTTCGAGCCGGGCCTTCCGAGTCTCTCCTACCTCGCGCTTCGCGACGCCGGCGCGCTGACGGTCGCGACGTTCTTCTCCTCGGAGCGGCTGTCGTACCCGCCCGCGCGCACGCGCCGCGAGCGGTTGCTCGGCCGGCTCGACGCGCTGCTCGCGACGAGCGAGGAGACGGCGAAGGCCGCGGCCGAGCGCTTCCCGGGACGCTACGAGCTCATCCCGCTCGGTGTCGACGTGATCGAGTCGGCGCAGAAGCGGAAGCTGCTCGTGCTCGAGTGGGGCCAGATGGAGAGGCCGCTCCTGCGCGCGCTCGCGCGAGAGCTCGCCGCGCAGCCGGAGTGGGAGCTCGCGGTGCTCCGGACCCGTCCGCTGGCGTCTCGTCCGCCGCTGCCTCGCGCGCTCCGCGGCCGCGCCCGGGTGCGCACGGCCCTCGATGCCGCGTCCCGCGCGGACCTCTTGCGCGAGGCTGCGGTCTTCGTGCCGGCGGTCGAGGGAATCCCGCGCGTCGAGCTCGAGGCACGCGCCGCCGGCGTTGCGGTCGCCTCGCCGCCCGGCCGGACGGGACAGCCCGAGCTCGCCGCGGCCGAAGCCGCGCGGCTGATGGAGGACGGCTCGTTCCGCGAGCGGCGCGCCGAAGAAGGTCTCGCGGCTGCGCGCGCGCAGAGCTTCTCGTCACTCACGGACAGTGTGATGGAGGTGTACACAGCCATCACGTCGCCGCCGGCGCCCGGCAGCGCCGCGCGCGCCACTCGAGACGCGCGACTGGATCGTCGTCGACCTGCACATGCACACGACGTGGTCGCACGACTGCTCGATCGACGTCGACGAGCTGATCGACCACGCAGAGGAGGAAGGGCTCGGCGCGATCGCCGTCACCGACCACAACGTCTTCGGCGGAGCGCTCGAGGCGGTCGAGCGGGCTCGCGGCCGCAAGCTGATCGTCATCCCCGGCGAAGAGGTGAAGACCGACGGGCAGGGCGAGGTGATCGGCCTGTTCCTGAAGGAAGAGATCCCGCGGGGCATGTCCTTCGCAGAGACGGTCGAGGCGATCCGCACGCAAGGCGGCCTCGTGTACATCCCCCACCCGTTCGACCGGCTGCACGCGATTCCGGACGCAGCGACGCTGCATCGCCATCTGGCCGAGATCGACGTGTTCGAGGTGTACAACGCCCGCCTCCTCTTCGAGGGCTACAACGACGAGGCGCTGCGCTTCGCGCGGAAGTACAACCTCACCGCCGGCGCCGGCTCGGACGCGCACGTCCTCCAGGGCGTGGGCACGGGCGCGGTGCGGATGCGGAGATTCAACGGGCCGGAGGAATTCCTGCTGTCACTGCGAAGCGCCGAGGTTTTGCGGCGTCCGAAGTCGCTTGCGTACCTCCAGGGACTCAAGTGGGTGGCGCAGGCCAAGGAACGGGTCCGCTGAGGGCGAACCAGCGTTGGGGCTCAAGTGACCGTGGCGACCGACGAAATCTACGAGAAATACCTGCAAAAGGCGATCACCGAGATCAACACTCTCGGTGATGAAGTCGCGCAGGTAGCTGCCGGTACGCGCGTACCGGTCGTCGGCTCGGGTCATCCGCTCGCCGACGTCTTCCTGCTCAAGTACCTGCCGCGCGCGTCGGAGCTCCAGGAGGGCGTGGCGTTCTATGGACGTGCGGGCAATGCCCTCCTCAAGTCGCTGCAACGGCTGCGCGTCGATCCGCTGGCGGTGTACGGCACGAACTGCCTGAAGTTCGCCGACGGCGACGAGGAAGAGTCGCGGCCGTTTCTCGTGCGCGAACTGCACATCGTGCAGCCGAAGCTCGTCGTCGTGATGGGCGAGCAGGCACTCGCCTTCCTGAACTCCGTCGCGTTCCCGCTGGGACGCCGAGCTTGCTCCGACCGAAGGCGAGCTGCAGAAGTTCACGCCGACGATCGACGCGATCTTCACGCCAGACATCGACGACTCCCTCGACGAGCAGCCGGAGAAGACGCGATTCTGGAACGCGTTCAAGCTGCTCGGCGAGTGGTGGGCATCACTACCTCCGTACTAGCGCGCCCGCGCGTCACGGCGTTCGTCGCTGTCGGCGTCGCGGTGTGCACCTGGTTCCTGGTCGCGCCGCACCTCGGGCGCATCGGGCTCTGGCCCGCAATCGTGCTCGTCTCCGTCGCGATCATCCCGGGGACGCTGGCGCTCGTCCTGATCGCCCTTCCCCTGTGGGACCGGCGGTGGCTCTTCGTCGCCGTGATCGTGCTCGCGCTCATCGCGTTCGTGTGCACGATCGCAGACTTCGGGCTCGCAGCGAACTTCGCGAAGCTTTGGGCGGCCGTGTTCGCGGGCTGGGCGTTCCTGCGGTTGTTCGAACGGCTGTCCTGGGTCGTCCTCGTCGCCTTCGTGATTCCGCTCGTCGACATCATCTCCGTGTGGAAAGGACCGACGCACACGATCACGCAACATCACTTCGGTGTGTACACCGCCGTCGCGATCGCGTTCCTCGTGCCCGGCGGCGGCGCCGCGTACCTCGGGCCGCCGGACATCCTGTTCTACGCGCTGTTCCTTGCTGCTGCCGCGCGCTGGCACCTCCGCGTCGGGTGGACGTGGTTCGCGACGACGTTCATGTACGGATTCACCGTGATCATGGCCACGGCCTTCGATGTCGGCGGATTGCCGGCGCTGCCCGTTTCTCTCATTCGGCTTCCTCGTCGCGAACGCCGACCTGCTCTGGCGCGCTATGCGCCCGTCGGCGGATTCGTCGGAGTCGTCACCGGCTTCTTCCTAGGCCTCCGTCCCGGCTGCGGTGCTCAACGACTGTCTCGCCGATCGAGAACGGCGAGCGGAACGACGCGATCACCGCCAGCACGATCGAGGTCGAGACCGCGAACCAGCCCGCGGCCGAGTCGTAGCCTCGCAGCACCATCAGGAAGCCGAGCCCGATCGCTGCGAACCCGAGCAGCCAGGCCGGGCCTTGCTGCCAGAGATGGAACCGTTTCGTCGCGCCCGTGACCTGCACGTGCAGGTTCGCGTCGCTCGTGATCTCCGCAGGTTCGTTCCGGGCCGCAACCGGAGCGCCGTCGTTATGCATTGCGGCCTCCTCGGTTGACGGGAAGGAGATTACGCGCGTCGCTCGAGCAACGCAACGGTCTCGACGTGCGGCGTGTGCGGAAACATGTCGACCGGCCGGGCTCGCACGAGCTCGTAGCCGTAGTCCCCGCACAGGGTCTTCACGTCGCCCGCGAGCGTCGTCGGGTTGCACGAGACGTAGACGAGGCGGGGCGCGCCGATCTCTCCGAGCCGGCGCAGCGCCTTGCCCGCAAGCCCGGCGCGCGGCGGATCGACGACGACGACTTCCGGCGGCCCCGAGCGCTCGAGCAGCTCCTGGACGACCTGGCCGACGTTGCCGGCGAAGAACGCCGAGTTGGTGATCCCGTTCAGCTCGGCGTTCTCGAGCGCGCACGCCACCGATTCCTCCGACACCTCGATTCCCCACACGGTCAGCGCATCGCTGGCGAGCGATAGCCCGATCGTTCCGATCCCGCAATAGAGATCCCACACGGTCTCGCTGCCCGTGAGCTGCGCCGCCTCCCGCGCCAGCACGTACAGCTTCTCGGCCATCGCGGTATTCGTCTGCAGGAACGCGTTCGGCCTTACGCGGAAGCGCAGGCCATTCAGCTCCTCTTCGATCCAGCCGTCGCCCCACAGAAGCTCGCTCGGCAGATTCGTCACCTCCGCGGGCCGGTCGTTGATCGACCAGTGCAGAGACCGCACTTGCGGGAACGCCCGCACGACGTCGACGAAGTAGCCGCGCTCGAACTTCTCGCCCGGTGCGGTCACGAGCTGCACCAGCGCCTGGCCCGTGTTCCGCCCCTCGCGAACGACGAGATGCCGGAGGTACCCGGTGTTGTCCTCCTGCGAATAGGCCTGGAGCCCTTCCTCGCGCGCCCAGTTACGGACGGCGTCGCGAAGGTCGTTGCCGAAGTCGGTCGTGAGCCAGCACTTGCGGAGGTCGAGCACCTCGTCCCAGCGGCCGGCCTTGTGCAAGCCGAGCACGGGGCCGTCCGGCGTCTGCGAGAACGAGTACTCCATCTTGTTGCGGTAATGGAAGATGTCGGGCTCGCACGGGACGATGTCCTCGAGCGGCGGCTCGGCGATACCGGCGATGCGCTGGAACGCGTCGCGCACCTGCGAGTGCTTTTGCGCGAGCTGCGCGCTGTAGTCGAGATCCTGGAAACGGCAGCCGCCACAAGCGGGGAAATGCTCACACGGAGCCTCGACGCGCTGCGGTCCTGGCCGCACGATCTCGGTGGCAAGCGCCTCCGCGTGCGAACGCTTCACCTTCGTCACGCGCGCGAGCACGCGATCGCCGGGGAGCCCACGGCGCACGAAGACGACGAACCCGTTGAGGCGGGCGACGCCGTTGCCGCCGTAGGCGAGCGACTCGACGTCGAGCTCGAGTTCTTGATCCTTCGTCACCGGCGCGGCCATCGCCGCACACTAACTACGAAAACTTCGGCCGCAGCGACAGGAACAACGGACGTCGTGGCTGCTGGGCGAAATTGAAGTCGTTCCTCAGGTCTCCGAGGATCTTCACGTTCTCCCTCACGGTCGGCCGCGGATCCGGTCGCCCGTCGGTCCGCGGATCGAGCCGCTGACCGTGGAGGAAGTCGTCCTCGATGAACTTCAGGTACGCGTCGGTGCTCAGCACCTGGTGGTCGATGTAGCCGCGCTTCGCGTACGGACTGATCACGAGCGCGGGCACGCGCAGCCCGTATCCCTGCGCGTCCACCGTCGGTGGTTTCACATGGTCGTAGAACCCGCCCCAGTCGTCCCACGCTGAGGAAGATCGCGGTCGACTTCCAGTCGGGACTGCGCATGATCGCGTTGACCACGCCGGTGACGTACGCCTGCCCGCGGCGAATCGACGAAGGCGGGTGATCGCTCACAGCGTCGGCCGGTGCGAGCCAGGAGACCGAGGGCAACGTGCCGGCGCGTGCGGCCTGCATGAAGTCGTTGAACGGCGCGACGTTCTCGCGCTTGCCGGTCTTGCTCGACTGTCTCGAACCACGGCAGCGGGTTCCAGATGCCCGGCGTCTTTGCGTTCTGCGGCAGCGCCTTGCAGAACATCGCGTTGTTCCCGCAGTCGGGCTGCGTCCCGTTGAAGACGTAGTAGGCCCAGCTCACGTTGTCGCGGTGGAGGAGATACGTCAGATCGGTCCAGCGCGTAGTCCGGTACCGCGCCGGTCTTGTTCTGCGGCTCGCCCGGCGGCGAGCCAGGCGCCTGCACGGCGCTGACGCAACTCATCGGGTTGCCTGCCTGCGAGCACTTCGCCGACCAGCCCGACACCATGTACAGATGACCGGGCAGGCTCCACGACGCATCCGCCTGGAACATGTGGTCTTGCAGCACGAAGTGGCGCGCGTACGACCAGTAGTTCGGGATCTCGTGCCAGTCGTGGTAGCCCATGACGTCGGGCGCCTTCGGTGAAAGCGAGCAGGCGGGCGCGTTGATGTGCTTGTTGCACCAGGTGCGGCGCCCGACTTCCGCCTGGCCGATGAAGCCGTTCATGGCGCCGGCGTTGACGTCCTTGACAGCGTCACGGTGATCGTGCGGACCGCCGAAGTTGACGGCGCGATGGTCGTGGTAGGGCCGTTGGCACCTGGCGTGCCGTGGATCGGGAACGCACACGTGCTTCGGGATTCCGTCGGCTCCGGGATACGTGCCGAAGTAGGAGTCGAACGACCGGTTCTCCTGCATGATCACGACGATGTGCCGGATCTTGTGGATTCCGGTCAGAGGCCGGGCAGCCGCAGCCCCCGCGGACACAAAAAGGGCGGCTATTGCCGCCACAACGAACGCTGGTCCGCAGGTGCACACCTCAGACCATAGGAGACGAATGTTGCGCTGACGTTGCGTCGCGGTTCAAGCGAGCGGCGTGACGAAGACCTTGCGGTCGCGCGGCCCGTCGAACTCGCAGAAGAAGATTCCCTGCCAGCGACCGAGCGCGAGCTTGCCGTCGCTGATCGGGATGAGGATCTGCGGGCTCATGAGCGAGGCGCGCACGTGGGACGGAGCGTTCGGCCCATCGGGATCCTCGGTGTGCTTCCAGTCCCACTCGTCGTGCACGACCTGCTGCAGAGCGTTCTCGAGATCCTGAGCAACGAGCGGGTCCGCGTGCTCGTTGATCGTGACGCCGGCCGTCGTGTGTGGGACATAGATGAGCGCCGCGGCCGCCCCGTTCGTGTCCCCCAGGGCCGCCTGAACCAGCTCCGTGATGTTGACGAGCTGGGTCTTCCGCTCGGTCTTGAGATTGATCTCCTGCACGGCGTTATCCTAGGCACCCCGTGGCCACCCCGCTGAACGAACGAGAGCTCGACGCCATCCGCGAGGACGCCGACCGCTTCATCGCGGAACTCGACGAAGAGGCGTACCTCCACTTTGCGGGGCACAAGGACACCTACGACCTCGTGCCGATCTACGAGCGGCACGCCGCGCTGACGAAGCTCGATACGGCGCTCGCCGTCGGAGCCTCGGTGAACGGCGGCCGCAACGTCCGCGAGCTCTGGCGCTTCGCCTGCGAGGGCTACCTCGGGAACTTCGTCAGCGAAGAGGAGGAGAAGATCGCCGAGGCGGAGACGAAGAGCGTGAAGGTCGGCGACGAGGAGATCCCGTACCGCGACCTTCGCCCCCGGATCGCCAACGAAGACGACCGTGCGCTCCGCCAGACCTTCGAGCGCGCGCGCAACGAGGCGACCGAGGAGCACAACGGCCTCTACATCCGCAAGCACCAGGTCGTGCACCGCGAGAGCGAGCGGCTCGGCGCGCCGAACTACCTCGAGCTGTACCGCGGCTTCGGGTACCCGCTCGACGATCTCGCCGACCAGTGCCGCCGTTTTCTCGACTCGACGGAACGCCTCTGGGAGGACACGGGCGACCGCTTCTTCCGCACCAGGATCGGGCTCGGTCTCGGCGAGATCGAGCGCTGGGATGTCGCGCGCGTCTTCCGCGGCGCGGGTTGGGACGACGCCTTCCCGAAGGACCGCATGGTGCCGGCGCTCGAGGCAACGCTGTCCGACCTCGGCGTCGATCTGCGCTCGCAGCGCAACGTCGAGCTCGATCTCGAAGATCGCCCGAACAAGACGCCGCGTGCGTTCTGCGTTCCGATCGAGGTTCCCGGCCGCGTGGTGCTCGTGATCAAGCCGCAGGGAGGTCCCGACGACTGGCGCGCGCTCTTCCACGAGGCCGGCCACACCGAGCATTTCGCGCACACGTCACCGACGCTCACCGTCGAGGAGAAGCGCCTCGGCGACAACGCGGTAACCGAAGGCTGGGCGATGCTGCTCGAGCACCTGACGATCGAGCCGAACTGGCTCGAACGCAGGCTCGATCTCCCTCGCCCACTCGAGTTCGCCGCGGAAGGTGCGGCGCAGGTGCTCTGGCTGCTTGCGCCGGTACTGCGCAAAGCTGATCTACGAGATCGAGTTCCATGCAGCAACGGATGTGACCACGATGAAGTCGCGCTACGTCGAGCTGCTCGGCAACGCGCTCAAGGTCACGCCGAGTGACACCGACTATCTCGCCGATCTCGACGACGGCTTCTACGCGTCGCAGTACTTGCGTGCCTGGGCGTTCGAGGCGCAGCTGCGCGCCTACCTGCGCGAGAAGTTCGGCAACGCGTGGTTCACGCGCAAGGACGCGGGGTCGCTGATCCGCGAGCTCTGGTCGGAGGGGCAGAAACCGACCGCAGACGAGCTCTTGCTCGAGGTGACAGGGGCAACGCTCGAGCTGGAGGCCGCGGCCGACCCCGTCCGCGAGGCGCTCGCCGCCGTTTAGACCACGTGCTGCCGCTACGCGACAACGTTCCGACCCGGACCTTTCCGATCGTCACGGTCGGGATCATCGTCGTGAACGTCATCGTCTGGTTCTGGGAGCTCAGGACTCCCGGCGTCACCGTTCACGTCTTCCGCGACGGCTACTACCCGTGCACGATCAGCGGGCCGTGCCGACTGCCGGTGCCGCTGCACTGCATCCGCTCCCCTGGTACGAGGGCGTCTTCACCGGCATGTTCATGCACGCGAGCTGGGAGCACATCGGCTTCAACATGCTCTTTCTCTGGATCTTCGGCAACAACATCGAGGACGCGCTCGGGCGCGTGCGGTTCCTGCTCTGGTACCTCGCCGCGGGCAGTCGCGGCGATGGCCGCGCAAACGGCCGTGACGCTCTGGTTCGGGTCAACGCCCAGGACGCGAGCATCCCGAACATCGGCGCGAGCGGCGCGATCGCAGGCGTGCTCGGCGCCTACTTCGTGCTCCTCCCCCGCGCCCGCGTGCTGACGCTGATCATCATCGGCTTCATCTTCATCCGGGAGATCCCCGCCATCTGGTTCCTCGGCATCTGGATCGCGCTCCAGGTCTGGACCGGGCGGCCTCTCACTCGTGAACCCGCAGAGCGGCGGCGGGACGGCGTTCTTCGCCCACATCGGCGGCTTCGCTTTCGGTCTCGCGACGATTCTCCTCGTGACCAAGCGGCGGCCGGTCGCGCCGGTCGTCGCGCTTACCCCGTCTATTGACCTTCGACGAGCACGTCGAGCGCGCGCTGGCCTCGCTGCCGGCCGAGCTGCGCGAGGCGATCCGGAACGTCGAGATCACGGTCGAGGACGAGGATCCCGACGACCCCGATGTCTTCGGCCTCTACGAGGGCGTTCCGCTGCCCGAGCGGGGTGACTGGGCGGGGGCCATCCCGGACCGGATCCGCATCTTCCGGCTGCCGCTCGTCGAGTCCTTTCCCGACCCGGCGGAGCTCGAGGCGGAGATCCGGATCACGGTGCTGCACGAGGTCGCCCACTACTTCGGAATCGACGAGGACCGGCTCGACGACCTCGGTTTTTCCTGAGGATCTGGACAGGAATGCGACGCGGCCTATCGCCGTTTTAAGAGACATGACCATTACCGCCCTCGCATCAATTCACGCGGAGATCGAGCGCCTCAGTGAGGAACGTGCCGAGCTCTGGCATCGCCTCTCCGCCCAATACGACCCGGAAATCAAGGAAGAGATCCGCCGGCTCGACACCGAGCTCGCCAATCTTTGGGACGACCATCGCGCGCTTCGCGCCCGGATGCGCTTCGGCGATCGCGACAAGATCGTCGCCCGCGCACGGGTCGAAGAGCGGCTCGAACGAGCGGCGTAACGCCCTAGGTGTGCATCAACCGGCCTGGCGATCCCTCGAACGGGGGTCGACAGGCCGGCCCTCCAGCGTCGATTCTGTACAAGTCGTCTGCGGCGCAGTTCGTTCAAGGAAAGAAGTCGCCGCATGATCCAACAGACCGCGTCGCCGTCGATGCTCGCCGAGTATGAGCTCGAGCTTGCTGCGCGCGAGGCGGAGCTGAACCGGCGCGAGGCAGCGGTGCGCCGGGCCGAGGAATCGCGGGCAGAGGCCGACGAGCGGTCGGCCGCTCTCGACCGGCGCGAGCGTGAGCTCGAGCGCGTGCTCGAGGCGGTCGAGACGCAGCGCGTCCGGCTCGACGAAGTCGTCGCCGAGTACGAGTCCCGTCGCGAGACGCTGAAGCTGCGCACGCAGGAGGTCGAAGTGGCGCGCGACCGGTTGCGTGACGAACAGGCGCGCCTCATCGCTGCGAGCATGGGTCGCGATGAGATGACGGAAGACGCACCCCCGCCGAAGAAGGTCGAAGTCGGCGCGGAGTGGTGGTCGAAGCAGCTCGGAATGCCGCTCGAAGCGGCGTAGCGCTCTACACTCGGGCGAACTGGCGTGACTGAAGCGGCTCTAGCTACTTCGATCACAGAGGAGTACCGTTCCTACCCCATGCGAACGCGGGTTCTTCTCGTTGTCGCGGTAGCACTGCTGGTGGCTGCCGGTCCGGCCGCTGGAGCTCCAACCCTGACAGTACAGCGAGGACAACCGCTTCAAGTCGCGGTCGCTGTCCCGCTGACGGCGACCTCTCGCCGTTTTCGGGACGAGCTTCGCAAATGCGGTACGAATGGCCGTGGAGTTCCACCCCAGTGTGCGCGGTTTCCCGGTACAGCTCGACATCTTCGATGCCGACTGCTTCTCGACGGACGCGGCGGTCGCGTCCGCGATCCTGGCGAACGACGCCGTCGCCGGAGTGATCGGTCATGCATGCTCTGTCGCGTTCGCGCCGGTGCTCCCGCTCTACGAGGCGGCCGGCATGGTCACGATCTCGGGTAGCGCGACTGCGCCCTTCTTGCCGCTGCTGGGTCCGACCGTCTTCAACCGTGTCGTCGTCGCCGATGACGAGGGCGGCGCCGCCTGGATCGCGCGGGTCGAAGCGCTGCCGAGCGTGCTCAGTTGGCAGCAGGACTACGCACGCGAGTTTGGCCAGCCACCGATCACCCTCGCCGAGTTCTACTACGACGCAACGCTTCTCCTACTGCGGCGGCTCGAGGAGGTCGCGAAGCTCGAACGCGGCTCACTCTTCATCAATCGCGCTGCCCTAGCAGCCGCGGTACGAAGCACCACCGACTTCCATGGTGTCTCCTGCTCGATCACGCTCGAGCCGAACGGCAACCGCGTGAACAACCCCGCCGCGCTCGACCGTTGCGCGAAGCGAACCGGCTAGGTACCCGGCATGCCGCTTGACGCGACGTAGCCCGTCCCGCTTGGACTGGCTCTACACTGCAAAGCGCACGGGGCGTTAGCTCAGCTGGGAGAGCGCCGGCTTTGCAAGCCGGAGGTCGCCGGTTCGATCCCGGCACGCTCCATCGCAACTCCTTCGCGGAGGCTGCACTAGGCCCTTGCCGGTCTACGCTTCGGGCGTGAACGCGTTCTTCACCTCGTCAGTCGCGTATGACCGATTCATGGGGCGATTCTCAGGGCAGCTCGCCCCGCTCTTCGCGGACTTTGCGGGCGTCGGAGGCCGGCGTGCGCGCGATTGACGTCGGCTGTGGTCCCGGGGCGCTCACGGCAGACCTCGCCGTTCGCTGCGGCGCCGAGAACGTGGCGGCGGTGGATCCGTCAGCGGCGTTCGTCGAGGCGGCGCGCGAGCGGAATCCCGATGTCGACGTGCGGCAGGCGCCGGCGGAGGAGATCCCGTTCGCCGACGACGCGTTCGACTTTGCGCTCGCCCAGCTCGTCGTCCACTTCATGACCGACCCGGTCGGCGGGCTGCGCGAGATGGCGCGCGTTACACGGCCCGGCGGTGTCGTCGCTGCGTGCGTGTGGGACTACTACGGCCGGACGTCGCCGCTGTCGGCGTTCTGGACTGCACTCGAGGAGCTCGATCCGGCGGCAGAAAATGAATCGTATCTCGCCGGCGCCCGTGAAGGGCATCTCGGCGAGCTGTTTCGGGACGCGGAGATTGCGGACGTGCAGGAGTCCTCGCTCTCCGTCGGCGTCGAGTTCGCGACCTTCGAAGAGTGGTGGGCGCCGTACGAGCTCGGCGTCGGCCCCGCGGGCGCGTACGTCGCGAAGCTCGACAACGCGCGGCGCGACGCGCTTCGCGAGCTCTGCCGTGCGCGCACGCCTCAGGCGCCGTTCACTATCACGGGCAGAGCCTGGGCCGCGCGAGGTTCAGCGCGGTGAAAACTCTGTATGGCGGGCTCAGGCAAAGAAGCCTCTGCGGTCAAGAGTCGTGCTACTCCGGGCCTAAAACCAGTCGACCGGCGGCAAGTTAGACGTATGCTCGACCCCCTTGAACGCAATGAAGGCTTGCATCTGCGTCTTCCTCGGGCACCGCTGGTCCGCAGCACCCGACTCCTCCGAGACCTATCCGGTGCTCAAGTGTGAGCGGTGCGGAAGCCGACAGGCACGCGGCGTCGGAACGCACGCGATCGATCACACCGAACTGAAGACTCGCCGGGATGAGATAGGCCAGCAAGGTTTCGGCAAGCGCCTGAGGTGAGGCAGTCCGCCGCCGGTTCCTAGAAGAGCTTGGCCGAGACTTTCAGCGTGCATGCGTAGCGATAACTCTCTGGCGCTGCGAAGCCGCGGGCCTTGGGCGCGCGCGCTTCGCCGGTTTCTTCGACAGCGGATCGGAGTCGCGGCCCTTCTTGTGCTCCTTGTGGTGGTCATCGCCGGTGCACTCGCCACCAAAATCGCGCCCTACGATTCGAGCACGATCGACATTCCACGAATGTTTTCGCCGCCGTCCTGGAAGCACCTATTTGGGACCGACCTTGTTGGGCGTGACACATTCAGCCGAACGCTGTTCGGGATCAAGACGGACGAGTGGCTTGCCCTTCAAGTCACGATAGGGACCGCATTGATCGGTGTCGTCATCGGCGCAATAGCCGGCTACTACGGCGGCTGGGTCGACAACATCATCATGCGCACGACGGAGTTCGTTGGCGTCTTTCCGCCACTCGCCGTGCTCTTCGCAGCCATCACGATCCTGGGAAGTCCGAATCCCCACATGCTTCGAAAAGTCCTCGTCTTCTACATGTGGACTTCGGTCGCACGTGTGATCCGGTCGAGCGTGCATGTGCTCCGGGAGCGGGAGTTCATCGAGGCCGCCCGTGCAAGCGGCGCTTCCGACGCTCGGATCATTGTGCGCCATCTGCTGCCGAACGCCATCGGCTCGGGACTCGTCGCGACCTCTCTCGTTTTCGGCCAAGTGATCCTGCTCGAGGCAACGGTTGGCTATTTCAACTACGGGATCAACGAGGGCGTCGTGCCTACGCTTGGAAACCTCATCGCATCTGGTGTCAGCCAAGGCGTGAGCCTGGACAGATACTGGTGGCTCTGGGTTCTCCCGAGTCTTGTTCTTGTTGTCATGCTCGTATGCGTCAACACCGTCGCCGACTCGCTCGACGATGCCCTCAACCCCAGCGCCGTGGTGCGGTCGCGCCGGTTCAGCTCAGGCGGATTCTTGGGTCGAGCCAGGCAGTCGCGATATCTCCGAGCTGCGAGAACAGAAGCATCCCGGCGGCCGTAACCACCAACAGCGATTCCGTCAGGAGCGGGTCAGCGAGGTTGATCGAGTCGAAGAAAAGCGACCCGAGCCCTTGGAGTCCGAAGAGTAGATCGGCCACGAATGTTGCGCCGATCAGGCCCCCGAACTCCAGCGACAGCACCGCCACGAAGGGAATCGAGGCATTCCGAAGCGCATGCCGCAACAAGACGCTGCGCTCGGAGAGACCCTTCGCGCGCGCAACCGTCGAGTACTGCGCGTCGAGCGCCAAGAGCAGTGACGAGCGGAGATAGCGTGCGTAGGCACCAACGAAGCACACCGACACAGTGACAACGGGCAGCGTCATGTGGCGCAGCCAGTCCAAGACGGCTCCAAAACCGCTCGTGGATCCGTTCGCACCAGGCAGGCCGGTGAGGTAGAACGGATGCCACCCGGTCGCCGATCCGAGACGCGTTACTGCTTCTTGCAACATGAGCGCAACGAGGAACGTTGGGATCGACCAGGTGACCGAACCAAGTCCTCGAATCACGAGATCGAACAGCGAGCCTCGAAAATACGCGGCGGCCACTCCGGCCGCGACGCTCAAGAAGACAATGACCACAATTGACGCCGCCGCGAGTTCAGCGGTATGCGCAAGAGCCGTTCCTACAAGGGGCCAGATCGGTTCGTGGGACAAAATCATGCGGTTCGAGTCGTCCCCGCTGAACAGACCGAGCAGCCAGTGCCCATAGCGCGTGGGGATCGAGTCGTTGAGGTGGTTCGCCGCGGTCAGTCGATCGATCAGCTCCGTCGGACGAGGGGTCCGGTACAGCAGCGGGTAGAGGGGGTCGACGTGAGCCGCGACTGCCCAGAATGACGCGAACGACACTGCAACGAGCACCACGACCGACAGGATCAATCGGCGTGCTAGCCGCGTGAGCATGACGTCCCTTCAGCGAGAGCAAACACAATTCCCGTCGCCGCGAGCGATAAAGCCCTCACGGTGCTCAAGCTATCGCCACGCGGCCTCCTTCGCTCAGCCGCTTACGCTTGCACCAGGGTGATCCAGGCTTGAGCACGATCATCGACCTCGCATCGCGCCTGATCGCGATCGACTCCGTCAATCCCGACCTCGTGCCGGGCGGCGCCGGCGAGCGCGAGGCTGCGCATGCCCTCGCCGACTGGTGCGACGCGCACGGGCTCGACGTCGAGCTCGTCGGGCCGGGCGAGCGGCCGAGCGTGGTCGCGCGCCGGCGCGGCAGCGGCAACGGACGCTCAATGCTCCTCAACGGGCATCTCGACACGGTCGGCGTCGCCGGCATGCAGGCGCCGTTCGAGCCACGGCTCGAGGACGGACGCCTCTACGGCCGCGGCAGCTACGACATGAAGGGCGCGATCGCCGCGCTGTGCGTCGCCGCGGCCGAGCTCGAAGGCCTGCGCGGCGACGTGATCGTCACCGCCGTCGCCGACGAGGAGCTCGGCTCGATCGGGACCGAGGCGGTCCTCCAGCACGTCCACGCCGACGCGGCGATCGTCGCGGAGCCGACAGACCTGCAGGTCGCGGTCGCGCACCGCGGCTTCGTCGGCTTTGAGATCGAGACCGCCGGCGTCGCAGCGCACGGCTCGCGTCCCGACCTGGGCGTCGACGCGATCGTGAAGATGGGCCCGATCCTCGTTGGCCTCGACGAGCTCGACGACCGACTGCAGCACGGCGCGCGACATTCGCTCGTGGGGACTGGCGCGGTCCATGCCTCCGTGATCGACGGCGGGCAGGAGATGTCGAGCTACCCGGCGCGCTGCGTGCTGATGGGAGAGCGGCGGACGATTCCCGGCGAGACCACCGCCGGTGTCGAGCGCGAGCTCCGTGTGCTCGCCGATGGCGCGGAACTGCGCATCCTCGCTCACCGCGAGCCGTACGAAGCACCGATCGACCACGAGTTCGTGGAGCTCGTGCGACGCACCGTCGGAGTCGCCGAGCTCGTGGGCGCCCCTTTCTGGACGGATGCAGCGCTCGTCGCCGATGCCGGGATCCCGACGGTGTTGCTCGGCCCGGGCGGCGAAGGCGCCCACGCCGAGGTGGAGTGGGTCGACGTCCCGTCGCTCGAGCGGCTGCGCGAGCTCGTCGTCGCCGTCGCGACCGCGTGGTGCGGCTAGCGCACCGGCTGCGCAGGCGCCGATCTACTCACCGGGCCTTGGCGAACCTCCAGGAACACCTCTTCGTCGCCGCCGCGCCGGCCGGCTGAAACGGCGCGACGGACCCGTTCACCGCCGCCGACGGCGTCGAGCCGGAGACGCTGCGGCTGGTCCGGCCTGCGGCGATCGGCGGCAGTTGGGTCTCGAACGCCTCGAGCCCGACCGGGCCGGGCGTCTGCGCAACGCCTCCGATCGTGACCTGCTGCGTGCCCGTGATGCCGTTCGGGACGCGGAGTTGCGCGTTTGCCTGACCGATGACGAGCTTGCGGTCGGACGCCCTCACGAAGAATTGGAACTTGCCGGTCGCGGCGGCCTTCACGGTCCACGTGATGTCCCTCGTCTGGTCGCCCTGCGTCACCTGCGAGGAGCCGCTGCCGGTGTCCGTCCAATGTGACGGGACGAGGCGGAAGCTCCCGCGGACGCTTGTGTGGCCGCTGACCTGCCATCTCTGCGTCTCCGAGTGCTGGTAGCCCGGCCCGTTCACCGTGATCGTGCACGAAGCGGAGCCTGACCAGCCGGACGGCACCGCCGCTCCTCCGGAACCGGGATGGAGCGTTGCGGCCAATGCGACCGAGACCGCGAGCGCGGCCGCGACGAGCAGCGGGCGAGGCACGGCGAACAGTCTCGCACAGGCCGCCCCAGCTAGAGGCTTGATGTGAAACGCAGGCGGCACCATTGCCGTCGACGTCAGTCCAGCGACTTGGAGTGGTCTAGCGCGGCTTCTTGAGGTCGCGCTCTACCTGTCGATTGAAGTCGCGCTTTACCTTTAGCGTCACTCTGTCGCCGACAGCTGCTTGATAGTTGTTGGGCTCTGCTCGTTGCTTGCGCTCGATTGGATGATCGTCCTCCCACTGGGCGGGATTCCACCACCTGCGAAGCCGATCACGCAGAGTCACAACAAAGCGAATCTAACCCCGCGGGAGTTTCACATCAAGCCTCTAGCTCTGCACCGGTCCCGTAGTCGCGCGGATCACGAGCTCGAGCGGAAGCTGTTCCGTGTGGTGCTCGCCGAGTTGCCGGCCTGCGCCCGCCAGCATCTGCAGGAGCAGCTCGCCGCCGCGGCGGCCGCTCTCGAAGAGCGGTTGGCGTACGGTCGTCAATCCGACGTACGCGGAGATGTCGATGTCGTCGAAGCCGACAACCGACAGTTCCTCCGGGACCCTGATGCCGAGGATTCGTGCCGCATCGAGGACGCCGAGCGCCTGGATGTCCGAAGCCGCGAAGACCGCCGTCGGACGCTCCGGGAGCCGCAACAGGTCGATCGCGGTCGACCGCGCAATGTGGTGGCTCTTGCGTGCCCTCCCGGACGTACTCCGGGCACAGCTCGATACCGGCGTGCGCGAGCGCGCGCTCGTAGCCGCGGGTGCGGTCGCGGCTGGAGGCGAAGCGGAAGGGATCGGGCGATTTGTCGCCGACGAAGGCGATCCGCCTGTGGCCGAGCTCGATCAGGTGCGTCGTCGCCAGCTCGCCGCCGTTGACGTCGTCGACGACGATCGAGGGGAACGCGGGGTGCGGCGCGTCGATCAGCACGACCGGCAGCCGCGCCGACAGCAGGCGCTCGACCTCGTCGTCGGGCGGGATCAAGGAGACGATGAGCAATCCATCGGAGCGGTCGCCCCGGTCGAAGAGCTGGAATGCGTGCTCCCGCCGATCTTCCGACTCGATGTCGAACAGCATGAGGTCATACGGGGAGCGCGCGAGCGCGGTAGCGACGCCGCGCACGCGCTCGACCGCGGACGGACTCGTGAAGAAGGGCACCACGACGCCGATCACCTGCGTTCGGCGCAGCGAGAGGTTGCGCGCGATCGGGCTGGGTCGGTAGTTGAGGGCCTCGATCGCGTCGAGCACCCTCGCACGTGTCGTCGGCCGGACGTTCGCATGCCCGTTCAGGACGCGCGAGACGGTCGCGACCCCGACACCGGCCCGGGTCGCCACGTCGGCGATCGTGGCGTGAATCGACGGTAACGCTTCCATTCTGCCACTACCTTCCTCCAGATGGCACCGCGTCGTCAAGCCTAAACCCTTGACGTGGGGGCCGAAACGCGTTTACTCTCGCCCGTGGATGCGGTTCCATAACGTAGATTCGACCGCGAAGGTCGCCGAGGCTCGTCGTGCCCGCGTACGACCGCCAGGAAGGAGGCCCCAGCCGCAACGACATCGTGAGCGGAGCCGCTCCGGCTTGCGCACGGACCGGCTCCTGCGTCGTTTTCGATTCTCAAGGAGGGATCACTTTGAAGTTCCACTGGAACGACTCGGAATCGTTGGCGGCTCGTGTTCTCGTTGGTCGTGGTCTGCGCAGTCGCTGTCGCTGCCGGCACCGCCCTCGGTGCGCCTGCGCAAGAGTCAGGACACCACGCTCACGGCAATGATCGGGAGCTCCGGCCCCGCAGAGACGAACGCCGTCAACGTCGCCACGGCGGCGTGGTCGCGGAAAACGGGAATCAAGGTGAACGTCATCGTCGCCTCGGATCTCGGGCAGCAGCTCGCCCAGGGCTTCGCGTCCGGAAACCCGCCGGACATCTTCTACCTCGGCAACGACCAGGTCGCGACGTACGCCAAGGCCGGCGACCTCGCGCCGCTCGACGGGCTGAAGAACATCAAGGCGTTCTATCCGAGCCTGAAGGCCGCCTACACCGTCGGCGGTCACCTGTACGCCGCGCCGAAGGACTTCTCGACGCTCGGCCTCGTCATCAACACAGCGTCGTGGAAGAGCGCGGGGCTGACGAGCAAGAGCTACCCGACGACGTGGGCGCAGCTTGCTGCCGTTGCGAAGAAGCTGACCAAGGGACGGCCAGGTCGGCCTTTGCACGAACCCCGAGTTCCACCGCCTCGGCGTCTTCATGGTCCAGGCAGGCGGCTGGCTCGTCTCGAAGAACGGCAAGACGGCGACCGTCAACAGCGCAGCCAACGTGAAGGCGTTCAACTTCGTCAAGATCAATGCTCAGCGCCGGCTCGATGAAGCTCACGAACCAGCTCGGTGTGGGCTGGGGCGGCGAGGGCTTCGGCAAGCAGGACTGCGCGATGACGATCGAGGGCAACTGGATCGCCGGCGCGATGAAAGCCGACTATCCCACCGTCGGCTACAAGGTCGTCCAGCTTCCCGCCGGGCCTGCGGGCAAGGGGACGCTTCAGTACGACGGCGGCTGGGGCCTCGCCGCTGCCTCGAAGAGCAAGCCCGACGCGATGAGCCTGATCACGTTCCTGACCTCGCCGGGCGTGGAGCTCGGCAACGCGAAGGCGTTCGGCGTCATGCCGTCGGTGCGGTCGGCGAGCAAGAAGTGGCTGAAGCTGTACCCGCAGTGGGCGTCGTTCCTCGCCGGCGCTGATTACTCGAAGAGCATCCCGCCGGTCGTCGACGTCGCGACGGTGCTCGGCGACTTCAACCAGCAGCTGCAGGCGCTCCCGACCACGAACCCGAAGACGATCCTCGACAGGGTTCAACTCAGGAGCTGCAGGCGATCCTCGGCTAGGGCTCGCCGAAAGCGGCTCTCTCCTCATGGCGGCTTCGTGGTCCCGACAGCCGGGGTCACGAAGCCGCGCCGGGGACGAGCGCCTCGACCAAACGAGGAACGAGGAGGGACGAGGTGGAACGAATCGCGAGACGCTCGTGGCTGCGGCTCCGGAGCCGGGCATTCGCGGTCGTCAGGCGGCGGCCGGGTGGCTGTTCCTCGCGCCCGTCATCATCATCCTCGGTCTCTTCCTCGTGCTGCCGATCCTGATGGCGGCGTGGGTCAGCTTCTCCGACTGGAGCGGGAACGGCAGCCCGCTCGGCAGCCACGCGCACTTCGTCGGGCTCAACAACTACCGGCACCTGCTCACGACGCCGGGCCTCGACCAGAACAACTTCGGGACCTCGCTCCGCAACAACTTCTACTACGTCATCCTCGTCGTCCCCATCCAGACCGCGGCCGCGCTCTTCCTCGCCGTCCTCGTCAACCGGCGCATCAAGTTCGTCGGGCTTCTTCCGGACCGCCTTCTACTTCCCGTCGGTGACGAGCTCGGTCGCGATCACCGTCCTCTTCCTCTTCCTCTTCTCGCCCGTCAGGGCGCGATCAACAAGCTCCTCTCGTACGTCGGCGTCAACGGGCCGGCGTGGTTGTACGACCCGCGCGGCCTCTTCCACGTCATCCTCGGCCAGCTTCGGCGTGAGCCAGCCGCCGGGCTCGCTCTCGAGCGGCGTACGTTCCTCGGCGTCAGCTACTGGGACTGGTTGGCAGGCCCGAGCATCGCCATGTGCGTCTTCATCATGATGGCGGTCTTCACGACCTCGGGCACCTTCATGCTCCTCTTCCTCGCCGCGCTGCAGAGCATCGACGAGTCGGTCAACGAGGCGGCGGGGCTCGACGGTGCGACCGAGTGGCGCAAGTTCCGCTACGTCACCGTTCCGATGATCCGGCCGACGATCTTCACCGTCGTGACGCTCGGCCTCATCGGCACGTGGCAGATCTTCGACCAGATCTACGTCGGCACGCAGGGCAGCCCGCCAGGGCACGACGCTGACGCCCGCATTCCTCTCCTTCAACACGTCCTTCAACAACAACGAGTGGGGCGTCGGCGCTGCGATCGCCTTCATCCTCTTCGCGATCATCGTCTTCTTCACGTCGTCACGCGGCTCGCGACGCGCGACTCGCGACCGGCTCCCGAGACGACGGCGCTTCGGGCCGACGCAGCCGCTCGGGCCCGCCGTCGCTCTCGCGCTCGCGTCGGCCGTGGACGGAGCCTGCGATGAGCGGCGCCGCGGCCACCGGGGTCGCGACGCCTCGGAAGCTGCGCACGATGCAAGCGCGCCGTGCGTCGCCGGCGCGCCGGAAACGCGGATGACGTACGGCTTCCTGGTCGTGCTCGCGGTCATCTATCTCTTCCCGTTCCTGATCGCGATCGTCGACGTCGTTCAAGACGGACCCGAACGCGACTGCGAACCCGCTCAGCCTCGCGCCGTCGCCGCCGACGACGTCGGCGTTCCACCAGCTCTACCAGGACCAGGACTTCCTGCATCTGGGTCAAGAACTCGGTGATCGTCACGCTCAGCGTCACGTTCCTGCGGGTCTTCCTCGACAGCCTCGCGGGCTACGCGCTCGCGCGACTGCGCTTCCGCGGACGCGGCGCCGCCTTCGCGACGATCGTCGCCGTGATGGCGGTCCCCGGCGTCGTGCTCCTGATCCCGAAGTTCCTGATGATCCGCCAGCTCGGGATCTACGACACGTACTACGGCATGATCATCCCGCTCCTCGTCGACGCCGCCGGCGTCTTCATCATGAAGAACTTCTTCGAGTCGATCCCCGTCAGCGTCGAGGAGTCCGCGCGGATCGACGGCGCCGGCATCTTCCGCATCTACTGGTCGATCGTGCTGCCGATGGCGCGGCCTGCGCTCATCACGCTCTTCATCCTCGCGTTCCAGGGATCGTGGAACGAGCTCGCGCACTTCATCATCTCCGCGCAGAGCACGAGTCTCACCACGCTGACGAAGGGCGTGGCGCAGCTCGCATCCGGCCAGCTTGGAAGCGGGAACCGCTATCCGCTCAAGCTCGCGGCCTCGATGTTGATGACGATTCCGGTCGCAGTGCTTGTTCTTCGTCTTCCAGCGCCGGATCATGAACACGTCGGCCGGCGCCGTGAAGGAGTGAAGGAGCTAGTCGATGGCCGGGATCACCTTCGACAACGTGACGCAAGATCTACGACGACGGACGCTCGCGCGGTCTCCGACCTGAACCTCGACGTCCACGACGGGGAGTTCGTCGTCTTCGTCGGGCCGTCGGGCTGCGGCAAGACGACGGCGTTGCGCATGATCGCCGGCCTCGAGGAGGTCAGCGAGGGCGAGATCCGGATCGGCGAGCGTGTCGTCAACGACCTGCAGCCGCGCGACCGCGACGTGGCGATGGTGTTCCAGAACTACGCGCTCTACCCGCACATGACGGTCGCGGAGAACATCGGCTTCGCGCTGCGAAGCTGCGGAAGATGCCGAAGGACGAGGCGACGTCAGCGGATCGCAGGAGACGGCGCGCATCCTCGGCCTCGTCGACCATCTCGACCGAAAGCCGCGCCAGCTCTCCGGCGGCCAGCGTCAGCGGGTGGCGATGGGACGGGCGATCGTGCGCGAGCCGCAGGTGTTCCTCATGGACGAGCCGCTCTCGAACCTCGACGCGAAGCTGCGCGTGCAGATGCGCGCCGAGATCTCGCGCATCCAGCGCCAGCTCAGCGTCACGACCGTCTACGTCACGCACGACCAGGTCGAGGCGATGACGATGGGCGACCGCGTCGCCGTGCTGCGGCGCGGGCTCCTGCAGCAGTTCGAGGAGCCGCAGCGTCTGTACGAGCAGCCGGCGAACCTCTTCGTCGCGAGCTTCATCGGCAGTCCCGCGATGAACATGCTCGAGGCGACGCTCGAACGGGAGGGCGACGACGTCGTCTGCCGCGTCGGCTCGGCGACGCTGCCGCTTCCGGCACAGGTGCTGAGCGCGCGGCCGGCGCTCGTGGGCTACGCGGGGAAGTCGATCGCGCTCGGCATCCGGCCGGAGGCGCTTCGACGATTCCGGTCGCCGCAACGGCGACGGCGGCACCCTGCGCGGCGTCGTCACGCGCGATCGAGGCGCTCGGTCCGGAGCAGCTCGCGCATGTCGAGGTGGAGGCGAAGCCCGTGCTCGTCGACGACGTGCGTCGAGGGACTCGTCGACATGGAGGAGGCCGATGATCTCGTCGAGCTCAGAGCGGACACCGGACGGCGCCCCCCGGGCGATGCTCGTCGCCCGCCTCGACGCGTCGGCGAGCGTGCGGCCCGACGAGACCGTCGAGCTCGCGGTCGACCTCCGGAAGCTGCACTTCTTCGACCTCGAAAGCGGTGCGACGATCGGTGCCTGAGCGCTCGCTCGGGCTCCGCGACGGCGGCGCCCGCCGCCTCGACCGACACGGCCGTGACCGTGCTCGACGGCTCGACGTTCGTCGTCTGCGACCGGCGCGGCGATCTGGACGGCATCGCCGCGACGTCGGGCTTCTTCGCCGCGGACACGCGCTTCCTCTCGCGCTCGGTTCTGACGATCGACGGCGAGCGCGCCGAGTCCGTGTCGCTCGAACAGGCGGCGCCCCACCTCGCCTCCTTCGAGCTGCGCGGGCCGCGCGGCCTCGCGCTGCGTCGCGAGCTCTTCGTCGGCCGCGGGCTCGAGGAGACGATCACGGTTGAGAACCGGTCCGACGAGTCGGTGGAAGCGCTGCTTGCGCTCGAGTTCGCCTCCGACTTCGCCGACATCTTCGCGGTCAAGCGGGTGGAGGACCTCGGCGCGCCTGGCAGTTCCGAAGTCGCACCGTCGCGGCCGGAGCGCTGGGAGGATGCGGCGACGCTCGAGTTCGCCGACGAGGGTTTCCCGGCCCGCACGCTCGTCCATCTCGCGCCGGCCCCGGACGAGCGCGGCGGTGGCGCTGCTCGCTACCGGCTGCGGCTCGAGCCCGGCGCGCGCTGGCGGCTCCTGGTCGCCGTGGAAGTGGCTCCTGAACGGGGCGACGTCGCTCGGCGGCCCGGCATTCGAGCAGCAGCTGCGCGACGACCGGCGCGAGCGCGATGCGTCTCTCGACGCGTGGTGGAGCTCGGTGCCGCTGCTCCAGGGGGGCGAGCGCGACGCTCGAGCGCACGTGGAGCCGCTCGCTCGCCGACCTTGCCGCCCTGCGGCTGCGCTGGACGAAGGAGGGGATGGTCCCCGCCGCCGGCCTGCCGTGGTTCATGACGGTATTCGGCCGCGACACGCTGATCACGTCGTTTCAGGAGCTCGTGCTCGGGCCGGACCCGGCGGCGGCGACGCTGCGCGCGCTCGCGGAGACGCAGGCCGATACGGACGATCCCGAGCGCGATGCGGAGCCGGGGAAGATCGTCCACGAGATTCGCCGGGGCAAGACGGCGCAGATCTGGACCGACCGCTACTACGGCTCGGTCGATGCAACCCCGCTGTTCCTCGTCTTGCTCTCGGAGCTGTGGCGCTGGAGTGGCGACGACGCGATCGTCCGCGAGCTGGAGGTTGCGGCGCGGCGCGCGCTCGCCTGGATCGACGACTACGGCGACCGAGACGGCGACGGCTTCGTCGAATACTTCCGCCGGGCCTCGCACGGGATCGACAACCAGAACTGGAAGGATTCGCACAACTCGATGGTCTTCCACGACGGCTCCGTCGCGCGCGCGCCGATCGCTGCCGTCGAGGTGCAGGGCTACGTGTACGACGCGAAGCTGCGCGTCGCCGAGCTTGCGAGGCGCGTCTGGCGCGACCAGGAGACGGCGGCGAAGCTCGAGCGCGAGGCGGCGGAGCTGCGCGAGCGCTTCGACGCGGCGTTCTGGCTACCGGAGCGCGGCTGGTATGCGCTCGGGCTCGACGCGGAGAAGCGCCCGGTCGACGCGCTCGCCTCGAACATGGGGCACCTGCTCTGGAGTGGGATCGTCCCGCAGGAGCGGATCGCCGCCGTTGCGGAGCGGCTCACGTCCGGAGCCCTCTGGTCAGGCTGGGGCGTGCGGACGCTGGCCGCCGACGAGGCTGCGTTCGACGCGCTCGAGTATCACAACGGCACGGTCTGGCCCCATGACAACTCGCTCATAGCGCTCGGGCTGGCGCGCGCCGGTCGTGCGGAGGAGGCTCGGCAGGTCGTGCGGGCGCTGCTCGACACCGCCGCCTTCTACGACGGCCGACTGCCCGAGCTGTTCGCCGGCTACGAGCGAACGGGCACCGAGCCGCCGGTGGAGGTGCCGACATCCGCGCGCCCGCAGGCCTGGGCGGCTGGGACGCCGTTACTGCTGCTGCGCGCGCTGCTCGAGCTCGAGCCCGACGTCGACGGACGCAGCCTGCGCGCCCATGCGCGCGACCTGCCCGAGTGGTCGGAGGGGCTGGTGCTCGAAGGCGTGCACGCGTACGGCCGGCGCTGGCGCGTGCGCGTCCACGACGGCGCCGCGGTTAGCGAGCTCCTGGCGTGACCGTGCGGGTAGGCGTTATCTATCCGCAGACCGAGCTGCCAACCGACCCGGACACGGTCCGTGTCTACGCGAGGACAGTCGAGGAGCTCGGCTACCGGCACATCGAAATCTACGATCACGTTCTCGGCGCCGATCCGGCGGTACACACGGGTTGGTCAGGGCCCTACGACGTGGAGACGACCTTCCACGAGCCCCTCGTCTTCTTCGGGTTCCTCGCAGCGATCACCCAGCTGGAGCTCGTGACCGGCATCGTCATCGCCCCGCAGCGCCAAACCGCCCTGCTCGCCAAGCAGGCCGCCGAGGTCGACATCCTGACCCAGGGGCGCTTCCGTCTCGGCATCGGTGCCGGCTGGAATCCCGTCGAGTACGAGGCGTTGGGGCAAGATTTTTCGACGCGAGGCAAACGGCAAGAGGAGCAAATCGGTCTGCTCCGGCGCTTGTGGACGGAACGGTCACTCACGCACGAGGGAACGTTCGACAGGATCGTCGGAGCCGGGTTGGCTCCGCTGCCGGCCCAGCGCCCCATCCCGATCTGGATCGGAGGAATGTCCGCTCCCGCCTACCGGCGAATCGGGCGGCTCGCCGACGGCTGGTTCCCCCGGGTCGAGCCGGGGCCGGACCTCGACGAGGCTCGCGCGATCATCGCCTCCGCCGCCGCCGAGGCCGGCCGCAACCCGGCGGCAATCGGGATGGACGGACGCGTCAGACAGGGTGCCGGGGGAACCGACGACCTCCTTCGAGACACCGAACGGTGGCGAGCAGCAGGTGCAACCCATGTGTCCGTGGACACGATGGGATCGGACCTATCGGGACTCGATGCGCACCTCGACGCCCTCGCAACGACGGCCGACGCACTGCACCTCTCCCGCCCGACGTAGACGGGCTGCGACGACTGGCCACTGGCGGTTGCGAAGCGCTGCCCCGTTCGTGCATCCTCCCAGGCATGACCTCTGAAACCGGCGACTCCGTGAGCTTCGAGACCGACGTCAAGCCGCTATTCCGCGAGCGCGACCGCGGTTCGATGCGATCCCACTTCGACCTCTGGTCGTACGACGACGTCAGCGAACACGCCGACGCGATTCTCGAGACCGTCCAGGCAGGCACCATGCCTTGCGACGGCGCGTGGCCCAAAGCGCAGGTCGATCTCTTCCGGCGCTGGGTCGAAAGCGGCAAAAGGGCATGATGCAGGTCTGCGAAGCGTTGCCCGCAGATCGCTGCTGTCACTGCTTGCGCTCGGGCCGCTTGTCGTCGCGTTGGACTGGTTTGGAGCCGCCGGAAAGCTGACCGTCTTCGTGCTCGCGGCGGCCGCGCTGATCCCGCTCGCGTGGTTGATCGGTGAGGCGACGGACAACGCCGCGTACTACACCGGCCCCGGCATCGGCGGCTTCCTCAACGCCACGTTCGGTAACGCGCCCGAGTTGATCATTGCGCTCGTAGCGGTCTCCGACGGTCTGACCGACGTTGTCAGGGCATCGCTCGTGGGCTCGATCGTCGGCAACCTCCTCCTCGTCCTCGGGTTCACGCTGCTCTTTGGGCGGCGCGGCGCGATCGACCGGACATCGGCCGCCAGCTCGCTCGGAATGGTGGCTCTTGCGACGCTGTTTCTTCTCGTCCCTTCAATCCTCAGCTTTCACGGCGATCCCGACCGCCGCTCGCTTGCCGACCTTTCGCTGCCGATTGCCGCCGCGCTACTGCTTATCCGAATCGCCGTCAACCGGAGTGCGCTTCGTCGACAGCGGGCGCTGCGCGAAGCAGCCGATCCCGCAGAAACGGCAGGGTGGCCGTTCCGACGCGCGCTTGCGGTGCTCGGCGCTGCGACCATCGTAACCGCGTTCGTCACGAACTCGCTCGTCGGCTCGCTGGAGGCGTTCGCAAGCATGGTTCACCTGTCGGAGTTCCTCGTCGCAGTAGTGATCGTCGCGATCGTCGGCAACGCGACGGAGCACGGGAGCGCGGTGCTGCTCGCCCGGCGAGGGCGGGTCCGGCTCGCGACCGAGATCTCACTCGCGTCGAGCGCGCAGGTCGCGGGGATGCTCATTCCGCTCGTTGCTCTCGCCTCGTGGGCGATCACGCCCCTCGCGCTGAGCTTTCGCCCGATCGAGCTGTGCGCACTTGTCGTAGCGACGGTGCTGCCGGCTCTCGTGCTGGCGCGTGGCCGAACGACTCAGCTCGGCGGGTCGATCCTGCTCGTGGCGTACGCCGGTCTCGTCGTGGCGTTCTCCTACTCCGGCAACCGATGACCTTGCGCACGGTCATCGGCCTGGTCCTCGCGCTGGCGTCGACGGCCCTGACGAATGTCGCGTATCTGCGTGAGCACGATGCCGCCGCGGCATTGCCGCCCCTGTCGATGCGCCGCCCCGTCGCATCGGTGCGGCTGCTGATCAACAACCGAAACTGGATGCTCGGGTTCGCGATGGAGACCGGCGGCTTCCTGCTGTACGCGGCCGCGCTCGCGCTCGCATCGCTCGCACTCGTGCAAACGATCGGCGCCGGCGGGATCGGCGTCCTCGCCTACCTGTCGGCTCGCCTTAGCGGCCGCGACCTCAGCCTGCGCGAATTGAGCGGCGTCCTCCTTTCCGTTCTTGGCCTCGTCGCACTTGGAGTGTCACTCGCCGGCGGCAGCGGCAAAGGGGGGAACGGCTCGACTGCGACGATTCTCCTGTGGATCGGCGCGAGTGCCGGCTTCGCGCTCCTCATCCTGTCGGTCGCGCGAAAGCGCGTCGGGTTCGCCGTCGCGGCGGGAGTTGCGGGCGGAATCTTCTTCGCGATCGGCGACATCTCGACGAAAGTGGCGACGCAAGGCGGGGTGCGCCTCCTCTTCGCGTTTGCCCTCATCGCCGGCTACACGGCTGGCACCCTTCTCCTTCAATTCGGCTACCAGGCAGGCAGTGCGCTCACGGTCGCAGGGCTCGCCACCTTGTTCACGAACGCCCTGCCGATCGCAGCAGGCACGGTCGTGCTCGAGGAATCGATCCCGTCGGGCGCGTTCGGCGCCGTACGAATTCTCGCGTTCGCGGCTGTGACGGCGGGCGCATTTCTTCTGGGCCGACCCACGGCGCAGCCGCGCGCCGACAGTCAACCGATTCAGTTAGCGGCGCTCGAACGCGAGTCGGGCACCCAGCCCGATCAGCACGGCGCCCGTGAGTCCGTCAAGCGTCCGGCGGATACCCGACCGGCGCAGTAAGTCTCCCGCTCGTGCGACGAGGAAGCTGTAAACAGTCAGCCACGCGAGCCCCAGCGCGCCGAATAGGAGCCCGAGGACCAGGAGCGCTGCGAACGACGGATGCCTGCCGGGAACGAACTGCGGCAGGAAGCTGGTGAAGAACACGGCGATCTTCGGATTCCCGAGGTTGCTGATCAGCCCTTCACGCAGCGCAACCCTCGAGCTTCTGACGGGGTGACCGTTGCGCTCGCGCAGGCCGTCCACATCGGTGTGGCGGAGCGCGTCCCACAGCGACCGTACGCCGAGATAGACGAGATAGAGGCTGCCGACGATCTTGAGCCCGATGAATGCCGGTTCGGAGGCGCGCAGCAGTGCGGCGAGACCGACACTCGCAGCAACCGTCCACAGAACCAGACCCAGCGTGACGCCGACACCCGTCGCGATCCCACTCCGTCGCCCGCCACGGAGCGTGTTCCGCGCCACGAGGACCATGTCGGGCCCGGGCGCGACGATCAGTAGCGCGGAGATGGCAAGGAAGCCACCGAGATCAACGCCCATGTCGAGAAGCTATCGTCGGTTCGTTGCCGCTGCAAAACCGGGTCACGCCACTCAGCGAGCTCGTCGCGGAATCGGGGCGCGGGCTCGTCTACGGCAACCGAGGCTGCCTGCATGACGCAAACGGCCGCATCCGGCGTCGGTACAACGGCAAGCGCTGGATCTCCTGCCGCCTCGAGTTCCGCGGCCGGCATCGGGTAGCGCTTCAGCAACCGGGTCGCTACACCGAGCTGTTCTTCCTCGACGAAGCGACGGCGTTTGCGGCGGGACATCGCCCGTGCGCGGAATGCCGCCGCGAGGACTACGGGCGTTTTACGGAGATCTGGCGCAAGCTCCGTCCCGGCCAGATCGGAGCCGATGCGATCGATGCCCAACTGCATGGTGAACGCGTCGATCCCGAAACGCGCGCCCAGCGAACCCACAACGCAGCACTCGCGAACCTCCCAGACGGGACGTTCGTTCTCCATGGCGGTGAACCGTGTGTCGTACTCGGAGCAGAGCTCCTCCGCTGGACTCCGGCGGGTTACGAGCAGCGGCTGACCCGACCGCCGCGCGAAGAAGCGGTCGTGCTCACGCCACCCTCGCTCGTCGCGGTTTTACGCGCAGGCTGGACGCCGCTCGTGCCGCTGCTCCATCCGTCGGCCTGACGGCGCCCTGACACAGCGTGTTTACGCCGACCTCCGGCACGCGTACAGTCCGGCGGTACTCGCGCTCGGGGGAGCGGTCTTGCACAACGCGGTCCATGTTCTTCACTACGTCATCCTCGTCGCGTACGTGGCGCTGGGGGTGGTCACGTACCTGTTCTGGCGGCGGCGGCGCGACCGGCCGACCATATGGGCGGCAATCGCGTTTGGATCGCTCGGCCTGCTCGAGCTGCTGAGCCTGATCCCGAACCATTCCGGGAACCTGCCCGAGCGCGCGGTCGGCCGGGTCGTGATCGCACTCCTCGTCGTCTTCCCGTACTTCCTCTTCCGCTTCACCAATGCCTTCCGTGCCGCGAACCGCCGGCTCGCCAACGCGCTCTTCCTGCTGAGCGCGATTCTCGTCGTCTGGACGTTCGCCCTCCCGAAGATCCCGCAGCAGGGCCAATCGCGCGACGGAGCGTTCGAGGCGTTCGTCACCGTCTTCTTCATCCACTGGGCGGTCCTCTCGATCGTGTCGGCGTTGAGTCTGTGGCGTGCCGGGCGCGCACAGCCAACGGTCGCACGGCGACGCATGCAGTTCCTGGCGCTCGCGACGGGCCTCCTCACGCTCGCGCTGCTTCTCGCGGTGTTCACGACGAACCAGTATTCGGGGCTGTCGCTCGGCTCGAATCTCCTCGCCATGATCAGCGTCGTCGCGTTCCTGCTCGGCTTCGTACCGCCGTTGATGCTGCGCATCTTGTGGCGTGCCCCCGAGCAGGCGCGCGTGCAGCAGGCGATCGCGAGCCTGCTCACGCACGCCACCTCGGAACAGGAAGTCGCCTCACGTGTGCTCGAACCGGCCGCAAACATCGTCGGCGCGCGCGCGATCGCCCTCCGCGACGCCGAAGGCGAGGTCGTCGCCGCCTGGAACGTGCCGGACAGCCAGTGGGAGAACCTCGAGCGTGACGCAACGGTCGTCGACGTCGCGGTGGCCGACGGAAGCAGCATGGTCGTCTGGACGTCTCTGTACGCGCCGGTCTTCGGCGACGAAGAGCTACGGCTGCTGACGACGCTCGGAGCGTTGACCGGCCTCGCCCTCGATCGCGTCCGTCTCTTCCAGGCAGAACACCAGGCTCGCATCGCCCTCGAACGCGCGGACGAGCTGAAGACGAACTTCATCGCGCTCGCTGCGCACGAGCTGCGCACGCCGATGACGACGATCCACGGTTTTGTCACGACGCTGCATCACCTGGGCGACCGGCTCGACGACGAGCAGAAAGCATCCGTGCGCATCGCGTTGCTCCAACAGACGCAGCGCATGGCGACACTGGTCGAGCAGTTGCTCGATCTCTCGCGGCTCGACGCGGAGTCGATCGACATTGCGCCCGAGCGGGTCGACGTTCGCGCGCAGGTGGAAGAGATCATCCATACGACGGCCGCCGATCGGGCAGCCGTTCGAAACGACGTTCCAGCCGACACGATCGCCACCGTCGACCGCAATGCGCTCGAGCGCATCGTGACCAACCTGATGACGAACGCGATCAGGTACGGGACGCCCCCGGTACGCATTCGGGCCGAGCAGACCGACCGGCACTTCCGGCTCTCGGTCGAGGACGAAGGGCGGGGGGTCGCACCGGAGTTTGTGCCGGATCTGTTCGAGCGCTTCACGCGCAGCCAGGGGTCGCGCTCGGTCGTCGGAGGCACGGGTCTCGGCCTCGCCATCGCGCGTTCATACGCGCGCGCACACGGTGGCGACCTCCTCTACGAGGATGTGATCCCGCATGGGGCATGCTTCCGGCTGATCCTGCCGATGACGCGAAAGGAGCCGGCATAGACCGCTGGGAGGAAGGGTTCGACTCATGGACGCCCCGACACGAAGGCAGACGCGGAGGCGGAGCGCCCGACGACACCGGCGTCGACCTCGATCGGGAGGCGCTCCTCCGCCTCGCACGCGAGCTCGCGGAGAGGCGGCACTCCGAGCAGGAGCACGCCGGCGCCGAACTGGAGCGGCTCAAGCAGTCGCTGCGCGAGCGCGCGGAGGCGATCGCAGCACGCGAGCGCGAGCTCGCCGAGCTCCAGATGCGCCTCGGTGAGGGAAAGCCGCGCAAGCAGAAGCAGCAGGGGCCCGAAACCGCAAGTACGGACGCCCTCGTTGCCCGCGAGCGAGCTGCACTCGACCGCGCACAGGCGCTCGAAGCGCGTGAGCGCGAGCTGCACGATCGCGCCGCCGAGCTCGAGGGCCAGGTCGAGCAGATCGAGCAGCGCGAGCGCGAGCTCGCCACCGAGCTCGCGCTGGCGCAGTCGCACGTGAACGACTCGCTGTCGGAACGCGAGCTGGCAAGCGCCGAGCGCACAAAGCTCGAAGAACGCGCGGAAGAGGCGCGCCGCGTCGAGAAGGAGCTCGCGGCCCGGCGGATCGAGCTCGAGCAGGAGCGCGAACGGCTCGAGACCCGAGCACGCGAGGTCGAGGAACGGACACGTGCGCTCGAGGCGGTCCCCGCCGAGCCCGCGGAGCCTTCCACCGACCCGTACGAGCAGCGAGAGAGCGAGCTACGCCGTCTCGAAACGACACTCGAAGCACGCGAGCGCGAGCTCGCCCTCGTGCGCCAGAGCCTCGACGCCGAGCGGAACGCTTTGCTCGAACGCGAGCGCGCGCTCCGCCGCCGCGAGCTCGCCGACGTGCGGCAATCGTTCGACGCTCCCCTTGCCGCACCCGGCTTCAGCGAGGGCCTCGCGGCTTTCGTCAGCTCTCGCCTGAGCAAGTAACAGCCCGTTACGCGCTCTGAGTCGATTGCTATCGTCGAAGCACGTCCCTGCCCGCCTCCGGCGGGCTCACTGTCATGCCTGAACGCGTAAATCCCGTCGACCCACCCGATCTCGGCCTGCTGCCGACATTCCGCAGGCTGCTCCGGCTCTGGCGAGCAGAGTGGCGCCTGGGCGCGCTCGGACTCTCGCTGGCCTTCGCGTACACGATGATCTCGATCGCGATTCCGCTGCTCATGCAGCGCGCGGTCGACCACGCGATCGTCAAGCACACGAAGCCGCTCTGGCCGTACATCGTCGCAATCGTCGGTCTCGCAACCGTGCGCTTCCTCGTCAACTTCTCGCGGCGCTACGCGACGGCGCGGATCGGCATCCGCATCGAGGCGCGAATGCGCGAGCTCCTCTACACCGCGTACCTGCGCTATCCGCGCGCGTTCTACGACCGGCACGCGACGGGGCAGGTGCTCTCGCGCGCAACGAACGATCTCTACCCCATTCGGTACTTCATCGGCTGGGGGCTCGTCCAGGGGATGCAGAGCTTGATGATGATCGTGTCGGCAGGGATCGTGCTTGTGCTCGTGAATCCGCGGCTCGCGCTCTACACCGCCGTGGCGATGCCCCCGATTGCCGTGCTCGCGCTCCAGTTTGCGCGTCGTGTGTCGCCGCTCTCCCGAAAAGTGCAGCAGCGCAAGGGCGACGTGACGGAGGCGGCAGACGAGTCCGTCGTCGGAATCGAGATGGTGCAGGCGTTCGGCCGCGAGGGAGACGTACGGCGACGCTTCGGCGACAAGGCCGGAGCGGTGCGCGACACCGTGCTCGAGCAGGCAGGCGTGGAAGCACGTCATCTGCCGGGGCTCTACTACCTCCCCGCCCTCTCGATCGCGGCCGTCGTCTTCTTCGGCGGCCGGCAGGTGATCGCGGGCCATCTGACGATCGGCCAGTTCGTGCTCTTCGAGACGCTCCTGCTTCAGCTCGTGTGGCCGCTCGAGGCGCTCGGCTGGATCACGAACCTCGGGCAGCGCGCTCTTGCGTCGGCCGGCCGCAGCTTCGCGTGGCTCGAAGGGATCGAGCCGCTCCCCGAGCCGAAGGATCCGCAGCACCTGCCCGCAGGCCGTCTCGGCGTGCGCTTCGACAGCGTCCACTTCGCCTACGGCGGCGAGACGGACGTGCTGCAGGGGCTGGACCTCACCATCGAGCCCGGCGAGATCGTCGCGGTGTGCGGGCCGACAGGCTCGGGCAAGACGTCGCTCCTCAACCTGTTGCCGCGGTTCTACGACCCGACCGGCGGAGGCGTGCTCGTCGGCGGCATCGACACGCGCGCTCTGCCCGTTGCGGAGTTGCGCGCCGATGTTGCGCTCGTGACCCAGCGGCCCGTGCTCTTCTCGGTGCCGTTGCGCGACAACCTTCTCGCCGGACGCGACGACGCCGACTGGAGCGAAGTGCTTGCAGCCTGTGAGGCTGCGGGCGTCGACGCCTTCGCAGAGGAGCTGCCGGACGGCTACGACACGCTGATCGGCGAGCGCGGCGTCAATCTCTCCGGCGGTCAGCGCCAGCGTGTCGCACTTGCGCGCGCCCTCATCACCGGCGCGCGAGTCGTCGTGCTCGACGATCCGCTCTCCGCCGTCGACACGCTCACCGAGCGCCGCCTCGTCAAACGGCTCCGGCCTGCGCTCGCAGGCAAGACGGTGCTCGTCGCGACGCAGCGTCTGTCCACCGTCGAGCTCGCCGATCGTGCGGTTGTGCTCATCGACGGGCTGATCGTCGAGTCGGGCACGCCGGCTGAGCTGCTGCGGGCTGGCGGAGCCTTCGCGGAGCTCTTCGGCGACGAGGTCATAGCAGCATGAAGCGGCTCTGGACGTACCTCGAGGGACGGAAGCTCGTGGCCTTCGGGCTGATCCTCGTGGCGACCGGCAACGCAGCCGCCCAGACCGGAGGCTGGCTGCTCGTCCGGGACGCGATCGACAAGGGGATACGTGCCGGCAACGAGCACCACCTGACCGTAATCGTCGTCATCTATCTGATCGTCGCGGCGTGCGGATGGGTGCTCCAGGCCGTGCTGATCCGCGGGCTCGCCGGCCTGGGGCAGCGGATGGTGCTCGGGCTCCGCCAGGACCTGTTCGATCACCTGACCGGCCTCTCGCTCCGGTACTTCTCGCAGCAGAAGGCGGGCTGGATCATTGCGCGGCTGACGAGCGACGTCGACGCCGTCTCGGACGTCCTGTCGCAAGGCATGCCGACGCTCGTCGCAAATGTGATCCTCCTACCGGCCGCGGTGATCGCACTTCTGATTGCCGACTGGCGGCTCGGCCTCGTCGTCCTCGCCACCGTCCCGTTCGCGCTCATCTTGACACGCTGGTTCCAGCAAACCTCGCACGTCGCGCTGATCGAGACGCGCAACCGCATCGCCGGCGTCACGGCCCAAATCGCCGAGTCGGTCTCGGGAATGGCCGTCGTGCAAGCTTTCAACCGGGAGCGCACGTTCCAGGCGCAGTTCGACGAGCTGAATGCGGCGAACCGCGAGCAGAACATCTACACACAGAAGATCTTCTCGATCTTCTTCCCGTCGATCGAGTTCCTCGGCGTGCTCGCCACCGGCGCCGTCCTCTATACGGGGAACTCCCTGCTGACCAGTCACACGATCACGATCGGGACGCTGATCACCGCGCTCTACCTGCTGCAGCTCGTGTTCCAGCCGCTGCAGGAGCTCTCGGACGTGTACGGCCAGCTGCAATCGGGCGCGGCCGCGATGGTCAAGATCGCAACGGTCCTCGACGAAGAGCCGGAGATCCAGGACCGGCGGCACCCGCACGAGCTGCCGCGGATCGAGGGCGATCTCGAGATCGACCATGTCGTCTTCGCCTACGGCGCGGAGCCCGTGCTCCACGGCGTCGACATTCGAGTGCCGCCGGGTGCCTGTCTCGCACTCGTCGGCGAGTCGGGGGGCGGCAAGTCCACGCTCGCGCGGCTCGTGGGCCGCTTCTACGACCCGGATCAGGGCGCGGTGCGCGTGGACGGCGTCGACCTCCGCGAGGTGAAGCTTCGCTCATACCGCCGCCAGCTCGGCGTCGTGCTGCAGGATCCGTTCCTCTTCAGCGGCACGATCGCGTCGAACATCCGCTTCGCGAAGCCGGACGCAACCGACGAAGAGGTCGCAGCAGCTGCCGCTGCGGTCGGTGTCGACCGCGTCGCGGCCCGGCTTTCGGGCGGGCTCGAGCACACGGTGCGCGAAGGCGGCTCCGGCCTTTCGGCCGGCGAGCGGCAGTTGATCTCGATCGCTCGCGCGCTCCTCGCCGACCCGCGAATTCTCATCCTCGACGAGGCGACGTCGAACATCGACCGTCCGACCGAGGTCATCATCGAGCGCGCCCTCGACCGGCTGCTGCACGGCCGGACGTCGATCATCATCGCGCATCGCCTTTCCACCGTCCGTCGAGCGGACGAGATCGTCGTCATCGAGCACGGCCGCATCGTTCAGCGCGGCACCGAGCGCGAGCTGCTCCTGGAGGACGGCCCGTTCCGCCGCCTCGCGCACGACCTCACCGGCGGCGCGGGTGTGAAAACGGCCGCCGGCTAGCGGCGAAGGTCGCTGAGGACGCTCAGGCAGACCTCGACGACGCGGGCGTCGAACTGCGAGCCGGCACCGTCACGGAGGCGGCGCACCGCTTCCGGGTGACTCAGGCGCTTCCGGTACGGCCGGTCGGTCGTCATCGCGTGGTAGGCATCGCAGACGAACACGATCCTCGACTCCAGTGGGATCTCCTCGCCTGAGATCCTGTCCGGATAGCCGTCGCCGTCCCAGCGCTCGTGGCAGTGGCGGACGATCGTTCGCACTTCCTGCAAACGGTCGATCGGCGCGATGATGCGCTCGCCAAGCTCGGGGTGCGTCTCGATCAGGGCACGCTCCTCCGCGGTGAGCCGTCCAGGCTTCGCGAGGATGTCGCTCGGGATCCCGATCTTGCCGATGTCGTGTAGGAGCGCGCCGAGCTCGAGCCGCTTCAGGCCGCGCTTGTCAAGATCGAGCTCGTCACCAACGCGCAACGCGAGATCGGTGATCCAGCGTGCGTGCATCGACGTGTACTCGTCGTTCGCCTCCAGCGCGTTCGCAAGTGCCTCGACCGTCGAGACGAACGTCTGCTCCAAGCCTTCGTAGTTGCTCGCATTCGCAATCGCGAGCTGCGCCTGGTGGGCGAGGCCGCCGAGGAGGCGCAGTTCGCGCTCACCGAAGTCGGTCTCCGGAAGCGAGGCAATGATGCAGCCGATTCCCCGTCCGACGCTGAAGGGCGCGACCGCGTAAGAGGCGTCGGCGTCGATCGGATCGTCGTCGAATTGCGCGTATTGCTCCGGGCTGAGCACGAAGGGATTGGGACCGGCGCCGAGACCTTTGCGGGCCGACGTGACGTGGAAGCGGCGCCTCTGAATGTTCGCACGCTCCTCGTCGTTCTGGCCGTGCAGCTTGCGCGGCACGAGCCAACCCTCCTCGTCTTCGATCCAGACCGACGTTCGCGGAGAGTCGATGAGGGTCGCGGTCGACTCGACGATGTGCTCCAAGATGTCTTCGAGGCTCGAGGCCGAGGCGAGCTCGCGGCCGAACTCGAGCAGCTGCGTCGCACTCTCGGCCTCACGACGCGCCGATTCGTAAAGGCTCGCGTTCTCGACCGCAACGGCCGCGTGGCCCGCGAGCACCTCGAGGAGCCGCACGTCGTCCTCGTCGAACTGGTTCAGGCCGAGCTTCGACACGACAATCACGCCCACGACGCGCGCGCCGTAGCGCAGCGGCACCGCCAGCAGCGACTCCTCGATCGAAGGCGTCCCCGGAATGCGCGAGCCGAACTCGCAGTTGGCAGCGTCGTGGATGAGCAGCGACTCACCGATCTCGGCGCAGCGACCCGTGATGCCGGTGCCGATCTTCGTACGGAGCAGCTCGAGCGGGAGCGCAAGCGTCTCGACGACGAACTCGCCGCGGAACGCGATCGGGACAAGCTCTTCGCCGTCGACGACGAATACACGACAGTTGTGGTAATCGATCAGAGAGCGCAGCTCAGCGGCGATCTCGTCCCCGATCTGGCGGACGTCGTTGAGCCTGTTGAGCTTGCCGCTCAGGCTCTGCAGCATCTTCATGTGGGCGATCGAGCGCACGTCCCGCTCGTGCATCGGCGCGTCGGGACGAACGCTGGACTCTTCGTCGTAGAGGACGATCCGATTCTTACCGTGTGCTTTCGCAGTCATCATCGCCGCCTCCGCGCAAGCGGTCAGCTCGCGCGGGTTCATCGCGTGCTCCGGGCCGAGCGAGAGCCCGATCGAGACGGTGAGACCGCCGATGCCTGGAACATCGAGCTCCGCCAGCCGCTCAACGAGGCGCTCGGCAACCCTCGCCGCATCGGAGCCGTCGCAGAAGTGCATGATCACGCCGAACTCCTCGCCGCCGAGCCGGCAGACGACGTCAGCCGGGCGAACGCAGGCGCGGAGCGTGTCGGCCAGCGTGCAGAGGACGTCGTCACCGACGCCGTGACCGTGCACGTCGTTGACCCGCTTGAAGTCGTCGATGTCGAGCATCAGCACCGCGACCGGCTTGTGCGTGCGGCTTGCGTCCTGAAGCGCGGTCAGGAGCCGCTCGTGGAAGCTGCGGTGATTGAAGAGGCCGGTGAGGGAGTCCGTCTGCGCCTGATGCTCGAGGCGGGCGCGAATCTGGGCGTTGTCGAGTGCGAGCGCCGCGGCATCGGCGAAGCGCCGCGCGAGGTCGAACTCGTTGGCGGTGAAGACTCCGTCCTCACCGATCCGATAGATGTTGAGCACTCCCTTGATCCGTGCGCGCGAGATCAGGGGGATCGAGATGAGCGCCTCGGGGTCGTTCGGGGTGCCGGGAACGAAGCGCACACGCGGGTCGAGATGCGCCTGGTTCACGAGTGTCGGCTCGCGCCGCCGTGCGGCCCAGCCGGTGATGCCCTCGTCGAAGCCGAGTTGCGTCGCCATGATCTCGTCGGCGTATTCGTCGCGTGCGAACACCGCGGTGAGAACGCTCTGCGACTCGTCCGCCTCGTAGATCGTGAGCGTGTCGTGCGGGATCAGGTCGCCAAGCGCGTCGGCGATACGCACGAGCAGGGCGTCGAGACTCTGCTCGGCGAGAACCTCGTGGAACACGTCGGCGAGACGCTGGTACGACTCGACGAGCTCCGGAGCCCCAGGCGCCAGGACGTCTTCCGGCATCAGCCGGAGGTGAGGGGTTGGCCGCACAACCATCCAAGCCCTAGAATCGCGCGAAATCGAGGGAGCGGCCTCCCCCGAGTGAGGGAACCGTTACAAGTCGTATGAGCGAGCGTTAAGCGGTGCCTGGCACCGCTTACGCGGTGCCAGGCACCAAACTAGTCGCCCCAATCGAAGTCGCGGGCGCGATCGACGGCCCAGAAACCCGAGTCCTCGATCCCGCCTGCGGGTGCCGCGGCAACGGGGTGCGGTGTCGTCGACTCCGCGGTTTCTTCGCCGGGCCAAGGCAGGTTCACGTCGGCGCTGTGCGCGACGAAGTGCGGGTCGACCCCGTCCATCGTCTCTTCCAGGCGCGCCTGCTCCTCGGTCTTGAACAGTGGATGGTTCTCGAAGGGATCCGCGGACTTGTAGCGCTCGATCGGCATCCGAGGATCCAGATCCGAGTTCCGCTCCTTCAATTCAAGGTGATCTCTGATCACCTGGGCGAATAACGACGGTGTCTCTACCGGCATACCTGATCCTCCGTTTTTGGGGCCGTACTCCTGCGCGGGGCAGTGTAACCCGGTTTCGGACCGGTTTTGGGGGTGATTGTCGGTTGAACCTACTAAAAGCTGCGGACGGGTGCTTCGAGCTCGACCCGGTTCTTTCCTGCCCGCTTGGCCCGGTAGAGGGCCCGGTCGGCCGAGGCAAAGAGCGCCCGCTCGTCGCCTCCGGGCCGGTGCTGGGCGACGCCGAAGCTGCAGGTGACGTTCACCGTCTCCCCGTCGCGGCCTGCAAACGAGCGCTCCGAGAAGGTCTCGCGGACTCGATCGGCGAGCAGCGCACCGCCCGTGGCGTCGGCCCCCGGCAGAAGGAGGAGGAACTCCTCGCCGCCCCAGCGGCCGGCGAGGTCCGAGTCGCGGACGGTCGAGCGGAGCGCCGCTGCGAACTTCCGCAGAACGTCGTCTCCGACGGCGTGGCCGTGGGCGTCGTTGACCGCCTTGAAGTCGTCGAGATCGGCGAGCACCAGGGTCAACGTCGAGCCGAGACGGTCGGCACGGGCGATCTCCGCGGTCATCGCGTCTTCGCATTGGCGCCGGTTCGCGATTCCGGTGAGACCGTCGACGAGTGCCTGCCGTTCGACGATGCGGTGGAGCCGAGCGTTCTCGAGTGCAGTCGTAGCGTGTGCCGCGAGCGAGGTGGCGGCCAGCGTTTGCTCGACGTCGAACGAGTCGCCGGCAATCGTGAGCGTGCCGAAGCTCGTGCGCCCGGCAGTGAGCTCGAACTCGACTCGCGCGCCCTTGGAGTCCGGATCGCCGGTCTCGACGATCGTGCCGTCATCCGCGATGAGTCGGGCGCCGTTTGCACCCGTCGCTTCGACCGCGGCCTCGACGATCACACGCAGCAACTCGTTGATGTCGTGCGTCGCCGCGAGCGCCTCACCGAACCGGGTGATCGCATCACGGAGCCTGCCGCGCTCGGATTCGAGCTCGGCGAGTCGCGCCTCGAGCTGGTTCGCCATGTCATTGAACGCATTTCCGAGCATCGCGAACTCGTCGCGGCCGCGGACGGGGACCCGCTCGGAGAGCCTGCCGCGAGCGATCCCGTGCGCCGCTTCGGCGAGGCCGCGTAGCGTCCGGACGATCGAGCGGCCCTCGAAGTACGCGACGAGCGAGACGAGTGCGAGCGATGCGATCAGGCCGAGCAGCAGCCGGTTGCGCGAGCTCGAGTTGGCAGCGTCGATCAGCGACTGAGGGCTTAGCACCGCGAACCGAACACCCGGATCGTCCGCGACGGCTGGGGCGACAAGCGTCCGAAAGCGGTTGCCTCCGACGGCGACGGTTTTCATCTGGCCCACCGGCGCGACCAATCTTCCGGAGACGGCAGGCGACGACGCGACGACGCTGCTGTGCCGAAGAATGACGAGCGAGTCTGCGGGCGCGAGGCCGCTGCGTTCGCGAAGCCCGGCCACGAGCGTTCCGTCGAAAGGCACCGAGACGGTGACGTAGCCGACGAGCCCGAGCCGCGACACCACGGTGGCCTGGCGCGTCGCGGCGAAGACGGCAGGACGCCCGACGAGGTTGCCGTCGATCGAGCTGATCGAGATGTCGTGCGTGTTGGACGCGACCTGCACCATCCGCAGGAGGGCGCGTCGGTCGCCCTTCTCGAGGGCCCTCTGGAAGATCGGTGTCCTGGCGATCGCCGTCGCCTGGTGCTGGGCGGCGTCGAGACGCTCCTGGTAGGACGCGAGGAGCGCCCGCATCCCGGTCTGGAGGCGCGCGTCGACCCGCCTCGTCTCGCTCTGGCCCGCCACCTGCGTAAACCCCCAAAAGGCGGCCGCAATCGGCAGCAAGGACAGCAGCAGGAAATAGACGACGAGCTTGAGCTTGAAGCTACCCACGGTTCGTTTTTTCACCTCTGACGATGTTCAAGTCTCGGGACCTTCCTGCCGATACCTCAATCGAGTGATGTTGTCGGCAGTTGGGGGAGCAAGCATGAGGGGTATCGACCGGGTTCTCGCAGTACTTTTGCTTTTGGGTGCAGTGGGGGGAGCAGCAGCCTTCGCACGCCAGAGCGGCAGCGGATCGACGCCTCCAGGCGTCGCGCTCGCGACGCCCCCTTTCCAGCACGTCGAGGCACCGGGAACCTTCTTCATCGCCCCCAGGCTCATCACTCCGGCCAAAGTAGCTCCGGTTCGTCGAGTCACGATCACGCAGGCAACCCCTCCGCCGCCTGCCCCGGTCGTACAGCCCCAAAGCGAGCCCCAGCTTCCGCTACCCGAGCCTCCGGCTCCTCAGCCTCCTCCTGCCCCGCCTGCACCCGTGGCCGCCCCGGCCCCTCCCGCTCCCGCTCCTGCTCCCGTCCAGGCGCCGGCGCCGGCTGCGGCTCCGGCAACCGTGGCCGTCCAGACGCCCGAGCCCCCGCGCATCCTCACCGTCGTCGTACCGCCGCCGCCGGTCGCAGAGACACCCGGGGACAAGGGCAAGGGGCACGGACTCGACTGGGGCCATCCCAAGCATGACGGCCCGGCGCCGACCCCCACACCGGTCCCGGCACCGGTCCCCGAGGTTCCCTCGGCGCCGACGGAGGTCCCACGGGTGCCCGTGACCCCTGCACAGGACGCTCCGAACGGCGATGCGCACGGCAATGACAACGGAAACGACCACGGCCACGGCTCGGGGCACCGCAAGAGCGGCGGCACGTAGGACCCGGGCGACTAGGATTGTCCGCGTGCCACGCCTCGGCAAATTCCGTCCCGGCCCGATCGGGGTCGCGATCACCCTCTTCGATCTCTGGCGGCGGCTGCCGCCGAAGCAGCGCAAGCTCGCGCTGAAGCTCGCACGCAAACACGGCCCGAAGGCCGCCGCGAAGCTGATGGAGTTCCAGCGCGGTCGCGCCCGCCGCGGCCGTTAAGTCACTACGACGCGAGCCAGGAAAGCGCCGACGGCGCGAGCGCCGCACGAACGATCCGGTCCTGCTCGCGCAGGTGCGCGGTTGGGTAGCCCTCGCTCGGGCTCGCGCGCCACGGGCGGCCGACGTAGAGGAGCGGCACACCCTCGGGCTTTGCCTCCTCGAGCCGATGCCGTAGTGGCCGCCACGCACCCATGTTCTGCGGCTCTTCCTGCGCCCATACGACCTCGCGCAGATTCGGATAGCGGCGAAGAAGCGCGGCCGCGTGCTCGACCGGAAACGGGTACAGCTGCTCGATGCGCGCCACTGCCACACTCGTTGCGCGCGCGCGGTCCTCGTGTCCGACGATGTCGTAGTAGACCTTGCCCTGGCACAGGACGAGCCTAGTCACGCGATCATGATCCGCGGTCGCGTCGTCGATCACCGGTTGGAACTCTCCTTCGGCGAGATCCGCGATGCTTGATGACGCCTGCTTCATCCGCAGCAAGCCCTTCGGCGTCATCAGGATGAGCGGACGCGCGGTGACATCGAGCGCCTGCTTGCGCACGAGGTGGAAATATTGCGCGGAGGTCGTGAGGTTCGCGATCCGGATGTTCTCCTGCGCGGCGAGCTGCAGGAAACGTTCGAGTCGTGCGCTCGAGTGCTCCGGCCCGTTGCCCTCGTATCCGTGTGGGAGCAGCAGCGTCAGACGGCTCGTCTCCCCCCACTTCGAGAGGCCGGCGGCGATGAACTGGTCGACGATGATCTGCGCGCCGTTGACGAAGTCGCCGAACTGCGCCTCCCAAAGGACGAGCGCTTCCGGCGCTGCAGCCGAATAGCCGTACTCGAAGCCGAGGCACGCGTACTCGGAGAGCGGAGAGTTGTGGATCTCGAACGACGCAGCCGCCTCGTCGAGGTGCTGCATCGGCGTGAACGTCGCGCCCGTGTTCACGTCGTGCAGGACGGCGTGACGATGCGAGAACGTGCCGCGCTCGGTGTCCTGGCCCGTGATGCGAATCGGGATTCCGTCGATGAGGAGCGAGGCGAATGCGAGGGCTTCAGCCTGGCCCCAGTCGATCCCGCCCTCTTCGAGCTGGTCGCGACGACGCTCGAGCTGCTTGATCAGCTTCGGGTGAGGCGAGAACCAGTCGGGCACCCGCAAAAGCTGCTCGTTCAGCTCGTGCAGCCGTTCGGCGGGGACCGCGGTCATGACCTCGTCCAGCGTCCCTGCGGGGATGCGGCCATCCGGTGTCGGCTGCGGCGCCGAGCCGAATGTCTCCTTCAGCGCCTCGTGCGCGCCCTTCAACTGCTCGAGCACTTGGCGCTCGAGCGCCTCGGCCTGCTCGGCGCTGACGAAACCCCCCTCGACGAGTTGCTCCGCATAGAGCTCGCGCACGGTTGGATGCTGCGCGATCGCAGCAGCGAGCAGCGGCTGGGTGTACGCGGCCTCGTCCTGCTCGTTGTGCCCATGCCGCCGGTAACCGACGAGGTCGACGACGACGTCGTGCCCGAAGCGGCGCCGGTACGCGAGCGCGAGCCGCACGGCGGCGAGCGCGGCCTCCGGATCGTCCGCGTTGACATGGACGATCGGAATGTCGAATCCCTTGGCGAGGTCGCTCGAGTACCGCGTCGAGCGCCCGTCGGCCGGATCGGTCGTGAAGCCGACCTGGTTGTTCGCGATCAGGTGGAGCGTGCCGCCGGTCGAGTAGCCGGCCAGGCCTTCGAGGTTGAGGGTCTCCGCGACCTCGCCCTGACCCGCGAACGAGGCGTCGCCATGGATCAGGATCGGCAGCGCGACGGTCGGGTCGTGATAGCCCTCGCGCGTCGAGCGGTCGGTCTGCTCCGCGCGCGCTCGTCCCTCGACGACCGGATCGACCGCCTCGAGATGGCTCGGATTCGACGCGAGCGTCACATGGATCTCGCCGGCGCGCGTCGTGCGCGTTCCTTCGGCGCCGAGGTGGTACTTGACGTCGCCGCTCCCGCCCTCCTCGCTCGCGACGACGGCCTCGATCGTCCGCTCGCCCTCGAACTCGCGCAAGATCACCTCGTACGGACGGCCGACGACATGAGCGAGGACGTTGAGCCGGCCGCGATGCGCCATCCCGATCACAACCTCGTGCGCGCCCGTGTCGGCGCCGAGCTCGATCGCCTCGTCGAGCATCGGCACCATCACGTCGAGGCCTTCGATCGAGAACTGCTTCTGGCCGAGGAATGCGCGGCGCAAGTAGCGCTCCATGCCCTCGACCTGACTCAGCCGGCCGAGCAGGCTGAGCTTCTCCTCGCTACTGAGCGGCAGCCGGTAGCGGCCGGACTCGATCGCCTGGCGCAACCACACGCGCTCTTCGTGGTCGGAGATGTGCTCGATCTCGTACGCGATCGAGCCGCAATAGATCTCGCGTAGACGCGGATACACGTCGGCGAGCGTCTCCCCCTCGACAGAGAGACGGAGCAACGGCGCCGGGATGCGAGCCATCAGCTGCGGCGTCAACTTCGGGATCAGCCGCTCCGGCTCGAGCGCAGGATCGCCGTGAGGCTCGGAGCCGAGCGGGTCAAGGTCCGCCGCGAGGTGCCCGTGCGTGCGGTGGGCCTTCACGAGCGACATTGCCGCAGCGACACCCCCGATCAGCTCGTCATCGGGAGCGGCCGGCGCGGCCGGTGGCGGGGCGGGCGGCGGCTCGGCGACGGGCACATGGCCGTTGCCGCCGTTTCGCTCGGCGCGCTCGAGGAGCCGCGCCAGCCCGGGCTGGGTCGCGAGCAGCTCTTCAGGCGCGCTCTCGAAGAGCGCGCGCCATTCGGACGGGACAGCGCTGGGGTTGTCGAGGTACTGCTCGAGCAGCAGCGCCGCATAGCCCGTGTTCAATCCATCGACCTCGGGCCGGCTCATATCACTCATTGTTGTAGCAGGGAGTGCGGAACTACCAGAGCGAGCGCTGCGTAACGACAGCGATCGTCATCCCGAAGAAGAAGCAGGCAGCGGCAATGAGCACGGCAGCGAAGGCGAGCCGCTGATGCCGTCCACCCATCCCTGCCGCGACCATCGCGACGACGATCCCGGGAAGGATCAGCCGCAGCGGATGCCAGGCGACCCCGATCAGGCAGATGAAGATGGACATCGCGGCGAGGTAGCCCGCGATCGAATCCGACGAGCGCGAGCGAGTTGGCTCGGCCGTGCTCATCGGCGCTCCGCCCTGGCGACGGCCGTACGCGGCGTCCGCCCGTACGAGCGGGCCGGGCCGCCATGAGGCCTCGACGGAAGGGGCCGCGGCCTACGGCGGCCGCGCCAGGAATCATCCTCTGGGTCGCCGAGCTGAGCGGTGATGCTCGCGCCGGCCTCCGGCTTTGGCGTCGCTTTGATGGCGTAGTACACGACGAAGCACAGATAGACGATCGGGATCTTGAGGATCACCATGAGGAACACGAGCTCCCAAACCGAGTGCCCCGGCACGCGAGAGAGTCTACCCGGCGGGCGCCGGAGAGAACCGTTCTGGGGGACTTCACCGTTTCCTTACCGGAACCCGGTTACGTCCCTCGATCCATTGGAATGAATAGCTCATGAGCCACGATCAATTGCGCGTCTTGATGGAGCACGGCGAAGAGATGGGCTGCATCAACATGTCGGCCTTCACTGCCCTCGTTCAGGAGCTCGAACTCGACGACGAGGAGCTGAACGGCCTGTACGAGCAGATCGAGGGGCGCGGCATCGAGCTCACCGACGACTGCGGCTTGCCGGAAGTGGCGGAGTCGACGTACGTGAACGGCGAGGTCGCCGCCATGACCACCGACTCGCTGCAGCTCTTTCTCAACGAGGCGGGCCGGTACCCACTGCTGACGGCGGCCGAGGAAATCGAGCTCGCGAAGGCGATCGAGCGAGGCGACAAGCTCGCCAAGGATCGCATGGTCAACTCGAACCTCCGTCTCGTCGTGTCGATCGCGAAGAAGTACCAGGGGCACAGCCTGCCGCTGATCGATCTGATCCAGGAAGGGATCATCGGTCTGATCCGCGCCGTCGAGAAGTTCGACTGGCGCCGCGGGTTCAAGTTCTCGACGTATGCAACCTGGTGGATTCGCCAGGCAGTGCAGCGCGGCGTCGCGAACAAGTCACGCACGATCCGCATCCCGGTCCACATCGTCGAGCGTGAACAGAAGATGGCGCGCGCCGAGCGCGAGCTCGTGTTGCAGCTCGAGCGGACGCCGACAGACGAAGAGGTCGCCGAGCGGGCGAAGCTCAACCTCAAGCACGTCAAAGAAGTGCGCTCCGCTGCCCGAACGGTGGCGAGCCTCGACAAGCCGATCGGCGACGACAGCGACACCGCGTTCGGCGATCTCGTCGCGCAGGAGTCGGCCAACGTCGAAGAGGAAGTGGTCGTCGCACTCGGAGACGACGCCCTGCACCGCGCAATCAAGCTGCTGCCGGAGCGGGAGCAGCTGGTGATCAAGCTGCGCTACGGACTCGGGAGCGACGAAGACCCGAAGTCCCTCGAGGAGATCGGCCGGCAGCTGGGAGTTACACGCGAGCGGGTGCGCCAGATCGAGACGCAGGCGCTGAGCCGGCTGGCGGAACAGCGCGAGATCGCCGCGCTGTCTCCCGTCCTCTAGCTCGTCCAGCGTAAGACGCGCATGCCCTCCCACCACTCGGGGTGGCCGCGGTCCTTGCCGTCGACGCTGTAGATCTCGGTCGCGCGCGGTTGACCGGCGAGGTAGTCGTCGACCGCGCGCTCGACGCGCTCCCAGTCGGTGTCGTCGACAATCACGAGCGCAGGTGAGGCGAGGTACGGCTCGATCAGGCGCATGCCGTCGAGCTGCTGCTCGTACTCGTGTCCGTTGTCGTAGTAATAGACGCCGACCGTGCGGCCTTCGAGCGCGCCGCCGCGGAGCGTCTCGAAGGCATCGCCTTCGATCATGGTCGCGTGGAGCCCGTACCGCTCGAGATTGGCATCGAGCTGTGCACGGCTGCCGTCGCCCATCGACCAGTTGTCGATCGCGACGAAGTCGCCCTCGTTGTCGAGCTGCGCACTGATCAGGCTGGTGCCGTGGTACGTCCCGACCTCGACATACGACTCGCCGTCGCCGAGACAGCGCGCGGCGACGTTCAGTAGGGCGAGGTTGTTTGGCTGCGCGAGACCCGGGACGGCCTCGAGGATCTCGGCGAAGCGGGAAACGTCTTCGAGCTGCGCGGGGAGCTCACGGAGAAAGCGGTCGCTATCCATTCCCGTATGCAACCAGGTTGCGGCTGCTAGACCTCGGCGTAGGCGCGCATTGCGTCGACGAGGACGCGCAGCTTGCGGCCTGCAACGGTCAAGCGGTACTCGACCCGCGGCGGTCGCGTGTCGAGCACCCGCCGCTCCAGCACGCCGGCGTTCTCGAGCTCGAGGAGCCGAGCGGCGAGCGTCCGCGGGGGGATCCCCTCGAGCGCCTGCTTGAACTCGTTGAAGCGCACGGCCCCCTCTTCCGCGGAGGCCCACAGGATCGCGAGCATCCAGCGGCGCCCGAGGAGGTCAGCCGCCTTGGCGACCTCCTCGGGCAACGGCCGGCAGGTCCTACACCGCATGAAGCTGCGGCTGCGCCTTCGGCTCGAGTGCGAGGTCGAGCACCTCGCCGAGCGTCATGACGGGATGGAAGCGCATCGCCTCGCGAACGTCCGCCGGGACGTCTTCGAGGTCGGCGCGGTTCCGCTCGGGGATGATCACGTCGGTGAGCCCGGCGGCGTGCGCCGCGAGCACCTTCTGCTTGAGGCCACCGATCGGCAGGACGCGCCCTTGCAACGTCACCTCGCCGGTCATGCCCACCGTGTGCTTCACGGGACGCTCCGACAGGAGCGACGCGAGCGCAGTGGCCATCGTGATGCCGGCGCTCGGGCCATCCTTCGGAATCGCTCCCGCGGGCACGTGCACGTGGAACATCCTGTCCTTGAACATGTCGCTCTCGATACCGAGCTCCTCCGAGTGCGAGCGGACGTACGAGAGCGCAATGCGCGCGGACTCCTTCATGACGTCGCCGAGCTGGCCGGTGAGCGTCAAGTCGGAGTTGCCGTCCATCGAGGTGGCCTCGACGAACAACACGTCTCCGCCGGTTCCCGTCACTGCGAGTCCGGTGGCGACGCCAGGCACCGCCGTGCGCTCTGCCGCTTCCTGGAAGAACTTCTGGCGGCCGAGCGCGTCGCGAACGACATCGGTGTCCACCACAACCGGCGGCTCGACGGTCTTCGACGCGATCCGCGTCGCCGTCTTGCGCAGGATCTTCCCGAGCTCACGCTCGAGCTGGCGAACGCCGGCCTCACGGGTGTACTCGGAGACGACCGTCTGGATCACGGGGTCGGCGATCGAGGCCTCGTCTTCGAGCAGCCCGTTCCGCTCCCGCTGCCGCGGCCAGAGATAGTCGCGGGCGATCGCGGTCTTCTCGTCGACCGTGTAGCCGTCGAAGCGAATGACCTCCATGCGATCGAGCAGCGGACCGGGGATCGTGTCCGCAACGTTGCCGGTCGCGATGAAGAACACGTCCGACAGGTCTAGCTCGACGTCGAGATAGTGGTCGCGGAACGAATGGTTCTGCGCGGGGTCGAGCACCTCGAGCAGCGCGGCCGACGGGTCGCCGCGCCAGTCGGCGCCGACCTTGTCGATCTCGTCGAGGAGGATGACGGGGTTCATCGTCTCCGCATCGCGGAGCGCGCGAACGAGCCGTCCCGGCAGAGAGCCGATGTAGGTGCGGCGGTGACCGCGGATCTCCGCCTCGTCGCGGATCCCGCCGAGCGACATGCGGACGAACTCGCGGTTCAACGCACGCGCGACCGATTCGCCGATCGACGTCTTGCCCGTTCCGGGCGGTCCGATCAGCGTCAAGATTGCGCCGCTTTTCTTGTCGTTCGGGATGCCGCGTTCCTGACGGAGCTTGCGCACGGCGAGGTACTCGACGATGCGCTCCTTCACGTCGTCGAGACCGGCGTGATCGGCGTCGAGCACTTCACGCGCGTTCTGCGGATCGAGGTGCTCGTCCGACCGCTTCGACCACGGAACCGAGGTCAGCCAGTCGAGATAGGTGCGGATCATCGATGCCTCGCCCGACGAGTCGCCCATCGACTCGAGACGGCGCAGCTCACGATCGGCCTGGGCGCGGACAGCGTCCGGCATCCCCGCCTCTTCGATCTTGGTGCGGTACTCGTCGATGACCGAGCCTTCGTCCTCGCCGAGTTCCTTGCGGATCGACTCCATCTGCTTGCGCAGCACGTACTCGCGCTGCTGCTTCTGGACGTCGGAGTCGACGTTCTCGCGAATGCGCTGGCGCACCTGCAGCTCGGCGAGCCGCTCGCGCTGCAACGCAAGCGCGAACTCAAGCCGTTCGATGATGTCGACCTTCTCGAGGAGCTCGACGCGCTGGGCGAACGAGATGTCGGGTGCGTAGGCGCAGGTGTCCGCGAGCGCACCCGCTTCGGTGATCGAGCGCAGGAACGCGCTGATCCGGTCGTCGGCGTTCCGAATGTCGAGGATCTCCTCGACGACGGCACGGTACTCGCGCTCGAGCTCGCGTGTCTTGACCGGCGGAAGGTCCTCGTCGAGGCGCTCCTCCACCTCCACGCGCAGACGCCCGAGGGCGTCGGTGTGCGCCGCGCCGATCACGGCGCGATGCAGGCCGGTGAAGGCGACGGCGTGGCCGCCTCCGGGCAGACGGACGCGATCGGCAACCTCGGCCACTGTGCCGACCTTCGCGTACTCGTCATCGTGCTTCGGGACGAGCAGGACGCGATCCTCATCGCCTGCGTCGACCGCCAGGGTGACGGTCATGCCCGGGAACACCACCGTGTCCTCGAGCGGAACGAGCAGCAGGTCACTCAAGATGAACTCACTCTCCTATCCATGTACCAGGTATCGAAATTGTACCTACCTGCAACGAGGCAGCGCAGAGCCGTAATCCCGGCTACTCGCGGCCTTCACCTCGCCCTGGTTCCATTGGGCCATGCCGCTCGCGGTGGCCACTGCAGTCGCCTCGCTCCTCCTCCCCGCCGGCTGGTCGAGCGCCGCCCACGGCCCGGTCGGCGGCACGGTCTGGGAGGGCCGCATCCCCAATACGTTCGTCCCGGAGGACACCCGGCTGAGCGCGATCTACCTGCCTCCCGGCTACGACCCGGCGCACCGCTATCCCGTCGTGTACTTGCTGCACGGAATGCGCGGGTCGCCCTCGTCGATCTTCGACGCCATGCGCCTGCCGCAGGTCGCCGACCGATTGATCGCCTCGGGCGGAGCGCCGTTCATTGCCGTGATGCCCGTCGCAGGCCCGACAGTCCACCCCAACCTCGGCGAATGGGCTGGTGTGTGGGAGAACTACCTCGTCGACGACGTCGTGCCCTGGGTCGACCGTAACCTGCCGACGATCGCGACCGTGCGGGGACGCGCGCTCGAGGGAGTCTGCGCCGGTGGGTTCGGCGCCGTCGATGTCGGCCTGCGACACCCCGGAGTCTTCGGGACTCTAGGCTCGTTCGAGGGGTACTTCGCACCCGTGTTCCGCGACGGTCCGTTCGTCGACGCAACAACCGCCGACCTGGCCGCGCACGATCCATCGATCCTCGTCCGTCGCGAAGCAGTTGTGCTGAAGCGCGGGGCCGTTCGGTTCTACGTCTCCGCAGGTGGAAATCATGGGCGCATCAGACGAAGCATGTCGATCGCCTTTGCGAACGAGCTCGGCCACCTCCGCCTGCAACACAAGCTTTGGCTCTTGCCGTTCGCCGAGAGCGGCCACTTCTGGAGAGCGACGCTTCCGTCTGCGCTCTCCTACGCCGCAGCAGGATTCGCCTAGGAGGGTTTGGCGGAATGGTGTTCGTCGAGCGGGTGCGCTGGGCGTCGCGCTGCAAGGACGCAGGGAGTCCCGCTAGTGGTTCTAGCGGGACGACTGAGGACGCCGCAGCGCGGCGATCCAGCGCGGCCGCTCGACTCAACCACTATTTCGTCAAACCCTCCTAGGGATTCTCGTCTTCGAGACCCACAGCCGCAAGCGCGCCGGCCAGATGTGGATACTCGACGACGCGCGTCACATGCCCTTCACTGGTCGTGACGATCGCGGCGTACCGCCCGACGAGAAACGACCGGCGCGACTGCAACGGGCGCTCGTCGGTCGGGTCGATCTCGACGCGTGAGAAACGCATGCTGACGACGACGTCGTCGCCGACGCCGATGCAGCGGTCGACCGTGACCTGGTACTCCTCGGAGACGCGGTGCCGCAGCACGTCGAGCACATCTGCGCGGTCGGCGATCGCGGCCACTTCGCCGACGCCGATCCACTCGACCTCGGGGTCGAGCATGCTCTCGAGCGCGTCGAGGTCCCCTGCGACGAACGCCCGGTAGCCCCGTAGGAGAAGGTCGACTGCAGCCTGGCTCATTTCCGCTCCGCCGCCGGCCAAGCCGGCGGCTCCGCTACTTGACGAGCTCCGTCGAGCCTACGCTCGTACGCGGCGAGCGTACCGAGCGGCACCTCGGCGCGCGCGTGCTCGATCAACACGGGATCGTGCGTGGCGCAGACGATCGCGGTACCGGTCGTACCGGCGAGCTCGGCGAAGAGCGCACCGACGGCCCGCGCATTCGCTTCATCGAGGCGTGCCGTGGGCTCGTCGGCAAGGAGAAGCCTGGGGCGAGCGGCAAGCGCGCGGGCGACCGCGACCCGCTGGCGCTCGCCCATCGAGAGCCGCGAGACGCGCTGCTGCGCCAGCTCCTCGAGCCCGACGGACGCAAGCATCTGGCTCGCATTCGTCGTCGGCATGCCGCGCATCGCGAGCGCGAGCTCGACGCTTTCGAGCGCGGTGAGAAACGGGACGAGGTCGGTGCCCTGGGTCACGAGCCCGATATGCGCGCGGCGAACGAGTGCGCGGTCGGTCGCATCGAGCTGCGAGATCGGCGCGTCGAGGACGTGAACCTCTCCGGCGGTCGGAAGATCGAGACCGGCTAGCAGGTGCAGCAGCGTCGACTTCCCCGAGCCGGACGGGCCGGTCACGGCGGACAACCGGCCCGACTCGAGCTCGAGCGACAGATCGCGGAAGACCGGCGCGTCTCCGTAGAGCTTTGTCAGCCCGACGGTCCTGACGACCACCTCGCCGTGCGCCGCGTCGGCTGGTTCCGTCACCGGCGCGGCAGGCCGTTCCTGCACGCGCAGGATGACGCCCTCCGGCACTCGGTCGACCTGAGCTCGCGACGCACCGCTGAGCAATTCCTCCGGGATGCGGACCCAGCCGCCGCGGTTCACGACCGCCTCCCCGTCCTCCGCGCTGACGCGGCCGTCGCGGATCTGCACGACGCGATCGGCGACCGCAGCGGAGCTCGGATCGTGGCTGACGACGAGTGTGGTCGCTCCGACTTCGCGCGACAGCGACCCCATGAGCGCGTAGATCTGCTCCGCATTCGCAGCATCGAGCTCTCCGGTCGGTTCGTCCGCGATGAAAAGCCGCGGGCGGTGGGCGAGGGCGGCGCAGATCGCGACGCGCTGCTGCTGGCCGCCGGAGAGCTCTCGGGGTAGCGCATCCGCGCGGTCGAGCAGCCCGACGCGTTCGAGCAGGCCGTCCGCGGTGCGCTCGCGCTCTGCGCGCTCGACGCCGAGGAGCGCGAGGCGCAGCGCGACCAACTGCCGCGCGCTCAGCTCGGGCGCGAGTGCGCGTCCGTAGTGCTGGTCGGCATAGCCGAGCGTGCGCGAGCGGTACTCGACGAGGCCGCGCCCACGAAGCGTGCGCAGATCGTGGCCGAAGACGCTCACCGACCCGGCCGACGGGCGGTCGAGCCCCGCCAGGATGCGGAGCAGCGTGCTCTTCCCCGACCCGCTGGGGCCGAAGACGACGAGCAACTCGCCAACCGCGACGTCGAGCGATAAGCCCTGCAAGGCCACCGAGGTTCCCTCCGGCGACGCATAGAGCCGGAAGAGATCGCGTGCCTCGACCGCGTTCACCGCAGCCTCCGCGTTGCGGCGGTCGCACCGGCCGCCGAGCAAGCAACGAGCGCGCCCAGCACGAGCACGATGACTTTCCAGTCGAATGCGAGAGCGAGCGGCGGCAACGCATTCTCGGCACCGGCCGTCACCGAGACCACGGCAACGACGAGCGCGCCGACGATCGCTCCGGCGGCGACACCGGCCGCGAGGCCGATCGCGCCGACGACAGCTGCGCGCAGCAGTATGTGTCGCCGCAGGTCGGCGGGCGTTGCGCCCTGCGCCTCGAGATCCCTGAGCGAACCGCGCTCCTCGCGCCGGTCACCAACGACGGTGAGCAGAAGGCCGACCGTCGCGAGCGCCAGACCGACGAGCGCCGTCACGAGCAGCAACGCGATAGCCCCGCGCGCGAGTGGGTCGCTCGTCAGCTCGTTCATGCGAGCGCGCTGGGAGGTCAGAGCCAGCGGAAGGCCGGACGGCGGGCGCGTATCGAGCCAGAGCTCTGACGCCGTCGCCACGCCGGGCGCAACCGTGTTAGCTGCGGTGAGCCACGTCGGCAGATCCGCGATGACTGCATCGCCGTCGACCGACGGGAAGTACCGCGTCGTTGCGACGATCTTCGCGGCGATCACGCTGTCCTCGACGTGCAACGGCACGATGCCGCTCGGCCCCGCGGCACGCGCGATGGCGGGCGTGGCAACAACAGGTACGAGCTCACCCTCGAGCGGCTCGTGCGGGCGTAGGATCGAGTCCGCCGCGTTGTTGACAACGAAGTGGAAGGCGCGGCCGTCGGCGGTGATGCCGTTCGTCCCGAACCAGCCCGCAAACGCACGACTAAGGCGTAGCGTCCCCGTCGAGGCGTCGTTCACTGAGAGGGACGTCTCCGCACTGCGATGGCCGGCGACGTACGCCGCGATCGTCGGGAACGAGAGCCTGAGCGCGACGATCATCCCGCCGCGGGCTTCCGGCGGAAGGCGAACGGTTCGCGCGAACGTCCCTGCATCGTGCTCGCCGAGTTGCAGCGGCGTGAAGTCGCCGCGACGGTTCTCGACAATCGCCGTCAGGCCGACCTGGTCGCCCGTGATCGTGAACGGCAAGGTCAGCGTCTTGGCCCCGATCGGCAAGCGGATGCCTCTGAGGGCAGGCGGGACTTGAGGCTGCAGAAGACGACCCAGCTCCGGGGGCGACTGCGACGAGAAGTCGCTCCGCCAGCCCTCGATCGACGCGAGCGAGCGCGCCGGCAGCGCAAGCAACGTGAAGTCGCGGCCCTGATTGCCGCTCACGTACCCCGACTCGCGCACAACCTGCTCTGCGGTGTAGCGCTTCGGGAGCGGCGCCTGCTGGATCGTGACGAGCTTGCCGAGGTCCTCGCTCAGGACGAACGGCGCCGGCACCGCGTAGCGAGCCTGCTCGCGCTCGCCTTGCACGAGCGTTGCGCGATATGCGATTGCAAATACGGCGATCCCGACGCTGAGCACGAAGAAGACGACGGTGAGCAGCACCTCGCCGGGTGCACGAGCGAGTGACAGGAGCGCGACGCGGACAGGAGGCGTTGAGCGGCGGGCGGCCAGCTCGAGGAGACGCAGAGCCGGCGAGAGCAGGCGGGCGGCTGCGACCGCAAGCACGAACAGAACGAGGCCGGGCAGCAGGAGGAGAAAGACACCGGTGCCGCCGCCCGCCTGCAACGTGGTCGCGTCCGCCTTCCCGCGCGCAAGTGCAAGCAGGATCGCGGCGAGCGCGCCGAGCGCCGCAACGTCCGCGACGGTGATCCGCAAGCCGCCGAACGTGACGGCATCGACGCGAAGCGCCGCGAGCATGGCAGCTGCGGTGACGGCAGCGAGCAAGATCCCGATCCAGAGTGCGTGAGCGGTGAGGATCGAATGCGCGACGACGAGACCGCCGGGTGAGCCGAGGTGGTGCGCGAGCAAGGCACCTGCCCCAGTGCCGGCGACCCAGCCGGCGAGGCTTGCGACAACTGTGAGCACGAGAACCTCGGTCGCAGCCACGAGCAGGATCTGTGAGCGCCTCGCGCCCGACCAGGTGAGGCGACGGCGCACGTCGCGGTGATCGCGTCGCAGGCGCGTGGACGCGAGCACTGCAAAGCCGAGCAACAGGACCGCTGCATCGCCGCCGAGGATCAACAGGCGCTGCGCCGCGACGCGGCTCGTTGCGCGAATCGACTCGATCGTGTCGGTCGGTGCCGCGATCGTGAAGATGTCCGACCGTTGCTCCAGTTGCGACTGCGCGCGATCGAGCCGGGTGCCGAGGCTTGCAAGATCCCAGTCATGAATCGAACGAGGCGCGACCGGAACGACCCAGCCGTACGTGCGCGCGATCAGCGACGCGTCGGGAAGCGGGGTGCGTTCGAACGGCCGGACGCCGTCGGCGATGAGGATCGGCGGACGCTGCCCGCCGCCGCCGAAGTACGCATCGAGCGGTGCGCCGGCCCTAAATGTCGCGCGGCCGACGACGTGCAAGAAGGGCAAGGTCGGCGCGACGGGCTTGCCACCGATCTGGATCAGCTCGCAATCCGACGGGACGCACCTGCGCGGCAGCCGGCCGCTGCGAAGATCGAGCCAGCGTGCGAGCCCGTCGACGGCCCCGAGGTTCACGAACGCACCACCCCACGTGGCCTGGCGAAAGACGATCAAGCCGAACGGCTTCTGTCCGAGGATCGGCTCGGTTGCACGGCGTGCGATTCGGTCGAGTTGTGTGTAGGCGAGGTTTGACTGCGCCGGCACGCCGCTCCACACCGCCTGGATGGCGCGGTCGGACGGCTGCAACTGCGCGAGCGCCCGTTGGACGGCTCGATCCTGCACTGCCGCGCTCCCCACCGCCGTCATCGCCAGCACCGCTGCGCCGACGGCGATCCCGAGGGCGACGATCAGCGTGCGCGGCCAATTGACGCGCAGACGGCGGAGCGCGTAGCGAACCGGCACGGCCACGCGTTCGCGCACCGCGTGCTCGCGGCGGCCCGGCCGGCCGGCTGCGGCTGCGGTCTCCACTAGCCCTGATCCTTGCAGGCGGGTCCACCGGTGACAACGTTTTGCCGGTTGCATCGTCCGGCGGCCCCGCTAGTCTGTTGGCTATGTTGACAACGAATCAGAAGGGCGCTGTCGCTGAATCCGCGATTGCCTTCGAAGCTGTGAAGCTCGGTATCGGCGTCTACCGCCCGCTCATGGACGAGCGTTATGACTTCATCTTTGACGTGGGCTCGAGCCTGATTCGCGTTCAATGCAAGTGGGCGTCGCGCCACGGCGACGTGATTGTGGTGCGTCTGTACTCGGCTCGTCGCGCTCGGGAAGGTCTTCGGCGGACGTACTACTCGCGTGCCGAGATCGATGCGTTTGCGGCCTACTGCCCTGACACTAAGAGTTGCTACTTCTTCGACCTTGACGATGTCGCGCGCAACGAGATGCGGCTCCGTCTCGCCCCGACGCGCAACAACCAGGCGAAGGGCATTCGTTGGGCAAAGGATTACGAGTTCGCCGCTAGGATGGAGGCCCTACTGGGGCCGTAGCTCAGCTGGGAGAGCGCCGCCATGGCATGGCGGAGGTCAGGGGTTCGATCCCCCTCGGCTCCACCTAGAAAGCCCCCTTCAGGGGGCTTTCTCTTTTCCACAGCCGCGCCGACTTCTCCACGGACGCCGTCAATAGGTCGAGGAGCCGCGCGCATGTTCGATATCGGTGCCAGCCTGCGCGAAGCGCGCACCCGGCGAGGCCTCTCCCTCGACGACGTCACGGCCGGCCTCCGCATCCGCGAGCGCTACGTCACCGCCCTCGAGGAGGAGCGTTGGGAGCTCATGCCCGGCGAGGCGTATGCGAAGGGCTTCCTCCGCATGTACGCCGAGTTCCTCGGCCTGGACGGCAGCCTCTATGTCGACGAGTACAACGAGCGCGTCGCCGCGCACCAGGATGAAGCGTTCGTTCCCGAATCGCTCGCCCCTGCGAAAGGCAGAAGCAGACTCCTCACCCGCACGATCGTCGGCATCGTCGCAGTCGCCGCCGCCGTCGCGGCGCTCAACGCCTTCGGCTCTGGCACCCCGGCCAGCACGCACGTCCAACCCGACCTGAGCAACGTCGCGAATGCAGCCCCCGCTAAGAAGGTCGCAGCACCGATCGTGCACCACGTCGCAGCATCGAAACCGGTAGTCGCGCTCATCCGCGCGGTCACCTCACGCTCGTGGCTCTCGGTCCGCATCGGCGGAGCGAACGGCAAGGAGATCTTCCGTGGCTTTCTCGACCAGGGGCACAAGCTCAGCTACGACCTGCACCAGAACGTCTGGCTCCGGATCGGCCGCCCGCAGGCGCTCGCAATCCGCATCGGCAGGAACCTCGTCGGCGGCCTACCGGGCTCGACGCCGGCGAACCTTCTGTTGACGAGCGACGGCCCCCGCGCCGGTTAGCCCGCGACCGCGGTCTCGAGCTCGACTTCGGGCACGTCGTTCCACAGCTCTTCGAGCTTGTAGTACTCGCGCGCCTCGGGCGTGAACACGTGCAGCACGACATCGAGGTAGTCGGCGAGGATCCAGGTGCCCTCCTGCTTCCCGTCGATCGAGCGCGGGAGCAACTCCTGCTCGTTCTTCATCCGGCCGTGCACCTCATCCCAGATCGATGCGGTCTGGCGCGGGTTGCGGCCCGTCGCGATCACGAAGTAGTCGGTGAAGTCGCAGACCGGCCGCATGTCGAGGATGACGACGTCCTCCGCCAGCTTCTCCTGTGCGAGAGCGGCGATGCGGCGGGCTTGTGCGAGCGAGCTCAGGGCTGGATCAGTGTCCTTTTCGGGGTTAGGACCAGTGTATCCACGAGCCGCGGACGGTCAATGGAAGCCGTACAGCCGACGCTCCTGGATCAGCTTTTCGACGGCGTCCGGGACGAGCCCGGCCAGTGACGCTCCCGCTGCCGCGAGGGCGCGAACGTCCCGCGAGGCGGCCGGATTGGGCTCGATGTCGAAGAAGGTGACCCGTTCGGGCTGGTCGAGCTGCTCGAGGATCGCGTCGAGCCGCTCGCGCGGATAGCCGGGCCGCGCCGCAACCGCCAGCCGCGCGCGCTCGAGCACCCCGTCGGGATTCTTCCACGAGAGGAGGTCGCTGAACTGATCCGCGCCGACGATGAAGAGCGGATCGTCGAACCGTTCACCACGCAGCAGATCGATCGTGCGTGGGTACGGATCGAGCCGCACGTCGTCGTCGGGGAACGCAGCTCGTGCAAGCTCGAGGCGCGTTTCCGGAGGGAGATGCGTCTCCTTGTGGCCTGGGTGCTCCGCGACAAGGATCGTGAGGCGCGGCAGGCCGAAGTGCTCCTTCGCCGCCGTGGCAACTGCGACATGGCCGGCGTGCGGCGGATCGAACGCGCCGCCGAACAGGCCCGTCAGCTCCACTCGAGCACCTCCTCGCCCAGCTCGACCTCGTCGCCTGCTCGTGCACCTGCGGACTTCAGGACCGCCTCGAGCTCCTCGCCCGCGGGTGGGCGCCCCGTCACGCGGAAGCCGCGCTCCGTACGAAACACGCGATATGCACGACGCGACGGCTGGGGGCGATAGACGAGGTAGTCGACCAGCTCTTCATCGTCGCCCGGCGCCGCGGGCACGATCTCGTCGGGCGGCACGAGTTCGAACAGCGCGCGCTTCAACTCCTCGATCCCTGCCCCCGTCGCGGCGGACACGCGGAACACTCGCACGATCCGGTCGTCCTCGATCTCGAAGGTCGGCGGCTCCGGGCTGAGATCGATCTTGTTCAACACGATCGCCTGCGGTCGTGTGTCGAGACCGGCGCCGTATGCTGCGAGCTCGGCGTCGATCGTGCGCCAGCGCTCTTCGGAATCAGCTTCCGACGAGTCGATCACGTGCAGCAGCAGGCGCGCACGCTCGAGGTGCGCGAGAAACTCATGCCCGAGCCCGACGCCTTCGCTTGCGCCCTCGATCAGCCCCGGGACGTCGGCGACGACGAGCTGGCGGCCGTCCGGCGCCTCGACGGTGCCGAGCACCGGAGCGAGCGTCGTGAACGGGTAGTCGGCGATCTTCGGGCGCGCGTTCGACAGGCGCGCGACGAGCGACGACTTGCCGGCATTCGGCAATCCGACGAGCGCGGCGTCGGCGAGCAGCTTCAGGCGCAGCTCGATCGTTCCCTCATCGCCGGGCCAGCCGACCTCGGCGAAGCGAGGCGTCTGCCTCGTCGGCGAAGCGAAGCGCTTGTTCCCGCGTCCACCGGTGCCGCCTTTCGCGACGACGACCCGCGCACCTGGATGCGCAAGGTCAGCGACGAGCCGTTCCTCCTCGTCGAGCACCTGCGTGCCCACCGGAACTTTCAGCTCGACGTCCTCACCGTCGGCGCCGTGCGACAACTGCCCACGGCCGGGTCCTCCCTTGCCTGCGCGCAGCTTCTGGTTCGGGCGAATGCCGGAAAGGTCACGCCGCCGGGTCTCGGCGACGAGCACGACGTCGCCGCCACGGCCACCGTCACCGCCGTCCGGTCCGCCTCGCGGCACGAACTTCTCGCGCCGGAAATGGATCGACCCGTCGCCGCCGCGACCGGCGATAACCGTTAGTCGAGCGCGATCGTGGAACACTGGGCTAAGGGTGTCGGACACCGAGGGTGTCGGACACCGCTTTCTACCGCTCTAGGCGTCGACGACCGAGATGAAACGGCGCTCGCCGCTCGTCCGGAACGCGACGACTCCGTCGCGCGTCGCGAAGATCGTGTCGTCTTTGCCAATGCCTGTGCCCGGACCTGGGCGGAAACGCGTGCCGCGCTGGCGGACGAGAATCATCCCGGACGAGACGCCCTGGCCTCCGAACATCTTCACGCCCAGCATCTGCGGGTTCGAGTCGCGACCGTTGCGCGAGGACCCGAGACCTTTCTTATGTGCCATTAGTGGCTCTCCTTGTCTGCAAGCGCAGCTTCGAGCGCAGCGATCGCGCCCTTGCGCTTCGCATTCGCGAGCTCGTACTCGAGCGCAGCCTCGAGATTCGGCCGCCGCCAGTCGTGCGCCTCGGCCGTGATCTCGGCGACCGTCATGTCCTCGTAGCCCTTCGGCGGATGAGCGGTGCGCGCAGGAGCTGCTGCAGCTTCAGCCGGCGCCTCTGCCGTCGGCTTGGGCTCGGCCTTCGGCTTCGCCGTCTCCGCTTTCGGCTTGGCCGCTGCGGCCGCCTTGCGCGCGCCCGCGCCGATCGACTCGATCTCGATCTGCGTCAAGCTCGAGCGGAAGCCGGTGTGCTTGCGGTAGCCGGTGCGCTTCTTGTATTTCCCGATTCGGATCTTCTCGCCGAGCTCGTGGCTCACGACCCGCGCGGTCACCGTGGTCGAGGGCGCCAGGTCGGTCTTGCCGTTGCCGCCGATCAGGAGCACCTTCGGGTTGAACGTCTTGCCCTCGTCGGCCTTGAGGCGGTCCACCAGCAGCCGCTCGCCCTCCTGGACGCGGTACTGCTTGCCACCGAGAGTGATGATTGCGTAGCTCATAGCGTGGAAAATGCGGGCGCCGGACGGCCCCGCGAGAGGCGCCAGTGTAGCGAAATCATTTGTCGAGCTCGTCGACCCACTCGGACATGGGGACGTAGCCCCAATCCTCCTCGGGCGCGCCGTTCGTGGAGGGCTCGTCGGCGGCGACGACCGCCTCGACAGGCTCGGGCTCCGTCGGCCGCGCTCTCGGTGGACTCTGCTCCGTTCGTGGCCGCAGCCGCAGTCCGCTTGCGGCGGTTCTTGCCGCCGCGCGAGCCGCGCCTCGTCTTCTTCTTGGCGACGCCTGGAGCGCCGTTCTCGGACGGAGTCTCGACCGCCGGCTCTCCTTCGTCGGCCTCGTCCTCGCGGCCGAGATCGTCCGAAGGCAGATGGATCGTGACCTTCTTCTCCGCCTGCGGCAGCCTGGGGCCTGGCATCTCGGGCTCCGCTACTCCGGTTTCTGCCTCTGGCGCGTCGACAGGCCTCCCGGCCCCGGCAGCACCGGCCGGCTTCTTGCGGTTCTTGCCGCCTCGCGAACCGCGGCGAGTCTTCTTCTTGACCGGAGCGACAGGCGAGCCGTCGGTCGCGACAGAAGCGGCGGGCTCGGCGACATCGGGTTCCGCCGCCTGCAGCTCGTCGTCGTCCTCGACCTCAACGTCGTCCTCGCCCGTCTCCTCGACTTCGTCGTCATCCTCGACGTCGTCGTCCTCGGCGATGTCGTCGTCGTCCGTCTCGACCGTGCCGGCCTGCGAATCTGCGTCCTTCCGCGCGGGCGGCTTGCGCGTGGGCTTCTCCGCCTCGGCTTCCGCGGTAAGCGGCTCGGGCACCTTCTTCAGGGCGCGCACCAGCGTCGCGTACGCGACGCCGTCGAGCACCCGCTCGACGCGCACCTTCACCCTCTTGCCGACGAGCGATGCGGCCTCCGCAACACACACGTCGAAGCCTTCGATCTTGCCGACCGCCGATCCGCCGTCGTGACGGTCGACCTCGACCAGCTCGAGCTGAATCTCTGCACCCTCCTCGACCGGAGCCTTCGGCGCCAGGTCGACGAGCTTGCCCTCGGCGAGCACGACGAAGTGGTCGACGTGCATATCGGGCTTGCCGTCGAGGAAGAAGCGCCGCTTCGTCATCGTCTCGAGCTCCTGCAGCCGCGTGGCACCGGGGCCGATCAGCACCGAAGCGATCGGCGCAGAGAGCTCGACGCGGTACGCCTGCGAGCGCGAGCCCGCGACGAGCGAGCGGAGTCGCCGTTCGACGTCGATCGCCGCCGACGCCTCGGAGTACACGATCCCGTCGCCGCCGCATGTCGGGCATTTCTTCGTCATCAGCTCACGCGGCCCATCGGTCACGTTTTGCCGTGTCATCTCGACCAGGCCGAGCGGCGAGATCTCGACGACGTAGGTCTTCGTCCGATCGCGCTCGAGCTCCGTGCGCAACGCCTCTTCGACTGCAGACCGGTTTTTCGGGTTCGCCATGTCGATGAAGTCGATGACGATGATCCCGCCGATGTCGCGCAGGCGCAGCTGGCGCACGACTTCCTTCACCGCCTCGAGGTTGTTCTTCGTGATCGTGTCCTCGAGGCGCGCGCCGGAGTTCTTCCCGCGCGAGCCGACGAACCGGCCGGTGTTCACGTCGATGACGGTGAACGCCTCCGCGTAGTCGAAGATGAGATAGCCGCCGGACGGGAGATCGACGCGCCGGTGCAGCGTGGACTTGATCTCCTGCTCGACGCCAAAGGCCTCCATCAGCGGCGTCTTCTCCTTGTAGCGGATGACGCGCTCGACCATGTGCGGCGACGTCTTCTTCAGGTAGCCCGTGATGCGCTTGAAGGCCTGGTCGTTGTCGACGTACGCCTTCTCGAAGTCACCGGTGAAGAGATCGCGCGTGACGCGCAGCGGCAGCTCGGCCTCCTGATAGATGAGCTCGGGCGCGGTCGCCTTCTCGGCCTTCGCCTGAATCGACTTCCAGAGCCGCTGCAGGAAGACGAGGTCGCGCTCGATGTCCTCCTCCGACGCTCCCTCGGCCGCGGTGCGAACGATGAGGCCGCCTTCTTTCAGCGCGAGCTTCTTGAGGATGTCCTTCAGCCGCTGGCGCTCCTCGTCGTCGAGCCGGCGCGAGACGCCGAGCCCCTCGCCCTGGGGGACGAAGACGACGAAGCGTCCCGGCAGCGAGATCTGCGTCGTCAGGCGAGCACCTTTCGTCTTCATCGGGTCCTTGACGGCTTGAACGAGAATCGTCTGGCCCTTGTTGATCAGATCCTGGATCTTGCGGCCGTGCCCGCGCTCGAGCTCCGGACCGACGATCTCGTCGACGTAGAGGAAGCCGTTTTTCTCGAGACCGATCTCGACGAACGCGGCCTCCATACCCGGCAGCACATTGTCGACTTGACCGAGATAGATGTTGCCCGCGATCGAACGCCGCTCCGGCCGCTCGAGATAGACCTCGGCAACCTTGTCGTCCTCGAGCACGGCGACGCGCTGCTCGCCGACGTCGACCGAGACGATCAGCTCGCGCTTCGCTTTCGGCAAAGGCGCGCGACGTTGCGGCTCGCGGCGCCGGCGGTTGCCGCTGCTGCTCTCCGAACGGCGCCGCTCCTGGCGCTGCGAGACGGCCTTGCGCTCCGGACGTGCACGCTCGCCCGCCGGCTTCTTTTCCGAACGTGCGGTCGTCGCGTCCACGGTTGCGGCGGCGTCGCCGGTCGTGGCAGCGCCCGTGGCGGTACCGGGCTTCTTCCGACCCTTTCCACCACGACTACCGCGGCGGCGCTTCGGTCTATTGGGATCGGTCGACGCGCCCGCGCCTTCTGTGGCGGCAGCGGGTGCGGTGGTGACTATCGGGTCGGGGCGAACCTCGACCGGGGGTGCGGCAGTACGAGCTGCCGCGACGTCGGATTCATGCTTCCGTCGGCGGAACCAGGGCAAGCGAAAACTCCTTGATAGGCGAAGCGCGCTGCGTCCCACGCTGTACGTGAATACAGGGGCGCGCGCTCGTGGTTGTCATTGAAAAACGTCGGCAAGTGCCTCACGTCCATCAGGGTACCAGCGGTTCCGGGTGCCGTCCGACCCCGGTCCTACGATCCGCCAATCTACGACCGGATTGGAGGCTGGAACCGTGACCCTGACGCGCGAGGCCGAGGAACTCCTGCTGATCGAGGAAGCGGACGCCTGGTTCGAGTATCTCGAAGCGACCCGCGCGCAGTCGGCCGTCCGCTACCGGGAGGTCGAGCCCTGGGCCTGGGCGCGGCTCCAGCAGCGGATGCGCGCGATCAAGGCGCGCCGGACAAAGCTCCGTCCGGCAGCCGCGTAGTGCCCCGCTAGTGGCCGCCTGGAGCCCCGACTTCGAGCCGCCGGACAGCGGCTTCGCCGAGCGCGCGAGTGCCGGCATACGCGACGGCGCCTTTTACGGCCCACCCCGCTACCGGAACGAAATCGAGCAGCTCACGCGTGAGCGCGCGCAGGCCGAAGCCGACGCCGAGCGTCGCCGCAATCTCGGGCAGCCGCTCGCGGGGGTCGATCGCAAGTCCGTAAGCCTGCTCGAGCCGAAGGATCAACCTGATCTCGTTGAGCGCAAGCACGGGCAAGTCGACGCCGGGGATGAACACGGCGGCGCCGATCAGTCCGTTCTTCCTGGCGAACGCCGCTACGAGCCAGTCGCAGACCGCGCCGCGTAGCACCGGCACGCGCGCGGCGAGCGGCGCTCCCTCCTCCCCCAGTCGCCCCGCGATCAGATGCGCGATCGCCTCGAGCGGGAACCCCTGCCCCGCTCGGAGCTGCAACACGTCGGTCGCAAGCACGTACGGGATCGTCACCTCGTCGGACAAGGGCCCTGCTGCCACCGCGACGATCGGCACGCGGGCGCGACGCGCACGCTTGAGCGCAGCCTCGTCGGCTTCGGTCGGGTTGCGTCCGAGCACGTAGACGTAGACGGCGCCGCCCTTCGGGTCGTCGTCGGCACGTACCCCACCCGGCTTCGCACCGCGGCCGAGCTCCTTCCGGAGCACCGCCGCGAGCTCGCGTGCTCCGCCGACGACGACGGGCTTGCCGGCCGCACCGGAGACGGAGATGTCTTTCACGAGCGCGCGCAGCACGCCCAGGCGGATGGGTAATCCCATCAGGATCCAACCCTCCTACGAGCGCCGGCGAGACGAGCGCGAGCCACGTCCCCGTGCGTGGATCGCGAGCAGGACGCCCATGGCCGCGAGGTTCGAGATCATCGAGGAGCCGCCGACGCTCACGAACGGCAGGGGGATACCCGTGATCGGCGCAATCCCCATCGTCATGCCGACGTTCACGAAGATCTGAAAGAGGAGCGCAACGACGATTCCCCCGGCGACGATCGCCGAGTACAGGTCGCGGGCAACCGTGACGATTCGCAGGCCCCTCCAGAGCACGAGCAGGTACAGGGCCAGGAGAAGCGACGCTCCGACGAAGCCGCGCTGCTCGCTGTAGGAGGCAAATACGAAGTCGGTGCCATGCTCGGGGAGAAAGTTGAGCCGCGTCTGCGTCGCGTTCTTCGGGCCGCGCCCGTGGAACTGACCCGAGCCCACGGCCGCGATCGACTGCTCGAGGTTGTACCGGGCATCGACGGTGCACTTCTGCGGATGCACGAAGCACGTGAGCCGCGACTTCTGGTACGGCTTGAGGAAGTTGACGCCGACGGCAGGTCCCGCCCAGAGGACGACGACGACCGCGAGCACTCCGAGCGAACCAAACACCGCCAGCTGCTTCCAGGGCGTCCCACAGATGAACAGCATCGCGCCGAGCGCGGCCGTGTAGACGAGGGCCGTCCCGAGGTCCGGCTGCGCGAAGACGAGTGCGACCGGGATGGCGCCGAATCCGAGCGTTCGCAACGTCGAGCGCACATCGGTCGCTCCCCGCGCGCGCTCCGTGATGAAGCCGGCGATCGCGAGGACGAAGAGGAGCTTCCCGAACTCCGACGGCTGGAACGTGAAGAAGCCGACGTTGATCCATCGCGTCGAGCCGCGGGCCGCCCGGCCGACGACGAGCACGATCGCAATCAGTCCGACGGTGCCGATGAAGATCGGCCGCCAGTAGCGCCGGTACATGTCGGGGTCGATGAGCACGCCGATGAGCAGGGCGAACCCGCCAACGACGGCGTACACGATCTGCCGCTGGAGATAGTGATGCGGGTCGCCCGCGACGTCGTACTGCGTGACGCCGGAGATCGCCCAGAGACCGACAGCGACGAGCCCGGCGACGCCGGCCACGAGCAGCCAGTCGAGCGACCGCAGCAGGTTGCCGAGCGCCAACCCGTCGCCGCGATTGCGCTGGAGCCCTGCTCTCTGTGATCCGGCGTATTCGAGCATCAGTCGGAGTGGGTGGAGGTCGCTTGTTTTACCTTGACGTGGAAGTAGGACGCGAGCACCTGCGCGGCGGCGGGCGCCGCAGCCGTGCCGCCGTGGCCGCCATTCTCGATCACGGCGCAGACAACGATCGTGGCGTTGTTCGTCGGGCCGTACCCACACCACCACGACTGGTTCTTGACGCCGACGTAGCCCGGCAGCGTGAGTGACTTCTCAGCGGTTCCCGTCTTGCCGGCGATCGAGACCGGGAACTGTCCGAAGACCGGATACGAGGTGCCGAACGGGAGGTGCGTGCCCTCGAGCAGACCTTGCCGGACGATCTGGAGCGCGGCAGGGTCGAGCCCAGGCACGGGCCTGGCCGGTGCCTGCGCGGGCAGCGGCACCGGCGCGCCGTTCTGGTCGACTACGTCGAGCAGCAAGTGCGGCGTGACGAGCTTGCCCCCGTTTGCGAGCAGCGCGTAGAACCGCGTCATCTGGAGCGGCGTCACGAGCAGGTCACCCTGTCCGATCGCGAGATGGATCGAGTCGCCCGGCTTCCAGAAGCGATCGATGACCGTGTGGAAGTGATGGACCTTCCAGCCGATCGTCGGCACGAGCCCGGGAACCTCCGGGCCGACGTCGGATCCCGTCAGGCTGCCGAAGCCGAACTTGCGCGACCACTTTTGCAACGGCTGGCCGCGATTCTTCGGCAGTGACCAGAACTTGTCACCGAGTTGGTAGAAGTACGTGTCGCACGAGTAGGCGAGCGCGGTCGGCATGTCCATCTGCTGATTGACGTTCGGGTCCCAGTTGTGGAACACCTGGTGCGATCGGTCGTTCGGCGACTGGTACGTCCCCGTGCACGGCAGGTAGGCGTATGGCAAGACGAGGTGCTCTTGCATCGCGGCAAGCGCCGTCACGGGCTTGAACACAGAGCCGGGCGGATACGTCGCCTGCATCGCACGATTCAACGAGGGTGTGTTCTTCGCCGGCGCCGTCTTCGGCGTCAGCCCCTGCGCTGCAAGAGCTTTCGTCGTGACGCGGCCGGAGTAAACCGAGGGCTTGTAGGACGGAGACGATGCCATCGCGAGGATCGATCCGTCGCGCGGATCGAGCGCAACGATTGCGCCACCGCGCGCGGCCCACTCACCGTTGCCCTGCGCGAGGTTGATGCCGTAGGCGAGCGCCTTCTCGGCTGCTTGCTGAAGCTTCACGTTCAGCGTCAGGCGAACGTTGTTACCGGGCTTCGGCACGGCCGTCAGCTGCACGCTGCCGAGCGGGCGGTTGAGGTTGTCGACGTGCAGCTTCGAGGCCCCCGCGACGCCGCGGAGGTATTTGTCGAACGCCGACTCCGCTCCCGTTTGACCGATCTCGTCGTTCAGGTTGTAGCCGCGGCCGAGATGATTCAGCTGCGTTTGCGTGATCGAGCCGACGTAGCCGAGCACCTGCGGGGCGAGATCCGGGTAGGGGTAGTGACGGATGTACGCGCGACCGGTCGAGACGCCGGGAAACTCGGATGCGTGCTCGAGAAGGTAGTTGACCATCAGGTTGCTCGCCGACTCGCGGACGATGACCGGGGTGACGACGTCTCCGGTCAACTTCCGCTTCTGGATGCCGCGCACGATCTCGTACATCGGGACCCGGGCGATGCGTGCGAGACGCGCGAGTTCGGGGCCGTAGGGCTTCGGCAGGTCGGACGGCCACAGCTGGATCGCCGTTGTCGGCGTGTTGGTGACGAGCGGAACGCCGTTGCGGTCGAGGATCAGGCCGCGTTTCGCCGGCACAGGCAGGGTCCGGAACGAGTTCGCCTGAGCCTGGTCGACGTACTTCTGACCCGCGAGCACCTGCAACGCCCAGAGGCGCAGGAAGAGTGCCGCGAAGATCGCAAGGAGGATGCCGCCGAGAATGGCGACGCGCAGGGCAAGCTTCGGCGTGACGCGGTATGGCTCGACGACGGTCTCGTCGCGGCGCGGAACCCGTCGCGGCGTGCGTGCAGTGGTCGTGCTAGCCAAGGAGCTGTACCTCAGTTGCGTAGTCGCTGCGGTCGCGCGCGCGCAGGAGACGCCGCGCAAGCGCGTACACCGGCGCGGTCAGGATCAGATTCATGACGATCGCCGGCACGAGGCCGCGGACGAGGATGCCGGCGGGCGCACGTTCGCCCAGCACGAAGTGGACGAGCAGCACCCCGAACGCGTAGAGCACGCTGATCACCGCAACCGACGTGAAGGGCGCATGTCCCCGATCGCGTCCGGTCGTCTCGCCGTAGCGTCCGATCCAATAGCCGGCGATGGTGAGCACGAGCGAGGTGAGCCCGAGCGTTCCGAGCGTCGCGGTGTCGACGAGCAACCCCGCGAAGAAACCTCCGACAGCGCCGGTGATCGACCCACGCAGCAGAGAAACGGCGGCGAGCATGACAAGCACGAGATCCGGCACGCCACCGAGCACATGCACTTGCGAGAAGATCGAAACCTGCAGGATCGCCGCGACGAACAGGAGCACCGCCGCCTTGAGGCCGTCGACCCGGTTCACCGGCGCTTTGTCGAGATCAGCGCGGCGACAGCATCGAGCGAGTCGAAGCGCGCGAACGGTGTTACCTGCACCGTGTAATAGGAGGCGATGTCGCTCGTGTGCGCAGAGAGCACGCTGCCGATCTGAATACCGTACGGATAGAGATCCGGATACCGCGGATTGACCGTGCCCTGCGTAACGATGAGGTCACCCTCGACCACCGTCGCCGCCTTGGAGACGCGGTCGAGGATCAGCGTGTTGCCCTGGCCGTGTCGGATGATCCCGGCAACAGCGTGGGTCACGTCGCGCGCGGGAATGCTGCTGTCGGGATCGGTGAGCAGCATGACCTGCGCCGTGTCAGGGAAGACGTTGGTTACGTGCCCGAGCAGCCCATCCGCCGTGACGATCGGCGTACCATTCCGGATGCCCGAGCTCGACCCGGCCGCGATGGTGACCTGTTGCGTCGATGCGCCGCCCGCCCACGAGATCACCGTTGTGTTCACGGTGCGGTAGTCCTTCGGGAACCTCGCGCCCTGCTCGAAGTTCACGAGCTTCTCGAGCTCAGCCGTGCGCGCCGCCGCAACGGCATTCGCGTTTGCGACCGCCCGCCAATGCCGCACGTCGTTCCGCAGCTTCCCGTTCTCCGACTTTGCGCTCGCGAGACCGCTGAAGTAGCCGTACACGTCGCGGAACGGGCGCGCGACACGGTCCGCCGCAATCTGGAACGGCTTGAGGGCGGTCGAGCCATAGCCCTGCATGTCGTGGAGCGCGCCGCTCGTCGGCGACCGAAACGAAATCGTCAGCAGCGCAAGCGCCGCCACGACGAGCACCGCAAGCACGATCCGGCGGACCATCGTGTTACGGCCCCTCGACGAGAAGCGGCCTGGTCCTCTGCTGGAGCGCCGGACAGACGAGCCCAGCACCGCCACGCGCGCGGTGCGGTCGCGAGATGCCACCGGCCTAGGGTACCGCGGCGCCCGGCCGGGTGCAGCGTGGGCCAAGACACGGCGGTCGTAACCCGTTTAGTAGCGGCGGCCGTTGCGGCTGCTGCGACCGCGGGCCCGGGCCCGGTTCGACCGATGGATCGCCTCGAACTCTTCGAGGCTTCGGCCCGAGCCGACCGCAACGCAGGTCAGCGGGCTTTCCGCAAGGTGGACAGGCATCTGTGTCTCGTGCCGCAAGCGCTCGTCGAGACCCGTCAGGAGCGCCCCTCCGCCGGCGAGCACGATCCCGCGATCCATGATGTCCGCGGCGAGCTCGGGCGGCGTCTTGTCGAGCGTCGACTTGATCGCCTCGATGATCTGCGTGGTCGGCTCGTCGAGCGCGCGACGGATCTCCTCTGAGGTGAGGATCACCGTCTTCGGCAAGCCGGTGAGCATGTCGCGGCCGCGCACCTCTGCCTGCAGCTCGTCCTTCATGTCCCACGCGGATCCGATCTCGAGCTTGATCTCTTCGCTCGTCTGCTGACCGATGAGCAACTTGTAGTCGCGCTTGATGTGATTGATGATCGCTTCGTCCATCTCGTCGCCGCCGACGCGCAGCGACTGCGAGACGACGATGCCGCCGAGCGAGATGACTGCGACCTCGGTCGTGCCGCCGCCGATGTCGACGATCATGTTGCCGGTCGGCTCTGCGACAGGCAGGCCTGCACCGATCGCTGCGGCCATCGGCTCCTCGATCAGATACGCCTGACGCGCGCCGGCGCTCAACGTCGCTTCCTCGACCGCGCGCTTCTCGACGCCGGTGACGCCCGACGGAACGCAGACGACGACGCGCGGATGCGCAAAACGGTGCTGGTGCACTTTCTGGATGAAATGACGGAGCATCTGCTCGGTCACGTCGAAGTCCGCGATCACGCCGTCCTTCAGCGGGCGGATGGCCTGGATCGTCCCGGGCGTCCGGCCGAGCATGCGCTTCGCCTCGACGCCCACTGCATGCACCTCGCCGGTGCGCGAGTCGATCGCGACGACCGACGGCTCCGACAGGACGATGCCGCGCCCGCGCACGTACACGAGCGTGTTCGCCGTGCCGAGATCGACCGCCATGTCACGGCCGCCAAAGCCTGTCATCGAAGAGAAGAGCCCCATGACCGCTCCCGAGTCTAGCTAGGGATTTCCGAGTTTCCTGACCAAGGCTTGACTCTTTCGTGAGCAGTGCCGCTCTACCTTCGAGAGCATGAACAGCGTGCATCTACTCGGCAATCTCGCCACGGACGTCGAGCTCCGCGACGTGAGTGAGGAAAAGAAGGTTGCGAGCTTCCTGCTCGCGATCGACCGGGGCTCGAAGGACGGAGGCGCGGACTTCGTCTGGATCTCGGCGTGGGACCGGCAGGCGGAGCTCTGCGCCGAGTACTTGGCCAAGGGCAACAGGGTGGCCGTCGACGGGCGCTTGAAGAGCCGGACGTGGGAGCAGGACGGAAGGCGGCGGGACGCCGTCGAGGTCGTCGCGCGGCGCGTCGAGTTCCTCTCCGGCCCACCACGGAGTGAGGAAGCGGAGGTGATCCCCTTCGAGGCGGCGACTGCCTAAATAGTCGGGACTTCCCAGCCGTCGTAGAGGCCGCCGTGCTCCAACGCGAGCGCGGCGAGCCGCGCACGTGTCTCGCGAACGACGTCCAAGGTGAGCGTGCGTGCTCTCGTCGCGACGACGAGCCACGCGCCCTCACTTCGTTCGACGGAGGTCGACCAGCCGTCGACATCGAGCGCGTGCGCGACGGCTTCCGCCCCGGGTTGCTCCCGCAGATAGAGGAAGTGCCGGGTCTCACGCGGCTGGGACGGATCACAGCCGAGCCTCGCGAGGTGGCCGAGCACGCGCTCGTCCGCCTCGCTCGGGTCGTCGACCCGCTCGAGGACGGGCGACGTCTCCCCCTGCACCGGAAGCATGGAGGGCTCCTACCCCACGGCGGGCGAACTAACCCGCATCGAGACCCGAGACGAAGTCCCGCACGGCGCGGACGACCGCGTCCGGCCGTTCGCCGATCAGCAGGTGCCCGCAATCCGCGATCGTGCGCAGCGGTGCGCGCAATCGTCTCGCGTACTCCATGCCATCCTTCAGCGGCACCCAGTTGTCGCGCGCGCCCCAAAGACAGAGGCAGGGACAGCTCACGCGATCGAGATCCGAACGCGGGTCGCTCGCGACGAGCGCCCTGCCCGCGCTGACGGTGTCGGTGTGCTGCGGCGGCCCCAGGAGGAAGGCCTCCGCCATCTCGGGATCGAAGCCGGCAGGGTCGGCGACGCCCCACCAGCCGAAGGCGAGCTTCCGGCCGAGCTCCGACCGCGAGACCGCGTGCGCCTGCCGGCCGATCAGCCGTCCGGGCTGCACGACGCCGAGCAACGTGACCGTCGCTTCACCGATCCTCGTCGCCGACGAGATCCCGGCCCCGGCAGCGATAACGAGGCCTGAGACCGCTTCCGGCCGGCGCAGCGCGGCACGAAGCCCGACGAGGCCGCCGAGCGAATGGCCCACCCACGGAGCAGGCAGGGCGTCCTCGGCGTCGGCCACGGCGAGCACCGCATCTGCGTACGGGTCGATGCCCTGTGGGTCCTCGAGCGGAGCGGAGCCTCCATGCCCGGGGAGCTCGGGCACGATCACGCGCCGCTCCGCCGCGAGCTCCGGAGCAACGAGACGCCAGTTCGAGGCCATGCCGCCCAGGCCGTGGACGAGCACGATCGGCGGCCCGGAGCCGCCCACGAAGTACCGGAGGCCTTCCAGGTGCCTCTCTTCGAACTCATTCCAGATTCGTTTGGACTCTGTCCTCATCAGGGCATATTCTTCTTGTGATGAATGCTTTGAGAGGGCAGGCCCGGTGAGGCCTGTCGGAACGACAAGCGAGGGTCTGGTCTAGCCCGTCTGTGCGCTCGGCGCCGGCGGGCTTTTTCGTACCCAGGGAAGGAGCGGGACGTATGGCGAATCACCTCACGCCCGAGGAGCTGTCGAAAGAGCTGGGGATCGAACAGCAGGAGGTGATCCGGGTGTGCGTGCAGGAAGGCGTACCGATCTATCACGGCAAGATCGACAAGTACCTCTTCCAAGCGCAGCTGCAGGCGCTCGGCGCGCTACCGCAACACCACTAGGAGGGGACGACTAGGCGCTCTTACGCGCCGGAGCTTTTCGACGAGAGCCGCTTCCGGACGAGGCGGCTTTCGTCTTCCCGGCGGTCTGCTTCCGGCCTTGCACGTTCTCGACGCTGCGGCGCAGCGCCTCCATGAGGTCGACGACAGGTGTCTCGGCGACGGGCTCCGGGCGCTTGATCTCCTCGCCCGCAAGCTTCGCCTCGAGCATCGCGCGGAGATCGCGGCGGTAGTCGTTCTCGAAGTCGGCGATGTTCCACTCGCCGACGAGGCTCTCGATCACTTGCTCTGCAAGCGCCAGTTCCGCCTTCTGCACCTTGGTCGCAGTGACGGCCTCTTCGATCTCGTTCTTCGCGCGCACGTCCTCGGCGAAGAAGAGCGTCTCCATCGCGAGCGTGTCACCGTGCGAGCGGATGAGACAAAGGTTCTCCTTGCCCCAGAGGACGAACTTCCCGACGGCGGCCATGCCGGTGTCCTGCATCGCGCGCAACAGCAGCACGTAAGGTCGCCGCGCCGCATCCGCGGCCGCCGGCGCGAGGTAATAGGTGCGATCGAAGTAGACCGGGTCGACATCCTCGAGCTTCACGAAGCGAACGATCTCGATCGACTGCGAGCGCTGAAGCGCGACCGATTCGAGGTCGGATTCCTCGACGAGCACGAACTCGCCTTTCGCGACCTCCCACCCCTTGACGAGCTCATCAGGCTCGACATCGCGCTCGTGGAACGGGCACCAGCGCTTCTGCTTGATCGGCGTGCCGCACTCCCGGTGCAGCGTTCGGAAGGCCACATCCGACTTCTGGGTCGCCAGGGCGAGCCCGATCGGGATGTTGACGAGGCCGAAGCTGATCGATCCGTTCCAGATTGTGCGCATAAGGGCCGTCCTCTTCAATTCTAGTCGGTGCCAGACTTCAGTCTGGCACGGACTCCTTATCCCAGGACCAGGGCTTTTCGCCCTCCCTTGCGGCTTCCCTTCTCTCTACGATGCGGATCGTGACGACCGCGTCCCCGTCGGCGCCTCCGACCGAATTCCCCATCGCCACGCGCACGGCCCCCGCCTTATGGCGGTATGTCCTGGCGCAGGGGTGGACGACGCCTGCCTATCTCGAGGAGCAGGTGGACGGCTGGCGCGAGGTCTCCTGGCAGGAGGCCGGCGAGCGGGTCGACGCCCTCGCCCAGGCGCTCCTCGCTCACGGCGTCCGCAAGGGCGACGCCGTTGCCGTCCTCTCGCGCACGCGCCTCGAGTGGATCCTCCTCGACTGGGCGATCATGTCGATCGGCGCCGTCGTCGTCGGGCTCTACCCGACGAACACCGCCTCCGAATGCGCGTACATCCTTGGGCACTCCGAAGCAGTCCTCGCGTTCACGGAGGACGAGACACAGCGCGAGAAGCTCGAATCGGTGCGGGCGCAACTCCCTCAGCTGGGTGTCATCGTCGGCTTCGAGGAGCTCGCTGGATTCACCGGTGAGGGCAGTGTCGTCGAGGACGTCCACGAGGACGACCTCGCAACGCTCATCTACACGTCGGGCACGACCGGTCCGCCGAAGGGCTGCATGCTCTCCCACAAGAACCTCATGACCGCCGCGTTGCGGGTGAGAACGCACATCGAGGGCACGACGGACACCGTGCTCCTCTTCCTGCCGATGGCGCACAGCTTCGCGCGCATCTGCCATCAGTCGGCGACGTACCGCGGTGCAACCCTCGCTCTCTGCGCGGACGCGACCCGCGTGCCTGAAGCGCTCGCCCGCGTGCGCCCGACAATCCTGCCGGCCGTGCCGCGCGTGTACGAGAAAGTCCATGCGAACGCGCTGGGCGAGATCGAGCGGGCGAGTGGCGCAAAGCGCGCGATCGGTCGCTTGGCGCTTCGCGTCGGCTCACGCGCAAGCGCGCGGCGCACGTCCGGACGACCGCTTCCCGTCGTGTTGCGCGCTCAGCTTGCAGTCGCTGACAAACTCGTCTTCTCGAAGGTGCGTGCGCGGCTGGGCGGCCGGCTGCGGCTCGGCATCTCGGGCGCGGCGCCGCTGAGCGTCGAGGTGCTCGAGTTCTTTCACTCGCTCAACATGCTCGTGATCGAGGGCTACGGGCTGACGGAGACGTCGAGCTCGCTCAGCGTCAACGACCCGGACGACTACCGTTTCGGCACGGTCGGTCACGCCGTCGAGGGCTGTGAGGTGCGGCTCGACGTCGACGGCGAGATCCTCGTCCGGAGCGACACGATCTTCAGCGGCTACTACAAGGAGCCCGAGGCGACGGCGGCGGCGTTCACCGACGACGGCTGGTTCCGCACCGGCGACGTCGGCGAGCTCGACGAGGACGGTTGGCTGAAGATCACCGACCGCAAGAAAGACCTGATCATCACCGCGGGCGGCAAGAACATCGCGCCGCAGAACCTCGAGAACGCCCTGAAGGCGTCCCGCTTCGTTTCGCAGGCCGTGATCATCGGCGACCGACGGCCGTACGTGACCGCACTGATCACGCTCGATCCGGCAGAGATGGAGGTCTCGGGCACCGAGGCGCAGGCGCTCGTGCAGGGGATCGTCGACGACGTCAACCGCGACCGCGTGCGCGTCGAGCAGATCAAGCGTTTCGTGATCCTGCCCCGCGATTTCTCGCAGGAGGAGGGTGAGCTTACGCCGACGCTGAAGCTTCGCCGCAAGGTCGTGCATGAGCACTTCGCCACCGAGATCGAACAGCTCTACACGTAAGTGACCGCCGCGTTTCTCATCGCATCCGCGTTCCTCGCGAGCGCTGTCGAGTTCGTCGAGGCGCTGACGATCGTGCTCGCCGCCGGCATCACACGCGACTGGCGCTCGTCGCTCACCGGCCTCGGCGCCGCGACAATCGTGCTCGCGGCAATCGTCGCCGCACTCGGACCGGCGCTGACGCTGATTCCCATCGACGTGCTCCGCATCATCGTCGGGGGCCTCCTGCTCGCATTCGGCCTCCAGTGGTTGCGCAAAGCCATCCTCCGCGCGAGCGGCTACAAGGCGCTGCACGACGAAGCCGAGATCTTCGCGCGCGAGCAGGCAGAGGCCCGTGCAGCCGGTCAAGAAACGCGTGCGGGGCTCGACTGGTACGCATTCACCCTCTCGTTCAAGGGCGTCCTTCTTGAAGGGCTCGAGGTCGCGTTCATCGTCATCACGTTCGGAAGCGCCCAGGGCAGAATCGACCTCGCCGCCCTCGGCGCGGGCATTGCTCTCGTGCTTGTCGCCGTCGTCGGCGTGCTCGTCCGCGGGCCTCTGACGCGCGTACCCGAGAACTCCCTGAAGTTCGCGGTCGGCGTCATGCTGACGACGTTCGGGATCTTCTGGTCTGCGGAGGGCGCCGGCGCGCACTGGCCCGGCGACAACGCGTCGCTCCCGGGCGTGCTCGCGTTCGTCGTGCTGCTCTCCTTCGGCGCCGTCACCGTGCTGAAGCGCCAGCGGGTGGCGTTCGCGTGAAGCGCATCCGCGCGTTCGGCCAGTTCTGGTGGGACTTCGTCGTCGGCGACGACTGGCGGTCGGCAGCCGGCGTCGTTGTCGCCATCGGCGTCACGGCCGCCCTGGTAGCCGCCGGCGTCGATGCCTGGTGGCTGATGCCGGTCGCCGTCGCAGCCGTGCTCTGGCTCTCGCTGCGTCGCGCGGCCGTTAGCTGACCAGAACGCAGACCACGGCCAAGGCCGGAGGCCAAGGCGCCGCGAAGCGCGTCTTAGCCGCAGGTGAACGAAGCGCGGCGGGGATGCCGAAGTCACCACCGCCCGCGCGGGGCAGGCAGACCGTCAACAGCGCTCTTGGTGCAGCAACCCCCGCGCGCGGAGCTGAGACCGTGCTCTCGCCGCAGCACAGGCAAGCTCACAACTTGCGACGGACGAAGGAGGGGTCCCACAGGGGAACCACGGGTTCCCCTGTGGCTCTAGCCTGTAACTCGGCGGGCGCCGACATATGTGTCGGCGTACCAGCCGGAGATGGAGCTGATCCTGACCACGTCGCCGGTATGCGGCGCGTGGATGAACGAGTTGCCGCCGATGTAGATCCCGACGTGGCCGAGCCCGTCGAAGAACACGAGGTCGCCCGGCTGGAGGTCGGAACGCGAGACGGGAACGCCCACGTTCCACTGAGCGCCCGTGTAATGCGGAAGCGATACGCCCACCTGGGCGTACACGTAGGCAACGAGACCGGAGCAATCGAAGCCGCTCGGGCTCGACCCGCCCCAGACGTAGGGCACGCCGAGATATCGCATCGCGATGCCCACGACTCCGGTGTACTGCGACGGCGGCGCGACCGATGCGCCGTCCACGGACGCGCTCGCACCGATCGCCGTCTGCTGCAATGCGAGAGCCTGCGCTTGCGCCTGCGAGTTGTTCCGTAAGGTCGTCGCCCGGGCGAGCGCGAGCTGCCGCGCCTGGTCCGCCTGGATCATCCGCGCGATCTCGCCCTTGACCGACGCGTACAGCCGCTTCTCACGGGCAAGCTGGGTGCTCACGCGCTCCTTCGCTGCGGCGCGTTGTTGCACGAGCCTTGCTTGGCCCCGATGCGCTGTCGCAAGTGCACGTCGGTGCATCGTGACCGCCTTCTTGAAACCGATGACTTCGTTCATCACGGCGACGTCCTGCGAAGACACGGACTTCACTGCTTCGATCCGGTTCACAAGATCGTCGATGCTCTGCGCGCCGAGCAGCACGGCAAGCGTCGACTGGTCGTTGCGAGACGTGTAGATCGTGACGAGCCGCCGCATCAGCGCCGCCTGTGAACGCCGCAAGTTCAGGCGAGCAGCGTGCAGCGCAATCTTGTTGATCTTGAGACTGTGCTCGATCGCGTGCAGCTTGTGCGTCGAGTCGTAGTAGAGATTCGTGGCACGCTGGAGGCTGCCGTCGAGCTGCGTCATCTGCGCCATGATTTGCCGCGCCTGCGCCTGCTTGGCACCGACGGAGGGGTCGCCTGTAGCAGTGCCGGCTGCGATGCAAGCCGCAGCAATGACAAGGACGAGTGCCGGCGCCTGTCGCTTCAGAATCCTGATGAGGGACTCCCCTGAACTCGCTTGCGGCAGGCGCACCGGAAGGGCCGGTACGTCACAAGTTCGGCAGGTTAGCAGGGGTCTCGGACAGTCGCAAACAGGTAAGGCACCTCAATGCTCTGCTTTTTGGGCCGCGAACCTCCCTAAAGCTGGCCGGTGGCGGACCGCACAAAGTCGCGGGAAATCGCCGCTTTACTGTGCTACGGTCCCGCCCTCGTGAGCGGCCCCAGGACACGGTCTGCGGTGCGGCTCGCGGGTACCTGTGCGGCTCTCGTCCTCGCCGGCGTTTCCGCCGCGGCAGCCGCCGGCCCAGTCGATTCACTGCGAAACGAAGTGAGCTCGCTGCAAGCGCGCACGCACCGCGCGCTCCTCGATCTCTATGCGCTCGACACGCGCTCGCAGACCGCACAATCCGAGCTCCGATCGCTTCAAGCGCAAGCGGCCCACCTGCGGGCACAGCAGGCGTTGCTCCGCTTGCAGCTCTCCGTCACGAGGCACACGCTGACCGTGTCGCAACACGAGCTCGGCCTGAATCTGCGAATGCTCTACAAGCAGGGCGATGTCAGCACGCTCGCAGTCGTCCTCGGCGCGCAAAACCTCGACGAAGCTGTGACGAAGCTCGATGCGTTGACAAGTGTCGCGGACGAGAGCAGGCAAGTCGTCGAAACGACGTCTGCGGCCCAGTTGCGGCTCGCACGCCTGCGCGCATCGCTCGCTGAGCGCAAGGCATCGATCGGCGATGCAATACGAGCTGCGCAGCAGACCGCCAATGCGCTCGTATCCGCGCGTGCAGCGCGGCTTTCCTTCATCGCACAGTTGCGCGGAACACAGCATCTGAAGACGGCCCAGATCAGCGTGCTGCAGGCGGCGGCGAAGCGCGTGGAGCGCAAGTCCGACCAGATCCAGACGGCGGTCGTCGTTGCAGCCGAAAGCCCCGTTGGAGACCCGGTGTCGATTCCGGCCACACAGGGGCCGACGCTCACGGTGCTTTCGACCGGCTATTCACTCCCGGGCCGGACGGCGACGGGTATCCCGGTCGGCTGGGGCGTCATCGCGGTCGATCCGGCCGTGATCCCGCTGGGAACACGCCTGACGATTCCCGGCTACGGTGAGGGCGTCGCGGCGGACACTGGGAGCGCCGTTCGCGGCGCCACGATCGACTTGTGGTTCCCGTCGCTCGGCCAGGCTCGAGCCTGGGGCCGGCGGACAGTCACGATCACGCTCCACTAGAATGCGCCGCGCCAAGAGGGGGTGCAAGTGAGCGAAGTGCTGCAGGCAGGCGAGGAGCGTTCACCCGAATCGCTCCGCGTGCTCATCGTCGACGACCACGACCTCTTTCGGACAGGTCTCCGCAACCTGCTCGAGGAGCAAAGCGTCGTGATCGTGGGCGAAGCCGCCACCGGAGCGGAGGCGGTGAAGATCGTGCGCGAGATCGCACCCGATGTCGTGGTGATGGACCTGAACATGCCGGGCATGGGAGGCGTCGACGCCACGCGCCACATCACCGCGATCGCGCCGCTGACGCGCGTCGTGATGCTGACGATCTCCGAAGACGACGGCGACGTGATGGATGCGATCCTCGCGGGCGCGTGCGGGTATCTGCTCAAGGACTCCTCGATCCAGGACCTGATGGCCGGCATTCGCGCCGCATCACGCGGAGAGTCGCTCATCTCACCGAACATCGCGGCGAAGGTACTCCAGCGTGTTCGGGCAACGAGCACGCAGCCGGAGATCGCGAACACGATCCGAGCCGAGCTCTCCGACCGCGAGATCGAAGTGCTGAAGCTCATCGCGAACGGCAAGGACAACGCGGTCATCGCCGGCGAGCTGCACATCAGCCCGAAGACCGTGAAGAACCACATCTCCAACATCCTGATGAAGCTGCAGATCGACAACCGCATCCAGGCGGCGGTCTACGCAGTGCGTTCCGGGATTGTCTGACTGATCAAAAAGCGGTGTCAGGCACCTTTGGTGCCAGACACCATGCGCGCGGCTCGTGCGCGCTCGTGCAGCGTTCCCAGAAGGCTGCGAAGCTTCGTCAGCTCGCCGTCGGCGTGCGTGAGGCGCGTGCCGAGCGACTTCAGCTCTTCGCCGATGTCGGTGCGGCCCTCGCGTGCAACTTCGCCGATGCGCCGCTCGAGGCGCCAGCGTTCCGCCTCGAGTGCGAGCGCGCGCGCATACCCCTCGGTGAGGGTGTCCTCCAGACGCGCCAGCGTCGGCGCGTCCGCGCTCAGAAGCTCTTCGATTTGCTGATGCATCGCTGTCGATTATCGGCGGCGCGCAGGGCTGGGGTATGGGCCGGGCGGCCCATCTTCTTCCCGGCTGAGGCCCAGCCAGAGACCCGTCTACACTGAACCGATGCGCGCCCGCGCCGCCGTCGCCGCGCTCCTCGTTGCGCTCGTCACACCCGCAGCCGCCGCTGCGTCGCTGCAATCCGCGCTCGAGCACGCGCTCCGCGTGCCACACGTCAGTCTCGCCGCGACCGGCGCTGTCGTGCTCGACCTCGATACAGGCGCCACGATCTACTCGCGGAATGCCGACGCTCGCGCTCCTGCCGGCGTCAAACGAGAAGCTCGCGGTCACGTACGCGGCGCTGACCGCGCTCGGACCCGGCTTCACGATCGAGACGGACGTCCTCGGCGAGGGCCAACAGGCCGGCAGCACCTGGCAAGGCGATCTCGTGCTCAAGGGGTACGGCGACCCGACGCTCTCGAGCGCCGACCTCACCGCGCTCGCGCGGCAGGTGCGCGCAAGCGGCATCACGCGCGTGACCGGCTCCGTGCTCGGCGACGAGTCCTGGTTCGACACGCGGCGAACCGCCTTGGGCTGGAAGCCCGCGTTCTACATCTACGAATCGCCGCCTCTGTCGGCGCTCATCGTCGACCGAGGGCGGTTTGGCCGGTACACATCGCACGACCCCGCGCTTGCCGCGGCGCAACTCTTCCGCAGCGCACTCAAACGCGCCGGGGTCCGGGTTGCCGGTGCCGCCAGGCACGGAACGGCAGACGCAGCGGCAGTGCCGATCGGCGCAGTCGACTCACCACCGCTCCAGAAGATCGTCCACTGGATGGATCAGGTGAGCGACAACTTCGTCGCCGAGATGCTCGTGAAAGAGCTCGGTGCGGTGCAGGGCGAGGGCGGAACGACGGCTGCAGGCGTGGGTCTGATCACAGGGCTGCTCGCGCAAGCCGGCGTCCCGCTCGACGGCGTGCGGCTCGTCGACGGCTCAGGGCTCTCGCTGCTCGACCGGCTGACCCCGGAGGCGCTGGCCGCTCTCCTCTCGACGATGTGGAGCGACGTCGAGGTGCGCCTCGAGCTCCTGTCGTCTCTGCCCGTGGCGGGACGGACCGGAACGCTGCACGACCGGATGCGGCGCGGCGCCGCGACCGGCGTCGTGCGCGCGAAGACCGGCACGACGTCGAATGCGTCTGCGCTGTCGGGCTTCGCGGGCGAACGCTACGTCTTCTCGATCCTCCAGAACGGCTGGCCTATTTCCTCGTGGTGGGCCCGAGTCGCGCAGGACCGGTTCGCGACGGTGCTAGCCGCCTCCCAGTAGCTCGAGCAGGTCGGCTTCGGTCAACTGCTCGACGCCGGCCTTTTCGGCCTTCGTCAGCTTCGACTTGCCGGGATCCTCGCCGACGACGAGGCCCGTCGTCTTCGACGACACGGAGTTCGACACCTTCGCGCCGAGCGCCTCGAGCCGCTCTGCTGCTTCCTCCCGCGTGAAGCGCTCGAGCGTGCCGGTGATCACGTAGGTTCGCCCCGTCAGAGGGCCTTCGACCGGCCTGTCCTCCTCACCGCTCTCGAAGCGCAGGCCGAAGGTCGCGCAGCTCCTGGACGAGCCGGCGGTTGTCCTCGTCGCGGAACCACTCGGCGAGCGCCTCCGCGCGTTCTGGCCCGATCCCCTCGGCCTCGACGAGCTCCTCCTGCGTCGCGTTCATGAGTGCGTCGACGTTCCCGAAATGCCGCGCCAGATTCTGCGCCGTCACCCAGCCGACGTCGGGGATGTTGAGCCCGAAGAGCACGCGCGAAAACGGGATCTCCTTGGACGCCTGGATCGCGGCGATCGCATTTGTGGCACTGATCTCGCCGAACCCCTCGACCTCGAGCAGCTGCTCGGCGGTCAGCCGGTACAGCTCCGGGATCGAGCGCACGAGCTCGAGCTCCCACAGCCGTCGCACGGTCTGCTCACCCACTCCGTCGATGTCCGCCGCGGCCATCACCCAGTTGTTGAGCGACTCGAGCCCACGCGACGGACATGCCTTGTTCGGACAGCGGTGCATCGCTTCGCCCTCGGGCTTCACGACCGGCACGCCGCAGAGCGGGCAATGTGTCGGCATCGCGAACGGCTTCGTCCCGCGCCGATGCGGCCCGGCAGGCCCGACGATCTGCGGGATCACGTCGCCTGCGCGCTGCACGATGACGTTGTCGCCCTCGCGGATGTCCTTGCGGTTGATGTCCTCCTCGTTGTGCAGCGTCGCGCGCGAGATCGTCACGCCGCCGACTTCGACCGGCTCGAGCACGGCCCACGGGTTGAGCGCTCCGGTGCGACCGACCCGGATCAGGATCTTGTTCAGGCGCGTCACCGCCGTGAGCGGCGCCCACTTGAAGGCACGTGCCCAGCGTGGCCGCTCGTGCAGCGCGCCGAGGCGTCGCTGCTGGTCGTACGAGTCGACCTTGATCACGATGCCGTCGATCTCGTAGTCGAGCTCGGCGCGCCGCAACTCCCACCCGCGGCAACGCTCGGCAACCTCGGCGATCGACTCGACGCGCTCGGCGAATGGGTTCGTCCGAAAGCCGCGCTCGCGCAGCCACTGCAGGGTGTCCCAGTGCGACTCGAGGTGGTCGACGCCCTCGCGGTAGCCGGTGCCGTACACCCAGATCGAGAGCGGCCGCTGCGCGGTGATGTTGGGATCCTTCTGCCGCAGCGAGCCCGCAGCGGCGTTGCGCGGATTCGGTGCGGCTGCCTTCCCTTCGGCCGCGAGACGCTCGTTGAACTCGCGGAATCCGCGCAGAGGCATGTAGACCTCACCGCGCACCTCGAGCACCGGCGGCGGGCTTTTGTCCTGCATCTGGAGGGGTATTGCACCGATCGTGCGGAGGTTCGGCGTGACGTCTTCGCCTTGCACGCCGTCACCGCGCGTTGCGCCGCGCGTGAACCGTCCGTTCTCGTACAGGAGGTTGATCGCGGAGCCGTCGATCTTCGGCTCGAGCACGAACGCGACGGGCTCGTCGGTCCCGAGACGCTTCTGAACGTCGTCAGCCCACTTCGTGAGCGCCTCGTCGGTCGTCACTTTGTCGAGCGACCCCATCGGCAACAGGTGCCGCACCTTCTGGAACTTCGAGGACGGCGGCGCCCCTACGCGCTGCGTCGGCGAGTCGGATGTGACGAGCTTCGGATGCTCCGCCTCGAGCGCGACGAGCTCGTCGTAGAGCGCGTCGTACGCCGCGTCCGACATGACGGGGTCGTCCTCGAGGTGGTACGCGATCAACGCGCGGTTCAGCAGGTCGCGTAGCTCGGCTACGCGGACACGCGCATCAGAGATGCTCAAGCAATTCCTCGGCGGTGTCGACGATCGCGTCCGGCTCTTCGCGCTCGAGCCGCTCGCGGTCGTGGATGCGCCCCCAGGTGACGGCGATCGCGTGCATGCCCGCGGCTTTGGCGGCGCGAATGTCGAACGGCGAGTCGCCGACGTACGCGGTCTCGTCGGGACGCGCGTTCATGCGCTCGGCCGCGAGCAGCAGCGGCTCGGGATCGGGCTTGTGCTTCTGCGTCTCGTCCCCGCCGACGACGGTCTCGAAGAGGTGCGCGATCGGCACGCGGGCGAACGCCAGCTCGACTGTCGAGCGGCGTTTCGCCGTCACGACGCCCAGGCGGTGCCCCTGCTCGTGCAGCCGCAGGAGGACGTCCTCCATGCCGGCGCACGCCTCGAGCTCGTCGTGGAGCGGCTCGTTGTGGGCTCGGTAGACGCGGACGAGCTCCTCGACCCGCTCGGGCGCGAAGACCTCCATCTGCGCCTCGAGCCCGGGACCACCGACGGCCTGCATCAGCTCGGCATCCCCGAAGTCGCGGCCGAGCACCTCGCGCGTCGCGTGCCGCATCGACGCGAGGATGATCCCGCCGGAATCGACGACGGTGCCGTCGAGATCGAAGAGGACGACAGGGAAACGGATCACTGCGATCCATCGTAGGCAACCGAGACGAGGTACAGCCCCCAAGGCGGCGCCGTGGTCCCTGCCTCTGCGCGCGGTCGTCCGGCGAGGAGCGGCGCAAGATCGTCCGGGCCCAGCTCGAGCATCGTCCCGACGAGCGTCCGCACCATGTGGCGGAGGTAGCTGTCGGCGGTGATCTCGAAGTCGAGGTGATCGTCGACGCGGATCCACTCGGCTCGCTCGACGGTGCGTGTGAAGACGTGATGGCGCGTCACTGCAGGCGTGAACGCGCGAAAGTCGTGCTCGCCGAGCATCAGCTGCGCGGCCGCATTCAACTCCGTCCACGTCGAGCTCGCGCTTGATCCACAAGGCGCGGCGGTGCTCGAACGGCGATGCCGCGCGGCGGTTGAAGATCCGGTAGCGGTACGTGCGCGAGCGCGCGGAGAAGCGCGCGCTGAAGTCCGCCGGCGCCGGCTCCGCCGAGACGACGGCCACGTCGTCGGGCAAACGGCTGTTGAGCGCCTGCGCGGCGCTCTCGGCCGGCGGTCCGCCGTCGACGTCAACCGAGACGACGTTTGCGAGCGCGTGCACGCCGGTATCCGTGCGCCCCGCGACCGCGAGGTTGCCGAACTCGGCGGAACGTCGCGGTGAGCGCGGCGCGGAGCGTCGCCTCGACCGTCGCGTGACCCGGTTGCGCCGCCCAGCCGCGGTACGGCGTGCCGTCGTACTCGATCGTTAGCTTGAGGCGCACGTCAGGCGCCCCTGACTCGCGTTTGTCAGGGCTGCCTTATGCTCTATTGGCTTGCACACTGACTGATACACTCTAATCAATGTCCGACGACCATACCTTTCTCCTTCAGAAGGTGCAGCCCGCGATGGTCGGTCTCGTCGACGGCTCGCTGTCGACGCTCGCGCCGATCTTCTCGATCGCCCTCGCGACCCAGAACACGCGCTACGCCTTCATCGCCGGGCTCGCGACCGCGCTCGGCGCGGGCGTGAGCATGGCGTTCTCGGAGGGCCTGTCGGACACCGGCGAGCTGACGGGTCGCGGCAGCCCGATCGTGCGCGGCTCGATCACCGGCGGCGGGACGTTCGTCGGCGGCATCCTGCACAGCCTGCCGTTCCTGATCCCGCACTACCAGGCCGCGTTGATCGTTGCGATCGTGGTCGTCGGCGTCGAGCTGCTCCTGCTCGCCTACTTCCGCTACCGCTTCTTCCAGGACACGTTCGTCCGGGCGCTCGGAATCGTCACCTTCGCGGGCGTCATCATCGCCGCGATCAGCGCAGGGCTCGGCTCGCTGCTCGGAAACCCCGGCGCAGCCGGCTAGGGCTGGTAGTCGACCAGCTCGAGAAAGACCATCGCCGCGGCGTCACCCTGGCGCGGCCCGATCTTCACGATCCTGGTGTAGCCGCCCGGCCGGTCGGCCATGCGCGGCGCGATGTCTGCGAAGAGCGCGTGCACGATCTCCTGCGAGCGAAGCTCGGAAAGTGCCTGCCGGCGGGCGTGCAGGTCGCCGCGCCGGCCGAGCGTGATCATCTTCTCTGCATACGGCTTGACCGACTTGGCTTTCGCCTCGGTCGTCTTGATGCGCCCGTGCTCGAAGAGCGAGCAGGCCAGGTTCGCGTACATCGCCTTGCGGTGCGACGAGTCGCGTCCGAGCTTCCTGCCCTTCATGCCGTGGCGCATCGGTTACGCCTCCAGGCTGCTGCTGCCGCCGCTGCTGCCGCCGTTGTCGCCGCGGAGGTTGAGCCCGTGCTGCTGCAGGGTCTCCTTCACTTCCTCGATCGACTTCTTGCCGAAGTTCGGGATCGCCGCGAGCTCGTTCTCCGTCTTCATGACGAGGTCGCCGATCGTCTCGATGCCGACGCGCTTCAGGCAGTTATACGAACGGACGCCGAGCTCGAGCTCCTCGATCGGGAAGTTCTCCATCCCGTGCGCGGAGGGCGACTCGGGGCCGATGCCGTCGGCCACGCCGTCGACTGCGTCGCGGAAGCCCTCCATCTTCTCGATGTCGGTGAAGATCGCGAGCTGGCGGATGAGGATCTCAGCCGCCTCGCCGAGCGCGTCCTTCGGATCGACTGAGCCGTCGGTCGTGATGTCGAGCGTCAGCTTGTCGTAGTCGGTGCGCTGACCGACGCGCGCCGACTCGACCGCGTACGCAACGCGGCGAACGGGCGAGAAGATCGAGTCGATCGGAATGACGCCGATCGTGTGCTGCGGGCCTCGGTTGAGCTCCGCCGGGACGTAGCCGCGACCGCGGCCGACCGTCAGCGTCATCTCGAGCCGGCCGTTGCCCGCGAGGTTCGCGATCTCGAGCTCCGGATTGAGGATCTCGAGCTCCGCCGGAGACTCGATGTCGGCGGCCGTCACTGCGCCGGGGCCTCTCGCCGCGATGTGCACCTCGACCTCGGGCGACTCGCCGTGCAGCCGCGAGACGAGGTTCTTCAGATTGAGAACGATGTCCGTGACGTCCTCGCGGACGCCCGGCAGCGTCGTGAACTCGTGCGCAGTGCCCTCGACCTTGACCGAGGTGACCGCAGCGCCCTCGAGTGACGAGAGCAGCACGCGACGCAGCGAATTACCGAATGTGTGACCGAAGCCGCGGTCGAGCGGCTCGATGACAAAGACCCCGCGATGCTCGTCCACTTCCTCGTGGACGATCTTCGGGATCTGAAAGTCCATAACACGTGTCGCCAAAAGAATTCCCTTCCCTCGTTCGGTACTTACTTGGAATAGAGCTCGACGATGAGCTGTTCGTTCACGGGCGCGTCGATGTCGGCGCGCTCCGGCTGCTTCAGAACCTTGCCGGTGAGACCGTCGTGGTCGGCCTGCAACCACGACGCGACGGTCGACACGAGGTCGGTGGCGTCGCGGATCACCTGCGTGGCCGCCGATCCCGGCGGAACGGTGACGATGTCGTCAGGACGCACCTGATAGCTCGGGATGTTCACGCGGCGGCCGTTCACCTGGAAGTGGCCGTGGCGTACGAGCTGACGGGCCTGCGCGCGCGATGCGGCAAAGCCCAGGCGGTAGACGACGTTGTCCAGGCGTGTTTCGAGCAGGCGCAGCAGCTCCTCGCCGGTGACGCCGGAGCGGCGGGACGCCTTCTCGTAGTAGTTGCGGAACTGCTTCTCGAGCAGGCCGTAGTACCGGCGCGCCTTCTGCTTCTCGCGCAGCTGGAGCAGGTACTCGCTCTGCTTGATGCGGCCGCGGCCATGCTCACCCGGCGGATACGAGCGACGCTCGATCGCGCACTTCTCGGTGAGACAGCGCTCGCCCTTCAGGAACAGCTTCAACCCTTCGCGTCGGCACATGCGGCATTTCGGACCGAGATCTCTCGCCATTAGACGCGCCTCCGCTTCCGCGGCCGCACACCGTTGTGCGCCTGCGGCGTGACGTCCTTGACACCGAGGATCTCGAGCCCGGCGGCCTGCAGCGAGCGGATCGCGGTCTCGCGACCGGAGCCGGGGCCTTTCACGAACACTTCCACCTTCTGCAAGCCGTGCTCCATCCCCTTGCGCGCGCACGCGTCGGCGGTGACCTGCGCGGCGAACGGCGTCGACTTGCGGGAACCCTTGAACCCGGCCGAGCCGGCGGACTCCCACGCGATCACGTTGCCCTCTTTGTCGGTGAGCGCGACGATCGTGTTGTTGAAGCTCGTCTTGATGTGCGCCTGGCCGATGGCGATGTTCTTCTTCGCCTTGCGCCGCGTGCGACCGCGCGTGGCGGCTTGTCTTCTCGGAGGCGCCACGTTACTTCGCCTTCGACTTGCCGCGGCCGACAGTCTTCTTGGGGCCCTTGCGGGTCCGCGCGTTCGTCTTCGTGCGCTGACCGTGCGTCGGCAGCCCGCGCCGGTGGCGGAGGCCGCGGTACGCGCCGATCTCGGAGAGGCGCTTGATCGACTGCTGGCGCTCGCGGCGAAGGTCGCCCTCGACCTCGAGCTCCGTGTCGATGTAGTTACGGAGCTTCGTGACCTCGTCGTCGGTGAGATCGCGGATCTTCGTGTCCGGCGAGAGGCCGAGCGAGGCAGCGATCTTGCGCGCCGTCGGCTGGCCGATGCCGTAGATGTAGGTCAGCCCGATCTCGAGCCGCTTCTGGTTGGGGAGGTTGACGCCGGCGATTCTGGCCATAGGCGGTTAGCCCTGCCTTTGCTTGTGGCGGGGATTCGAGCAAATGACCAGGATCGTGCCGTGCCGCTTGATGATGCGGCAGCGCTCACACATGGTCTTGACGGACGGACGAACTTTCATTGAGAAACCAGCTCCAAAATAAGGGTTTACACGCACGGCAAAGCCGGTTGCGCGGTCAATCAGCGTAGCAAAGCGGCTCCGGCCTTCGTCAGGATCCGCGGCCCCTCCGCCGTGACGGCAACCGTGTGCTCGAAGTGGGAGGCGAGCGACTCGTCGACCGAGGAGATCGACCAGTCGTCGTCGTGGACATAGACCTCGGGGCGGCCCGCCGTGATCATCGGCTCGATCGCGAGGGTCATGCCCTCCTGGAGCACCGGGCCGCGGCCCGGAGGGCCAAAGTTCGGGATCTGCGGGTCCTCGTGGTAGGAGCGGCCGACCCCGTGGCCGACGAGGCTCCGGACGACCGCGAAGCCCGCCTCCTCGACCACGACCTGGATCGCATGGGAGATGTCGGTTAGGTGGTTGCCGACCTGCGCCTGCTCGATGCCGGCAGCGAGCGCGTCCTGGCAGACGGCCAGCAGCCGCTGGGCGACGGCGGAAATCTCGCCGACCGGCAGCGTGACGGCGCTGTCTGCGACGAGGCCGTCGAGCGTGACGCCGAGATCGACGGAGATCAGGTCCCCCTCCTGCGCGCGGTACTCGTCCGGAATCCCGTGCACGACCATCGAGTTCGGCGAGATGCAGAGCGCGGCCGGGAAGCCCTTGTAGCCCTTCGAGGTCGGGATCCCGCCTTTCGAGGCGATGTGCTCGTCGGCAATCCGGTCGAGCTCGAGCATCGTCACGCCGACCTCGAGGTGCTCGCCGACCAGCTGCAGCGTCTCGTAGACGAGCTCGCCTGCGCGTGCCATGCCTTCGATCTCCTGCTTGGACTTGCGGATGATCATGCGCGCGCCTGCACCTGTTCGAGCACGCTCGAGATCTCCGCCCACACGTCTTCGATCGGACGCTCTGCGTGCACCTGGACCAGTTTGCCGCTCGTGAGGTAGTGCTGGACGACCGGCTCGGTTTCCTTGTGGTACGTCGCGAGCCGCTTGTCGATCGCATCCGGCATGTCGTCGGCGCGACCCTCGAGCTTGGCGCGCTTCGTCAGTCGCTCGCGCGCCAGGTCGTCGGAGAGCTGCAGCAGCAGAATGATCGAGAGCGGCTGGTCGATCTCCTCGAGCAGCGCGTCGAGCGCCTCAGCCTGCGTGATCGTGCGCGGGTAGCCGTCGAGGACGAAGCCGTTCTCGGCCGTCACCAGCTCATCGCGGATGAGCGGAATCGTGATCTCGTCGGGGACGAGCTTGCCCGCTGCGAGCAGCGGCTCCACCTTCCGCCCGAGCTCCGAGCCGCTCGCGATCGCGGCGCGGTAAAGGTCGCCGGTCGCAATGTGCGGAATCTCGTACTCGGCCGAGATTCGCTTCGCCTGCGTTCCCTTGCCCGCCCCCTGCGGTCCCAAGATGAGGACGTTTATCTGAGGAACCCTTCGTAATGGCGCATCATCATCTGCGATTCCATCTGGCGCATCGTGTCGAGCGCGACGCCGACGACGATCAGCACCGAGGTGCCGCCGAGCGCGCGGCCCGTTGCCTGCGAGAACCCGAAGTACTTGATGAAGAGGCTCGGCGCGACCGCGACCGTCGCGAGGAACAGCGAGCCCGGCAGGGTCAGACGCTGCAACACGCGATCGAGGTAGGCCGCCGTCGGCGGCCCGGGACGGATGCCCGGGATGTACCCGCCGTACTTCCGCAGGTTGTCCGCCTGATCCACCGGATTGAACTGGACCGACGTGTAGAAGTACGTGAAGACGATGATCAGCCCGCCTTCGACCAGGAGATAGACGAGGCTCGTCGGCTGGAAGTGCCGGTTCACGAAGCCCGTCCAGCTCGGGACGAACTGGGCCGCCGTCGGCGGCAGCGCCATCAGGGCGGCGGCGAAGATGACCGGGATCACGCCCGCCATGTTCACGCGCAGCGGCATGTAGGTCGCGCCGCCCGCCGTCTGTCGGTTCCCGAGCTGTCGCCGCGCGTACTGGATGGGAATGCGACGCTGTCCCTCCTGTACGAACACGACGGCGACGACGACGCCGACGGCGATGATCGGGAAGAACAGCCGCTCGATCGTGCCGCCGTTGACCCAGGCCGTGATGCCGCTCGGCGCGTACGCGAGGATCGACGCGAAGATCAGCAGCGAGATGCCGTTGCCGATGCCGCGCTTCGTGATCTGCTCGCCCATCCACATGAGGAGCACACAGCCGGCCGTGAGCGTGAGGACGATGATCACGAGCCGCCCCGCGTTCACATTCGGGAGCGCCTGCTGGCGCTTGAACAGGAACGCGTAACCGGTGGCCTGCGCTGCTGCGAGGACGACGGTCAGGTAGCGCGTGTACTGGTTGATCTTCGCGTAGCCGGCTTCACCCTCCTTTTGCAGCCGCTCGAGCGTCGGAATGACGACGGTCAGGAGCTGCACGATGATCGACGCCGTGACGTACGGCATGATCCCGAGCGCGAAGAGCGAGAACCGCGAGAGCGCGGAGCCCGAGAAGAGGTTGAGCAGCGTGAGGATGCCGCCGCCGCTGAAGAGGCTTGCAAGCGCCTTCTGGTCGACGCCCGGCGCCGGCACCCAGGAACCGAGGCGGTACGCAGCGAGGATGGCCGCGGTGAAGAGCACCCGCTTGCGGAGCTCCGGGACGCGCCATGCGTTCGCGAGCCAGCCGAACATCTATGCCTCCTGTTCGGGTGCTGCCTCGTCGACCGGTGTCTCTTCCTTCGGCTTCTCGTCAGGCTCCGCCTTCCGGCTCCTCGGCTGCCGGCGGCTTCGCGGTGTGCGTCTTGACCTTCTTCACCTTCGGCTCGCGCAGCAGCTCGATCGTGCCGCCGGCGCCTTCGATCTTCTCGCGCGCGCTCGCGGAGATCGCGTGCAAGCGAATCGTCAGCTTCTTCGAGATCTCGCCGGTGCCGAGCAGCTTCACGTCGATCTTCGTGTTCTTGAGCAAGCCCTTCTCGACGAGCGACTCCGGAGTGACTTCGGCGCCCGCATCGAAGCGGTCGAGGTCGCGCACGTTCACGTGCACCGTCACCGTGCGGAACGGGCCGACCGGCATCGCGTCCTTCGACGTCGAGCCGCGCAGCTTGCCGATGCGCATGTAGATCGGCATCTGGCCGCCCTCGAACCCGGCGCGCATCTTGTGCGAGCCCGAGCGGGACTTCTGGCCCTTGATGCCGCGGCCGGCGTAGCGTCCCTTGCCGGAGCCGGGGCCGCGGCCGACGCGCTTGCGGTCCTTCCGGGGCTGTGCCGGCTTGAGATCGGTGAGGTTCAGCTTCCGCTCTGCCATGACTAGGCCTCCTCCACCTTCACGAGATGGCGGACCTTGCGCAGCATGCCGGCGAGCACCGGGCTTTCCTCGTGCTCGACCGAGCGGCCGATCTTGCGGAGGCCGAGCGCCCGCAGCGTGCCGCGGTGGCGCTCGCTCTGCCCGATCTTGCTCTTCACCTGGGTGATGCGCACCTTCGACATCTACTTGTCGTCCTTCTTCTTGCGCAGACCGACGCGGCGCTTCGGCTTTGGCTTCTCCTCAGCGACAGGCTCGGCCGCGGCCGCGACCGGCTCAGAGTCAGCGACCAGGTCGCCTTCGGCGACCTGGTCGCCGCCTTCGTCCTTCGGCTCAGCCTTCACCTTCGGCTTCGCCTCTGCCTTCGGCTTCGCAGGCGCGCGCTTCTTCGGCTTCGGGTGCCGCCTCTTCGATTTCGATGCGCGCGGCCCTCGCGGCGGCCTCTTCCGGCGAGCCCTTCTTGATCTGCGGCAGCGGAAGCACCTCGCTGATCTGCTTGCCGCGAATGCGCGCAACGTCCTCGGGACGGCGCAGCTCGCGCAGCGCGACGACCGTCGCCTTCGCCATGTTGATCGGGTTCGTCGTGCCGAGGCTCTTCGCGAGCACGTTCCGCACGCCGCCGAGCTCGAGCACCGCGCGGACGCCGCCGCCGGCGATCACGCCGGTACCTTCGGAGGCCGGCCGCAGCAGCACTCTCGCCGCGTCGAAGCGTCCGAGCACCTCGTGCGTGATCGTGGAGCCGTGCTTCGGCACCGTGAACATGTTCTTCTTTGCGTCCTCGACCGCCTTCGTGATGGCGAGCGGAACCTCACGCGCCTTGCCGTAGCCGACACCGACGCGATCGACCTCGTCGCCGACGACGACGAGCGCCGTGAACGAGAAGCGCCGTCCGCCCTTGACCACCTTGGCGACGCGGTTGATCTCGACCACGCGCTCCTTGAGCTCGCGAGTCTCTGTGAAATCCGTCATCGACATCAGAACTGCAGACCTCCCTCGCGCGCGCCGTCGGCGAGCGCTTTGACGCGACCGTGGTACAGGTAGCCGGCGCGGTCGAAGACGCACGTCTCCACACCGGCCTGCTTCGCGCTCGTCGCGAGAAGCTTGCCTACCTCGGTCGCCTGTCCGGACTTGTCGCCCTTGAACGACTTCTTCAGCGCGAGCCACGACGCCGCTGCAACGGTCTTCCCGTTCAGGTCGTCGACGAGCTGCGCCGTGATGCCGCGGTTCGAGCGGAAGATGACGAGACGCGGACGCTCCGCAGTCCCCTTCACCTTGCCGCGGACGCGGCGATGACGGCGAAGCCGGGCTTCGCGCACGGTGAGGCTAGGCACGCTTGCCCACCTTCCTGCGCACGTACTCGCCCTCGTAGCGGATGCCCTTGCCCTTGTACGGCTCGGGCGGGCGAACCTTGCGAATCTCCGCCGCCGTCTGGCCGACCATCTGCTTGTCGGTGCCCTTGACGACGACCTGCGTCGGCACCGGAACCTCGAACGTGACGCCCGTGCGCGGCTTGATCAGCACGGTGTGCGAGTAGCCGACGCTGAGCTCGAGATCGGTTCCCTTCAGCGCAGCGCGGTAGCCGACGCCCTGGATCTCGAGACGCTTCTCGAAGCCCTTCGTGACGCCTTCGACCATGTTCGCGATCAGCGTGCGCGTGAGCCCGTGCAGCGCACGATCCTCGCCGCGCTCGGTCGGGCGCGTGACCGTCACGGTGCCGTCCTCCTGCGTGATCTGCATGCGCACCGGCATCTGCTGCTGCAGCGAGCCCAAGCGGACCTGTGACGCCAACGCGACCAGGATCGATCGACAGGCTGACGCCGGCTGGGAATCTCAATTGGTCTTTTTCCGATTCTGCTCATGGGTTCCCTACCAGATGAAGCACACGACTTCGCCGCCGATGCCGCGCTCCTGCGCGGTTCGGCTCGTGACGAGACCGGACGACGTGGACAGGATCGCGACGCCCATCCCACCCAGCACGCGCGGCAAGCGATCCTTCCGCGCGTAGACCCGGCGGCCCGGCGTGGACACGCGCTTCAGGCCACTGATGACCCGCTCGCGATTCCGGCCGAACTTGAGATCGACGACCAGGGTATCGAAGGACTCGCCCTTCGCGACGTGGTAATCCCGGATGTAACCCTCCTCCTTCAGGAGGCGGGCGATCTCGACCTTCATCCTCGAGGTCGGCATCTCGACCTTCTCGTGCAGCGCCTTGTTGGCGTTGCGGATGCGGGAGAGCATGTCTGCAATCGGATCGGTCAGCATGTGTTCTCTCCTACCAGCTGGACTTCGTCATGCCCGGGATCGCGCCCTGGTGCGCGAGCTCGCGCAGGCAGATGCGGCAAAGGCCGAACTTTTTGAACACGGCACGCGGGCGACCACAGCGGTTGCACCGCGTGTAGTTGCGCACCCGGTACTTCTGCGGACGCTTTTGCTTGACGACGAGCGATGTCTTCGCCATTACTGGTCCTTCCTCTCGCCCTCGCCGCTGAACGGCAGGCCCATGGCCAGCAGCAGCGCGCGGGCGTGGTCGTCGGTCTCGGCCGACGTGGTGATCGTCACGTCGAGACCGCGGACCTCCTTGACGTCGTCGTAGTTGATCTCCGGAAAGATGATCTGCTCGCGAATTCCGAGCGAGTAGTTCCCGCGGCCGTCGAACGAGGCGGGGCTGAGCCCGCGGAAGTCGCGGATGCGCGGCAATGCGATCGAGACGAGCCGGTCGAGGAACTCGTACATGCGCGCTCCGCGCAGCGTGACCTTCGCGCCGATCGGCATGCCCTCGCGGATCTTGAACTGCGCGACCGACTTGCGCGCCTTGCGCACCTGCGCGCGCTGGCCGGCGATCGTCGTGAGCTCCTCGATCGCCTGGTCGAGCTGCTTCGCGTCGTTCTTCGCCTCGCCGACGCCCATGTTCAACGTGATCTTCGTGATCCGCGGCACCTGCATGATCGACTTGAGGCCGAGCTCGTCCTTCAGTGCAGGACGAAGCTCGCGCTCGTAGCGCTCCTTGACACGCGGCACGTATGTCTCGGTGGTTGCCATTACTTGTCGATCTCCTGGCCGCAATCGGGATTCCGGCAGATGCGCACGCGGATCGTCTTGTCCTTGACCGTGCGCAGATGCGTACCGACGCGGGTCGGCTGCTTGCACGTCGGGCAGATGACCATCACGTTCGAAACCGGCACCGGCGACGCCTTCTCGATGCGGCCGCCCGGGATGATCGACGGGCCGCCCATGCGGCTCGAGTTCTGAATCGGGCGCGGGCGCTGGTGCCGGATGATCATGTTGATGTTCTCGACGAGGACGCGACCGTGTTTCGGGTCCGCCTCGATGACGCGGCCTTGCTTGCCGCGGTCCTTGCCTTTCATGACCTGCACGGTGTCGCCTTTGCGCACCTTCAACGTCTGAGCCATCTAGAGCACCTCCGGTGCAAGCGAAACGATCTTCATGAAGTTCTTCTCGCGCAGCTCACGCGCGACCGGCCCGAAGATGCGGGTGCCGCGCGGGTTGCGCTGTGCGTCGATGATCACGGCCGCGTTCTCGTCGAACGCGATCGTCGTGCCGTCGTTGCGGCCGAAGGGCTTCTTCGTGCGGACGACAACCGCACGCACGACTTCGCCCTTCTTGACGGCGCCTTGCGGCGTCGCCGTCTTGACGGTGCCGACGATGATGTCGCCCACGCGCGCGTAGCGGCGATGGTGCCCGCCCATCACGCGGATGCAGAGCAACTCGCGGGCGCCGGTGTTGTCGGCCACCTTGAGACGGCTTTCCTGCTGGATCACTTGGCGACCTCGACGATCTCAGCGAGGCGCCAGCGCTTCGTCTTCGAGAGCGGCCGCGTCTCGACGATGCGAACGACGTCGCCGATGTGCGCGCTGTTCTCCTCGTCGTGCGCGTGGAACTTGGTCGAGCGCCGGATCACTTTCTTGTACTTCGAGTGCGACCGGATCGAGTCGACCTTGACGACGATCGTCTTGTCCATCGCGTCGGACACGACGACGCCGCGGCGCTCCTGGCGCCGGCCGCGATCGTGCTCGGGCTTCTCCTCGCGGGAGATCGCCTTGCGCTCGGTCGCCGGCGTGCGCTGGCGGCGCCCCTTCTTGGGGCGCAACGGGCGCGGCAGCCGCTTGTGCTTCTGCTTCGGCTGCGACTGCGGCGCGGGCGCAGCCGGCTCCTCGGGTGCTGCAGGCTCTTCGGCGGCGGGCGCTCTCCAGCTTCTGCCGGCGGCGTCTCCGCAGAATCGGCGGCCGTCGCCTCGTCAGCCGCGGGCGTCTCTGCCTCAGCCGCCGGTTCAGAGTCAGCGACCAGGTCGCCTTCGGCGACCTGGTCGCCGCCGTTGGTCTCGGCAGCAGCCTCGGGCTCGGTCTCAGTTGTCTCGTCGGTCTTTTCTTCGTCAGCCATCTCTATCTCTCGGTCTTGGCGGCAGTCGCCTGCCGCTCGGTCTGCACGGTCAAGATGCGTGCGATCTCGCGCTTGGTCAGCTTGAGGCGCGCGGAGTTCTCCAGCGCTCCCGTCACCGACTGAAAGCGCAGGTTGAAGAGCTCCTGCCGGCTCTCGGTCAGCCGGTGATCGAGCTCGTCGTCCGTCAGCTCGCGCAGCTCACTCGGCCTAGTCAAAGAGCTCAGCCTCTCTCTTCACAACTTTGCTTTTCACGGACAGCTTCTGACCCGCCAGGCGCAGCGCTTCCTTCGCGAGCGGCTCCGGCACGCCGGCCAGCTCGAACATCACGCGCCCGGGCTTGATCACGCGACCCAGCCTTCCGGCGAGCCCTTGCCCGAGCCCATGCGCGTCTCGGCCGGCTTCTTCGTGTACGCCTTGTCGGGGAAGACGTTGATCCAGACCTTGCCGCCGCGCTTGATCTTGCGCGTCATCGCGATACGAGCGGCCTCGATCTGCCGGTTCGTGATCCAGCCGCGATCCATCGCCTTCAGGCCGTAGTCGCCGAACTGCACGGTCGCCTGACCCTTCGTCTCGCCGCGACGGCGTCCACGATGAACCTTGCGGAACTTGGTCTTCTTCGGCATCAACATCAGGACTCAGCCCCTTCGTCAGCCCCAGCTTCGGGCGCCTCCGGCGTCGTCGCCTCGGGAGTCGTTGCCTCGGGTGCGTCGGCTACCGGCGTCGGCGTCGTCTCCTCGACCTGCGGCTCGATCACCGGCTGCTCGCCGCCCTCGACCTTCGGGTCCTGCTTGCGCGGACGGTTCGACGCGGGACGTCCGCCGCCGCCGCCGCCTGCCGGCGTGCGCCGGCACCAGGCCCGCGCCGCTGGCCGGGACGGCCGCCGGCTCCGCCGGGACCGCGTCCGGCTCCGCCGCCACCCGCGCCGCCACCGGCACCGCCGGGGCCGCGCCTGCGCTTGACCGGGCCGAGGCCCTCACGGTCGGGACCGCGCTGGCGAGCGCTCTCGCGCGACGCGCCGAGCCCTTCGGTCGCGCCACCGCGGCGCCGCCGGGCATCCTGGTCACCGAGACGCGCGTCGTCGCCGCCTGCGGTGTCGAAGCCCTTCGGCATGATCTCGCCCTTGTTGATCCAGACCTTCACGCCGATGCGACCCGAAGCCGTGCGCGCCTCGACGAAGCCGTAGTCGATGTCTGCGCGGATCGTGTGCAGCGGGACGCGGCCCTCGTTGTAGGTCTCGCGCCGGCTCATCTCGCCGCCGCCGAGGCGGCCCGAGCACTGGATCTTCACGCCGGCCGCACCCGAGCGGATCGCGCTCGCGAGCGCGCGCTTCATCGCGCGGCGGAACGCGACGCGGTTCGAGAGCTGCTCGGCGATCGACTGCGCGACGAGCTTCGCGTCGAGCTCCGGCCGCTTGATCTCGTTGATGTTGATGTGGACGTTCTTCTGCGTCATCGCGTGCAGCTCCTTACGGAGCGCATCGACTTCGACGCCGGACTTGCCGATCACGATGCCGGGACGCGCGGTGTAGATGTCCACGGTGATCCGCTGCTTGTCCTTGCGGATGAGAATGTCGGAGAGCCCCGCGTGCGCGAGCTTCTTGTAGATGTGCTCGCGGATGCGGACGTCCTCGAGGATGTACGCCGGGAATTCCTTCTTCCCGGTGTACCAGTTCGACTTCCAGTCGTGGATGACGCCGACGCGCAACCCGCCCGGATGGATTTTCTGACCCATTAGCTCTCCGTCTCCGTCTCTTCGGTCGGCGTCTCGCCGTCTCGGTTGTCGTCGCCGGTTCTTCAGTCTTCTTGGGTGCGCGCTGGCGCTTCGGCGCCGCGGCTGCAGCCGCTTCTGCTGCAGCGAGCGCAGCGGGGCTCTGCGCGAGCTCCACCGTGATGTGGCAGGAGCGCTTCATGATCCGTCCGACGCGGCCTCGCGCACGGGCGCGGTGGCGCTTCAACGTCGGGCCTTCGTCGGCATACGCCGTGACGATGTAGAGGTCGTCGCCGTTCCAGTGCAGGTCGGGGCGCGACTCCGCGTTGGCGATCGCGGAACGCAGCACCTTCTCGACGTCCTCGGCAACGGCGCGCGTCGAGAACGCGAGGATCGTGCGCGCCTCGGGAACCGAGCGGCCGCGAATCAGGTCCGTGATGAGACGCGCCTTGCGGGCGGTCGCATGCACGTACTTCGCCTGCGCGCGGACGGTCTGGAGCTCGGGTGTCTCGACGGTTGCCATTTACCTCTTGACCTTTGCCGCGCGATCGCCTGAGTGAGCGCGGAACGTGCGCGTGGGTGCGAACTCGCCGAGCTTGTGCCCGACCATCTGCTCCGAGATGAAGACCGGCACGTGCTTACGGCCGTCGTGGACGGCGATCGTGTGGCCGACCATCTCCGGGAAGACGGTCGAGCTGCGCGACCAGGTGCGGATCATGTTCTTCTGACCGGACTCGTTCATCGCGGTGATCCGCTGGAGCAGGCGCTCCTGCACGAACGGTCCCTTCTTCGAGCTACGCGACATTTAGCGACGTCCTTCCTTCCCGCGCCGACGGCTGCGGACGATGAGCTTGTTCGATTCCTTGTGCTTTGCGCGCGTGCGCTTGCCGAGCGTCGGCACGCCCCACGGCGTGACCGGATGGCGGCCGCCCTTCGACTTGCCTTCGCCGCCGCCGTGCGGGTGATCGACCGGGTTCATCGCCGAGCCGCGCACGGTAGGGCGCTTGCCCTTCCAGCGGCTGCGGCCGGCCTTGCCCCAGTTGATGTTCTGGTGGTCGCCGTTGCCGACCTGACCGACAGTCGCGCGGCAGGTCAGCAGCACGCGGCGCATCTCGCCCGACGGAAGCCGGAGCACCGCGTGCGGGCCGTCCTTCGCCACGAGCTGGATGCCCGAACCGGCCGAGCGCGCCATCTTTGCGCCCTGCCCCGGCTTCAGCTCGACGTTGTGCACGAGCGTTCCGGTCGGGATGTTCTCGAGCGGAAGCGCGTTACCGACCTTGATGTCGGCCTCGGGGCCGGACTCGACCGTGGATCCGACCCGCAACTGCGCGGGCGCGAGGATGTACGCCTTCGCGCCGTCGGCGTAGTGCAGCAGCGCGATGTTCGCCGACCGGTTCGGGTCGTACTCGATCGCGGCGACCTTCGCCGGCACGCCGTCCTTCGTGCGCTTGAAATCGATGATGCGGAAGCGCCGCTTGTGGCCGCCGCCCTGATGGCGCGTCGTGATGCGACCGTTGTTGTTGCGGCCGCCCTTCTTCGTCACCGGCTCGAGCAGGCTCTTCTCCGGCTTCGTCTTCGTGATCTCTTCGAACGTCGAGACCGACATGAAGCGGCGGCCCGGCGACGTTGGCTTGTAGCGACGGATCGGCATTACAGCTGAGCTCCCTGGAAGATCTCGATGGTGTCGCCCTTCTTCAGCTGGACGATGGCCTTCTTCCAGCCGGGCTTGCTGCCGAGGATCCGGCCGCGGCGCTTCGGCTTGGCCTGCACCTTGACGATGTTCACGCGCTCCACCTTGACCTCGAAGAGCTCCTCGACGGCCTGGCGGATCTGCGTCTTGTGTGCGTCCTGGTGCACCTTGAACGTGTACTGGTTGACGGCGATCTGCTCGTAGCTCTTCTCGGAGACCACGGGGCGGATCAGCACCTGGCTCGGATGCAGGCTCATGAGGCCCTCCCCTGCACCGCGTCGAGCGCCGACTGGCTGACGAGCAGCGAGCGCGCCCACACGACATGCGCGACCTCGAGCTCCGACGGCACGGTGACGAGCACCCGGTCGAGGTTGCGGAACGACTTCGTGACGCTCGCTTCCTCTTCGGTGACGACGACGACGGTCGGCGTCGAGGCGCCCCACTTCGCAAGCAGATCCGACGCGACCTTCGTCGACGGCGTGTCGAACGACTTCGGGTCGAGCAGTGCCAGCGTGCCGGCCTGCGCGTGATCGGAGAGCGCGGAGCGGAGCGCGGCCTTCAAGGCTTTCTTGTTCACCTTCACCGAGAAGTCGCGCGGCGTCGGCGGGAACGCGACACCGCCGCCGGTGAACTGCGGCGCGCGGATCGTGCCCTGGCGCGCGCGGCCGGTGCCCTTCTGGCGCCACGGCTTCGCGCGGCCGCCGGAAACGAGCCCGCGGCTCTTCGCCGCGCGCGTGCCCTGGCGGTGCTCGTTCAGCTCGGAGCGCACGGCCTCGTGCACGAGATGCGGCTTGATCTCCGCACCGAAGACGGACTCCTCGAGGGAGACCTCTTTCTTTTCCCCGCCAAGCACGGGTGCCTTCGGAGCAGCCATCAGCTCGACATCTCCCTGACTTCGACGACGCCGTTCTTCGGGCCGGGAACCGCGCCCTTGACGAGCAGCAGATTGCGCTCGACGTCGATGGAGTGAACGGTCAGGCCGGTCTGCGTGACGCGCTTGCCGCCCATGCGGCCGGCCATCTTCATGCCCTTGAACACGCGCGAGGGCGTTGCGCTCGCGCCGATCGAGCCCGGCTTGCGCACGTTGTGCGAGCCGTGACTGACCGGTCCGCGGTGGAATCGGTGGCGCTTGATCGTGCCCTGGAACCCCTTGCCGATCCCGATGCCCGCGACCTTCACCTTGTCGCCCGGCTGGAAGATCTCGACCGTGACGTTCTCGCCCTGCACCGCGTCCGAGAAGTGGCCGCGGAACTCGACGAGATGACGGAACGCGCCGTCGACGCCGTTCTTCGCGAGGTGGCCGCGCTCCGCTTTCGAGATCTTGCGGTCGGCGACCGACTCGTACGCGAGCTGCACGGCCTCGTAGCCGTCGGCGTCGGGCGTGCGCACGGCAACGACCGGGCACGGGCCGGCCTCGATCACCGTGACCGACGTCACGGAGCCGCTCTCCTCGTCGAAGAGCTGCGTCATCCCGAGCTTCTTCCCGACGATCCCCTTCATCGCTAGAGCTTGATCTCGATGTCGACGCCGGCCGGGAGGTCGAGCCGCATGAGCGAGTCGACCGTCTTCGGCGTGGGCGAATGGATGTCGATCAGCCGCTTGTGCGTGCGGACCTCGAAGTGCTCCCGCGAGTCCTTGTCCTTGAACGGACTGCGGATCACGCAGTAGACGTTCTTCTCCGTCGGCAGGGGCACGGGACCGGTGATGGTGGCGCCGGTGCGCTGGGCTGTGTCCACGATGTCGCGCGCAGACTTGTCCACCTGCTGGTGGTCGTAGCCCTTCAGGCGGATTCTGATTTTCTGCTGTGGCACCGGCGCCTCCTGGTCTCTACTTGACGATCTCGGTGACGACGCCCGCACCGACGGTGCGGCCGCCTTCGCGGATCGCGAAGCGAAGTCCCTGGTCCATGGCGACCGGCTGGATCAGCTCGATCTCCATGTTCGTGTTGTCGCCCGGCATGACCATCTCCTGGCCCTCCGGGAGCTTGATCGCACCGGTCACGTCCGTCGTACGGAAGTAGAACTGCGGGCGATAGTTGTTGAAGAACGGCGTGTGGCGGCCGCCCTCGTCCTTCGAGAGAACGTACACCTCGGCCTTGAAGTGCGTGTGCGGCGTGATCGAGCCGGGCTTGCAGAGAACCTGCCCGCGCTCCACGTCCTCGCGCTTCGTGCCGCGCAGCAGCGCACCGGCATTGTCGCCGGCCTGCGCGTAGTCGAGCGTCTTCTGGAACATCTCGAGCCCGGTGACGACGGTCTTCGAGACCTCGGGGCGGATGCCCACGATCTCGACCTCGTTACCGCTCTCGATCTTGCCCTGCTCGATGCGGCCGGTCACAACGGTGCCGCGGCCGGTGATCGTGAAGACGTCCTCGATCGGCATCAGGAACGGCTTGTCGACGTCGCGCACCGGCTCCGGGATGTACGTGTCGACGGCTTCCATCAGCTCGAGGATCTTCGCGGTCCACTCTGCGTCGCCCTCGAGCGCCTTCAGCGCCGAGACGTGCACGACCGGGATGTCGTCGCCGGGGTAGTCGCGCTTGGAGAGCTCCTCGCGGACCTCCATCTCGACGAGCTCGAGCAGCTCGGGGTCGTCGACCATGTCGGCCTTGTTCAGCGCCACGACGATCGCGGGCACCTCGACCTGGCGAGCCAGGAGGATGTGCTCCTTCGTCTGCGGCATCGGACCGTCGGCTGCCGAGACCACGAGGATCGCGCCGTCCATCTGGGCGGCGCCCGTGATCATGTTCTTGATGTAGTCGGCGTGCCCAGGGCAGTCGACGTGCGCGTAGTGACGGTTCTCCGTCTCGTACTCGACATGCGCGGTGTTGATCGTGATGCCGCGCTGCCGCTCCTCCGGCGCCTTGTCGATCTCGTCGAACGCGACGGCCACGCCGCCGCTCTTCTCGGCGAGCACCTTCGTGATCGCAGCGGTCAGCGTCGTCTTGCCGTGGTCGATGTGACCGATGGTGCCGACATTGACGTGCGGCTTCGTCCGCTCAAATTTTTGCTTGGCCATAGGTGGCTCCCTGCTCTCCTTCGGTTTCCGAGTTAGACCCGAGCGTCAACGATCTCGCTCGCGATTGACGGTGGCACTTCTTCGTACCGGTCGAACTGCATGGTGAATTCGGCCCGGCCCTGCGACATCGAACGCAGGTCGGTTGCGTACCCGAACATCTCCGACAGCGGGACGCTCGCCTTGATGACCTGGGCATTGCCCAGAGGCTCCATCGACTCGATGCGGCCGCGCCGCCCGTTGAGGTTCCCCATCACGTCACCGAGGTAGTCCTCGGGCGTGATCACCTCGACGGCCATCACGGGCTCGAGCAGCTTCGGCTTCGAGCGCTTCATGGCCTCCTTGAACGCGATCGAGCCCGCGATCTTGAAGGCGCGCTCGCTCGAGTCGACCTCGTGGTACGACCCGTCGGTGAGCTCGACCTTGACATCGACGATCGGATAGCCCGCGAGGACGCCCGAGTTCATCGCTTCCTTGATGCCGGCGTCGACCGCGGGGATGTACTCCTTCGGGATCTTGCCGCCGGTGATCCGATCCGAGAACTCGTAGCCGTCGCCCGGCGCCTGCGGGGCGAGGTTGATCACGACGTCGGCGTACTGGCCCGAGCCGCCCGTCTGGCGCACGAACTTCTCGCGAATGTTCTCGACGGGCTTGCCCGCGGTCTCGCGGTAAGCGACCTGAGGACGGCCGACGTTCGCGTCGACGTTGAACTCGCGCTTGAGACGGTCGACGATGATCTCGAGGTGCAGCTCGCCCATGCCGGCGATCAGGGTCTGTCCCGTCTCTTCGTCGGATGAGACGCGGAAGGTCGGGTCCTCCTCGGAGAGGCGTGCGAGCCCGGAGCCCAGCTTGTCCTGGTCGGCCTTCGACTTCGGCTCGACGGCGACCGAGATCACCGGCTCCGGGAACGTCATCGACTCGAGCACGATCGGCGCGTTCTCGGCGGCGAGCGTGTCGCCCGTCGTCGTGGCCTTCAGGCCGACGCCGGCGGCGATCTCGCCGGCCATGATCTCCTCGCGCTCCTCGCGGTGGTTCGCGTGCATCTGGAGGATGCGGCTGACGCGCTCGGTCTTGCCGGTCGTCGTGTTGAGGACGCGGTCGCCGGCCTTGATCTTGCCGGAGTAGACCCGGAAATACGTCAACTTGCCGACGTACGGGTCGGACATGACCTTGAAAGCGAGAGCCGAGAACGGCTGGTCCGGGGAAGGCAGGCGCTCCACGTCCGCGCCCGTCTTCGGGTCGAGGCCGATCATCGGCGGCACGTCGAGCGGGCTCGGCAGGTAGTCGATGACCGCGTCGAGCAGCGGCTGCACGCCCTTGTTCTTGAAGGCAGAGCCGAGCAGCACCGGCGTGATCTCGGACGAGATCGTGCCGACGCGCACCGCGCGGCGGATCTGGTCGGCGGTCACCGAGGACTCGTCCTCGATGTACGCCTCGAGCACCTCGTCGTCGAAGTGCGAGATCGCATCGATCAACTGGTGGTGGTACTCGTGCGCCTGCTCTTTGAGCTCGGCCGGAATCTCGCCGACCTCGACCTCCTGGCCGAGATCGTCCTTGTAGGTGATCGCCTGCATCTCGACGAGATCGACGACGCCGAGGAAGTTGTCTTCGGCGCCGATCGGGATCTGCACCGGGATCGGGTTCGCGCCGAGACGGTCGCGCATCGACTGCACGGCGGCGAAGAAGTTCGCGCCGGTGCGGTCCATCTTGTTGATGAACGCGATGCGCGGCACCTTGTACTTGTCGGCCTGGCGCCAGACGGTCTCGGACTGCGGCTGGACGCCGGCGACCGAGTCGAAGACGGCCACCGCGCCGTCGAGGACGCGCAGGCTGCGCTCCACCTCGACCGTAAAGTCCACGTGCCCGGGCGTATCGATGATGTTGATCCGAAAATCGCGCCAGAACGCGGTCGTCGCAGCCGACGTGATCGTGATGCCGCGCTCCTGCTCCTGCGCCATCCAGTCCATCGTCGCGGCGCCCTCGTGGACCTCACCCATCTTGTGGGTGCGGCCGGTGTAGTAGAGGATCCGCTCGGTCGTCGTCGTCTTGCCCGCATCGATGTGGGCCATGATCCCGATGTTCCGAACGCGGTCGAGGGCGACCGCAGTCTCGTTTTTCTCCTTGGTGCTCAAAGTCTCAGTTCTCCTTCGGGTCTACCAGCGGTAGTGCGCGAAAGCCTTGTTGGCCTGCGCCATCCGGTAGACGTCGTCCTTGCGCTTGAACGCCCCGCCCTGCTGGTTCAGCGCGTCCATGATCTCGTTGGCGAGCTTGACGCTCATGCCCTTCTCCCGGCGCTCGCGCGCGAACGTCACGAGCCAGCGCACGGCAAGCGTGCGGGCCCGGCGCTGCGGAACCTCCACCGGAACCTGGTAGTTCGCTCCGCCGACGCGGCGTCCCTTGACCTCGAGGACGGGCGTGACCGTCTTCACGGCCTGCTCGAGCACCTCGATCGGCGGCCGGCCGGTCTTCGTCCCGACCTGCTCGAGCGCCTCGTAGACGATCGACTCGGCGATCGACTTCTTGCCGTCGAGCATGACCTTGTTGATCACCTGGGTCACGAGCGGCGACGCATAGACGGCATCCGCCACGGCCACGCGGGCCTGGACCTCTCCTCGGCGCGGCATTAGTTGGAGCCCTTCTTGGCGCCGTACTTCGAGCGCGCCTGCTTGCGATCGGCGACGCCGCCCGTGTCGAGGGCAGCGCGGATGATCTTGTAGCGGAAGCCCGGCAGATCCTTGACGCGGCCGCCGCGCACGAGCACCACGGAATGCTCCTGGAGGTTGTGGCCCTCGCCGGGAATGTAGGCGCCGATCTCCATCGCGTTCGTCAGGCGGACGCGGGCGACTTTCCGGAGCGCCGAATTCGGCTTTTTCGGGGTGGTCGTGTAGACGCGCGTGCAGACGCCCCGCTTCTGCGGGGACCCACCGAGCGCAGGGGTCTTGTTCTTGGAAACCGGCGGCTTCCGACCCTTGCGGACAAGCTGATTGACAGTCGGCACTGGTGCGTCTGCTCCTGTTTGAAGTCGTAAAAAGACGGCTGGTGGAGGCGCAGCCCCCGCCCAACCGGCCTCGAGCATGGTAGCGGAGCCAAATATGGCCGTCAAACCGTTGTACTGAGCGAAATCCTGGCCGCGCGAAGCGTAGCTTTGCGCGCGTCGTGGGACCATACTCCGCCCTCTCAGCACGACCCCATGCGGTGAATCACCTATCGGTCATCATCTCTGCGGCCCTCGGCGGCCTCGTGCTGCTTCTGGCGGTCCTGCTCGCGTTTACGGGCCGGCGGTCGGGGCGCCGGGCCGACGAGCGGGTCGGCGCGGTCGTCCGGACCCTCGAGAAGCGAATGGACGAGCTCGCGACCGAGCTCGCCGGCGCGGTCGAGCGAGCCGAGGACGAGGGCCGGAGAAGCCGGTACCTGGGCGAGATCGCCGGCTCGATCGACATGGACGAGGTGCTGGCGCGAACGCTCGAGGCCGGAACGCGGATGGAGGGGGTCGATGCAGCGCTGATCCGCCTCGAAAGCCCGGAAGGAGTTCCGACGATCGCGGCCCACGGACTGTCGGCGGACGGGGCCGAAGCGATCGCCGGGCCGCCGGACGGGTCGCGCGCGCGTGCGATCGAGGTCAACTACCGCTATCGGGAGGAAGACCAGAACGGAGCGGGCCTGATCGCCGGCGGTCTCGCCGTCCCGCTCGAGGACAGCGGCAGCAGGATCGGGTACCTCGCGGTCTACACGCGAAACCGCGACCGGCGATTCGCAGAGGACGACGTGCGGCGCCTCGAGGAGCTGACGCAGAGAGCGACGCCGGCGATCGAGAACGCCCAGCGCTTCCGCGAGGCACGGCAGCTCGCCGATCTCGACGCGCTCACCGGGCTCCACAACAGGCGGTACTTCCACGAGACCCTCGCGCGCGAATGTGCGCGCGCGCACCGTTACAACCGGCGCCTCGGATTGATCGTCTTCGACCTCGACGACTTCAAGAACGTGAACGACAACCTCGGTCATCTCGCCGGCGACGCGGTGCTCGCCGAGGCGGCTGAGCGCATGCGCGAGGTGATTCGCACTGCCGACATCCCGTGCCGGGTCGGCGGCGACGAGTTCGCGGTGATCCTCCCGGAGTCGGGAATCGAGCAGGCGGAACAGCTCTTCGGCCGCCTCCAGGGAGCGATCTCCAGCCGCCCGATCGGACAGGCCGGCCGGTTGCACATCTCAGCCGGTGTCGCGGAGCTGAAGCCGGACGACGACTCGATCTCGTTCTTCGAGCGCAGCGACGAGGCGCTGTACCGCGCGAAGGAAGCCGGCAAGGGGCAGAGCATGACGGCGGACGGGCGCGCGAGCGCGTAGCGGTTCAAAAGCGGTGTCAGACACCCTGTGGGTGTCAGACACCTTTTGGTGTCTGACACCGCTTGTGGCTACCCGAGCCGCAAGTACGGCAGGTACGACGTCAGGTCGACAGCGCTCGGCTGCGGCAGATCGTCGCGCGCGCAGATCGCGCTGTTGAGCACGTAGCGCTGCTTCGCGACCGTCCAGTTCTCGAAGGCCTGGCCCCGGGCGAACGAACGGAGCGCGGCGGCGATCGCAGGCGTGGCCTTGCTCAGCGGCACGGCGCCGAGCGGCAGCGCGTCGGCGAGCAGCTTGACGCGGAACGAGCCGTCGCTCGTGTACAGCGTGGTCGTGCGACCGGTCTTCAACGTGAAGACGCGATCGGGGGCGACCTCGGAGAGGGCGAAGCCCTGTGTTTTCGTGCCGAGCCACGACGGCTGCGGCTTCGACTTGACGAGCCGCACCGACAGATCCGGGTAGGACTCGTAGAACGTCTGGATCTGCGACGCGGTCGGCGTTCCGCTCGGCAGCGTCACCTGAACACGTGCGCGACGGAGCTGGTCACCGAGGATGGCGCGCGCAACCGGTACCGACGTGTTCGCCTCCTTGAGTGCGTTCACGTACGCGGCGCGGGAGCCGCCGAAGCTCTGCAGGATCACGCCGCGCTCGGCGTCGAGCACGACCTTGGTCGGCACGGGCGTCCAATCGCTTTCAACGAGGCGCTCGAACAGCGCGCTGTACGCGGTCTCCCGGTCGCCGGTCAGGAGCTGCAGCTGCTGGATCGCGGCGTTCGACAGCTGGCGCTTCCCGATCAGGCACTGCGCCGAGCGCGGGAGAAGACTGAGCTGGCCGTCGTTCAGCGAGGTGTCGAAGCCGGGGCCGAGCTGCGTCGGCGCGTCGCAAAGCGACTGCGAGCGCGCCCAGAGCCAGACGCACGCTGCGTGTCCCTTCTCGGGGTCGAGCTCTCCGGCGCTCCAGCGTCCCCACCCCCACGACCAGACGGAGGCAATCCCCAGCTCGGCAGACACCTGCTGCAGGGCGAGCGATTGCCACTTCGCCACCTGGAACCACGCGGACACCGGCTCGAGGCCGTTTCGACCGCCGAATCCGTTCGTCGTTGCGAAGCTCACCATCAAGCCGACCTTGTTCGCGGGAATGCCGATCGAGGTCAAATCGGTCACGGCGTCGCGGTAGGAGTTCCGCAGATTGCGGTTGCCGAGAATCGGCCCTTGCTTCCAGGTCGCCGTCGCCGGCACGTAGATCTCGCGCACGATCTCGGAGACCGCCGACACCTGCTGCCACCATGCGAGCGCGTCGCCGCCCGCGTAGATCTTCGCCGGGAGCAAGAGCACGGGGTGCGCGCCGAGCGCGGCGATGTGTTGGAGCAGCGACAGGACGTTGGCGCGGTACTGCGCATTGGTGTCAGAC